>JAFVXW010000076.1 GCA_017500935.1 Lachnospiraceae bacterium
AGCTGTCAAAAATCTCTGATTTTTGACTGATGAGGGTCAACCTTTACCTTTCTTTCACGAAAACTGAAAGATGAATGCTGGGATTGCCCTCATCCGACCTCGCTACGCTCGGCCACCTTCCCCCAGGGGAAGGCTTTGCTGCGAAAATTTACAAATTACGCTGTTAGTATCTGTAAAAGGCAGGAGATTATACTTCGCTTTTGGTTTAATACAGTTTTGTAAACTGAAAATTGGGGTCGATACCTAAATCCAACAGTGCTTGTTCTTTGTTGCCGGCGATCTTTTCATCTAATTGGTCAAAGAGATTGTTTCCCTTCGTATCGATATCCACAATAAACGGACCCAATTCCTGAACCTTAAAAAACCAAGCAGCCTCAATGCTGCCCAGTTCCTCAAAAAGATGCACATCCTGCACTTCAATAGAGTCAATCCACAGATTGGGGCTGACAGACCGGGGTGAAACATGAACACATTTCTTTTGCTTCATCATTTGGGCGGTCTGCTGACCCATAGTGGTCTTTCCAACGATCATTTTAAGATTCCACTGATCCACACTTTTGGCGCCCCACTTTTCAAAACGAATGCTTGATGTGGGCATAAAGGAAACCAGCTTCCATTTACCATCCTCTTTTATTACGATAGGACCGTTATGGATTAGGATGTTTCTTTTCTCCGTTGAGAAGGGGAGCGTATTTTCTTCGTCAAAAATATATTTCTGCAGTCTGGACCGACAGGTGAACACTTCGCCGCTGATATAGACGATATCTCCAATATTCAGCTTTTCTACATCGGCATCTGTCAAAGGTCCAGTCAAATGATATTCTGCCATAGTATCCTCCTATCGATCACCAAACCAGTTGGGACTTCTCATTACCGTTACACGACCATCTGCATCAATTCTCGAAGATGCGCGGCGGGCAACCATACAGTTGGTGCTGGTAGCGCAGGCAATGCCGGCAATGTGGGTATAGGCATATTCCACATTGACCGCCAGTACAGACGTGTCGCCACCGGCGCCTAAAATGCCCACGCCCAGACTGTTGAGAGCCTTATACAGATCTTCCTCAATTTTTGCAAACATCGGATCGGGATGGCGGGAGCCAACTGTCCGCAGGCAAGCGGCTTCCTTTGCCAAATTGGCTGCTACATTGGCCGTGCCGCCAATGCCAATGCCCAGAACAGACGGCGGACACACTGCTCCCGCCCTTGCAGATGCCACAAAACTGTCGATGACAAATTTCTCGATTCCGGCAATGCCGTCAGCGAAGGCCACGATTCTGTGTCGTGTTCCGCCAAAGCACTCGCTGCCGCCACCCTTGGCTGCGTATGAGATTTCGATATGATCGCCTTCTACAAATTGATAGGTAAAATCCGGAATATTCATACCGATATTATTGCCGGGATCATAGCCTGTCAGCGGATGTTTCATAGTCGCACGCAGGTAGCCCAGCTCGGTGGCCCTGGCAACAGCGCGGCGCGCCGCGTTTTCCAGTTCTACAAAACCGCCCTCCAGCTGACATTGATTTCCCACCTTAAAATAGAAGATAGGCCAGCCGGTATCCACGCAGAGAGGGTTTTCCCGCTTTGCGGACATCTCCATACTGTTTAAGGTTGCAATCAAACCTTTTTTGGCATCGGGATTGCTTTCCCGGGCAATTGCGGCTTCAAACGCCTCTTTCACATCGGCAGATATTTCCGTTGCGCCTCTTTTAATGGTTTCAAAAAGCACCTGCTCGTAAACTTCTGTTTTGATCATTATAATTTTACCTCTATTACACCGTTATGAAGGTTCATGACCGTGCCAAATTGTTTATTTCTGTCGCAAAGATAATCAAAAATGATTTGCGCTTCGGCTTGATCGGCGAGGGCCGGCAGACCAGTATGCATATCCAGCCGCAGCGGATAGAGAACAATGCGTTCTACAGCGCCATTTTCAAAAGTGATAAAGGGCATAATAGAACGGAAATTATTGACATCACTATGCAGCCCGCCGTTACCCAGTTTTGCTCTTTCGGCAATCTGTTGTCTTGCGGTAAGTCCGTAGGGTAATTTGTATTTTTCTCTGAAATCATCCGGCATACAGAAAACCAGATCGCTTTGAAAAATGAAGTTACCAAGGCTGTAAAAAATAGGCTTACTTTTATATATTTCAATGGCTTTCAGCTGATGGGTTCCGGTGCCGACAACTGCCGATGCACCGGCATCAATGCATTTTCGGCAGAATTCGATCAGAAAATCATCAGGCTCGTCATCTGTGTCGTGTTTGATTTCGTGGGAATGGATATTCACAACGACAGTATCACACTCTGCAAGGGCTTTTTGGATGGTGCTTTCCGTTCTTGCCATATCCACTGCGTTTACTTTTGAAAATTTTCCTTCCACTTCACTCTCCCTGAAGTTATATTCACCAAAGCCGAAGCAGCCTTCGGGGGGCATAGGGGTATAACCGCCCATACGGGAGCGGTTCCTTCTGCCGTCAATGTGGGTGCCTGCGGACATCTCTTTGAGTGCTTTCATATGTTCGGGGGTGATGTAGTATTCAACAGAAAATCGCAGAGGGTTTAAGCCCGGTCTTCCCAAAAGGTTCTCTGCGGGATTCCCTGCACGGGCAGTGTCGTTGAAGGTCGCGCAGATGGAGATCAGGCCGCATTTTCCGTTTTTTGTTTCGATCACCGCATAATTGGAAGCCTCTTCCAGATCCTTTCCCGCTCCGCAGATGGGTAGATTTCTTTTTTTGGCGGCAGCAAGGGTGTCAAAAAGGCCGTCATAGGAAAAGTCCATCGTGTGATTGTTTGCAAAAGAGCAGCCATTAAATCCAAAGCGCAATGTGCTGTCCAGCGTATCCTCTTTGGCAAGAAGCCAGGTCCCGCCACAGTAGGTAGATCCATATATTGCTCTGTCTGACAGCACATTTTCCAGATTAAAAAGCCGTACATCTGCCTTTTCTACAATGTTTTTAACAGGCGTAATATCATAGCCATCCGGAAAGCCTTCCAGCAATATCGCGTCGCCTACACTGCAAATCGTTTGTTTCATAATCCTTTTACCCTTTCATCAGAAGCGGCTACTTTTTCCATATTGATGCCATTCATATTGTCTAGAACAAACTGAACGCAGGTATCTGTTCCGATGGGGAACGCGTCTTCATCAATCATAAAATCATTGTTGTGGGGAAGGGTTGTACAGCCCTTTTCCGCATTCCGGGTTCCCAATCTGAAGAATACGCCGGGTTTTTGGGTCAAATACTGGGAGAAATCCTCCGAGCTTAGTTTTTCGGGCATTTGCACAATGTTTTCTGCGCCGACTACTTTTTCCGCGGAAGCCAAAACCAAATCAGAAATATGCGGGTTATTATATACAACAAGGGCTTTCAAACTGGAGTTTACTTCGGCTTTGGCTCCGATCTCTTTGGCGC
>JAFVXW010000077.1 GCA_017500935.1 Lachnospiraceae bacterium
CATATCTGCGGTACTGTCATAACGCATTAAAGTCATATCCTTCCTGCCGGTCAGCAGGTAATCTGTGGAATATCCAATTCCTACGCCCACACGCCTGCCATCCAGATTATGGATATCCTCAATAGGCCGGTAACCCTGTAATTCCAGGCAGCCGCATAACAGCAGACACCATAGGAAGAGGACCGCAATCCCTATTCTATTTCTTTTATAATCCATACGTGACTTCTCTTTTTCCATCTTAATTTTTTTTAACTATTCAGAGCCAGACTCAAAAATTCTACAGATTTCCTCGTTTAGGCTCCTTTTGTCCTACAATTCTTCTATCAGTTCTCCTGCCAGTTTACTGTAAACATTCTTACCGCCGGCATTTCGGACTCTGTCTGCCCAGTTTCTTGCTTCACCAACATCACCACACATCCGGTACATAAAAGCTGCCGTCAGTGCCAGACTCTGACCTTTCTCTGTTTTCATATCCGTATTTTTACATACAATGCTGATGTTCTTTGCTGTTTCCCCAGCCGCAAACTTTCTCATCGTATCATCTTCTACGTCTTCGTAGAACCAGGTAAGATTCTTCCACAGTCTCGCCCGGATGGCATTGCGGTTGTACAGTCCCTGCACACAGATCAGTGCCAGATAATGCTGCAGGAACACAAAATTGATATCCCTGTCTTCGTTAAAATTCAGATGGATCTTCTTTGCAGCTGCCTTTAAATTTTCCGCATACTTTTCTTCCATGGTATATCTGCCTTCCAAAAAGCAGACAGAAAATGCCGTGAAGTAACAGTGCGGGCAGCTCACCAGTTCATACCAGTAAGGCTCAAAATCCACATACGCCTGCCGCTGGTCATACCGCATCTTTTTAAATCTCTTTCTGTCAGCTTTCAGTTTGGAATTAAAAATACGACAGTCTTCAAAGCTCTGTCCGCAATGGATACAGGTATATGTCTTGGCATAGGTATAATTTTTATATTCCGGATGTTTGAGGACAGAGTACTTTTTCACTTCCGGGAGCACCAACCTGTCATCCTCGTTTTCTCCATAATCCTTTTCCTGTGTAAATTCATCGGCTGCATTTTCACTTCCCAAATACTGGTCTGTCAGACGTTTCAGTGCTTCTTCATCCACTACTTCCGCCTTGCTGATTTCCTTTAATTCATCCATTAACATGGTCATGTTCATATTTGCCAGAGTCACATTACGGGCCATGGTCTTCATGATCATGACTGCATTCTGATGGTTGTCCCGGATAAAACTGTCAAAGGAATCTTCCGTTACCTTCAGAAGCACCACTTCATTGATGGCCACAATCGTATAAGGACTGGGAAGCCCTGCCAGCATGGACATTTCCCCAAAACAACGAGGCATGGAAAGGATCCCCACCAGATATTCTTCCGGCTTTCCGTAATTAAAATATAATGCTACATTTCCGGAGATCACTTTATAAAGATAAGGAGAGTGTTCTCCCTGATTTACGATGACTTCATCTTCCTGAAATCTGATAAGCACTGATTCGC
>JAFVXW010000078.1 GCA_017500935.1 Lachnospiraceae bacterium
GTGTGTAAAAATGAAATTATATTTTGTACGCCACGGCGAAACAGATATGAATGCCCGTAATATGTTCTATGGCTGGTACGATGCGGATATCAATGCAAAAGGGATCTCTCAGGCGGAAGAACTGCGGGATGCTTTTCGGGATATCCATGTTGATGCCATTTATTCCAGTGACCTGAAACGGGCTTTACATACAGCAGAAATTATTGCAGACGGCAGACCCATTGAAACGATGCCGGAAATCAGGGAATTATACTATGGTGCATGGGAAAACCGTACCTGGGAAGAAATGACGGAAGAAGACCGAGTGATCCTGAAACAATGGCGGACGGACTGGCTGGATCTGACCATGCCGGAAGGGGAAGCCTTTATGGATTTTTATAACCGGGTTACCGGTGGTCTTGACCGTATCATCAAAGAAAATAAGGGGAAGCATGTGTTGGTAGTGTCCCATAATGGTGCACTGAGCGCCATGCACTGCCATCTGACGGGAGCAGGGCCGAAAGGCTTCTGGAACTTCAATTCCAAACAGGGGCATTACAGTGCTGTCTGGGTTTCTGAAAAGAAGCTGACTTATGATTGTTTTAATTATCCTGTCTGCAAAAAGGGGGAATAAGCATGAAGAAGAGGGCTTATTTTAATGTGGAATCACCTGCATTTAGGGGTACATTAGGTGTTTTTATGATTGAGGATGACGAAGATGTCGAATGTATCTGGGCAGGAAAACGATTTGAAACCTATGTGCCGACCTGTGAGGAAAATGGGTTCACTTCTTTGCAGAGAAGAAGAGGGCTGCGTTTGTTCTTTGAGGGGCTGATCCCCAAAGTGGATTTCTTCCCTGCACCCAGTATGACCTTATTTGCCCATGATGGGAAAGAAGGCTATTTTGCTTTTGATGATCGGAATAGTCCGCCGAAGGTTTATTTTGTTTCCGAGAAGCTGGAATGCTGGTATCTGGCTGAGGATTTCAGAACATTTGTGCAGATGATGATCTTTGAACCGAACTGGAAGGAAAAGATCACAGGGGAAATGGCAGAGATCCATGAAACGCCGGAGGAAATTGCTGACTTTGGAATGCTGTTCGGATTATATCCGCCGGAAGAAAAATTATCCGAAAACATATATAAAGATATCTCCTTTGAGGTCTTTGAAAATATTGAAAAAATGAAAGAAAAGTGTACGCTGTATGAGGACATACCTCCGTATAAATCTTGATTTTATCGAAAAAACACGGTTTCGAAAAAAAGTTTTCTTTGTAAAGGAAAAATACTTGACACCGGTTTGTTCTTGTGATAAATTATTCAAGGTGATTGTAAAGTAGTATACCTTTACAGGGGGCAGGAGAAAAATGGACGATATTTTGCAGCTGACTTTGCTCTATGATTTTTACGGCGAATTGCTGACAGAAAAACAGAAGCAGGTATATGAACTGCATTATCAGAATGACCTTTCTCTCACAGAGATCGGTGAGGAATTGTCCATCAGCAGACAGGCTGTCCGTGATCAGCTCAAGAGAACGGAA
>JAFVXW010000079.1 GCA_017500935.1 Lachnospiraceae bacterium
CCAGCAGGAACCTTTGAAGATGAAAATGGAGCTTTCCATGATGATGGACGACGGTACGGAAGTGGAACAGATGCTGATGTATGCGGCAGAAGAGGACGGGAAACTGAAATCCTATATGTATGCGGCAGACACATGGTATGCAGAAACACTGGAACTGGGCGAACTGGATCAGTATAATGCGGAAGAAAACATGGATCTGTATCTGGATAATATCGAAAACTTTAAGTCTGACGGACAGGAAGAGATTGGTGGCACAGAAACAACGAAGATCACAGGGGTCATTACCGGAGATGCCATGGAAGAGGCACTGGAAGCCAGCGGCATGACGACTTCTGCGGAAAGCATGGGCATCACAGAAGAAATGATGCAGGAAATGTATGCAGACCTTGGTGACCTGCCCATCAGCCTCTGGATCGATGGGGAAGGCTATGTGCGGAAATACGAAATGGATATGACAGAAATGATGCAGAAGATCATGGATGAATCCATGAAAGCCATGGGCATGGCGGAAGAGGACATTGCCATTGATATCGAAAAAACATCTGTCATGATGGTCTGCAGTGATTTCAATGAAGTGGAGGAAATCGAAATCCCTGCGGATGCACTGGCATTTCTGAAGGAATAAGGAAAAATGGAAGGCAGGGGAGAAGATGCTGGATAATCGGATTCTGACTTTTTTGAAACTGTGTGAAAAAATGAATTATACCAAAACAGCGGAAGCCCTGCACATCACCCAGCCGGCCGTGACTCAGCATATCCGTTTTCTGGAGGAGCATTACGGCTGCAAGCTGTTTTCTTATTCCGGCAAGGTGCTGCAGCTGACGGAAAAGGGCGAACTGCTTCGCCGTCTGGCTTCGGAAATGGTTGCGAATGAGGCGGGTATCCGAAAGGAAATGGCAAGGACGGAAGAGGAAGAGATTCACCTTCGTATTGGTGCCACAAAGACCATCGGGGAATTTGTTTTTCCTTCCATCATGAGCCGTTTCCTGAAAGAAAATCCACAGTTCCGCCTGCATCTGTATGTAGATAATACGAAAAATCTGCTGCAGATGCTGGAAAAGGGTGAACTGGACTTTACCATTCTGGAAGGTTTTTTCGATAAGGAAAAATACGCCTATCAGCTGTATAAAAAGGAACGGTTTGTAGGCACCTGCTGCAAGGAATGCAGCCTTGCAGGGAAGAAACTGAAGTTAGGGGATATCCGCTCCGAAGGGCTGGTGCTTCGGGAAGAAGGCTCCGGCACAAGAGAGATTCTGGAAGAGATTCTCAAGGAAAATAATTTTACTATCGGCAGTTTCCCTTCGGTGCAGGAGATCAGTAACTTTATCGCCATCAAGGAACTGGTGAAGGCGAACCTTGGCATTACGTTTTCCTATTATCCTATGGTGCGGAAGGAACTGGAGGAAGGCTCTCTGGTAGAACTGGATATCGAGGATTTTGAGATCTATCGTGAATTCAATTATGTGTATATGAAAAACAGCCTTTTTGAGGAGAAATATCAGAAACTGATCGATTTTGCAGGAGAAGAATAATAAGCAGAGCACCCGCGGAAATTCCGTGGGTGTTTTTGGTTGAGTACAATGCAGTTTTGTGATATGCTGAAACTGGAAGATAATTGAGAATTTTTTACATATAAGGAGGAGTCAATATGGATTATGTAACACTGGGCAAAACCGGTTTGAAAATTTCCCGTCTGGGCTTTGGCGGCATCCCTATTCAGAGGGTAGATGCAGCGGTAACAAAGGAACTGGCAAAGGCCATGGTAGAAAAGGGCATCAACTATATCGATACTGCAAGGGGTTATACAGTTTCCGAAAGCTACATCGGCGAAGCGCTGGAAGGTATCCGCGATAAATTTGTTCTGGCGACAAAGAGCATGGCGAGAACAAAAGAAGCTATGGCAGCAGATATCGAAACCAGCCTGAACAACCTGCGTACAGATTATATCGACCTGTATCAGGTGCATAACCCTAATGTAGAGCAGCTGGAACAGGTAGTGGCTGAAGGCGGTGCACTGGAGGCTCTGCAGGAAGCGAAAGCGGCGGGTAAGATCGGTCATATTGGTGTGACTGCCCATTCTCTGGAAGTGTTTGAAAAGGCATTGAGCTATGACTGGGTAGAAACCATCATGTTCCCTTATAATATCGTGGAGAAGCAGGGCGAAGAACTGATGAGAAGATGCACAGAACAGAACGTTGGCTTTATCGTGATGAAACCTCTGGCTGGCGGTGCCATTGAGGATGCTACACTGGCGCTGCGTTTCATCTGTGCAAACCCTGATGTAACAGTAGTCATCCCCGGTATGTTTGATCTGAAGGAAATTGAGCAGAATCTGGCGGCTGTAGAAGACAAAACACCTCTGACAGAAGCAGAACTGGCGCAGATGGAAGAGATCAGAAAACAGCTGGGCAATAATTTCTGCCGCAGATGTAACTATTGTGCACCTTGTACCGTTGGCATTCAGATCCCCAACGTATTCCTGTTCCAGGGCTATCTGGACAGATATGGTCTGGGTGACTGGGC
>JAFVXW010000008.1 GCA_017500935.1 Lachnospiraceae bacterium
ACTTTTCTCTGTTGTTCAATATGGCTTATGCCATATTTACTACAACCGGATGTAACGCCCACCCTCCATCCCATTTGATTGGGAATGCTTTTCTCAGAATCTGATAAGCACCGTTTAAATCCGCATTGATGCATGTCCCTTTGTTGGAAATGAAAAGCCCCCGGTGAACCCTTCTGCTCTTGTTGTAATTTTCCTTAACTGGCTCTTCCTGATCAATGAAGCTCGTACCGCTCGTATAACTCTCTTCGGTCAAGATGACGGTTATACCTTTCTCTGCTGCCTTGTACTCGATCATTTCTATCAGTTTTGCAAAAGGAATCTGGACAAAATGCTGGTTCTGCTTTTTGGACAGGGACGATCCCTGCTTCCATTCCCTGTTCTTTCCGATGACAATTGTATGAATCCTGTTGTTTGTACAATAATTCACAATGTATCTGCTGGCTTTGTGCATATAGTCTTCTATTTTTGCGTCCCTCTTTTCTGTCAGCCGTGACAACCTTGACGTATAATTCTTCCCGTTCATTCTCTTGCTGACAGCCCGGTAATGTGATGCTTTCCGGTTATAATATTGATTGATGGATTTCAATGGCCTTCCGTTTACTGTAAATGCGGGCAGCCCTGCATTGTTGCAGACTGTCGCCAGATTATTCACGCCGATATCGATTCCAAGATATCTTCCATTATCTTCCTTTACTTCTTCCTCTCTGACAGTGTATACCAGTTCCGCAACGATCCTGCTTCTGTGGGGGATCAGCCGTACCTGTTGAAAAGAAACATAGTTACTCTTTTTCAGGAACATGGCTTTGATGGAAAAACCGCCAAACACTTTCGGGAATCGTATCTCTCCTCCCTTTATCCGGCAATTTTGATTTGTAAGGATCAAAAGGTATTTCCCGTTTTTATCAAGGTACTTAGGCAGCCTTGGCCTGCCCAGATATTTTTCCGGGTGGCTTTTCCAGTCCTTTATGGATTCAAAAAACGATTTCCAGTTCTTCTCCAGCAGGCGGAGAATCTGCTGTGCACTCTGAGCCGTAGGCATGGCTCTGTAATCCGGGTATTCCATGTCCGCTTTCAGAATGCGGTCCAGCTGTGCATAGCTGAGCCATGTACCTTCCTTTATAAAGCTTTGCCGGACCAGGTAATTTCCATGGTTATAAAGATTTTTGGATAATCTGCAGAATTCTTCCAGCTTCTCATAAAAAGGATCGCTTTTCTTTATGACATGTTTTTCAACCCTTGCCGCTTCCTGTTTCCTCTTCGGCATCTTCCATCAACACCTCCCTGATCCTTTTTTCTTTTCGTTTGCTGTATAATTTCATGGAATAGCAATGCAGAAGGCTTATGATTTCCTCAAAGATCTCCTGGCTGTCCAGTTTTGTAGATCCGATCTCACTCATTACAACAATTTCACAGTGGAATTTGAGAAACAGGTGAAGGAACAACTCATAACCAACCCTGGAAAGCCGGTCTTTATACGTAATGACCACCCTCTCCACTTTTCCCGCCAGTATATCATCCAGCATGGCAAAAAATTCTTTCCGTTTTTCAAAGTTGATCCCGCTTGCCACATCAGCATAAATACCGGAGATGATATAACCATTGGAAAAGCAGAATTGTTTAAGCATTTCGATCTGGTTCTCCAGATCTTTTTTCTGTTTTGAAGTAGAAACACGGGCATAAATATACGTTTTCCTTCTTACGTCTTTGTTGAGAAAAGCATATACGCTCTCCTCATCATATTCATAATGACCATTTGGTTTTCGTATTACTTTTATTTTGCCTGATTTTACATATTTCGTAAGCGTAGGCCGGGTAACACGTAAAAGATTAAGTACCTCTTTGGAACGCATGGCAGATACCTCCTGACGAGGTTATTATACCATATATTTAGTCATATTAACAGCTATAATTTAATATATTCAATATAATTTATAACCATA
>JAFVXW010000080.1 GCA_017500935.1 Lachnospiraceae bacterium
AGAACAGATTGCCCTCTGGAGCAATTCTGCGCTGGGACAGCGTTTCCTGAAAGGAAAGAAGATCACATCTATCGATGAATTCCGTAAGATTGTCCCTCTGACAACTTACGGAGATTATGCCGATGTTCTCCTGCAGAAGCAGGGCAGCATGCTTCCCGATGAACCCATCATCTGGATCCAGACCACATGGGAAGGCGGACGCCATCCCGTAAAAGTGGCTCCCTATACAAAGAGCATGCTGGATACATACCGCAATAATGTTCTTGCCTGCATGATCCTGACAACGGCCCAGGAAAAAGGTAAGTTCGATCTGAAGGCTCATGATACCTTCCAGTATGCACTGGCACCTCTGCCTTATGCAACAGGTCTGTTCCCTTTGGCGCTGAATGATGAAATTGAAATCGATTTCCTGCCGCCCGTTGCAGAAGCCCAGAAGCTTTCCTTTACAGAAAGAAACAAGCTGGGATTCAAGATGGCGATGAAACGAGACATCGATTTCTTCTTTGGCCTTGGCAGTGTGGCATATTTCGTTAGCCTGTGTCTGTCTTCCATGAGTGGAGGCGGAGGCGGTGGTCTTTCCAGCCTGAAGAAAATTTCTCCTGCCATGCTGATGCGCCTGATGAAGGCGAAACGCATCTGCAAAAAAGAGGGCAGAGAACTGATGCCGAAAGACCTCTTTAAGCCCAAGGGCTTTGTGGTAGCCGGTACAGATAATAACAGCTATAAGGATGATCTGGAACGTCTGTGGGGCATCCGCCCGATGGAACTGTTCGCAGGCACAGAGCCCAGCTGTATCGGTACGGAAACATGGACAAAGAACGGGATGTATTTCTTCCCGGATGCCTGCTTCTATGAGTTCATTCCTGAAAAGGAAATGGAGATCAGTTTGGAGCATCCGGAATATCAGCCAAAAACATATCTGATGAATGAAGTGCTTCCCGGTGAAAAATATGAACTGGTGATTTCTGTATTGAAGGGCGGCGCCTTTGTGCGCTATCGCGTGGGCGATGTTTATCGCTGTGTAGGTCTGGAAAATACAGAGGACGGAACAAAAATCCCTCGCTTCCATTATGTGGATCGTATCCCTACAGTCATCGATATTGCGGGCTTTACCCGTGTGACAGAGTACTCCATCCAGAGTGCTATCGATCTGAGCCGTCTGGAAATCGAAGAATGGATCGCGGTGAAGGAATATAACGAAGAAAAACGTCCTCAGCTTCACCTTTATGTAGAACTATCTCCCAAAACACTGATCTCTCAGGCCATCAGCAAGGAAATCCTGAGAGAACACCTGAGTGTTTATTTCAAATATGTGGATCAGGACTATAAGGACCTGAAAAAGATCCTTGGTGTGGATCCTCTGAATATCACCATCCTGAAATGCGGCACCTTTGCCGAATACCAGAAACGCAGCGGCAAGAAACTGCGTAAGATCAATCCATCCAAATATGATGTGATGGAACTTTTACAGACAGAAGAATCTGTTGATCTGTGGTATTCCTACAGAGGAGGTGGACGCGTATGACCAGTGGTTATGCCTTTATCTCCATCATCGCACTGATCTCCTATCTGTTCCTGTTCCTGACGTTTATCGCAGCGAAACGAACAAGGATCATCAATGAATTCATGCTGATTCTGATCACCATGATCCTCTGGACAGGCGGTTCCTTCTTTATGCGTGCCCAGTTCTTCCCCGGTGTGAAGTTCTGGTATGACGTATCGGTTCTGGGGCTGACCCTCTGTCCTTACGTATCCCTGCTGTTTGCGGTGGAT
>JAFVXW010000081.1 GCA_017500935.1 Lachnospiraceae bacterium
AGTGAAGAATTTCCATCGGGCAATTTGCGGGGTGATCGTGCAGAAAAAGATCGAAGATCTGCCGGAAACAGTGCCGCAGTTGCTGGTGGAAAATACGTATCAGGCGATTCGTATGCTCTGCGACTATGTGCGCGAAAAGATGACAGGAAAAGTCATTGCCATTACAGGTACTGTTGGCAAATCTACAACGAAGGAAATGCTGGCGAAGATCCTGTCTGCGAGTGGCGCCGTCATTGCCACACATGGTAACCATAATACCCGTACAGGGGTGCCTCTGACCTTGGCAAGATGTATTTCTGATCCGGATTATGTGGTGCTGGAAACGGCTATGTCTGCGTTATGGATGCGTTCCGGCGGTATCAGCCGTGTTTCAAAGCCCGATGTGGTCATTATCACGGAAATTGGTTTGGGGCAGGTCAGAAAAGGGATGGAGACCCTTCGCGATACGGCCCATGTTAAGGCAAAGATCGCAGATGGCATAAAAGAAGGCGGTATCGCGGTGCTGAACCGTGATATGGCGGAATATGACTATGTGAAAGGTGAAGTGGAAGGCTATGGTGCTTCCGTTCTGAGCTATGGGTTTGGGGCGGATGCAGATATGCGCTGCACGGGTTATCGACTGAAAAATAATCTTACAGAAGTATGTATTACATATAAAGGGCAGGAATATCAGTATACCCTGCCTTTACTGGGCAGAAGTTCCATTTCCAATTCCATGGGGGCGTTGCTGGCGGCGGTTTCGGCGGGAGCTGAACTGGAAAACCTGTTTGCACCTTTTGCAGAACTGCAGCGGAATGAAGGTGTGCTGGAGCCTGTTGCAGTGGAACTGAAAGAAGCAGGTGTGGTGCATCTGCTGGATGACAGCCACAATGCGGAAATCTTGTCAATGATAGCCTCCTTTGATACGTTCCGTGATTTTGCAGCACAGTATCCTGTTGGAAAGAAAATATGCGTATTAGGCAGAGTGGTGAATCTGGGAGAACAGGCTTCTCCTTTGCATAAGCAGCTGAAGCAGCCTCTTCTGGATCTGAATCCGGATATGGTATTCCTTTATGGGGAAGAAATGCAGTATCTGGCGGAGGAACTGCCGAAAGAACTTCTGGCTGGCTATTATGCAGATATTTCTCTGTGTGCAAGAGCGGTAGCGAGCGTGCTGCAGGCAGAAGACTGCATCTTGCTGAAGGGCTCCCGCAGAGCCAATGACTTCGCGGCATTCCGTAAGCATCTGGCAGAAGCAATCGAAACAGGAAAATATCTGGATGACAGAAAGCCTCTTTTCTCGGATCGTTTTCCCTGCGATTACGGGGTAATGGTCACAGATCTGACCACTGGAAAAACCCTTTGGACAGAAGGAAATCCCTATGCAAAAACGGACAGAGGTCTGGGCAGCATGCTTTTGCTGACATTGCTGCTGCGGGGGATCAGTCAGAAGAAATATGATCTGACAGACCATGTGACCATTGGAGAGAATCCTGCGAAGGAACAGAAAAATAAACTGGCGCTTCAGCTGGCAGAAGGAGATAAGGTATCCTTATATACACTGCTGCAGGGGATCGTCTGCGCTCATGCACCGGATGCGCTGCTGGCGGCAGCGGATGTGCTGGGCGGCCCCAAAGAAGCGAAAAAACAGATGCAGGCTCTGGCGAAAAAACTGGGGATTTCCGAAGATGCTCTGCGGAATCTGACCGGCAGAAAGATGGAAAAGCAACCCCAGTCCTTCAATTTATACGAATTGGGCAGCCTGGGGAAGGAACTGTTTGGTATAAATAAAAAGTTGCTGCATGTTCTTCGCACAGAAGGAGTAGAGCATAAAGGCAGACTGCTCCGTATGGAGAGTAATCTGCTGTCTCTGGAACATATTCTGGGGGCGTATCTTTTTGGGAAAAACGAAGGGGAAGGCGTTGTATTGATGGAAGAAAATGGCCGTCAGTATATGATCGCTGTCTGCGGCGCAAGAGATTTCTTCCATAGAGATCAGCTGATCCTGAAAGCGATGCAGCAGATTCGCGGCAAGGATGCAGTTTCCGTTGAAAAAGAAAGATTCCTGCTGGATGCCGGAAAGGAAGATGCCTGTATCCAGTTTATCGGGGATACTTATTTCGGGGAATACTATACAAAGATCCGTCAGAAAAATAAAAAAGAAGATGCCCTTTCGAAATATGGCTATGGATATTCTTTTGAAGGTCTGAAAGAACTGTTTGCGGAAGGGGATACAAATATCGTGAATCTGGAAGTGACGCTGACAGACGAAACAGAATCACCCATCCGTATGTATAAGCCCTTTATTCTCAGTGGTGATAAGGAACAAACGATCCGTACGCTGCAGGATTTCCGCATCCATGGGGTAACGCTTGGGAATAACCATGCCATGGATTTTGGCAGAAAAGGCCTGGAGGACATGCTGCAGACGCTGGAAGAAGCGGGAATGCCTTATACCGGTGCAGGAAGAGACAGTGGTCATAGCATTGAACCTCTGCGGATCAGGGCGGGAGAAAAAGAGATCGTGATCTTCAGCGGTTACTGGTACCGCAGTTCTGCATATTTCGATTATGATTTCTATGCAATGCCGGGAAGAGCCGGTGTTGCCTGCCTGAAAGGGGAATTGCGGGAACAGATCCAGAAGGAAAAAAGAGAAAATCCGAAAGCATATATTATTGTGATGCCTCATTTTGGTGTGGATTTTACAGAGGTCAGTGATCTGCAGAGAAGAGAAACAGATAAACTGCTGCAGGCTGGGGCAGATCTGATCATAGGTCATGGTGCCCATATGATGCAGCAGATCGAGCAGAAAAATGGCAGATGGGTGCTGTATGGCATCGGTAATGGTGTATTCAATAGCAATGGCGAATACGATAAACGCGGCGTTCCACCCTATGGTTTCTTCGTACGGATGCTGCTGCAGGGGGGTGTTCCGGAAACACTGCGGATCTATCCGATCTATTTGAATAATCTGCAGACTTTCTGGCAGCCCTGTGTGGTGACTGAAGAACAGTTTAAAGAGGTAGTGGAAGAGCAGGCCCGCCTGGGAAGTCCGATGGAGGATTTTGCTATTGGGGCGGACAGACATGGGATGTATTTCGATATTCCATTGAAAGAACAGTAATGGTCGAGAAAGACTACAGGAGATTTTTCCTGTAGTCTTTTATAATATTTAGAAAATCTTAAAAAACGCTGAAAAAAGTTCTAAA
>JAFVXW010000082.1 GCA_017500935.1 Lachnospiraceae bacterium
ACAACGGCTATGTAACTTTATGAATACAAGCTTGTCAGATCCATCGCCCCCCGATATACGATCAAAGCCATCAGGGGGATCATTATCTCGCATACCTGGACAAAAAAGCTCGCGATATCTTCTGTAATTCCACCGAAATGTTTGAATGCAACCCAGATATAAATGATAAAAGCAATCAGAGCACCTGCCAGACATCCCAATGCCACATTCCATTTCAGATACATCATCAGTGCCACACAGATTATTACATAAACAACCAGCACAAATGTCACGATACGCCTGTCCTTTTTCCTGGCAGGAATACATACGGTACATTTGCTCTTTTTCGCATGACGGATCCAGAGGATAGACAGACCGTAGAGACATCTGGAAAGGACAAATCCCATGGAGATCACCGGCCATCCGTCAATAGGCATCTCACTCCACAATCCGACAATGATCATAAAATAGCTGACGCAGATAATAATTGCAAAGTATCCGCTATGAGAATCTCTGAGTATATCCAGCTTTCCGCTTCTGTTCTCATGAGATGACAAAGCATCCACCGTACGGAAAAAACCATCCAGATGCGCAGCACCCGACAATAAAATCGATATCATAACACAGATCACAGAACGAAGAAATTCATGATCCAGCAGATAGGGATGAATAATTCTCCACTCGGAAATCAGGAATGCAATAATTGCTCCGACCCAAGGAACAAAACACAGAATATACTTTGTATTTTCTCTTGTCCGCTCCACCTGTCGTGCAGGGATCAGAGAATACAGGGAAAATGCAAGCCGAAAACTGTTCCAAACCTGTCTCATCTTCTTACTCCTGTCCAAACTTACTCAATAACCACATCTTCAGCGTAGGTATTCCAGATGATGCAGATCCAGGTCTTTCCCTGGTTCATCTCGATCGGATTTCCCTCCGCATCCATATAATATGCAGGATCGGTGTCTGCATAACGAGCCCAGGTACCCTCGGTCATCTTTCCGTTGTTGAACACCTGAACCTTCATATTCTCATTTCCATGGCAGCCTAAAATCAGATAGTCATTCTCATCGCGGACTTCACCATTCAGGTACTGGAAAACAACATTGTCATAAGCCAGCTGCTCACCGGTGCTTTCATCAATATGTTTACCGCCGTACTGATAACGATAATATTTTCCATCTGCTTCATTATATTCAAAATACGCTTTGATCTTGCTGTATCCATTCGCCTTTCCGGATTCTTTTCCGCCGGGATAAAGCATTACTGCAGTTTCTGTTCCGATATTTTCAGCCTTTTTCCCATCCTCAGCAAACGCGAACTTTTCCTTGTGGGTATCATGATAGGTCAGGCTGTATCCCATTTTTTCGATATCCTTCAGCAGACCGTCCTTATCCACATAAACATTGTGAGGCGCAGGTCTCGCCGAAGTACACAGGAAAGTATTCGCCGCAGGTCTGTCAATTCCGGATACCGCACCGCTGATATTGTCCACTTTATCACTGTTCAAAAGAGCTCCCACATATGGAGTCGCCTGTCCGAAATGAGCATAAATGGCATCAAATTCCAGAGCACAATAAACATAATAGTCACGGCTGCTTCGTACATATCCGATTTTCTCTATTGCATCATAATCTTCAAACAGTCCCATCAGACGGGTGATACGCCCTTCCACCGGGGCCTCATAAATAACAGCTGCCTGTGCAATTCCTGTCTGAGGACATCCTTCTTTGATATTATTGAGCATAACAGCCAAAGGACGCTGCTTTACCTGCTCCGGATCCATTTTTTTACCGGTCAGAAAGCTGTGCTCTCC
>JAFVXW010000083.1 GCA_017500935.1 Lachnospiraceae bacterium
AATGCGGTTTTCACATGGTGGAGTTTTTCTGCAAAGCCCACCCGGAGCCGGGCGAGGATTATCCTGATGATGTTCCCGGTGGAGAAGGTTTCTGCCGTTTTGAGAAGAAAATGAAATAAACAAAAAGCAGCTGACGAGATTTGTGCGGATTCCTGTAAGATAAAAGCTACCGGCTTCATCACTGCGAATAAAGCCGGTATCTTTTCAGTCATAGATTCTTTCGGCGCTGACGATATCAAAGCCTTTTATATCGGGAAATTCCTCACGAATCGCCTGATCCAGACGGGCAATGTTTTCCGGAGAATAATCCCCCTTGTCCAGAAAGCATAAAAGATATTCCGGCTGTTCCTTCCCGAACACCAGACCGCCGCCGCATATTCCAAGATCATTACAGATGGATATAATGCTGTTTTCTTCAATTCTTGGCCTGAGAATGCTCCGGGTGTCCAGTTTGCTTTTTAACATCTGCAGGAGCCGGACTTTCATACCGATAGATGGTTTGCGATTAAAATGATACATATTTTCCTCCCTATATTATGACGGGTTCTCTTCGCGGTTTTCATATTGAAGCACCGCTGCGAAAAAGAGACCATAGCCCAGAAAAGAAATGAGCAATCCAATGATCCTGACCTGGTCAGGATTCTTTGTCGCATAGATCATCCCGCCCCATGCCAGGAGAATGCTTACCGTAAACAGGATTATGTTGCAGATTTTATATAAGACTCTACGCTTCATTCTGACTTCTCCTTTCCGCGATTCCGATCCACTGTCCCTGACTTACACGGACTTCCTCATGCATAGCCAGCTGTTCCAGAATGGTATGGTTCAGCTGAATCTGCCCCGGTTCAAACAGCAATACGATGGTGGATCCGGAAAGCTCGAAATGACCTTTTTCTGTGCCTTTGCAAAAACGGGCATTTTCTCTCTCGTTAAAGATCCCGCCTATAACCAGCGCTCCAATCTCACACTGCACCACAGGACCGAAGTGCTCGGTCGTCAGCAGACACCAGCACCGTTTGTTGAGAACATAGATGGGATATTTTTCTGCTGCAATGGGCTGGACACTGTGAAGCACTCCGGGAATATGGTGATTCTTCCCCTGGAATCCGTCATCGATATAGCAATAGTGATGATAATCCGAAGCGGATAAACGGAAAACCAGACAAATGCCATTCTGATAATTTTGCTCCAGTGATTCATCCTGCAGAAAATCCCGGATACGATAGTAGGAATTTTTGATGGAGAACTGGCTGTATTCGCTGATTTTATAGGCACTCAGCCAGCCATCGCAGGGACTGATCAGATGCTCCGGAGTAATATCAATACTTTCAGTCGCTCTCGTTCTGACAAACAAATCTCTGAAAGAACGATAGGAATCTTTTTCAGCCTTTGTTACCACGATGCCATTGCGCTTTATGTACCATCCAATCAACGGCCTTGATAAAGGAGACCATAAAAAACGGGCAGCCACCCGATCCAGACGCAGCTTCATAATAACCTTCAGGAAAAACCTGCCCGTCACTGTTCCATACAGAAAAGAAACACTTCTGGAAGTTGTTTTCATGCGCTCAACCCCCAAAGGACAGCTGCGAAGGCTGTAAGTCCCACGAGCATCAACAGAAGGATTCCTGTGCCATGGGGTTTTCTGAGTTGAAAAGGGGTCAGAAATCCTATGGCGATCAGCAGAAGAAGCAAATGCGAAACTTCTGCAAAGGGTATGTTTATCATGCTTCCAATACCGATCAGAAACGGCAGAATCAGTGCAGTTGCCGTCACAGGCAGACCAAGATAGTATTCTCTCGGTTCTTTGCTGTGAGTTTGCCGCTCCTCCTCGTCCACATCAAACCACGCCAGCCGGATCAGGGCACACAGAAGATATGCAATGGAAATCAAAAGCCCCGCAGTTTTTTGCTGAGCACAGTGAAAACCGATCTGCGCCGGAAGCACGCCGAAGCATACAAGATCACTGAGGGAATCAATTTGGATACCGAAGCGTTTTTCCTGCCGGGTGCGTTTTCTGGTAGATGCGATTTTTCCGTCAAACATATCACAGAAGCCCGCTGCCAACAGGCATAGCAGCGACAGCTTCAGATTTCCAAGTACAATGTATTGAATACCCAGAAAACCGAAAATTGTTCCTATGTAGGTCAAGACCACGGTGTAATTGTAAAATCCAATCATTTCTCATCTCTCTCCTCAGATAAAATATGCAAAAAACAGACTGTAAAACAGAATACACCAGGGCTTCGCAGCAAGGATGATGGCAACAAATCTTTTGGCAGGCATATTCACCAGTCCGGAAAAGTAACACAGGAAATTATCCGGTGCCATAGGCAGCAGAATCGCCAGA
>JAFVXW010000084.1 GCA_017500935.1 Lachnospiraceae bacterium
ACTGCTGTGTTTTTTCATATTCCTTGCCATAGGCATTCTGATAGGTCAGCTTGATGGCAACGGGATAATTCCCTGCCGCCATATCCGCACTGGCTACCAGAGGGAAGGCAAAACCCATCTTTCCGCCTACAGGCAGTGCGGAAAGACTTTTGCTGCTAAATCCCCCTGCCAGACTGATCCCATCTGTCGTCAGGTTATCCAGTGAGAGTTCTACCTGATAAATATCAAACTCTCCCTGATTGACCAGTTCCCCGCTCAGCTGCGCACTGCTTCCGGGAGAAAGGGCATCCGGCGTCAGTTTCATGCTGTCCAGCTGAAATTCAGGCTCTCTGTTATATCCCTTTACCCGCAGATAAATGGTTGTCGTACCATTTTTACTTTCTCCACTGGCAGTATTATAGATATAGTCCAGAGCAATTGGATAATTTGGTTCTTCCACAATGCCATCCATTGTTACATCCAGTTCAACCATTGATATTCCATTTTGTCCAAGATCCCCTACATTACCGCCTTTAGACAGTTTCAACTTATAAGGTACGATTCCATCGGCACCTCTCGCCTGCAGGTACACATTTTCCGCTGTGCCGGCTCCTTTGTTTTTCACCTGCAGTTTGATTTTTGTATCTTTCCCGGGTTCCACATCAAATACATTGCCGCCGGCGATCACGATATTGCCTTCACCTCCGTCAGCAAAACCCGTTACCGTCTGCCCAATGACCAGAGTCAATGCCAGACCTGCTGCCAAAATACGCTGTAACCATTTCTTACCCATAAACATTCATCCCCTCTTCCTTTATTTTCTTCTCGATTTTTTCTATCTTTCCATCCTGCAGCATCACGATGCGATCGGCATACTCTGCCAGTTCCAGATCATGGGTAACGATCACAAGAGTCTGCTTGTTTTTCTTTGCCATCCCTGTGATCAGATCCATCATTTCGTAAGTTGTTTTCGTATCCAGATTTCCTGTCGGTTCATCGGCAAATACCACCGGAGGATCATTGACAAAGGCTCTGGCGATACTGACACGCTGCTGCTGACCACCGCTCATTTCAAAGGGCTTATGCTTGGCTCTCTCCTCCAGTCCGACAGCTTTCAGCATTTCCATAGCCCTCTCTTCCCTTTCTTTCTTCGGTATCCCCTTGAAAATCAGGGGCAATGTCACATTTTCCAAAGCCGTCAGTGTCGGCAAAAGGTTATAGGACTGAAAAACAAAGCCCACATATTGTCTGCGAAAATCTGCCAGCTGATCTTCATCCATCCGTTCGATATGTTTTTTATGGAAGATGATCTTACCTTCCGTTGGTTTTTCCAGCCCTGCGATCAGGTTCAGCAGGGTCGATTTGCCGGAACCGGATTTACCCAGAAGACAGCAGACCTCTCCCTGATAAATATTCATGGAAATACCATCTATAGCATGGATCTGTTCACTGCCCATCTGATATATCTTTTTCACATCCCGAATGCGAATGATACTTTCTCTCAATCGCCACACCTCCTTTTGGATGTGCATATTTCCTATCAATTTAATGGAATTTTAATCTGATTTCATAGTACCACAGAGTTGTTACAAAATATAGAAAAAAATACTTACGAAATTCTTAAGGTTTTCCAACAAAAAAAGCTCTCTCCATCTTTCAATGAAAAGAGCTTTATATTATTCATTTATTTTGAATTTTGCCAGTCTGTTTGCAGATTCTTCATCCACGTAAACCTCCAGCAGAACACCTTCTGCCGTATGTTCCTCTTTGATGATCTCGCATCTGCCATGTACCCAGCCAATGAGGCTGCCTTCTGTATAAGGCACAAGGGCTGTCAAGGACTTACGGAAACTCTGCAGCAGTTTTTCAATGCGTTCCAGAAGCATATCCATACCGTCACCCTTCCACGCAGAAACCTGCACGATATC
>JAFVXW010000085.1 GCA_017500935.1 Lachnospiraceae bacterium
GGGACTTCCACGTATATAACGAGTTAACATTGATACCGAGATCTCTTGCTACCTTAGCAGCTGATTCTCCGGCTAAGACACGCTTTACAGCCTGTTCTTTAAATTCTGCACTGTACTTATTGGACATAATCAATCCCTCCTGTTGGTTTGATTATACCATTCATTCCACGTGTCTATCAAATGGGGTATAAGTCACCGTACATAATGCTTCAAATTCGGGTTATTTACTGCATTTCTCAAACTTTCATTTACTGCTGGTGGCCGTACTTGAACGCAGAAGCCTCCGGAAAATGCTGAAAGAAAGGGGCCTTCAGAGTGCTTGCATAGGGAGTGCAAAAAAGTGTAAACAATATTATAAATCTTTAAGAAGATTATTGCTAAACGGTTTATTAGCTTTAATCTGCAAGACTATGAAGTGCTCGGGTCAAAGAGGACGCATTCTCATATCCTACTAATGCCGCTGTCTGTGCTACTGTTTTACCCTTGGCAATATATTCTCGTGCCCGCAACAGGCGGTATCTTTTCAGATACGCATAAGGAGTCTGTCCCACTTCATTTTTAAATCTTCGAATAAAATAATTTTCTTCCAAATGCGAAAATGCTGCCAATTGAGCAATTGTGATATATTCCGCATAGTGTTGATGAATATAATTTTGTACTTCACACACCACAGTGTCCGTACTAAATGGTAAAGGTTTCCTATTCCAAAGCAGCCTCAGCAGTAAATCCAACACAGAATATAAAATATCCATATGATCCCTTTTCACAGAAACGCTGAGTATATCCATCAACTGAACCATCTTCATAATCTCCGGATATTCAATAGCTTCATAGATAATCGGAGATTTCGAAATAATCGGCGGCATGGAAACAAAATCAAAATATATGTGATCGATTGGCTCCTCAGAATCCGTTTCAAATCGCGCCTGTAGATTATAAGGAAACAGATATATCTTCCCGGGAATAAAATCCTTCATACACCCATTCTCTTGATATCTTCCTTTTCCACTTTTGATATAATACAAACGCTGCATCTCAATAGAGGATTTCAGTCTCCATTCCTCCGGTGCTGTAGTATTACCAAATGTATCAATCCAAAGAGTAAATTTTTCCATTCCCCATTCCTTTCAAAAGTCTATTTTGGTTATGTTCATAAAGATTTTTGTTATATACAAACCGGCTATTTGTCAATATCCTATTAATATCAATAATAATTGTCAAGTTGATTTTGGAAAGGATGAGGAATATGAATGGCAAAGAATGGTTCAAAGAAGCAAAATACGGGATGATGATCCATTGGGGGTTATACAGTATTCTCGCAGGTGAATGGAAAGGTCATCGAATGGGTGGAATCGGCGAATGGATCCAGCAATACTATCGTATTCCCAAGGCTGAATATGAACAGCTGGCCAAGGTATTCAATCCCATTTATTTTGATGCAGAGGAGTGGGTAAAACTGGCACAGGATTCCGGAATGAAATACATGGTGATAACTGCCAAGCATCATGAAGGATTCTGTATGTATCATACCAAAGTGGATCGCTATAACATTGTAGATGCCACACCTTTTGGACGTGATGTAATAGGAGAGCTTTCTGAGGCATGTTACAAACATGGCATGAAATTAGGGCTTTACTATTCTCAGGATCTTGACTGGCACGAACCAAACGGCGGCGGTTGGGAAAGAGGAAAAACCTGGGCGGGAGCAACCGGCAACCCCGGTGATGCTTATTGGGTGAATAACTGGGATTTCCCAAATGATGGCCAGAAGAACTATACACAGTGTTTTGAAGATAAGATTAAACCTCAGGTGACAGAGTTAATGACCAGGTATGGTGATATCTGCCTTATCTGGTTCGATACTCCAAGTTCTATTTCTCCGGCACAGAGTCAAGAATTGTACGATCTGGTAAAACATTATCAGCCGGAATGCCTTGTGAATTCCAGAATTGGAAACGGCCTGGGTGACTATTGCTCCACTGGAGATAACGAAGTAGATTTCGATCCCAGTACTAAGGATTTCCCATTATTTGAATGCCCGGCAACCTTAAATGATACCTGGGGCTACAAGTCTTTTGATAATAATTGGAAATCCAGAGAACAGGTTCTTGGTCTGCTGGATCGTTTAAATGCCCGTGGCATCAACTATCTTCTGAATGTAGGACCGGATGCACTTGGACGCATTCCAGGACCTGCCCAGAATATTTTCCGCGCGGTAGGTGAACATATTCATAATTTAAAATAGGTTTTATACACAAAATAAATCTCAACAACAATGCACTCCATCTGCTGTGGAACATAACGCACACTAGAGTCTATATGACAAAATATTTTTTTGATATTATTCCGGCAGATATTACGCTAGAGAGCGCCCGAAAAGAACTGCTCTCTTTTTGCCGGATGCACACATACTGCTCCGGAAACATTCATTTTAAATGCTGATCGTAACCGGCTCATTATCCTCATACAGCGCATTGGTATGAAGATGATTGATCGTGCCGCAGTTTCTGAAGAAACGCATTGGTTCTCCTGTATGATTTTCTGTCGTGATATTCTCCAGTATCATCTGCTCGATCACTGTATTTTCACGTACCAATATGGTATCGATCGGTATCACATATTCCACACGATGCAGATCTGCAATCTTCAATGCTTTTATGTAAAGTTCATCATCAATAAATATCAGCGGATATACATAGGAATCCTCCGGCTTATTATAAACCGGCAGCCGTACTGCCTTGCTGGCGTAAATATTATCCAAAGTAATTCCATCAAAACATCCCACACCGCCTGTAAAGGGACATCTGGTAATTCCAATGCAATACTGGAAATAGGTTCCATATACATTTGTGATATGAATGTTTTTTACAGGATATTTATCACTGCCGGAATAAAGACGCACCGCACTGTGACAATCCTCTGCATAAATACCGTCAACTGTAACATTGGTGATCGGTCCGCCGGAACCTTCATCTGCATTTATCGCCACAAGATCATCGTAACAGGCACCCTGCAGATTTGTAATATGGCCATAATGACAGTTACCATTCAGATGAACGCCGTCCATATTCGTGGCAAGCGGATTTCCATAGTTAAAATCAAAAACAATGTTGTCCACTGTAAAATAGGATACAGTGTCTAACGTGATCGCAAACGTGATCACATCCTTCATCGTTAAGGAATTTATGCGAAGTCCCTTAATATTTTTGAAGAAAATGGCAAATCCGTTATAATCTGGATTTTCGCTCTTTTCTTCCAGACCTAACCAGGGATTGGGAGACTGCTCCAAATTGTTATAATTCCAGATTCCGCCTTCGATCTCGATATTTTTCAGGCATATTTCGCTCTCTTTATTCGTCAGCATATAACAGTCTGATTTAGGCATCAGCTTCACTTCCGCAAACCTGGGAAGCACAAGCTTAAAATTGCCCGGAAGTTCCAGCGGTTTTGAAATAAGATAACATTCTTCCGGCTGCGGAAGTGTTAAAATTCCTTTTGTTGAGTCAATCAGTTCCTGAATTGCCAATGTATCATCATGAATACCGTCACCATAAAGTTTATAATGCATAAAATTCTCCTGTCATTTATCATCATCTTTGCATCATAGCAGCTGTCAGATTGGCTGTAATTTCTTCTACACCGTAAATACTGGGATGCGTCAGATCCCCGCATACACCGCGCGAGGATGTAAGCAGAGCCGAGCCATCCAGATAAACGGTATTGGGCAGTTTCAGTTCGCCGATCACCTTCCGCACGATCTGTCTGTAAGCTGCTGCTTTTTTGTCACCCAAAATGTCGCTGTAACAGAAAAACACATCCATACAAAAGAAGATTTTATCAGGATGCGCTCCCGCAATGGCCGAAATGAAATATCTGACTCTTCTTTCAAACTCCTCATCTGAAAGATCCATCACATTGATTCCCATTTCCAGCGTTGCAAAGTCAAAATCATCTCTGGAGGCAATATAGTCTGCAGCACATTTTTCCAGCCTTGCAGAACCGGCCAGTCCCATATTGATCAGATCAGCTCCCATATTTTGTGCCACCCGGTTCACCCAGGTATAAGCCTGCGGTACACACAGGCTGCCAAAGGTAATAGAAGACCCATATGCCAGAAAACGCTTTGCCGGCACATCCTGCGGATCGGGCGGCTCAATATCCCCTTCAATCTCATATATATTTATCTTTGCTCCCGGAAGGATTACTCTCACAAGCCGGGGAGAAAAAAGCATCTTATGCTCTGCATGAATCCTTTCCAGTGCTTCCATATTTTCAGGCGGCGGGATCATGATGTCAGTAGGTGTTTCAAAGATCTGTTTGGTACAGTCCGTCCAACCTGCCGCAATATCCCCGTAAAAGACCTCCGCACTGGCACAGGCTCTTGTCTGTGCAGACTCTCCCGTGCTCAGTCGGATCCGCACACTGTCTGAACGGATTCGGAATCGGATCTCTGTACCGCTGCCGCACTGATTCATGGCCTGTCCCTGTACACTCATACCATCGGCAACTGCCTTTGGATAGCGCAGCATGGCATATCCTCTGCCTTCTTCCTCCACAAGCTCTGCTACATTATATAGTTCAGCCGATTTCCAGATCATATATATCCCCCATTCCTTTTATGTAAACTTAATTACATATTCTTTCCCCGCTATTGTATCAAAAGATAATACCTCTCCTTCCATCCGATATTCTTCGATTCCAGGATCACCTATCATCTTCTGTCCTTTCGGAACACAGATTCTGCAGTTTTTTCCACAGCGGGAATAAATTTTCATGCTGGTCAGCTTATGGTTTTCCCAGTAAATGTCCGTTACAAATCCATTGCGCCCTGCAATTCCTGTCATGGAACCTGTCTCCAGTTCTGACGGAAGAGCGGCCAGCGGCGTGATCACTCCATCACTGTCCTGATAAAACAGCTCTGCTATGGCGGATATCAGACAGATCTGTGCATCCACCTGCATGACCTTATGACCCGGAAACCACGGAATACCATATCCTTTGTTCTCATAATCATTGGTAGCCATCATCATATTATCCAGCATAAACGGCAGCAACAGGTAAATCCGTTCAAAAGCTTCCTGACTCCGCCCATATCTGGCCATAATCTGTGCATCCCATGCAAATGAAAAAGAAGTGGAAGCTCCTTTGCCCGCCGCCAGGCGTCTGGCAAGCAATTTTTCCAGACCGTCACATACATCGGGCATACTTCTTTTGTTGATATAGCTGCCCGGGCAGAACGAAACCCATGGTGAACGGTGCCGATGTCCCGGTTCTGTTTCTTCATGTTTTTGCGTCCACTCTGTGATACAACCCTCTTCATCGATCGGAAGCTCCCTTATTTTTTCAAGCAGCTTCGCATATTTCTCTGCTGTCTGCGGTTTTTCCAGCTGCTGTGCCGCTGTCATGACATGCGCAAACAATTCTTTGGTCAGGGAAAGATCGATCGTGGATGCTGAAGAAAGCCACTGTATCTTTCCATCCTCTATAAGTCCCATTTCCGGTGAAGCTCCAAAGGGATAGGTCAGTTTTCCCTCCTCTTCAACAAGCATTTCCTCCAGAAACTCTGCTGCACTCAAAAAGACAGGATATATCCGTTTCAATAACTTATCACTCATGTCATGCTCATAATAGATCCAGAGAATCTGCATCAGCCATGCAGTAGCTGTCAGCCAGGTCGCACCTACATTATCTGTGTTTCCCAACACATTTGGATCACAGCATCCATTAAAAGCAATTCCTCCGGCACCATAAAGCTGTTTTGCACGCTGCCGCGCCTGCCCCGAAAGGCGTTCTATCCATTCTAAATAAGGTTCATACCATTCTATGAGTCCGGCACTCACCAACGGCCAGTAGCACATCTCAATATTTAAGTCGGTATGATAATCACTATCCCATGCAGGACGGGTATCCCGATTCCAAATTCCCTGCAGATTGATCGGAGCCTTGGATACTGCCCCTTCAGGCTGAGGCATACCGGATGCAATAGCAATATAGCGGGCTGCATTATACATCAGCTCCGTCATAAACGCCGTCATTACACCAGTCTCCAACGCTTCCTGTATGCGCATCGGTGTCGTTTTCTCAGGTTTTTCATCAACTCCTGCTCCCAACCGCAGGCAGACACGGTCATAAAAAGAAGAAAAATGCTTTCTGTGTATTTGTTCCATTTCCAAAAAAGCAGGTGTTTTTCCGGTCTTTTCCATGCAGTACGATACAGGGTCATCGGTTTCATCATCTACTGCGATCCCAATTATCAGTGTCACTTCATCGCAGCTGTCAAAATAAAATGACGGTCCCCGGGAAAAATTCACTGAAGTATCCCTGTCAAACACATACTCCAGACCGAATTTCTTTTCGGGCATTTCTTCATTTTCTGTTCCATAGGTACGTTTTCCCATGGTAATGCGGCCATTTTTATGCAGTATGCGGACTGCACCGCCAAATTTCCTTCCTTCTTCAAATGCAGCAGAAATGGTAAGATATCCATATCCGGCATCCCCTGTCACACTGCATTCCGGATCCAGAATACGTGATAAGGACACCTCTCCCGTAAGCCGTCCCGGTGCAGAAGCTGTCAGATGCATTACCACTACACCGCTATCATAAGAACAAAAGGAGGTTCTGTGATATCTGATATCACCGCTGACAAATTCTGTACACACCACTCCATGTCTCATATCCAGACCGCGGCGATACTCTGTGATGTTTTCCGAGGGCAGAGCCATGTTCAGATACAGATCAAATGCCGGAACAAACGGATTTATATAGATCGCATTTCCCGTATACGCCACTGTTTCCTCCAACAGCTTTTCAGCCTCTGCCCACCTGTCCTGCATAGCCAGTTCTTTGATTTCCGGCATGTCCTGATATGTCTGAAATTCAGGACTCTTCAGATAGGATCTCCATAAGCGGTCATGGTTAAGCGCCACCATCTCTTTTTGTGGATCGCAATATACCATTGCACCCAGCCTTCCATTGCTAATTGGATAGGCTTCTGCCCAATCAGAAGCTGGTTTGGTATCCCAGATAAATGAGGAGGATGCTGCATTTTCAAAATAATCTGTTTTTTTCATTACCAATACCTCTGCTTTTCCGGCGTCAACGTTATATTTACTGCCAATTTATAGATAAATTATAAACCTTGCATTTCTATAACTCAATTACAGGAATGATACATTTTTTCCTTCCTATGCATTTTTTAAGATTTCATTCCGGCAATAGAAAAAAGCGGAAGGGGCTGTCAGTTAACCGACACTCCCTTATTTTCCTTCAACTGTCAAAGATGAGATTATTACAGTTATATACTTAAGATTACCCCCTCAAAAGGTTTTATCTGCGGAATTGTAAAATACTGATACTCATTTCCTTCATAAGAAACGGTATGATCCGCCTGCAGAGTCTTTTCTCCCTCATACATTGTATATAACACTGCCGTATTCTTCTTCGTCCTCACTGCCACCGAAACTTCATACAGATCATCATTTCCTGTATTAAACTGCGTCACGCAAAGACGTCCGTCCCCGCAAAGAGTAATGTTATGTACTCTTTTATAATTATCCGTAAAGGAAGGAAGCGTTCCTTTTGACAGCCAGACAAACAGCCTGTTTAGCTGTATGGTCTTTTGGTAATCAGATACCCATTCAAACGGATAATACCCGGCGATACAGATTCTTCCGCCAAGCGCATTTTCAAACACGCCGCAGGCACAGTCACATAATACACGTTCATGATAATCGATCAGTCTTGAAAGTACCTGACATTTTGGTGACTGAGGGATCAAAGCGGTACTATTTCCAATATTGAAAGCCTGACGGCAGTTACGAATGCCACCCACAATTTTTTCATTAAACGGATGCCCGATATATTGTTCCCTGGCATCCACCGGAATTTCCTCTCCTGCCTCAAAACCAAGCAGATCACCAAATCCTCTTGCCCACAGATAACGGAGTGCCAAAGCATCCATATATACGCCGCCGCTGAGGACTTTCAAAATCTCATCATCATTCATAACAGCAGCAGCCTGACCGGTCAGCAGTGTTACCGGTGCATGTTCTTTGTGAAATGCCTGCGGAAGTCCAAAAAGAAACATTTCCCTGGCGTAAGCCGCATACATTCCGCCGTACATGGCAGAAAATTCGCCCTCCGGTACTGCTGCCTGTGAATCAATCCTCCATCCGGTGTGAATCCCTGTCGGTACCAGATCAAAAAGCAGCTCCTGTTCTTTCCGGTAAAACGCAACAAGGCTATTGATCGCGCGCAAATGCGGAATAATAGTATCCAGAGATTCCTTCGTTTCCGACGGCAGGATATTGAATGCTGCACCGCTGCATCCAACCGTCATGCTCATAGCCGCTTCCATAGCTGTCGATTTCGGTGTCTTTTTCAGCAGCTGATATGGGAAATTTTCAATTTCAGACTGTACAATCGTCACATACTCCGGAAGATAAGCATTCTGTCTCCCCAATTCTTCCTTTTTACTTACGATGCTGTCGTATGAAAAATCATCATAGGCACCGCCGCCCGGTCTCCACATGATTTCATGTGTTCCTCCTGCCGACAGCGCCTGTGCATATCGGGCAAACTGATATCCTTCAAAATATCGTTCACCTGTCATAAATCCAAGAGTAATATGCGGATCGATCGCATATACCGTGTCAGCGATCACGGCAAAAAGCTCACAAATAGCATCACTGTTATGATCCAGCCATAATTTTCGCAATGCAGTATTGTTTTCATTAAGAGCCGCACGCAAAGTCTCTCTTGTATAAGTGAATCCATTTTTTTCATTAAAGGCCTTTATACAGCCATCACAAAAGCATCCATTTCCAATCGGCATATGTCCGTATCGTATATCATCATCGATCCAGATAAAATCCGGATGGGTGTTTGCCATCATGGTATAACAGGGGACTATGTACTCTTTCAGTAACTTCCCGTTTCGCATGCAATAGCTGCCCTGACACACTTCTCCTTTGATATTGGTCATATAGGTATATTGATCCTTCAGCCCTGCCCCCAAGTCTTCACAATGATGCCCGATCGTAGTCAGATGATTTATCCCTGCCGAAAATCCAGCCTCACGGATCATTTCCAGACGCTTTTCGATAATAGCCAGACGTTCTGCAAAAGTCTGCAGCGTCATCGGGATATGGGTTGTGGTGGTGAACAATGCCATCTGTGTGATTCCGCACGGATATTCGCCAAGCAGACGGAGCAAATGCTCAAGCTGATCCTCATGCAGCCAGTTTTCAACCGCGACACGAATCGAATGCAAATTTCTTTTTGTCATAAAATCAATACTCCTTTTCGGTTCCAAGTTTGGCATTTCCTAAAAATTTCACATCCATGTTTCGTTCATAAACCCTTGTAACAGAGATCTTATCTGCATTTTTCGTTCTCACGATGATCTGCTGTCCGGTATAAGTATCCAATGCGTAAACGCCAGCTTTTTCCGTCACTTCCAGTAACTCTTCGGTTTTGGCATCTGTAAACAGCAGTTTACCGTTTACATGCTCTGCAGCCAGAGACATACTGCCGCCGCGGATACAGTCAATCCGCACTTCACATTCTCCATTCTGATATGCGGCTTCCACCAGACGTCCATCCATGGCTGCCAGTTTAAATGTTACCCCGGTTTCCTTGCGGATTGCCGGGAACAGCCGAATAACACCATCATAACTCTGCAAAAGCATTTCATTGACTGCTGTTGCCAGAATTGGCAAAGTTTCATAATCAAAATGACGGAATTTCCAGGCAGGAGAGGTTGTCATTTCGCCGGTATTTAAGTTTCTCAATCTGTTCTTTTTAAAGAAACCGCTATTCGCACCGCCCTGCGCATTTCCTTCACCGGGATCATACGGTCCATAGGTACCAAAGCCCTGAGGGTAGATCATCCAGGTTGAAATTGTCTGTTCAAACTGCCGCTCCAGATATTCTGCCATTCCCATGCGCGCCAGATAGATCGGCATCATACACCAGCCCATACACATACCGTAATCTTCTGATTTCTGGTCCGTAATAACCTGCGGATGCAGACAGATACTGTTATAGATCAGTTTATAAAGATCGCTTTCTTTATCTTTGATCCCAATCATTCCGGACGGAAACAAAGGTGCCATCTCCGTATCCGGAAAACCGTAATAACTTCTCTTGGGATTTCCAAAAGTCTTACGTACCTTTTGGTTTCCAAATACATTTTGCTCTACTCCCGGATCTGACAGCCCTTCTACATGCTGAGGATTACAGCCCGTACTTAACACCCGGTCGATCAACGGTTTTGTTCCTTTGCCGATTCCGTGAAGAAACTTACCGTTTTTATCCAGTTCATCCTCCAAAAATTCTGCCGTCTGATAAGGCACGTGCTTTTCCAGGCGATCCCGATACTCTTTGGCTTCCTCTTCTGATAAATAGGGAAGCAGCGTCGTAAACAATGCCCTGATCATAGCCAGGTCAGTGATACTGTCATCCACCAAAAATATCGGTGACTCATATCCTTCTGTACTGTAAATATGATAATAGCCGTCAGCCGCCATTTTTAACTGATCCATATAAAATTCCGCGGTTTTGTACATCACCGGGAGCGCCGACTCTTTCAGGAAATTTTCATCTCCGGTATAACGATAGTGCCGATACATTCCAAGTGCAATTTGTGCACCACAGGTACAGTTATCCTTCGTTGAAGGATTGAGACGCCCTTTCCAGTCACTGACATCTGTATAAAAAGCTCCCTTGCTGTGTTTGATATTTCTGGCAAATTCCTGTGCCAAAGGAAGCTGTCCGGCACGAAAATCATAATACGGCTTCATAAGCTCCGCATGATTGGCCGCTTCCATAGGAAACGAAGAAAGCTGCATATTATAATGGAAAAAACAGTTCCAGGGTAGATGATCATGAAATGCTCCCCAAACACCATTCCAATTATTTGCCGGGTATTTTCCCTTGGATTGACTGTTTGCATAATACAGACACAAATACCAGAGATTTTCCAGATAATCCTGTTTTTCCGGCAGGGAAACATAAGATTTCTCCCAGAAATCTTCCCACACTTTTGTATGTTCCCTGTAAATCTCTTCTGCTCCTGCTGCCTCTGCATCCCGGATCTGTTTTAATGCTTCCGCTTTTGCCTGATCAAGCGACTCTTCCGACACTGCAACTGTAATATAATAATCCTGTTTTACAGACTCTGTACCCGCAAAATTTGTCTCCAATCCATGTGAACCGGTAACCTTCTGCTCATACCCGGTTCCTGCAGCCGCTTTTACGGCGATGCAAAAATTGTTTCCTCTCAGTTTCTGTGCGATGCACATACAGCCGTCTTCCAAAAAGCTTTCTGTCCCGTCAAGTCCGATCGAGGTATCATCCCGAAACTGTGAATACCAGTACATGAAGGTGCGGCTTCCCCAACGGCTTAATTCTGCCCGTACAGGCATTACTTCCTGATATTTCATATCAATACTTAATACCGTTACATTCTGTTTTTCCGAAGAAAATGCCCTGATCTTCGTTTTCGCAAATGGTGTTTCCCCATCAATACAGGCAGACGCATCTGCCAACGACAGCCTTGCTTCAAAACGATTCTGATAAATTGTCTCAAATACCGGTGCATGAAAACAGATATCCAGTTTTGCTCCATTGAGGCATACTGCGGCTGTCTCGCAGGTTCCCTGACAATATGTTTCTCCTTCAGCCACATCATCAATCAGGTCAGTGTGATTGATCTGCACATGCAGAGTGTCTTCCGACAGCCATAACAGGCAGCCGCTGGACCCGTTTCCGATCGGAAGCCCGTAGGAAAAGTCACAGACCGGAGCCCTGAAAACTACATCATGATGTGCAAGGATTTTTCTCATTTGAATGCTGTCCATGTGTTTCCTCCTAATCGTATTTCACATTTTTCTGCCATTTATTCTTGTCCTTATTATAACTTTCTTTTTCTGGATAATTCTGTTTTTTTAGTGCAGAAAACAACAATTTTATGTACAAAACTATTCTTTTGTCTTATAATCAGCTTGTGATCGATGAAAGGAAAAACTGCCTGTGAAATATTTTCAATCCCACCTTACCTGCATGAAAAATAACGAGATCACCATTGATCTCCCATCCGGTTATCCAAATTCTGAATATCCCAACAGTGACGATTTTGGATATCATGACTTTTATGAAATTGAGTTTTTTCTGGAAGGTGAAGGTATTCATTATCTGAACGCCATCCCTTATAAGATTTGTCCCGGCTATTTTTATCTGTTGTTTCCAGGTGACTATCACCGCATGCAGATTCCCGAAGACAAGTATTATCACTTTTACAATTTAAAATTCACTCTCCCTGCATCGAATCCGGAATTAATGCAGGAAATCAGAAAATATCCCGGACCCTGCAGCGTCTATCTGTCCCCGGATCAGATACCCCTTATGGAGAAGGAATTTTTTCTTTTACATTCAGGACTCCGCGACAGAAAATATTCTGACCGTCTTGCCGGCAACATCGTGGAACGTATCTGTATCCTGCTTTTGGATTTTTTAAGCAGCAGAACCGATAACGTGCAAAGTTCCCCGGTAGATCGCCGCATTTTCCTGATCATCGATTACATTGAAAAAAACTACACTCATGAAATTTCTCTTGCTGAACTTGCCAGGATAGCGGATCTTTCTGAAAATTATCTTGGGATCTTTTTCAAAAAAATAACCGGAACAAAGCTGACAGAATATATCAACCAGCAACGTATCCTGCATGCCATCCAACTGTTGGGAAATACCAATATGTCTATTAAGGAAGTGGCATATCACACCGGTTTCGGTTCCCCCGAATATATGTCACGAATTTTTAAAAAGCATAAATTTTCTACACCGAAATCTTATCAGATACGTTAGACCAAATATCCGTATCCGATACCGCAAAAAAGAGGTAAAAAAAAATCGAGTATTCATAACCAAGTATGTTATGAACACTCGATACAATGCGGGTGACAGGATTTGAACCTGCACGGTCGCCCACTGGAACCTAAATCCAGCGCGTCTGCCAATTCCGCCACACCCGCATATTCCGGGCGCATCTGCATGCGCCCGTATTCCACAGCCTGATCAAGACTGCCTGTTTATTATACACAACACCTTACTGCTGCGTCAAGCTGTTATTCCAGAAGCTGTGTGATACCTCTGTCCTTATTGTCCCTGACTGCCAGCCACAGATAATGATCCTCGTCTTTGCTGTTGCGGCAGACGGGAACCTCAATTTTGTTGGTTCCGGAGCCGTAGGGACTCCAGATACCCATATCGGCCAGACCGTTCCATTCTTCCTGCGTGCCATTATTGTCAAGAGTGGTCAGATACATCTCTCCGCTGTAAAGACCGTCTTTAAAGGTTCCGATCACGTTCTGGATATAATAACCGCTTTCTGCCGCCTGACTCATGTTCAGGTCTACATGCTCCTGCCCGAAACCGTTGGGAAGGTCATTTGCCCATTCACCCATGTACATATGTACCTGATAGGCACGGTCGGAAACCGTATCATTGTCGTAATAGACATATTTCTTAAACCATTCGCCCTGTCCCTGGCGCTTGCCGTCTGCCCAGCTGCCATAATAGTATTCGTGATCTGCATAGACTGCAAGGCCAATGCCGTGGGGCTGACCGGATGCATTCCGCTCCCCGTAATAGTAAAAAGTATTCTGATCCACAATGCTGTCTGACATCTTCCGGTACCATGCCAGCCCCGCCAGATCTTCCACTGCTTCCATATGTCCTTCTTCCCAGTAAGCAGCCATTTCCACAAGCATCTCCTCGTTGGTCTTTTTCACACCTTCGATGCCTGCGTAAGGGTTATTGCTGCTGACAGAGCCTTCCGGAATCTTCCAGTCTGCAGGGATAGAGGCAACATTTTCTTTTTTCTCTGCGATCTTGTTCTCAGAAATCTGTGTTTCATGATCCTGGAAGATCACATTCTTATTTTTTGCGGTATCGATCTCCAGTGTTTGCTTACTGCTGTCACTTTCGTTTTCCTTTACCTGTGCTGTATTCTCTGTTTTTGCCGTCTCCTCTGTTTTGGCAAAATCCCCTGCATCCGCCTCCTGTGTCTGCGTCATACCGTCTTCTGCCGTTTCCTCTGTCTGTGTATAGGAAACAGTCTCTGCAGGAATCTCCTGCTCCCGCTGTTTATCCCGCATAGACAGACGCACTGCACAAATAATAATGATCATAACCAGAAAAAGAGCGATGGCCGCAACCGGTATCAGGTCTTTTTTCTTTTCATCCATAAGTTTACCTCCATTATATTAGAGTTATTGTAGCATACGCTTTCCATTTTTCCCATATGATTTTTCTTAAGAAAAACGAAAGACCGCTTCCTTTTTTTATCTATATGCGTAAAATACAGGTATCATCACATCGTCTGTGACTTGACATCAAAAGTTACGCTGATTTATGATACTTTTTATATGGAATATTCTTTCCTGTACGATCAGCCATTATACCAAGGAGAACTATGAGCAGCAGAAACCGAAAACTGATTTCCCAAAATGACATAAAAATACCCCGCCGGTCTTTTCGCCAGCCGTTGTTAAAGTTTATCAAAAAATTACCGCAATTTTTATCTATCCTGTTCCTTTTTTTATGCCCGATCGCCGACTTTTTACTGCTGGAAGCCTATTCCCATGATCCCTTTGAGACCATGAAAGCAGTCCCGATCGTCATGAATATCGTTTTATTTGAGCTTTTGTCCCTGTTTTTGCTGGCACTTACATCTAGCATCAGGATCAGCCTTTTGATTGAAACAGTCTTTTGCGCCCTTTACGGACTCATCAATTATTTTGTGCTGGAATTTCGCGGTACCCCCATCCAGCCCTGGGATCTGCTTTCGGTCAAAACCGCTGCCAGCGTTGCTGAGCATTACACATATTCACTGGACAAAAATGCGGCCCTGACACTGGCCGGATTTGTACTGCTGGCTGCTGCAGCTTTTTTTACAAAGGGCCGTATGAAAAGCTTACGCCTGCGACTGGCCGTTTTTGCCTTATGCGGTCTGGCTTTGTTTGGATATACCAAAATGCTGCATAACGAAACCATTGTACAGACCAGACTGCGCCTGTATGACAAACTCTTTACCCCCACTGCCATTCAGAAAAAAAACGGTACTCTGACTGCTTTTTTAATGGAAACCCAGTATATGAATGTCCAGAAGCCCGAAGATTATGACAAAGAAGAGGCCAAATCCCTGCTTTCTTCTTACGATTCCTCAGCTTTACAGGACACCGCTGCACAGACACAGCCCAATATCATTGTCATTATGAATGAGGCGTTTTCAGATCCCGCTGTTTTGGGTGAATTTGAAACCAACAAAGACTACATGCCCTTTGTGCGCAGTATGCTTTCCGGTGCCGAAAACACGATTTCCGGTCACATGTACGTTTCTGTCAAAGGCGGCAACACCGCCAACACGGAATTTGAATATCTGACCGGTTCTTCCATGGCATTTCTGCCCTACGGCAGTGTCCCTTACCAGCAGTATATTCATGACAGCCTGCCGACGATGGTCTCCCATCTGTCAGACCTTGGCTACCGCACGGTTGCCATGCATCCTTACGGTGCTTCCGGCTGGGAACGCGACCAGGTATATCCGCTGCTTGGTTTTGATGAATCCTACTTTCTCAACCACTACAAGGACGCTGCCCGCGTGCGCAAATATATCAGCGATGAAGGCGATTATGAAAAGCTGATCCGGCTTTTTGAAGAAAAAAAAGACGGCGAACCGCTCTTTTTATTCAATATCACCATGCAGAACCACTCCTCCTACAGCGACTGGGCAGATTACGACAACTTTACACCTGATATTACGGTAAACAACTCTTCCTCCAAACTCCTGCCCGCATATCTTTCCCTGATCCATCTTTCCGATCAGGCCATTGAAAAGCTGATCGGGTATTTTTCACAGCAGGAGGAAGACACGGTTGTGGTGTTCTTTGGAGACCATCAGCCCACAGATTCCATTGTGAATCCGGTTTTAAAGCTCCATGGAAAAAGCTGTGCAGAGCTGTCCGAGACAGAAGAAGCAGAGCGTTTTAAGGTTCCGTTCTTTATCTGGGCCAATTATGATATCGAAGAAAAAACCAATCTGGAGAGCAGCCCCAATTACCTTGGCTTAAAAACTCTGCAGACAGCCGGACTTTCGCTGCCTGCCTATTATTCCTTCCTTGCCGGTCAGGAACAGTCTGCCCCGGTTGTCAGTGCTTCTGCCGTAAAACTCTCTGACAATACCCTGACAGATGCCAAAGAACAAAAAGATCTGCTCAATTCCTACCAGACCCTGCAGTATTATCTGCTGTTTGATCACAAAGAAAAGGAGTGATCCTGATGACACCTAAAAAATCAACTCCCGGTCAGCTGATTCGGCAATACCGTATATGCATCTGCTCGTTTCTGCTGCCCTTTCTTTCCATGATGCTTATTTTTATCAGCAATGAGATCTTCCCCTTCGGAGACCAGAGCTTTATGCATTCGGACATGTACCATCAGTACGTGCCCTTTCTGCAGGAATTTACCCGCAAGGTCCGCGAAGGAGAATCCCTTGCCTATTCCTGGAACATCGGACTTGGTTCCAACTATCTGGCACTGTTTATCTACTACTGTGCAAGCCCTTTTAACTGGCTGGCACTGCTTTTGCCCCCTGCGTATCTCATCGAATTTATGAGTTATATGGTGGTCTTTAAGATCGGTCTTGCCGGATTTACCTTTTCTTTTTATCTCAAAAAACATTTCCAGACAGACAGCTGGGCAGTTGTGTTTTTCTCCCTGTTTTATGCCATGTCCGGATTTGTGGCAGCATACAACTGGAACGTGATGTGGATGGACTGCCTGTTTTTGGCCCCCCTTGTGATCCTTGGTCTGGAATCTTTGGTAAAAGAAGGAAAATGCCGTCTTTACTGCATCAGCCTTGCCCTTTGCATCCTGTCCAACTATTATCTGTCCATTATGCTCTGCATCTTTTTATGCCTGTATTTTCTGGTTTTGCTGGCACAGACCTCCTTTGGAACCGGTCTGGTTTCCGGTTTTAAGCAGATTTTAAAAACTGCAGGCCGATTTGCATTGTATTCTGTTCTGGCAGGCGGTATTTCCTGCATCCTATTGCTGCCGGAGCTTGCCGCACTTTCAGCTTCCGAATATACCCAGTTTAATTTCCCTGACACGGTGAAATTCTACTTTTCCCTGTTTGATATGCTGGCTCGCCATGCTACCGGTGTGCAGGCAGAAGCAGGTCTTGACCACTGGCCCAATATTTTCTGTTCCAGTGCGGTATTTTTCCTGATCCCGCTCTATGTCCTCAATCAGAAAATACCTGTCCGCCAAAAAGTCAGCCAGCTGCTTTTATGTATTTTTATCCTGTTTGGTTTTTCCACAAATCTGCTCAATTACATCTGGCATGGCTTCAACTATCCCAACTCCCTGCCGGCCCGCCAGTCCTTCCTGTATATTTTTTTGGTGCTGACCATGTGCTTTGAAGCAGTTCACAAGCTGGAGGGTTTTACGGTTAAACAGCTGATGCAGTCCTTTGGATTTGGTCTGGGATTTTTGTTTCTGGCTGATAAGCTTGTGACCGATGATGCCTTTACCAGAACCGTATTTGTGGTGAGCATGATGCTGGCTGGCCTGTATCTTCTGTTTTTGTATCTTTACAAAACCCATTCCGATACGCTGATCCGGCAGTTTATCGTACTTGCACTGCTTGTGATCACCACCTTTGAGGCCACCTACCACATGTCCTCCACCAGCGTTTCTACCACCAGCCGCAGCAAATATCTGGATCCCCTTGCCGCCTATGAATCGCTGGCAGACCAGATCCGTATACAGGATCCCGGCTTTTACCGTTTTGAAAAAACAAGCCGCACCACCAAAAACGACGGTGCGCTGGCAGACTATCCCACTGCCTCCTGCTTTTCTTCCACGGCAAACGCGCGGGCAGGCAACTGGTATGACCGCATGGGACTTGCCGACAGCAAAGTTTTTTACTGTTCCGACGGTCTGACCCCTTTTTCTGCTGCCCTGCTGAACGTAAAATATATGTTTTCAAAGTCCGCCGATGAAGATACTGCTCTTTACACCCTGATTGCTGAAGAAAACGGCATTTATCTGTACCGCTGCCGCTACACGCTGCCCGCCGGTTTTGTACTGCCTGCCGGATGTGATATAGCTTCCGAAAACTTTACGAAAAACACCGCTGATCCGCTGGAGCTGCAGAATCAGATGGGACTTAGCGTTTATGATTCTGCTGTCATGTATGAACCGGTTTCTGTCACCAACGAAGGCACCAAAGCCACTCTCACTGCTGATACTGCCGGACATTACTACGCCAACTCCCAAAACAGCAAAGTGGACACTGTCAAAATGGAATCCGAAAGCGGTAATAAAACTTACAAAAAAGTAAAATATGACTACATTTTGGATCTGGGATATCAGGAAGCAGGCAATACCGTCACCCTGACCAACTCCGGTGACGACGCGCTTAAGCTGGTAGCTTACAGGTTAAACACCGATGCCCTTTCCATTGTACTGCAAACCCTTTCAGAGACACCTTTTACAATCACAGACTTTGATGCCACCTCTTTAACCGGACAGGTAACACTTTCCGAAAGCGGTACGCTTGTGCTGCCCGTTGCCTATGAATCCGGCTGGACCCTATATGCAGACGGCAAAGAAACCGAACCTGCCAGCTTTGATGAACTGTTCATTTCCACGCAGCTTTCCGCCGGAACCCATGAAATTGAGCTTGTCTTTTTCCCCAAAGGCCTGCGTCTCGGAATCGCGGTCAGCCTGCTTTGCCTGACACTGTTTGTTCTGATTCAGTTTGTTTGTGTTCCCGGAAAAATGCGCTCATGCAAAACATCTGTGATGCACTCTGCTAAAATGCATTGACAAAGTACCCGTCTGGTATTACGATAGGGAAATATAAAAAGTGCCAATCACGGCACCAGAAATGAGGAGTTTATGGAAAATATATATATCCCCGAAGGCTATCGCCCTGATTTAAGCCTTCACGACACCCAGGTTGCCATCAAAACTGTTAAGGACTTCTTTCAGAGCCTTCTGATCGAGCATTTAAATCTCCAGCGTGTTTCCGCACCTTTATTTGTCGATCCGGCATCCGGCTTAAACGACAACTTAAACGGCTACGAGCGCCCCGTATCCTTTGGCATCAAGGAACAGAACGACTATGAAGTGGAAGTTGTGCACTCTCTTGCAAAATGGAAACGTTACGCTTTAAAAGAATACGGCTTTGCCCCCGGCGAAGGTCTTTACACCGATATGAATGCGATCCGCCGCGATGAAGTCACCGACAACATCCACTCTATCTTTGTGGATCAGTGGGACTGGGAAAAGATCATCACAAAAAAAGAGCGTACTCTGGATGTGCTGATGCAGACTGTCCGCGACATTTACAAAACCCTGCGCAAGACAGAGCTTTACATGACCATCCAGTATGACTACATCGAAGAAATCCTGCCCAAGCAGATTTTCTTCATCACCACCCAGGAGCTTCTGGATCTGTATCCGGATAAGACACCCAAGGAGCGTGAATATCTGATCACCAAAGAAAAAGGCGCTGTCTGCCTGATGCAGATCGGCGACAAGCTCTCCAACGGTGAGCGCCACGACGGTCGTGCGCCCGACTATGACGACTGGGCTTTAAATGCAGACATTCTGGTTTACTATCCCGTTCTGGATATCGCACTGGAGCTTTCCTCCATGGGTATCCGTGTAGACAAGGAAGCACTTTTATCCCAGCTTGACAAAGCAGGCTGCCCGGAACGTATTGAACTGCCCTTCCAGAAAGCAGTCCTGCACGAAGCCGTTCCCTACACCATCGGCGGCGGTATCGGCCAATCCCGTATCTGTATGTTTTTCTTAAGAAAAGCCCATATCGGCGAAGTACAGTGTTCTATCTGGCCTGCCGATATCAGAAGATATGCTGCAGAGCATAATGTGCCGCTTTTGTAATTCATGTTTTGTTAAAAAAAAGGAGCCGAGGCTCCTTTTTTTATACTTCTCTGTTTGCACTTTTCTGCCATCTGACCATCAGAATCAGACAGATCACTCCCACAGCCAACATAAAAATGCAGGGCAGCGGCATCACAAACGCTGCGCCAAACTCCGTGCAGTCCAGAAGCAGATACACAAACAGGTTGGCAACCCCATGCATCAGAATCGGGATCAGAAGAGTGCCGTAAAGTTCATAGCTCCATGCAAACACACAGCCCAGCAGTGTTGCATACACACCCTGTACCAGATTTCCATGGAACAGCCCGAACAGAAAACCGGACAAAACAATGGCCGCCGGCACCGGCATTGCTTTTTTTAAGCTGCCATAAACCAGCCCGCGGAAGATCAGTTCCTCTCCCAGCGGCGCCAGAATACCAAAGGATATGATTCCCAGCCATATGGGTGTCTCCATCTGCAACTCCGCTACCTCCTGAAAAGCCGGAGAATACTTATACAGTTCCGTAAGTGTAATGGCACCGTTTAATCCCATTGCAAAAGCAGCTGATAAAATCACCAGCGGGATCAGGGAAAGACCGTCAATCTTTCTTACCGGTCTGATCTGGATTTTCCTGTTCCACACACCAAAACAAGCCAGAAACGCTGCCAGAATCCCTGCAGCATTACCTGCATTCAGCCAGAAATCCTCTGCGCTGACACCGCCGATGGAGCGATATCCGTTCAGCCCAATTCCGGCCACCGTCACGATCGTTGTCACAAAGGTGGTGATCACAAGATACATTCCCATCGCCAGCGCACTCATGCCCAGAGCTTTTAATATACGTCTGCCGGGGCCGTCCTTTCGCACTGGCTGGCCGTTGAAATTCCTGTACTGCTGCGCGCTGTACTGGTGCACCCTGCTTTCCTGTGTGCTGTTTCCCTGTGCACTGTACTGCTGCGTCCTGTTTCTCGCAGACGCCTCTCCGACACTGCATCCAAAGAGCACCCTTCCCAGCTGCTGCACATCATGCACCAGTAAATCAGGTTTTGCCGCTTCCAGTTCACCGGCCGGTGCATATCCGTAACTGACTGCAACCGCATGGGCTCCCACAGTTCTGGCACCTTCCACATCAAACCGTCTGTCTCCCACCATGACCACATCATTGGTATTGTGCGCACCCAGATTGGACAGTTGGCGCATCACCTCTGCAAGCACATCTTCTTTTTTCTCGCGTGTGCCGTTTAATTCACTTCCCACCACAATTTCAAAATACTGCCGGATTCCAAAATAAACCAGAATCTCCTCCACAAACACCTGCGGCTTGCTGGAAGCGATGGCAAGATGCGCTCCCGCCGCTTTCAAATCCCGCAGAAGTGCAGTAATTCCCGGATACAGTTCATTTTCAAATTTACCCACCGCAGAAAAACGCTCTCTGTATTTATCAACGGCAGCCTGCGCCTGCTGCGGCGAAAAACCGTAAAACTGCATAAAGCTGTCTCGAAGCGGCGGTCCGATAAAAGGTGTTAAGCGGTTTAAGTCCGGCTCATAAATGCCAAAACTCTGAAGGGCATACTGCACACTTTTTGTAATTCCCTCTTTGGGATCACTGATGGTTCCGTCCAGATCAAAAAGTATATATGAAAACATTGCATTCTCTCCTTTGCTGTTTTTCTATCATATCAGAAAATGCATCTGTATTCCATGAATTTTCTGTGAAATAAACAAAAACTTACAATTGACAAAAATAAAAAGCTGTTTTATATTATGTTTCATAAATAAAAGCCAGGGGAGCTATTGCTGAGATTGAATCCTGACGGATTCTGACCCTCACTACCTGAACCGGATAATACCGGCGTAGGGAGGCATGTTTGTAAAAAGAAAAGTCTGTTATTTTGACAGGGAGAGTGTTTTGTACCCGCACAATGGTACATCACATTTCATAGCTGTACAGACGAATTGTATGATTTTCCTTATTTACAGACAGCGATTACCCCTCCTGTGCGCAACAAGGAGGTTTTTTTATGTCCAATTTCTTTGCATCTGCCATCACCGATGAGTGGGGCACATCCTATCAGCTGACCGGCGCAGGCTACACTGCTCTGGTACTTTGTATGCTGATCTTTCTTTTACTTGCCTGCTATATCGGCAGCACACTCCGTCAGCCTAAATTTTCCACAAGACAGCTGGTATTTTCTGCCATGGCCATCGCTGCTGCCATGGTCACATCCTACTTAAAGATCTTTAAGGCACCCATGGGCGGCTCCGTGACATTATTTTCCATGCTCTTTATCTGTCTGACCGGATATTGGTACGGACTGCGCACAGGCCTTATGACTGCCATTGCCTACGGCTTGATGCAGCTGATCGCAGATCCTTACATCATCAGTTTCCCCCAGATGCTCACCGATTATGTCTTTGCATTCGGTGCGCTGGGACTGTCCGGACTGTTTTCCGGCAGCAAAAACGGACTGATCAAAGGCTATCTTGCCGGTATCCTTGGCCGCTATTTCTTCGCATTTTTATCCGGCATGATCTTCTTTGGAACCTATGCGGCGGATTACGGTATGACAGCACCGGTTTACTCACTGCTTTATAACGGTTCCTACATCGCCAGTGAAGCCATACTCACACTGTTTGTGCTTTCTTTGCCGCCCGTCAAAAAAGTTATGGGTCAGCTGAAGATTATGGCGCAGGAATAAAAGCCATTCAAAAAGGGAATGCCGCCGGCATTCCCTTTCCATAAAAAAACAACCTATTTACTGAATCTGAATGGTCCAGACATTCTCATATTCTTCGCCTGCAGGCAGGGACAGAAGGCTGGGCTGGGTTGCCAGATCTTCCACCACATCCTGTCTGGAAGGAAGGGAAGTCCAGGGTTCGATGCAGACATAAGGAGCATCGGTGAAAGGCATATGCCAGATTCCCAGATAATCCATGGTCGGATATTCCACATGAACGGATTTGGTGCCTTTGTCAGATTTCAAGGTAATACCCTTGCTCATGCCAGTAAGTACGATGGCATCATCATCAAACATATTGTGTGCCATAGGGATGCAGCTGCCTTCTGCGAGTGCAAAGGGCTGGTCGTCGCCGTTTAAGAAACAGGTCTTGGTAAAGCCGATGCGTACAGGCTCTGCATCGGTATCAAACTGCAGATAATAATCTTCAAAGCCAAGTCCTTCTTCCAAAGGAACATTAAAGCCGGGATGTCCGCCAACACCGAAATACATGGTCTTATCGTCATTGTTCTTAACAGCAAACTTCACTTCCAGCTTGTCGCCAGCCAGAGTGTATGCCACTTTGAAGCCGAACTGATAAGGATATTTTTCCAGTGTTTCTGCGTTTTCCTTAAGACCAAGCACAATGCTGTCAGCGGTCTGGGATTCAACGGTCAGCTCTGTGTAATTGACAAAACCGTGAATGGTCATGTTATAGGTCTGACCGTCCAGAGTGTACTTTCCGTCAGTCAGTCTTGCAATATAAGGAAACAGGTTGAATGCTCTGTCTCCCCAGTACTTTGCATCGCCCTGCCAGAGATATTCGGTGCCGTCTTTTACGATAGACCAGATTTCACCGCCTCTGGAATTGATCTCCACCTTTAAAGTGTCGTTCTGAATTGTATAAATCATATAAAAACCCCTCCTTCGTGCTGTTTTCATCACGTTTCCTTAGTCTGCACCATCGGTATCCAGACCTTTTTCTTATTATATCATGCCGCATTCTCTTTGCAACAGACGTTTTGGCTATTTAGGTGACAGTATACTGAAATCCTTCTTCCCCATCAAAGAAAAATCTCTTCCTGTAAGGCCAGAGAATAAATGATCCTTTCCTTCACCGGTTTCTGCCAAAGCCGTACCAGCGCCTGCTCATAATAATCCAGCTGTACCCGATAGCGTTCTGTAAGCTCCTGCGCTGAATTTACCCGGTCTGTTTTATAATCCACCAGCACCAGCGCATCATCCTCTTCAAAAAAGACGTCGATGATACCCTGAATCAAAACCGTTTCTTCCTCCGGCAGCTCCGGTTTTAACTGTTTTGCAGAAATACCCAGTACAAACGGCTGCTCCTGATACAAAACCCCTTTTCGCTGCGCATCAGCCATGCGCTTTGCAAGGCCGCTCTGTAAAAATTGCCGGATCTTCGCCGGATTGACAGCCTGCGCATAGCTTTCCTTTAAAGAACCGCTCTGTTTTTGCCGTTCAATTTCCTGCGCCACTTCCCCGATACTCCAATCTGCCGGTTCGTCCTTTTTCGCAAACGGAAAACATTCCAGCACTCTGTGATAGGCACTGCCGCGCACGGTTCCGGAAATATCCTCCTCTTTTTCAGAAATAAATTTAGGAAGATAAGGGATCACTTCGGGTTCTGCAAACAGCTCTGCTCCCGGCTGGGCTTCTTCCTGCATCGCTGCTTTTTTCAATTCTGAAACCGTGGTTTTTACAAACAGATCCTTTAAATTTTCATGGGCATAAACAGCTGAGAGTCTGCTGTTTAAGGCCTGTATATCCTCCTGATCCAGTCCCTCATATGCAGGATTGAAAAAAAGTCTTTCCTGAAGCTGCATACGATGGGTCAATACATTTACTTCTGCAGCCGTCTGAGCTGATGTATGCATCAGAGTCAGCTTTCTGCCGCACTGCTGCCACACAGGCAAAATCCAGTCATAAAAACTGCCGCCTTCCATCAGCTGCGCCGCAGACTGTGCCTGCAGCAGGGCCTCGCCCTTTCTGCTGCCAAAAGCCATTGTACAGATTCCTTCCGGATTTTCCTCCGGAAGCTTATCCGCTTTGCAGGATGCGGTCATGATCAGTTTTTCCTGCGGTCTTGTCATGGCAACATACAAAACACGCAGTTCCTCTCCCAGACTGTCCATGCGCAGTTTTCTTGAAAGCACCGCTTTTTTGACAGTTGTCTTTCTGGTACGTGCAACAGGGTCAATACAGTCACAGGCAAGTCCCAGATCCATATCCCAGATCACAGCGCCTGCACCGTCCTGTCTGTTAAAATGCTTGGAAAGTCCGCTGACAAAGCAGATGGGAAATTCCAGACCTTTGCTCTTATGAATACTCATAATACGTACAATGTCTGCATTTTCATCCATTGCTCCCGCTGTACCAAAATCCACATCGTATTTTTCCAGCTGCTCCATATACCGTACAAAATGGAACAGTCCTGTATAACTTGTTTTTTCATAGCTTTCCGCTCTGGCAAGCAGCATCTCCACATTCAGACGCCGCTGCGCACCGCCGGGCATGGCCGTCACCATATACAGATATCCGGTTTCTTCCAGAAAACGTTCCAAAAGCGTATGAATCGGCAGATACACTGCCATTTTGCGATAGCGTTCGATCAGTCCCAGCAGCTCTGCGCATTTATCTGCCAGCTCCTGCCCTTCCTGCACCGATGCGTCCTTCGACACAGCCGCCTCTGATGTTACAGTCTCTGACACTGCTGCCTCTGCCATCTGTACCATGCAGTCATACAATGTTTTTTTGCCGTTTTTGTCCATACTTTTAAGCAGGGCAATCTGTGTATCCGTAAATCCGGCATAAGGACTGTGCAGCACGCCAAACATGGGAATATCCTGCAGCGGATTGTTTAATACCCTGAGAAAATGCAGCACATTCTGTACTTCCTGCGCCGCAAAATATCCTGTTTTGCTGGTCACATGCACCGGAATCTGCTCATTTGTCAGAACCTCCGAAAACACTTCATCCCAGCCGGAAGGTGCACGCAGCAAGATCACGATATCGCCAAATCTTGCCGGACGCAAAAGACCTGTTTTTTCATCCCGCACAGGCAGTCTGCCCACCAGACTTTTGATCCGCGCCGCAATCGCCAAAGCCTCCGCCTGTTTCTCGTCATCACCGTCTACAAGGGGTGCGATCAAAAGCTCCGGCTCGTAGGGATCCGGCCGCAGGGTATCAGAGTCTTCTGCCTTTACCTCTTCTGTCTCCGGTACCGGGTATTCTGCCCCCGGATCCAGCGCGGCTTCCTGATCATACTCCACGCCGCCAAGCCCTTTGTGCATCAGTCTGAAAAATACATCATTGACACAATCGGTCACCTGCCTGCGGCTTCTGAAATTCTTTTTTAAGTCTACACGGACACAGTCGCCGTCATTTTTTTGATACGTATCGAATTTTTCCAAAAACAGCTCCGGGCGGGCCAGACGGAATTTGTAAATACTCTGCTTGACATCTCCTACCATAAAGCGGTTGAAAATGCCGTCATCCTCCCCGGAAACACTTTTTAACAGATACTCCTGCACCAGATTGCTGTCCTGGTATTCGTCGATCAAAATCTCCTGAAAATGCTCTCTGTACGCCAGTGCCGCAGCAGATGGCAAAACGCTTCCGTCTTGCTGCCTGTGCAGCAGAATCTGCAGGGCCATATGCTCCATATCATGAAAATCCAGAAGATTCTTTTCCCGCTTCTTAGCCTCCAGCTTTTCCATAAAGGCAAGCGTCAAATCCGTCAGTCCCTGCAGCGTCCGGGAGGCATCCCGCATATCCTCTGCCCACTGTGCAGGTGAAGCATAGAAAAACTTCTCGGTCAGTTCTTTTACGATATGCTTAACCCGCTCGCGGTTCTTTTTGACCTGTTCTTTGTACTCTTCCAATACAGATGAATCTTTTTTAGCCGCCAGACGGGCATAGGATACCGCATTCAACGCTATATACATTTTTTCCGGATCGGCTGCTGATTTTTCCAGCGCTTCCAGAAGTTCCCTGTCAGCCTCCAGTGCCGGTGCATACATATAAGGACCGGCGGGCAGATCGCAGATTTTCATACTCTCCTGCGTGATCCGCAGCGCCTCTTTTAAAAGCCCCTGCACCATGTCCGCCATCACCGGATACCAGTCGCTTTCCTGAATGCTTTGTGCTTCATAATCATTGCGGTGCATCAAAAGCCACTCTTTGGGCCAGGGATAGCTCATGGCAAAGTTATACAAAGAAAGAATCATTTCTTCCAGCTGCTTTTCCCTGCCGCCTGCAGCCAGACACTCCACGCAGTGCAGAAATGCCGGATTTTTTTCTAAAAATGCCTCTTCCAGCAGATTTTCCAGCACATCCTGGCGCAGAAGCTTCATTTCGCCCTCATCTGCCGTCCGAAAATCCGGGTCCAGTCCGATATCCTGAAAATGATTGCGGATCAGATACAGACAAAAACTGTCTATCGTGGTGATCTGCGCATTGTGCAGCAGCAAAAGCTGTCTCTGCAGATGCAGATTTTCCGGTTCCAGCTCAATGCGGGCATGCAAAACCTTGCTGATACGCTCCCGCATCTGTGCCGCTGCGGCATTGGTAAAGGTTACGATCAGCATCCTGTCGATATCTGCCGGATTATTGCTGTCGCATATCTTTGTCAGGATACGTTCCACCAACACCGCTGTTTTTCCGGAACCGGCAGCCGCGGATACCAAAATATTACAATTGCGTAGGTCAATGACTCTCTGCTGATCATCCGTAAATTTCACTGCCATCTGCCGCCTCCTTTCTGATGCGCACAAGTGCCTCATCGTCATCCAATTCTTCCAGTCTGCGCATTTCATGGCCGAAAAGCTTTCTGTCAAATCCGCAGACCTTTTTATAAGCACACCATTCGCAGGCATTCTGTTTGCCCTGCTCATAGGGATTCAATGCAATATCTCCTTCGAGAATCTTTCTGCCGGCCTCTTTGATCTTTAAGTTGGCAAACGCAGTCATACTCTTAAAATCCTCCGGCTCCAGCACACTTGATCTTGCCGAAAAAGAACCGTTTTTGTTGCGTTCCACCGGAATCACATCAGAACGCCCTGTCAGTCCTTCATCCAGCCCTTCTGCCGCTTCCGGGTCGGCACTCACCACACCGGTGGGGCGCAGCGCCTTTTTGATCTGCGCATCGATCTGTTCTTCCGTCAGGTTTTCACTGCCAAGATCGATCAAAGGATCCTGTACCCGGTAATACAGCATGGCCGCCGGCAGTACCTGTTTGTCCGGATATTTTCTGGCTGTAAGCTCCAGGCCCGCACTTAAATAAACCACCAGCTGCAGCTGCAGACCGTGATAGAGTGCCGCCAGCGAAAAATCCCTGCTGCCAGATTTATAATCCATGACTTTTACATAAACCCTGTCCTCTTTCCGGCACACATCCACACGGTCGATCCGTCCCCGCAGACGCATTTTTTCCGAATCAGACAGTGCAATGCTGACTGCATCCAGATTTTCCAGCACAGAAAAGGACACTTCAAACTGCTCCGGCACAAAACTGCCTTTTTTTAGCTGATACTGCATGGTTGCCACCGTACGCTTTAAAATCCGCTTGATGCGCACGATCATATAAGCATTTCTGGCAGTATCATACAAAATCGTATTATGATAAGCGGCACTGTAGCTGTCCACCGCCTCATCCACCAGCCGTTCTCCCGCTTCTTTGGGGAAATCAAACCAGGTATAACCGTTTTCCGTCAGTTTTTCCGAAAAAATCTCCAGCACGCCATGGAACAGATTTCCCAGATCAGAAGCTTCAAAACTGTATTCCTCCTGCTCCTTCAGCTGCAGACCGTAGCGCAGAAAATGCGCATAGGCACAGGATGCATACTGTTCCAGCCTTGAAACACTGCCTGAAAGTGTATGTCCGTAAAGTGCCGTTGCCACCGCCTTTCCAAGGGGTGTCGCCTGATAGGCGTAAAAAGCTTCGCGGCTCAAAGTCATGCCAAAATCCCGGTAAGCGGAATCCCGCATAAAAAATTGGTGCAGTGCCATAAATTCCTGCTCCTGCCTGCTGTCTGCTTCCATTTCCCCATCGGCATAGCTTCTTAACCAGTCTGCATAAATGCTGCGCCCGTCCTTTAAGGTCTGGATCTTATCCCAGCCCCGCTCTTTTTCTGTGTGGATAACCGGCATACCGGGATACATTTTCCGGATCTGCTCGATCAAAAAACTGGGCCGCAGGCTTTTTCCTTCCTGATTTAACCGGGAATAGGAAAGCCAGAGCATATCCGAAGGCTTTGTCATATTCAGATACAGATAAAAACGCTGGATATACATCTGCTGACGCGGCGTGGGGGCAAGCTCTTTTCCGGAGCTCATCAAAAACTCTCGGTCCAGATCCGAGATCAGCCCGCCTTTCTGGGAGGCTCTGGGAATATATCCGTCATTGACACCGGCAAAAAAGAGCACCTTAATCTGTTTTAAGCGGGTACGCTCCATATCACCTGCCATAACGCGGTCCACATTCTGCGGAATGGTTCCCACTTTAATCTCCTCAAAACCCGCCTCCAGAATTTTGGAAAAGGTCTCTATATCTGCCTGCTCGTCACCGGTCAGCGCCACAATCTGATCCAGCAGATCCATAACAAGACGGTAAATCTGCGCATACTCTCTGGCGCGCACCATATCCCCTTCTGCCTGAAAGCTTTGCTCATACTGCTTAATTTTTTCCTGTACACGGCTGTTTACGATAAAGGTATACAGCGCCTGTGCAAAATCCTTCATTTTACGGCAGGGCAAAAACAGCGGCTCCATCTGTGCGACCAGCCGTTTACGCAGCCGGTTCATCTCCTCCAGCTCTTCTATTTTGTCTAAAAAACGTTCAGAAGGATAGACAAACAGATTTTCCCATTTTTTCCGTCCCTGAATCCCCATCTCACGTACATAGGTTTCGAGCCGGTCCGTTTCTTCCATGGTAAAATCCGCCAGACCGCTGCGCAGATAATGAAAAACCGCCTCATAACGGTATCCTGTCAGCCTTACCTGCAGTGCGCTCTTGATAAATTCAATAAAGGGATTGTGCACAATGCCTCTGGTCCGGTCCATATAAACCGGAATGTTGTATTCCCAAAAAGTCTGCTCAAGACTGGAAGCATAGGCCTCCAGATCACCGCAGATCACCGCGATATCCCGGTAGCAATACCCTTTCTCGCGTACCAGACGGCTGATCTCAATACAAATCTGGCGCATCTCTTCCTTCTGGGAGGGTGCCTCCAGTATGCGGATCGCACTCTGGGCAGCTTCTGCTTCCGCTGCATCTGCGCTGTCTGATCTGTCCCCCTTTTCATCGGGCTGCCAGATTTTGACAGGATACCGGAATAAATGCCGTTCCAGATGTCCGATCATGGGACTTTTTGCAAAACGCGGCATTTTCTTTGGCGTAAGCACCACATCCTGCCCCCGTTCTGCGCCAATCTGCCGTGCACAAACAAGCAGTGACTGTACTGTTTTTTTACTCAGAGCAAACAGCTCCTGCTCTCCGCTGACAGCCCGTCCGACCTCCTGCGCATCTATCGTCACCGTAAAGATCACTTCTTTTGCAAGCTGCAGAAGCTGGCTGATGACACGCATCTGCACCGGTGTAAAACCGGTAAAACCGTCAAACACGATCACACTGTCTTTGATCAGCTCTGATTTTGGCAGCAGAGACGCCAGCACCTCCAGCGACTCTTCCGTTGTCAGAAATTTATCTTTAATATAGGATAAAAATCCCTCATAAATCACCTGCAGATCCTGCAGTTTCTGATGGAGCTGTCCGCGCTTTTTTGCATACTCTGTCAGCTTCCGCAGTTCATCTGCATTGATTCCGTACTGCATAAACTCAGAAAGCGCACTTTTTACCTCATGGACATAGCCGGTCTTATGCAGATTTCCGCCGATCAGCGGTATCTGATCCGCCTGTTCTCCGGCCACCCTGCGCACGATCAGGCTCTTTCCGGTATCATCAAGCATGGGTCTGTCAGCCCCGCCGACCTCCTCAAAAATACGGTGGGTCAGACGGCCAAAGCTTAACACATCGATACTCATGATGCCTTTGTTTTCATGCATATTGACAAGATCCATCTGGGTCTGCATGGTAAACTGATCCGGCACAATGAGAAAAAAACGTCCCCCGGGCTCAGCCTTGGATCTGTTTATCAAGTCCTGACAGACATATGTACTTTTTCCCGCTCCGCTGGCACCAAACACAAAAGACAGAGACATGATTTCCTCCTTCTTGTATACCAGACGGTGCTGTCAGCGCCGCCTGATCAGACAACAAAGGATCTTTTTGGTCCGTTATCAAACTGCCAGAAAAGATCCTCCCTTACACTTACTTATTCATCTTATAAACCGGATCGCCGGGATAGCCGCCGCGCAGCTTCTGCATACCGCGCTGCACCGCATCTTTGGAATTTTTCCAGTCCGCATCCTTGTTCAGATAGTCAAATTTTTCAATGAGCCAGTCCACATCACCGGACATCCTTTCCATGTTGGTTTTCATCACTTCAAAGATGATCGGGAAAAAGCTTTCCATTTCCTTATCGCTCATGAGCGCAGTGGCCCCGGTACACATTTCACCGAAATGATGCAGACAAAATCCCTTGCTCTTTTTGACTTTTTCCACAAACTGAGGATCATTTTTAAACAGATAATAAAAAGTATCCAGATAACGCTCATATTCACTGCCGAAACGGTCACAGATATAGCAGGTGCTTTCCTTCTGAGTCACCCACTGGCCGATGGAATTCTCTGCGGAAGACTTTTTAAAGCGGTCCATCAGGGTATTTTTGCCGCCGACAGGCTTAAAACGCTTGAACTCGGTTTCCATCTCCCGGAGTGTCTTTTTGTAATAGGTCTTTAAGATCCATCCACTGCCCAGTGTATTGCCGTAATCAAACATCTTCTTTAAATGGGCACGGCAGAAACCTTCCCTGTCGGTGTCGTCTCTGGTATCACTTTCCATGTAGGAAGCACAGGAGCCCAGCACATAATCCAGAAGATTCTGCTCTACTTTGCGCTCGATAAAGCAAAACGGACATTCTTCATTGGCATCCACCGCGTCATTTAACGGTATTGTGTAAAGTTTTTCTTTCATATCATCAATCCCCCCGGTATGGTATCCTTACGTGTACGGCTTTCGGGCCTTTTCCCCTCTGCCATATGCTGTATCATATCTATATAACTGCTAACTTCTGCAAATAATCTTTCCGGTGTAAAATCATAGCGAAGCGACTGCTCCCGGGTGATCCCGGCGATGGTGTAGCGCACCATCCGCTGTATTCTGTATGCCTCTCCAAACTGTTCCAATCTGCTGTAATCGGCCTGCGCCATATAGGCATCCATCCGGTGCATATAATCGCTGCGCTTATCTCCGATCGCCTCTGCTGCCTCCGGCGCATCCTCCTCCAGACATACATTGATAAACTGCTGCATATACGGATACAGCTTCATCACCTGCATCCGCGCCTGTTCCATCTGCCGGATCAGTTCAAAAAAGCCTGTTTCGCCTCTTCTGACTGTCTGCGACATCTCAAGCAGCATAAAACGTGTACTGAAATCAAATAAAAATGCGTATAAACCGATCTTACTATTGAAATAATGAAATAAAAGCCCTTTGCTGATTCCTGCCTCTTTGACGATGTCATCCGTACTGGCATGTTTGTATCCGGACAGAGCAAATACCTTCAGTGCAGCATTGATCATGCGGCTTTGCTTTTCAGGCTTTAACTCAAAAAACTTATCGTTCATCTTACCACTTCTTTTGTTTAAAATTTTGTCTGCAATTATAAATAATGATATCATACCAAATAATGCTGTTCAACCGGTAAGTTTAGACTTTTTTTACACATATTCTCTTTTCAATTCTGTGAATTCGTATTACAATAAAAGAAAAAATATCTGGAGGTTTTTATCATGGCTAAAAATTTCGGAAAATTATTTGCATTTGCTGCGATCGCAGGCGCTGCAGCAGCAGGCACTTACTATTATTTACAGAAAAAGAACGGCGCACCCGTTTGCAGTGATGCATGTGATGCTGATACCTGCACCGGCTGTGCAGATGACATCTGCGAAGATGCTGATTTTGTGGAAGTTCCTGTGGAGGAGGATGCTGCAGAAGCAGCTTTTGAAGAATCTGATTTTGCAGATTCCGATTTCGATGAGGATGACTTTGAAGACGAATCTGATTTTGTGGATGAATCCGTAAAGGAACGCATTTTCCGCAAAGGCACCAATGAACAGGGACACACCTATGTAACCCTTGACTTAAAGGCTGCACAGCATAAAGCTGTTAATATTTATGATAATGTTGCTTCCAAAGTAACCGACACCGTTACCAAGATCAAAAACAGCAACGAATACAACAATGTAACCACAAAGATCTCTGATACCGTTACCAAGGTTAAAAACAGCAACGAATATCAGAACATGGGCAGTCAGCTTGAAAACGCCCTCAACAAAGTGCGCGAGGCCACCGAAAAAGCTGCCGGCAAAGTGGAAGAAAAATTAAAATCCACCGCACATGTGGCAGAGGATATCTGCGAAGACGCTGCTGAGGCTGCTGAAGACATCATCGAAGATGCAGCTGAAATTGTGGAAGATGTATGCGAAGAAGCTGCTGAAGCAGTGGAAGAAGCCTGCGAATGCAACTGCAACTGCACTTGTGAAGCAGCTGAAGAAACCTGCGAATGTGCAGAAGAAGCTTGCTGCGGCGAAGCTGCTGCCGAAACCTGCACCTGCAGTGAAGAGCCCTGCTGCTGCGATGTTGCTGCAGAGGAAGCAATCCCCATGGATGAGGCTGATAAAAAGGAAGAGGAATTTTCCCTGTAATTAACGGAAATGGATACAATATTCGAGGCTGAGCTTAAAGCTCAGCCTCGTTTTTGCCTGGTTTCATGCAGATTTATGAAAATAGCACTTTTTGCATGTATATGTTATGTAAACAAACATGTAAATTAGCTCAAAACAAGCTTTTTACATGTTTATTTTTTGGTCCCAACATGTAAAATAACAAATTCTGACTCTTTTACATGTCACTTCAACTCGCTCTAACATGTAAATCTCTAAAAATCAAGACTTTTGCATGTCAAACTTTCCTTCCCCCAAGATATACAACATGTAAAATCTCAAAAATCAAGCTTTTTACATGCTGATACCCATTATGTGTACACGAAGGAGTCAAAAAAACATGCTTCTTACATGTTGGACCCCCTGTGTGTACACGCAGAAATCCCAAAAAACATGCTTCTTACATGTTGGCCCCCTAAACATGTACACGCAGGACATCCCAAAAACAGCTTCTTTACATGTTGACGCCAAATATTGACGCCAAATCTCGCCGCCCCAACTTTCCCAAAACCTATTCTATATCCCCCACGCCTTCCTTAAAAACGAAATCCCTTTCACAATCTCCTCCTGCGTCAAGCCGCCGAATCCCAGCAGAATAGTCGCTTTCCACGCCTTTTCCTGTTCCAAAGAAAGCGGCTGCACAAGTGCCCCTTTCATGCCATAGACCCGCACGCCTGCTCCGGCAGCAGCCGCGATCAGTTCTTCTTCACTCCTGCCCTGCCTGTCTGTCAGCAAAATATGCAGACCCGCATTTTCTCCGGACAGCACAAAATCCTTCTGAAAATCCTTTAACTGTTCCAGCAGCACTTCATGTTTTTCCTTATAGAGCTTGCGCATACGGTTTAAATGCCGTTCAAAAGCGCCGTCCCTGATAAATTCATTTAAGATCGTCTGATCGATTCTGGACACTGTGGAAGAAAAGAAAGAATAATTTTCTTCATACCGGCGCAGCAGCTGCTTGGGAAGTACCATGTAGCTGACACGGATCGCAGGTGCAATGGACTTGGAAACCGTTCCGATATATACCACCTTTCCGGTCTGGTCAGAGGCCTGCAGCGAGGGAATCGGTTTTCCTCTGTAACGGAATTCACTGTCATAATCGTCCTCAATAATATAGCGGTCCGTTGCGTGACTTGCCCAGTTTAACAGCTCCATACGTCTGCCAATGGGCATGACCACACCGCGGGGATACTGATGGGAAGGCATGACATATACAGCATTGGCATCTGTTTTTTTCAGTTCATCCACACTGATTCCGTTTTCGTCTGCAGAAACTGTCAAAAGCTTTTTTGCCAAAAGTCCCAGAATCTTCCAGGCACGCGGATAGGTAGGATTTTCAAAGGCGATCACACTATCCCTTCCCAAAATATACCCAAGCAGAGTCAGCAGATAATCATTTCCGGCTCCCACAATGATCTGCTCTGCGCTGCAGTTGACGCCGCGGGATGCATGCAGATAGCGGGCGATCGTCTCCCGAAGTGCCAGATCTCCTTTGGGCTCTCCCAGAGAAAAGGTTTCACTTTTATCCTGTGAAAGTGTGTTTTTGGTAATTTTACGCCAGGTTTCAAAAGGAAACACACGCATGTCAATGGCATTGGGAGAAAAATCAAATGCACAGGTATTTGTCCGCAAAGCAGATTCCGGCTTATGTTTTTCTTTGCTGCCGTCAATCCGGTAAAGCTCCTCCACCTGCGCCACATAGTAACCCTTATAGGGAACAGATTCGATATAGCCTTCTGACAACAGCTGCTCGTAAGCCAGTTCCACCGTAGCCCGCGACACCTGCAGGTATGCTGCCAGATAACGGGTGGACGGCAGTTTTTCGCCGCATAAAAGCCGTCCGGTTCTGATTTCCTCCCGGATATGCTGATAAATCTGCTCATACAGATGACTGCCGTCATAACGCAGTTCGATAACCAGATCCTGCATAAAAAACTCCTTTTTTTCCAAAACAGGTATTGCCTGCGATTGCCCCAAAAGCCGCCTGCACCATACCCGCCTGTACAAGCACAGCCGCACCCGGTATACCGGGCACGGCTGCTTTTTTGCGTCTTATATCTTTTTTTCCGTATTATTTAGGTAACTTAAAGGAGCTCTTTAAGGAAACAATACGGTTAAATACCGGTGCGCCGGGTTTGGAATCCTTGTAGTCCACAGTAAAGAAGCCCTGTCTTACAAACTGGAAGCTTTCAAATTCCTTTGCTTCAGCAAGGGAAGGTTCCAGATATGCGATCTTTTCGGTCAGGGAGTTGGGATTTAAGTTCAGGCTGCCGTCTTCGTTGTATACGCCCTTTTCTTCGTCGATGATGTTCTCATACAGACGAACCTTGGCTTCCAGAGCGGTCTGTGCTGCAACCCAGTGAATGGTTCCCTTAACCTTACGGCCTTCAAATCCACTGCCGGACTTGGTTTCAGGATCGTAGGTACAATGTACAACAGTAATGTTGCCGTTTTCATCCTTTTCAAAACCGGTACAGGTTACAAAGTATGCGTTCATCAGGCGTACTTCATTGCCAGGGAAGAGACGGAAATACTTTTTGGGAGGTACTTCCATGAAGTCTTCGCGTTCAATGTAAAGTTCACGGCCGAAAGGCACTTTTCTGGAGCCCAGCTCTTCATTTTCAAGATTGTTGGGAGCATCCAGATATTCGATCTCGCCTTCGGGATAGTTGTCGATCACAAGTTTAATGGGATCGATAACTGCCATTACGCGGGATTTTTTCAGTTTTAAGTCTTCGCGGATGCAGTATTCCAGCATTGCATAGTCAACAGAGGAATTGCTCTTGGAAACGCCGCACAGCTCTACAAACATCTTGATGGATTCAGGAGTAAAGCCTCTTCTTCTGAGGGCCGCGATGGAAACCAGTCTGGGATCATCCCAGCCGTCAACGATGCCGTTTTCAACCATCTTCTTGATGTAACGCTTACCGGTTACCACATTGGTCAGATACATCTTTGCAAACTCGATCTGCTTGGGAGGATTTACATATTCCAGTTCTCTTACCACCCAGTCATACAGAGGTCTGTGATCTTCAAATTCCAGTGTACAGATGGAGTGGGTAATGCCTTCGATCGCATCCTCGATGGGATGTGCAAAGTCATACATGGGATAAATGCACCATGTATCACCGGTGTTGTGGTGGGTCATATGAGCCACACGGTAGATAACCGGATCACGCATATTGATATTAGGGCTTGCCATATCGATACGCGCACGCAGAACCTTGGTGCCGTCCTCATACACACCGTTTTTCATTTCTTCAAACAGGCGCAGGTTTTCTTCGATACTTCTGGAAGAATAGGGATCTTCCTTACCGGGCTCGGTCAGAGTACCGCGGTATTCCCTGATCTGTTCAGCAGTCAGGTCGGAAACATACGCTTTGCCTTTCTTGATCAGCTTCACAGCGCCTTCATACATTTCGCCGAAATAATCGGAAGCAAAGAAAAGTCTGTCTTCCCAGTCAGCACCCAGCCACTGGATATCCTTCTTGATGGATTCCACGAATTCAATCTTTTCCTTGGTGGGGTTGGTATCGTCAAAACGCATGTTGAACTTACCGTTATACTTCTGGGCAAGTCCATAGTTTAACAGAATACTCTTGGCATGTCCGATATGCAGATAACCATTGGGTTCGGGCGGAAATCTGGTGTGTACGGTATCATAAACACCCTCCGCAAGATCCTTGTCGATGATCTGCTCAATAAAATTCTTTGATACGACTTCTTTGTTTTCTTCTACAGCCGGATTTTCTTTACACATATTTTTTCATAGCCGCTGCCGTAAATGCAGACAGTCTCCTCCTTCTGAAAAATTACATAGTTATGCATTTTTTCTATATTATCATAATTTACCCTGCAATGACAAGATTTACATATAAATATTCTATATGATTTATGCAAAATATGTTATAATATATCTGCTTTCCAATATGATAAAAGCAGGAGGTAATGATTATGAACAGAAGTTTATTAAAACTGGACGCAAAAGATGCCATGCGTTTTGCCAATCCCCATCCTGTGCTGGTCACACTGGCATTTCTTGCTATTTCCTTTGCAGGCAGCCTTATTCTGACTGCATTCAATGTGATCCAGACACTTTCCTCACCCACCGGTGACCCCGGAGTGCTCGGACTTCTCATTTATATGGTCCTGACGGTCATCTTTTCTCTGGTGCTTGGTGCGATCCAGTACGGTTATTATGTATACAGCCTGAAGGTCTTCAAAAAAGAAAACACCGGTGTTATGGAACTGTTTTCCCACTTCCCGATGATGTTAAAAGTTCTGGGACTTTCTCTTTACATGGGACTGTTCATCTGGCTTTGGAGCCTTTTATTCATCATCCCCGGTATCATTGCCGCGCTGCGCTATTCCCAGGCCTTTTATGTGCTGGCAGAAAATCCCGATATGAGTATCCGCGACTGCGTCATAGAAAGCAAACTGCTGATGAAAGGCCATCTCTGGGAATTTATCATACTTGGCCTTTCCTTTATCTTATGGATTTTGCTGGCTCTTATCACATTTGGTATCGGTTATCTTTATGTAGTTCCCTATATGCAGATCACCATGGCAGGTTACTATTTAAGCTTAAAACCGGCGCCTTGTGAACAGGAAACTTTTACCCAATTCTGACAATAATGCCCGATGCTTATGCTGCGTGACTGCCGCGGTTTCTTAAAACCAATGACCCAAAACAGATACAGACCAGACACTTTCTGAATGTCTGGTCTGTTTTTATATTACCTGCTATACAATAATATTACTTTTTATTTCCGCAGCAGTCTGGTCTTATACCGGAATACATCCGTTCCGTTATGATTGTTCAATATTGAAAAGCGATTGGAGGCAAGGATATTGGGCGGCACATCCTTATCGTCAGAAATGATCGCATTATAATGGTTTCCCCAGACAACTCCATCGCGATAAACAATTTCAGGTTCTGACCAGTGAATCAGGTCTTTTGACACACAAATCTGCATCACCTTACGTTTTTCATCCATACCGGGCAGTTTCATCATATCACTGGATTTCATAATGGGCTTGCTGGTCATGATATACATTTGTTCCGGAACACTGTATACCACGCGGGGATGCCATGCGTCCTTAACGATCAGACTTTCCTTTCCAAGATTGCCTGCTTCCGAGAAGCTGCCGTCATAATACTTTACAAAATCACCCATATTTCCGTCTGTGCGTTTGCGGCATCTTGCCACATAAGCATCACAAGTTTGCCAGATTTTTCCGTTTTCATCTGCCAGATTCATGGTGATAATATTGTAAAAAAGGTAAATATAATCACCTTCCGGTTCAATAAAGACGGAAAAATCACCGCTGCCAAACCGGACAATATCACCCTTTTGTCCCAGCGCATTGCCCGCTCCCGGATTATACCACTCTGTAAAAGCTGCTTCTTCTCCTGTCAGCACCCACCTGTCAAAATTCCAGGTCTTTCCTTCGTCATCAGAATGCATCAGTCCGACATGCCGGAAATCAGAATCATATTTTGGCTCTGTACAGAGTCCAAAAGCATCATAGGCGGTTCCGCGTCCATTCCATCCGGTTTCATTGTGGAACCAGCAAAAGAAGCGGTGTGTATTGGGGCATATGTAAAGTCCAAAGGGCCAGATGCTGCCGCGGGGCAGGATACCCTCCGGATAGCGGATTCCTAAAAAAGCATATTCTGCATGACCGATGCTGAAATTGGTTTCAATGGGCCACATCTTCTGCATATCATCCAGTGATGTGCCGCAAAACATGGCAATATGTCCCATATGAGAGTGACCGCTCATAGCCCAGAGCTGACCGTCTGTATCACGGTACATCGGTGTGGTGCCGTCCTGAAATACCCCGTTTTTATTCATAAACGGCGTTTCCATTTGTTCCCCGATCTCCAATTGATAGTGTTCAAAAAAAGATTCCATTCTGTTTCCCCTCCATTTATTCATATTTTCACAGAAGATTCCAGATCAGATAATACCCTACTGCAAATACCACTGTTGTCGCTACTGCCGGCAGAGTCTTTTTAATACCTGTCAGCTGCGATACCTGAAAACGGTTGCAAACAATATATAATACCAAAATGATGCCTGCTGCCGCATAAATAGGCATTTTTAATAAAACCACCATCAAAATGATGGTTAAGATCGGCCATAAACCAATGAAAATGTCCTTTACATCCGCTGCTTTGTTTCCGGATACTGCTTCTCCTGTGGAAACTGGCACTTTTCCGCCGATGCCTTTACGATATCACCGGCAATAAATGCCGCATTGGGTGTGGGCAGCATACCGATAAAGATCGGCGCTGCGGCACAGTTGACCCAGCGATTGTTAAACAAAGAGCTTAAGCCTTTCTGTGCTCTGTTGATGGCACCGCGCTCTCCCATCAGTTTCTGCAGAAAAGTGATGATATACATGACCAGGATCAGCTGCAGCGTACTCCAGGAAACACATGCCTTTACGATACTCTGAAGTCCCTGTCTGACAGGAATCAGATATAAAATCCATGCAGCCGCTGCTCCCACAAGAATGGCAAGATACATGGGCTTCTTTTTTGCGACCAAAAACATAACCGCTAAAAAGACGATCAATAACTTAACGATTTCCATATATTTTCTCCGGATAGTTTTTTAAATAGTGTGCGCCTTGCGCACACTCTGCGCCGAGCGCGGTTGCCGTCAGGCAACAATTACCGCGCGCGCGAGTGCGCATATACGTGTTTTATACAATAGGAACCGAAGTTTCCTATTGTATAAAAACGCCGCTCTCCTTAAAAAGAGCGGCGTTTTCAACATTCATGAAATTAGTGGTGGAACAGACGGATGCCGGTAAATACCATTGCCATATTGTACTTGTTGCAGCAATCGATCACAACATCGTCACGAACAGAGCCGCCGGGCTGTGCAATGTATTTTACACCGCTCTTCTTTGCTCTTTCGATATTGTCGGAGAAGGGGAAGAACGCATCGGAACCAAGGGTTACGTTTTCAAGCTTATCCAGCCATGCTCTCTTTTCTTCTCTGGTGAATACTTCAGGTTTTACTTTGAATCTGGTCTGCCATACGCCTTCAGCCAGAACATCTTCGTATTCATCACCCATGTAAACGTCGATCGCATTGTCTCTGTCTGCACGGCCAAGACCGTCTACAAACTGCAGGCCAAGAACCTGTGGAGACTGACGCAGCCACCAGTTATCAGCCTTCTGACCGGCCAGTCTGGTGCAGTGGATTCTGGACTGCTGTCCGGCACCGATACCGATTGCCTGACCGTCTTTTACATAGCATACGGAATTGGACTGGGTATATTTTAAGGTAATCAGGGCGATCTTCATATCGATCACTGCTGCTTCAGGAACTTCCTTATTTTCAGTTACGAAGTTAGAAAGCAGCTCAGCATCGATGTTGAGTTCGTTTCTGCCCTGTTCAAAGGTGATGCCGTAAACCTGTTTTCTTTCCAGCTGTGCAGGCACATAGGAAGGATCGATCTGGATCACGTTATATTTGCCGTTTTTCTTTGCTCTTAAAATTGCAAGTGCCTCTTCGGTATAGCCGGGAGCGATTACGCCGTCGGAAACTTCTCTCTTGATCAGTTTTGCGGTATCAACGTCACAAACATCGGAAAGCGCAATGAAATCACCGAAGGAAGACATTCTGTCTGCGCCTCTTGCTCTTGCGTATGCACATGCCAGAGCAGAAAGCTCGCCAAGGTCATCTACCCAGTAAATCTTTGCCAGGGTTTCATCCAGAGGAAGACCTACTGCTGCACCTGCGGGAGATACATGCTTAAAAGAGGTTGCTGCAGGAAGACCGGTTGCTTTTTTCAGTTCGGAAACCAGCTGCCAGCCGTTGAAAGCATCCAGGAAGTTGATGTAGCCGGGATTGCCGGAAAGGACGGTTACAGGAAGTTCGCTTCCGTCTTCCATGAAGATGCGGGAAGGCTTCTGGTTGGGGTTACAGCCGTATTTTAAAGAAATTTCGTTCATGATCTGACTCCTTAGTTGTTCTTGTTGATGATTCTGGTTTCGTATTCGCCGGTAGCGATGTCAATGAAACGAACAAACAGGGAAACCTTGTTTTCTTCGTTTAAATTGGTCCATACCATTTCGGTAAATCTGTCGATATCGCCGTCGATCTCAACCAGCTTGGGTTCGCCTTCAAAGCTGGGAAGGGGATTGCCGTCATGCATATAGGTGTGAATGAAACGGCCTTCGCCTGCCTTGGGATTTTCATAGGTATAGGTATATCTGTTGCAGCCGGAGGGATCGCCGTTATTGCTCTTTAAGATGGACATTGCATAGTGATAAACACCGTCCTTAACCTGCATAATGCCGGAAATACGAGGGGTGTAGTTGGGGCCGTCGGGCTCAAATTCACGGCATCTTAAGGACTGCTCAAAAGTCAGACCGTTTGCGCGGCCGTCATAAACAGTATCGGTCTGGTCACCGTTTGTTACGATGGTTTCATCGCCAAGTACACGTACAGGCGCATAAATGATCAGGCTGGGATCTTCAAGCTTGGAAGGATCAAAAGCCTGGGTTCTGATACCCTGTCCTTCTTCTGCAAAAATTCTGTTTCTGGAATTGGAGCTTCTGCCCATGATAAAATAAGCGGTCACAGCCTTTTTACCATCAGCGGTTCTTCCGATCACGATACCGCGGCCGGGATAAGCATTGTTGTTGAGTTCTTCTGCCAGTTTGAGCATCTGCATTTTGGTTTTCTCCTTTTTGTGTAAGTTGAGCGGGAGGCGGGAGCTTTGTATCTGCATAAATTTAGCTTAAAACGCACGAAACCGCCTGAATACCCACTAAAACAGTCAGCACCCAGGCGGTCGATTTCCAGTATAAACGCGCTCCCCGTGGTGAACTCCACTGATCCGCCAGTTGCACGTCCTGATTTAACTATACTTGACATGCCTGAAAATGGCAAGTCCTTTTTTTAATACACGATATCTGATCAATCTGTAAATACTTTTCTGGGATATACGTTTCTTATCGCCTGTACAAATTCATCGTTAGGCTCAAAAATCACTTTTCTGTTGCCTCTGTAAAGCATCACATAGCGCTTGTCAGGCTGACTTTCGATACCGCTGGAATAATCTGTTACCTTAAACTCACGGTTCTTATAAGAATCCAGATGCCAGGACTTGATGGGAGCAAAAATTTCCATCTCGTTTAAGTCAAAGGTATCAACCTTTTTGCGCTTGGACTGATTCATGATTCTGTCAATGGTGATCTCTCTGTCCACATAGAGATATTCAAATTCCTGTTTTGCATAATGTCCTGCAAAATAAAAGCCAACACAGCCAAGCAGCGCCAAAAGCAGACAGATCCAGATCATGGAGCTTAATAAAAAGCAGATCACAACAAAGCCTGCCATAACTCCCTTCAAGATAACAAGTACCGTGGATGGTTTACGGGATACCAGGCATTCCACATATGTTTCGTTCATAGCAAATTCCACCTTTTCCTGCCGTTTTGCAAACGGCATAATATCACTTTTCTTATCATAGTACATCTACTTGTATTTTTCAAGGTACAGGGGGATGAAGTTTAGAAATTTTTCACTTTTGTTCTGTTTCCTTTCGTTGACTCCTTCCGCCGAAAAGCTTATTATGGTGTATATGAAAAAAAAGATTTTGCCAAGGAGGAACTGTTATGGCAGCCGGAAATTCAGTCTTTGATGAGATCATGGAACAGCACAAACTCATGAAAGGCAGACCCTTAAAAGAACAGATTGAATATTATGTGGGATATTATTGGAAAATGGCACTGGTGACAGCAGCTGCGCTGGGTATTCTGATCAGCTTTATTTATTCTGCAGTCACTGCAAAAGAAGAGGCACTGTGTATTTTATTTGTCAACACCTTTATCAAAGACGATGTGGACATGCAGGCATACGGCGCTGAACTGACAGAACTTCTTGCACTGGATCCCGATGATTATTCCATTAATATCCAGAAAGATCTGTGGATCGACTATGAGAACATGGACGAGATTTCCTCAGCCAACATTCAGAAGCTTCTGGTACTGCACGCAGCAGCTGCCATTGACGGCATGATCGTCAATGACACCTATCTGGATGCCAATGCCGACAGCGGTATTTTAGGAGACCTTTCAGAGGTTCTTCCGCCCGAACTGATGGAAAAGTATAAAGACCGCATCATTTATGTTGATTCCTCCATCGATGAAAAGGGTGAATATCCCGCACTGCTTGATGTCAGTGACGCTTCCATCATGGAATCCCCCACTCTTCCGGCATACTTCTGCCTGTCCCAGGTAACACCGCATCCGGAAAACACGATTGCTTTCCTGGAATATCTGCTTGGAGAATAAATATTTCACAACGTCAAAAGGTGCAGCATCCGTGGTATATAACCACACCACAGAGACTGCACCTTTTATCATTCTTAATATTCTATCTCACCATCAAACACAAACTCTGCAGGGCCGGTCATAAATACATGACCGGTCTTTTCATCCCAGTCAATGATCACTTCACCGCCCAGCACACGGACTGTCACATGACGGTCTGTGCGGCCGTTCAATACACAGGCAACCGCAGTTGCGCAGCATCCGGTACCGCAGGCAAGGGTTTCTCCGGTTCCTCTCTCCCAGACACGCATACTGACATGCGCCCTGTCTGTCACTTCCACAAATTCTGTATTGGTTCTTCTGGGAAAACGCTCATGGTTTTCAAAATAAGGGCCAATGGCTTCAATATCCATATTTTTTACATCATCCCAAAATACAACCGCATGGGGATTTCCCATGGATACGCAGGTCATATGATAGGTCTGGTCCAGTACCTGAATTTCTTCGTCCACCACCTGCTCATTTGTGCTTTTTACCGGAACCAGATCCGCCTGCAGGATGGGCTCTCCCATATCCACTTTTACCAGTGTGGTGACACCGTTTTCCACAGTCAGATCCATATATTTGATCTTTCCGCCGCTGATAATGGAAAACCGGGTCTGATCTGTCAGCCCCTTGTCATGCACATATTTGGCAACGCAGCGGATGCCGTTTCCGCACATTTCAGATCTGCTTCCGTCCGCATTAAACATCTCCATTTCAAAATCCGCTTCCTTAGACGGATTGATAAAGATCACGCCGTCGCTGCCGATCCCGAAATGTCTGTCACTGACAAAACGGACAAAATCCGCCTTTTTTTCCTGTGGGATCAGCTGCGTAAAACCATTGATATACACATAATCATTGCCGCAGCCATGCATTTTTGTAAACTGAATTTTCATAATATTCTTCACTCCTGTTATGGTCTATTCACGGTATCCTCTGCGTAAACTGGAATAATCAATCAAATGGAAGGATACCTCCATGAATTCAAAAACCAAGATCATCGTGCTGCATTTAAAAGAACTGGTATACACAGGTATCTTTATCCTGCTGGGCATATTTCTGACCGTTCTTGTACTTGTCATGTTCTGGCCGCAAAAAACAGGCGCAAAGCCCTCCACCGGCGTCGAAACACCCCGGTATCAGCCCGGCAAATATACGACCACCCTTCAGATCGGTGATTCCTGTCTGGATGTGGAGGTGGTTGTGGATGCCTCCTGTATCACCTCCGTGCGTCTGGAAAATCTGACGGAGGTGGTTTCCACCATGTATCCTTTGATGGAACCCTGTATGGAAACGCTGGCCCGGCAGATTTTAAACACCCAGTCTCTTGAGGACCTTACGTATCCCGAAGAAAACCAGTATACCTCCCAGCTTCTGACAAAAGCAATCTCTGCAGCACTCAAAAAAGCAAAACTGCCCGACACTCCGTAAAGTACGGGCAGTCAAAACGCTGTATACTTTTAAATAGTTTCCAGCTCTTTCTGCCATGCCGCCATGCTGGCATCGGAAGGCATCCTTAAGTCGCCTCTGGGGGATACGCCCACAGTACCGACCTTAGGGCCGTCCGGCAGACAGGAACGCTTAAACTGCTGTGTAAAGAAACGTCTGCAGAAGGTCTTTAACCATTTTCTGATCACTTCTTCCTCATAAATACCTGCAAAGGTATAAAGAGCCATTCTGAAAATCTTCTTCGGGCCGAAACCAAAACGCAGCATATAGTACAGGAAGAAATCATGCAGTTCGTAAGGACCTACCAGATCCTCTGTCTTCTGGCTGATGCTGCCGTCCACAGGCGGAAGCAGTTCGGGGCTTACGGGAGTGTCGAGTACATCCAGTAAAACCGCTGCCAGTTCTTTGCTTTCACAGGTATCTGCATAATGCTGTACCAGATGACGCACCAGTGTCTTGGGAATACTGCCGTTGACACCGTACATGGACATATGATCGCCGTTGTAGGTAGCCCAGCCAAGCGCCAGTTCTGACATATCACCCGTACCGATCACCATACCGCCGATCTGGTTTGCCAGATCCATCAGTACCTGCGTGCGTTCTCTGGCCTGACTGTTTTCAAAGGTCACATCATGCTTGTCAGGGTCCTGTCCGATATCACGGAAATGGGTGTTGACGGCATCCTTGATATTCACTTCTCTTAAAACAGCGCCCAGTGTGGTTGCCATCTTGCAGGCATTTTCATAGGTTCTGTTGGTGGTTCCAAAACAGGGCATTGTCACTGCCAGAATACTGGAACGTTCAATTCCCAGCAGATCACATGCTTTTGCAGTCACCAAAAGAGCCAGGGTAGAATCAAGACCGCCTGAAACACCTACCACTGCTGATTTGCAGAAGGTGTGTTCCATGCGCTTTTTCAGACCGTAAGCCTGAATTGTCAGGATTTCTTCACAGCGTTTTGCACGCTCTGCAGGATCCTGCGGGATAAAAGGCATCTGCGCAAATTTACGGGTAAGAGCAGTCTCTTCCACAGTAAATGCCACAGAGATCACTTCATATTCATCGTTATTAGCTGCCGCAAAAGAAGAATTTCTTCTTCTGTCAAAACGCAGCTTCTGGATATCGAGTTCGGTACATAAAACACCGGTTTCAAAGGGTTTGGACTGTGCGATCACTCTGCCGTTTTCTGCGATCATATTCTGTCCGCCAAACACAAGATCCTGTGTGGATTCCCCTTCTCCTGCCGCTGCGCAGATATAGCCCAGATGCAGTCTTGCGCTGGTCACTTCCAGAAGCTTCTGACGGTAAGCGTCTCTTCCTACCACGGCATCCACTGCAGACAGATTCACGATCACATTGGCACCGGCAAGTGCATGTGCAGATGTTGTCTGTTCTGCTGCCCAGAGATCCTCACAGATTTCACAGGCAACGGTAAGTCCGTTTACACCGCTTATGGAAAACAAAATATTTCTGCCAAAGGAAACCTGTGTGCCTTCAAACCAGAAATCCTCTGCCCAGCCCTCTCCGGGGGTAAAATAACGTGCTTCGCCAAATTCCGCATAATCGGGAAGCTGCTTTTTGGGAATGAATGCAAGCACTTTTCCGTTCTGTACAACAGCTGCCACATTATAGAGCTTACTGTCTTTTTCCAGAGGAAGACCCACAAACACAAGCGCATCATGACCTGCTGTCGCTGCCATAACAGATACAAGTGCTTCTTTTGCTTCTTCCAGAAGGGTATCCTGCCAGAACAGATCACCGCAGGTATAGCCTGTCAGACAAAGTTCAGGAAACACAATGATTTTTGCACCCGCTGCATACGCTTCTTTTAACTGCTCACAGACTGCCTGTGCATTGAATGCAGGATCTGCAACCTTAATCTTTGGAGTTGCTGCTGCAGCCTTTACAAATCCCTGTCTCATAATTACCTCGCTTTCTGATAGATCGCTTTTAAGTCTTCCACACTGAATACATAATTTTTGCCGCAGAAATGGCAGTTTACTTCGATATCTTTTCCATCTTCGATCATTTCGGTCAGATCTTTTCTGCCGACAGAGATCAGTGCCTTTTCCACTCTGTCCTTGCTGCAGTTACAGGTAAAGCTGCAGGGCTGTCTGTCATTGATCTCCACATCAAATCCGTCCAGTACACGCTCCAGCATCTGCTCAGGTGTCATTCCCTGATCCAATAGTGCAGTTACGGAAGTAATGTTCATCAGATTATGCTCCAGTTTGGAGATCACTTCTTCCTCCGCAAAGGGCATCAGCTGAATGATAAAGCCTCCGGCACGCTTTACGGTATTATCTGTATTCATCAAAACACCAAGTCCCACACTGGAAGGGGTCTGTTCGGATGTTGCAAAATAATAGGTCAGGTCATCACCGATCTCGCCGGTCTGTAACACAGTCTGTCCAACATAAGGCTCTTTTAAGCCCATATCCTTGATAATACAAAGCATACCGTTTCCGACGATACCGCCCACGTCCAGTTTGCCCTTTGCATTGGCGGGCAGGATTACCTGAGGTTCGATCGCATAGCCTTTAACATGACCTTCCATGTTGGCGGTAACAGTCATGCCCTTTACCGGGCCGGAGCCCTTGATCTGCAAAGTCAGAAGGTCTTTGGGAGATTTCAACATGGAACCCATCATCACACCGGCAGTCAGAAGTCTTCCCAGCGCCGCAGTCACCACGGGGCTGGTATTGTGCGCCTGTCTTGCCGTTTCCACTGTCTCCAAAGTTGTTGCCGCAAACGCACGGATCTGCGCATTTGCCGCGGTTGCTCGTACCATATAGTCACTCATTGTTTTTTGTCTCCTTTATCAAATACAGGACTTGCCCTGTTCTCTTGCGATCACATAAATACGTTCGCTCTGTTCATGCACAGGCCCGTGGGTCTCTGCATCCATTGCATCCACAAAAATCATGCCCGCCTCTTCCACCAGAGCTCTCATGGTTTCCAGTGTGTAACCGCGCTGATAATGTGTTTCGGTAAATTTACGGTACCGGTCATCCTCTTCTTTTACAAAAATAGTCAGATCATATTCGTTGATCTGATCCTCCGGTTCATAAAAATTCTCCCAGATAAAGCTGCAGTCTTCGCGGTTTTCCGCAATGGTGGCATCACCGATCACTTCCGCGTATTTGTACACGGTATTAAAATCAAAGATAAAAATACCGTCGGGGTCCAGATAATTGTTTACCAGCTCAAAGGTTTCCAGAATATCCTCTTCCTCCAGAAGATAATTGACGGAATCGCAGACACAAACCACTGCCTTTACCGTACCGTAAAGCTCAAATTCGCGCATATCCTGCTGCAGATATAAAATCGGATAACCGGACTGCTCTCTTTTTTCCATGGCAACAGAAAGCATCTGATCAGACATGTCAATGCCGATCATATCATATCCTTTCTGCGCAAGCAGTTCAGTCATGGTCCCGGTACCGCATCCAAGATCCAGCAAAAGACCTTCTTTGATGCCGTTTTTCTGCAGTGTTTCTGTCAGGAACTCACACCATTCTTCATAAGGGGTTTCGTCCATAAAAGTATCATATACATAAGAAAAATCAGAATATGCGTCCATTATTTTCTCCTCTTTTAAAAACACAGCTTCACCTTATCCAGCCCTTTTTGCAAAATACATCCAGAATCTGCTGTTTTCAAAGGCAGACAGCAGTATTTTTGATACACGCAGCCAGAATGCGATTCCGGTCACTGCTGTCAGATAAGGAATCACAGGGCCGTTTGCAAAGCCGTTGCACCAGGCAACGCTCACAGCCACCCCTGCACAAAACGCATTCAAAAGAAGCTGGATCACCAGAATAATACCAAAATACCAGCCATTTGACAATGTATCCTTCTGCTCCAGCTTCTCTTTGTAGAGCTTACCCATCTCAAAGCAGGGCAGCATATACATCAGTCTTCCCGGAATCCGGTACCAGTCATACACATAACCATTGGCTGAAAGCCATACCACCAAAAATCCCAGACACAGATATAATCCCTGAATCACCCATTCATTCCGGATCTTCAAATATTCCAGACATTTACGGATCACCACATTGGCAGCCTGCACCAAAAACAGCGCCGGAACAAACCATGCCGGTGCATTATAGGAAAACTGATGTCCCGATAAAAACGGCTCCACAAGCAGTGTCCACACAGACGGTTCATTTCCGATGAAAAATCCACACTGCCGCAGCAAAACCACCGCAATACCATAGAACAGATTCCATAAAAAATACGGAAGCAGCAGATGCTTTGCTTTTTTCAGAATATATTTTCCCGGCTTTTCCTGCGCTTCCTCTTTATAAAAATAGCCGGAAACAAACAGAAAAAGGGCGATATGAAAGGAATAATAAGGAAGCAGTCCGCCAAATGTCAAAAGCGGCTCATTCACATGTCCCATGACCACAAGAAGCATTGCGATCGCAGAAAGCAGGACAAACTGTTTGTTGCTGCGCGTATGCATGGTCGTCTCCTATCACAAGAAAGAACGGCGGATTGCCGTTCTTTCCTTATTGTTATGCTGTAAATGATCAGCAGTTTTCTGCTTCCAGTAAAAACAGAAGTGCCAAAGACTGGCCGTAAGGCTGTCTGTTGATCTTGATGCTGCGGTAGTAGTCCAGCGTATTTTCCAGACAGGTTCCTGCAGATACCTGTCCGCAGAAGCCTTCCTCGTCGATCAGACCGTTGATGGCGGGCAGTGCACGCAGTGCGCATGCTTTATAGCTTTCAGGCAGAAGTCCAAGGCGAACTGCTTTTAACATCGCATAAGCGATGCCGGAGGTTGCGGATGCTTCCTGATAAGAGCCTTCCATATCATCCACAAGGGTATGCCACATGCCGTCTGCATCCTGATACTGTGCCAGGGTATCTGCCAGACTTTCCAGTGTGCCGTGCAGATACATGCGGATGGAACCGGGAAGATAGCCGTCTGCAAAATTCAGGATTTCCACAAGGCTTGCAATGATCCATGCATTGCATCTGCCCCAGTGTGCGCCTGCATAATGGTGCTTGCCGATGAAATTGTAACCATGGAAGTACAGACCGGTTTCTGTATCTGCCAGATATTTGATATGTAATAAAAACTGTCTGATGCTCTCCTGCATGTAATCGTCGTTTTCAACCAGAATACCCATTCTTGCCATGAACAGTGCGCCCATGTAGAGAGTATCGCCCCAGAGCTGTCTGTCATTGTTGCTGTCTAAGGTCACATGCTGGAAACCGCCCTCTTCTGTGCGGAGCAGCTCTTCCATCGCATATTTTACGCCGCGCTCACAGCGTGCCAGATAGCTTTCCTTTTTGGTCTTTTCATACAGGAATGTCAGTGTTAAAAGGGGAGAAAGGCTGTTTACGTTCCAGATAGGCTCGCCTTTTTCAATCTGGGCATCAAACCAGCCGGTCAGATACTCAAAAACTTCCTGATCCTGGGTCTTTTCATAGTACAGATACAGACCGTAAAGTGCTACACCCTGAAACCAGTCCCAGATCTCCATCTGTTTTTTGCCGCTTTCGGATTCAGTCAGCGCAGAAATGATTTTCTTGATATTTGCGTTCATGCTCTTCTCCTTATTTGGGCTGCTTGCCGATGTATGCCAAAATACCGCCGTCTACATACAGTACATGACCGTTTACGAAGTTGGATGCGTCGGATGCCAAAAATACTGCAGGTCCCTGCAGATCATCGGTTTCACCCCATCTTGCAGCGGGAGTCTTGGAAATGATGAACTGGTCAAAAGGATGTCTGGAACCGTCTTCCTGCAGTTCACGTAAAGGTGCAGTCTGGGGAGTTGCGATATAACCGGGGCCGATACCGTTGCACTGGATGTTGTATTCGCCGTATTCGGAAGCGATGTTTCTGGTCAGCATCTTTAAACCGCCCTTTGCTGCCGCATAAGCAGATACAGTTTCACGTCCAAGCTCACTCATCATGGAGCAGATGTTGATGATCTTGCCATGTCCTTTTTTGAGCATGGAAGGAATAACTGCCTTTGCCATGATAAAAGGAGCATTTAAGTCCACATCAATAACCTGACGAAACTGTTCTGCGGTCATCTCATGCATGGGGATTCTCTTGATGATACCGGCATTGTTTACCAGAATATCGATCACACCGATCTCTTTTTCGATGGTTGCTACCATTTCATTGACAGCAGCTTCATCGGTAACGTCACACACAAAGCCGTGAGCCTCAATGCCGTCTTCTTTGTAAGAAGCAAGACCCTTGTCCACCAGCTCCTGATTGATATCGTTAAAACAGATGGTTGCACCGGCTGCCGCATACGCTTTTGCGATCGCCATACCGATACCGTAAGAAGCGCCTGTTACCAGTGCGATCTTGCCTTCCAGGGAAAAGCTGTTCATATCAAATGCCATGATGTCATTCTCCTTTTTCAAAAATTACATTAATTCGGTATTTTTTACCGCGTCCATATCGGTAAATTCCTGATTTTCACCTACCATGCCCCAGATAAAGGTATATGCCTGGGAGCCGCTGCCTGCGTGGATAGACCAGCTGGGGCAGATCACTGCTTCTTCATTGCGCATTACAATGTGGCGGGTTTCGGTGGGTTCGCCCATATAGTGCATAACAAATGCATTTTCAGGCATATCAAAATACAGATAAACTTCCATTCTTCTGTCGTGTGTATGACAGGGCATGGTGTTCCATACGCTGCCGGGATTCAATGCAGTCATACCCATTACCAGCTGGCAGCTTTCCACCTGACCGGGCAGGATGTATTTGTTGATCACACGGTCGTTGGATTCTTCCAGACAGCCAAGATGCACTTTATTCTCATCCTTGATGATCACAACGCCATCTTCGGGAGTGCCTTCTCTCTTGATCAAAACGGTGGGATATGCCTTATGTGCAGGTGCGCTGTTTAAGTAAAACTTGGCAGGAGCTTCGGGATTTACGCTCTTAAAGGAGATTTCCTTTGCACCCATACCAATGTACATACCGTCTTTATGGATCACAGAATATTCTTTGCCGTCAACCACAACAACACCGTCGCCGCCGATATTGATCAGGCCAAGTTCTCTTCTCTGTAAAAAGTATTCCGCTCTCAGTTCATCACCTGCGGTCAGTTTTAATTCCTCATTGACAGGAGTTGCCGCACCGGTAATGATTCTGTCGATATGGCTGTAAACTAACTTGATCTGGTCTGCACAAAACAGATCCTGGATCAGAAATTCTTCTCTGAGTCTTTTTGTGTCATAGGTTTTTACGTCTCTGGGGGATACTGCAGTTCTTAATTCCATTTAAAATACCTCCTGAAAATAAATGCTCATATGTTTACAGAGTCCGAAAAAGACCGGACTTCACCTTTTACTATCAGTATACTACATATGCAATCCTGTGTCCTGTCTTTTTTTGCTCAAAATCCTGTTTTTTTTAACAAATTTCTCCTGCAGCCCCCAGTGTAAGTCTGCCGCAGGGTCGTTGACTTTTGCAGGTAAATATTATACGATAGAAACAGGTAAAAACTACCCTTTTCCACTACATAACGTACAAGGAGGATACTTCCAATGAACATTTTAAAAATTACAGATCCTGCATTCAGAAAATACGGAAAGATCGTGACTAATATTGATTTTTCCCAGCTGGTTGAAGCGCTGGCTTCCACACCCGCTCCTGACTCCGTTATTTATGAGCCTTCTGTGAAAGAGCTGGAAGCCCTTCCTGTATTTGCAGAAGTAACCACCAAAACCTACGGTGAACTTCCCATTCAGATCGGTTACTGCAACGGTCAGAACTATCTGCTCAATGCACTGGAATATCATCGTTCCTCCGAGATCAATGTAGGCGGCACCGATGCGATCCTGATTCTTGGTTTACAGCAGGATATCACCGATGATTTCACCTATGACACCGCAAAGTGCGAAGCATTCCTGCTTCCCAAGGGCTGTGCAGTTGAAATCTATGCAACCACTCTGCACTATGCACCCTGCAGCGTAGGCGACAGCAAGTTCCAGGTAGCGATCATTCTGCCCAAAGACACCAACCTTCCTCTGGACGATGCCCATGACAGAACCTGGGAAGACAAGCTGATCACTGCTAAGAACAAATGGCTGATCGGTCATCCCGAAGGCGGTCTTGATGAAGGCGCACACATCGGTCTGATCGGCGAAAACCTCTGTGTAAAATAATATCGCTATATCGAAAAGGCGGGGAATCATTCCCCGCCCTTTTTATGTCTTTTTATGTTTCTCTTAATTTTTATGGCTGACAATATTTTATCGTCTTTGACTTAGATAAAGTCTTCCACTTTCCACTCATCATACCATCTGATACGGGGCATATCGCCGTCCCACTCAATGGGAAGCCATACATATGTCGCAATGCTTGTGTTCTCAGGATGAGGCAGAAGCTTTCCGGCAAGAGGCTGCGGCTTTTGCGGTTCGCGGTTGGGCACATAGTCTGCAAATTCTTCAATGAACACCTTTTCCATTGCTTCCATCTGCTCTTTGGTTTCAAAGCCGGGTACCCAGCGGTCAGCAAGTGCCATATAAAACTCTGTTCCGGGAACTTTAAGTACACAGGTAATCTGAGAGCCAAAGGAAGTACCTGATACATCATCCACATGAGGATCGCCAAGATCAACATATTCGCCATGGAAATCTTCAAAGGTACATACCTTGCTTCTGTTGGGATAATAACCGGAAGTTCCGGAAGTAAACAGATACTTTTTGCCGTTTCTTTCCATATAGGAAGGAGCTTCTCTGGTAAAAGGAGGATATAATCCGTCAAAATGCTCGGAATATTCCACTGCCTCGGTATAAGTATCGCTTAAAGTTGCGGTTACCAGCTGGAAATGCGGACGTTCATAAATAAAATATGCTTTTTTGGTCTCCTGATCTACAACCAGTGAAAAGTCACCGCTGTCCATACCAAAGGGCTTGTAGATCTCATGAACCATCTCATAGGGTCCTAAAAAGTCATCCGCCTGCATAACTGTCATAAACTGGCTGACAGTGCTTGCCATAACCTTTAACCATGCCACGTATTTACCGGTCTTTTCGCAGTAAATGATATGGGGTCTGTCCACCTGATAGGTAGGATGCAAAGGAGAATTCAGATCCTCTGACGGAGGAATGATCAGTCCCTTATCCTCCCAGTTGTACAGATCTTTGGAAGCATAGCAGCGCATACCCCAGTGCCAGATGGTATTGTCGGGGCCGCCGACTGTCTTTTCTTTGTTCTCACCATACCAATAATAAGTCTGATCCTTCTCACTGTAAAAAACGGAAAAACCGTGAGCCTGAATGGGTTTGCCTTCCGTATCCAGCCACACCTGACCGGGTTTGATACTGTTGTAACGCATCTTTTGTCCTCCTTGTATGAGATTTTTTTTACAGGATTGCGCCAAGCAAGCCATAACTTACAATAGACATGATAACCGTTGCCATTGCAATACCGATCAATTCAGACACAACTGCCTTCTTGATATCAATCTCCAGCAGAGCTGCGATCAGAGATCCTGTCCATGCACCGGTACCGGGAAGCGGTATGCCTACAAAAAGTGCCAGCCCCCAGAACTCGTAACGCTTGATGGAATCGCTCTTTCCCATTGCTCTGGTTTCCAGTTTCTCGATCATTTTAGTAAAGATCGGGATTTTTTTCATCCATTTAAAGATCTGTCTGATAAACAGAAGAATAAACGGAATCGGAATAATATTGCCGATGATACACAAAGGAATCGCTTTTATAAGCGGAACCTTTAAAAGAGACGCTACCAGCAAACCGCCTCGAAGTTCCAGAATCGGAACCATGGAAATGATAAATACCACTGCCTCTGCAGAAATAAACTCTCCCAGTGTCTGTGCAAACCAAATAGCCAACTGATCCATACTTAAACAAAACTCCTGTTCTTCATATATTCTTTCAAAAATGTGATCAGCGCGTCCATCTGTGCATCTGTGCCGATTGTGACACGCAGATACTGATCAATGCGCGGCTTTTTAAAATACCGCACAAAAATGCCTTCTTCTTTTAATGCAAGGAATAACTCTTCTGCATCGATCTGAGGATGTGTGACAAACAGGAAATTGGTCATGGAATCAGGGAATTTGAAGCCCAGTTCTGCCATTTCTTTTTTGACACGTTCTCTGGTAGCAACAATTTTTCCTGTAATTTCCTTAAAGTAAAGATCATCTTCCACACAGGCCTTACCGCATGCAATGGTCAGATGGTTCATGGTATAGGAATTAAAGGAAAATTTGGCATCATTTAAGTATGCGATCAGCTTTTTGCTGCCGACTGCAAATCCGATACGCATTCCCGCCATGGCCCTGGACTTGGAAAAAGTCTGAACCACAAGCAGATTCTCATATTTTTCCACAAGCGGAATGGCACTCACACCGCCAAAATCCACATAGGCTTCATCCACGATCACAACAGAATCCTGATTGGCCAAAACGATCTTCTCGATCATACCCAAATCGGCCATAAGACCTGTGGGCGCATTGGGATTGGCGATGATAATACCGCCGTTGTCCTGCAGATAATCGGATGCATCCAGCGAAAAATCATCCTTTAACGCACATTTTTTGTAGGGGATTCCAAAAAGCTCTGCCCATACATCATAAAAAGAATAAGTCACATCAGAAAACAGGATCGGTTTGCCGGCTGTAAAATATGTCAGAAACGCCATAGCCAGCACATCGTCTGAACCAACACCTACAAATACCTGATCTTTATCCACCTGATAATGATCAGCCAGTGCTTTTACCAGATCTGCCGCTGCCGGATCCGGATACAGACGCAGTCTGTCTTCGTCAAATGCAGCAATTGCTTCTGCCACCTTAGGTGACGGCGGATACGGACATTCATTGGTATTTAATTTGATAATATCGGTACGGCGCGGCTGTTCACCGGGCGTGTAGGGTGTTACTTTACGTACTTTATCTTCCCAACTCATAGTCAAGTCATACTCCTTACTTCAATCTGTCCCGACCATTATAATATGATTTTTACGGAAAGACAATCCAATTATCGGATTCTACAGACGAAATTCCATTTTTCCGGATACTTTCACGCTGATCCGGGACTGATTCTGTGCAGACTCGATGATCATTGTTTCTTCTTTGTTAAGAAACGCAAACAGCCAGCCGGGACAGAGTCTGTAACGGTCTGTTTCGCTTTTTTCTGTCATTTTCACAGGCAGAAGTACATACAGATCCTCTTCCTGTCTGCGGCAGATGCGCATACCAAGTAAGCGGTAACGGCCGTTTTCATCCTCTGTATAAACACGTACCCCCATTAAAAGCAGGAAGCAAAGAAGTGCCAATACACTGCAAAGCAGTGCGCCGGAAACCGCAACAGCCGCGGTTTTGACAGGCTGTTTCTGCATGACCTGCAAAAATGCGCTGCGGCCGGAAGCCTTCCGCTCCTCTTCTTTTACCACAATTTCTTCCAGTTCGATTTCTTCTGCCAAAGACTGGGGTTCGTCCTGCTCTATTTCCCTGAATTCCGTTTCTGCGTCGCCCTGTCCGAAATCATTCAGCATGTTTTTATCTGTCAAGTCATCCTCTTGTCTGTGATCCTCTTCTGACGCAGAGCCGGATTGCAGCTTTTTGGTATCGTCTTTTTTGGGAGAATCCTTTTCTTTTTTGGAAGTATTATCTTCTGTCTCGGGAATGTGTGTACCTGCCGGTGTCTCTTCTTTCATTTCTGTCAGCGTTTCCGTTTCTGTTTCCGGCTGCACGGTATCTGTGCTGTCCTGACCGCTGCCATTATCCTGTGAATCATTTCTGTCATCAGAACCACTGCCGTCATAGTCACCGCCGCCTTCTGCTCCGTCACCGCTTCCGGAATCAGAACCGCTGCCGGAGCCATTTCCGGAACCGTTTTCGCCCGAAGGCTGCTCCTGTTTCTTTTTCTCAACAGTCACACTGCATTCCGTGATGTTTCCATTATTATCCTTTACCAGAACCGTATAAGTTCCTTCTTCCTGTACCTCAAGTACCGTCTGATCGGTATACGTCACACCGCCATCCCAGGAATAAGGCGCATCCGAAAGACCGCTTCCTTCATCTATCGCTTCAACTGTGATCGTCACAATCTCTTTTCCGTCCCATTCCTCAGGGCTCATTTCCAGACTCACCACAGGCCCTGTCTTGTCAAGATTGGTTACCTCTGCTGTCTGTTCCGTAATATTGCCAAGCTTATCCTTTACAAGCACGGGATAACTGCCGTTTTCTTCCACCCAAAAGCTGTCGACATCGGTCCAGGTCTGTCCGTTGTCATAGGAATAGGGCAAAGCTGCCAGACCGCAGCCTTCACTGCCGTCCTTTTGCGTATCTGCAGCAATCACCTGTACCGTAACCTCTGTCAAATTGGGGGTTTCATCCCACAAAAAAGAAACTGTCGGTCCGGTAATATCGATATTGGTCACAGAGGCGGTTGTTTCTGTCACATTTCCAAGCTTATCTGTCAGTAAAACCGGATAAACACCGCTGTCTTCACATACAAAAACGGTCTGATTTCCCCATTCACCGCCGTTAAAAGAAACCGGCATTTCCGCCAGACCGCAGCCTGCCGTACCGTCCGGCTGCAGATCCAGCATTTCAGAAAGGATCAATTTTGCGGGTTCTTTCGTCCATCCGGATGCCGGCTCCTGGCTGTATTGTGTCAGTACAGGGCCGGTAGTATCCACATTGGAAACCTTGATCCCAATACGTGCCGCAGCGGTATCACTGTTCTCATCTGCCTGCAGTTCAAAGGTATAAGTCCCGTTTTCTGTTACCGTAAATACATTTTCAGTACCTGCAGCGCCGTTCCAGACATAAGGAGTATCCGACAGCAAAATACCGTTTTCTTCCACATTTGCGCGCAGTTCCAGCTGTGTACACCAGTCGTCTGTCGTTTTTTCAATGGAAATAACAGCTGTCACCACATTGGTTTTGCCGCATACCAGTTCTAACTTACCGTTGCTGCAGGCAGAACCGGAGCTTTTTTGTCCGCATTTGGTACATCTCCATATTTTTCCTTTAGGACAATAGCAATGCCAGCATCCAAAGGGATACAGGTCATTAGGGTCCTCCCAATAACAGCCATGATTATCACATGGAATTGCCATACTGCATTCACACCCCTGCAGCATATAGTCGATTTCCTCACAGCTGCCGCCGCATCGGTCATCCCGGTAACAGGCATCGGTATGCTTATGATAAACCTCAGCCCTGCTGTTTTCCTGCGCCCATACAGCTGCATAATTCATTCCTGCTCCCAGTAACACAAAAAGCATGAAAGCGATAACGCTCCAGATACACATTCGTTTTTTTAATAAAAGTCCTTGTTTCATAAAAACCTCCCTGAATTTTTCAATAACGCAAAAAGCCTGGCAGCTGCACCGGCAGCCAACAGGCATTAAGTCAAAATAATTCATTCAGTGGTTTTGTAAAACTAATGTATCACAGCAATTTTAAAATAGCAAGTCTTTTGTCAGTTTCCGCGCATATTGGTATTGATCCTGTGCTCAGTCCCCAAGCCCAGCTGCAGCTGTGCAAGCAGCACAAACTCTTCCAGACACAGATTTTTTTCTGTTATGTAAGCAGCCGCTTCCTTACCGACATATCTAAAATGCCAGGATTCAAACTTGATCCCAGTCAACTCTTCCTTATCTGCAGGATAACGCAGAATAAATCCGTATTCTGCAGCATGCTCCTTTAACCAAATGGCCTCTTTGGTCTTAGCCTGCGCTGCATCCAGACTCTGATGGTCTTCGCCCACAATATCCAGCGCAAGTCCGGTATGATGCTCACTGGTTCCGGCAAGGGCGATCTGTTCTCTCGCCTTAAAAAAAGCATCTGTATAGTTCATACCGCGCCGCATATAACGCTTCACCGCCGAATCCATCAGCTGCTGCTGTTTTTTTACCTCCCGGTAAGAAGAACACACCATCAGCTTTAATCCCTCTTTTTTGGCATCCGCAAACATGGCATCCAGATCCTCTTTGATCCTGGCATCCACATACTGCCCCGGTGAAAACCATACCGTTTTTACAGAAAAATCCTTTTCCAGCGGATTGATCTCATTGACCAGCACATATCTCCAGTCATCCAGATTGACAAAAAAAGGAATTTTTTCTGTTGCATAGAGACTTCCATCCACATCCGCCAGCGTCACCACATCCTCCTGTATGGAAGCTTCCAGCTGCAGAGTCTGTTCTTTTAGCTGACTGATCTGTGCATCTGCCTCACTGAGCGCACTTTTAAATGCGGCTGCTTCCCGGATATTTTTTTCCTGCAGTTCCTGATAAGCAATAGACAGCCGTTCTTTCTTTGCTGCGCCCATGAGAACTCCTCCCAGACACAGCACGGTCATCATGATCGACATTGCTCTGTAAAATCTGTATTTTTTCAAAGAACAGGTGCCCTGTTCTATTTCTGCTTTTTCTCTTGTTTCCATTTTCTGCTCCAATTGCTTCATATAAAAATCCATCGTTTATTATGCCGCAGCCTTTGTGCAGATTCAAGGGGTATTTTTTACAAAAAAACGAAAAAAATAAGCCCTGACAGCATATACTTTACCAAGCAACACTCCGGACTTTTATGCATGATCAGAGATTTTATCAAACTGCTTTCCAACAAATGTCAGCATTTCTATGTAAAAGAACGCCTCCAGAACACCATTCACAGCAAAGGATTCCAGAATTTTTTATTCTTACTGGGAACGATTGCCTTCATTCAGGCCTGCTTTTTACTTGCACCTGAGTCTATGGCTGTATCCAGTTCCAGCAATGTAAACGGACGGGAGCTGCCCATTTACTGTGTGGAAACGGATTCCAAAAAGGTGGCTCTGAGCTTTGACGCTGCATGGGGCAACGATGACACTTCACAGATTCTTGAGATATTAAAAAAACATAACGTCCATGCCACCTTTTTTATGACAGGCGGCTGGGTGGAAAACTATCCCGATGATGTAAAAAACATATATGCTGCCGGTCACGACCTTGGCAACCACAGTGAAAATCATAAAAATATGAGCCAGCTTTCCACCGCCCAGCAGGAAGAGGAGCTGATGAAAGTACATAACAAGGTCAGACAGTTGACCGGGGTTGAGATGAATCTGTTTCGCCCGCCCTACGGTGATTATGACAACACCGTGATTCTGACTGCCAAAAAACTGGGCTATTATACCATTCAATGGGATGTGGACTCCCTGGACTGGAAGGATTACGGCGTTGACTCTATCATAAGTACAGTCACACAGCATAAACATCTGGGAAACGGCAGTATCATTCTCTGTCACAACGGTGCCAAATATACCGCCCAGGCACTGGATGCCATGCTGACAACACTAAAAAACAATGGTTATGAGATCGTTCCGGTTTCCGAGCTGATCATCCGGGATGATTATCACATGAATGTGGAGGGAAGACAGATTGCGGACTGAAAAACAACCAGGGCCGCCGGTCATAAAACCGGCAGCCCTGATTTACTTTTTATTCCATTCAATCCTCAATTATTCAATCACTGCCAGAATCGGATCGATCACTTCCTGAGTCAGTACGTTGATAAAGCCAACGTCAGTGATGGAAAGGAAAGGAAGTGCTGCAAGGCAGATGAAGGATAAGAACATGTAAGGGATCGGAATCTGGGAGCCCATTTCATGTACATAGCCGATCAGCTCTTTCTTTTCTTCAGCCAGTTCTTCGCAGGACATATCGGTTAACAGACCGCATACAGGGTAAGGGATGCACTTTAATACTTCGCCGTTCTTAACTACGTTCTGTCCGCCGCCAACTTCGATCAGGTTGTTGACTGCAACAGCCATATCTTCAAAATTGGTACCCATTACGATGATGTTGTGGTTGTCATGGCCTACGGAAGATGCGATCGCGCCTTCTTTTAAGTTAAAGCCGCCCATGAATGCCTTGCCGACGTTTCCGTTGATGCCGTAGCGTTCAACCTGTGCGATGTAGAGAACATCCTGTTCCAGATCACACTGTACAACGCCGTCCACAACATTGAGTTCCACTTCTCTGCCCTGGGTGATCGGAATCCAGGGTAAGGTATCCATGCAGAGAACTTTTACCTTCTTAGCGCCTTCGGGAGCCATGATCTTGAAGCTGTCTGCGGTGATGGGATTCTTTAATGCGGTGGTATTTAACAGGCAGGGTTTGTGCTCAGCCTTAGGGTAGGATACAAGCATCTTGCCGTTGTCAACGATTTCCTTACCGCCGGAGATAACGCTTAATACCTTAAAGTCTTCCGCGCCGGTGGTGATATTAATGTCTGCACGTTTGCCGGGAGCCAGACCGCCGATCTCGTCATCCAAATGGAATGCGCGTGCTGCATTTAAGGTTACCATCTGAATTGCGGTTACAAGGTCTGCACCGTAAGAGATCGCTCTCTTAACCGCATCGTCAAGGTGACCAAAGTTTGCGCCGTCAAGGGTATGTAAGTCGTCAGTGATGATGCTGACTCTGGAGGTGTCCAGTTTTGCTTCCAGGATCGCCTTCAAGCATGCTTCCATGTTGCGGGCTGCAGAACCTTCACGGATCATTAAGTGACAGCCTTTGCGCACTCTTTCCAGAGCATCTTCGGGTCCTAAGGATTCATGGTCGGTGGTAACACCTGCTGCCAATACTGCGTTCATGGCAGGGCCCTTCATATCTGCAAGATGGCCCTGATTGGTCATGCCGCGCTTGGAGTTTACCAGATCCATGGAATTCATCAGGTCAGGGAACTGTGCCAGAATGTAAGGTCCTACTACTTCGGAGATACCTACTGCATCTTTTCTTTCCAGTGCCTTTTTGATGATCTCGTAGTTAAACTGTCCTGCGCTGGTTTCCAGTCTGGGGGAGAAAGGAACATGGGAAGGAACCACGAAATAGAGCTTTAAATCGGTTTCAGCAGCTTCTTCCAGAACAGCTTCGATGCCTTCCAGACCTGCAACAACGCCGATTTCATGAAGGTCAGTCATGATCGCGGTGGTGCCGTGTTTTAAAACCAGTTCTGCAAAAGGACGGATGGAAAGGTTGGAGCTTTCGGGATGGATATGGCCGTCGATGAAACCGGGAGTCAGGTAATTTCCGCCTGCATCGATGACTTTGGTGCCTTCACCGATCGCATAGTCCACGTCGCCTACCGCTGCGATCTTATCGCCTGCGATCGCTACGCCGCCTTCATAGATTTCCTTGGTGTACACGTTTACGATCTTACCGTTTTTTACAACGATATCTGCAGGGGCCTGGCCGCCTGCAACTGCAATTAATTTTGCATCCATGGGTTTGTCCTCCTTCTGGGTCAACGGATTGTAGGGAATCTGTCCGGAAGTACGATTCCGGCACGTTTATAGATAGCTTCGGCATGAGCCTGTGCTTCTTTTACAATAACTTCTTCATCCAAAGTCAGCACCTTGCGGTCTCTCATCAGCCATTTGCCGTCACACATCGTGCTTTCGATATTGGTGGAATGCATTGCGGTAACCAGTGCCGCGATGGGGTCATTGACCGGCATCATGGAAGGTCCGAAGGGATTGATGATGATCAGGTCGGCTTTCTTGCCCTCTTCCAGACTTCCGTAGAGATGATCGTCCAGAAGCGCTCTTGCGCCGTTCTTGGTTGCCATGCAAAGGATATCTGTGGAAGGCACAACTGTGGAATCCAGTCTCCAGCCTTTATGGATCAGGGAGGTCAGCCACATTTCGTCAACCATATCCATACGGTTGCTGGAAGAAGCGCCGTCTGTACCGATGGATACGCAAACGCCCTTTTCCAGCATCTGCGGGATCTTTGCAAAACCAAGCACACGCATTGCGGATGCCGGATTGTGAGACACCTTAACATCGTATTTTTTGAACAGATCGATTTCTTCGTTGGTCAGCCATACGGTATGCACTGCCAGAAGGTTCTTATCCAGAACACCGAGCTTGTGCAGATGGGTTACGGTATTTTCGCCGTATACTTCATTGGTGTAATCAATCTCGGATTTGGCTTCTGCCACATGCATGTGGATGCCGACATTATACTTATCAGCCAGTTCCTTGGTCTTTACGATCAGATCATCGGTGTTGTTGAAAATGGTGCGAAGACCGAACCATACCTGTACTCTGCCGTCAGCAGTGTTATGATATTTTTCCAGATCTTCGATCTGTGCATCCAGCTCTTCCTGGGTGGTTTTCTGCCAGATTGCAGGTAAACCGGTGCCGCAGTCCATAACAGATTTTGCCAGTTTGCCGCGCAGACCGGACTGTGCCGTTGCCTTAGCCATGCCGCTTACAAACTGTCCGCCGGGCTCGGCAAAGCTCGTCACGCCGGATTTGATCAGTTCCAGGGAACACATTAATGTAGAGATGTAAGAATCCTCTTCGGTCATATTACTTTCAAAAGGCCACATTCTCTTATGAAGCCAGGTGATAAAATCCACATCATCGCCCACACCGCGGCTGATCTGCTGGGATGTATGTACATGTGTATTGACAAAACCCGGAAGAATATATTTTCCGTTTAAGTCGATCACTTCCGCATCGGGTCTTATCAGTGCAGGATCCACTTTTCCGACAGCTTTGATCTTATCATCTTCCACCAGAAGTTCTCCACAGGCATACACCTGGTTAATATCGTTCATAGTCAGGATATAACCATTTTTAAAGTAAGTCTGCTTTACAGTTTCCATGTCTCTCCTCCTTTTTTTCGGTTAGTTTTATTATATCGAAAACCCTTTTATTTGTCGACAACTGTTCCTGCCTTTTACGGTCGATATTCATCCAGTATCTGCAGGATGTCCTTTTCATAACAGTTCCCGTTTAAGACCACACCATCCGGTTCAAAACTGATCGCACGGATATCTGCCGGATCGTCCTCATAGGGATTGATATACTGCTTTCCTTCTTCAAAATATTCCTTCAGATAGATCAGCGCATTGCCGCTGGGAAAGATCACATTTCCCTTTCCGACAGGAATATCCATACCGCTAAATTCCGCAATAATCTCGCGTGTTCTCACATTGTAAAGATTGCTGTCCTGCTTACTGACAAGCCACGCCGGGCACAATTCTATGAAAATTCCTGTTTTTGTCACACATTCTGCAAAATATTTGACAGGCTCTGTCGGTATCGTTTCCTGATGAAACGCATCCACGGACAGTAAGATCCGGCGGACACCGCTTTTTTCAAGACTGTGCACCACTTCTTCGATCCGTTTTTTATCCTTTGAAAAAAAGCCGTTTGTGATCAGATCCCTTTGGGGAATCCCCATTTCAGTTCCCGCAGCATGAATCGCACAGACCACTTCCGGATATATAAGCGGCTCCCCGCCAAAGGTCATCAGCGATTTGATCTGATACTTTTCACACACCTTCCGGATGGCCTCCGCCGCTTTGTCTGCATCAATATACCCTGTGCAGTCCAAATGACTGCCTTCCGAACAGTGCTTACATCTGCCGGTACAGGACATGGTAACGACAAATTCCAGGCGGTTTAAATTTTTCACATATTCATTCATCCAAATTTACCCAAACACCTTTTTGTCAATCTCAAACTGCTTTTCATCCCAGGGTTTTGTTCTTGCAACCGAAATACAGCGGAATTCGCCGTTGTTGTTCGCAAGATCGCCTTCCTGCCAGGGACGGCATGCACAGTAAAAATGGTACAGTGCGCCGTCATGCCAGATCACATAGGGCTTGTGCGCATAGATGGAATCAATGGTTCCGGCTGCGCCAGTGGTCAGGATCGGAGCTGAAAACTTCTCCCAGTGATATAAGTCTTTGCTGACTGCAAGACCGTTGCAGGCAGAAAGATTGCCCAGACCGTAATAAAACATCACCCACTGGTCTTCTTTGGAATCATAAAATACCTGCGGCTGGCTGGCAAACTGGCTGTCCCAGGCCTGTCTGTCCACCGGCAGCACCGGATAGTCAAAAGGACGCGTCCAGTGGATCAAATCCTGTGAATACGCAACACTCGACTGTTCTGTCCAGAAACCGTCTTCGTTATCCTTTGCCGTATAGAAAATGAAGAATTTCCCGTCATGCTCCACCAGATCCGTCGTATACATACCGCCGCTTTCCCACGCTGCGCCGTCCTTGTAGGTAAAAACAGGCTCTCCGTAAAAATGCCAGTCCATCAGATTTTCATCCTCCGTCCATGCCAGACCAACCTCCGCAGAACCGGTTTCATAACCGGCACCCGGATAAGCATGGTACATCAGCCAGTATTTTCCCTGCCATTTTTTCAGTTTGTTGCCGCCATAGAGATCTTTATCCATCAAAAGTGTGGTTGCTGCCATACCCACGCTGTCCCATTCCATATTGGCACCGCGCTTTAAAATAACGCCCAGCTCTTCCCAGTTGATCAGATCATCCGAAACAGCCAGCGCAGTCTGATAGCCTTCCCCGTCATATCCGATGAAAGTCATATAAAAACGGCCATTGTGGCAGAAAACATTGGGGCAGTCCACCGCCTTGCTGTTATAAGTGCCTTCGATGCCGGAACCTGCAAGGACTGCTTTTCCGTATTTATATTTGGGGATCAGATGATTTACGTTCATATGAAAATCCTGCCTTTCTTTTTTATTTTCATTATATACAGCAGGCAAAATATTTACAATGATTGACACTCCTTTTTCCGGATGCTAGTCTTAAATCAAGAAAAAAATCCATTCTCAAATACGCAGAAAGTGAGGATTTCCCATGGAACAATACAAAATCATCTGGCGTGCCGGACAGGAGGTCTGGGGCAATGACGCCGTCCTTGATGCCCTTCTTGAAAAGTTGACAAAAGACGGCAGGTTGGCAGACGAATTCAATCTCTTTATCAGCGAACCCTCCAGTCACGCTTACCACCCTCTTGACGAAGTACGCGAAAAATGCGAAATTTTCAAACGCGCAGCAAAAAAAATCCGTGCCTACGGCATGCGTGTGGGCATTGACCAGTGGCCCAGCTTTGGTGCCGCAGGGGTACAGCAGGCCGTTGTAGATGTCAGAAAAATGCCCTTCCAGCCCATGGTCGGCGTGGACGGCACCGTGACAGAGCGCATTGCCTGCCCGATCTCCCCGGAATTTTTAGACTATACAAGAGAAAAATTCAAAATTTTTGCACAGGCCGGTCCTGATTTTGTCTGGATCGATGATGACTGCCGTTTTACCCATCTTGGCGGCACGCTCTACCCCTGTTTTTGTCCAAACTGTATCGCCGGTTTTGAAAACGGACAATTTACAAGCCGCGAAGAGCTGGTGGCAGCTCTCAATGCACCAAAAAACCGGAATCTTCGCCGCAAATGGAGCGAATACGGCGCTGCCCGCCTTGCAGCCTACTGTCAGGCTGCCCGTGAGGGCGTGGATGCCGTGGATCCTTCCATTGATGTTCCCTATATGACTGTCGGCTATACGCACACCACCTTCAGCGGTGACTACATTGAAAAATGCATGGAAGTCTCCAGAAGCCGCGCAGGCCGCCCCGGCCACGGTTTTTACTGGGACGAAGAACCCCGCAAGGTCTTTTCCAAGGCCATGGACGTTTCCAGACAGGTTCTCCGCTATGTGCCGGAATCCCTTGCAGATGTACAGTATGAAGAGGAAAGCTTCCCCTGTACCCCTCTAAACAAAGCTGTCAACATGCGTATTCTGGAAGCCGGTCTTTCCATCTGGGCAGGCTGTACCGGTTTTGCCTTTAATTCCCTGACTTTTTCAGCCGGTCAAGATCCGCTTGGCCATATGGATTACACCGTCAGACGCTGGAACCAGGCGCGTCCCTTCTTTGACCGTTATCTGCAGTTTGCCAAAAATCTGCCGCAGGTTGGACTCTGGGCTGCCGACAATGAATTTATGATGGCGGGCATGGACTGCGAAAACGGCTGGTTTGACGAACAAAATCCTGCTTTCAGCTTAGACCGCATTATGAACGAATGGCCGGAAATGGGCCTTGTGATCTCCGGTGATCCTGCACATGCCTATGCGACTGTCCTGCAGGGCCGCATCATCGAAACCTTCTCCGATGAAGAGATCAAAAAAATCTTTGAAAAACCCGTCCTGATGGATGCCGATGCCCTCGCTGCTTTGGAAAAACGCGGTTTTGCCCATTATGCAGGCGTACATACCGGTCAGAAATTTAAAAACAGCGTGGAAGTCCTGACGGATTCTTCTGTAAACGGCGGTTTTAGCGGTGCTTCCAGAAACGCACTTTTTGAAGCCTGCACAGAACTGATTGTGGATGCAGACGATGTGGAAATTCTGGCAAAAGCCTTTGACACCTATGAACAGGAGCTTTGTCCCTGCGTTACCCGCCGCAATCATGTAACGGTCCTGTCCTATGATCCTTACCGTTTTATCGGCACTGTCGGCAAAATGCGTCAGATGCACAACCTGTTAAAGGAAGCCGGTGCCCCTGTCATGGTGGAACCTGCTGACCCTTACGGCATAAACCGCCTCTCTGCCTGGGCACGCTCCGACGAAAAACGCGCCGCCGTACTGCTGATCAACACCGCACTGGATCCTGTGGAGGATACGGACATTCTGATCAAAGGCGAAATGACCAACGCCGTGATCTGCGGCATCGATACGCCGGAAACAAAGGCTGATGCAGTTTGTGAAAACGGCTTCTTAAAAATCCGCGTTCCACGGATGGGCGCCTGGGAAATGCTCTTAATTCTTGCCGAATAATTTTACCATAATTTTTCATAATACCTCTTGCAAACAGTAATAATTCCTGTTATACTATGAGTAGTAACAGGAATTATTACTGTTTTATATTTTAAATATTCATCAGGAGGTATCTTATATGTTCTTAAAAGGTAAAACTGCTATCATCACCGGCGCAGGCCGCCCCACTCCCCTTTCTGACGGAAGCGCAGGCTCCATCGGTTACGGCATCGCAATCGCATACGCAAAAGAAGGCGCCAATCTGGTCATCACCGGCCGCAACAAACAGAAGCTTCTTGATGCCAAAGAAGAACTGGAACGTCTCTACGGGATTCAGGTTCTGGCGATTCCCGCTGATGTCAACGCCGGCGCAGACAACGAAACTGTCGTACAGAGCGTGATTGAACAGACCATCGCAGCCTTCGGACGCATTGATGTGCTGATCAATGTGGCACAGGCATCCGCTTCCGGCGTTCCGCTTTCTGTTCACACCACAGAACAGTTTGACCTTGCAATGTATTCCGGTCTTTACTCTACCTTCTATTATATGAAAGCCTGCTATCCTTATTTAAAGGAAACCAAAGGTTCCGTTATCAACTTTGCTTCCGGCGCAGGTCTGTTCGGCAACAAGGGACAGTGCTCCTATGCAGCTGCAAAAGAAGGCATCCGCGGCCTTAGCCGTGTAGCCGCAACCGAGTGGGGTCCTGACGGCATCAATGTCAATGTGATCTGCCCTCTTGCATGGACCGCCCAGCTGGAACAGTTCCAGAAAGCATACCCCGAAGCCTTCAAGGCAAACGTGCATATGCCTCCCATGGGCCACTACGGCAACAGCGAACTGGAAATCGGCCGTGTCTGCGTACAGCTTGCATCCCCCGACTTTAAGTATATGTCCGGTGAAACCCTGACTTTGGAAGGCGGCATGGGACTTCGTCCTTAATCGAAGCAGCGCACCTGACGGAACCTTCGCAACCGCTTCGCTTGTTGCGAAGCAGCGCCCCTGAAGGAACCTTCGCAACCGCTTCGCTTGTTGCGAAGTAGCGCATAAAAAAAGAATCGCTTACGCGATTCTTTTTTATGCTTACTTATTGGTTCCGCCTTCATATCCGATGATCAGGCCGCCGGTTTCTGCGTAGAAAGTACACAGTCCGGTACAGGGCATGATCTCAATGGCACTGTCAGGAAATTCTGCACGTATTCTGTCTGCCAGACTCTTGGCCGCTTCCGGATTCAGACATTCTGCGATACATACTTTGCCGCCGCAGTATCCTCTGAACTTCATTTCTTTCCAAATGGTATCCAGTGCTTTCTTTTCACCTCTGCACTTATACAGCTGCTGCAGGGTTCCCTCTGTTGCCTTGCCGACAACGCGGATTCCCAGTACACCGGCTGCCGCTGCCACAGCGGAATTTACGCGGCCGTTGCGCGCCAGATTGTTCAGGGATTCCAGTGAAAACAGTGTATGGGAAGTCTTCTGATATTCACTTACATTCGCTACAACCTCGTCAAAAGACTGTCCGGCCTGTGCGCACTCATAAATCTTATCCACGATCAGCTTCAGCTCACCGCCTGCGGAAAAGGAATCAAATACATGCACTCTGCTGCCTGCATGAATCTGCTCATATTCCTGCTTTGCCTGCATCGCAGATGCATAAGAACCGGAAAGATTGCTGGTGATGGTCACCACATAAACAATATCCGCTCCTTCAAAAGCATCCAGATAGTCCTGCATATTCGGGCAGGAAGTGCTGGATCTTAATTTGGTTGTCTTTAAGGTCTCGATCATTTCCATCAGATTCATTCCGGGCTGATCCACAAATTCCTTATCACCGTTGATGATCTTTAACGGCACATTGACATGCCATGCCTTTTCATATTCATAAATATTCGCAGATGAATCGGAAACGATCTTATAATTCATAAAAATACCTCGTCTTTGGCTTTTAATCAGATAATCGGTTATTCAATAACCGATTATTTAATATTTTACAATGCGCTTAAAACCTATGTCAAGTGTTTATAAAATCATTTTATGATTATTGACGGTTTTCTGAAAATGATGTACTATTTTTGATACAGACAATTTTTCCCCGAGGTTAACCATGCAGCAGCATATCAAAGATGAAATCAAAGACTCCATACGTTCTTTCTGCCTGCCCAGATACGAAGAGATTCCTGATGTCGGACTGTATCTGGAACAGGTGACCAAATATATTTCCGATCATCTGTCAGCGCTGGAAGATATCACTCTGACAGCCTCCATGATCAGCAATTATGTAAAAAAAGGGCTGATCGCCAACCCTGTCAAAAAGCAGTATTCCCGCGAACAGATCGCATATCTTTTTTTTATCGCCGTAGCAAAGACTGTCCTTTCCATGGACGACATCCAGCTTCTGTTTGATCTGCAGAAAAAAGTTTATACTCCCCAGCGCGCTTATGATTATTTCTGTCTGGAACTGGAAAATGTACTCTTCTACGTTTTCGGGATCAAAGATACACTTGATACAGTCGGTGTGGACGCAACCGATGAAAAAGCGATGCTGCGCAACTCCATCATCACTGTGGCGCATAAGATTTACCTGGACAAGTGCTTTTCACGTCTGTCCTCTGAACGTAACTGAATATATGCAAAAGGCAGCAGAGATTTCTGCTGCCTTTTTTTATACGCACTTATCTTATAATAAGTTCTGCAGTTTATAAGTTTGACCGTCCGGTCATTTTTACGCTTCCAGATTGGAAGTGCAGTGAGGACATCTGGTTGCTTCGATTGCGATCTCGCTCATGCAGTAAGGGCACTTCTTAGTGGTAGGTTCTGCAGGTGCTGCAGGCTCCTCTTCCTTTTTGCCCAGATCAAGCAGTGCATTGATGCCTTTTACCAGCCAGAAGATTACAAACGCAATGATCACAAAATTGATCACTGCAGTTAAAAATGCACCGTAACGAATCTCCACACCGTTAACGGTCCATACCAGATAGCTTAAATCTGTGTTTGCAACCAGACCGATAAGGGGAGAGATGATGTCACCAACCAAAGAGCTGGTGATCGCGGTAAACGCGCCGCCGATGATCACACCAACTGCCAGATTCATGACATTGCCGCGCAGCGCAAACTGTTTGAACTCTTCCAAAAATTTCTTCATTTTGTTGACTCCTTTGTTTTTTTCTTGACCGGAACATCCCATTTCCGGCTTCATTCGCCTTTGATTATACCACAATTTATGCTTTGCTGTCATCAACAGCTTGTGATAATATAAAATAAAAATATATTTCTTTTCCCTTAGAGGTTATTTATGAGAAAAAAAACAGCTGTTTCCCTGTTCCTTGTCCTGATCATCTGTGTTGTGATCTGTTTTGTCCTGAATGTACCAAAAAAGTCTGCCAAACCGGTTTCTGTCTTAAGTCTGTCTGTAATTTCCGCCGAACAGACCGTTGGCGGCACAGAACCAAATCCTTACAGTTTTTTAAGTGTTCCCACCCAGATGACCCGGATTTGCGATGATTATTTTCTGGTGGACTGTTACCACGATCAGGTGATCACTTCCACTGATCCCAATGCCCCCCTGACAGACTGGAAAGTTGTCACCAGCCAGATCAATAAAGGGCATACCATTGCAGGTGACGGCACGGTGTATCTGGTGGATGATACGGAAAACCATCGTATTCTGATCTTTGAAAAAAAAGACGGCCTGTTTTACCAGACCCAGGAATTTAATGATATCGGAGTCCGTCCCCACTATGTTACTTATGATGAAAACACCAAACGTTTTTATGCGCTCAGTTCCATGACCGGCGAACTTTTTGTCTTTTACAGAGAACCTGATCAGACCCGCGTAGCACTCGAAAAGATCCTTACCATTCCGGAATTGAACGGTTATTATGTGCGTTCCTTTACCATCGACAACGACAGTGTTTATTTTATTTCCGGCAACAGCTCCATCATAAAAGCCAGACTTTCTGACCTGTCTGTCGAAGAGACCTGGCCGGTTTCCGATCAGATCGCCGGTATGATCCAGCTTACAAAGATTCAGGATTATTTTTACATCACTGTTTCCACCGATCTTTACGGAGACCAAAGCTTTGCCACGATCCTGCGGGTTTCAGACCTTTCAAAGCTTGCAGAGGGCGAATGGGAGGACATCTATGAAACCTTTGTAGGCGGCGGTACTCCCTACTATATCACTGCTTTCGACGGACATTTTTATCTGACAGAGCACCGTGTTCCCGGACACTCTGTATGGGAATTTGATGTGATCGACAATCAGGTCTCCAATGTGCGTGCTGTATACTAAAAAACCTGCGTCACCCGACGCACCTGACACAAAAGACCTGCCGTTTTAAAAACAGCAGGCCTTTTTTTACTGTTTCAGAAAAATCAAAGGATTTCTCTTGCGTCCTCATCCGGGAATGCCGGGAAGGGAGCGGTAGGAAGGGTCTGATACCAGTATGCAACAGATGCAATGTCATCCTGCAGAGGCAGATACTGACCATTTTTTCTCCAGCCAAGAGCCTGAATGGTAACCTTTAAGTCCTCATCAAAACGGATGGGATCAGCTACATGCCAGCGGTACAGACCAAATCTCTGCTGGGATCTGTATACACCGTCGGGACGCAGTACCTGAGGCATACCTGCATAAGGAGTGGTAAATTCCTGATACTGATGTGTCTTCTGGTTTTCAAAATTGTAGGAACCGCAGAAATAGTCTTCTGTACCGGTGCCGCAGATAGTCGGGAATTCATCATCGCCGTCCATATAGAACTTGATCTCGCCTTCTCCCCACCAGCCGCAGTTGTTTACACCCCATGCCATGTAGGTGCCTACATAGTGGCCTTTGCCTTTTACACCGTCAAGAATGGTGTAAACATCCTTGTAAGGAAGAGGATTTACTCTGCGGAACTGTGCATGGAAGTAACCGATATCTTCGGGAACCTCTGTCAGTACATAATCAATCTGGTAATACAGTACCATTTCCTTGGTATCGGTATTGGTCATGGTCATTTTGCAGCGTTTTTTGAAAGGCATGTTCCAGTAACAGTTAAATGCGCTGCCGGGATTTACGGTCACGGGAAGGGAATTTACCTGTGCATATTCGCCCCATCCGCATGCAAAGAAGTCACCTACGGGAACTTCTACGGAAGGAATTTCCTGATCATCCCAGTAAATACGGAGAATATCATCTCTCCAGAGTCCGGTGGGAGTCATCCAGATATGCTGGATCGCGCCGGAACCTTCAATATCTGCCATCACAAAGGTTTCACCGGGTTTGATCACAACACTGGGAGAGATCTTCCAGCCCTGTCCAAGATTCAGAGCACATCTTGCACCGGTTCCTTCGGTCGCCATGCCGCCTTTCCCCTTTTCGCCGGTAAAGTTTTCAGCACTGATGGAACGGGTCTTTGCATCGGATAACAGATGAAGGTTATCCATGCCGGAATTCAAACCATTAAATCTTGCCATACTCTTCTTACAGCCTGTTTGGCTGCCCTCCTTTTTTTATTTCCTATATCTGTTCTTAAACTGTCTGACCCAGATATAACTGCCATGTATCCAATACTTCCTGACGGGTTGCTGTTCCTGTGGTACCGATCTTTTTAATTGTGGTTGCAGAACACAAAGTAGCCACCTGCGCTGCCTCGATCGCAGATGCACCTGCTGCCAGCAGTGTTCCGTATCCGGCAAGGAAGGTATCGCCTGCACCGCAGAAATCAATGGGCGGTTCTACCTTGCACGCAGGACAGCGCACCACATTGCCGTCTTCCACCACAAAACAGCCTCTGTCACCCAGCGTCATCAGCGTGGTTTTTTTGTTTCTTTCATAAATCTGTGCTGCCAGAACAGAAAGCTCGTCCAGTTCAAGCGCTTCACCGCTTCCAAAGGCACGGGAGGATTCCACTTCATTGGGTTTTACCGTCACATCGCAGTAATCTGCTGCATGATCACGGCTGTCAACAATAACCACTTTGCCGCTTCTGCCCAGCTCACAAAGACGCTCACGGATCTTAGGGGTGATACATCCAAATTTCATTTGGTCGCTGACACAAAGCACATCCAGCTTTTTTGCTGCCTCATCCAGTGCTGCCAGTACCTTTTTCTCACAGTCCTCCGAGATCGGTGCGCGGTTTTCAAAATCCAGACGGGGATCTTCGTAAACCACATCGGAAATACCGCAGCGGAGAGGCTTGATATATGTATTGGTCATGATGCTGTCATCCTGCAGCACATAGGTACAGTCAATTCCGTTTTCCTTGAGTGCACGGATCAAAAGATCACCTCTCCAGTCCGTTCCCACAAGACCGATCACCAAAAGCTGTCCGGGCTTTAATGCTGCAATGTTGTTTGCCGCATTGCCTGCCCCGCCGGGTGCATAACGCTCCTGCACCACAGGAAGGGGATAATGAGGGGTTTCTCTGGAAAGCTCACTCAATTTCATATCGGCGATCCAGTACATATCCAGACAAAGATCTCCGATCAGGCCAATTCTGGCATGATCAATTTTGTCTAAAAGGCTTTCCAGCTGTGAACGTGTCAAAACCTTATCATTTACTATATACATATTTTTGCTCCTGAGTCACTTTTACTTTGTCAGTTTCTCGTACAGGTTGGGAATGGTTTCCTGATGGTCACCGCAGAAATGCCAGCCTTTGCCGCCGCAGCTTACAGGGCGGTTTACGATATTTTTGCGGGGTCTGTAATAATACTGGGGATTCTCATAACCGATCTTGCTGCGGTAATCGCCAAGGTCGATCAGGTCAAAGTTGGCTGTTGTGATCTTAAATGTAGGATATCCCTGATTGCGCGCGATGGAAAGAGCTTTTAAGAATACTTCAGGTCCGATCACACCGGAACCAAAGTTCATGTACACGCCATTATCCATATGAGCTACGGAATAGCAGATCTTATGGAAATCAATGCCGCTTGCCTTGCCGATGGCTGCAAAGTCCACGATGGGATGCTGATGAATGATATCGGTACCCAGCGCGATATGATAGGTTGCGGGAATATCCAGCTTGTATGCCTGATACAAAACACAGTCATCCTTATAAGGGAACTTTTCAGGATTTTCGTCAATATAGCGTGCCAGAGATTCGCCGTAGCCGTAGCCTAAAGCAGCACCTTTCTGAATTGCTTCGTTCATCCAGCGTCCGGTCTGCTCCCACATGCCAAAGGAACCGTCCTCGATCGCGGTGGGTACATCCTCGGAAGTGCCGCCCAGATAAGCCAGTTCAAAATCGTGGATGCTGCATGCGCCGTTGCCGGAAATATGGCTGATGTAGCCTTCCTTCATCAGTGCGATCAGATAAGGGCTTAAACCGCATTTGATCACATGGGCGCCCATGGAGAAGATGATCTCATGACCGCCTTCCTTTGCCTTTTTGATGCGCTCCACCAGTTCATCAAAATCTTCGCTGCCCCATACAGGAACTTCATACACACCGGGGCGCTTCAGATTATCGATACGCACCAGATTGATACGGTCCTGTGCAGAATAAGTCTTTGTAGTATCAAAATCCAGCTGCATACTTCTGCGTGCCTTTTTTTCCAGACCTAAAAATGCCAAAATTTCCTCCAGTTCATTGAAATCTCCGGCAATAATATCCGCACCGGCTTTTACCAGACGCTCTCTCTTGACCGGATTTACACCGTGACGGTGTTCTTCATCACTGGCAAGACCGATAGTGCGTGCACCTGCTTCCTGTCCCAGACGGATTTCCACTTTACCGTCACCGATAACGGCAAATTCATCACCGTTTAAGCCTTCTTTTTCCATCAGCTGTGCGATTACCTTTTCCTTGGAACAGTTCTCACTGCCAAGAGGCGCACCTGCGATCTCTGTAAAATATCCGGTAAGGCCAAGTGCTGCCACTTCGTTCATAACATCGGGATGATCGGTACCGCTGGCAACATACATCTTTACACCGTTATCCTGCAGTGCCTTTAAAAAGGCCTCACTGCCTTCGATCAGATAATTTTCCTTTGCGACAGAACCACTGTTTAAAGCTGCCAGTCTGTTGCTGACATTTTCCATCAGGCGGCGGTTATATTCGCCTTTGTACCACCAGGGATCAGTGGGTGCTCCGGGATTCATGCCTCTTTCCTGTACGGTCTCTGCCAGCCATTTCATCTGGTGGATAGTCTGAATACCGGTAGATTCGTTGATATAATCATCCACTTCCTTTTCCAGTGCTGCATCATATTCGATACCGGTCTTTCCGGTGATCATTTCCAGCATCAGCGGCTTCATTACTGCTTCCCAACCAAAACGCAGGGTGGAAACGGTACCGTCAAAGTCAAACAGTACCGCAGAAACGGGCTTGGTGTTGTTGGATTTTTTTAAAATTTCCATGTTATCCTCCTGTTTTTCTGATGTGTAAATGTATAAAAACATATTTTGTTAATTAATTTAATTATATCGTATTATCCGATAATGTCAAGACTGTAACTCCCTAAAAAACTATGCTACTATAAGTCAAAAGACTGTCTTTTACCAAATTACAGATCATCTCCCCGGAAGCTTTCAGGCTTCAGAAGAAGAGGTATTATGAAACATGCAACCAACGCTTCCGTCATGCGTACATCCAATCGCAAGCTCATTTTAAATCTGATCCGTCAGAACCCTGTTTCCCGTGTAGAACTGGCAGAACAGACCAATCTGACACGTGCCTCTGTCACGCAGATTATCGATGAGCTGCTTGATGCGGGGCTTGTCGAAGCAATTTCTACCCTTGAACACGGCGGTCTTGGCAGAAAGCGCACACTTCTTGCCCTCTGCCATAACGCCAGATATGTATTCGGCGTCAATATCCGCCGCCGTCACTGTGAAGTGGGCGTAATTGACCTCTACGGAGAAGTTCTCTCCCAGAGAATTTTGGATGTTTCCGGTCGTACTGCCGATGATGTGATCAGACAGATCGCCGATACGATCCTTATCACCAAAAAAGAATTGCATCTTGATGACGAACGCATCCTCGGAATCGGTATCAGCGCTCCCGGGCCTGTAGATTACAAAAAAGGCATTCTTCTGAATCCCCCCAACTTTGCGGAATGGCACAATCTGCCGGTCGGTTCCCTTCTGTCAGATCTGACCGGTCTGGAGACTTCTCTGGAAAAGGACACCAACTCCCGCGCTCTGGAAGAAAAATACTTCGGAGCCGCCAGAACTATATCCAATTTTATGCTGGTCCAGATTGACGACGGCGTTGGCTCTGGCGTGATCATACGTGACCGCCTCTACCGGGGTGCCCACGGTATGGGAACCGAGATCGGACATACCTCCATCTGTTATGACGGCCCGATGTGCAGCTGCGGCAACCGCGGCTGTCTGGAAACCTATCTGAGGATTCCGGCACTGCTCAAAAATACCCGTTTTCACTCCTGGAACGATCTGGCACATGCAGATCTTGAAATGCAGGCAAAGGATGCCGGTGCGATCATAGACCGCGCTGCCGAATATTTATCTGCCGCCCTGGTCAGTGCAGTCAATCTCTACGACCTTGAAAAAATCATTCTCACCGGTGACATTGCTTCCTGTCCGTCACCCTTGACAGAGCGCCTTAACGAAACCATTCGCCAGCGGGTACTAAACCGCAGTTCCCTGCAGGATATCCCTGTGATCGACAGCTGCAGCATTGCGCCTGTACGTACCGGTGCCATGGCGGTACTGCATGAGATGTTTCAGGATTAACTTTCCGATGTCGGGATTGCCGGAATACCAGGCCCGGAACAATCCATCGGGTATCTCATCTTTTGATACTTATTATTATTTTATACATAAAAAGGAGGAATACTGTGCATTACACAAGCCGAATCATTATTGACAACAAGCTGAACATGCTGGAAAACATGATCTATCAGGATATTCACCCTGTCACAAATTGGGAGACTAAAGAACTTCTCTACACCGAACCTCTCAAATATGAAGCTCTGGACGACTGGCATCCCATTTCCATGGGGGACCACTGGAAAGCCCGCTTTGATCACACCAGACTTTTCCGCACCGTTATTACGATCCCCCAGTCTTTCGCCGGCAGACCGGCCATGCTGATTCTTGATCTGGGCGGTGAGGGACAGATCAGGATCAACGGAGAAATCGTATCCGGCATTACCTCCTATGAACAGGGAAGTTTTCTTGGCATCCGCTTAAGAACACGCGTTTATATTCCCGAAAAATACAAACCGGGAGACATCCTTTCTGTAGAAGCGGAGTGTTCCCTGAATTTCCTGGAATTTTCTGCTTTGAAGCTCCGCGATTATGCAGAATATACATTAAAGACTGCCTTTATGGCAGTTATCGACACAGATCTGGAACGTTACTGTTTTGATCTTCGCTGTGCGGCAGAGGCTATGGATACCTTTGCCAATCCGTTAGATACCCTGCAGCATTCCAATGCCCGCATTCTGAATCCCACTGTCCACAAGATCATGCTGTCCCTAAACAATGACAGCTATATGCACGATAAGATTTTCCGCGTATGTATGGATTCTGTAAGCCTTCTGGATCTGGAATTCGGTTATGAACGTCTCCGCGCTTCGATTCCGGCCGCCTCCAAAGCCCTCTGCGACGGTCTTGCTGCGATCCCTCACAAAGCCAATGCCATGGTCAAATTTGTAGGCCAGTCACATATTGACACCGCCTGGCTCTGGCCCCTTAAGGAAACCGTGCGCAAATGTGCCAAGACATTTTCCAATGTTATCTCCCTGATGGAAAAGTATCCCGAATTCATTTTTGCATTCAGCCAGCCTCAGCTTTTTGCTTATACGGAAGAATTCTATCCCGAACTTTTTGAAAAAGTAAAGGCGCGAGTTCTGGAAGGTCGTATTGAGCTGGTCGGCAATGCGTGGGTAGAAATGGACGCCAATGTTCCCTCCGGCGAAGCTCTGGTAAGACAGCTTCTCTACGGACGCCAGTATTTCATGGACAAATTCGGCAAAGCTTCCCGTGTATTCTGGATGCCCGATGTTTTCGGATACAGCTGGGCACTTCCCCAGATCATGAAACGCTCCGGTATTGATTATTTCTTTACTTCCAAACTTTGCAACAACGATACCAATTATTTCCCGCATTCCCTGTTTATGTGGCAAGGTGTAGACGGTACAAGGATTCTGTCCTACTTACAGCGCATCAACTACAATGGAGAACTGAATGCTGACACCCTTTCTGAAATCTATCATCAGTTTGACCAGAAGGATGTCTGCGATACTGTCCTTATGACCATCGGATACGGTGACGGCGGCGGCGGTCCCAGCTATCAGATGCTTGAAAACGCATCCCGCTTAAAAGACTTCCCCGGTCTTCCCCAGTCCGAATTTGCCACCAGTGAATCCTTCTTTACCGAAGCCGAAAAGTGTCAGGATAAATTGCCTGTATGGAACGATGAAATGTATTATGAATTCCATCGCGGAACCTATACCTCCCAGGCCAACACCAAGAAAAACAACCGTAAAGGCGAACTCTTGCTGCAGCGTACCGAAATGGCATGCACCATGGCACATATCCTGCTTGGGCATAAATATCCTGCCAAAATGATCGGTGATATCTGGAAACCGCTTCTGACTAACCAGTTCCATGATATCCTGCCCGGTTCCTCCATCCATCAGGTTTATGAAGACTGCGATATAATCTACAAAAAAATATTTGAAGATGCCAATACTCTCTATAACGAAGCAATCACCTCCCTGAATGCTTCTCTTGCACTGAAAGAAAATCAGATTGCTGTATGGAATTTCCTTGGCTGGGAAAACTCCGGCATCACAAAAGGAGCTGTAAAAGGCTGTTTCAGTTCCCTGATCGATGCAGAAGGCAATACCGTCAATGCCATTGCAGATCAAGACGGAGATATGACTGTCTTTACATTTAACGCCTCCGCTATTCCTGCTATGGGTGTCAAAATTTATACCGCCGTAAATACTGCTCCAAATCACAGCACCGATATTTCTGACATTGTTACCGTGGTTTCCGGTACAGACGATACCTTAATCATGGAGAACAGATATCTTCGCGTAACCTTAAATGCAGACGGCAATATCATATCCCTGTATGACAAAGAAAATGCACGTGAAACCTGCAGCGGCGAAACCGTTTCCAACCTGCTGACTGTCTTTGAAGATATTCCGCACGGTGAATCCGCATGGAATATTGACATGGAATATATGGATCATTACTGGACCCTGGAAAAAGCCGACTCTGTTGAAGTGGCAGAATCCGACAGTGTTCAGGCAATTGTCCGTACAGTCCGCCGATTCAATGAATCCACCATAACGCAGGATATTGTTCTTGCCCACGATGCACGCCGGGTGGATTTTGTGACCCATGTTGACTGGCAGGAAACACAGCGTATGCTCAAAGCTGCCTTTTATGCAGACATCCTTTCCCCTAAGGCAACCTACGAAATTCAGTTTGGTTCCATAGAACGCCCGACCCATTGGAATACCAGCTATGACAAGGCACGCTTCGAGGTATGCGGCCACAAATGGGCAGATCTTTCCGAAGGTCTTTACGGTGTCAGCATTTTAAATGACTGTAAATACGGCTATGATATCAAGGACAATTGTCTGCGCCTGACACTGCTGCGTTCTCCTGTTTTTCCTGATCCTACCGGAGACAAGGGTATTCACAATTTCACCTACTCTGTCTACCCGCACAGCGGTGACTGGCGGATCGGTTCTACTGTAAAAGAAGCATACAGGCTGAATATTCCTTTGCAGACTGCCGGATATGATCCGCTTAACGGCAGTACCGCCGTATGCAGCTGCAGCAAGCTGAATGCACACGTTCCGTACTCCTTTGTTTCCTGTAGCCATCCCAATGTGGTGATCGATACCATCAAAGGAGCCGAAGACGGAAACGGCATTATTGTGCGCGTTTATGAATCTCAGGGTGCACGCTGCAAAGCGGAACTGAAATTCGGATTTGCAGCAAAAAAAGTCTGCGAATGTAACTTGATGGAAATCTGCGAACAGGATATCCCTGTAACTGACAACAGCTTTGTTTTCCGGATCAAACCTTACGAGATTAAAACTTTCCGTATTTTCTGATCTGTACGAACTGACAGCAAAACAGACTGTATAGAAAACCGGGTCAAATGATTTGCTTGAAACCATTTGACCCGGTTTTTAGTTCTGCAATCCAACTGTCTTTCACAATTACAGTACAACCATTTTATTTTATAAACGGCATTTCTGTCATGCGCAGGGTGGTGCATCCGTAAGGCTGCAGCTTCACACTCACCTTTTCTCCGACAGGAGTCAAAGATTCCGGTGCTGCCTTGCACATATTATTTTCCATCTGCCAGTCCAGAGGATACATCTGCGCTTCCAGTGTGATCGCAGGATGTTCTCTGTCAAAGGGCATTTCGGGAAGTTCATGGAATGCGGTCGTAAAAGTATCAGACGCAAATCCATATCTCCACTCCGAAACAGGACGGATATCATAGTCGCAGTACGGGAATTTACGCACTACGCCGTTGATCTCATATTCGATCTTTTCCCATTCGGAAGCAATCGGAACAGAATAAAACAACGGTCCGCGTCTGAGCACTTTCATACCGTAAGGGCGGTCCACAAGCTCTGCTTCAAATATAAATTCCACTTCTATGGTTTTGGTACCTTCCCATACTTTTTTAAGACTGTAGAAAGTACCGGGCTCTACACAACTCTTTAAACCGTCCACAGTCACATTGGCTGCCTTTGCAAAACCGGGAATACGGATGGAAACTGCAAATTCTGCTGCCTTGTCAGTATTCACAAAAAGCTTTACGGCATCTCTGAACGGATACTGGGTATCCACATTTAAGGTCACATTGGCACCTGCGATATTGGCAGATACTTCCACGGGCGCGATCGCCATCACGGAAAGACCTTCCGCATTCTGCATCACACAAGACCACGCAAACTTGGGCCATCCCTGGTTAAAGTTTGCGGTACAGCAGCCATAATTGGGTTCCAGACCATAGGTATGTGCATCACCGCCGTTGGATGTAAACGGAATTTTACTAACATCCATACGGGTACATTCCACCTGATTGGTCTGCTGGTCATACTGATGTGTCCACATATCCGCACTGATGGTGGTTGCAAGACCGTTATAAGCTTCCTGTTCCAGCAGATCGCCCCAGAAAGGATTGCCGCCGATGGCAAGCAGTTCTTCATAAGAATACATTGCTTCCGTCACACTGCAGCATTCACTTCCCTGAATCGGCACATCGCCTGCCAGACATTCATCACCGGTAAAATGACCGGTTGCCATGCTGTGCTTTTCCATCAGCTTGTTATAGAAAGAGACTGCAAATGCATCCGGGTCTTCTCCGGTATACAGACTCATTTCTGCTCTGGACTTGATCGCCATTGCCACATTTACCACATGGTTTAAGAAGGTCCAGTATTTGTTCACAACGGGTCTGTCAAAGGAAAGGGAACGGTACAGCTTTTCATAATCCACACCGTAGCCTTCCAGTACAAAAGCAAGGTCTGTCATCCAGGGTTCCGGGCGTCTTTCATACAGCCAGGTAAGGGGGATCAGACATTCAAACCATCTTGCTGCGCCCCAGTCGAATAAGGTACCCATGCTGATATGCTTAAGCAGCTGTTTTAATACATCGTATACTACCTGCTCGATACGCTCGTCCTTGCTGCAGTTTTCGTATACCACCAGCACCTTGCAGATCAAAAAAGCAGCCCATACATCATAGTTTGCACGCTCTTCCTGTGTACAGGGGCAGATCCAGCCGTCTTCCTGCTGACGCTCTAAGATCGCATCAATATATTTCTTTGCACGTGCCTTTAAATCTTCATCATCCAGAAGGTATGCCAGCGGGATAAAACCGTCCAGCCAGTAGGGAACTCTTTCCCATCCTTCTCTGTCGCCGCCGATCCATCTGCTGTCTCTGATATCCGGCCAGATCTTGTCCAGATTGCCGGAAAGTCCTTCAGCCTGCAGCTGTAACTGTTTTTTAAGCCATCCCTGGGGTTTTACCTTAACGGGATCCATCCACTGATATTTTTTCTGCTGCATGATTCTTCTCCTTTATGTTTTGCCTTACTGTCAGTTTTTCCATGCTGCTGTCATATTTTATGCTGCTGCCATACTTTATGCAGCTGTCATACTTTATGCAGCTGTCATGCCTTCCAGACAACAAGCTGATCTTCCACTTCGCTGCGCACAGGGATCGATACCGATGCGCCTGCCTTTGCCACAGCCATTGCTGCCGCTGCTGCCGCCAGTTCCAAAGCCTTGTCCACAGGCATTTTTTCCACCATCGCAGAGGCAAAATAACCGGTAAAGGTATCGCCTGCCGCAGTGGTATCCACAGCCTTTACCTTAAAAACAGGCTGTCTGTACTCTTCCTGCGCACTTTTATAAACAGAACCGTCGCTGCCCAAAGTCAGTACCACCTGCAGATTGGGATAGCGTTCCAGCAGATTTGCCAAAATCTTCTCCGGTTCGTTTTCTCCGGTCAGTTCCAGACCTTCCGTTTCATTTAAAACAAGCCAGGTAATACCGGAAAGATCCATGTTTTTTAAGGTTTCATCCATCGGTGAGGGATTTAACATGATCTGCATTCCCTTTGCCGCACCGCGCGAAACCAGATATTCCATATTGCTGATCTCATTCTGCAGCATCAGGATATCTCCCTGCTCAAAATTGGAAAACACGGCATCGATGGTGTCTTTGTCATTTTCCGCATTGCTGCCTGCAAACAAAAGGATACAGTTTTCACCGCTTTGCGCCACCTGGATCAGCGCATGTCCTGTCACACCGGCTGTCCGCTTGATATAACGGGTATCCGCGCCGCTTTCCTGCAAAACAGATACCAGAAAATCACCGTCAGCGCCCACGCAGCCTGCATGGAACACTTTCTGTCCGGCACGGGCTGCTGCCACAGACTGATTTAAACCCTTGCCGCCGGGGAAACAGTCATATCCCAAAGTTGCAATGGTCTCGCCGGGTCTGACAAAATGCTCCACCTGATATACTTTATCAATATTTAAAGAACCGTAATTTAAAATTTTCATTGCTTCAGCCCCTTTTACTGTGCCAGTTTTCTGAACAGATCCTCAAAAAGACCGTCTCTGTTGATGTGATATACATAACGCATCAGATGACGTCTGGAATCCATACTGTAATGATTATCATACTGCGGAATGGGGGTAGGTGTCAAATAATCGCTCATAAAGCTTTCATCCAAAAGCCAGCCTACCGCAGTCACATCCCAGATCACTCTTGACCAGGTTTTATAAGGACTTTCTGCACTGCCGTCGCGGATCACGATACCGGTCAGGTAATCGCAGAGCTTGTTTTTTCCTTTTAAATGCATTTCCAGTTCGCCCTGGGTGGTGGTAAAAGCAGATACCACACCGGCACAGGGAAGCTGTACAAAGGCAGCGCCGCATCCCATCACCACTCTTGCAGCTGCCACATCCTGCATCAGATTAAACTCCAGACTGTCGGGCCAGTGAAGTGCGGTACCGCCAAGCCATACTACTACGATCCTGTCAATCATCTGCGGCTGCATCAAAATGGCAGATGCCACATTGGTGATGGCGCCGATCGCCACCACATACAAAGGCTTTTCAGGGGTATACTGCATGGCCAGCTCTGCCAGATGCTTTGCTGAATCAGACACAACCGGTGTCTTTTCATCAGCCAGATATCTGTCGGAACCTCTGTAGACACATGCCTTTAAATCCTCTCTGTCCATCAGTTCCAGAATGTTCATGATCTCCTGATAGCTTTTTTCCATACCGTCTGCAGGACCGGTGGATTTGCCGTTAAAAAAAGGAGCCGCATAAATTGCCTTCAAATTCAGCTTGTCAGCGGATTTTACCAGATAAGCCAGCGCAAACTGGTCATCCACTTCATTATATGTATCTGTATCCAGAACCACATCCACGACTCCCTGCGGTCTTTCCAGACGTTTCAAAAAAAGTGCATCTTGTGTCACTTTCAATTCCTCCTATACGTTTTTCTTCACACCGGAAGGTGACACGCCAAATTTTTTCTTAAACAGCTTGCTGAAATGGTAGGCATCCTCATATCCTACCAACGCTGCCACCTCCTGAATACTCAGTTCTTTATTCTCTTTTAAAATCTCCCACGCATGTTCCAGACGGATGTTGATCAGATAACGGATTGGCGTATCCCCGGTTTCTGCTTTAAAGATCCTTGAAATGTAAAACGGACTTAAATACATATTTTCTGCGATCTGGTCAAGGGAAATCTTTTCTGCGTAATGATCCTCAAAATAGTCGATGATCTTCTCCACCACGTGTTTTCTGTTGACCGATTCAAAGGAACACTGCCGTACTTCCCGATTTTCTGCCGTTTCCGGCTCTTCCATCTCACGCAAAAGCAGCAGAAGGATCTGCATGGCATAGGTTTTCATCATATAATATTTGCCGAAACGGTGCGTATCCTTCTCCGATACCATGGACATGCAGAGCTTTGCGATCTTTAATTTGAGATCGCCCTGCAGATGAAACACCGGCCCGTTGTTAAGCTTTACTGTGTTTTCAGCCAGTCCCGGCAGATGAAAATCTGTCAGACCGATATAAAATTCAACCACCGGCTCATTATTTGCCCCAAGCATCGCCTGATGGTAGGTTCCGGCATTGATCACGATCAGGTCTCCTTCTGAAACCTCGTAAATCTCACCCTCTATTTTCTGACGCCCTTTTCCGGTCATGATATAACAGATCTCCAGATATTCATGCTGTCTGTCTTCCTGGCCGTTTTGTGTGCGCATTCCTTTCCATGCATATAAAAAGGTCGGATCAAATCCATGTTCCAGTGATTTATCCTGCGTGTGCATTGTACTGCTACCTCCAAATTTCACCATAGTAATATTTTACTAGAAATTTACAATATTGTACATTTTATTTTAGTAAAAATTGAAGTAAATTTACAATCCAGTGGCTTCTCCGACGGTATGTTTACGCAAATCCCCGTTCGTTTTGACAAAATCCCCACGCGAATCCCCGTTCGTTGCAAAAAAAGGCAGAAGCATCTGAATCTGCTCCTGCCCATTTACGAATGAATTATATTTATTTTGCCGCATCCAGCTCAGCCTGCAGCTTTGCAAGATCCTCGCGGATTGCGATCTTCTGCGGACATACCGCCTCGCATTTGCCGCACTTGATGCAGTTTGCCGCCTTCTCTTCAGGCTTGATGCCGTTTTCCCACTCACGCTTTACATGGTCATAGGTGCCGTAGATGTGATATATATTCCAGACTGCAAAGTTTCTGGGAATATCCACGCCCATCGGACAGGGCATACAATAGCGGCAGCCGGTGCAGCCGTTCTGCACACGCGCTTTGAGCTGTTCCACGATTTTCTCTACAGCCTGACTTTCTGCTTCGTCAAAAGCCTTGAAATCCCCAAAGGTCTTTAAATTGTCTGCAACCTGCTCCGGTGTGGACATGCCGCTTAAGATCACTTTTACATTGGGATGGCTGCCCACCCAGCGGAGTGCAAAGCTGGCAATGCTGGCATCGGGATCAAGCTTATGGAACTGTTCATTGATATCTTCAGAGAAATTAGCCAGACTGCCGCCCTTTACAGGCTCCATGATCACCAGCGGCACATCCAGTTTTTCAGTCAGGGCATAGCCCTTATCTCCGGCCTGTTCGCAGGTATCCATGTAATTGTACTGAATCTGGCAGAAATCCCAGTTACGGTATGTGAGAATCTCTTCAAACGCTTCATAATTATCATGGAAAGAAAAGCCAAAATATCTGATCTTTCCTTCTGCCTGCAGCTGCTCACAAAGAGGAATGATGCCCAAAGTTTTGATCTTTTCCCAACGCTCTTTGCCGATGGCATGAAGCAGGTAAAAATCCACATAATCTGTCTGCAGACGCTCCAGCTGTTCTTCAAATACATTTTTTGCATCTTCCAGCGTTTCGATCTTCCAGATCGGCATCTTGGTTGCCAGATAAAAGCTTTCCCTGTCGTATTTTTTCAAAGCTTTTCCCACAAAAGGCTCGCTTTCGCCATTGTGATAGGGATATGCGGTATCAATATAATTAACGCCTGCCGCAATCGCATCATCCAGCATTTTTTCTGCCTGCGCTTCATCGATCTTTCCGTCTGCCGTCACCGGAAAACGCATACATCCAAAACCAAGCAGTGATGTCTCTATTCCTGATCTGTTCCATTTTCTTTTTTCCATATACAACATCCTCCATCACAAAATTCTTTGACTCTGTCATTTATTGTATCAGTAAATTCTCTTTCACACAATGGATTATCCTGACCAAATATGGTTGACAATTAATCTGACGCATGATATTATACATCAAGTTTGTTCACATTGTATACTTTTAATCTTGTGAACTATACCAAAAAACATTTTCCACTCTCATTTTCATCACATAGAAAGGAACTTATGATGGAACACATAAATGAAGATGTATTAACTGCCTGGCTCAGACTTTCCCGCGTCATCTGCAATGAACGGCTGGTTACAGAGCTGCCGTTAAATGAATCTCTTGTCTGCAACGCGATCTGCCGCAGCCTGCGTCAGGACCCTGACCGCCCCATCACCGCCACATGGCTGTGCAGTGAACTGAAAATGCAGAAATCCCTTGCCAACCGGACGCTCACCAGTCTGGAAGAAAAAGGCATCATCAGCCGCAGCCGCAGCGAAGATGATAAGCGCAATGTATTTATCACCTTCAATCATACCGAAACCTACGAAGAACAGCACGGACAGATTCTGGCCCTTGTTGACACGATTCTTGAAAAAATCGGCAAAGATAAAGCAAACGACATTCTGACACTGTTTCATCTGATCGCTGACGCAGCGGACGAAGTCATTGAACACAAACACCCGGAGGTATTATGATTCGTATTTTAGTTGACTCTTCATCTGATTTTACACTGGACGAAATCCGAAAAAATGGGCTTGACCTGGTTTCTTTACACGTTAATTTCGGTGACCGCTGCTATGCTGACACCATCGATCTGGAACGCGACCGTTTTTACGAACTGCTGACCACAGCACAGGATTTTCCCACCACTTCACAGCCTTCTCCCCAGGCCTTTCTGGAAATCTTTGAGGATGTAAAAGAAAAAGGGGATGAAATCATCTGCATCCTGCTTTCCTCTGCCTTAAGCGGAACCTGTCAGAGTGCCAACATCGCCAGAAATATGGCCGATTATGATAAGATCCACATTTTTGACACTCTTTCAGCCACCCATATGATCCGTATCATGGTACTGAAGGCACTTTCCCTGCGTGACCAGGGCGCAGATGCTGTTACAATCTTAAAGGCACTCACAAACCTTGCTCCCCGCGTAAAGGTTGCTGCTGCGCTTGACACCCTGACCTATCTGCAAAAGGGCGGCCGCCTTTCCAAAACAGCAGCAGTGATCGGAGAAGCTGCCAGCTTAAAACCGATCATTACCATCACAGAAGAAGGCACTGTAAATGTAATCGGCAAATCCCTTGGCAAAAACAAAGCCATCAGCTTTTTATTAAAGCATCTGGCCTGCGTTTCTGCGGATCCCGAATATCCGCTTTATACAGTTTATACCTACGGCACTGAAAACTGTGAATGTCTGGAAACAAAACTGACTGCCTCCGGTTATACCCTCGGCAGCCGTCTTCAGGTTGGTTCCGCCATCGGCACCCATGTAGGTCCGGGCATATTTGGTGTCATTTACGTTGAAAAAGCATCATAAAAACGGATTATAGTACCGGTTTCCATCCCAAAAGGTGATCAGCAGATCCAATACAAGGATCACTGCCGCCATTGCGATGGCGATCCAGTCCATTTTTGCAAACTTGCGCAGCACATACCAGGTTCTTTTGTTTTTTTTGCCAAAGCCGCGCAGTTCCATGGCATTGCTGACCGTTTCGATCCGGTTTAAGCTGGACAAAATCAGCGGCAGCAAAATGGCAACCGAATTTTTCAGACGGGTAAAAAATTTATCTTTTCCCGCCAGATCAACGCCTCTGGCCTGCTGTGCCTGACTGATATTGGTGTAATCTCTCTGCACATCGGGAATGTAGCGAAGTGCCAGACTCACCGCATAGCCGATGCGGTAGCTGACACCGATGGAATTTAAGCTGGCTGCAAACTCACTGGGATTGGTGCAGGCGATAAACAAAAGTGCCACCGGGATCACGCACATCACTTTCAGCGTCATATTAAAATGATAAAATACCTGCTGCAGCGTCACCGTAAACGGCCCTGCAATGGTAAACAAAAGCGTTCTGCTCTCATACAGCTCCACTCCGTATTCCGGTGCAAACAGGTATACAAACAGGTTGTTCATCACAAGAAAGACCAGTGCCAGATACACCACGATGCTGATCTCCTTCCATTTAACAGTGCTGATCTTAAACAGGATCATGCTGCCTGCAAACATGCACAGCAACACTCTGGTATCATACGTCACCATGGAAGCGATGCTCCAGAGGATGAAAAAAATCAGTTTCGCAGAGCCTGTGAGGGCGTGGATCGGGCTGTTTCTGCGGATATAGCTCATGATCGCGATTCTTGCCATCTCAGCGCACCTCCTCTTTTTCAAAATCGATAAACCGCTGGGTAAATGCCTGAGGCTTTTCAATGCCGCAGCTTGTGCCCAGCGTATACAGGCTGGTTTCTTTTAAGCTGGCCCGTTCTACCAGTGCCGGGTTATTGAGCACATGCGCCGCGCTGGTATCCGCCAGCAGTCTGCCTTCCGAAAAAACAATGGCTCTGGGCGTATATTCCAGCATCAGATGCATATCATGGGTAATCATGAGAATGGTAAATCCCTGCCGGTTCAATTCCTGCAAAAACTCCATAATTTCCGTGTAATGATGATAATCCTGACCGGCTGTGGGTTCATCCAGAATCAGGATCTGAGGGCGCTGTACCAGAATACTGGCGATGGTCACCCTCTTTTTTTGTCCGTAGGAAAGCGCTGAGACAGGCCAGTTGCGGAACGGATACAGACCGCAGATCTTTAACGTCTCTTCTACCCGCTCCTTTCTTTCCTCCGGTGTCATATCTGTCTGCAAAAGCGCCATTTCCACTTCATCGCGGATCATGGGTTTGGAGATCATCTGATTGGGATTCTGCATCACATAACCGATGTATGCCGCACGTTCCTTAATAGTATCTGCTGCCAGATCTCTTGCGTTTAAACAGATACGTCCCGAATCCGGCTTTTCAAATCCGCAGATGAGCTTGGCAAGGGTACTCTTTCCCGCACCGTTTCTGCCCACGATACTGACCATTTCACCTTTGTTTACGGTAAAACTGACATCCTCCAGATTCTTCCTTTCGGGCAGATATCCAAAGGTCAGATGTTCCACTTTCAAAACAGGTTCTGCCATCTCCGTGGAAGCCGCCGCTTTTTGTTCTTTCCCAAACCAGGTGCGCACCTGTTCTTTTTGTTTTTCTGTCAAAAGCAGTTTATTGACATGCTCCGGGTGCATATCGGGCGTCACCTGCACACCGGCATATTTCAGCGCTGTCAGATACAAAGGCTCACGGATGCCGTGCTGTGCCAGAAGCGGGCTGCATAACAGTTCATCTGGTGTCATATCCGCTGCGATCCGTCCGTCATGCATCAAAATAATCCTGTCCATATGTCTCCACAGTACGTCCTCCAGACGGTGCTCAATGATGATCACCGCTGCCTGCGTCTGCTTCTGTATCCTGTCGATCAGCTCGATGGTGGTTCTGCCGGCAGCCGGGTCCAGATTTGCCAGCGGTTCATCAAACAAAAGCACTTTGACCTGATCCACCATAACACCGGCCAGACTGACACGCTGTTTTTGACCGCCGGAAAGCTCATGGGGCGCATGCTCCAGATGTGTATCGATATCCACAAGCTTTGCCACATCCAAAACAGTCTGCTTCATTTCTTCCTGTTCCACACAGTCATTTTCCAGTGCAAAGGCAATATCTTCCGCAACCGTCAGACCGATAAACTGCCCGTCGGTATCCTGCAGCACCGTTCCCACTGTTTTACTCTGCTCAAAAATACTGCCGTTTTTTACTTCTTTGCCGTCAACAAACAACTGTCCGGTACAGGTTCCCGGATACGCAAAGGGAATCAGGCCGTTGATGCAGCTTGCAACGGTACTTTTGCCGCTGCCGCTTGCGCCTGCGATCAGCACTTTTTCTCCCGGATAAATGTCCAGATTGATATCATACAGCGTCGGATTGGCCTGTACAGTATACTGAAATCCAAAATTCTGAAAGGAAATGATCGGTTTCATTGCACCAAACTCCTTCTTCATATTTCTATCTAAACGAAAACAAGCTGCTGCCGATAAACAGCAGCAGCTTGATATAGCTGTTTTATTCCGTTGATTATTCCTTATTCAGGGAACCTTTTTTAACCTGGGTAGCTGCATAAGCAACTAAAAGCAGGGTACCAACGATACCTGTGGTCAGGATGTTTACGATACTTGCGGTAAGACCCTGAGAGAACAGCTTCTCAACAGGTTCTGCATAGATCAGGATATCCAGGCAAGGAGCAACCAGACCCCATGCGATCAGATGTGCAATGATCTGTGCGACGTTGAAGTAAATCAGTTCTTTCTTATCCAGACCGTCAGTTACATCCAGTCTCTTTGCTGCAAGACCGGTGATCATACCAACCACACCGGATGCAATGATCCAGCTCCACCAGGGACCATAGCTGGTAGCATCGATCAGAGTATGACCGATCAGACCGATCAGCAGACCTGCAACAGGTCCGAACAGTGTTGCGAATACCGCCTGAATTGCATACTGCAGACTGATGTAGGTGTTGGGAACAGGAGTCGGAATGGAAATCTTACCCAATACAAAAAATAATGCTGCGCCGATACCGATGGCAACAACGCTCTTAACGGAAAGTTTTTTCATATGTATTCCCTCGCTTTGCTTTTTTGATGAACCACCCTGCCTAAAGACTTCTTCATCCAGTGCGATTCACTGAAACATTCCATAGATATTATACAATTTTATAAATACCCAGTCAATATATCATGACTTTTTTGACTGTCTTTGACACTTTTTTAAACCTGTTTTTCACAGCCCTTTGGCAGATCATTATCCCATCATATAATTGATCAGAATAAATGCCGCGATCACAGCCAATACCGTAAGGATTACCTTCAGCCAGGAAACCGGTGTGGAACCGCTTACCTTGCCGGACTGTCCGTTGACGGCAAACTGATACACTTTTCCCTGATAGGTAAAAGAAGACACCCATACCGGCAAAAGAAGATATTTGTAGGTTATGTTGCTATGCTTTGTATCCACCTGCGAAACACGGGAAAGGTCCGCCCTGTGTTCTGTGCGGATTTTTTCCTGCACCTCATTATGCAGAATCCGGCGGATTTTTTCTTTGGCAAGCTCCCATGCCGATTCCCTTTTGACACTGTAGCGTTCTGCGGTAAATCCTGCCAGATATTCCGGCCTGTATTCCCTGACATCTTTGGTGTTATAAGGCTCCACTCCCTGCAGCATCCGTTCATTCTGCTGTGAGGAACCGCATACTAAAACATCGTCAAAAAACATATGCAGCTGTCCGCTTGTCCGGTACCAGTCTGTTTTGGTACGAACCTTGCCATCCCTGTCACGGTACTGTCTGTTGATGCCGTACTGTCCGGTGTAATAACTGTAAGTGTCGGTATCAAAGGTCCAGTAGGGAACATAGACACCTTTAAAGGCTCTGGGACGCGCACTGTCCTTTGCCAGTTTGGGGCAGAAAAACTTCCTGCCGATCCAGCTTTTAAATTTGTCTGCCGCCTGTTTTGCATCCAGTGAAAATGCTACGACACCGCCCGGTGCCATGATCTGTTCATCTCCGGCCTCCATAACCTGATTGGATCCGCAGTAAGGACACACATCCGCAATCTGGTTGACATCATAAACAGTCTGTGCTCCGCATGACTGACAGATCACTGCCTTGGTGGCAATTCCCCAGTCGCATAAAACACTTTCCTGTGCGGTGTCAAAATCCAGTTCCTGTGCCGCAAATTCCTCCGGGGCTGCAATTTCTTCTTCCGTTCCGCAGTAAGGGCAGACCATCCTGCCTGCAGCCGGTGAAAAATCCATTACACCGCCGCAGGCAGGACATTTTTTATCTGTTTCTTTTTGTGTATTCACCACATCCGGTTCCGTCTGTGTATACACGTTCTGTCCGTATTCTTCCACGCTCACTCCTGTATGCAGAATGCATTACTTAATGTCTGCGCTGTCAAAGGGATCGCCGCATTCCGGGCAGAATCTGGGCGGATTTTTGGGATCTTCGGGCTCCCATCCGCATTTGTCGCATTTATACTGGGGCACGCCTTCGGGCTTTTTAGCGCCGCATTCCGGACAGAACTTACCCTTGTTCTGTGCACCGCAGCTGCAGGTCCAGAAAGAGCTTTCGGGCTTTTTGGCTCCACATTCCGCACAGAATTTGCCGGTATTGCCGGTTGCGCCGCATGCACAGTTCCATCCGCCTGCTGCAGGAGCCTGCTGTACCGGTGCTGCCTGCTGGGGCTGGGGCTGAGGCTGTGCTGCTGCCTGCTGTCCCATTGCAAACAGATTGCCGATATTGGCACCGCCTGCGTTGGCTGCCATATTCATACCTGCAAATGCCATCATGGGACCTGCATTGGTGTTGGCTGCCGCTGCCTGCATCGCTGCAGACTGTGCACCCACAAGCTGTGCTGCTGCCATATTGGGATTGCGGAATGCCGCATTGCGCTGCAGCTCCTTGATCATCTTTTCATCTTCTTCGGGTGCTTTTACGGAATTGACGCCGACGGTACTGATCTCGATACCGTATCTGCCGCTCCATTTTTCAGAAAGCACTTCATTCATCGCATCTGCCAGATCATCTGCATGGCCGGGCAGAGAGCTGTAACGGATTCCCATATCGGAAATCTTTGCAAACGCAGGCTGCAGAGCAGTCAAAAACTCACTCTTTAACTGGGAATCGATCTTATCTCTGGTATATTCGCCTTCCACATTACCGCAGATATTCTTATAAAAAAGAATGGGATCGGTAAGGCGGTACGCATATTCACCGTGGCAGCGGATCGCAATATCGATGTCCAGTCCAACATTGGTATCTACCACCCTGAAAGGCACAGGATTGGCTGTACCGTATTTATTGCCCATAATTTCTTTGGTATTAAAGAAATACACGCGCTGATCCTTAGCGGTATCGCCGCCGAATGCAAATCTCTTGCCGAAGGTCTTAAAGCTTTCCTTAATGGATTCCTTCAGACTGCCGTAAAAAATGCTGGGTTCTGTGGATGTATCGTAAACAAATTCACCCGCTTCCGCACACACATCCACGATCGCGCCCTGTTCCACAATGATCATGCACTGACCTTCATTGACTGCAATGATGGAGCCGTTGGAAATGATATTGTCACTTTTTTTACGGTTAAACCCTCTGCTTGTCTGACGCTGCTCGCCTTTTTTTACCAGAACGTCTGCATCCAGAGCAGAACAGTAAAAATACTCTCTCCACTGATCAGCCAGCACGCTGGAAGCTGCACTTAAACCTACTTTTAATAATCCCATAATAAATCCTCCTTGTCGTTCCCGCAAAAACAGCTTGTGATCAAACTGCTTTTGTCAATTCAAAATCATTTTAACACACTACACCAAAAAAGTCTATCTTCTTCCATAAAGCTGTACTACTTGTACAAATACAGAAAACAGGGTATAATCAGGGTAACCGGCCAAAAACTCTGTTTTACGGCCACATGACCCCTAATATACGGAGGCTAACCTATGAAAACAGTTTATCTGATCTATCCCAAAAAAGTCGGCACGATCGCGCCCGAGATCTACGGTCATTTTTCCGAACACATCGGCGGTGTGTTCTATGACGGTCTGTGGGTTGGAAAAGACTCATCCATTCCCAACATTGACGGTTTCCGCAAGGATCTGATCGAAAAATTAAAAGCGATCAATCCTCCTGTTCTGCGCTGGCCCGGCGGCTGCTTTGCAGAGACTTATGACTGGCGCGACGGCATCGGAAAAGACCGCCCTGTAAGACGCAACTGGTGGACTCCCAACGACAAACGTCAGGAAGACAACAGTGTGGGAACCCATGAATTCGTAAGACTCTGTGAACTGATCGGTGCAAAACCTTATTTTGCAGCAAACATGACTGCTACCACTCCCCTGCACATCCGCAACTGGATGGATTACTGCCTCTCTGCACAGGGAAGCACCACCCTTGCAAAAGAACGTGAAGAAAATGGCTCTCCTGACCCCTTTGACATTCCTTTCTGGGGCGTGGGCAATGAAAACTGGGGCGGCGGCGGTAATATGCGCCCTGAATACTATGCGGATGAATACCGCAGATATGCAACTTTAATGGATAATGTCAGCCAGACAGCCGAGCTTTTTGTCTGCGGCTCCAACGCAGATGATTACAACTGGACCCACGGTGTGATGCAGGGTATTGCCGGTTCCTGGAGCCGTACCAACGGTTTTGCCATGCACTATTACTGCGGTTACGCAGGAGATGTGACTGCCTTTACAGAAGATGAATGGGATCAGCAGCTTGTACAGGCTAATAAGATGGAAGAAATCATCAAGCGCAACTGGGCGATCATCAGCGCGCATAACATGCAGGATAAATGTAAGCTGGTCGTAGACGAATGGGGCTGCTGGCATCCTGACGGTTCCGGTCCCAGCAAGGGCTACAACCTGTTCGAACAGCAGAGCACCATGCGCGACGGTATGGTGGCTGCACTCACCTTAAATATCTTCAACAATCACTGTGATAAGGTAAAAATGGCGAATGTAGCACAGCTTGTCAACAATCTTCACTGTCTGTTCCTGGCAGGCGGTGAAAATATGATCGTCACTCCCACCTATCATGTATTTGACCTGTACAAAGATCATCAGGGCGCAGACTGTATCGAAAGCATCGTAACCGACAACGATACCCTCAACAGCTCCCTTTCTGTATCCGCATCTGTTAAGGACGGAAAGACTCTGGTTACCATTGCAAACCTTTCCTGCAGAGAAGACATCGACTTTGAACTTGCGGCAGCAGGCATGACACTTCCTGCATCCGCAAAAGCAAAACTGCTTTACAATGAGGATATGCATGCGCACAACAGCTTTGAAAATCCTGATGCAGTAAAAGTAACAGATCTTGATCTTGATCTGAGCAAACCTGTCATGATTCCCAAAACTGCTGTTATGGCAATCACCTTCTGATCATGAAACAGTTATTCACCAAAAAAGCCAGCCTGTGGTTCCGCGGGCTGGCAATCCTTATGGTAATTGCTTCCCACTACGCTGAATGGTGGGAATGGTTCACAAAATCAGAGGGGCATACAGAACTTTGGCGGCAGGCAATTTCCAGCCTTGGCCCCTACGGTGTGGCGATCTTTTTTTTATTCTCCGGTTACGGCCTTGTCTGTTCTGCCGGAAACGGTCCTATGACTTTTGCATTTATCCGGAAGCGGGTTTTAGCCTCTTACCTGCCCTACCTGATCGTGGTTGGTATTATTGAAGCAATTTCAGACGGTTTTGTCAGTCTGCATGATTTTGGGGACTATCTGTCTGGTCACGATTACTGGTTTATGGTGATACTGTTTTTGTTTTATATCGTTTTTATCGCAGTCTGGGCGATTCCGGCAAATAAACATATCCACGCTGTCCTGTTTACGCTCTTCACCTTGGGTATCTCAATTTATTATTACCGGGACGGCAGCCATTCCTTCTGGTTTATATCCAACCCTGCCTTTGCTGTAGGTGTGCTTCTGGCACTCTATGAACCTTTTTTTAAAAAATGGCTGAAAAGAACACGTTCACCCATGCTGGTGCTTCTGACGGCAGGAATGGCTGTCAGCATTTATTATGCTCTGTTTTCTGCTGCACCTTCCTTATGGACTCCGGAAAAAACAATCAACACAGAGCTTGCCGCTGTTTTTGTTTTTACGCTTCTTGTAGTATATCTGGCATCAGATCTCAGATATTTTGACCCGCTGCTGCCATTCCTGGGAAAATATTCCCTCTATCTGTATCTGACACATCAGTTTATATTTATGCGTGTGATCAATACCTTAGACTGCAGCTTTGCGCTGCGTTTTGTGGCTGCGGCTGTCATAACACTTGCCGTTTCTTTGCCGTTTGGAATGCTGATCACATTTTTGGCAGACAGACTGAACGGTTTGTGTATGAAAAAGAAAGTGAATACCTAAAAAAAGCCCGTATACAGGCAAAAAAGCTGCTGCAGAATCATGTTACCTGACAGATGAACAATTCCGCAGCAGCTTTTTTATGGTCGATAGCCAAAGCCGCCAATCTGTTTTCCCAAAAAAGAATATTTATGATCTGACAAATTCTCTTTTTACTCCACAACAATCTTTGTGCATCCCTTTGGAATATACCAGCACAACTCCACAGTGCTGCCGGCGCCGGTATTTTTCGCATAATAGGGCATTTTCTCGATCAGCTTGCCGGAAGCGTCATAAAAACAGGCATAAAATGTCAGCAAACCGGAAGAAGATTGGTTTTCCTCCCACAGCTTTCCGCTTGCAATAAGCGCATCGATCCCGGCATTTCTCTCCACTGCCAGATGACTGACAGCAAGCTGGTCACCGTTTTGGGCACGCATCAGACTGTTGTACTCAATAACTCTGTCATCATAAACCGTGGTAAAGCTGCTGCCTTCATTGACTGTGTACACACCGCCTTCCTGCGCAAGACCGCAGTTAACTGTTACATAATCCACAATATTGGGATTGGAGGCTTCATACACCGCCACTACGCAGCTTCCCTGTCTGTGCCCAGCCAACACCAGCTGCGCTTTTCCGTTTCCATTATCAGTAATAACAGCAGACACCATCGTTTCATCCGCAGAAACACATCCTAACTGTATAGCCGACTGATTCAGTACATATTCAACATTCAGAACCTTGGTTTCCCCAAGTCTCACAGAAACCTTTGTCTCTTTGATCTCAATTTTTGTATTCTCTGCTGCCATACCGGTAATACTGCCAAATGCAAATACCAGCAGCAAACAAATAACAAGCATAAGGGCGCTTTTGGGGAAACGCAGGCTTTTCTTTTTTTTCATCATATTCAATTCCTCTTTTTTCATACCTGTCCGGCAATTTTCGCTATTCACTGCGCAGTGCATCAATGGGGCTTAGCTGACTGGCTTTTTTGGCCGGCGCCCATCCAAAGATGATACCGACTGCCGTGGAAAATCCAACGCCCAGTGCCACCGCGGCCACCGAAATCACAAAATCTGTTTCCAGAAGCAGGGCTGCCACCCATGAGATCAAGAGTCCCACGATCACACCAATAATACCGCCGATCAAAGACAAAACCACCGATTCCATCAGAAACTGCAGCTGAATCCGTCCGGGTGTTGCGCCCATAGCCTTGCGCAGACCGATTTCTTTTGTGCGCTCAGACACAGAAACCAGCATCATGTTCATAATACCGATACCACCCACCAAAAGTGCAATGGAAGCGATTCCCACAAGCATATAAGTGAAGGTTTTCATCATGGTATCCATCATTTCCAAAATACTGTCCAGTGAAAAAACGCTGTAGGTATTGTCTTTATGGTTAAAAGCCTGATCCAAAACATTCTTTACCTCGTCTGTTAATTCATCTGCCCTGTCAGTATCTTCCATATATATTTCCAGACTGGTGATACCGGCGCTTCCGGTCAGATGCTTGGCCGTAGTATAGGGAATCACCGCTGTTCCATCTGAATTGCTGCCAAATCCGGACATTGCTGCCATCAGATCATCATTCTGTCCTTCCAGACCGATCACCAGATAGGAAACGCCGGCCAGCATAATATTTTTTCCGATGGGAGTTTCTCCAGGAAACAGATTATCGGCCAGATCCTGATCGATAACACAGACATAGGACTCGTTTTCCGTATCCACCTTGGTGATCGGTCTTCCAACAGTCACCAGCTGATTATTTTCATAATAATCAGCACTTTTTCCCTGAATGGATACCTGGTCAAACAGTTCTTCTCCGCGGGCTGCCGCAGCCACGGTACTGATGGTGGGAGAAAGACCGGAAACATTGTCCAGTTCCAGGATTTTTTCCATGTCAGACTCTGTCAGTCCGCGCTTAAATGGCGTTCCCGTCACAGATACCGTCAAAGTTCCCGCACCCAATGACGAAAATTCACTCATAACAGTATCAATAACACCGTTTACAATGGTGATCAGGGAAATAACCGCTGTAACGCCGATGATAATACCAAGCGTAGTCAGAAAGGTACGCATCTTGTTTGCGCGGATATTCTGCAAAGAAAGGCTTAAGCTTTGCCTTATCATCCCTGCCAGCGCCCCTGTATGCAGTCCCCGCTTTTTGCTGATTTTTTGTTCAGGCATCGGACACCTGCCCTTCTCCGATGTTGCCGTCCAGAATCTTTACGATCCGCTTGGCATGACCGGCAATCTGCACGTCATGTGTGATCATGATGATCGTGCGTCCGTTATCATTTAATTTGTGAAACAGATCCATGACCTGTTTTCCTGTTTTCTGGTCCAGCGCGCCTGTGGGTTCATCCGCAAGTAAAATCGTGGGGTCATTTGCCATCGCCCGTGCGATCGCCACACGCTGCTGCTGTCCGCCTGACAGCTGTGTCGGATAATAATCCATCTTATCCTCCAGACCCACAAGACAAAGCATCTCTCTGGCCCGTTCCTCCTGCTGCTTTGCAGGCATATCCGCATAGATCAGCGGCATTTTAACATTTTCAAGCGCAGTCTGACGCTGCATCAGAAAAAAAGACTGAAAAATAAAACCAATCTGTTTATTGCGTATATGCGCAAGCGTTTTTTCATCCTGACTGCCGATATGCAGCCCTGACAGCGTATATTCCCCTCTGGTGGGTACATCCAGACAGCCGATGATATTCATAAGCGTGGATTTACCGGAACCGGAAGGTCCAAGAATCGCCAGAAATTCACCTCTGTCAACAGTCAGGTCAATTCCTTTTAATACCCTGGAAACCTCGCCGCCCACCAGATATTCTTTTTCGATTCCTTTCATCGTCAAAATCGTATCTGTCTGCATGCGTCCTCCTCACATTCCCATCATCTGGTCACGCATCTTCATCATATCTTCAATGGTAAAGGACGGTGTTACACAGATCACATCTCCTGCTTCCAGTCCTTCTTTGATCTGTACCCAGGTACCGTCTGAAACACCAAGTGTCACAGGCTGTTTAACCGCTTCTCCTTCACTGTTTTTGATCATCACATAGGCAGAATTATCGGTATCATAGGAAATCTGCTCTACTGCCAGTGCAGGAACACCTGTTTCTGCCGCCTTTATCAGTTTCACTTCTGCAGAAAAACCGCTGTACACCTTATCATCCGCTTCAAACTCTACAATCGCTTCCAGATAAGAAATGCCGTTCTGTACCGTTGCCACTCTGGAAATACGCGCAATCTTGCCTTCATAGGTGAGCCCCTGCGCATCCATATATATGCTGACTGCATCTCCTTCACTGACGCTGGCACTGTCATATTCGTCAATTTTAATGGCAATCTGCATCGTGTCAAAATTGGTCACTTCCGCCACCGCCATGGCATTGGAGGTATAATCTCCCTTTTTCATATCCAGTCTGGTCACATAGCCATCGATGGGGGCACAGATCGTATAGTCTGCGAGAGAATCCTTTAAATGAGTCAGTTCCAGTTCGGAAGTCTCTGCACCGGAAAGTGCCTGAGTTCTTTCCAGCGCGTTTTCATAGCTTTCTACATTCTGCTGTACGGAAAGCTGTGCAGACTCATAATCCCGCTGCGCGTTTTCAAAATTCTCCTTTGCGTCAAGCATGGCATCATACGCAGTATCCACACTTTTTTCATCGGCTTTCTGAGCCGCCTCAAGCGCATCCAACGACTGGTTCATGCTGTCTTCAAAGGTCTGCAAAAGTTCTGCACTGATGGTTCCCTTTTCGTACTGCTCCTTTGCCGCCTCATAAATGGCCTGATTGGAATTTAGCGTCTGCTGTGCGGACGCAGTCTGTGAAAGATTGCCTTCTTCATAAGCTTCTTTGGCCTCATTGTAAGCCTCCGCTGCATCCAGATAGGCATTCTGTGCAGCAAGCAATGCTTTTTCTGCACTGTTTAAAGAAGTATTGAGTCCCTGATCGATCTGTTCGTTCAGATTGTCCAGACTGTTCTGGCTGTCTTTTACATTGTATCGATTGCTCTTTTTTGTCTGCTCCAGTGCCAGTTCTTTTAACTGAATATTATATTCGATATCACCGGAATCCAGAATCGCGATCATATCGCCTGCCTTTACAGCATCTCCTTCTTCCACCAGCACTTCTGAAATCTTTGCAGTTGCTTCTGCATACACCTTGGCAGTGTTGACAGCTTCCACATTTCCGGAAAATTCAAGATAAGAAGTGATATCTCTGTTTTCCACCGTCACTTCCTGCCAGGTACTGCCGCCGCTGTCTGCGCAGGCTCTTGCTCCCAAAATCACCAGCAGCAGAACAGCCGCTGCAATGATGAGCGTTTTCTTTTTTGGTTTCCATTTCTTTTGCTTTTCTTCCATTTTGACTCCCTTTGCGTTTTATAAATGATATATCTGATACAACCTGTATACATGGATTTTATTCTGTTATTATCAACTATATCTCAACAATGCCCTTCGTTACAGTTATTTTTTCCCAAAAGATATAAATTTTTTCTAAATTGCTGCTTCTTTGAAAAAAAAGTGCATATAAAAAAACTCCGGGATCATCAGCAATCCCGGAGTTTTGATTCTTATTTCACACAGCGCAGTTTCCAGAGTCCGTCCTCTTTCACCAGCTCGATATCACGAAGGTTGGGTCTTTCAAGCGGTGATTTATTGGGGGAATGACAAACAAACTTTAACTGGCCTTCAAAGGTGGTAAAGATCATGCCATGGCCGCCGTCTTTGGTGAATAACAGCTCACTGTCATGGCTCCAGTTTCCGTCGAGTCTGCCGTTGTCGGATCTGGACACGATCTCGATGTAGCCGTTTTTGTCAAAGCCGCTCCAGATACACAGAAGCTGGTCTTCTTTTTTCACAAAGAAAGGTCCGTCAGTCACATAACCGCCGCCGATATCCACTGTCATTTCAGGGTCGGAAGCATGCCATAACAGCACCGGTTCTGACACAGGTCTGGACAGATCTTTTGAAAGTTCCACTGCACACATGGTGCCGTCGCCGATCTGTACCCATTCATGACAGAAAACCATGTAAGGCTTTCCTTCGGGGCTTAAATATAAAGTGCCGTCCAGCGCCATCCAGTCTGCGGGAGTAATGGGGCCATCGCTGTGAGGAACGAAAGTGCCGTCGGGGGTATCGCTTACCAGAATCTGGGTACCGCGTTTTCTGGTGCCGGAAATAAAGGTGGCAAACATGTAGAACTTACCGTTGTAAAAATGTACCTCCGGTGCCCAGAAATCTTTTTCAGCCCAGAACTCATCGCTGTTTAAAAATACCGCTTTAGGGCCGTTCCACTCTTCTAAATCGGTACTGGTATACACATCAAAGCCCTGCTGTGCGCCGCCTCTGGAGCCGTACATGTAGTAAACACCTTCATAAGGAAGGATAAAAGGATCGCGGATATGGATTTCATTCATTTTCATAGCTGATTTTCTCCTTTACCAGTTATAAACATCTTCTCCGAATGCACTCTGCCATTTTACCGGTGTCATGGTTTCCTCCCAGTCGATGGGACGGGATGTGATGCGGTTCTTCGCCGCTTTTTCAAACGCTTCTGTCAGTTCCTGTTTTACCTGCTCGGAATACGCATCTTTAGCGATGGAAACAAACAAAGGTGTGCCGCTCTTTGCCAGTACATCCAGCCACTGTCTGTTCTTTTCCCAGTCCACCTGATTGGTGATGCCCACGCAGTCTGCATCCGCCTGATAGAAGGTGTTCTGCTGATGCATACGGAATGCCAGTGTGTTGATGCCGTAATCTTTGGTGCGCTTCCAGTCATGACCGCTGGTGTCATCGCCGGTACGCTGAATTGCAAACATACCTGCGGACAGATGGCTGATGGTGTTGCAGCCGATGATCAGCACATCGGGACCAGCCGCCTCTTTGATGGTACGGTAAAATTCCTTGATGATCTGTGCCGTAGTGCGGGTTTTATCTGCAAAATCCGCATCGGAAACAAATTCACCCTGCATCTGGAATCCCCATTTACCAAACAGGTCAAAGGTGGAAAAATCATGCTTGATCAGCTTATATCCCCAATCTTTTAACTGGCTGATATCTCTGTTCACAATATCCAGTACAGCGGGAACGGAAGGATCCAGGATCACTTCCATGCCATTGCGCTTTAAAACACAGTTTTCTTCCGCAAACTCCACAGTCTGCAGGGGGCGATACCAGATGCCGGGAATTGCCCCCTCCTCTGCGATCGCCTGCGCCATTTTTTCCATATCTTTAAAACGCATATTAGGAAGCCAGGGGCCGCCGTTGTAAGGGAATTCAAGCTGATGGCAAAGCTGCCAGCCGTCATCGATCACCATGAAAGGTTTTTCTGCATCCTTGGGGCAGCATTCCACAATGCGTTTTGCATGCAGACGGATACTTTCAAAATCATTGTCGCCATAATTGCAGTACCAGTCATTGCCGCCAAAAACAGGGCGGTCCGCTTTGATAGGATTGTCACACATTTTGCCGCAGAAATCAGCAGCCGCTTCATAGACATCGCCGGTATAGCTTTCGATCACAATGGTGCAGGCTTCCAGAGCTCTGCCGTCTAAAACCAGCTCATTTTTACCGCTGCGCACATCGACATTCATTACAACGCTGTCATCCGCACACTGCCAGCTTACGATCGCATCAGGCAGTGTCTTTACGCCCACACCGGTCAGTTTATCTGCCTGCTTTGCCAAAAAATACCAGGGAATCTTTGTATCAAAACAAGGCTGTCTCCATGCAAATTCCGCGTATCCGCGTTCAAACGCATCTCCTAAGATCAGCACATCACCGCTGTAAGGCTTTTCCAGCTCAATCTGTACTTTGGTCAGAGGGGTTTTGTCTGCAGTCACTGTCACCCTACCCTCTGCGCTGATTTCCACGCGCACATCCTGTGCTTCATAGCCGCCGTCTTTGGATACAGCATCCAGAACCTCTGCTCCTGTCAGGATTCTGACTGCACGCACTTTGATATATTCTGCTGTCATTTGTCTGTTCTCCCCTTATGATCGTTTTATTCCAAAATGTTGGAGGTGATGTAATCCACACCCCATACTGCCAGTTTTTCTGCCTCTTTGTCGCAGTCAACGGTCCAGCAGTTGACTTCCAGACCATTTTCATGGCAGGCATCCAGCATCTGTTTTGTCAGAGATTTGTAATAAATATCCAGATCCAGTTTTTGCTCTGTCAGTTCCTGCACCAGCTCCATATCGCTGCGGGTGGTTAAAAACTGTGCTTTCTGTCCGGGCACGATCTTTCTTAGATCGATCAGATTCTCCCATGCAAAGGAAATAAAGATCACACCGTCCAGATAGTCAAGCTGTCTGATCTGTTCTGCGATCGCTGCGATATCGTCCGGCTCCATACGGTTTTTGAGTTCCAGCACCGCTGTTTTTCCGTATTTTTTACAGATTTTAATATAGTCTGCAAGCACAGGGGTATGAAGATCAGTCCGGTACTGGCCTTCTGCCTTATCATACAGAGCAACGGCCAGAATATCTGCCAGATTGCTCTCTTCCACCACAAGATCAACACCTGCCACACGTTTTAAATTATCATCGTGAACCACAACGATCTGTTTGTCCTTTGTCACATGCACATCGGTTTCGATACCGAAATAACTGCGGTTTCCGGCTGCCACAAAGGCTGCATTGGTATTTTCCATTTCAATGCCGCTGACACCGCGATGTGCCACCATTTTCACCTGTTTTTTATCAAATTTGATCGTATCCATCAAAATAATCTCCTTTTATTCTGGTTCTGACTGCATCTGCCGGTCGATCAGCTGCCCATTTCTGCGGATGTCTTGATCTTTTTAATCCATTTGCCGCTGTTTAAGCGGTACACACACCATGCCGCCTTAAGAACCTGATCGACTTTTAAGAAGAAATAAATCCAGAATGCAGGCCAGTGGAATACAAGACCGGCTAAAATACCCAGCGGCAGGGAAGCCACCCACATAAATACATTGTCCGCTAACATCAGCATTTTGGTGTCGCCGCCGCCTCGCAGTACGCCCTTTGTCATGATGGAGTTGGTTGCCTGAAATACCATGATCAGACTGATGGAATTCATCAGCTGCCTTGCCAGATTCTGGGTTTGCTCTGTCAGATTATATGCTCTGATCATAGGTCCGCTGATGATCATGACAATGCCTGCTGCCACCAGACCAAACAGCATACCAAGACCTAAGAATGCCCAGCCCTGATCTTCCGCTTTCTTTCTGTTGCCTTCACCAAGCGTACGGCCGGTGACAATCGCACCCGCCTGGGAGAAGCCCTGGATCATGGTGGAAGACAGCTGCTGTGTCACGGCTGTTACCGCATTGGCCGCCACAAAGCTTTCACCCAGTCTGCCGATTACCATCGCCACAGAGTTGTTGCCCAGTGCCAAAATACCGTCAGAGATCAGCACCGGAATACTGATACGGATATATTCTTTCCATAAAGCACCCACAGGTTTGAACAGATCCGGCAGACGGAAATTGATCTTGGTGTCCTTTAAGAACAGATAACCGCAGATCAGCGCAAATTCAAAAATTCTGGCGATCAGCGTACCCAGAGCCGCACCTGCCACATCCATCCGCGGCATGCCAAGCTTACCAAAAATCAACGCGTAGTTGGCACCCACATTGATAAAGAAAGTAATAATGGATGTATACAGCGGCAGCTTTACCTGTCCCACATTACGCAGGATGATCGTACTGGTCAAAGAAAGACCAAGCAAAAAGTAACTTGCCACAGAATATTTCAGATACCGTACACCACAGGTGATAATATCTGTCTCCACAGTATAAATCTTCATGATCTGAGCCGGCATAATGATCGTAGCGATACAAAACAGTGCCGCCAGTGACAGACACAGTCTAAGCATGATCGCCACTGTTTTTTTCAGGGACATCTGATCGCCCATACCAAAATAACGTGCGACCAAAACAGACGCCCCCATACCAATACCCATACAGAAAATATGATAGATATTGATAAACTGGTTTGCCAGTGAAACAGCTGAAAGTGCGGTTTCTCCCAAAGCTCCCACCATAATGGTGTCCATCATGTTTACACCGGTGGTGATCAGGCCCTGCATCGCAATGGGGATTGCAATGCCTGCCACCATTTTATAGAATTTTTTGTCTTTTACATAAATCTTCTGCATGCTTTTGTTTTGCTGCCTCTCTTTCCAAGCTTACACAAAGCATATCTTCTGTCTGGAATTTTCCATGATCTCTTTGGGAACCTTATAATACTTTACGATCGGACAAAGCTTATGGCCGTCAACCTCTGCAAAGCCATCCGCATATTCTTCTGCCCCGCCGGTCACTTCGGCATAAATGATATCGCCGTCGGTGTAAATGCCATGCGCTTTCTTAGTCACGATTCCTTCTGTCTCACACCAGAAAAGCTCCTGATGCTTATTGATATACCAAAGGCCTTCAGCCAGACGCATGGTGCAGCAAAAATAAGCTTCATACATATCGGTCTGCAGATAATCCCAGGGGCTGTCCTCACAGACAAGCGTCTCTGTTCCTGCACCGCCGTTTGCTCTCTGCAGGGTGCTGAATGCATTGTGCCATACACGCGCCGCCAGTTTTCTGTATTCTTCATCGCCGGTCACTTTGTACAATTCGACTGCCAGCATCACGGAATCCACAATCGCACAGGGTTCAGACCAGGTATCGGGACGTCTCCACCAGTTTAAGTTATGGTAGGTGTAAGTCATACCGCCGCCGTAAACATACAGATCATAAATGCTCTTTGCTCCTTCCAGATACGCTTCTTCTTTGGTATTGGCATACATGCGCATCATGCCGCGGGCAGCGGTCAGGGTGCAATGGGTCTGTACGCGCAGTGCCTTTTTGTCGATCGCCAGATACACCTGGATCATCTCGTCCAGAAGCTCTTTGACGCGTTCATCTTTTGTCACCTGATACACATGGGACAGACCGTCGATCGCCATAAATGCACATCCAACGTCACTGGAAAGCATCCAGCGGCCTACCACGCCGATCTCCGTACCGCCTACGCCGCCTTCGTCTTTTTCAGTTCTGTCGATGGGGTAACTTGCATAAATGCCCTTTGTCGGCAGGAACAGATTCTCTGTCACAGCCTTTAACAGTTCCAGAGAATAGTCGTCTCCAAACTGCTCGTAGTGTTCACAAAGACCTCTTAAAAACCAGGAATGTCCGGACAGCTGCTGTTCGGCAACGATTTCCTCCTGTACACCGCCGATATACTGCTTCGCATTCAGCTTCTTTGGCATCACTTCCAGCATCTGTTCCATGCACGGAATCTTTTGGCCGGAAATCTTATAATGGGAAACAAATGCCAGCAGTGCGCGGCCTTCCTTGTCACCCTGCCAGTCATATTCACCGGCAGCAAATACTTCGTCAATCTGATAATAGGCACTGTCAGCCAGTCTGTGAAAATTAAGCTGTATTCTCTCCTGCAGTTCCTGCGGATCAAGCATTTTTTTCATTCTGTATTCTCCTTCGTTTTGAAGTTTTTGGTAAATCCTCTCCTATGATTATAGGGAAATTGACGGGGTATTGCAAGGGGAAAGGGAGGAGATTTGCAGTCTTGACATCCTCAAAAAGCAAATGCGATAATAATACCAAACAACTGCCGGATTCCCCGGCAGTATCAGGAGGCTTTTATGTACGCCATTGGAATTGATATCGGAACCACAAGCATCTGCGGTGTTGTGATCAACACTAAAACCGGTAAGGTTGAAAAATCCTGCACCCGCCCCGGCGATGCTTTTTTACCAGCTAAAAATCCATGGGAAAAGATTCAGGATGCAGAAAAACTCATCCGGACCGCCAGAGAAATTCTGGATACCTTTCTTGCCGAATATGAAGTCTGCGTCATCGGTCTTACCGGACAGATGCACGGTATTGTATACACTGATCCAAACGGTCAGGCTGTCTCCCCTCTGTATATCTGGCAGGACGGACGCGGCAATCTGCCTTATAAAGACACCACTTATGCGGCATATTTAGGCAGCCATACGGGTTACGGCAATGTAACAGATTTTTACAACCGTCAGAACGGACTGCGTCCGGCAGAAGCGGTCAGCTACTGCACCATCATGGATTATCTGGGCATGGTTCTTTGCGGTCTTACAAAACCGGTTCTTCATGCCACCAATGCGGCAAGCTTTGGCTGTTTTGATCTGCAGACGCTTTGCTTACTTACGACTGTGATGCTGCTGTTACCGACAGCTTTGCGATTATCGGTACCTACCGCGGTATTCCTGTCAGTGCCGCCATCGGCGACAATCAGGCCAGTGTTTTCTCTACTCTGACCAACGAAAAAGACCTGCTGATCAATGTTGGAACCGGCAGCCAGGTTTCCATGATCACGGATTCCATCCGCACCGGTGAAGACATCGAAACCCGCCCTTATTTTGACGGAAAATATCTGACCGTCGGCGCTGCCCTCTGCGGCGGACGGGCATACGGACTGCTAAAGGACTTCTTTTCAGCATTTTTACAGGCAGCAGACCTGCCCGAAACAGACATTTATGCAGTGCTTGGTAAAATGATCTCCGAAACGGCGACGGTATCCGCTGATCAGGCGGCAGGCAAGCAAAAATCCCCTGCACCGGCTTCAGCACTTCTGACCGATACCCGATTTGCCGGAACCCGGTCCAATCCTGCCATTACCGGCAGCATCACCGGTATCACCGCAGAAAACTTCACCCCCGGCAATCTTGCCTGCAGCATTCTGCAGGGCATGATGACAGAGCTTCACGATATGTATGCACAGATGAACCAGCCGCATCAAAACCTTGTCGGTTCCGGAAACGGCATCCGCTTAAATCCAATCCTTGTCCGTATTGCAGAAAATACCTTCGGAGGTTCTTTAAAGATCCCTGCCCACACAGAAGAAGCGGCCTGCGGCGCTGCTTTGTACGGCCTTGTGGCCTGCGGTGCGGTTGAGAGCTCTGGGGAAGCACAGAAGCTGGTAAGATATTTATAAGTTAATATCCGTAAACATAACAGGGCTGCTGCAGAATCAATGTTAACTTTCACATTGATTTTACAACAGCCCTTTTTATCTGCCCTGATTATTTTTTAAAACAATAGTACCTTCATTGACCAGCGGTTCATCCGTGTCGGCATCGATACATACAGCAGTAAGATTGGCTATTTTTCCTTTGTTATGCAAAAGAGGCATGGGAAGACCGGTGGTATTGGTGGTGGCAACATTGTTTAAAATCAAGTTAAGTTTCATCCCACCAACGCCACCGCCACGTCATTGACATTGGTTCCGGTCGGACCGGTGATGATCAGGCCGCCAATCTTTTCCAGTGCGTGATACGCATCATTATTCTGCAAAATCTGATAAATATCAATTTTCTGCGCTTTAAGCTCCGCTGCAGTTTCATAATCTGCATAACCGCCCGCCGCATCGGTAGGACCGTCAGTGCCGTCGCTGCCCACGCTGAATACCGCTGCACCGGAAATGCCAGCGATGCCCATTGCCGCAGAAAGTGCCAGCTCCTGATTACGGCCGCCCTTTCCTTTTCCAAGCAGCTGCACCACCGTTTCACCGCCCGCAATAAATGCCAGCTTTTTACCGCTGCCAGCATGTGTTTTTACGACAGAAGCCAGAAAAGAACCCGCTTCCCTTGCCTGACAGCACAGCTGATCGGTGAGAATCAACGGTTCGTACCCCAGTTCCCTGCAGGCATCTGCCGCCGCAGTACACAGTTCGCGCACAGAACCGGTGATCTGCGTGGTAACATTATGCAGCTGCTTGGGTGTTTCCTGTGCCAGAAGTGCACGGGTTTCCCCGTCTAACTTCAACTGATATTTTTCTGCAATGGCGAGTGCCTGTTCACAGGTACTGGTATCCGCAGCTGCAGGACCGGATGCGATCATATCCAGAGGGTCGCCCAGAATGTCACTGAGAACGATTGAAAATACCTGTGCAGGTGCACATGCAAGTGCAAAACGACCACCTTTTACCGCAGAAAGGCGTTTACGGATGGTATTGATCTCCACAATATCCGCACCGCAGGCCAAAAGCTGACCGGTCACATCCTGCAGCACCGCACCGGAAACCAGCGGTTTTTCAAACAGCGCACTTCCTCCGCCGGAAAGCAAAAACAGTACGGTATCTTCCGGCTTTAAATCAGCCACCAGATCCAGCGCTTTTTGAGTACCGATAAAGGAATTTTCATCCGGAACAGGATGCCCTGCTTCACAGCAGATAAAATTTGCAATAGGTCCCATCACATGGTCATACTTTGTCACTACCACGCCGCCCTCAATCCGGTCACCGAGACAATCATAAGCCGCCTTCGCCATCTGCCAGGCCGCCTTGCCTGCAGCCACAAGAAGGATTCTGCCACCAAATTGCTGACCGGCAAGCGCACGACTGACTGCATCATCGGGCTGTACCGCCTTGATCGAAGCTTTGACGATTTTATCTGCATATTCACGTAATAATTTATCCATAGTTTGATTCCTCTCCCGAAAAGACAGCTGTTTCGACACCGGAATATATGCCTTCCAACTTCCTGTCATCTGATATGAGTGTACCATGAATATCCCGCCGCGAAAACGGCTGAATCGGTGTTTTTTCCTGAAAAATAATATTTGAAGACTGTACATTAATTGACACCGCATATGACACTTGTTATCATCGAAACAGAAAGGTACAATGATACAATTTATTTCAAAAAAGGAGCACTCCAAATGACAAAGATCACATTGCTTGGCGATTCTATCCGCCAGATCGGCTACGGTGCCAGAACTGCAGAACTGCTTGCACCGGAATTTACTGTATTTCAGCCCGAAGAAAACTGCCGTTTTTCCAAATATACCCTTTGGGGCATTACCAATGACTGGAAGCCTGAAATGGAAGGCAGCGAAGTTGTTCACTGGAACAACGGTCTCTGGGACAGCTATGACTGCGGTTACGGTCCATTCTGTACTATTGAGGAATATGTGACCAATATGCAGCGCATCGCTGATATTCTGCTTCGCGAATACAAAAAAGTCATTTTTGCCAACATCACTCCCGTTACTCCTTTCAGCCCCACCTGGACCAATGACCGCATCCTTCGCTATAATGAAGTGATCGTTCCCAAGATGGAAGAAATGGGCCTTGTCATCAATGATCTGCACAGCCTTGTTTACCCCAATATTGATACTTACATCAGTTTTGAGGATCATGTCCATCTGACTCCCGCAGGTATTGAAGCCTGTGCTGCACAGGTTGCAGGACTGATACGGAAAGTACATAGTATGTAATGTAGTGTGTTTCATTCAATTTTTCGGATTTCCTGTATTTGCCTACTTTTTTATCCCTGTTTTTTATCAAAAATCAGGCAAAAATAAGTTTTTCTCATAAATGAATGCTTAACACACACTGCCCGGGATGAAAAATCATTCAAATACTTCAAAAAACAAAAAAAACCTGCCCAATCATGCTGATTCGGGCAGGCTTTTTTTTAGTTTTATGAAATTTGAATGATTTCAGCTCCTGAAACAATCGATTGCGGCCATCAAATCTGTATTTTTCAAAAATCTGAATGATTCCAGTATATTCTACAGCAAAATTCAGCTGCGCAGCTTACCTGTCTTCACTTATTTTGACTATCTTCAGGCCATTATTTCTGCTCAAACACCACCATACCGCCGGTCGGAACAGAAATCTTATCCATTCCAACTGCACAAATCACACCGTCGCCGCAGACATTGCCCATGCAGTCAAGCACCTGATACTTGTAAGCGCAGGCTGCACCGGACACGATCACATTCTGTGCTTTCACAGCATTTACAAAATACAGCTTCTGTACCGGCGCATCCTGCTGCTCCTGCATAGCTTCTGCATCCAGCTTCAGCACTCTGCCTCTGCTGTAATGTGCCACAACCGCTTCCTTACCGTCACAGACAGAAATCTCGGGATAGAGATTTTCCGGTTCCAGAGGACAGATCTGGCTGTTCTGCAAAAGATCCATATGCTCCTGCATAAAGTGCATCCAGAACTGAACCATTTTCTTGGTATCATCAGACAAAGTATCCAGCTTCACGGAAAACTGCAGCACACCAAACAGACAGCTTAATACCTGCAGTGCCGCATCCGCCGGCTTTTCATCTGCATGCCACATCAGCATATCGGAATGTACCGCTGCAGATTTGCTCAGCATACGGATATCTGCAATACCTACACGGTTCAACAGGCCGGACATCGGACAGTCTGCCACACGCAGCATATTGCCGTAGCACTGGATGCGCGGTCCGATATATGCCTGACGGAATTCGATCAAAAGCTCCGGCTTGATCGTGCGCAGACGCTCATTCACCTGTAAAAACAGGGCGTTGAGTGCGTCCTGTACATCCGCAAAGTCCATTCCTTCTTTCCAGGCAGGACTTTCTTCTTTCATGTAAAAATTATCGATAAAGTCAAGCTTTAAGCCGTCAAGATTCCAATCCACAACTGCTTTTTCATAGGTTTTAAGCAGATATTCACGGCATTCAGGATAACGGATATCCAGTATGCCCCATTTTCCGCTCTGGCTCATATAAAGCATCTTGTCCTTATAAGCTTCCCAGGATTTTGCATAAATGCCGACAAAAGGAACGGAAAACCAGAGCATGTATTTTAAGCCCATATCCTGCACGCGCTTTACATGTGCTGCAAAATCAGGGAACTTGGAAGGCTCCATCTCCCAGTCACCGCAGAAGGCATAGCCGCGATTGTTGTCAGCGGTCTGCCAGCCGTCATCCACGATAACCACTTCAAATCCGTTCTGTGCTGCCAGTCTGCACTCTTCTTCAACATTTTGTTCATTGACATCCTGATGGAAAGAATACCAGAAAGAGTATAAAGGCTTGCGGGCTGCCAGAGGTGCTTCCAGATAAGAAAGACCTTTTTCCTTTTCCCACCAGTCAACGGTATCGCGCAGTCCTTTCCAGTACATTCTGTCAGAAAAATCTTCGCGCAGCATGGTTTCATATCCGTCTGTATAAGTGCCTTTGGGCAGATAAATTCTGGTAATGCACAGCATGGTTCCGTCCTCTTCATGAACACCGTACTGCAGCTCCACCTTCTGGTCGATCTCAGTCCATGCAAGCAGTCTTCTGTTTTTTGACTCCCCGTTAAACCAGCATATAACCGGCGTGTAACGGCTTGTCATGCTGCGTCTGGGGTAATCCCAGTCAGCCACAACATGTCTGGAAACGCCTGCTGCCGGAGTCCATTCACCAACCACATCGGTAAGCGGAAAGGAAAATTCAATGCTGATGACTCTGTCCTTTTCTGCTGTTTCCGGCGCATATTGAAACGCAAATTTCCAGCATTTGACACTGTTTTTGGCTCCACATTCCTGAATTTCAAAATCTGCTCCGAAATCAGTCCCTACTTTAAATTGTTCTTTTAACATGTCTTCCTCCTTGTTTTTAACTGCTCCTTAAATTCAGGAATCGCTGCTTTTCCGGCCTCTGTAACCGGTTTGATCCATTTTCCCGTGCCTGTATACCGAAGTTCAAAGATCAGACGCATAATTTCATCCGTATATACAAAAGCAAACACGGCAATAAACGGCAATTTCCATATCATACCGGCCATCCAGGTCATCGGAACACTGATCAAAAACAGACAGGAAACTTCCATAACGGTTCCAAAGACCGCTTCGCCGCCTGCACGGTAACAGCCGTTCATAATGTAATTGCAGGTACGGATGGTTCCCATCACCAGATAGATCATCAGCATGTATTTTCCATATGTAAGTGCCTGTGTTCCCAATCCAAACAGGCCTAAAAGCGGCTCGTTGAAGATCAGACCGATCAGACAGATACAAAATGTAACACTCGGGCAGATAACCGCAAAACCCTTGGTATACTGATAACCGCGCATCGGTCTGCCGGCTCCCACTTCTTTGCCCACGATAACAGAGCTTGCATCCGCAAGACCGCCGAAAAACGCATAGACAAAGCCTTCCAGTACACGAAACGCAGCCATGGCAGCGATCGCCGATTCATCCTGCCTGCCAATCACAATATTGATCAGCATCTGACCGACGCCGTACAACATTTCATTACATAAAAGCGGAATACTTTTTAACAGATATGTTTTGATGAAATCCATATCAAACATAAACATATCCCGGAATCTGAGCACTACAGTTTCATTGTCATACATCAGATAAACCAGCAGGATCAAAAGATTCACGATCGAAGATACCAGCGTGCCCACTGCTGCACCGGCAATACCCATTTTAGGCATTCCAAAACGACCGTAAATCAAAATCCAGTTCAGTACAAAGTTAACAATGATCGCTGCAAAAGAAGCAAACAGCGGAGGTTTTACACGTTCTGTGGAGCGAAGCAGCATACTCATCAAAAATGTAACTATCTGAATCGGATAAACAAAACCGGCAATCCGCAGATAGGGAACGGCAAGCTGCACAATGTTTTCCTTATCTGTATAAACCCGCAGCAAAAATTCCGGATTCGTAACTGCCACAATTCCATAGATCAAAGCGATGATCAGCATCAGGATTCCTGAGATTCCCACCGTTCTGTTGATTCCCTTATGGTTGCCGGACCCCCAGTACTGTGCAAAAAAGATCATCGCGCCAGCCATAAATCCAAAAAAGCTTGCCGCAAACAGCGCATAAATCTGGGAACAGATGCCCACTGCCGCCACCGCCAGTTCGCCTTCGCTGCCGATCATAATGGTATCCACCATACTCGCCGTGGTACCCAGAAGATTCTGCAATGCTACCGGAAATGCGATCGCCAGCATGGGCTTTAGGAAACCTTTCCATTCTATCTTTTCCTTTTTCAAATTTTCAACCTCCTGTCAAAAATATGCACTTTTCCTCCCATCCAGTATACCGACATTTTTCGCCGCTGTAAACCATTCTTTGCCTTGCATCTTCCACTGTTTTATGGCATAATATCATTAAACAATTAAACAATCTTTTAATCTTTATGCAAAGGAGACTTAACCCATGAAAAAAACTTACAAGATCGAAGTAGACTGCGCAAACTGTGCCAACAAAATGGAAATTGCTGCAAAAAATACCGCCGGTGTCAAAGATGCTGTGGTAAATTTCATGACCCAGAAAATGAACGTGGAATTTGAAGACGGTCAGGATGCTGCCGCTGTCATGAAAGAAGTTTTAAAAAACTGCAAAAAAGTGGAAAGCGACTGCGAAATCTTCCTGTAATTTTTTGATCCGGAGAGTATCCTTATGACCCGAAAACAGAAAAAAATGCTGTACCGCATTCTCGCCAGCTCTTTCCTTATGATTCTTCTGGCTTTTGTGCCTGTACAGGGAATCCTGCGTTTTTTACTTTACCTGATTCCCTACGGTATCATCGGCCATGATATTTTAAGGAAAGCATACATAGGTATCCGAAACCGACAGGTTTTCGACGAAAACTTCCTGATGGCCATCGCCACCATCGGCGCGCTGATCATTGGTCTGACGCAGAACGGAGATTATGTGGAAGCGGTTGCCGTTATGCTCTTTTACCAGGTAGGCGAGCTCTTCCAGAGCTATGCCGTCGGAAAAAGCCGCAGAAACATCAGCGAACTGATGGATATCCGTCCCGACTACGCCAATATCGAAGAAAACGGACAGCTTGTCCGCACCGATCCCGATGAAATTGCCATCGGCACCACCATTATTGTCTGTCCCGGCGAAAAAGTTCCCATTGACGGCATTGTAACCGAAGGCCATTCCACCTTAAATACCAGTGCCCTGACCGGTGAAAGTCTTCCCCGCGATATTGCCTGCGGCGATGAGATCATCAGCGGATGCATCAATATGACCGGTGTTTTGAAGGTCCGGACCACAAAGGAATTCGGCGAATCCACAGTTTCAAAGATTTTGGACCTGGTGGAAAATGCAAGCTCCAGAAAATCCCGTTCCGAGGACTTTATCTCCCGTTTTGCCCGGATTTATACACCTGCTGTCTGTTATGCCGCTTTGGCTCTGACTTTTCTGCCGCCCATTGTAAACCTCCTGTTTTTACAACAACCTCCCCGCTTCAGCCTGTGGCTGTACAGGGCGCTTTCCTTTCTGGTCGCAAGCTGTCCCTGTGCACTGGTTGTCAGTGTTCCTTTGAGCTTCTTTGCCGGTATCGGCGGTGCCAGCAAGGAAGGTATTCTGGTAAAAGGCTCCAATTATCTGGAAGCCCTGTCCCAGACAGACTGCGTGGTATTCGACAAAACCGGTACCCTGACAAGAGGTGTCTTTGAGGTCAGCGCAATCTGTTCTGATACGATGTCCGATACACAGCTGCTTGAATACGCTGCTTTGGCAGAAAGTGCATCCTCCCATCCGATCAGCAGAAGCTTAAAAACCGCTTACGGCAAAGAACCTGATACTTTACGCGTATCTGACATTCAGGAAATTGGCGGTCACGGTGTTACTGCTTTGATCGACGGTATCAGTGTCGCTGCCGGCGACGAAAAACTCATGAAGCATCTGCATATTGATTTTACCCCCTGTCATCTGGCCGGAACGATCATTCATATGGCAGTTGACGGCAAATATGCAGGATATATCCTGATTTCAGACATCGTAAAGCCCAATTCCGCACAGGCAGTATCTGCTTTAAAACGAAACGGCGTGAAAAAAACTGTCATGCTGACCGGTGATAATCAGGCCACTGCCGAACAGACCGCCTCTGCTCTGGGAATTGATACATTTTACAGTGAACTGCTGCCCGCAGACAAAGTATCCAAAGTAGAATATCTGCTTTCCATGCAGCCCAAACGCCGCAAACTGGCTTTCGCAGGTGACGGCATCAATGATGCTCCCGTTTTATCCCGCGCAGACATCGGCATTGCCATGGGTGCTATGGGTTCTGACGCTGCCATCGAAGCCGCCGACATCGTCCTGATGGATGACGATCCCATGAAAATCGTCAAGGCAATCCGCATTTCCCGAAAATGTCTGGGAATCGTATATCAGAACATCATCTTTGCCATTGCCATCAAAATTCTGGCACTTGTTCTGGTTGCTTTCGGTGCCGCCAATATGTGGATCGCCATCTTTGCAGATGTAGGCGTTATGGTTTTAGCAGTTTTAAATGCGATCCGCGCCCTGTTTGTAAAAAAATGCTGACGAAAGTCCGGCTGTCTGCGAAACAAAACCCAGTATTGTGCAAAATTCCGAAAGGTAGAAACTATGTCTGAAAAAAAATTGCCCCACGACCATGGACAGGCGCTAGAACACCATCTTGACCATATGCCTGAGGCTTCCGATTTTACTATCATCTCAGATATATTCAAACTGCTTTCCGACAGCACCCGCATCCGCATCTTCTGGCTCTTATGCCACTGTGAAGAATGTGTGATCAATATTTCTGCCCTGATGGACATGAGCAGCCCGGCTGTTTCCCATCACTTAAAGCTTCTGCGTGCAGGAAACCTGATCACCAGCCGCCGGGAAGGAAAAGAAGTTTATTACAAGGCAGCAGATACCGAACAGTCCCATCTGCTGCATGACATGATTGAAAAAATAGCAAAGATCAGCTGCCCCGGCAGTTAAAAAAAGTTTGCGCTGCTGCGCAAACTTTTTTTATTGATCCGTATTCTTACTCAATCCTGATTACTTTGGCCCAGTCAGCAGCAGCTTCTTTGTAAGGTACAGGCTGCTCCTGCGGCATTCCCAATGCCAAAATGCCAACGATGCGTTCTCTGTCAGAAACATTCAGAATCTTTCGCACTCTTTCTTCCGCCTCAGCTCCGTCTTCTGCTGTTCTTAAATGAATCTGGCACCAACAGCTTCCCACTTCCTGCTCTGCTGCCATCAGATGCATATACCCAAGTGCAATGGAACTGTCCTCGATCCAGGTATCTGCTTTTTCACTGTCTGCGCAAACCACGATCGCGGCATTGCTGTCTGCAAGCATTCCGCCGCCCATTTTTTTCACCTTTGACAACTGAACCAATATTTCCCGTTTTTTGATCAGATAAAACGTGCAGGGCTTTAAATTTCTGCTGGTAGGAGCCATAAGTCCCGCCAAAAGAATCTTTTCCAGTTTTTCCTCCGGAATCTCTTCCTCCGTATATCTGCGGACGCTGCGTCTTTTTAAAATAGTTTCAAGTAATTCCATTTTATTCCTCCCAGGCTGCAAAGCCGCTTATTCCAGTTCCACGATCTCTTCCATAAAGCACTCTTCCAATGCGATCAGATTCTGATCCGAATGCTCGATTTCACGGGCATAGCGGTAGGACAGCTCTACATAATCTTCAAAAGTAAGTTCTCCGTTTTGCTTCCAGCGCATCAGGAACATTTCCTGCAAAAATTCCACGGAACGCACTGCCAGTGCCATCTTACTGTAAATCCATCCGTCATATACCGCGCCGCAGAAATAGGTATACACAAAGAATACAAACAGCTGCAGACAGATATTTTCATATTCTGCCTTTTTTTCCGGATTGCTGTCAAGATATGCAGCAAATGTTTCCTGCTGCTTCTGATACTCATTCTGTGTACCGGAATACAGAATGTCATACATATCTTTCAGCACATTGTTCCATTCTTCACGAAGCCGTTCCAGATTTTCTATATTTTGAAACAGTTCGCTGCGCAAATGATATCTGTCTGTCTCTTGGCTGCTGTCTGCTTCTCGACTGCTGTTCTGCCCGCTCCGGATTTCCTCACCGCTGCGATACTTCTCAATCCACTCTTCAATCTCAAAATAGCGGCCGTCTTCCACACAATACTGCAGCTGTTCCGCCAATAACATTGCCTGCCCCATAACATCCTGCAATGTTTCTTCGGATGCAGTCTGCTGCTTATCTGCCAGACATTCAAGCTTTTCAAACAAAAGCTTTCTGGCATCTTCCAGCTGGGTAAACAGCATCAGGTCAAAATCTTCAAACTCGTCTTCCAGTTCGTCCTCTTCCTCGTCCTCGATTTCAGCAAACTGCAGCATTCCCTGATTTGCCAGAATCATTCGTGCCGCCACCGGGCAGGACAAAGAAAGAGAATATTCACGGATTCCCTCGAATTCTTCTGTATGTCTGGGATACTTTCTGCAGGTATCGCAAAATCCCTCTTCTCCCAGTGCAAGATACAGATCGCACAGATTTCTGTCATTTAAAAAAGCACATCTTCTTTCGTTAAACTGAAAAAAACAGCCCTCTTCCCAATCAATGCTGCTGTGCAGACGTTTTCGGAAATCACCCTTTACGTTTTTGTATTTTTCCAGTGTATCTTCATCGATCATAATCTGCCAGCCTGCACAGCAGGTATCCGGACATTTGTCCGCTGTACAGACAAAATCATCATAAAAATGCGGTCTTGTGTATCTCATTCTTCCACCAACTCCTGATAAACCTGTCTGATATTATCGCGCACAAACTCCGGCTTCACCTCACTGGCTGCCAGATCTTCCAGTGTTCCTTCGCCGCTCAGTACAAAAATACTGCTGATTCCGGCATTGACGCCACAGGCAATATCAGTGTAGAGTCTGTCTCCCATCACCACAGTCTCTTCCGGCGCAAATCCTGTCTTTTCCATTGCAAGCTGTACCATTGTCGGCTGCGGTTTTCCGATGAACAAAGGCATGCGCTTTGTTGCATTGCACAGCATCTGGCTGACAGAACCACAGTCCGGCACATACCCATACCAGGTAGGACAAACCCAGTCCGGATTGGTCGCAATATAATCAACACCTTTATTTAACAAAATGCAGGCATCTTCAAGCTTCTGAAAAGTCAGCTCCGTATCAAATCCCATGCACAGACAGTCAATATCCTCTTCCAAATGATCGGTGATCGGCAAACCGCCTTCTTTTAACTGTTCTTTGAAAGATGTGGTTCCGAATGCATAAATCTTATGGTACTTCTTTTTTTGCAGATACAAAACAGTCGCATTGGTGGAGGTCAGAAAATCTTCCGCTGTCGCAGCAATTCCCAACCGTCCCAGTTTTTCCACATAGGCGCTGACACTTTTAGATGAATTATTGGTCAGAAACATATATCTTCCGCCGATTTTTTTGACATATTCCAGAAAATCCAGTGTTCCGTCAAAAAGATCATCATCCAGATAGATCGTGCCGTCCATATCCAGCAAAAATAATTTTTTATCTTTTAAACTGCTCATAAATATTCCTTTCAGCCATATGGGATTACTGCACCGCAATTTCCCGTTTTTTAACTATGCACATTGTACCTTTTTTTCACACAGGCATCAAGATTCTTCTGAAACTTCCTGTCAAAAAGCAAGATATACCATTCCAATTCTCTGCCATTTTGTTGTATACTGTCTATATATTGGATGTTTAGATCCGCTGTTTATTTATTGTTTTACAGGAGGCCTTCCCATGAGCGCAAAAGTTTATTTTTCCCGCACTATCACCCCCGAAAAAGTTTTGGAACTCTATAAAATGTTAAATACCGAACTTCCCGGCAATGTTGCCATCAAAGTTCATTCCGGCGAAAAAGGTAATCAGAACTTCCTTTCCCCCAAATTCTGGAAGCCTGTCATCGATCATGTTAACGGTACTGTTGTAGAATGCAACACCGCTTATGCCGGCGAACGCGACGTGACAGAACGCCACATCAAGCTGATGGACTACCACGGCTGGAGCAGATATTTCAAAGTAGACATTCTGGATGCAGAAGGTCCCGATCTGGAACTTCCGATCCCCAACGGCAAAAAGATCGATAAGAACTTTGTGGGCAAAAACATCGAAAACTATGATTCCATGTTGGTGCTCTCTCACTTCAAGGGTCATCCCATGGGCGGTTACGGCGGAGCTTTAAAGCAGCTCTCCATCGGTGTTGCTTCCTCTTACGGAAAAAAATATATCCACGGTGTCGGTGACACAGACAACTTCTGGGGTTCTGATCACGATTCTTTCCTGGAATCCATGGCAGATGCTGCCGGAACTGTAATTGACTATTTCAAGGGAAATCTTCTCTATGTCAATGTTATGAAAAACATGAGCGTTGACTGTGACTGCTGCGCAGTTGCGGAAGATCCCTGCATCGCAGACATCGGTATTTTAGTTTCCACCGACCCCATCGCGATCGATCAGGCCTGCATCGATCTTGTATATGCTTCCAGCGATCCCGGCAAGCCCCACCTGATCGAACGTATCGAAAGCCGCAACGGTATCCACACCATCGAAACCGCTGCTGAACACGGCTACGGCACCAGAGAATATGAACTGATTGAAGTTGAATAAAAGATACTAAAACAAAACGGCGCACGAAATCGTGCGCCGCTTGTATTTTCAAATATTATCTTCTGGGATTGTTGTTGGTATCCTTTAAGGTTACGTCGTGAGCACCGCCCTCGATGATGGAAACTTCGGAAACCAGAGTCAGTTTTGCCTTTTCGCGAAGTTCAGGAAGGCTTAATGCACCACAGTTGCACATGGTGGAACGAACCTTAGCCAGAGTGATTGCCACGCCATCGGAAAGAGCGCCTGCGTAAGGTACATAGGAGTCAACTCCTTCTTCAAAGCTTAACTTCGCTGCACCGCCCAGGTCATAACGCTGCCAGTTACGTGCACGCGCGCTGCCTTCGCCCCAGTATTCCTTCATGTAGTTGCCGTTAACCAGAACTTTGCTTGTAGGAGACTCGTCAAATCTGGAGAAGTAACGGCCCAGCATGCAGAAGTCAGAACCCATTGCCAGTGCAAGGGTGATGTGGTAATCGTGTACGATACCGCCGTCTGCACAGATCGGCACATAAACACCGGTTTCTTCGAAGTATTTGTCACGTTCAGCTGCCACGTCGATAACTGCAGTAGCCTGACCGCGGCCGATACCCTTGGTTTCACGGGTGATACAGATGGAACCGCCGCCGATACCGATCTTGACAAAGTCAGCACCTGCATCAGCCAGGAAACGGAAGCCTTCGCCGTCTACAACGTTACCTGCACCAACCTTAACGGTATCACCGTAATGATCACGAATCCACTTTAAGGTAAGAGCCTGCCATTCGGAATAACCTTCGGAAGAGTCGATAACTAAAACGTCTACACCAGCTTCTACCAGTGCGGGAACGCGTTCTGCGTAGTCACGGGTGTTGATACCTGCACCTACGATGTAACGCTTATGGGAATCCAGCAGTTCAAGAGGGTTGTTCTTGTGCTGATCGTAATCTTTTCTGAATACGAAAGATACCAGATGACCTTCTGCATCCACGATAGGAAGGGAGTTTAACTTATGATCCCAGATGATGTCATTTGCAACTTTCAGGGTAGTACCTTCGGGAGCAGTTACAAGCTTTTCAAGGGGAGTCATAAATTCGGATACAGGAGTGTTGGGATCCATACGGCTTACGCGGTAATCACGGCTGGTAACGATACCAAGAAGCTTACCGGTTCCGGTTCCGTCATCGGTAACTGCCATGGTGGAGTGACCGGTGCGTTCTTTTAATGCAACTGCATCTGCCATGGTGTTTTCCAGACGAAGGTTGGAGTCGCTTAATACAAAACCAGCCTTGGAGTTCTTTACACGGCGTACCATTTCAGCCTGCTGTTCAATGGTCTGGGAAACATAAATAAATGCGATACCGCCTTCTTTTGCAAGTGCCACACCCATGTTTTCACCGGATACGGACTGCATAACTGCAGATACCATGGGGATGTTCATGGTCAGCGGGCATTCTTCCTGACCTTTGCGGTATTTCACCACGGGGGTCTTTAAGGGAACGTTCGCCGGAATGCATTCTTTGGAAGAATAGCCGGGAACCAGCAGGTACTCGCTGAAAGTATGTGAAGGTTCAGAGTAATAAAAAGCCATTTCGCCACCTCATGTCATAAAATATTCGTTACGGCGCCGGCACGTTTAGCGGCCGGCGCCTGTTACTTCTTATAATGTGTAGTAATCCTTAGCGGATTCAAACAGATGCAGATCATAATTGCCGGGTACGTTGCGGTATAAGCCTTCGCCGATACGCTCGGAGTGACCCATCTTACCAAGAACACGGCCGTCAGGAGAAGTGATACCTTCTACTGCCCATACGGAACCGTTGGGGTTAAAGTCAACATCCATGGTAGGTACGCCGTTTAAGTCAACATACTGGGTTGCAATCTGTCCGTTTGCAGCAAGCTTTTTGATCAGCTCATCGCTGCACAGGAATCTGCCTTCACCGTGAGAAATCGGTACATTTACGATATCGCCGACAGATACTCTGGATAACCAGGGTGAACGGTTGGATGCGATACGGGTACGTACGATCTTGGACTGATGGCGTCCGATCACGTTGTAGCTTAAAGTAGGACAGGTATCGTCGGTATCAATGATCTCGCCGAAAGGAACAAGACCTAATTTGATCAGTGCCTGGAAACCGTTACAGATACCAAGCATCAGACCGTCACGCTGTTTTAACAGGTCCATGGTAGCTTCACGCACTTCAGGATTTCTGAAGAATGCGGTAATGAACTTACCGGAGCCATCGGGTTCGTCACCGCCGGAGAAACCGCCGGGAACAAAGATGATCTGGCTTTCACGGACTGCCTGTGCAAAACGGGTTACGGAATCTGCAACACCCTGTGCGGACTGGTTGTTGATCACGATGATCTCGGTATCAAGACCTGCCTTCTGGGCAGCACGCGCACTGTCGTATTCACAGTTGGTGCCGGGGAATACAGGAAGCAGTACCTTGGGTTTTGCCACACCGATTCTGGGTGCCACACGAACACCGGTTTCAGCGGAAAGAACAGGAACTTCTGCTTCATCAAGCTTGGTACGGTTAGGATATACACCTTCCAGTACAGCTTCATTGATCGCCAGCAGTTCTGCAACAGAAACGCTGTCAGCGCCGATGGTTACAACTGCTTCTGCAGTGGTCTGACCGATCTTAACTACACAGTCAACTTCTTCTGTCAGTTCGGCAACGATCGCGCCGGGCTTGTATGCATACCATGCTGCATCTGCATTGTCTGCGGTAAAGCCGATATTGTTACCAAAGGACATGCACATAACTGCTTCAGCAACGCCGTTTTCAACAGCCCATGCTGCTTTTACCTTGCCTGCCTTGTGCAGTTCATAGAAGGTATTCCATACATTCTTGCTATCTTCTACATCTTTACCTTCAAACAGGTATACGGGATGACCTGCTTCCTTAAATTCAGGAGAAAGTACTTCGTCTGCCTTTAAAGGAGCGATCGCAAAGGAGATCAGTGTAGGAGGTACGTCCATGTCAAGGAAGGTACCGTACATGGAGTCCTTGCCGCCGATTGCGGCTGCGCCAAGGTCAAGCTGTGCATCCATTGCACCAAGCAGTGCGGAGAAGGGCTTGCCCCAACGGGTAGGCTCCTGACGGAGTCTTTCAAAGAATTCCTGGAAAGTCAGGTATGCTTTGGACTGATCTGCGCCCGCTGCAACCAGCTTAGCCATGGAAGTAAATACTGCATTGTAAGCACCTGCGTAAGGATCTACACAGGTCTGTTCAGGATCAAAGCCCCATGCCATGACACTTGCCTGATCGGTAACCTGTCCGGGAAGAACAGGGAACATAGCTGCCATAGCCTGTGCGGGAGTACGCTGGGTCTTGCCGCCAAAAGGCATCAGAATGCTGCCTGCGCCGATGGAACCGTCGAAACGTTCTGTCAGACCTCTGCGGGAAGCGGATTTTAAGCTGCCTGCGATGGTCTTTAAGTCAAGTGCCTTATCAGCTGCAAGTTCCTGTCTGTCTTTTTCGGTTACTTCAACCTGTGCATGTTTTACAGCACCGTTGGTATTTAAGAATTCACGGCTTAAGTTAGCGATGGTAACACCGTTCCATTCCATAACCATACGTGCTTCTTCGGTAACAACTGCCACACGGTATGCTTCCAGGTTTTCAGCTTCTGCTGCTGCAATGAATTTATCCACATCTTCAGCAGCAACGACAACAGCCATACGCTCCTGGGATTCGGAGATTGCGATTTCAGTACCGTCAAGACCTTCGTATTTTTTACGAACTGCATCCAGATTGATCTTTAAGCCGTCTGCAAGTTCACCGATTGCCACGCTGACACCGCCTGCACCGAAGTCGTTACAGCGTTTGATCAGACGGGTTACTTCGCTGTTGCGGAACAGTCTCTGGATCTTACGTTCTTCGGGTGCATTACCCTTCTGAACTTCGGATGCCATAGTAGTCAGGGATTTTAAGTTGTGGCTCTTGGAAGAACCGGTTGCACCGCCGATACCGTCACGGCCGGTACGACCGCCCAAAAGAACGATCACATCGCCCGGAAGAGGACATTCACGGCGTACATTGTATGCGGGAGCTGCAGCAACTACCGCACCGCATTCCATACGTTTTGCAATATAACCATCGTGATAGATTTCTGCTACATGGCCGGTTGCCAGACCGATCTGGTTACCATAGGAAGAATAGCCTGCAGCTGCAGTCTGTGCAATCTTACGCTGGGGAAGCTTGCCGGGAATGGTATCCTTGATCGCTACTCTGGGATCTCCGCCGCCGGTTACACGCATTGCCTGATGTACATATGCACGGCCGGAAAGGGGATCTCGGATACAGCCGCCGATACAGGTAGCTGCGCCGCCGAAAGGCTCGATTTCGGTAGGATGGTTATGGGTTTCATTTTTGAACATTAACAGCCAGTCCTGTTCCTCGCCGTCTACCGTAGCGGTAACATGGATGGAACATGCGTTGATCTCTTCGCTCTCATCCAGTTCAGGAATCAGGCCGCGTTTCTTTAAGGTCTTAACACCGATGGTAGCAATATCCATCAGAGTCTGGGGACGCTTTGCTGCCTTTTCTTCGCCGTATACTTCCACACGTGCTGCCAGATAACGCTCATAAGCTGCTGCAACAGCAGGATCATGAATCTGTACATTGTCAATGTGGGTGGAGAAAGTGGTGTGACGGCAGTGGTCAGACCAGTAGGTATCTACAACACGGATCTCAGTGATGGTGGGATCGCGGTGTTCATCTTCTTTAAAATAAGTCTGTAAGAATTTCAGGTCATCCAGATCCATTGCCAGACCAAGGCGATCCAGAAGTTCGGTCAGAGCTGCTTCATCCATTCCGATAAAACCGGTAACGGTATCTACAGCAGTGGGAATCTCATATTCAACCTTTAAGGTCTCAACAGGCTCTAAAGATGCTTCTCTGGATTCAACGGGGTTAATTACATACTTTTTGATCTTTTCCAGATCTTCTGCGGAAATATCGCCTGCAAGCATATAAACCTTTGCGGTACGCACTGCAGGACGGTCGCCCTGAGTCATCAGCTGAATACACTGACTTGCAGAATCTGCACGCTGGTCAAACTGACCGGGAAGGGATTCCACTGCAAAAACAGTATATCCTTCAGCAGGACATTCAGTCATGGTATCGTCAACCTGGGGTTCGGAAAATACGGTTGCAACTGCACGCGCAAACACATCGTCTTCCAGACCTTCCGCATCATAGCGGTTGATCAGACGTAAATCTGTCAGTGCGGAAATACCCAGCAGACTGCGCAGTTCTTTTAACAGACCGGCTGCTTCATGGCGCAGAGCGGGCTTCTTTTCAACATAAATTCTTTTTACCATTGTTATCCTCTTTCGTCCGGTTTTTATTATTCCAGAATGATACCTTCATTGCTGTCGATGATCTGGCCGATCACATATGCGTCAACGCCTTCTTTTGCAAGAGCTTCCACTGCAACATCCACAGTTTCTGCGCTTACGATCAGAGCCATACCAACGCCCATGTTGTAGGTATTGTACATATCTCTTTCAGGAATATTGCCTTCTTTCTGGAGAAGATTGAAAATAGGAAGAACCTTGATGGAAGCCTTGTCGATCTTCGCAGTCAGGCCTTCGGGGATACAGCGGGGAATATTCTCATAGAAACCGCCGCCGGTGATGTGGCTTACGCCATGTACTTCTGCTGCTTCAATAGCTGCCAGTACGGGTTTTACATAAATAACGGTAGGAGTTAAAAGTGCTTCGCCAAGGGTCTGGCCAAGTTCTTCATAATATTTGTTCAGATCGCAGTTTTCAACGTCGAAAACCTTGCGAACCAGAGAGTAGCCGTTGGAATGACAGCCGCTGGAAGGAAGTGCCAGCACTACGTCGCCTGCTTTCATCTGCTTCTGGTCAATAACCTTGGTCTTGTCCACGATACCAACTGCAAAACCAGCCAGATCGTAGTCATCAGCTGCCATGGTTCCGGGATGTTCTGCGGTTTCACCGCCAACCAGTGCACAGCCAGCCTGTACGCAGCCTTCTGCCACGCCGGAAACTAAGGTTGCAACCTTTTCAGGGTCATTTTTGCCGATTGCGATATAATCAAGGAAAGTGATGGGCTTTGCGCCGCAGCAAACGATATCGTTTACACACATAGCTACACAGTCGATACCAACCGTATCATGCTTGTCCATGATCTGTGCGATACGCTGTTTGGTGCCGACACCGTCAGTGCCCATTACTAAAGTAGGCTCTTCCATACCTTTGATGTCAGGAGTAAAAAGGCCGCCAAAGCCGCCAATATCGGAAACAACGCCCGGGATCATCGTACGTGCAACGTGTTTTTTCATCAGGCGTACGCCTTCGTAACCAGCTTCAATATTTACGCCTGCTGCAGCGTATGAAGCGGAATGAGATTTTTCCATAAGTATTTCCTTTCCGGTACTGCCAGTTTAAGCAGTCCTGTGACATATTAACACCAGAGGATTCACCGCATTACAGCAATGAACCCTCTGTACAGTTTCTATTAAGCAAAAAACAGCTCGGACAGAGTCATGGGATCAATGTACTTGCCATCCTTATAAACACGCATGTTACCGGATGCGATCTCATCGATCAGCATTACGTTGCCTTCTGCATCATAGCCATATTCAAATTTGATATCGTAAAGGATCAGGCCTTTTTCTTTCAGATCATCTGCTACGATCTGGGTGATCTTCTGGGTCATATCCTTCATATCGTCATACTGCTGCTCGGTCATTACACCAAGAACCACCAGGCCGTCTTTGGTAACCAGAGGATCGCCCAGGTCATCATTCTTGAAAGTGGTCTCAACATATGCGGGCAGGTCTGCGCCTTCTTCCACATACTGGCAGTAACGGCGGAAGAAACTTCCTACTGCTTTGTGTCTGCAGATTACTTCAAGACCCTTGCCAAACACCTTTGCAGGCTTTACTTCCATAGTAGTGTTTTCCAGATCAGCGCTTACATAGTGAGTTCTGATGCCTGCTGCATTGATCTTTTCAAAGAAATAAATAGACATGCGAAGGTTTACATCGCCGACACCGTCGATGGTCAGACCTACGGAATTCTCACCGGGATCGAACACACCGTCTTTACCGGTGCAATCATCTTTGAACTTTAACAGATAATTGCCATTGTCGAGTGCGAAAACGTCTTTGGTTTTGCCAGTGTAAACATGCTGCATTTTTTTGTCCTCCATTTTTTCATAAGAACTTTATTTATAGTTTCTTTCTTAACACAGTTTGTAAAAACAGTGAATCCACGAAGTATTCTTTTGAATAAAAGATTGCTCTGCCTCCAATATCATAGTCAACTTCTTCAAGATTCAAAATGGGACTTCCTACAGGAATCTCCAACAGTCCGGCCAGCCGCTCATCAGCCACCATCGCATGAATCTCAGTAAGATCCATATAAGATGATACTTCACAAAATCGGGGCAGAAAATCATAGATCGGATATCTAAGATCCGTTATCTCATACTTGTGTCTGACCAGTTGTTTTTCCAAAATATCCTCACAATAGATTGCGGGGTTACCGTCTGCTGTACATAATCGGCAGATCCTAAGGACCTGTGTTCCAACCGGAATCTGAAGCTTGCGTGCGGCAAGTTCATCCGCACTTTCTTCATAAACCTCCGACAACACAACTTCAGGCTCATATCCGTTTAATTTGATGATATCCAGAAACTCCACAAACAGATCCATACGATTTGCCACGTTCAGAACATGACGGTTGATCACTGTACCCACACCGTGACGCCTGGTAATGAATCCTTCCCGCTCCAGCTCCGGCAGGATATCCCTCAAATGAGTGCGGCTGATTCCCAGCATCTCGGCCAGGATATTCTCCCGGGGCAGCCGATCACACTCTGCAAAGATCCCACTCTTCATTTCATACAGAAGCTTTCCGCGGATTGAATCAGAATCTTCCATTTTCATACTGTCTCCGTCTCACCCCTAAAAGGTAATACCTTTCAGGGACTACATCATTATAAAAAAAAAAACAATGTTTTGCAACAGAAAATGCGCTGAAAAATGACTGCCATATGTTCAATATTTCATACAATATCACATTGACCTGATCAGCGTATCCTTTGACATTTCCCGCTAACTGCCAATTCTATTGTATCACATAATTGCTTGGCAGGACAATACAACTCCTGATTTATCTTTAATCGGTGTAACTATTTTTTCTTCTATATACATATACCCGACTCCTTCCTTCCCAAATTTATGCTCAGATATCCTCCCCTGTCTTTGACTGTCAAAATCCCACATACTTCTGACCAAATGCGCTTGCATCCTGTTTCTTCATTCCTTATACTAATACTAATAAAAAAAAGAAATTCCGACAATCTTTTTTACCTTGGAAAGGAGAACAAATATGACTTCCAGAGAACGTGTGCAGGCAGTCCTTTCACATCAGATTCCTGACCGTATTCCCAATGGTCTCGGTGCTTGTGAAACTGCCGGTCTTCATATCGTTGCATATGACAATCTCCAAAAGATCCTGAATACTCCCTGGCAGCCGCCCCGCCTTGACACCTTTATGACCAATGCCGTTTTTGAGGACTCGGTGATCCGTGCCATGGACGGCGATATCATGCTGTTGGCTTCCGGCAACATGTGCCCCAGCCCTCTTCGCGGCAACAATATCGAACAATACTGGAAAGTGCAGAAGCTCTGGGGACGCACATTCAAGGTTCCTGTCTGTGAGGAATTCGAAGAACGTCCGGACGGCACTCTTGTCTGGAAAAACAGAGGCAATGCCATCTGCCCTGCCGGAACATACTTTTTTGATCCTGCAGAGCCTACCGATCTGCTCATTGATTTCGAGATTCCCGATCCGGACAAATTCCATCCCTGCGATACCTATTCTGACGATTTTCTGCGCACATTGGAAGAAACAGCCCGCAAATTATATGAAGAAACCGATCTTTCCCTGTGTCTTGGTGAAAGCATTACCGATCTGCAGGTGGGTCCTGCCCCCGGTGTCGGCTCCATGATTCTGATGCTGGAAGCACCGGAAGTTTATCACGCATTCCTTCAAAAGTGTGTAGACGCTTCCTTAAAACAGATCAAACTGTTGGATCAGGCTGTTGGCAAATATGTGGACATCCTCTCCGTTGCCCACGATTTTGGAGATAACCGCGATGTAACGATCGGTCCTGACCTGTGGCGCAAAATCTACAAGCCTTATTACAAACAATGGTTTGACGGTTGGAAATCTCTCACTGGCATGAAGATCAATCTGCATTCCTGCGGTGCCATTTCCAATATCATCGGAGACCTGATTGAATGCGGTGTCAAGATCCTCAATCCTGTGCAAACCTCCGCTGCCAATATGTCTATCGACTCTTTGAAACAGCGTTTCGGCAAAGATGTCATTTTCTGGGGCGGTGCCTATGATGCACAGCTGATCCCGGAACATGCCTCTTATGACGAGGTTTATCAGGCAGTTTACACGAACACAAAAAAACTTGGAGACGGCGGCAACTTTATCTTCTCCGGTGTCCATAACCTGCCTGCCACCATTCCCGAATCTCATTTAAAAGCTATGATCGATGCCTACAAAGCTGCCAGATACTATTGATCAAAGCATCCCCCAATACTGATACAAGCCGGACGATCCGTAGTTTCTCACGTTTTGTCCGGCTTGTTTTATGATATCGGAATCACAGGCGTGCAGAGCTCTCTCAATCCGCCAGACATCTTTTGCCTCCGCATCATTTTTTATGCTCCAAAATGTTTGTCCATATAATCAATATACAGATTCCAGTCCTCACGCCCCAGATAATGATCGCCGGTACGCACATGATACCCGATCATCCCTTCCTGATACTTGCATAAAGGCTGCGGAATCACATCTTCACAGACAAAACCTGTCAGTCCCAGTTTGCGGTATACCTCATCCGCAGCATAACAGGATAAAAATTCGGAAACAGGATCCGCCCACCAGTCAAGTTCTGCACTTGCAACATATACATGCCGGGGTGCACTTGCTGCCACCAGAAAATGCTGGTCAAAAGGCTGTTCGTCTTCTTTTCCGGCATATTTTTTATAATTGTCACAGAACCAGTGCGGGAACACGTTGGTAATCTTTTCGATCATCTCTCCTTTCTTACCGCGCAGGATTGCTGCACCGCTGCAGCCAGAATCGTTGGAAATGACCATTTTAAAGCGCTCATCCAGCATACCTGCCACCAAGGCTGTTTTTCCCAGTCTTGAGTGACCGATTACTGCTGCCCTGTCAGGATCCAGACACTCCAGAGTCAGCGCATAGTCCAGTGCTCTGGAAGCCGCCCATGCCCACATACGGATCTTGCCGGCATGATAAGGCTGCTTTTCCACGCCCTTGTATAAAATTTCAACCAAAGGATCGCTTTCCAGCTTACAGGTCTGTTCATCCATTGTCACATCATTATAACAAAAAGACACTACTGCATAACCGCGGTCGCAGATTTCCTCCACCGGAAGGTATCTGTCCGGCACCGCATCTCTGAAATTGATGTGTACAAAAAAGGGGACTTTTTCTTTCCTTTCAGGAATGGAGGTGTAAATCGGGAATGAAAAACTGTCCTCTCCAAAATGGGCTGTCAGGATTACTTTGCTGATCCTGGCACGTCCTGCGCAGAAAATATAGTCCTGCGGAATCACTTCCCAGCTTAAACTGTCATGCTCTTTGGGCATGAAACCGTATTCTTCCATACATAAAAGATCAATGATCTCTTTTCTTCGTTCCTCCCAGCTTTGCGCCTTTTCATCCCATATGGGCATCAGACCGCGTTCTTTTATCAGATTCTCAAGCATGTAAGTTCCTCCCTTTATCAGCAGAAAAGAGTGTCTGCGTTTTTCTTTATAATATTATCATATCAGATTTTTTCACCGCTACAAGAGTTTCCTGTTTGCTTCTGAAAACTAAATCAGGCAGAACGGTGTCTGATAGTACACGGTTCTGCCTTTTACTTATTTTGCCGATTCATTTTGATCATTTACCCGGTCTGGTCTTTCCACCGTTTTCAAACCACCAGCACCAGATACCTGCTGCCACAGCGATCACAATCAACACAATTGCTACCATATCCTGCATCTTTTTTCCTCCGTGATGTAAATTCCGTACTGTCATTTTACAACACTATAGCGTTACATTTTCGCTAAGACACAGGCTTGTGCAGCTTAATTTCCTTAACGTTTACCATTCCGTCTTTACATCTGATTCCAAAAGATTATATTTTTTTAAAAAGTCCTGTTTATCCCTGTCACTGCGGATCAGCATCACATCCCTAAACTGTCCGGTATGCACATTTTTAAATCCGGCAACCTTTTCTCCTGTACAGATACTGCTTCTGATCACAGCCTTTTCATTTTCCCTGTCAAAAACTTCCGTACGATTCTTTCTGCCAAACATCGCTTTTCTCCTTGTAAACATTTGTTTTTCCTACATAAATATTTTACCACATCCGGATAAAAGCGTCAAAAATTCCCTGCCGGCATATTATAAATCAGAGATATTTTTCAAATACCGCTGTACATGAGAAGCCCCAAACAGCATCTGTACAAAAACTATTGACAAATCTTGTTTTCAGGCGTAAAATACAGGAAATTCAATCTACTAAACCGTTGAAGCGGAGATAACGGCAATGATGCCTTTACAGAGAGTCCGGGATGCTGAGAGCCGGATGAGAAACAAGTTGTCAAATGGACCGCGGAGGGTGCAGTCAAATGTGTTCGGATGGTACCGGCACAGAGTATTCTGCAACGTGCAGGCATACGTTAGTTGTCGGGGATATGCAGGTATCCTGCCAAAGCGCACAGGTTCATCCCTGTGAAATCAAGGTGGCACCGCGGATAATTACACGCATTGTATTTATTCGTCCTTGACAGATTTCAGGATTTCTGTCAGGGGCTTTTTTATTGTTCAAAGCCACCCCTGACAAAAAAGAAACACTTCTGTCTATTTTTATTTTGGAGGAATGAAAAATGAAGTACAACGAATTCGAATTTGACAATTACATGAAAAAATACCCCGATGAAAACGGGTTTTACGGCCGTTTCGGCGGTTCCTATGTAACTCCCGAACTGCAGAATGCCATGAATGAGATCACACAGGCATATTTTACCATCTGCAAATCCAGCAAGTTCATCAGCGAACTTCGCCGCATCCGCAAAGATTTCCAGGGCAGACCCACTCCCATTTCCCATCTGGAACGTCTGTCGGCAAAATACGGCAATGTACAGCTGTATGTAAAACGTGAAGACTTAAATCATTCCGGTGCACACAAATTAAACCATTGCATGGGTGAGGCACTGCTGGCAAAATACATGGGCAAGAAAAAAGTTATCGCAGAAACCGGTGCCGGTCAGCACGGTGTAGCGCTTGCTACCGCTGCTGCTTATTTTGGTCTGGAATGTGACATCTACATGGGTGCCGTTGACATCAAAAAGCAGGCTCCCAATGTAGCAAGAATGAAGATCCTTGGTGCAAGAGTCATCGAAGTCACCGAAGGTCTGCAGACCTTAAAGGAAGCGGTTGACGCTGCATTTGCCGCATACTGCCGCGAATACAAAGATGCGATCTACTGCATCGGCTCTGTTCTCGGTCCCCATCCTTTCCCCATGATGGTACGTGATTTCCAGAGCGTTGTGGGTATCGAAGCAAGAGAACAGTTTGTGAATATGACCGGTGAGCTTCCTGATGCCGTTGTTGCCTGTGTAGGAGGCGGCTCCAATGCGATGGGTATTTTCTCCGGTTTCTTAAATGATCCTGTAGAGATCTACGGTGTAGAGCCTCTCGGCAAAGGCCCTAAGTTAGGCGATCATGCAGCAAGCTTAAAATACGGTACAGAAGGTATCATGCATGGCTTCAACAGTATTATGCTCATGGATGAGAATGGCGAACCCGCTCCCGTATACTCTGTTGCAAGCGGTCTTGACTATCCTTCCTCCGGCCCCGAACATGCATTTTTACAGTCCATCGGACGCGTAAAATACGATGTGATCAACGACGAAGAAACCATTGACGCCTTCTTTGAGCTGTCCAGACTCGAAGGCATCATTCCCGCTATCGAAAGTTCTCACGCTGTTGCTTACGGCATCAAGCTGGCTCAGAAGATGGGCAAAGGTTCTGTCCTGATGTGTCTGTCCGGCAGAGGCGACAAGGATATGGACTATATCATTGAAAATTACGGTATCAGATGATTTCACCAAAACAGCAGATCCATATACAAAAACCCGGACAAATTTCCTTTAAGGAATCCTGTCCGGGTTTCCTGTTTATATACTTCAAAAACCTCACTGTTTTTCGGGACGGATACGGATCGTTCGTATGCCGCTCCAGGCAAGATAAAATGCAACGATCGCAGAACCGATCCTGTCCAGCCAGAACGAAATCTCCGAACCGGGCAGCATAGCCACCGAAAAAAGTGCCAGTGTCACACAGCCATCTACCAGTGTTTTGGCCCTGTAAAGAACTGCCTGTACTTTCAGAATGGCATTGGGCTCCTGCCGATGCAGACGAGTGTATTTTTTCCAGAAAAGTCCGTTTGCTATCACTCCCAAAACTGCTATCGTTAAGCCTGGAATCACATTTCCCTTGTCCTCATTATCAGACATAAATGCCAGCAAAAACATAATACTTCCGCCCAAACACATCATTGCTCCCACAAAGACATTGGCGATACGCTCCAGCCTCTGCTTTTTCTCCTGATCAAAGCTTTCCTTTTGATTTGTCAGCTGATAGACTGCAAATGCCGCAATGATCGCCAACAGTTCCGCACTGCGGCGCACAAAATCTGCAATCTGCGTAGAACTTCTCCCTGTCATAAGCCCCATCCCAACGACCAAAGGTCCGGGGGCACTCATCAGTACCGACATCAAAAGTGTATTTCTTCCTGATTTATGCTTGCTCATCAATTATCATGCCTTTCATCTTTATGCTTTGTATGTGATCATCCAACCTTTTCAAACAGCTCCACCAATGGCAAGACCACCGACATGGCTGCCAACGGACAATTCACAGTATCCATCCCATCTAACGTTATCAGCTCTATAAATGCACTTACCAGCGCTGTCACCGCCGGAATCACTACATATCCTGCCGGATGCAGACCGCCTCTGATCCCCAGAAGAACCGTCACACAGATCAGCGAACACAAAAACATAGCTGCACTGCCTTCCCAGCTTTTGGTATCATGTACTCTTTTCCAGTGAACCTTGTGCTTTCCCCATTTCTTGCCGACCAGTGCTGCAGCCGCATCTCCAAAGCCCCATGCATATACACATACAAGCACCAGCATTCTGTCTCCAAGCCATCCCCAACATACCGTTATGATAAGTGCGAACATAGAAAACACCAACAGCAGACTCTTCTTCAGTTCCCCATGCTTTCTTTCTGTTGTCAGCTCCGAAAATCCCCTGATGCCTTCACAGACAAACAAAATCGGCCAGACAACTGCTGCAAAGATCACCGCAGCTGCTGCCGCTGTTTTCCATTGAGAAAAACCATACACAAAAACAATCAGCGATCCCAGCAATATAAAATGCAGAATCTTTCTGAACAATTCATTGGGTATCTTTATCAGCAGACGACAGGTAAGTGCTGCAGATGCACATATTACGAAATAGATAGCTATATAACTCAGTCCCTTAAGCATGTCTTGCGTAAAAATATGTTCCATTCGATTTCCTCCTGCTGTCTGGCTTCGCCTTTTTCGGGAAACCTCGCAAACGCTTTGCTTTTTGCGAGGTAGCGCTGTCTGGCTTCGCCTTCTCGGGAAACCTCGCAAACGCTTTGCTTTTTGCGAGGTAGCGCTGTCTGGCTTCGCCAGACAGCTTCATTATACCAAATGTGCTTCACAAATACGATATATTGCGATATTTCTGCAGCCATTTTCCATTGAGCAAGCAAATATTAGAGTTTTGCTTGATTTACATGCCACTTTTCTATTATAGACATATAAAAATGGTATTTTGTTTGCTCATACATGTCACACCAACCTGTTCCTACATGTAACTTTCCCATTATTTACTCTTTTACATGTCAGCACTGCTTATCCTGACATGTAAATTGAGTATTTCTCTACATTTTACATGTCAGCGCTAATTCCCCGACATGCAAATCCACGATTTTCATATATTTGCTTGCCGCCACACCCACTATAAGATACCAAAACGAAAAAAACATGCTTATTTCAGACATATATATCCAAAATAAGCATGTTTGATCAAAGACTGTTTCACCGCACAGGGAGATTCTCTCAACGGCTTACTTCTTCCATCGCGATCTCAGCCCATCTCCACAGACGTTCCGGATTGTGGCGGACGGTGCTGATATCCTTTAAGATAAATTCAAGGTTTACATTGTTCTGGCGTGCTGCAGTCAAAGTACGGCGCAGGTCCTCACGCACTTCATTTTCATCAAACCACTCATAGCTTAATACTGCGGGAGTAGGCTTATTACTCATAACATAACGCTTGTTGTCCAGATTTGCCGCAAAGTTCTCACGCACACTCCAGGGACTGCAGGAGATTTTGCGTACATTGGGAAGCTGTGCGATCTTGTCAAGACGGTCATCGAGTCTGTCGCAGCATCCGTAATAAATTGCGCCAAAGTGAGAGAATACGCGCTTCATGTAATCTACTTCAAATTCCTGGGTGATCGCAGGAGAACAGGAAGTAAACAGCTGTGCAAGGCCAAATGCCCATGCATTCTGAGACTGGGGATGTGCCTCTGCGCCTTCGCCGGGAAGATCATTGGTAAAGGTCTGGGAACAATGGCAAAGGTTGGAATAAATATCAAACAGGCCAAGCTTATTCATCTGCTCTACCTGACAGATCAGGCCCTGGGTCAGCTTTTCCATCAGGGTATGGATCATTTCAGGACGGTCGATCAGCTCAAAATAGCAGTTTTCCACGCCCATCCAGTAGGAAATAGTATCCCAGATGCCAAGGTGCATCGTCTGACCGGTCATTTTAAAGGGAATGATGCCGTCAAATACCTCTTTTGCAATGGCGATGATCTCTGCTTCTTTTGCTTCATCCAAAGAAATCTCGGGCATCTGGATTTTTTCGATATCATCATAATCTTCGATTACATTATTGATATGCTGGCTGAATACGTCGTTCATGCCTTCGGTTGCCAGACGATCCACCTGCTGTTCCAGTCCCCAGCCGGTGTTGATGATCGGTCTGGGCAGACAGATATAAGGATTTACCACCATATCCACACGCATATGGTTCCATTTGTAAATGGTCTGACGCATTTCATTTTCCACTCTGCGCCAGTAGGGATCTTCCACCTGACATTTTAAAAATCCGTCCACATCCATTTCACTCCACGGAATCTGATCGATCAGTACCATGGGACGATCCATGTGCAGACTGTTTAAATTGATCCACATTTTGCGGCGGGTTTCCTGTTCGGGCAAAGAAGCGATCTGGGCATACGCATGAGCCAGTGTTTTTAAAACTTCTTTTTCCTGCTGATTAAGCATCATTTCCAATTCCTCCTGTAATATCCTGTAGCAGCTTTAAAGGTATGTAAAAAAGATACGGCATACCAGATTTTCCTATTTTATAGTCTATCCCTAAAAACAGACGATGTACACCTGTTATGTTGATATATTTTCCATAAAAATTGACATTTCTGTCAGCATGTCCTATACTGGGAGAAACTTCAAAAACCTATCCGCCCAAAAAGGAGCTTTATTTATGATTCTGATCGGTTACGGCCGCGGCCAGCAGCATTCAAACTGGAAAGTACGGGATTTTACGCCCCCCAGCTGGTGCCGAATTTATTACATTATTTCCGGCAAAGTCCAATATCAGTGCAACGGAACGATCCGGCACCTGAAACCGGGGAATTTCTATATTTTCCCTTCGTATGCCTCCTATACGATCGACCACGATCCCGCAGACCCGATCAACTGCCTGTGGCTGCATCTGGATCTTTTTCCGACTCTGGTACAGACCCTGATCGAGATCAGGCCGCAGGGTACGCTTTACTATCTGATCCAGGCCCTCCTGACCGAAATCCAGCCGGACACCGGCCATCTTCCCCAGAACAGTCTGCATACATCCGGAAGGCCCCTGATCATCAGCCTGTGCGAAGCCTTTTTATCCTATTGCGAAGACCGGAAATATCTAAATCCGCCGGATGAAAAAATTGCGCCCATCCTGCAGTACATCATGGAACATTACGAAGAACCGCTTCCCATTCAGAATATCGGTCTGCGCTTTGGCTATTCCCAGGAGCATCTGATCCGCATCTTCAAAAAAAGGCTGGGCATCACCCCGCATCAATATCTGATCGGATGCCGCATGAATCAGGCTCTGCTGCTGCTGCGCCACAATTACACGATCCATGAAATCGCCCTGCGCTGCGGCTACCCTGACGGTAAGACCTTTTCCAACGCCTTCAGCAACCGATACGGATTTTCCCCCAGCAGTTTCCGGAAAATGCTGATCCGCCAGCCTTGAATTTCAACTGTAAAAATACTTTATTTTATTCAATAGATATTTATTTGACTGATCACTGCGCCTATGTTATCTTTTTGAATGGATAATACCGGTTTTTTAGATACAGACCGGAAAAGGAGGTTAAAACCATGACAAACCAAAAGAAAATTGACTGCCACACACATATTGTGAATTGCGGCATTTACAATGAGTATTTTGACCCTCCTGAAGAAAAAGGCTATGCTCTGGTCATGGAATTTTTGCCGTATATGCAAAAACCGGAGATGCCTGACAAATCCTGGGAGCTGTGCGACGGCAATAAACAGCTGTTTTTATGCCCGTCTGTCGATATCCATCAGGATATCCCTGCCCAGCTGAGTGCCATCGAAGAAAAAATGGCCGCCCATCCGGGATGCCGCGTTGTTGGCTTAAAGATTTTTTTATCTTACCAGACCGGACGTGCCGACGACGACAGAATGCTGCCCATCTATGATTTTGCAGCCGTACATGGTCTGTCCGTCACCTTTCATACCGGTCTTCCTTCCTATCATCTTCCTTATGAAAATGATGTGGACGGTTCAAGGGTGGAATTTGTGGCGAATATAGCCAGAAAATATCCCCAGGTCAACTTTATCGCTGCTCACATGGGTGATCCCTGTTATAAAGAGAGCATCCAGGCCATGCATGGTCTGCCCAACATGTTCACCGATTTCTGCGGTGCCTTTGAACCCGGTACTGAAGTTGCAGCGGATGAAGAAGGAACCATCCAGCAATGGGCAGACGCCATCAGCCAGTACCCCGATGCATACAAACAGATTATTTACGGCACGGATTTTTGCCCGCCGATCCTATTGTCTGAACTTGACAAATACGATTACACGATTCAAAAAATCTTTCCGGAAAAGGTACATGAAGATATTTACTGGAATAATCCTCTCCGTGCCTTTCCCAAAGTTGCAGAATACCTAAAAGAGAAAGGATGACACTAATATGTCTCAAAAAATCAAATATCCCAGTCTTATCAAATTCTTTAAATCTTTCACCAAAGTGGAAGCCATTTACATGATCTTTGTTGTGGTGCTCGCCGTGGGAATGGCAATCTTTTTTCCTGATCTGATGCTTGAGAGCACTGCCACCCCGCTTCTGCTTCTTTGCTCTGTATGCAATGTCATCGCCAACCCGCTGGTTGAAACCATGAATGCAAAGCAGTTCCGCGGCAACTTCATCATCGACATTTTCCTGATCGAGATCACCTACATCATTCTGTCCTTACACCTTGGCTGGTACACCCTGATGCTGTCCTGTATCTTCTTCTGGATCCCGATCGATATCATCAGCTTTATCCAGTGGAGCAAACATATCGACAACGAAGATGACAACCTGACTGTTGTAAAACGTCTTGGCTGGAAAAAATCCATTCTGCTGCTGATCGGCTGCGTGGTATTCTGTCTGATAATGGGAAGCATCATGTCCAACATGCCCGGTTCCCAGGATTCCTATCTGGAAGCATTTGCAACCGCTATGGGTATGGTAAACGGTACACTCCTGATGCTGCGTTACTCCGAACACTGGTATGCCTGGGTAATCACCACCATCCTGTATCTGGCAATGGATATTTCTGCAGGTGCTTACGGACTTTTGATCGACGACATTGCAATGCTTGTGGTTACCTTCTACGGTATCTGGAAATGGTTTAAATACACCAGAGAACATAACACAGTTCAGAACAAGATCAACTTTAAGGTATAATTACCATCCCCCGGCCGCCGCCGGGGGATTTTCATGTAATGGGTGTATTTATTTGACTAATCTGCGCTGTCATGGTATCTTATAAGTCCAGATTACTTTCTTACCGGAGATTTTCATCATATGAGACAACACATCTTTATTTTGTTTGCCGCCATATTTTTTATCCCGTTTTTATCCGGATGCAGTGCCATTGGAAGTAAATCTTCCAGTATGTCTGTTATCTATGGATTTACCTCGATATTTTCCTTTTTGATCCTGCTTGGCTACCGGTTTTTCAACCAGAACCGGCAGCTTTGGTTTTACATTCTGTTTTCCAGTGTTTTTGTTGTAAATACCGGATATTACTTTTTGTCTGCTGCCGACACGCTGCAGGCCGCACTGTGGGCAAACCGTATCTCCTATTTAGGATCGGTATTTCTGCCGCTTTCCATGCTGATGATCCTTTTTCATGTCATCAGGATCGACTGTCCCAAATGGATCATGTTCCTGTTGATTTCGGTGGGTATCATCGTATTTCTGATTGCGGCCAGTCCCGGTTATCTTCCCATTTACTACAAAGAAGTTTCTCTGGAAATGATAGACGGTGTTTCCGTATTAAACAAAGTCTACGGTCCCTGGCACAAACTGTACCTGTTCTATCTGCTCGGTTATGCCGGTGTCATGACAGCCGCTGTGATATACATGATACGGCGCAAAAAAATGGACTCTGCAATTCATGCAGCGGTTCTTGCCGTCGCAGTATTAGGCAATTTTGGCGTGTGGCTCACAGAACAGCTGATATCCATCGACTTTGAGATTCTTTCCATTTCCTATATCATCAGCGAATTGTTTTTGCTTGGACTGCATCTGATTCTGACCGAACAGGAAAAACTGAAAAAAAGAATGGCCGCAGAGAAGCAGGCTTCACAGGCTGCCATTGAATCCGCACAGGCCGCTGCCCAGTCTGCAAAAGAAGCCATGCATGCCGCGCTGGCAGAAATACAAAAATCAGAACAAACCGCTTCCTATCAAAAAGAACAGACTGAACTGTTTTTCGACGGTCTTAACCGCCTGACCCAGACAGAACATATTGTGTATAATCTGTATACAGACGGCAAACGCAGCAAAGAGATCATGGAGATCTTACAGATCAAGGAAAATACACTGAAATATCATAACAAGAATATCTACAGCAAACTTGGTGTTTCTTCCAGAAAGGAACTCCTTGAACTGGCAAACACACTCAAAAAAGGATCTGCAGACTAAGCAGATCCTTTTCATATTTGCGGCAAACATTGCCATACAGCAGTTACACTGCTTATTCAATTGCCCCGATCCGGACCGGCATTCCATCCTCTCCTGCACAATACCAGCTGCATGGAATCACCAGACTTTCATTTTCAAATTCCGGTTCTCCGTCATACATAAGTATTTTCTCCGGATTCAGGTTCCTTTTTTTGTGGAATGCATACGGAATCTGTCCCACAGTCTCAATTCCCTGCTCCGTGATTCTGTAAACCTTTACTGCAAAAGATATGTCTCCGGTCGGAACTTCCAGATAGATATAATACGCTCTATCCCTGCTGATCAGACGGCATTTGGGCTGATAGCCATAAAAATTCTCCGTATAAGTATTTCCGTTTACAGATACCGTCCATTCAATGTCTTCTGCATTCTCACAAGATCTTATCCAGTTCATATGAAAACTTCCAATATTTTCAAACCGGTAGACAGCACCGTACTCCAGATCCATGATCCAGTTTCCCGATGTGTTTTGATACTCCGGCTTTATAAGATCAGGATATTGTGCATAAGGCAGCATAATATGCAGTCCACCTCTGTAACCGGCCAGCCATCGGTTCGCTGCAAAAAAATGAATGCCTTCATGTCCCAGCGCAAAACAGAGGCTGACTTCTTCCTCTCTGACCGCTTCTTCTATCAGTTCATTCATGTTTTCATAAAACCCGATTTCCGGATATGCTTCCTGAAAGCTTTTTGCCAACAACTCAGGCAATCTCTCTTTACTGCTGAAAATGTCATCATAGCCCAGCATTCTTCCGGTTTTCACATCATAATTGTGTGTTTCCCAAAATTCCTGCTCTTCCAGCCACCATTCATACCAGAAAATATGCTCATAAAAAGACAGTACTTTTTCATCACTGCGGGTCACACAGGCGTTTGTATAAGAATACAGTTCCTGCACCTTTTCTTCGTCTGCTGTAAGCTGCTTTGCAGCGCTGCGCAGTGTATTATGAAGCTTTGACTCCTGATTCATGCGCACTGTGGTGTTATAGTCATCAAGTATCCCCTGCAAGGTCTCATATTCTTCCGGCAGATTTTCACCATCATCGGGAGAGCCCAGTGAAATCTCCGGATAAGTCACTGTCAGAAAACAGCCTTCCACATTTTCCATCAGACTTTTTTCTTCTATCGTAACATCCAGAAATTCCGGTTCCCAATCCTCCTGCAATACTTCCTCCTGCTTAACAGACTCCGTATTTTCCCATTGTTTCCGGAACAATTCTTCTATCGCTTCCATTGCTGCAAGAGAAAGAAAGCCGTCTTCATTATCATATGCAGAAATAGTTTCTCCCGATGCATAGACCACGTCCAATTCCGCTCCGTACATATCAGGCAACCCCTTTACTTCCACATAATGACCGTTATTTTCTGCCAGGCTGTATTCTTTGACAATGGTCTGTAAGTGTTGCATAAAAGCTGCATCCGCCAAAAATTCTTCCTGTATCTCATCTCCATACCGGGACAGCATTCGATATTTTCCGGTCACCTGATCTTTACTTAAAACCGCCGAAAAACGATAGGAACCACACTCCAGCCCGGTATCCGTTTCTTCAAAAGGAACCGTAGAAAAAAAGCATTCAAAAGAAACCATTTCATCAGAAGTAATTGTTTTAGAAGCTTCATAATCGGTATTATCCCTGCGGTAACCATCTTCTTCTGCATCTTCTGTCTTTGGTGTACTGTGTTGTGTACATCCTGCCAATACCGCCATTATCAACAGCAGTAAGATACTGACCCAAACCATCTTTTTCATCCGGCCTTTCCCTTCTCCGATCTTTTACTTTTTTCCCCTACGCCCAAGGATCCGCAGCCTTGGGCACACGGATATCAACCAGCAAAAACTGGTCCCAGAGAAACCACTTGCCGTCGCCTCTTCGGCGAAGCACAATCTCGCGGGCATTATCGGCACCGCCGCTGTTTACAAAAAGCTTTTTGTAACCTTCATTGGCATCGGAATAAGGCCCTGTGTAAAAGGTGACCGTAAAAGGCTCCTCCGGAGTATAGTTATTATCAGGTACTGCCCCCTTAAAATAAGAGAACGGCACATAGGTCTTGTTATCCCTGAAACGGTCATTTAAAAAGGATATCTCATGATTGCTGAGCGGTCTGGGACCTCTCAGCCAGTTTAACATCTCTGTGCCGATCTGCTTGTCTGCTGCATAGGCACACAGCGCACACAATGCCAGTGCTGCTGTCTGGAAAGGAGTCTCCAGTGCAGCCTCCGGAAGTGCCTGCATCTGTGCAAGACTTTCAGGAAGAGCCTGAAAGGTAAAAGTTTCCCGCTGGCTGCCCAATGACTGCACCGCTTTGCCTGCTGCAGAAACTGCATTTTTCTTTAACTTATCAAAAATACTCATGTTCATTCCTCCAACTCACTCAATTCCCTGCCACTGGGTAATATTCCATGTTTCAGATCCGTCTTCATGAATATTAAAACTGATCTGAATATAATTGTCATCATCAGCAAGCCATTTGTAAATTGCGATATTTTCAAAAAGACTATCTACGGCAAGACCATGTACTCCAAATCTGGCAGCAATCTCATCATAGGTTGTATCATAGGAAGTCTCTTTTTTGCACCAGGGCAGACACTCTTTTAAAACTGCCATAGGTACTTTACCGTCCGCACCTTCCTTATCCGCAGGATTCAGTGCTGCTGCGGTATTTCCACCGGCACCGGCATTGGCATTGGCGATGGCATCTTCGATCACCTGTATCCCTTCTGTAAAGGAAGACAGCGGATGTTCATAACCAAGGTTCAGCAAAGAAAGGTAATAATTATCATAATAGAGAGGCATCATATCTTTATACAGACATCCTGATGTATCTCCGTTTTTCACATCGTCCCACAACATCCCCCACGGGCGCAGATAAACATAATAGTCAAAGCTGTCATCCGGATTTTCAGGTGATACATAATGGCCTGTAAATTCAAGCATATCCTCAAAATGGCTGACAGTAGAATCCGCCGGATCTATCACCCAGCCATCCTCACGTTCTTCCATCGTGTCGGCAGCCATTCCGTTATTCCATTTGCCTTCCGGGAAAAATACCACTCTGTCGCTGGCAAGACATCCTTTTTCTGACCATCCGGGTTCATAGACAACTTCATAACCAATGATCAAAGGCGCATCTTTTGTGGTGCCGGTATCCCAAATTGTTACATGCCCTGTGTTGTCATTATAGACATCAATTTCTGCAAAAGTATCCCATACCAGATTCAGGTCACTGGGTTCCTTGTAGATACCAGTGCCGTTTTTGATAGCCCACCAGCCGTACCATTCCTTTTCCCACCAGTCATAGGAGGCATCAGCCTCATCGGAATCTTCAAAAACAAATCCGCCTTCTCTTTCTTCCGGCGCAGGACGCGCTTCTCCCTGAGGCGTATAAATAACGGAATTCAGGATTTCCTGTACTTCCTCCAGCTGATACAGCTCATATACATCGCGCCTGTTATCCCAATCCACATCCATGTGATTGCAGATACTTGCATAAACATAGACATCTTCGTATTCCAGATAATCCAGATAGATGCTGACATCAAAGCTGCTTTCAAAAAGTTGGGCTGCATAGCCTTCAAACCCGCCAAACTGCCGTTGTTCATAATGGGCTTCCTGCTTTGCATATTCCTGATTATCATCATATGTAGTGGAATCATAGGTCAGATAAATGGATATTTCATAGCCATCCTCTTTGTCTGCCAGCACACGGTAAGAATCACTGGATTCGTCCTCCACAGTGATGCCAGCCTTCTTCGGATATCCCATAGTTGCCTCCAGCATGATCCCTGCATCTTCCATTTCAGTCTTAAGTGTGAAGGTTTCCATGCCTTTTGCAGGCTTTTGCGCCTTTTCTTCCTTGTCCGCTTTTTTTGTCTCTGTTTTTACTGTCTTTGCATCGGATGAACTGCCGCCGGGAGCCTGCGCCTCTTCCTTACCGCAGGCTGTCAAGGACAGAAGCATCACGCATACCAATATCCATGCCATTACTTTCTTCATGCCCATCTCTCCATTTCTGTTTCTGGATTTTGATCTCCGAACTGATATTACTGAATTTTAGCCTCCGCTTCGTTGGCACGTCTTGTGTAAACAGCCAGACCGTTAGTCTGTGCATCATCTATCTTGTTCATGCCTTCTTTTAACTGGGCAATTTTTTCTTCTGTCAGGGATTCTTCCCCATTCTTTGCGGTCTTGACTGCTGTCACAAGCATACTTCCCATTGCTTTATAAGCCTCCCCCTGGCGTTTCTGCGCAGTGGTAGGTCCAAAGGAAAGCAGTCCCTTTTTATTATCATTTACACCGAAAATATGATCAAAATGGAACACAATATTATCCGCGTAATCAGGCTTATCTGTCTTTTTGCTCAGGCAGATCTTCATTTCATCCACAATATACGGATGCGGCATAGTGCCGGGCTTTAACTCGCTGGTTGTATCCATTTTACTGAGCATTTTGATCTTCACGCCGTATTCCTTAAATTCCTTGGGTTTTCCGGCTTCTGCAGGCTGCGTTTCTTCCAGATATTTTTCCCAGGATGCCACCTGGTCATAGCGGAACAGTTCCACCAGCTGATCCTTGTTTTCATGTCTGTCAAAGATCCGGAACATACCGCACTCATCATAAAATGCAATTGCCTGCTGATCAAACGCAGACGGAACGGTGTATACTTTGGTTTCGCTCACCACCTCTTTATACAGTCTGTCCTGACGTTTCATGTATTCAATATGCCCGGCCAGTTCTTCTTTGGTAAATCTGCTGACACGGATATATTTGGAGCAATTATACTTACATTTGTTGCAGATAAATGCATCGTTTTTAATCTTATTGCGGCTCATCATGCCTACCTGCTCTCCGCAGAAATCACAGTTTTTCTTTCCAAAAATGTTCTTAAAAAAATCTCCCAGTCCCATACTTTTTCTCCTTTTGTGTTATTTTTTATATGTATTCCTTTTGAGATTCCTATCGGCTTAAAAACTGCCGCCCCTGCCTCCGTGTGTTCTTCCGGAAGAAGATGTATGTGTATCGGAATCTGACTTTGCCTTTTGTGTTTTTGTTACGGAACTATATAAAAAGACATCCCTGGATTGTCTGATATCCAGACTTCCTTCTTTCACATAATCAGCAGCATATTCCTGCTTCACGGCAGTTTTCATTTTACTGAGTTTTTTCTTTGTCATACCGGCAGCTATGGTACACGGTGCAAATACAACTGCAGAAAGTATGATCACAATCATTGGTTTTGACCGCTGTTTTTCGTTGTAAGGATTACCGTTCTGCGCCATTTCAAGCAGCTCTTCTGCCCGCTGGGCATATGTCAGAAATGCATTGTAATAATCATCCTCTTCCAGATACGGCAGAATTTCCTTTTCCAGATAAGCAAGACCATTACTGTTGAAAGCCGTCAGACCATATCCGTGAGTGGTAAAATGATATTCTCTGGTATCTTCACAGATATACAAAAGCAGACCGTCCGCATTGGCTGTATTTCCGTATCCGCCATAGTCAAAAATATCATCCGCGGTACTTTGCGCATCATATCCCGACATTTCTTCTTCAGTGTAAATTGCCACGTCAAAATCATAGGTTTTTCTGATTTTTTCCAGTTTCTCCGCAATAACGTCTGATTCCTGAACCGTCAGATATCCCACACCGTCTGCTACCGATGTGTTTTTAAAAGCTGCACTGACAGGGAGAACTGTTGTAATACACAACAGACAGATTACCAAAAATGAGATTATCTTCTTCATCATCCCCACCTCCTAAAAAAGCAGCAAATAAGCGATCAATGCCGCTATTGCATAACCGATCGCAGCTGTTTTCATAAAATATTTACGTTGTTTTTGTTTATCAACCGGATATTCACCCACCACTTTACCGGTCTGGCCGTTAATGGCAAAATGATAATTCTGATCCATATAACGGATATTTAACATCCACACCGGCAGCAGTGCATAACGGATCTTACCGTTGGAAAAACGGATGCTGGTATGATCCGGCATCACACTGGCATAACCGCCTGTAGTGTCCGAAAACACCTGTATCGCCGATTTTTTTACGCGTTCATTAGCTCTCTCTATACTTTCTTCTGCCTTCACATCATATTTGTCTGCCAGATATCCCGATAAATAAACGCCTGAAAATGTGACTGCATCTTCATATTGATACGGCTCCAATGCTTCCATGTAAGCATCATCTGCTTTTTTCGAGCCATCCACCGGAATATTGCCAAATCCCACCTTGCCGCTTCTAAACAGCTTATAATGATCGATTTTGGTATAATCATAATTGGCATCACTCCAGGACGTGGATTTCTGCGCATCATATGTTATGGAAGCATCACAGTCACAGTCAAACATCCAGAACGGAACATAGATACCTGCCATCTCCTCGATCTTCTTTTTTTCCTGAAAAGCATCCGGCAAAAACGGTGCATTCTTCGCAGCATTCTCAAATGCTTCCATCGCAGCCTTTTTGTCAATCTTAAACGGTATGATGTAATCGGGTTTCAGACTTCCTTCAAACTGCTCCTTGACAATAGCTGCATTGCCGCAATAAGGACATACCGTAGATCCCAGTGTGTCATCTCCTGTAATTTCTGCGCCGCAGGAAGGACAGGTATAATCTGCCAGCTCCACTTCACCGGTATCCTCATAACTGCGCGGTTCATAACTGTCCCAGTCATATTTGGATATCTGTCCGGACTGCGACTGCATATCTCCCATTTCCTCCATCGTTGACAACGGAATCGTTGTCCCGCAGGACTCACAGGCAAGCTCCTGACTTTCCGGGTCAAATATCAGCGGCGCACCGCAGCATAAACATTTATAATCCTGAATATTCTCCATAAATTTACTCCTTATAACCAGGGATCTTCCGATGCCGGAAGCCTTATCCCCAAAAGCGCTCCATTATATTCCCAAAGATAACAGTTATCCCCTTTTTTTCTCATCACAATCCTGCGGGGATTATCGGCACCTTTTGTTCTCACGCTGACATAGGCATATCCATCCGGAGGCGCTGCAGGGTCATCATAGATCACGATCGTCCACGGCATGTCAGGTTCATATTCATTTTCCGGCTCTGCCCCCTCAAAATAGGCACGGGGCAAATAGAGTTTGTCGCTGAAGCGCTCCTCCATGAATGCTTTTTCTGTATCACTCATGGGCTGCGGTCCGCGCAGCACATCGATCATAGCATAACAATCCTGCGCAGATTCCGGATACCGCACCAGAGCTGCATGGAAAAGCGCACATACCAGCCTTGCATCTTCCATTCCATAAAAATCTGTCAGACTCTGCATCTGCTGTGCATCTTTGGGAAGCTCATAAAAGGTAACTAAAATCCCATCCTCTCTTTCCTCGATCATCAGCGGTTTTCCCTGTATCACCGGATTCCAGATTGTTGACACGACACCGCCTGCCATTACAAATTCTTCCAGCCCCTTTGCCATATCCAAAGCGGCCCCCGCCAGCATCTTACGATCCTCTTCCAGGCTCTGTCCCCAGACTTCTTGTGTCAGCCAGGTCTCGGAATCCCGGCAGATATTCCAGCTTCCGTTCTGCGTCAGCTCCCAGCTGTCTCCGCCGGCATAAGGACAAAAATCATCCAGCATAAATCCATTCTCATCTTCATGTACCAGAATGGTAAGAGATACGCCGTGTCGGCCTTCTGTACAGCCATATCCTTTTTCTTCATACAAACTTTCCGCAGCTTCCCTTATATCCAGAGCACTGCCCAGATCCGTGATCACATCAATCCGCATATCGATACCATAAGAATCAATAATTCTGTGAAAGTTTTCCGATGCGATTTTTTCCAGTTCCGCCGATTTTAGCTGACCTGTTTCATCGGTGATATACAGATCCGTGAATACCGTATCCTCTGTCGGCTGCAAGGGTTCCTCCAGTTCCACAATCTCTTCTGCTTCCACGTTTTCTTCTGTTTCTTCAGCAGTCTCTTTAAGCTCAGCAGTCTCTTTAAGCTCTGCAGTTTCCTTAAGCGCAGCAGTTTCTTCTGCCGCAGGTATCTGTTTTGTTACGGGTACAAAAACCTCTTCTTTTTCTGGTATCTGTTCTTTTTGGGTACCGCATCCGGCAAAAAGTAATGCCCCCAAAATCAGCATACTGATCACGGCCGCCATCTGTCTTATATTTATTCTTTTCATTCTTGCTTCACCCCGCATATAAAATTCCCTCAAAGCATTCCTCCTCCGCAATACCGTTTACCGTCCAAGGCCAGCCGGTTCTGTTGGTATTAAGCTTATAGACATTTCCATCATCCGCCTGCATTTCCATATAAGTTTCCCCGTCTGTACGCAGCATGGTAAAGGTACTTCCTGCCGGAATCTCCCTCCAGACTCCTTCCACAATATCAAAGCCTTCCAGAGGAATCAAAGACACCCATTCCGGAGAATCCACGATCCAGAAAAAGTCTGTCTGCGGTTCCGGTATGCCTGTTGCGTGATCCGTTTCATAATATCTGACTGCCTGAAGCGTTCCCAGAAGATCCATACCGGTCATCATCATAAAACGGTCCGGTGTATTGAACACTTTCGTATAACGGGTTCCGTATTCTTCCAGACCTTCCACCCACTCATTCATAAACTGAATATTATACAGATCTGCAGCACAGAAAACATCTTCCCCGTTGAGATCATAAACATTGAGCATATGATAATCATTGTCTGTCACAGAAATCACATACAGATAATATTTTTCTGCTCCGGGTCTTCCCACACATACCAGATAAGGTTCAAAATCATAGGCATACACGATTTCTTCCGTAAAGGTTTCATCATTGACCGTAACTGTCATCATTTTGTAGGAACCGTACATATCGTACTCATATGCTACCGTCAGGCTGTCTTTTTGCTGACTGCCGCCTTCCAGACAAAGATCCAGCGTCTTTTCCATGGGAATTGCCATGCTGTAACCGGCTGCCGGGATACAATTATAATATTCATTGAAAAGATCCGGCATTTCCTCAAATCCTATGGAGACTGTCAGCATACCGGCTGCATAAGATGCCACCTCATAAGGCGTAAAATAGAATGTGATCCCCTGGTATCCTAATGTCCAGGAATAGGACTCACTGTCATAGACTTCAAAATGCGGTGCAGGATCACTGTTTATTTCATCCGGGTATTTTTCCATAAGTTTGTCAGCAAGCAGTCGGGGAAGCTGCGAAGTATCGGTAAGGACATCCTCCAGTGTAAGCGCTTCGCCGGTATGCGGGTCTAAATTAACTCCGGAAGCCCAGTAAAAAGAATGAATATCACCGCCTGCCAAAATAGCCCTGTCATCCAATGCGCTCAAAATCCTGTCATCTGCCCTCTGCACATAATATCTGGCCTGATTAAACAAGCCTTCCGCATCATCCATATTGTCCGGGATATCTGCCCTGGAATTGAGCAGATATTCCATATCCTCCTGTGCATATACGGCAGCATCCATCCGCATTTGATCCAATTTCTGCGCCAGACCGCTGTATTTTAACGCATCTTCTTCCCCCAGCTTAAAGCTCTGCCAGGAAACATAACAAACCCGGTTCTCTTCGTCCCACTCCTCAAGTTCATGTGTGGCAATACTGATCTCAAACGGAACTGCATAAGGAAACACCATTTTCGTCTGTTCAGGCTCCGGCATACTACCGGTTACCAGTCTCTGATACAGACAGTTTTCAGGATCATAAAACATCTCATCTTCTTCATCCAGTTTAATGATCTGTCCGTCTTTTAACCAGAAATGCTGCAGAGACATGAGAGGGTTTTGCGCTTCGTCCTGTGCACAGAACAGATAAAGATACTCAAATCCGTCTGCATCTGTCACATAATAAGGATAAATGCCGTAAGAATAATATTCTTCCTCTTCCAGACTGTCATTTGCGGTATATATGCCCACACTGCTGTACCAGAGCTCTTCCTCCAGATAGTGACCGGATACAATCCATTCTTCTCCATCCTCAAAATAAGACGTATGCAAAGGCATCGCCGTGTAATAACTTTCGGGTACGGTCATATATTCTGATGCAAACAGTTCAGGATGTTCTGCAAAAGTTAAAGTTGCCATCTGATTTCCCAGACCTGCCGGTGCAATATCTCCCGGATTAAACCAGAATGTCACACCGTTATAATCCAGCGTCCAGTTCAGATCCTCTTCAGACCGTTGTGCAAAATAATCCTCCAGTGCGCTGTCATTGCTAAAATCACCTGTCCACATCTGGCTGGTCAGTTCTTCTTCCACCAGTTCCGGCACTTTTTCCATGTCAGCAATTACATCATGGATGTCAAGTTCCCTGCCGGTTTTTGTGTCATAATTGGTACCGTGAAACGCCCTGAACCGATACATCTGCGGAATGCTGGTCAATGAATCTGTCAAAACTGAAAATACATTGCTGTCAGCACGGCGCACGTACTGCTGTGCTTCTGAAACATAGGTCTCAACTTCATCCGGGTTTTCTTCCCTGGCAGAACTGACAAAATTGTCAAATTCCTCTTCCAGTGCTTTTTTCTGCATTCCGGCAGTCTGTTCCAGAACTTCGGCCAGTTCCGGGTATTTAGCAGCAGACTCCTGTTCCAATGTCACCCAGCTGTTTTTTCCTCTTACCAGCAATACCGCAGCCTGCTCATCCCACTCATAACGGGTGGTGCTTTCCTTTTTCACCTGCAGAAGTTCTGTCTGAGAGGGTATTTTCTCCTGCCTCTCTACAGAATTTTCTTCTGCTTTGTCTGCTGTTTTCTGCTCTATGGGCATTGTCTTTTCAACCGCAGGCAATACCGCATCGATCTGTTCTTTTTCTTTGCAGGAGCATAAAGTGATCACCATACAGACTGCCCAAAATACTGTACAGATTTTTTTCATATCTGTTTCCTCCCCATACCTGGATTTCTGATTCTTGTTTAAATCCCGATTCCATGGTATAATGCTCTCATTTAACAGGGGCGGTCTCTGCGTTTCGTTGGCGCGTCGGCAGAGCGCAATACCGGACAACCGGTATTAAAGGTACCCCTGTCATTTTTCAATGACATCTGCAAACATATACCTTTCTTTGATTCCTGCAATTATAATTATAAATTGATCCTCCTGTTTTTCCCCCACCCATGCCCTGTAAAAGGGTGGGAAGCCCCACTTTTTATCCGGAAAGGGTGGTAAACAGGGTGGGAACTTCAATGAAGGGATGCCATCTATGAAAAAAAACATATTACTTCTGATTCTGCTTCTATTGTCTCTGTCTTTCTGCGGATGTTCCGCCAAGACAATGCCTGATACTACAGATCCGGTCACTCTGACCATGTGGCATGTATATGGAAGTCAGACGCAGTCACCGCTCAATCTGCTGATCGATGACTTTAATCATACTGTCGGAAAAGAAAACGGTGTTATCATCAATGTGGTTTCTGTGACAAGTTCTTCTGCGATCGACCAGGCACTTGCTGCATCCGCCAATCATGAACCCGGTGCCCAGGACCTTCCCGATCTTTTTACCGCCTATCCGCGCGTCGCTGAGATTGTGGGACGAAACAAGCTTCTTGACTGGCAGGAATATTTCTCCCAACAGGAGCTTGCCGTTTTTACCCCGGAATTTCTCAGGGAAGGGTATTTTAACGACAGGCTGTTAATGTTGCCGATTGCCAAATCCACAGAAGCTTTTTTCGTCAACCAGACACTGTTTGACCGTTTCAGTGCCCAGACCGATATCACCAAAGACTGTCTGACAACTTTTCAGGATATTTTTGATACCGCCTGCGCTTATTACGACTGGAGCGGCGGACAGTATTTTATGCAGCTGAATGATTATTATCACTATGCTTATGCCGGTATGAAGGCAAAGGGCTTTGAATTCATTGAAAATGAACAGCTGCAGGTTCATCAAAAAGCCTTTGAACAGATCTGGAATCCGTTGGCCAAAGCGGCGATCTACGGCGGTATCTGTCTGGAAGACGGGTATGCCGCATCCCGCTGGAAAACCATGGAGATCGTTGCCAACACCGGTTCCACTGCAGATATCCTCTATCAGCCCGAGGAAATGATCTATCCGGACAACTCCACGGAACCCATCACTGTACTGACCCTGCCCTATCCTGCTTTTGATCACGGAAACTGCTGCGCTGTCCACCGTGGCGGCGGTTTGTTTGCCATAAAAAGCGACGATGAAAGAAAAAACAACGCTGCCGCTATTTTTGCCGGCTGGATCACCCAAAAAGAACAAAATCTGGATTTTGTCACGCAGGCCGGCTATCTTCCGGTAACGGATGAAGCCTTTGATCTTCTCTTTGAAACCAGGGAAACGCTTCCTCTTTCCCGGCAGAATCTCTATGAGGCAGTGGATTTTATGCGCAAAGAATATCAGTTATGTGCTCTTCCACTGTACAAGGGTGCCTCTGATGTACAGGCCAAATTTGAATCCAATGTCAAAGAGACCTTAAAATCAGCTCACAATCAATATCTGATGCGTATCCGGGCAGGTGAAAATCCCGAAAATGTACTGCATGAATTGATTGCTTCTTCTCTGGAAACCTTAAGATCCTATTATGAACAGGAAACAGACAGCAAATGAAAATAAAAGTTCCATCACATCTTCCTATAAAAAGCCTGCTTCAGCAGCTTGGTCCGGAAAATCTGTCCATGCGCAGACGACTGTTTCTCTATATTTTTTCTGCACTGTGCATGCTTTTTGCCCTGCTGCTTATGCTGTTCAATCTTTTTGGCATCTTAAACCCCATGCGCAAAAGTCTTCTGGATTCCATGGAATCCCAGCTGCTTGGCAGCGTTGCTTCGATCGAACACAGCTATGACAAGACTGCTGCTCATGCCATTTCCTTTGCGTCCCAGCTGGAACAGCAGATTCAGGATTACCTGACAGAAACAAATCTGACTTTTGATGACCTGCGGGATAATACCGAAGCCATCACAGCCCTCCAGACCCGGCTGTATAACACGGTTTACTTAAACATGCAGCTGGCCCCTTCCAGCGGTGCCTTTTACCTGCTAAACACCACCGTCAACAGTAACGTCCAAACGCCCCGGTACAATGGCATTTACTTAAAATACATCAATCTGTATTCCGAAAATACGGTCAATAACGACTTTTCCCTCTACAGAGGTTCCGTTGTAACAGGAAAAACAAACGGCATAACCTTCCACAGCGGATGGCAGAATGAAATGAAAACAGATTTTTTCACCACCTGTAATGCCACCTTCGAAAAAGGGGTATATTACGCTTTAAGTTCTGCTGTGCAGATTCCGGATACCTGGGAACGGGCGCGTTATCTGTATGTACCGCTGCATAATCTTAAAGGTGAGATCATTGGTGTCTGCGGATACGAACTCAATGACCTGTACTTCCAGCTGACCCATTCTGTTGCTGATTCCCAGCCGGAGCATCTGATCTATGCCCTTTTGGACAGTCATAATGAAGAATACACCGGTCAGTTCAGTTCCAGCATATACAGTATGTCCGGACCGGTTCAGCATTCTCTGAAACTCACCCCTCAAAAAGAGCTGACTTTATTTACTTTTGATGCTGATACATATGTTGGTCAAACCCGTACCATACAGCTTGGCAGCCGGGAATTTACCGTTGCTGTCATGATCACGCAGGCGTATTACGAAAACCATGTCCGGAAAGGTCAGCTGAATGCAGCAGTCGTGATTTTGATCGTTGCGCTGTTTTCCTTTGCCTACTGTGCTTTTATCACAAAAAAATATGTAACACCGATCCTTCAGAAAATCGAACTGATCAAATCCAGCGAAGAATACGGTGAGCAGATTAATATCCGAGAAATCGATGACCTGTTTGCCTATCTGGAAGAAAAAGACACACAATATGAAGAGAAACTTCGCAAACTGGAACGGGCCAGACAGGATGCCGAGACAGAAACAAAGAAAGCCAGAGCTGCTTACGAAAGCGCGATTGAAAAATACAATCTGGCGCACAGTCAGCTGCAGCATCTGGCCGCCGAACAGAAAAAAGAAATTGTTCTGGAAGAATATGAATATTTTGTCGCCAATTTAAAAACCCTTACCCCCACAGAATACAGAATTTACCAGCTGTATCTGGATGGCAAGGGCGGTCCGCAGATCGCGGCACTTCTGGACATTTCAGAAAACACTCTGAAATACCACAATAAGAATATATACAGTAAACTCGGAATTTCCTCCCGCAAACAGCTTCTTAGGTATGCTGCCTTAAAACAGCTGCAGGATGAAAAAAAATGAAACCGGTTCACATCACAACAGCCAAAAGCAATGCCGCCAGGATCGCAGGCAGATAGTCCGCCACTTTGATCTTTGTGATGCCCATCAGATTCAGACCGATCACCACAATGAGAAGAGAGCCCACGCAGTTCATTTCTGAGATCATATGTGTGGTCAGCAAAGGCTCTATCAGAGTTGCCGCCAGCACAAGCCCTCCCTGAAATACCAATACAAAGGCTGCTGAAAGCAAAACTCCCATGCCAAAACTTACAGAAAGCGCCGTTGCCGATACAAAATCCAGCACACCTTTGGTAAAATATAGGGTATTGTCACCGGAAACACCTGCATTGATTCCGCCCACAATGGTCATGGAACCCACGCAGAACAACAGACATGCACTGACAAAACCTTCCGCGATCCTGCCCTTGGGGGCACCGCTGTCTGCCCCCTTATTGTCTGTAAACTTCTCTTCCACCAGATTTCCAAGCCTTACCAGTCTGCCATCAATATCCAGAAGTGTTCCCACAAGCACACCAAGCGCAATGGCAATAATGGGCATCACCGGATTGGCCTGTGCATCCGATCCGGCACTAATGGCACCTGAAATTCCAATATAGATCGTACAAAGTCCCAGACCGCACATCACGGCATCTGTCAGCCTTGCAGGCACATTCTTTTTAAAAGAAAGTCCCAGCAGGGAGCCGATGATCACGGTCAGTGTATTGAATAAAACCCCTGCATAGGGAAACGTAAGTAAATTTTCCATTCTGTCATCCTCTTTGATTCTGTTAATTTCTATCAGGCATTATACCTTCTATTCACATTATTTTCAATATCCCTCCGGCTCTGATTGCTTTTATCCAGCCAGTATGCTAAAATTTTCATAATTCAACAAACCATCATACAAACGCGAGGTATCCCCATGAATTTTCTGGAAGAAAGAATTGTAAAAGACGGTATTGTAAAACCCGGTAATGTCCTTAAGGTTGACAGCTTCTTAAACCACCAGATGGACATTTCCCTCATGGAAGAGATCGGCCGTGAATTTAAGCGCCGTTTTGCAGATAAGCCTGTCACCAAGGTTCTGACCATCGAAGCATCCGGCATTGGTATCGCCTGCTTTGTTGCCAAAGAATTCGGTGTTCCTCTGGTATTTGCCAAAAAATCCAAATCCATCAACATCGACGGCGAAATGTTTGTTGCAGAAGTGGAATCTTTCACCCACAAAAACAGAAATCAGGTTATCGTATCCAAAAGATTTCTCTCTCCCGAAGATCATCTACTGATCATCGACGATTTCCTTGCAAACGGCTGTGCGCTGCAGGGTCTGATCTCCATCGCTGAATCTGCCGGTGCCACCGTAGAAGGTCTTGGTATCGTCATTGAAAAAGGCTTCCAGATCGGCGGCCGCGTGATCCGCAATCTGGGTTATCAGCTGGAATCTTTAGCCATCATAGACGGCATGGATGCAGAAACCGGCACCATTACATTCCGGGAACAGTAAAAAAATGGCGTGTGCAAAAGATGCTCATTTTGCACACGTCTCTTTTTTTGTCATTTTCAATTCTCAGGTAAAATAAGAATCTGTAAGCTGCACAGTAAAAGGCAGCGGCTGTAACCAAACGCAGCCGCTGCCTTCTTTTTGGCATTTTTTGATTTTTATTCGTATACGCCCAGCTTCTTTACTTCTTCCACAATCGCCTTCATATTCTCAAGACTTACGGAATTGGGAATGGAATGGTCAGAAGAGAAAATGTAGCCGCCGTTTTTCTTCAGCACAGGGATCACCTTGCGCATTTCTTCGATGATGGCTTCCTTATCATCCCAGAGCACCGCATTGACACCGCCGTGCAGAACCAGCTTATCGCCGTATTCTTCCTTTAATTTCAGAGGGTCCATACCGGCTTTTACTTCCAGCGGATTTAAGGCATCAATGCCGATATCGATCAGATCGTCGATACGGGTCATGATATTGCCGCAGGAATGCAGATGTGCCACGATTCCTCTCTCATGCGCCCAGTCGATCGCTCTTTTATGTACAGGCTTTAACAGTTCTCTGTAAAGTTCATTGGAAAAGAAAGTGGTGCCCTTATATCCCATATCATCCGGCCACTGAATGCAGTCAAAATGATATCCGGCATCCCAGATCTTGGTAAACTGTCTGATGCAGCAGTCCAGATAGGTATTGTACATATCTGCCACAAGCTCCGGTTCTTCATACATGGCGATCAGATGGTTTTCTGTTCCCATCATCCAGGAATGGGTTACGTCAAAGCCAAACCAGAAACCTGCCTGGATCCAGCGTCCTTCCTCTTTCCAGATGGGATAATTTTTCTTTAAATATTCCCAGTCGATTCTGTCCTCGGCATCTTCCAGCATACGGGCTTTACATTCTGCCCAGCTTTCCTCATCCACCACTTTAAAATCCAGAAACTCGGGAGTGGAATCTGCTTCCTTAAAATGACGCATGGTCACGCCCCATTTGCTGGTAGCCACATAACTGTCCTCATTTTCGGACAAAACCACTTCGGGATAACGGGGAGAAATGTCCACACCGATGGTTTCCACCTTATCCACACCAAAATAATCTCTCCAGTCCATGTCTGCGGGCATACCCTCTTTACGCCATCTTCTGACGGTTCCTTCCCAGGGGGAATCAATGATCGGGATTCTGTCCGCTTCCTGATGTGCATACATGCGCAGAAAACGTTCTCTTGTAGTCATAGTCTCTTTTGTACTCATTTTCAGTCTCTCCATTCCTTTAATTATATTTTCATACTGCACTTATTATCTTGTTTCCAGTATAAGCAGATGATAAAATATTTGCAATACAAACCATATTTTACAAGAAATTCCTGTTATCTCATGATCATTTTTTGATATTAAGGAGAAGACCATGTATTCCATAAACGGTAATTTTGGAAAAGTCAGACATATTCCTTTGCCCCCCGGTCACCAATTTCTGTCTGTGCCCGAACTCCCTGTGCCTTTTCTGATTGCCAGCGGCGGCTGGCATCATTGCAATGACAAATATCATATTTTCAGATCGGCAGAAAAAGCAGAGCAGCATCTGCTTTTGTTTTCCGTCAGTGACGGCGGATGTATAAAGCTTGATGATGATACCGTTATCTCTTTGCCTGCCTCATCAGTTGCCTGGTTTGCGCCTGGGTGCAATCAATGCTATTATACTGCCAAAGGAGAAGAATGGGAGTTTTACTGGCTTCATCTTCTTGATTCTGACGCTTTAAAGCTGCATGAAATTTTTCCTTCTTCCCATTATATTGCACTTACTCATACGGACAGCATCTATCAGGAATTGGAAGCACTTTTGCGGAACAGACAAAAAAATCTCCGTGATTTTCAACTTGAAACATCACGAAGATTTTCTTCTCTTTATCATATGATGCTTAGATCCTGCAGTCATACTGCCAACTTAAAACACGGTGATCCCATCATTTCGGACATCATTCAGTCTATGGAAACAGATTTGACCAGGGACTGGAATCTGCCGCTGCTTTCCGCAAAATACTACATTTCTGTCCCGCAGCTGATCCGCCGTTTCAAGGCTGAAACCGGACTCACGCCCCATTCCTATCTGATCTGTCTGCGTCTGCAGTCTGCCGAAATGTATCTGCACTACACCGGCCTGACTATTGACCAGATCAGCCGCAAAACCGGTTTTGCAAGTACCAGCAACTTTATCATGCAGTTTGGACGCTATTATGGCTGCAGTCCCCAAAAGTACAGAGAAAGCCAGTAATCACAGTTCCATCGCTTACCTGAATACTGTATCATATATCGCCGGAATATCCGGGCTTTTTTGATCGCCCACCGTCTGCGTTTATCTCCACGCCAGCTTATCGGAATAATCCAGATAATACTTGATACTCTCACCGGGCACATTCCAGGGAATGTGATTGCCGATACACATAAAGTAACCGCCGCACATCTTGCCGGTTTCCACCATGCTCTCCACCATTTTCCGGATGTCATCTTTTGTGCCATAGGTCAGAATACGATTGTCCCCTTCTCCGGCAAGCATGATATCAGGATATTTTTTTGCCACCGCCTTAAAATCACAATAGGGTTCCGTGATCAGTCCTCTCATACCGCAGGCATACAGATCATCCACATATACATCCGGTTTTCCGTCGGTGGTAAAATTGACAGTAATGCCATGATCGCGCATCATTCCCCAATACTCTTCGTATCTGGGGAAAATATATTTATTCATCCAGTCAGGAGGACAGACCGGACCGTTTGTCATCACGATATCATCATGACAGCCGCAGAAATTCACCGGGAGTTTGGTGAACGCAGTAAACACACGGCGGTTGATCTCTGCAAATTCTTTCATAACAGGCTCAAACTCATCTTCCAGACAGGTTGCCAGAAACATCTCCCAGCCAAAGGTCAACATCGGCCACATAAACATGGTATTGTAAAAACCGCAGCCCGCTGTAGAAAACTCAGGCGCTTTGTCGCCCCATTCCGCGGGATAGTTTTTGCGAAGTCTGTTATAAATAGCTTCCACACTGGAAAAATCCCAGTTTTCCACCACATGTTCCCATTCTCTGAAATCCGCATGCTGCAGGGGATGGAAATTAAAAACATCTTCTTCTGTCTTAAAATACTTCTCGCCGTGCTCAAAGGTCGCTGTTTCGCTGTCTCCCCAGCGCACTGTATGCCGCTGTGCGTTGGAACTTGCACCGTCAAGTCCCAGAGAGGGACGTTTCTTTGGTTCATTGGATTCGGGGATCGGCAGATTCAGCATGGGCCAAAGCTCTGCCAGTCTCTGGCGGCATTCTCTGGGCCGTTCATAATAATCAATACCGGTCAGATAGGTCTCTGCATCCGGATTAGACCAGTGTTCGATGTGCAGGATCTTTTTTCCGCCCTTGCCCATCATTGCCATATAGCGTTCTTTTTCCTGAGGGGATACTGCCATCATGTCATTTCCTCCGTTTCTTTGACGCTCCAAAACTGCCCTTATGCGTATGCCCTGGCAGTCTCGATCAGCGCTTTTACATTTTCATACGGTACATCTGTCTGGATTTCCTGAGAGGAACAGGTAATATAACCGCCGTTTTGGCTCATCAGCTCGATCACCCGTGCCGTTTCTTTGCGTACCTCTTCCGGCGTGCCGTTTGGAAGCACCTGCTGTGTGGAAATACCGCCCCAAAAGGTCATATGGTCTCCGTAGGTTTCTTTTAGGAAACGCAGATCCATACACTCAGGCTGCACAGGATTTAAGATATCCACACCAAGCTCCACCAGATCCGGCATTACCTGCAGAATCTGTCCGCAGGAATGTACCATAACCTTTTTGCCGAATTTTTTGATCAGCTCATACTGCACCTTTTCACCTGGCCGGATCATATCATGCCAGGTCTTTGGAGACATGATCAGATCACGCTGGGTACCCCAGTCACTGCCAAGCAGAATCGCATCCAGGTGCTCACAGGCTGCAACCTTGGGCAGCATCTCCATATTCAGGGAAATGATATAGTCAAGAAGCTTTTGTGCAAATTCCGGAAATGCCGCCAGATCCGCAAGGAAATTCTCAATTCCACGGGTAAAATAAGCCTTCTCCCAGTGGCTTCCCCAGATCAGAGAGGTATTGAAGGTCTGGTATTTTTCTGCGATATATCGGGTGTTCTCATAAAATGTCGCGATTTCTTCCTCGCTGTCAAAACGAATGATCCCGGGCATCACATCCGGTGCTTCATAAGGATCTGCGTAACAGGCGGGCAGATGCTCCATATCCCACCCCCACCAGGGCACTCCCACATCCGCCATAAAATTGCCGATGGAAAAGTCCACAGCCTGATTGAAAGTGATTTTTCCTTCCTTTAAATCATCCTGTACTTCGCGGTTATAAAAATCCTTCAAAAGCTGTTCGCCGTATGCCTGATATCCTTCCACGGTCAACCGGATGCAAAAAGGAACCTTATCTGACTGCTGATGCTGCAGGGCACGCAGCACATACTCTTTTTTTGTCATGCCAAGTTTCCTCCCTTAAACTCTTTACAACCCTTTAAGTTTAATCTAACATGAAAGATAAGAAATAACAACGAAAATAAGGAGGGCTGCCATGAAAAAACTGAATATTGCTCTGGTCGGACTAGGATTCGGGGGAAGTTTTCTACCTATTTATCTGGATCATCCGCAGGTGGATTTTGTGGGTATTTATGATCCCAACAAAGCGCTTTGCCGACAAGCCGCTGAAAAATATCCCTCTGTCCGTATCTATGAAACATTTGAAGATGTTCTTACAGATGACACGCTGGATGCGGTACATCTGGTCAGCCCCATTCCTGCACATGCTGACCAGACTGTCGCAGTTTTGGAAAGCGGCAAGCACTGTGCATGTACGGTTCCCATGGCCACTTCTCTGGAAGATATCGCGCGCATTACCAATGCCGTTCGTACCAGTGGAAAAAAATACATGATGATGGAAACCACGCTTTATACTTATCAGTTCTTTTATGTCAAACAGATGCAGAAAGAAGGGCGTCTGGGCAAAATCCAGTTTCTGCGCGGCAGTCATTATCAGGATATGGTCAACTGGCCGGATTACTGGCTTGGCCTTCCTCCCATGTGGTACGGAACACACGCCATTGCGCCCATGACAGTTCTTTCGGGTTCCCGTATCCAGAGCGTACATTGCTTTGGTTCCGGTACTATGGATGAATCCCTGCACAAACAGTACAACAACCCCTACCCCGTGGAATGTGCGATCTTTTCCTTTGAAAACGGTCTGAAAGCAGAAGCCACCCGCAGCCTGTTTGAAACAGCAAGGGTATATCAGGAAGGCCTGTTTGTATACGGCAGCAACGCCTGCTTTGAATGGGGATTTGCAGATAATGACAAGCCCTACGTGACCACCTCCTCTCCTGCAAAACCCGGCGAGCGCGGTTCGATTTCCCATGTGGAACAGATTGAACTTCCCAATTATCATCAGACTCTGCCGGAATCCATCCAGAAATACACGATCAACCCGCAGCATTTTGATCCCTTAAATCCTCAGGATTCCTTAAAAAAAGGCAGCGGCGGCGGCCATCACGGTTCTCACCCGCATCTTGTACACGAATTTGTCATGAGTATTTTAGAGGACAGAAAGCCTGCCATCGATGAAGTTCTGGCCGCCAATATCACTGCTGCCGGTATCTGTGCCCATGAATCTGCCATGAGAAACGGCGAGGCAGTAACCATTCCGGTATTTTAAACTATGTCTGCAAAGATACACAGACAATTACGAAAGGAAACACAATGGAACATAAATTATATGCCCCGCTGATGCTGAATACACTCAATCAGGATACGCGCAAAGAATACCTGCAAAAACTAAAAAAAGCCGGAACTGATTTTGTATTTATCGCTCCGGAACGCCGTTTTGGCGTTGAAAATGAAGCACAGATGGAAAATCTGGCGGAAAGCATTCGTTTTTTCACCCATAACGGATTTCCCTGCGGTGCCTGGATCAGCACGATCGGTCTGTGTCAGCGCCTTTCGGATCATAATCTGGCATTAACCCAAAATTTCAATCTGATCAAGGGAATGCTCAATGAGGGATATCCGGGTTCTGACCAGTTCTGTTTTCTCGGCGGCGGTCTGTTTGAACATGTTGCAAAAACGATTCGTCTGTGCATCAAGGCCGGTGCAAAGCTGATCATGTTAGATGACGATATGTGTCTGTCTCTGCGAGGATTGGGATGTGCCTGCGATGCTCATCTGGAGCTGTTTTATCAAAAATTCGGTTCCCGCCCGTGCCGGGAAGAAATCTATCGCAATGTGGTCAGCGGTTCTCCCAACAGATACCGTACCCTCTGGATGGAAACCATGGGCGAATCCCTCAAGGATTTCTGCTCCCGTCTGCGCGCAGAAGTAGACGCCATTGATCCTGCAATCCGCATGGGATTTTGTACCGGTTACACCTCATGGGATGAAGAAGGTGTCGATGCCCTGACTCTGGCAAAGATTCTTGCCGGAAACACCCGGCCATTCATGCGTCTGACCGGTGCACCTTACTGGATCTGGACAGATCGCTTCAAAGGCCAGAGTCTTGCCTCCATCATGGAATTTGTACGCGAACAGGCTGTCTGGTGTAAAAGCGAAGATATTGAACTGTTTGATGAAAATGACAGCTATCCCCGCCCCCGCTATATCATCCCTGCTTCCTACTGTGAGATTTATGACCAATGCCTGCGTTTTTCCAGTGATGTGGGCGCTTTCAAGTACATGTACGATTATACTTCCGGCCCCGATTATGAAAACGGTTATCTTCGCGCCCATCTGGCCAATAAACCGCTGCGCGACTGGATCGACGCCAATACACTGGCAAATGATGAGGGAATTATCGTCATTGACAAAATGCGCAAACTGGCAGAAGTTACCCTCCCGCCAGACAGCGATCACTGGCATTACACCACCGAAGTATTTCATCACGGACAGCGTTTTATCAATAAAAATGCCATTCCGGTAAAATACACCGGAACCGATAATACCTGCGTGGTATTCGGCGAATGTGCCCGTTTCGTTGATCCCGCTTGCTTCAAAAAAGGCATCATTCTGGATCTGCCTGCCGCTCTTATCCTGCAGAAACGCGGTTTCGATGTAGGTCTTTGTGACTATTCTCCCATGACCGCATGGTATGAAACCTATGGTCCGGGCGAAAAAGTGGCAGTTGGAGAAGTAATAGACTCCGGCATGATGTATCGCATCCGTACAAAGGAGAGTGCCCGCATACTCAGCGAATATATTTTCCAGGATGACAGCAAATCCCCCTCCTGCTATCGCTATGATACTCCGGACGGTACAAAATATCTTATTTATGCCTTTGACGGAAACTCTGCTCCCACTATGGAGAGTCCCATCTACTGTTCCTATTACCGTCAGCGCCAGTTAGTAAACGCGATCCGCGAAATGGGCGGCAGTGTATCGGCTGTCACTTACGAAGCCCCCAATCTGTACACTGTTGTAAAATCAGATGAGACTTCGCTGACAGTCTGGATGGCCAATATCAATCCCGATGTCATATACACGCCTGTATTCGAACTTGAAAAAACATATAGCCGCTGCGATGTCATCGGCGGCAGCGCCCACCTGGAAGATGGAAAACTGATTTTTGATACCGATATCCCTGCCTTTTCCTGCGCAGGATTCAGGCTGTATCAATAACCTCCCCGTTGTAAAGCAGCGGGATCAAGACAGATCACAAAAAAATTACAGGGACAGCACACAAATGCTGTCCCTGTATCAATTTCTCTGACATTTCTTATTTTTTCAGCAGCCAAACCTGCATTTCCGTGGTTTCTCTGTTTGCGTATGCAAAATAAGGAATCAGTTTGACAGAAATCTCCTCAAATTCCTCCTCTTCTGCCAACAGATACAACCGGTCAGATTCCACAGGACGATATCCCTTTGCCAGCACGGAAGGAACCAGAAACTCACATTCCCCCAGTTCAAATCCGGCTTTGGTATCCACGAAAATCCCCTTTACATCCGGCCCGTTGTCAAGACCTTCCGCGCAGTACACAATCGGTCCTCTCACGATCGCCACACGTCCTGCATCATCATGTACTCTGCGATTTGCCCGCATAGCTCTTACAGGCATTTCCAAAGTCAGAACAATTTCGGTTTCCCCATCCACTGCAAGATATGCATAACCGTCTTTTATCTCGTAATCACAATTTAAGGAGAAGTTTTGACACCAGCCCGGAATGCGCAGCGCGAGCTGCTTTTTATCAGTCACACACTTGATGCAGATTTCTCCGCACACAGGGTATTCGGTACACAGATTCAATTTCGTATTTTCAAATGAAGCCTCTGCATTCATATACTGATGCACATAAACAGTATCTTCATCACTTGTAAACATCATGCCCGCAATGGAAGAAATAAAGCGAAGGATGTTGGGAGGACAGCAGGAACATTCAAACACTTCCACACGCTGGGTAATAGCGTAGTGCTGCTTTTGTGTGGTGGACACAAATACATCATTAAATTCCGGATCGATTTCCAGCGGATTTTCATAAAAGAAACCTTTTCCATCCAGAGAAATGCCGGAAAGTGCGCCGTTATAGATCACCTTTTCCACAATATCCGCGTACTCTGCTTTTACAGACAGCTGCAGCATTCTCTGTGCAAACAATGCCAGTGCAATGGCCGCGCAGGTCTCTGTGTAAGAGGTTCTGTTGGGCAGATGATAGTCAGCAGTAAACGCCTCGCCGATATGGGTGGAACCCAGACCGCCGGTAATATACATACGCTTGTTAACCGCATTGTCAAAACATCTTTCACAGGCTGCTTTCAATTCCTCATCACCGTATTCTGCCGCAATATCTGCTGCCGCTGCAAGCAGATACATGGCACGCACACAATGACCGTCCACGGTACTGCGATCTTTGATCAGCATTTCATCCTGATTGTAAAGCCAGGTCGCCCAGGGAATATAATCCTTTTCCTCATCATTTTTTCCGTGTTCATCAATGAAATACTTTGCCAGATCCATGTAGCGTTTCTCACCGGTAGCATTGGCAAGTTTGACCAGCGCCAGTTCCAGTTCAGGATGTCCGGGGGTGATAAAGGCGGCACTTTTTTCAATTTTAAACACCTTTTCAATATAATCGGCATATTTGCACATCGCATCTAAAAACGCTCTTTTTCCGGTAGCTTCATAATATGCCACTGCCGCTTCCATCAGATGACCTGCACAGTACAGCTCGTGACAGTCTCTTAACTGAAAACGCTTATCCTGTTCTGTCACCAGAAAATGACTGTTAAAATAACCGTTTTCATCACTGTTTCTGATGATGTCGCCGATAGCCTCTTCTATAAGTGCTTCCAATGTATCATTACGTTCATAGCCCAAAAGATATGCTGCTCCTTCGATCCACTTTGCCACGTCGGAATCCCAGAAAATATGGGGCATATTGGGATCGCCCTCTTTCCACTGACATTTTAAGGCTTCAAAACGGTGGGTATCCTGAAATCTGTCATAAACGGCCATGGCCGTGATATTTTTGATCATATCCTGTTTTTCTTTCCAGAAACCGCCATTGACCTTTACATTTGCATAATTGACGCTTTTCATCTTCTGTGTTCTCCCTTCACTGATCCCTTATGATTGTTCAATCTTAAAAAGTTTCGTTTCATATTGCATGCATGAAAAAGTCAGTGTGTCTGTCACAAAAACACTGCCGTTTTCTGTATCTGTGCATGTTACCTTTTTCGGAAAACAGATCTGTTTTTCTCCCGCCGTCGCCGCATGCAGTGCTGCGTAACCATTGCCGATATAAAATACATCATCGTCTGCCGTGTATACAAACACGCTGTTTTCCTGTAAAAATGCCCTGATCTCTGCAGCCGTAAAAGTCGGCTTCTCTGCTGTGACAGCCATGCAGCCAATGCCGCGCTGCATCAGTTCCTCCATTTTGCGTGCCGCAGCCTCACTGTCTGCAGGCATGGCAAAAATGACAGCCTTACAGGGGCTGTTCTTCCAGTCTATGACATCCAGATCCGGAAGCAGATATGTCTCATAAGGCACGCCGCACATTCCCAGCGTTTTTCTCAAATGATACGCCTTTCCGTGTGCCGCATGTGCGCGGCCGTTTTTTGCATACCATTCTTCCTCATAAACCAGCATAACCTCTGTCACAAAGTCAGCGGCCTGCCCTGTTTTTGTACCCTCATATAAAAGCCTCGACTGCTCCATTTCCCGCATCAAACGCGCCGTCTGAAACCAGTGTCCGAACATATCAAACCACCACAGACCATTTTTGTAGGTCAGCTGTCTTGCCAGACTTTTTCTGACTGCCCACACAGAAAGCTCCTCTGTTGCAGGTCCTTCCCAAACCTTATCATTGTAATAATGAAGCGGATCACTGCCTTTTCTGCTCTCTTCCGGCGACCGGGTCAGGAAGGTTCTGATATCACATTCCATGAAAATCATTTTCCCGTGCAGCTTCACCGAATCTGCCGGCACCATATCCGGCCAGTCCACGCCCAGTGCCCGTCCGTCCATATAGGAATTGGGGGAGGAAATAAAATCAATATCCGGTGATTCCAGCAGCTTCCCAAGGGCATGTGTGCCCCACAGCGGATCTGGAACCTCGGCGGTATACCCGTAAAAGACACCTGCGATCTGCTGCCCCTTCACGGCCTCTTTGACCACCCGGCACAGATACATGACAGTTTCTGCCACTTCCTCGCTGGCAAAGCGCAGATACTCTGTAAGAAGTCCGTCTTCTATCCGAACGGCGGTTTTGATCACATCCAGAGACGGCAGCTTGGATACAGGCTCCATTCCCGGATATTTTTTCTGCAGATACCTGTTAAAATAAGGCAGTGCGCCCTCATCATAAGAGCCATTTAAATCCAGATGAAACCACTCCTGCGTATTTCCTCCGCTGATCTGATATCCAAATATATGATCAGAAGCCCGAAACGTCTGAAAATGCCGGATCAGGGTTCTTAACATATCCGCAGCATCTTTCCTGAATGTATCCGAATACAGTGATTCTCTCCTTTGGTCATGGGGAACCGGCACGGTTTCCGTCGGATTTTCTACAATCCACCACTGGGGCATGCAGACATAAATTCTGGGGAAAATATAGGCATTGGGGCAGGATTTTAATATTTTGTCTATCGCCTCATCCACCACAGAAAAATCTGCTTTCCCTTTTTCATCAAAAACACCGCCCACATAGGGCATAAATCCGCTGGCTGTATTGATAGGCTGGGATGCCAGGAATACCGATACCGAAAAGATCCTAAACCCTTTCTCTGCAAATGCCCTGTAATCGTTGCGCTCATCAAAATAGGTCATGTAGGCACATGCCGATAATGCTTCGTCTCCGATACACAGGATGGGATTGCCGTTTCTGACCTCTATTTTACTTGTTTTCATGGGAAGGCCTCTTTTTACTGAAACTCACTAAAATGCATCGGGCTTATCAATAAAGAACGGCAGCGGCAGCCAGTTCTTAAATTCTGCAGGTGCGATCAGCAGATTCTGCAGTCCAAAAAACAGCATTTCCGCTTCATTATGTGTAAATTTCAAGATTTCCTGATTCCGTTCATCTAATTTCTTTACTGATACATTTCCGTTATTTACGATGATATGAAAAGCTTCTTCTTCGATACACAAGGATACTTCTCCATCCTGCAGCGGACAGTATCTGTCTTTGAACTGCAGCAGAGTCTGCAGCACTTTTTCCCAGTTCAGAACACAGATCATCTCTCCCGGCACAACAGACATATGTTCACAAATGGAAGCCAGATAAGAAATACGCTCTTTTTCAAAAGGCCAAGCAGTCATATTTACTTCATTCACGCCTTTTTGTGCAAACCATGCTTTCAGCACGGCAGGAAGATCGCTCTCATCCTCCAGCACAACCTCGTCCGCATTTGCATATATGTAACCGATCATTCTGCCTTCTTTTTTGATCGCATAAAAGGAAGAAGCCCAGTTATGCATGATCGCAAGGAAATCTTCTTTGGGTCTGATGGCGTGAGCAGGCCGTTTTTCGTAAAGTGCCTTGGCAGCGGCGATTTCCTGCGCATCCGCATCTTCCACATTTTCAAACACAATATCCTGACATTCCACCTGCTTCATGCAGTGTCTGATGTTGGTCTTTGTGATCAGAAAACGGTAATTTACACCTGCACTCTCAAAGCCAAAATACCCATATCTCTGACGCTGACCGCCCAGTACCATGACATCCACACCTTCATTTTGGGCATCCTCTTTTGCCATCTTCATAAGGGCTTTCATATACCCCTCTCCTCTGGCGTAAGGGTGCACAGAAACATTTCCGATCATGCCGTACTTAAAAATCTCGCTGCCAACCTGCTCTTCCATGATAAGGTCGGTGATAACCGCTTTGATTTTCCCCTCTTCCACTGCCGCATAATGTGTTCCGCGAAATTCTTCTTTTTCATCCGCATATACCTTGGGAATCAGCGTTTTAAAATCATGCGGGCAATGCGCATTGGAAAAAACATAATTGATAAAATCAAGCACATCTGCTTTCTGGCTTTTATCAGTTCTGATAAATTCGGTCATTTTTCTTCCTCCTGCATTTATTTTTCCAAAATACGGTATTCATTTTCTCTCAGACAAACCAGATTCTTCAAAACTTCCATCTGTTCTTCATCGATCCGGCCGTCACGGTACATGCAAACATCCAGTGATACGACTCCTCCCAGATCATTTACCTGCTTTACATATTTCTGCAGATAAGAAGAAGAATATTTACACCCCAGAGCCCCCCATCCATTGTAAACCTCCACCGGATGCTTCGGAATTCCTAAAAAGGAAAGTATATGCGCTTGTGCTCCATCCAGGATCTGTCCCTGCGGATATGCATCCAGATGTACCACTTCCCCTGCCGTAAAATCACAGAATGGCGTGGAAGGGGGCATGGTATTATAAAAATCTGCAAAAATAACATTTCCGATTCCGGGAACTGCCACTTCTTTTTCTCTTCCATTGCACGCAAAGCATCCATAGTAGTTTGCCGAAAAGAGCGCATTGGGATTTCCTTTGCGGGCTGCATCTTTATACAGCTTTATCAGTTCCGGATCATCATATCCAATCGACGGGTATAAACCGTCCACCCACCAACCTTTGATCTTATCACCGTAACGAAGCGCATATTCTTCCATAACAGCTGCCCATTTTTCTGCAAATGCGGGCGTAACATGATCTCCGGCAGGAGTGATATCTGTTTCTTTCCCGTAAAGTCCTTTCATGGCATAGGGATCAAGATGAGGACCATCACCGGTATAATATAAAAACAGAGGGATATCATATTTATCCAGAGATCTGATAAGATCTGCGATCAGGTCGCGGCGGCTGGCTGCCTCTCCGGCAGAAAATCCAGCCAGCTGATCATATGTCTCATTCGGTGCACAAACATATCGGGTTCCCTGCATGACTGTAAAAATCAGATACCCTGCATTGATCTGCGCCAGCTGTTCTGCCAGAAGATCTGTATCCAGTTCTTCCACGCAGCTGTTCCAGTCTGTGCTTTGACCGGCAGTATTATGAATGTCTCCCGCCTTATTCTGAACAGACGCCAGATAATGAACAAAAACACCCCATTTACGTTCTTTAAACCAGTTCTGCTGTATTGTACCTTTTTGCTCCATACTGCATTTCTCCTTTTCATCTGTTCCCAGATCACTGAATCATGACCTTCTGTTTTTCAATAACTTTCTTAATAAAAATGATCGCTATGAACACAAGTACAAAAGAAACCGCTGACAAAAGCTGCTGTGCGTAAATCTGCACTCCGAAAATACGGTTGTCATTGGCCTGAATATATCCTAAGAGTTTACCCGCAAGAATAGATGCCCCAAAGCCGCAGATACCGCCGATACTGTTTTTGATCGCCATAGCCTGTGTGATATATCTGGAATCCACATAACTGTAAGTCATATTGTAGGAATTCTGATTGGTTCCGGCAAAACAGCAGCTGTACAGAATAGAATAGATCACAACCAAAAACCAGGTTGATCTCGTTGTAAACATATTGATAAAGAACGCAGCGGCAGCCATATACAGCCCCAGCTTGAAGCCTTTTGCATAGGAATGTTTATCGGAATATCTTCCCATGGGTTTGGAAATCAGCATTCTGGCAAAATTTGCTGCCATATTGATCACCTGTACGGAAAATACAGACATCATCAGATCATTGGTCTTAAAGGTTCCCATAAAACCAACTGTAAAATACATGGCCATATTCCACAGAATTGTTAAAATGACCAGATTCCGGAAATCTCTGTTGGCCATGATATCCTTAAGAACAACCGTAATCGGCAGATCTTCTGCTGCTTTATCACTTTCACGTTCTTTTCCAATGAGCAGATAACAGGAGATATTACAGATATTCAGGATAAGCAGGGAAGCTGCGATAAACAAAAAGGCACCGTTGAGATTGCCCAGACCTTCAAAACGGTCGATCACATAACCAATGACCGCCGTAAAGACCATGCCGGAAACCAGGGAGATCATCTCCTGGGTTGCTGAATAACTCGCCCTTTTGGTAGGATCCACAAAGGAATTGCCCCATTTATAACAGATGGAACTGATCAGGTAATTTCCTGCATACGCACAAACCACACTGAGAATGACCAGAACCGTCTTAAGCTGTGCGCTTATCGGTATAAACGGAATCAGATACAGCAGCATGAAAAAGAAAATACCGATTGTATCTGAGAGTATCACCAGCTTTTTGGTACTGATCTCCAATCTGACAATAAAAATAGCCAGCAGCTGTATCACAAAGGACATGGAAATAAAAGAAGAAATAATACCGATCAGCGAATCTTTGATACCAATGCTGCCCAAAAGTTTGGCAAGAAAGGCATCTGTGACCAGCAGGGTAACAAAATAATAAACTGTACATTGGGTCATATACGCGGCCCGTGACCGCCTGTACTCCGGTGACTGAAAATCGTTCATTTTTCCCCTCCTCACAGCATTTTTTCAAATACCGCTGCGAAATATTTTACTCTGTTAAAAAACATTGTTTTCCTGTATTATATTTGTTGTAAGGAATTAAATCAAATTAAATTTACACATAAAGAAGCTGAATGGGCGGCAAACATACGCAGAAAGGATGAATACTATGCTCAACCAATTATCTATGTTAACCAATTATGAATCCAGATCCATTTCCGCAGAAAATGTCAACGGTGAAAAGGGAAAAGGCGGCATGGCACTGGAGAGCAAAGTGGATGGTCCTGCCAGACATCTGGGCCAGGGTTGGAAAGTTGCTCCTGCTTATCAGATCGAACCGGGTGAGGTATTGGAAGTTGCCAATATCGACGGTCCCGGGGCAATCAGACATATCTGGATGACCGTGGGCAGCGACAGAAACCGTAAACTCATCCTGAGAATGTACTGGGAAGGAAGCGATACCCCGTCTGTGGAAGTTCCTCTTGGTGATTTCTTTGCATCTGCTCTTCACGGAAACTTCGCCCAGATTTCTTCCATTCCGGTTTGTGTAAATCCGAACAAGGGCTTCAACTGTTATTGGAACATGCCCTTTTACAAGCACTGCCGTATCACTGTAGAAAATATATATAAAGAGCCCATTGTTTTATTTTATCAGGTGGATTATATTCTGGGTGATATTCCCAAAGGACAGGGATATTTCCATGCACAGTTCAGAAGAACCAATCCGGTTAAATTTCAAGATGTTTATACCATTCTGGACAATATAGAAGGTAAAGGCCAGTATGTGGGAACCTATATGTTATGGGGTACCAACAGCAACGGCTGGTGGGGTGAAGGTGAGATCAAATTCTATATGGACGGCGATAAAGAATTCCCTACGATCTGCGGAACAGGCACAGAAGATTATTTCTGCGGTGCTTGCTGTTTTGCCAAAGAAGGGGAATGGAAATACATGGAATATACCACGCCTTATGCCGGCATGCCCCAGGTGATCCGACCGGACGGAAGCATTTTCAGCGCAATGACACGTTTTTCCCTGTATCGCTGGCATATTACCGATCCGATTTATTTTCACAAAGATTTACGCATTACCATTCAGGCGCTTGGCTGGGATCATGATGGACGGTTCCGTCCTTTGATGGATGACCTTTCTTCCGTTGCTTTCTGGTATCAGGACAGTATCTGCAAGACCTTCCCGAAACTTCCGTCAGAACTGGAACTGGAAATCTTCTGATAGCCTGAAAATAAATATCAAGGGACAGCCGGTTAATGCTGCACATTTCCGCCTGTCCCTTTTTACATGTCAAAAGTCTTATTGCAACTGATTAAATTTTTTCGTCCGGAAGCAGCGCCCTGCGATACTGCAGACGATACTGCAGCGGTGTAATCTCATCGTTTAGATGAAACTGCTTAACAAAATGAGATGCATTGCAAAAACCGCATTTGGCTCCGATTTCTTCTATCGACATATTGGTAACTCTGAGAAGTTCCTTGGCACGATTGATCCGGACATGGTTAAGGCAGACTGAAAATGAAATTCCGGTTTCGCTGGCAAACAGTCTGGAAAGATAGCTGGAATTAACGTGCAGCTCTTCGGCAATCTTACTCAGTTTCAACGGTTCAGAAAACCGTTCCTCTATAATTTCAAGCGTTCGCTTTACATATTTATTTTCTGCATAAAGCGGCCTTTCCGAATCACTTTCAAGAATTATTCTTGAAAGAATCTGAGTCATCAGCATAGATGCGTATATATCTCTCCGCTCATTCGATGGCTGACGATAAAGAAGCACCAGCTGCTCAAAAGTTTGTATCAGAGAGGGAAGCCAATTTATGACAAATTCCCTGCATTTTTCATTATTCAGAATCATCTGACAATACTTCTCTGCCATAAATCCGCCAAACTGAATAAAATAACTTTCACTGCTTCCATTTTGTTCAATGGTATATCCGCTGCGATTATCTACAATGCAAACCCCTTTTCGTCTCGGCAGGGATGGACTCCTATATTTTTTATCCGGAAAATTAAGTATGGTTAAAGCAGAATATTGCTTGGGATCGTCATTGGTAAATAAAAGGGCAAAGCTGTTTTCGGGCACTCTGTCGGTGTAACATCTGCCGTCCTGGAAAAAATGCCCCAACTCCAGTATATAGAGTCCCAAAGACTCTGCCGATTCACTGGGATTGACAAACAGCCATTGAGACTTTGGATCAAATACTTCATAATTCCATGAATGTTTCGAAGAACCCGGCATCATGACACCTCCTGTCTTTCATAATCAACACAAATACCCTGTAAACGATATTGTATTATTATAGCATTATTTGATTTGGAATCGCAATAAAAACAATCTTCCACACAAAAAACAGCACCGGAATCCGGTGCTGTCTTCTTTTTATCTAAGGCTTATTTATAAAATACGATCCATTTTTCCACAGTATCTGCATCCACTGTAACCACGGTGCTGCCTTCTTCTGTTGCATAGGAATATTCCTTTTCCATATCCAGCACATGATTTTTGCACAATACACATTTCATACCGGCAGCATCAAAAGGAAGCCGCATTTCGACAGCCTTGCTGCATTTTACCACATAAGCCTGCTGAATCTCTTCATCCAACACATTTTCAGGAAGTCTGCCCCATACAATATTAACAGGCTCCTTTGTCAGACAGTATTCCCTGCCGTCAATCCTGATCCCCTGGGTATTTCTTCCCACCAGGCCGCAAAGTCCTTCCTCATCATTGTACATATAGGTAACAATGCCTTCACCGCGATAGGTTACCTTATGACCGGACAATTCTGCCTCGTCCAGACAGATACTATGGTCAGGCAATTCTACGGACTGCATAAACTGATTGTCTATTTCTTCATCCCGATAAAACGTACGCCGCCATCCAAGTTCCCTGAAATTACGGAAATGATTGCAAAGGGTAACTGCACCGTTGGGGAAACGATTGTAAAGATATCTGCTTTCCGCCGGTCTGGAAGAAATTTCGCAGCCTTTTTCTTCATAGGCTCCCAATGCACAAAGCACTGAGAACAATGTATGAATATCCTCCCCTGTAGAACCGGATTGATCATCCCGCACTCTGAATCCAAGATAAAGTGCCTTGCCGCCGCCGGGATACTGTTTCATTGTTCCGACTGTTTTACCGGCAAGTGAAGCAATCTGCATACCCTCTTTGGCACATACGGGATACACATGATCCGGGAAAAGATCTGTTAAAATCGGCATATCTTCTACATTTTCCAAACCGTCAAACCGAATCTGCATACCACCGGCTTTCAATCCGCGATTTTCAAATTCCAAATGTCCGACACCGAAGATCTGCTTCCAAAGTTCCAGCTCTCCGTTGCCCTGCTGCAATGCAGGCATGGAACACCAGATAACTTTACCGCCCGCCTCTGCGTAAGCCTTCAGCAGTTTTAATGCTTCTGCAGACATCAAGGGTGCAAACAATACAACAAGAGCCCGATACCCCCGGCCATTCACCTTCAAGATCTCTCCATCGGGCTTCCCGGCATATTCCAGCAATTTTTCTTCTGTTATGTAGTCCGTATACCCATACTGCACAGTCCAGTTGCCGAATCTTTCCTCAAGATAATTCAGATCCATGGGACAAACCGTCAAAACATCCGAAATTCTTGCGGAATATCCCTGTATCATATAGTGACCCCACTCATGACTTTTGCTGTAATATGCATAGTGCCCATAGGTTTGTCCGATTTCCATCTGACGTTCTTTTATCTGATCCGGAGATCCCCAGATACAATAATATGCATAGCCAAACGGATTCAGTGCAGCAAGACCGGATGTATATGCTGCCCCATAATAGTTTCTGTCCAGATATCCGCCCTCCGGAATATCTGTTCCCACAGCCCAGAAATACTCATTCCACTTAAAATGATCATTGCAGGCCGAAATATTTTCCCTGTTTGCCGCAGACCAGACAAATTCCGGTGTATAGTCATACAGCGAATGCTCTTCTGCAAACGGATCCTCATAGTCGGATTCGCGATAAAATGCATCGCAGGTAGGAGACTCTTCCCACGTAGAATGACCGGTTGTTACGATATCATGCCCATACAATTCCTTTGCATAATCTCTTGCGGTCCGGCACAGATCCACCACCTGACGGTGAAGCAATTCAAAGTAATCTTTTCTGAATTTCCAGGTTCTTACAATATCTTCCCTGTTTTTTCCCATTACATGCTGTGCCGGAAGACGTCCTTCTCCATCTCCCAGAAAATCGTGGTGCATATATGTAAAATATACCAGATATTTGGCAAAATCCTCATACTGCGCACCATATTTGGCAGCATACGTCCTGGCCATGGAATCCGTCATATATCTGGCTGTAACTTCTGTTTCTGCCCAGTGCTGGATTCTGTCCCAGTCAAACTGGATATGCATCTCGTCTGAGTAGATTCCGTCGTAAGTGATTCCTGCTTCTTTATGCAGATCAATGATGGATTTCATATAATCCAGGGCATCCTCTGCAAAATAATCGACCTCCAGTGTATCATAAATAACGACTGCCAAAAAACGATTTTTTCCGCAGGATGTCTTTCCGCTGATCCGGATATTACCATGTCCGTAACCTTCCTTTGATACATGGATACTTTCCTGATCCACCTGATATTCAACGGTATCAGAAATATCTACGATTTCGTTCTCATTGACATAGTAAAAGGCAGTATCTCCGATTCGCTCTTCTTCAAATGCAAATGCCTTTACGGAATGAAGCTTCACCTTTGCCGGACCTTTGTTATTGGTCCACTGGGTCTGAAAATCCATGTCCGTCTGATAAGTGCCGTCTTCAAGGATCATTCCCTCCTGAAACTGCATGCACTGACCGGTCTTTTCATGGGTCTGTACATAGCCGCCTCCTATATCCAGAGGAGATACAATACTGGCACCCAGGTTCATTCCGTACTCTTTTGCAATATCATGAATGACCTTATATGCCTTTATCGTCATGGGTGAGTCCGGATAATTTTCTCTGCTGTCTCCGCCGAAGAAAAAGTCATAATAAACATCCAGCCGCTTGGCGCCATTAGCCTGCCCCTCTTTACAAATGTCAATAAAGGAAACTTTAGTGTCGTAGGTGGCATCTACCTCATAAGAAAAACCTTTTTCTTCATTTTCCATCAATGGCTGATTGGGATCCTCTATGATGCGCTCCAGCATATCCTCTCCCATTAGCGTCAGCATTGCAACAGGATCAAATATTCTATGAATTTCTTCTTTCAAAATCTTCATACAAACACTGCCTCCCTTTACACTTCCTACTGTGCCTTACAAACGATCACCGCCAGCGAATAAGGCGGCATCTCCATACCAAGCCCTTCTCCGTCGGATTCCATAGATATCGGTGTTGCCGCAACATAATCCGGATACAGCAAACTGTTTGTATCCTTTTCATTTCCGGAAGCCAGCAACAGCGCTTCTTCTTTTATCAATCTGTGCTCCGGCATTCTAAGTACAACCTCTGTACTTTCCGGGCCGAAATTTGCCATTTTTATAATGCATCTGTCATTTTTTTCACCCGCTGTAACATACAGATTCGTCGCCGCACTTTCCTCTATCATACCATTGGTCTGATAAACCCGGTCTACCGTATATTCACAAAAGAGTCTCATCACCTCATAGGCCGGTATTCCGTACACATGTCTGCCATCAAAGTTAATCAGATTCACATCCCAGGCTTTGCCTTCCTCCCTGGCAAACAGGGGGGCGTAGGATGCCATACGCACCGTATTGCATAGATTTTCCAGACGGATCATAAATACTGCTTCCGAAATCGCGCTTAAAACATTTCCTTTTCCGATTTCATCTTTATTTTGAGAGCCGCCTGACCAGCATGCAAATTCTCCAATATATACCGGTATCGTTTCCTTTTCATACTGCCTAAAAATATCATGATCAGAAGGAAACTGCTGCGGTCTGGGATAATAGTGATCATCCACCATTTCCAGCTTTGCTCCTGCAACCCGCTCATTTGCAATGAATGTTAACGCCGGATATTTTACCTTCAGGACCTCATAAAACTTCTTATATCGGTATGCGTAATCTTCTCCGTAATTTTCATTTCCTATTTCCACATACTTCAGGTTAAAAGGAGCCGGATGTCCATCTGCAGCTCTGAGTGCACCGTACTCTGTAGATACATCACCTATAATATACTCAATTGCATTTTCTGCATTTTTCAGCCAGTACTCCAGCGTTTCTTCTTTTGCCACTTCCCCTTTTCTGCTCTGACATGCCATACCGCAGTTCACAACATACATGATCTCTGTATCCAGATCCTCTGCCAACTGGCACATTTCCAAAATCCCCAGTCCGTCTGTAGTGCGATAATTCCACAAACTGTAATGTCCCGGACGATCTTCGGCCGGTCCTCTGGTCCGTTCCCAGTGAATGGCATTATCCAGTGTCATTCCTTCCACAACACATCCCCCGGGGAAACGCAAAAAGCCAGGATGCAGCGCCTTAAGCATCTCCACCAGATCTCTTCTGAAACCATAGGGACGCTCGTTGTATGTATCCTCCGGAAACAGTGTGACAAAATCCACGTAAAGAATCCCTGCTTCTTCCACTTCAATAAAGAAATGTGCCGTTTTGTTTTCTGCAGGACACTGCATCTGAAAGAACAGCTTTTCAAAACTTTTACCCACCTGCAGACTCTGACTGCACACAGCCACACCATTGGGATACATCAATCCCACTTTGACTGCAGAAATACCTTCACCGCGTACAATACAAAAACCATAATAAATTTGTTTTTTCAGGGGAATTCCCCAATATCCCTCATTGCATATTCTGACGCCTTTCGCAGCATTCACAACACTAAGGCGCAGCTGCTCTGCACATTTGGAATTGCGCGGTTTTTCCTCTGTAAGATCCATGCAAGCGATTGCCGACGAAGACTTTTTCAAATACCATCCGGGCAATAAATCAGTACGATCAAACGAAAGTTCAAATCCGTTTTTGGAAATAACTTTTCCATCCGCATAAATAAATCCTTCCGGTATCTTTATGTCGGCAAAATTGCGATTACGAATCAGCTCTGCATATAGTCCCCCGTCTCCGGCATGATTGATTTCTTCAAAAAAGAGTCCCCACATTCCCGGATTCATTTTTCCGATCATATGCTTATCATCAATCATAATCTCTTTTTTCATAAATCACTCCATTATGTCAGCCTTTTATAGCTCCTGCGGTCAAACCTTCCATGTACAATCTTGATGTAAAGCAGAATAAAATCAGCAGCGGGATCGATGCAATAATATAACCTGCATATACAATACCCATACCGGATGAAGCATTTGTGGAAGTGAACACCTTAAGTACAACCGTTACCAGCTGCTTGTCGTTGGATTCAATAACCATCATGGGCCAAATGTAATCATTATAATAGTCCACTACCTTCATGATCGCAACGGTAGAAAGGATCGGCTTAATCAAAGGTACTCCCACATAACGCAGCATGAGCAGATCTCCGCATCCCTCCATTTTAGCCGCCTCAAACAAATCTGACGGCAGTGCCTCAATGGCATTTCTGCAAAGAATGGTTCCCATAACGCTGCCTCCTGCAATCCACGGAAAGATTACTGCCCACCGGGTATTTAACATACCATACTCAATGATCAGGTTATAATTTGCGGCCAGACTCAGGCTTCCGGGAACCATCATCAGTACCAGAATCGCCATATAAAGGAAATCCTTGCCAAGAAACTTTTTTGTTCCGAAGACAAACCCTGACATTGTACTTATAACGAGCACCCCGATAACCGCCACAGCGATCATCATCAGTGTATTGAACATATTTCCCGACAGATAGTCAAATCCCAGAATATAGTTACTCCAGATGATCTTCTTGGGCATACCAAAAAAATCATTATAGATTTCCCAATTGGTCTTGGTAGACAAAAAGAGCGTCAGCAGAATCGGTACAAAGGACAACAAAAGGAAGATGAGCAAAACGATTTCTATGATTGTCTGGAAACGAAATTCTCTTAATTTCTTTTTATTGATCTTAATCATATCAATACTCCTCCTTCTTGCTTATTTTATTGCCAATCAGCAGAATAGCCAATGTAAATACCAATAATACAACGCCCATAGCCGATGCATATCCATATTTGCCGAACTGGGATACATTGAGATATAATTCCAATGCCGGTACATATGTAGATGTTCCGGGGCCGCCGCCGGTCATGATATAAATCGTACTGTAATCCTGTATGGAACTGATAAATGTCAGCATCACCATAAGGCTGATCTGCGGTTTGATCAACGGAAGCTGTATCTTCCACAATATCTGCCACTTATTTCCGCCGTCAATCAGGGCAGATTCGGTAATCCCTTCACCAATATTGCCTAAAGCACCATAATAAAGAAGCATGGGCAAAGCTCCCACAAACGGAAATCCTACAAATATGATCGCCCACAAAGCAATCTTGGCATCTCCCAGCCATACACGCTGCAGATGCGCCAGATTTGCAGACTCCAGCAAATTGTTCAGCAGACCGATCGTAGGATCATAAATTCTCTGCCACATCATAACATTGACTACACCGGGAACCACAATCGGCAATACAAACAAAAAGCGGTGCAGATATTTTCTTTTGTCCCCTTTTATATTATATATCAGCCATGCGATCAGTATCGGAACCGTTAAAATCTTAAGCAGATTTGTAGCCAAAATGATCAGCAGATTTTTAATTCCGATAAAGAAATAACCATCCTTCAAAATAGCCGCAAAATTTTGTAATCCCACAAAATCCATATCTGCCAGTGTATAATTATCCTTCGACCAGTTTGTGAAGGCCCTGCTCAAACCTATATATATGCCGCGGTAAGAGAAGAAAAACAGATGGATAAAAAGGGGCGCCAAAAACAGATATGCCATGCGATCTTTCCACAGCCTGAGAACAAGCTTCACAACTGCTTTTCTGAGTTTTTCAGTCCCGATCACCAGACAGATAACACCAACTGCTAAAAATACATAAACAGCAGCATTCAGTATTCCGCCGAATACCTTCATTGCCTCAATCTTTAAAATATTGTCCAGGGAAAGAGTATAAACCTCTTCGCCGAGAGATACAAAATAAATCACACCGTCAGCAGACGCCGTATCATGGACTCCAATCTCATAATCAGCCATATATATCTGCTGATCCTTCTCATCCATTACAAAAATATAACCCTGTTCAGAACCAACAAATATATTTTTACCTTCCAGATCCGTACCTACAGCTGAAATATCCGCTCGTATGCTGTTATCCGGAGTGCCTTTTCTGATACAGTTGAGCGCATCATCCAAAACATGATAAGTACCGCTTAAGTCAATTGCCAGACACTTATCCTGAACACGCTTCATCTGTACCACATCATATCCACATTTGTATTTATCAATAATGCTTCCATCCTCAGCCATCAGGCTTATCTCGCCTTTTTTATTAGCGACAAGAAGCGTTTTTCCATCTTCACAATATTCGATCTGACGAAGTGTTGTAGACTTGTACTGCGTATTATACAGTTCCTCTCCCTCAGCTGAATAAACCAAAAGATTGGATTTGCTGTTGCCTGTATTCGTGATCACCGCGATCCTGGATTCATCCGCATTTACCGCAATACCTACAAGCATTCTCTTAACATTGATATCTGTCAGCAGACTTCCATCCTTCGTACTGTAGACATAAACATGCTGTCCTTCATTTCCCGCGTAAAGCTTGTCCATACCCGGACTTACAACCAACTTTCGATATGCACCGCCTGCTTCCGGCGCCTCCCACAATATTTCTTCATTCTGATATGCAGTCAGTCCACCCTCATGTGTTCCAACATAAATAATGTCATTTTCCGGATCATATGCCAGACTCTGGTTTCTTTCCCCGGTCAATATTTGAGTTTGCTCAACGACATCTGAATCATCACTGCTGTAATTTTTTACATATATTGCCGCAATACCAAGAAGTAAACAAACCGCTGCGATAAATAACCAAACTTTGCTATTCTTCATGCTGCTATCCTCTTACATCAAAACGGACTCCTTCTTTTTCAAATGGGACATGGCCCCATTGTTACCATGTCCCATAATGTATGATCTGTTATATCATGATTTTAGAATCCTGCAGGTGCAGCCGCCGGATTTTCAGCATCTGCATCACTGATATTCAATATCTGCATCAAACCGGGGAGATATGTATCCATGTTTTCCTGTGCACGATCCAGGAACTCGTCTGTTTCAATCTCACCCATGAAATAGGAATATGTATTGTTATAAAATTCTCTTGCAGATTCCTCTACATAAGGAACACCGGTTGCGAATACGTTTGCATAACCGTTTGCAACGCTGCCGAGGTATTCAACTTCTTCAAACGCTTTGGCGATCTCTTCCGGATAAACCACATCATGTACCAGTACAGGACCATCAATAATACCGCCTGCACCCAGTAATGCTTCCAGATAAATGCTCATACCTTCCGCACTGGAGTAATACATCATGAAATCCATTACCAGATCATTGTGTTCCTGATCCTTTGACAATACAGTAAGGTTCTGTGTAGGACCTTCAATGGTTCTTGCTTCCGCTTCAAACGCATCACCAGTCATACTGGGCATAGAGAAGGTTCCCAGTGTAAAGATCTCGCCTGAAATCTCTTCTCCGTTTTCATTCACGTAACTGCCGGACTCCTTGAATTCTTCCATCATTCTCATGTAATCAATAATGCCCCAGCCGCCATTGATCATCATAGCTGCTTTGCCCTGATAAAATACATTTGCCACGTTGTCAAATCCAGTTCCAAACATTGCTTCTCCACCAGCATATCCGGGGAATACCTTTGCAAAGTTTGTCCACATAGCAGCGTTTTCTTCTGTATCCAGAGAGTAGGTTCCATCCTTGCAGGCTGCCACAACTCGAACAATATTCTGTGTTACTTCACTTGTTGCATCATTCCAGGGATCGTTTACATCATAACTCCATGCGCCGTCAATATCGGGATCATAACAGTAATCGCCTTCCTGCGCTCTGTATACATTGATCAGAGAACGGGTGATCTGATCTGTATATACCTGTGTTAACCACTTAAATGTCATGGTTGTAAAGCTGAAATAATCACCATCGATCGTAATCGGCTGATATCCGGCTGCCTGCAGCTTTTCGCAGACTGCGATCAATTCGTCCCATGTTTCAGGAGGTTCTACACCCGCTTTTTCAAAGATTTCCACATTGTACATCCACATAACCTGTGTGGAATTTAAAGACAATGTGTCCTGTTCTCCAGTCACCAATGAAGTACCAACAGCAGTGGCATCAAACTGATCTCTCCAGATGCCGCCGGAATACGGGCTTTCCAGATCCAGGTAATCTGCGTAATCCAACATATCCAATGCGCTGGCATTTCCAAGACCAAACTCAGCAATGTCAACTGCAGGATCTGTTGAGTTTACAACAGTGGTAACCCAGTCGGCATAACTTTCTGAATCTTTCAGATCAATTACGATATCCACATCCGGATGCATTTCACGATATGCTACACTTACAGCTTTCCAGCCTTCTTCCGCGCCGGCTCTTGCGGGAACACATACAGTGATCGTTCCGCTCAGTTCCTCTGCGACTTCCTCAACGACTTCCTCAACTGTTTCCTCAACAGGTTCCTCTGCAGGTTTCTCTGCAACTTCACTCTGCTGCGGTTCCTGTGTACTGGTTTTTACCTCTTCGCCATCGTTACCGCATCCTGATAATAAGGAAAGTCCCATAGCAGCACAAAGCAGCATTGCCATTACCTTTTTTGTCTTCATCCTTATTTCCTCCCTTGAATATTTATTTCAAATCCCTTTGGATCCAAAACCGTACTTAACATATTTTTTCCACTGAAATTCCCATAAGCTTACCGAATTTCTCGACCATGGTTCCACAATGTCCAACCGCCAAAGCAGCATGATGTGTCACTCCCGCTTCTACCCATTTGCAGATAAAGTCACGTATATCCATTCCAAAATCTGCACGGGTCATGGAATTTCCCTGCTTTGCAAGCCATCCGTCAACTGATTTTCCTTCTGCATAAACCAGTTTAAAGTTGCAACGTTCATCCTGCGTCAACGCAACCATAGAAATGGGGCCGAATTTTAACGGAAATTCTACTGAAATGCCATGTCCTTTCTTTCCGTGCATAAATCCCAGACCTCGGATCATCGGCTTTCCTTCACTGATACGGATGTCATGAGGGCCATCATGTCCAACTGCAACATGGTTGTAATCAAAAGCCATGAAACAAAGTTCTGAAAAAGATCCGCCGCATCCTAATGCACTGGTAAGGTACATTGCAAGACAGGTCTTCATGTCAGCTTCACCTGCCATCGCAATTCCCTTTGTTGTCATAAGAGAATTACCAATGATCAGATTCGATGCCGTTCTTTCATATATACTGTCGTTCTCTCCGCAATAATAATATACCAGACCGGAGAGATTATTATTTTCTACCAGCTTATCCAAACCTACCGCAACTCTTGCCGACCATCTTATATCTTCCTCCTGGATCGGCACCGTCATACGTTCATAGCTTGGCGGCATCAATTCAAAATTGTTCTTTATTTCCTCTACCTTGGAAGCGATCTCTTCGTCCGTACATTTTTCCACGTAGTCTACCAATTCGCACATTTCCACCATTTTCACATGCGAACCGACTACCTTGGTAATGGATGTAGGATCAAAATTCATGTCCAGCATACCTTCATATGTATGTCCCATGAAACCGAATGCCACACCCTTAAATGCATGAACCGCATTGGCTGCTTTGGCCCATTCATGCAGATCATTACGAAACCGATCATCAATATGTATTCCAAAAACAAGACCGGCAGGCTTATGTCCTACTCTCATCAATGCATGATATGCTTCCGGAAATCCGCATGGACCGCCGACACCATTGGCCTCATCTGCATTGATATCCCGTACGCCGGAGGTGTCCTTCCATCTCTGAGAACCTACCACGACCACCGGGCAGCCTGCTGCCAGAACACCCTGCACCCATCGTCCCGATGCTGCATATGTAGTGATATGCAAAAACAGCAGATCTATGTTCTGTGCCTTGAACCGAAGACCAGCCTCGTAGGATGCTTCTCTGTTATCTACAAATTCAAATAACACCTCTACACCTGTTTCTGCAATGCAATCTGCAATCTCCCGCCCCATTACAGTCAGACTTTCTCGCATTCCCGGGAACTGATTCCATTCCCAATATTCGCAATGTCCTACCGACATAACACCAATACGGGCCTTTTCGCTAATACTTGTCTTCATACTCTAATCCTCTCAGATGCATATCTTATACTTGAATTTTATTGAATAATTCCCTTTATGTCATTGCATCTGCGTGTAGAATAATAATATAATTTTTACTTTTTTCACAATTTATCTTTACATCACACTTGTTTCTTATATAATTCTCTTTAGATACCATAATTGTCTGAATATTCGCGCATATGGGAGAACTTTTTATGAAATGTTACCAAAAAGATTATCCAAGACCCCAATTTGTCCGCCGGAACTGGGAAAATTTAAACGGCCTGTGGGACTTTGCATTTGATGATTCCAATAAAGGAGAACAGGAAAAATGGTATAATAATTTCTCAGGTTCTCTCAAAATACAAGTTCCCTTTACATACGAATCTGCTCTAAGCGGCATTCATGATAATACCCCGCATAACAATATCTGGTATCACAGAATCTTTCATGTAAACGGTGCTCTTTTACAGGAAAACAATTATATTCTTCACTTTGAAGGCTGCGATTTTCATACAAAACTATGGATAAACGGAGAATATGCGGGCTGTCACAGCGGAGGTTATGCAAGATTTTCCTTTGATGTCACCAATCTGCTGAAAGACGGTGAGAATCATGTGACAGTAAAAGTTGAGGATTCCTTTGATCTCCAGATGCCGAGAGGAAAGCAGCGCTGGAAAGATGAAAACTACGGTGTATTTTACGTACAGACCACCGGAATCTGGAAAACCGTCTGGAGCGAATATGTTCCCCAAATCTGCTTATCTGATATTAAGATGACACCCAATCTGCAGGATACCCGCCTGGAACTGGAAGCCTGCATACAGGCCCCTGCTGAAGCCTTTGACGGAAATCTGTTTCTGGAAACAACAATCTCCTTCAACGGCTATCCGGTCAGCAAAACCTGTATTGCACCTTTCGATAACATGAATCGAAATATTAAAATAGGGATTGATCTGCATTCCGAAGTTTCCAACACAGATGAACCCACTGTAAAGACCTGGTCACCGGAGCATCCGGATCTGTACGATATTGAATTCAGAATCCTCAAAAACGGAGCCGTTCTCGATCAGGTAGGTTCTTATTTTGCCATGCGTGACATCCGCATCGAAGGTTGCCGGATTCTTCTCAACCGTTCTCCGCTGTACCAGAGACTGCTTCTGGATCAGGGATATTGGAAAGATTCTCTGCTTACACCGCCTTGCGAAGAAGCAATTTGGGAAGACATTGAAAAAATACTTGCCATGGGCTTTAACGGTGTGCGAAAGCATCAAAAAATTGAGGATGAGCGATTTTTGTATTGGTGCGATGTGAAAGGACTGCTTGTCTGGAGCGAAATGGCGGCCGCCTTCCTCTATTCGGACAGCGCACTGTCCGAATTTACCAGAGAATGGCTGGAAATTGTGAGACAAAATTATAATCATCCCTGTATCATTACCTGGACTCCTTTCAATGAATCATGGGGTATTACCAATATCAAAAAACGCCGTGATCAGCAATGTTTTGTCAACGCAATCTACTATCTGACCAAAAGCATCGATCCTATTCGCCCTGTCATAACCAATGACGGCTGGGAGCATACCATTTCTGATATCATCACGATTCATGATTATGGTCAGGATGCCGATGCCTTAAAAAATCGGTGGTCTGAACACAAAAACGAGATCCTGAACGCTGACACTTCGCCTGATGTCCAGCGGGCCGCCTTCGCAGATGGTTTTTCTTATCAGGGCCAGCCTGTTATCATCAGTGAATACGGAGGTATCGCCATCGATACAGGCGTTCCCGGTTGGGGAAACATGGTCAAAGAGGAAGAATTTGTGCAGCGATTCGAAAGTATTACCACCGCAATCAGGCAAATCCCTTACGTCTGCGGTTATTGTTATACCCAGGTGACAGATGTTCAGCAGGAAATCAATGGCTTAATGGATATGGACCGTAACTTCAAAGCTGATCCCGAAATTATCCGAAGAATCAATACACAGCCCGTTAATTCAGCAAATCAGGAGTGATACCTATGCAGATTACATATATCGGTCACAGCGGATTTCTGGTCGAAACTTCCGAATGTTATTATTTATTTGATTACTATCAAGGCACACTGCCGTCCCTTCAAACCGACAAACCTATCCTGGTCTTTTCCAGCCATGTCCATCAGGATCATTACAATCCTGCTGTTTTTAAACTTTTAAAATCCATGGGGATGGAACAGATCACTGCTGTCCTTTCCAAGGATATCCCCAAGAAAAATATCCTGCGGATACCGCGGACTTAACCTATATTCCGGTAACTTTTCATCATACCTATGAGCTCCCCTGCAGCACAACGCTGTACACCCTGCATTCCACGGATGCAGGTGCAGCATTCCTTCTGCAATGTCCGGAAGGAACACTTTACCATGCAGGTGACTTAAATGACTGGGCCTGGGACGGTGAACCCGAACAGGACAACCGCCAGATGACCGGCATGTACCGCCATGAAATCGACCTCTTAAAAGAGTATCAAAAGCTGCAGCTTGCAGACAATGCCATCGATGCTGCTTTCATTCCCCTGGATCCCAGACAGGAAATCTATTATGCCAACGGTATGCTCTATTTTTTAAAAAAGATTAAAGTTTCCAGTGTATACCCCATGCATTTCTGGGAACATCCTGAAATCATTGATCAGTTTTTAAGGGAATATCCTGACTATACACACCTTATTCAAAAAGAGTTTGTCCTATCATGATAAACACCATATTTTTTTCAAAAGCGGTCGCAGAATATACGGCCGCTTTTTTTGGAACCATTGGATGATTGATCTGCGTATTCAATCAGGATTGTGTCATGCCAATCTTTTCCTTCTCCGGTGGAGTTTTTCCAGAAGATAAAGTATAATTTACCTGAACAGACAAAATTCAGTTTTTTTCTGAAAGAGGCAATCATGAAATCAATATTTATTTCCAGCACATTCAAAGATATGCAGTCAGAAAGGGATATGCTGCAGTATCTGATCTATCCCCGTATAAGAAACGACATTCGGCAATTCGGAGAAGACATTAATATCCTCGACCTAAGATGGGGCGTAGATACTCTGAATTTGTCCGAAGAAGAAAGCGGAAAAGTTGTATTAAAAGTATGCATAGATGCGATTGACCGATGTGTTCCTTACATCATAGTATTTCTGGGTGAAAGATACGGATGGATTCCGGAAGAACATATTATAGCGAAAACAAATGATACAAGAGTTGATAAGCATTACACCGGCGGAATGAGCATCACAAACCTGGAAATAGAATATGGGGTATTTTCCGAACTTTGCAGTATTGAAAAATGTATTTTCTGTTTTCGTAATCCCACGGTAAATGAAAGTATAGAGGAAAAATACCGGAAAATCTATGACAGTGAAAGTGAAATTCATCGCCAGAAATTAGAATGCCTTAAAAACAGAATACGACAGGAAAAGAATGCCGCTATCATTGAATATGATGCGTGCTGGGATGGGGAAAAACATAAAATAGCCGGTTTGGAGAACTTACAGGAACAATTGTATGAAACTTTGAAAGAAAAAATAACAGCTGAATTTCATAACCGGATACCTCAAACACCTTACGATCAGATGAAACAGGAAATGGAACTTACAAAGCAGCAGTATCTGTCAACCTATTCTCAAAGATACAACGAAGAAAATTAAGTGATCCATGAGATCATAAGAAAAGTGGTTGGCTATCAGGATGCAAAAAACATTCATCTGAAAGCGGAAGGCGGCCTGGGTAAAACTGCACTTATGTCAGGTCTTGCAAAAATCTGTGCGGAAGCTCAGATGAAGACAATCCTGTGTTATGGCGGAACAAACGGATGTCAGGATTATCACACTTTTAAAAAATATGTGACCTATCAGCTGGAAACCTGTCTGGACGAAGCACATCAGGAAATAACAGATTCTTTGAATGAGCGCTTGATCGAACTGGACCAAAAGGTTGCACAGGATTTTAAAGTAATCTGTTTTCTGGATGCAATAGATCAGATTTTTGACAGTAATGAAATCCGTATTGACCTGCTGGACTTATGCCCTAATATTATTTTTGTAATATCATCTGTAAATGAAATATCCTTGATAAATGACAATATCAAATGCCTGGAAATCGACGGTTTGACAGATGAGCAGATTTCCGGCATGATCATGAATACAACAGCACAAAGAGGAAAAACACTTAACCGGGAAATCATCCAGAAAATCACAGAACGTGATAATGCAAAAAATCCATTATATTTATCCAATCTGCTCCAGCGACTGTTTATGATGAGTGCCGGAGAATTTGAACTCGCAGAAAGTCTGGCTCCCGGAATAGAAGGAATTCATCAATACATGCATCAGATATTGGAGCTGGTTCCGGATGACCAGTTTGATCTGATTTCTTATCTGATGAAAGAAACTGCAAAGTATTTTCAGAATGTGGAGTTTCAGCAGATCATTTCATTGATCGATGCATCAAAAGACGGGCTTACAGAAAATGAACTCCGCGACATTCTTGCGCTAAAAGGAATCCAGTTCAATTCGTTACTATTCTCACAGATCGTAACATATCTGTATGATGTATTTATCCGGAAAAATAACGGAAAATGGGCGTTTAAGCATCGCTTGTTCAGAAAGGCTATCAAAGATGAGGACAATTCCCTGGACCTGCTTTGCAGATATGCTTTGATAAATGATGATTTTCTGGAAAAAGAAGGCTTGTACTATCTGACAGAAAACAGGCATGAAAACGGATATCTTATTTATGAAAAGGGAAATATTGAGAATATGCAGGCGTTTATTGTCCGCCTGTTAAAAAAAGACGACAGCTATCAGGAATATTTTATAAAAATAGCAGAAAAGGCTGAATGCAATATCTGCTTTGAAAATGTATGCCGGCTAAATCATGAAACCTTAAACCGGATGCAGGAAACAATCCTGGACAAGTTATATGCAAGTGAACATCTGTCTCCGGAAAACCAGCTGCAATATTGGCGCCATAAAATAAGTTTATGCCGTTTTTACAATCAGACATATCTTGACTGCTTAGAGCAAATAAAATCTTTGGATGAAGCGTTTTATTATTATGAAATATCAAGTTACAGATTTCATAACGGTGCAGCCGGGGAAGCAGAGGAAATGATCCAAAAAGCGATTTCTCTGGCAGAACAAAAGAAAAAAAGCGAAGAATCCATTGTCAAACTTTGCAACTATGTAAGAAAGCAAATTGAATTTGTCACAAAGCACAGAACATTTGATCCTCTTAAACTGGAAGTTTATATGAAACTGTTACAGGAATACAGTAAAGAACCACTGTCAAAAGCGTATAGATTGGAAACCTTATTGTATTCTGAGTTATCCATACTGTATACACAGAAAAAATACTATGATGCAAAAAAAGTAACAGAATATCGGGATGAAGCTGTAAAAAGAGCAAAATCGCTGATTGAGAAACTTCCATCCGTCGAAAATTTATATTTGATCCTTGATGTATATGCAAATGCCCAAAAGACCGTGAAGGATGAACAGCGATACCGGTATCTTGAGGAGTGCGTAAAATACAGCCAACGAAAATATGAGTTAACCAGACAAGATGAAGATCTGTATCATTTGGCATACGAATTAACATTATATGCGGAACACCGGACAAATGAGGATGAAGTAATAAAACTCTACGAACAGGCAATACGGTATTTTGAAGATCTGTATCGGAAAAACGCAGAGCTGGCTCCCGTATGTAAGAAAAGATATTTATATGCAAAAGCAGATCTTGCATTGTATATGAAAAAATCAGAAAACTGGGAAAACCGCAAAAAAGGCTATTCTCTTTTGGAAGCAGTTGCAGCGGATGCATCTTTTGGTCAATTGAAGCAGCAAAAGAAACTGGAATATCTGGATATACTTATGGAGTATTGGATCCATAATTCCAGCACCCGTTCCCAGGCCCTAAAAGCATCTTGTTCCATCGCATATGCAAGACTTTTTCCAGCGATCCATGAACAATGCCTTACATAATCAATCACTTGTTCCCAGAATTCATCTTCTTTGGTTAAAAACCTGATTTGCAATACTATTACCTCACATTCTATTTTCCATGACCCAGAAGTCCTCGCTATGACCAGTATAAGCAATCTCATCCAGAATCGTTTCAACATAAACAAATCCTGCTTTCTGATATGCCTTAATTGCTCTCTGGTTACATGACGCAACTCTTAACAATATCCTTCCGGTATGTCTCTTTACCCGGCGCAATTCCTCAACACACTTTCGTACAAAATCTGCTCCATTTCCTTTGCCGCATAACTCTGGCGCCATTGACCATCCAACCCAAAGATCTTCGTCGCTATACTGGCACGATACCTGACCTAATATTCGCCCACCGTCTGTTAAGCAGAACTGTTCTGTTCCCCAGGTGGAGTCATCCATGAGATAGCCATTAGGACGACCTTTGAAACTATAGACATCGTAAGGGCTTTCATACTCCCAGCTGCTAATTTCATCAGCCATCACCTTAGTCATCGGAATAAGAATTCCACTTTCATACACATTATTCCAAATTGCCTTTTCATAAATGTCCTGTTGATTTTCCGGCGATTGTTCGTTGGTATTTACAAATCCCATTGCTTCCCAGAAAGGTTTTCCTGTAACCGGATCAGCAGTTAAATACATCATATCTGCTCCATCATCGTGAAACATTCGTTCCAGACGTTTGAACATCATTCTGCCATACCCCTTACGGCGATATTCTGGCTTAACATAAAACTCCATGATGTAACCATATCCTGGTTTAATGAACCCTTTGTGATCTTCGTGATCGATTTTTCCATAAAGGAAACCGACCAATATTTCGTCCACATAACATAGTTCTAAATGACGATCTGCCGGACCTTGCATTGCAATAATGCTGTTTATCCATTTTTGCCGAAACCGCTCCGGTAATGGATGAACATCATGCTCGTTCATCTCATTGATATATGCATTCATCAATGAAATAAAAATCATGCAGTTTTCTTCGTTGTCAGCTGACAATTGTACATACTTGATTTGGTTTTCCATTTACCATTCCTCCAATTTTTTTCGGAGGGTTAGGAAGCGTGAACCCTCCATACACGATTTTTCTTCATATAAAATTCCCCCTTTCCATAAATGGATTGTATTCAAACATCACCATCTGATGCAGATACCTTCTCGTGAGATTACAACACTGTTGCTTCATCAACGAAAGCTATCACTATTCCATATTGCATACTATTTCTGGGAAACGATCGTAATCCATGCTGGTAAAGCTGCCATCGGATTACATTCCCAATCGTTTATTCTCTGTATACTCTTACTATCCTGCTTTTTCAATTCATCATAAGTGTACCAAAATGATGCATTAACAGCTTCCAACTCCGCCATTTCCTTAATCGATAAATGAGCATATACATTCGCATTTATCAGGTCCTGAACACGCCAATGACAGGATGGCATTGTATCTTCATACGCCTTTATTACTTTCGGTTCTTTCCAGGGTTCTCCTGTAAATGGTCGATTAAAAGGATGAATGTCGTACATGATCGAATAACCAGATGATCTTAACACTCTGCTGATATTTCGATACATTACATTCAACTCCGGGATCCATGAATGAGTGCCATTGGATGTATATACAAGATCATAAGTCTCATTCTCGATATTTGAGAGTTCCATTGTATTATCACAGATAAACTTAATATCAAGCTTTAATCTTTCTGCAATCGCTGCTGCATTCTCTAACTGCCTTTCACTGATATCTGCTGAAGTAACGTTTGCTCCTAACAACGCAAATGCAAATGCGGCATGATTATCACCACTTGATGGCAGCAAAATACGTCTATTCTTTAACTCAGGAATATATTTACTGATCAGATTAAACACTGCAGGATGAAATGCAGAAGCAGGATTATTGATCAGCTTTGTGATTTTCTCCTCCGTTCTTAAAGATTTATACCATTCTGAATCAGCGGTTTTATTCCAACTATCCTTTACTTCTTTTAACCAGTTTTCCATTGACTCCACCTCACATTCTAACCATTGCAGTTCAACAGCTTTGCATAATAGTATCCCTTGATCTGCTTATTTTCAAATCCGGGAACCGAACTTACCCCCAGCATTGCTGCCGGACACATACAATAATTCAACTTGTACCACATATGAAGAGCCTCCACCTTATCATCACTGCTCCAGGCACGGATCTGATAATATCCATATTCTTTTGCAAATCCTTCCAGCCACTTCACCAATTGGCTGCCAATCCCCTGCCGCCTATATGCTTTTTTCACTTCAATCACTTCAATAAAAGCATCTCTGTACATTTCCAGTGGCTTTATCCATTGCGCAGGTCTCAACGCAGCAAATCCTGCAACACACTCTCCATCCATGGCCGCGATCAAAAAACATCCTTCTCCCCGTACAAGACAATCATAATCATTTACCCAAGAACCATACTGCTCTGCGATCATTCTTTCGATATCTGTATCAATTTCTTTATAAACGATATTCATAGTTTTCCTCCACGTTCAGACGTTTAACTTGACAGTATCTCCGTCACTAATTCTTAAGGTAATGTTCAATTTTTATGCGAACATCCTTTCAAGCCATTTTTCATCCCTTAGGGCGTCTGCCGTGGTAAAAAAGTATACAAAAAGACCACAGCCTTATAAACTGTGGTCCATTACACGTTTTCATATAATTGCTATTCATGCAAAACTATACAGCAAAGAGAAACTCATGAATATGATTATTCACAGCAGACTGACTTAACACTATATTCAATTTTCCTGATTAACATCTTGCTCATACTCATGCCGTCAGTCTCCTTTCGAATTTTTCTATTTTGACATTAACATATCTCAGGGCATGTGTCAATTATACTGATAGTTTAAATTCTTATCAGCATATCAGCTTTTTCTAATCCCACAGATTCCGCCCACAATCAGGGATACTCCTATCAAAACTTGTAAAATCAAGTTTCCTCTTCCCACTCTTCCAGCCACAAAGACAGATGTTGGGCCATCGGCTCCTCCAATGATACTTACAGAATAAGACATCTGAGTTTCCCAAATAATACTCATTATCATAGGCATAACTGCGCTTATCAGAACTAATCCCCCACTCGCAATCAATAAAATAAACGGAACTTTCTTCATTTCTGACTCCTCTTATATCCTGTTATTAATTCATCCAGAATCTCTTACTAATTCTGTCAATAACCTGATATTAGCACAACTAAATCTCTCTGAGAACATGCTTCATAAAATCTTAAACTTTATTCACAGAAATCTTCAGTGATTCCACATTGTAGAATTATTCACAATATTTTTCAGAATAAACTTACTTTCTTTTCACTTGACAGAAAAGAATATACCCCCTATAATACGGCATGTATTAGGCTAAGACCTCGATCCACGTTTGTCAGGGAAAATGACGAACGTGGATTTTTTTATTTCAGGGCCTTCCCTTACTTAAAGCTTAAAATTTGAATCAAAAAAACTAGAAAGGAACTGTAAAATGAAAACCTCAAAAAAGACATTTCATATTCTTGAATCAATTGTATCGGTAATAGCAGGAAATCTACTGTATGCACTGGCTGTCAAATTATTTCTGATACCTTCCGGTCTCATTACAGGTGGAACCACCGGTATCGCATTAAGTGTTAATTATTTTTTTGGCATTCCTGTTTCTGGATTTGTGTTAGTTTTCAACATATTGATGCTCATTATAGGAATGGCTATTTTAGGTAAAGGATTTGCATTAACTACTTTCGCCAGCACTTTTCTTTATCCTTTATTCCTTGAATGTTTAGATAAAATGTTTGGAGATCTGATTCTAACACAGGATATACTTTTGTGTACTGTATTTTCCGGCTTAGGAATTGGTCTTGCTTTAGGAATCATCATCCGGGCAGGTGCATCCAGCGGAGGTATGGACATTCCTCCTCTTGTTTTGAAAAAGCTGTGCGGAATCCCGGTTTCCGTCAGCATGTACTGCTTTGATTTCTGCATCCTTTTCATCCAGGCATTTTTCCGGCCAATCCCAAATGTATTGTACGGTATTATCCTGATTATGATTTACACTATTGTATTAGACAAAATGTTACTGATTGGTCAAAGCAGAACCGAGATAAAAATTGTCAGTGAAAAATCTGCACAAATATGCCAAGCAATCTTAAACCAAGTAGACCGAGGTGTTACACTGATCAATAGTGAAGGCGGCTATCTTCATAAAGAGACCAAGCTTATTCTAAGCGTAGTTTCAAATCAGGAACTTCTGCAAGTAGAGCGGATTGTACGCCAAATTGATCCGGAATGTTTCATGGTGGTCAGCCGTGTCAGCGAGGTGCGTGGCAGAGGGTTCTCAATGAACAAAAGGTATCGCTGACGTCTGTCCGAAATATCTATACTAAAGACATCGGGAATCGGCATTTATCACTGCGATGCCGATTCCCGATATCTTCACTTATCAGTCTTTTATCATTCTGTTTCGTTCTTTTCCACAAACCGTTTTCTATATTGGGTGGGTGACAGCCCCTTCAACTTATGGAATAAACGACTGAAATACAATGGATCATCGTATCCCACGATTGCTGCAATCTCCGCCATACTATAATCCGTTGTCTCCAAAAGACTGGCTGCATTTTTCACACGAATGGATAGAATGTACTGCGTAGGTGAATGGTTCATGAATTGCTTGAAGTTTTTTTGAAACCAGCTAACACTCATTCCTCTGGACTGAGCATACTTCTCTATGCTGATAGGTTCATTATAATGCTCATTAATATAACGCCGTGCAAATTCCATCTCCTCCTGCAGATAAGAATTGACAGCTGGGTTTTTCTCCTGTCTGAATCTTTGCACCAGGAGTAATATCTGATGCAGATACATCGTTATCAATTCTTCAAATCCCACTTTGCATGTCTGAATTTCGTTGATAATTTCCTTAAACAGATAGGCATATGTTGCTGAGGCTCCAGACGCAAAAACAGGATCGTCCATAGGTATCTCATATTTACGCAAAATATTCTTTACATTACTTCCTGTAAAATGAATCCAATATACTTCCGGTTTATCCTCACAGAAGTAATCATATTTCTGTTCCTGCCGCGGCTGATACAAAACCATATGCCCAGCTGATACGATTCTTTCTTTTCCCTTAAAATAAAAATGTGCTTTTCCGGACACTACATATAATAATTGATAATCCAGACGCCCTTTGGGACGCCAGGTTGGAAGTTTCGTTACCGTTTTCAGCCGGTAAACACCACAGCTTCCTACAATCAATGGCCTGGATTTGTCTTTTAATCCCATCAATGATTCTTTTAGATATCCTTCGTTCATGTACATAACCGGTTCCCCCTATATTACATCCTAAGAAGCATTATCAACATAACTGCATCAGACCTATATGCACTTAAAAAGCATCTCTATATTATCATTGTACAGATTAGTCCATATTTTGTACAGAACAGTTCATTCATTTTGGTCCAGAAATTTACTAAAATCAGATTACAAGATGAGACCGAAAGCAACACCAAAACAAAACGGAGGAAAAAACATGATCGTACCTGCCTATTATGAAAATTTACAACTTCAGCATCAAGGCACCACTTCTAACAGATCTTACTTCATCCCGGCTTCCACCCGCATGGATAATCTGGTAGAGCACAGAGAATTGTCTGACCGTTTTCAGCTCCTGAACGGCAATTGGAAATTCTGTTACTGTGAAAGCATTCACGAATTCAACGAATTATTTTATGAGGAGCATTATGATGCCAAGGGTTGGGATACCATTCCTGTTCCCAGCGTCTGGCAAAATCACGGATATGATAAACACCAGTACACCAATATCCGCTATCCTTTCCCTGCTGATCCGCCTTACGTACCTTATGAAAACCCCTGCGGCGCATATCTTCATACCTTTGAATACAATCCGGATGCAGAAGCACCTTCTGTATACTTGAACTTTGAAGGTGTGGATTCCTGCTTCTATGTCTGGTTAAACGGAACCTTTTTAGGATACGACGAAGTTTCCCACTCCACCAGCGAATTTGATGTATCAGAAGTAATCCGTGCCGGAAAAAACACTCTTGCTGTACTGGTCTTAAAGTGGTGTGACGGAAGCTATCTGGAAGATCAGGACAAATTCCGCACCTCCGGTATTTTCCGGGATGTGTATCTTCTGAAGCGCCCGCAGAACTGTATCCGCGATTACTTTACTACCGTGTTCTTAAAGGATGATGAAGCCCAGATTCGGATCCGCTTTGCCTACACCGGAGACATTATACCTACCAAAATCAAAGTGTTAAGTGCAGATGGAAAAACCGTAGCAACCGGCAGTGCAAAGGCCTTTGAAGGCGGAAATCTTTACCAGCACCAGGCTCTCCTGACAGTGAAAACTCCCATCCTCTGGAATCCTGAACAGCCTTACCTCTACACCCTGATTCTGGAGACTCCGGGTGAAGTAATTACAGACCGTGTCGGTCTCCGTGAGATCTATATTGAAAACAATAAGGTTTACTTGAATGGTTATTCTATCAAGTTCCGTGGTGTTAACCGCCACGACTCAGATCCTGTTACCGGTCCTGTAATCAGTGTAGAGCATATGAAACGTGATCTGCGGATGATCAAGGAATACAACTTCAACGCAGTCCGCACATCCCACTATCCCAACGCTCCCATGTTCTACCAGCTGTGCGATCAGTACGGCCTCATGGTTATCGACGAAGCCGATAATGAAAGCCATGGCGCTTCCGCTCTGTACTGCAAGGAAAACGACATCTGGGAAAATCACGTTGAAACCTGGAACGAGCCCTTCGCAGATAACCCTGAGTTCCTGGAAGCAACTATGGACCGCACCCAGCGCTGTGTCCAGAGAGACAAGAACCGTCCCTCCGTCATCTGCTGGTCCATGGGTAACGAAAGCTCCTACGGATGCTGCTTCGAAGCTGCTCTGGCCTGGACCAAACACTTCGATCCTGCCCGCCTGACCCACTACGAAAGCTCGCAGTACCGCAGCCGCAAGCGTAAATATGATTTCTCCAATATTGATCTGTACAGCGATATGTACCCCTCCCTTGAACGTCTGCAGCGGTATCTGGACTCCAATCCCGACAAGCCCTTCCTGATGTGTGAATACTCCCACGCCATGGGCAACGGCCCCGGCGACCTGGAAGACTACTGGCAGTTCATTCAGGCTCACGACATCATGTGCGGCGGTTTTGTATGGGAATGGTGTGACCATGCAATCTACGCTGGTGTTGCTGAAAACGGCAAGACCAAGTACCTGTACGGCGGTGACAGCGGCGAATGGCCTCACGACGGCAACTTCTGTGTCGACGGTCTGGTCTTCCCCGACAGAACTCCCGGTACCGGCCTGATGGAATTCAAAAATGTACATCGTCCCGTCCGCGTGGAATCCTATGATGCAAAGGCCGGTCAGTTGACTATCCGCAACTATATGGATTTTGTAAGTCTGTCCGACTACATCACCGCTGCTTACGAAGTGACCTGCGATGGAACGCTTGTTGCCAACGGTGAAATCGAAAAGTTCCCCGCAGTTGCTCCTCACTGCGATGGCACCATACCCCTGAGCATCGAAATTCCTGAAAAGGGACGCTGTTACCTGAAGGTCTCCTACAAGCTGAAGAACGCCACCGAGATCCTGCCTGCCAACTTCGACCTGGGCTTTGATGAGATTCTCCTGACCAACGCAGACGGCCGGAACCAGACAGCTCTGCAGATTTGGAAAGCAAAGCCTGTAAGTGAAGACAGCATCACCACTACCGAGGGCGACCGTTACATCATCATCAGCACTAAAACCTTTACTTATCAGTACGACAAATTCACCGGTATGTTCGCAAAGATGACCATTGACGGCATGGAAATCCTGGATAAGCCCATGAACTTCAATATCTGGAGAGCTCCCACCGACAACGACCGTAAGCTGAAGCTGCACTGGATGGCCGCCTACTACGATCACATGGTGACCCGTTCCTACAACACCTACTATGTGGCAACGGAGAATGAAGTCAGACTCCACTCCAGTGTTTCCATCTCCGCAACCACTATCCAGAAGTTCATCAACATCGAGTTGGATTGGACCGTTAGTGTAACCGGCGCCATCACTGTGGATATCCTGGCAAAGCGGAACCCCGAGTTCCCTGAGCTTCCCCGCTTCGGTCTGAGAATGTTCCTGCCCGAGACCCTGGAAAACGTTACCTACTATGGCCTGGGCCCCATTGAGAACTACGTCGATAAGCGCAACGCCTCATGGCATGGCCTGTTCACTGACACTGTTACCAACTTGCATGAGGATTACATCCGTCCCCAGGAAAACGGCGCCCATGGCGATTGCGATTACGTAGTCCTGGAAAGCGACACCCTGCGTCTGACAGTTGTAAACACTGAGAAGTTCAGCTTCAATGCATCCCACTACACCCAGGAAGAACTGACCACCAAGGGTCATAATTTCGAACTGGAAGAATCCGGCAGCACTGTCCTGTGTCTGGATTACCGCCAGAACGGCATCGGTTCAGCCAGCTGCGGTCCCGAACTGATGAGAAAGTACGCGCTGGAAGATGAAACCATCGACTTCAGCATCCGTTTTATCCCCGAATCCAAGTAAGAAACATGGGTGGGGGACTCCCCACCCAAAACGAAACAAAATGTATTAAGGAGAATACTTATGAATGAAAAGAGATATTTGAAATGGTATAACAAGATCGGATACGGCTCCGGCGACATCGCAGGCAATGTGGTGTATGCGTTCCTGACCTTCTTCGTCATGATCTACCTGACCGATACCATCGGTCTGAACCCCGGAATTATCGGTACCCTGATGGCAGTTGCCAAGATCTTCGATGGCATCTCCGACGTTATCTTCGGCTCCCTGATCGACAAGACACATACCAAGATGGGTAAAGCCCGTCCCTGGATGCTGTGGCCTTATCTTGGATGCGGTGCCTGCCTGTTCGCAATCTTCGCCATTCCCACCTCTTGGGGCCAGGTTGCACAGTACGCCTTCTTCTTCATCTTCTATGTGATGTTGAACGCCGGTTTTTACACCGCTAACAACATTGCTTACTCCGCACTGACTGCTTTGGTCACCAAGAACGAAAACGAACGCGTCCAGCTGGGTTCCCTCCGCTTCGTCTTCGCATTCACCACCAGCACCATCATCCAGGCTGTTACATTCGGCCTCGTTGAACACTTTGGCAATACCGCTGAAGCATGGAGAATCGTAGCTCTGATCTATGTCATCATCGGTATCATTTCCAACACCATCTCAGTCCTGTCCATGAAGGAGCTGCCCGAAGATGAAAACGAAACCGTAAAGGACACTTCCGCTCCAGTAAAGAAGTACACCCTGCGCGAAGCTGCCGGCCTGCTGGTTAAGAACAAGTTCTACCTGCTGATCCTGGGCGTCTACCTGCTGACTCAGCTGTACACCGCCTTTACCGGTGTTGGTACTTACTACATGACCTATGTTCTGAAAGATGCAAACCTGATGGGTAAGTTCGCCACCGCACTGAACATCCCTATGATCATCGGTCTGCTGCTGGTTCCTACACTTGTTGCAAAGCTGGGCGGTATGTACAAGATCAACTACTCCGGCTATGCTCTGGCAACTTTGGCAAGAATCCTGGTCATTGTGGCTGCTTCCATTGGCTCTGTCCCCATGATGTTGCTCTTCACCGCTGTTGCTTCCCTGGGTATGTGCCCCCTGCAGGGCGACCTGAACGCAGTTATCGCTTCTGCCTCTGACTACACCTACCTTACCACCGGCAAGCGTATCGACGGCACCATGTACTCCTGCACCAGCCTGGGTGTCAAGATCGGTGGCGGTCTGGGTACTGCAATCTCAGGTTGGCTGCTGGCTGCAAGCGGCTTCATTCAGGGTGGTGCAGCAGTTCAGCCCGACTCTGTTATCACCATGCTGAACATCATGTACCTGTGGCTGCCCGCAATCTTCTGCGGTCTGGTCACCTTCCTGTTGACCAAGCTGAATGTCGAGAAGGCTAACCAGGCTCTTATCGCTTCCCGTAAAGCATAAGAAAGAATCTCGCATAAAAGGAAAATAGCTCTATGGAAAAGCACTATATATTCTCTGCTCCCGGCAGAACAGAAATCAGCGGAAATCACACCGATCATCAGCGCGGCTGCGTTCTCGCAGCCGCAGTGAATCTGGAAACTGTAGCAGATGTCTGCCTCAACGGAACCAACACCATCTGCGTCCAATCCCAGGGTTATCCCACTGTAAAAGTCGATCTGGATGACCTTGGCGTCAGAGAAGAAGAAAAGAACACTACTGCAGCTCTGATTCGTGGTGTCGCCAGTAGCTTCGTCCAGAGAGGTGCAGTTTTAAAGGGATTTGACGCGATGGTAAGCTCCACCGTTCTGCCCGGCAGCGGCCTCAGCTCCTCCGCTGCTTTCGAAGTCCTTTTCGGAACCATCATCAACGAGCTGTTCTTCGACAAGAAGCTGTCCGCAGTACAAATCGCACAGATCGGACAGTATGCTGAAAACATATACTTTGGCAAGCCTTGCGGTCTGATGGACCAGATGGCATCCTCCGTTGGCGGTCTGGTCTACATTGACTTCGAAAATCCCCAGGAACCTGTTATTGAAAAAATTGAGTTTGACCTGGCAAAAGCCGGTTATGCCCTGTGCATCATTGACAGCGGCGCTGACCACGCTGATCTGACCGATGAATATGCTGCAATCCCTTATGAATTGAAGGAAGTCTGCAATTTCTTCGGCAAAGAAGTTCTGCGCCAGATTCCGGAAGAAGACTTCCTGAAGGCCCTGCCTGAATTGAGAAAACATGTTTCTGACCGTGCGATCCTCCGGGCAATTCATGTGTACCAGGAAAACAAACGGGTCAAGGTGCAGGCTGCTGCCCTTAGGAACGAAGACCTTCAAGCCTTCTTCCACCTTGTCAGACAGTCAGGACACAGTTCCTGGATGTACTTGCAGAACATCTATCCCGCAGGTTCTGTAGCAAAGCAGGAAGTTGCCCTTGTGCTGGCTCTGTGTGACACTCTCCTGCAATGGAAAGGCGCCTACCGCATTCACGGCGGCGGATTTGCCGGAACCGTCCAGGCATTTGTTCCCTTCGATCTTCTACCCAAATTCAAATCTGAAATAGAAAATATACTTGGTGAAGGAAAATGTCATGTCCTGAATATCCGCAACGAAGGCGGAATCCGGATTCAGTAATCCGGACAACACACCAGAACAAAGGAGCGTTATTATTATGGATGTAAATGTAAATATTTCCGCTTTGGTGCAGTATGGTTTGAATAAAGGTTTGTTCGAGCTCTGTGACAAAGCGTTTATCATAAACCAGCTTCTTTCCATTCTTCAGCTGGACAGCTACACCCCTGCAGAGTCCGCCAGCATGCCTTTGGAAGTTATTCTTCAGGAATTACTGGAAGATGCGATCAGCAGGGGTGTATGCAAGGACGACATCACCAGTCGTGACTTGTTTGATACAAAACTGATGGGTGCTATGACACCCCCTCCTCGTGAGGTGTTGAATCGCTTTGGTGTCCTCTATAATGAAAATCCCAAAGCTGCCACAGACTGGTTTTATAACTTCTCTCAGGATACGGACTATATCCGCCGCTACCGGATCCAGAAGGATCTTCGCTGGAAAACTGCAACTGAGTATGGCAATCTGGATATCACCATCAACTTAAGCAAGCCCGAAAAGGATCCCAAGGCAATCGCTGCAGCAAAGGCTGCACCTCAGTCCGGCTACCCCAAGTGCCAGCTTTGTGCTGAAAATGAGGGTTACGCAGGCAGAATGAACCATCCTGCCCGGCAGAATCACCGGATCATCCCCATCACTATTGACGGTAACCCCTGGTACCTGCAGTACAGCCCCTACGTCTACTACAATGAGCACTGCATCGCATTCAATGCAGAGCATACCCCTATGAAGATCGATAAGGCGGCATTTAAGAAGCTGCTGGACTTCGTTACCCTCTTCCCGCACTACTTCATCGGCAGTAATGCAGACCTGCCCATCGTTGGCGGCAGCATCCTGAGCCATGAACACTTCCAAGGCGGTTGCTACACATTTCCCATGGAAAAATCTCCCTTGGAACGAAAACTGGAGTTTAAGGGCTACGAGGATGTGAAAGCCGGTATTGTAAAGTGGCCTTTGAGTGTGATCCGTCTGACCTGTCCGGATAAGCAGCGTATCGCGGACCTTGCTGACCGCATCCTTCAGTCCTGGCGCGGCTACACAGACGCGGATGCATTCATCTTTGCGGAAACTGAAGGGGAACCTCATAATACCATAACTCCGATCGCACGCCGCAGAGGTGAGGACTATGAGATGGATCTGGTACTGCGAAATAACATTACCACCAAAGAACATCCTTTGGGTGTCTACCATCCCCATGCTGAATTGCACCACATTAAGAAAGAAAACATTGGTCTGATCGAAGTTATGGGTCTGGCGGTCCTGCCCTCCAGACTGAAACAGGAACTGGTCGATCTGGAGAAAGCCATCCTGATGAAGCAGCCTATTACCGGTGAACTTGCCAAGCATGCCGATTGGGTAAACAGCTTAAAAGAGAACCATACCTTTACGGCAGATAATACCGCATGCATTCTGAAACTGGAGGTTGGCAAGGTATTTGCCCAGGTTCTGGAACACGCAGGTGTATACAAAAGAAATGCTGATGGTGCAGCTGCCTTTGACCGTTTTATTTCTCATGTAAATAAGGAGAATTAACTTATGAATATTTTAGTAACCGGAGGTGCCGGATATATTGGAAGCCATACAGTTGTAGAACTTCTGAAGAACGGTCATAATACAATTATTGTAGACGACCTTTCCAATGCCAAAGAGGAAGTCATTGAACGTATAGAACATATCACAGGAAAAAGACCTTACTTCTACAAGATAGACTGCGCTGACAAAGCTGCTTTGGATGCTGTTTTTGAAAAGCATTCTGTAGATGCTGTTATTCACTTTGCAGGCTATAAAGCTGTTGGCGAAAGTGTAAAAAAGCCTTTACAATATTATAGAAATAATATCGACAGCACCTTGAGTCTTGTAGAAGTTATGGAAAAATATCAGTGCACAAAGCTTGTATTTTCCTCTTCCGCTACCGTTTATGGGCCTAATAACCCATATCCATATAAAGAAGATATGCCAGCTATCCAGTCAACCAATCCATATGGTTGGACAAAAGTAATGATAGAGAGAATCTTAACGGACTACACTACAGCTCATCCTGAATTCAGCGTTATTCTCTTACGCTATTTCAATCCCATCGGTGCTCATGAATCTGGTTTGCTTGGAGATGATCCCAATGGCATTCCTAATAATCTGATGCCTTACATAGGAAAGGTGGCTGCCGGACAGCTTGATCATCTGACAATCTTTGGTAACGACTACGATACCCCGGACGGAACCTGTCAACGTGATTACTTGCATGTCGTAGATTTGGCAATAGGCCATTTAAAGGCTATTGAATATGCAGAAAACCATACAGGTGTTGAAGCCATCAATCTGGGAACCGGCACCGGAATTTCTGTTCAGGATCTTGTAAATGCTTTTGAATCAGCTAATAACTTGAAACTTTCCTATGTCATAGGTCCTCGCCGCGATGGAGATCTTCCTGCATTCTGGGCAGATGCAACTAAAGCAAAGAATCTGCTGGGCTGGAAAGCAGTTCATACCCTTGAAGATATGTGTAAGAGTTCCTGGAACTTTGCTAAGAATTTTCAATAGATATAAAAATTGGTCGAAGAAGAAAACAATTGAAAAATAAACCAAAATCGCTGCGCAATCGCCTTTTCCAAGGCTGGCGCAGCGATTTGCTTTATTCTTCTTATTTATACAATTAGTCTCTGCCTTTTATTGGAGTATAATAATCCATTTGTTCATATCCCATAATTTCCTGTGCCAGTGGCGAAGTAATAATATTGCCTAATTCCAAGCGAGACATATCACGCTCAAAACCATTCTCACTTAAAAATTTATCCACTTCTGCATTCATCAAGTCCCTATCTGTTTGTTGGTCTATTCCTGTTGCAACAGCATAAAGTCCGCCTTTAAAATCGATAATGTCAAATTCTGCCGGGACATTCATACCTTCTTCATACATATAAACCCAATGAAAACCACTACCATCCCAAAACAAAAAATCTTTTGGATAGATACATCTTTTTTGAGAAGATATCCATTTATTAAAGGCTTCAAACTTTTCTTCACCAAACATACCAATGCCAGAAGATACCATTTTACAATCTGGCATTTCATACACTCTTACGTTTTGCATTACTACACCTCTATACAATTATTTTCCGAATTCCCCTCGTATGGTAGTGTTTTCAATAAATATGTTATATTTCTCCGGTTTGAACAATAAAACACATAAATCTTCATCTGTATAACCGTTGAAATAGTCCTCCAGCTCATTGTACCATACTTGTTTTTTCAACTCAGGATCTGTACTGACTTCGACTTGCCCTATAAGTGAAATTCCTGTAAAGCTCTCCTTATCAAACAGATACACACAGGTGCGTGAATTTCGTTTCGCTCGAAGTGTTTTGTTTGCCTTTGTACCGGTACAGAATGCAATCCACTGAAATCCATTCGCCTTAGCAGCCGTAATCATAGATGCATTAGGATATCCATCTTCGTCTATAAGAGACATCACCCAGTCGGAACCATACAGTGGATTATCAGCATACTGCATGGTACTATAGGTAACAAGTAATTCTGCTTTATGTAGTAATTCCATATTATTTAATCCTTTCAAATAGAATCTTCCGGTTGCTTATTCCTTTTCCTTTTGGGTTTGTTTTTTATGTACATCATTCGGATCAGCTCATCCAACTGTTCTTCCCTGTAAACATCGATGAACATCCACTTCCCATCATGATAAGTCTTGCACTTCTGATAGAAACTCTGAATTTCCGCTGAAAACTCATGCATAATCTCTTCAAATTCCTGCTGTTCCTTCTTTCCATAAATAAGCAACAGCGTAAAATACCCCTCATGGATATAGATAGTAACAAAAGTTTTGCCGCCTCGCCGCATTTTTAACTCATCTTTTCCGTCCCATATCTCATCCATGGCATATTGAGTACGAATATGTCCTAAAAGCTTAACATATGGCAGCATTGCATCTCCTAAGACAGCTTCTATCTTTTCCATATATTGAAACATAAAATCACCTCAATGTATGTTTTGCCTAATAATATCACGCGAACATATGTTTGTCAATTAACACTTTACTACACCCAACTACATTTTAGCTATTCTTCTGACACTCTAAAGCAAGCTTATCGTTCCGGATTCCCTTGAATACAGGCTGTCTTAATCCGCCATTTTCTGTTCCTGTCATGTATTCTACTGTACAGACCAGCTTCGGTTGAATCCACTGTACCTTCTCATTCCCTTTCGGGATATCTGAAAATGGATTCTGATCACATTTTAGTTTCATGATTTGTATTATCTCATTTACTGACACCCCTAATGTCACATGCCCTTTGTAAATTAAATGCGCTTTATCATATTGCCCTAAAACCAGACTGACAACATTATTACTTTTACATATATATCCACATATTATAAAATCATCGTCTTCCATATTCTTGATCTTAATCCAATCCTTAGTACGTTTATCAAAATAATAGCGGCTATCCTTCTTTTTGGCTACGATACCTTCAAGTCCCCGTTCACCAGTCATAGCAAAGAACTCTCGTCCTCTCTGTTCTATAAATCTAGATACAGCAAAGTGCTCATTTTCACTCGCCACTATAGAAGTAAGCAGTTCTTTTCGTTCCATTAGTGGCAAAGAGATGGTCTCCTTGTCTTCATAGAATAAAATATCAAAAGCCGTAAAACAGACCGGACATCTTTGGGACGCCAGCCTGATTTTTGAAGAATTTGTCATCATCACTCTTTTCTGAATCTCAGAAAAATCTGTCCGTCCATCCCTGATTACTGCCAGTTCACCGTCCAGAATACATCGACCTTTCACTTGACGATGAATCTGATCCAACTCCGGCGTTTTATCTATCAGACGAATATTACGTTTATTACGCAGATCCACTCCATTTTCATCCAGATATGCAATACATCTGATCCCATCCAGTTTCAGTTCAAAAATATGTTCATCGCTGTCAAATGCTTCTTTCTGCAAGCCGATGAGCATTGGTTTGATTCCCTTCTTCTCGAACAGATTCATGAAACACTCCTTGTTCTTTTCTTTTTGGGCTTTTTCTCTCCCTGAGCCTGATCCAGACTCTTCTGGAGTGCCTCCATCAGATCAATAATGTTGTTGGGCTGATCTTCCTTTGGTGTCACGATTTCTTTGCCCTGTATTTTCTGATTGATGATTTCCCATAGCCGCGCCTGGTATTCATTATGATACTTTTCCGGCTCGAATTCCTGTACCATTGTAGAGATTAAAGATTTTGCCATATTCAACTCCTGCTCCTTCAACTCAGGTCTTACAGGTTCTTTCGGTGCTTGTCGGATCTCGTCAGCGAAAAACAATGTTTCTATCAAAATCCCGCTGCCAGTGGGAATCAGAGCCAACAATTTTTCCTTGGTTCCAATAACAGTCTTGGCAATGGCAACTTTACCTTCCTGAAGCATAGCAGTACGCAATAATTCAAACGCCTTATCTCCGCCGCCTTCTGGTACTGCGTGGTATGTCTTATCAAAATATATTGGACGAATATCTTTCAGATCAGTAAAATGCAGAATATGAATTGTCCGATCCTTTTCGCTCTTTGCTTTTTCAAATTCCTCATCTGTCAAAGTCACATACTTTCCCTTTTCATACTCAAACCCTTTTATGATTCCTTCTGATGTAACTTCTTTTCCACAGCTTCCACAAACTTTTTTATATCGCACCCTGCTGCCGTCTTCCTTGCATAGCTGATTGAAATGAATGTCATTATCCTGTGTGGCTGTATATAATCCCACGGGGATGTGTACCAAACCAAAAGAAATTGCCCCACGATGTGCTACTGCCATATCGACACCTGCTTTCTTTTTTCAAATAGTATGTGCAAAGTATACCTTTTCATCCCTTAATATTTCAAAAGAAAGGAAGGCGCTGCCATATTACATGCAGCGCCCCATCACTACTAAATTTCAAATTTCTGAATACACTCCAGTAATACTCTGGACAGTTCCTGATAAAGATCCTCATCAAACACTCCATTATCAATAATGGAATGCTTTGTCAATAACGGCTGATACATCAAAAATATCTGTTCTTGCGCCTCTGTATCGCCAGCTTTTGCTTTTTGCAACAGTTCTACAAATTCCATTCATTTTTCCTCCAGTTCTTTCCTTAATTTTCTGATGGCATAATGATATATAGCCTCTGCCTGTTTTTCACTGATACCTATACTTCTGCCAATCTCTGCATAACTGCTCTGTTTGAATACTTTTGCAAACAGGATCTTCTGTTCGCGCTCTGTAAGCTTTTTGATTGCTTTCACCAAATGACTATTATCCATTACTGAAAGCAACTCCTGAATTTTAAGAATGTTATCCCACAATTCTACAAATTGTTCGGTAAGATATTTCGCAAACTCAGTTTCAAAATGAAGAAAATTCTGTTCTTCAATATTGATAAACTCTGTTTCCATTTTCCAATGTGATGCTTTCTTAAGCAGATACTGATATTTCCTATTGATCACTGCAGTGACCAAATAAGATGTGAAACGATTCTGTACACCAGATGTCTTCCTATATTTGGACATGTTTATATTCTCCTTTGTGAAATCAGTATGTTTTTGATTTCACAAAAGAGGTGGTGGCCTTATATTTGAATCAACGCAGCACCAAGAACCTTTGCTGTTCATAGCATTAGTTCTAAATTTCCACACACGCCAAAAAAGCCGGATAACACAAATATTACCAGGCAATATGGAAAAGTGCATGAGATCTGCACTATCAACTATGAAAAAATCCCTGTCCTGTAAATAGTGCAAAAGTAGTTCTTCCTTTTTATCTCTTTTGCGCTATAAACAGTTACAGGGATTTAAAATATATACTAATAAAAATCAGTTTACATCAGATTAAAACATTCTGAAATATAACCTTTCAGCCGTCAGCTTGATGATCTGATGATTGTATTTGTGTCTTTATATTTGCATTATGCTACCTGAACATAAGCAAAAAAAGTACACTCTGCCTACTTTTAACTTATCAGGCAACTAACTCTTCAAATACTCTTCTGCAGGACTCAACATATTCCTCAAGACCATTTTCAACATTGTCCTCCAGCCAGCATAATACTTCGTGTAAAATCTCACCTTCATCTTTAGAGTCAATTTCATCCACTGAAATTCTATTCGCCATTCTAACAATATCATTATAGCAATCATTACCTCTTACGTAATGCTTAAGATTGGCTGTCCATAATTTTAACATATGCGAGTATCTGTCATTCTTTTTCATTATCTGCTGCTTTGTGACAGTTGTACAATGCGGTTCTGCACAGCAGCATAAATCAACGATCAAAAAAGGATTCTCTTTATCTATCGCAACTGACACGATATATTTATCCGGGATCAGACTTGGTGCGTAATCGGCATAATATATATCAAATTTATTCTTAAGCAGCTCTGCAAGTTCCATCATAAACTGTCCATTATCATATCCTGAAACATCAACCTCGATGTCTATATCGGATAACTCATCATAAGTATCTCCGGCTAAACTCCCGTAAAGTGTACACTTTTTAACAACAGGAATGTCGTTTAAGACTGACATTATTTCTTCTGCTTTCCTTTTTAGTACATTACTCACTATGTTATCCTCCCCGGACTGCTATTTTTCAATTATGAAAAGATTATTCTCTTTCCCATACGTTCGGAAAATGCTCTCTGATAAACACGCTCATCGGATGTTCAGAGTTATTATGAAGATCATAAGTGCTGATCATCTCCATCAGATAATTTTCACCAAATTTCAATTCTTTCTCAGAAATTTCCTGTAACGTTTTTATGTAAAAAAGGCCTTTTTCTTTCTGTTCCATATAATAGTCATAGATGTCCGTAATCTCTGTCACTCTATCCACCTTCACCGGAATCTCGCTGGTATAAGCACAATTAATTCCCGTAGGGTTTTCGTAATTTTCCAGTTCATCACATTCATAAAGGTAACCTGTCTTTCCCTTATAAATATCAAAAAAGGCATTCTCCCAATGCTCCGAATACACAACATTTCCGTTTTTATCAAATCCATAAGGATAATAGCCAAATGGTTTTGGAAGTGGTTTTACTGCATATAATAACGCCACCAAAGGATTCGATGCAAAATAAATATAGGGTTTCTGATGATTTGAGAGAAATGGTTTCAGATGTGTCAGTCCTCCGATCGGACTTCCGTGATAAAATGCCATTGTAATTCCCGCCTTTCATATACTATGAAAACATGAAGAAACTGCCTTTAGTATATGAATTCACCTGAAAAAATACAATTCTTGAAAACGTGATATTTTTGCAGTATAATATATACATGGAAAGCGTACAGAACATTTATCATTATCCGTTCTGTACGCTCATTCTTTACATACTATCTCATAAACTCATATTTATTCTTGCATTTTTTCCTTACAAACCTGTGCCAGATGACGCGGAAACTCGGCCTCATAAACAAATCCCTGTTGTTCCAGATGTTTCGTGATTTGACACCAGGTTTCATATGCCTTTACATACTCTCCAAGTTCTTCGTAACAAAAACCCTTGGAATACAAAGCGTCGCAAACAGACGCATCCAACATGATTGCTTTATCCCAATATGCAAACGCATCTTCGTATCTTTTTAGTTCTCTGGAAATGTCTCCACCATATACGCAAAGACAAGCATTATCCGGAAAACGAAGATCGGCTTTTTCCAACCACTGGGCAGCCTCTTGATAGCGCCCGGCACTACTGAGAGCAGAAAGCAGGCAGATCCAGTTATTTACTTCTGTACTGTCTTCTGAAATAGCCTGAAGCTGTTCTGCGACTGAGTCTTCCGCTTTACCAATCTGTGAATATAAACAGATCTTCTGACGCTTCGTTCGCCAATAGGTTTCTTCATCTGCTTCCGGTCCCAGCTTTAACACCTTGTCGAACATAGAAAGGGCTTTCTTTTTGCAATCAAGCATCATATACTGCTGCAGGATTCCGTAAGAACGCAGGTCTTCCGTTGTATAATTACCTTCATTCAATAATTTCCGGTATTCCTGATCCGCCGCCAGAAAATCCTCCGGTTTAGAACTGGCTTCGAAGACACTAAAAAGTCTGGAAGCATAATGTTCATATGCTGTGGAATTTTCTTTATAAAGATCATCAATCGTCACACCATAAAGCCTCGCAATCTGAGGAAGTGTTCCAACGTCAGGCAGTGTAATGTTGCATTCCCAGCGGGAAATTGTCTGTGCACTGACTCCCAGTACATCTGCGGCCTGTTCCTGAGTCAAGTTTTTAGCAATTCGGAACCGTTTTAGATTCTGCGAAAAAGTTTTGGTCATTTTCAATATCCAAAAGCTGTAGCTAATAGCTTTTGTTTCCTCCTGTCAATTTTGAAGCTTCTGGTATTATTATACGAAAATATCCCTCAAAATCCATATCATGTTCTGTGTTTAGACTCGCGGTTTCTGATGAGTCAGAAAAATCAATTTATTGGTGTCTTACTTGACACAGCGAGTAAATGCCCTGACAAACCAATGATTTCCTCATGGGTATCTAACATCCGAACCGTTTTCATAAGCACATTTCTTGTTTCTTCATTTTCTAACAACTCATTCAGATTAGGTGCAAGCCATGCGCCGCCCATTACTCCATGAACGGTCGTCGTTGTAAAACCACCATCCATCAATTCCTCTCTCAATGCTTTGGCCGTATGCAGATGAGAACTTCCCAATCCATTCGCAATCTTTTTTTCCGGATTGATATAACATCCATCAATTAACGCTCTCTCTATAATAGACATGACTGCAGGGTTATCCAATTCCATTCCTTTTTTGGTGTCATCCTCATGGTATGTCACAATACGGGGAATGAGCACGCTGTAAGGTGTCAACGCTGCTGAAAAAAGAATTCCACCATCTTTCAGTAATCTGTAACTCTCTTTTATGGCAAAAATTCGTTCCTCGTATTCTGTAATAGAATACAGTGGTCCCATAAGAAGGATCACATCTGCGCTCTTTTCAGGACGTGGTATGGTACGAGCATCACACACCATCGCAGATTTCAGGCAAACACCGGGATATTCATCAGCCAGTTCTTCACTCATTTTAATATTTGTTTCAGACAAATCGAATAAATGAACTTCATAACCAAGTGATGAAAGCCACCATGAATATTCTCCATAAGCTCCACCAATATCATAAATAACAGTTGGGGGGGTAGGTAAACTATCAATCAGTATTTCTTTCGTTCGTTCAAATTCAATAAGTCCAATTCCTGCTCTTAAACGCTTTCTTTCAATTCCGGCATTGTATCCTGCCAGTACGGTCGCATCGATTGTTTTCATAAAAAATCTCCTTTGCCTTTTGATAATGATTTATTTGCTGTTCAGAAGTATTTTCTTCCTGGTGGTGATCGGACTGTTCCGGCATAATACTTGCCCCCTTTCTGCTTGAAAAACGAGCGAAAATAAAAAAAGTGCAAATCGAATCATCCTTCGACCTGCACTGTCATTATCCTAATATCCCATGTCCCTATGGTGGACTATACTGAAATTAGAGTACGACAACACAAGCCCGGCGAAATCTGTACGAATTCGTCGCGCTGCATAATAGTATTCATATTACTCAGAGAAATATAAACTGCCATTGTCGTAGTCCTTTCATAATTTTTGTACACTGTACTACTCTTTTATATGCTTGTCAATACAACGCTGTACATTTTTACATTCTACAGTATGCATCCGCATATCCTATTTTCCTGTAGCTTTAGAAATCTGTATATTCTATAGGTATCCTCCGCGTACATCCTTCGTTATTTAAGTTACTCTAATAAAACTCTAAAATATCCTGCCATCACGCAAATTTTCAATCTGACACATATGACAATTTACATCCTCACCAAAAACAATCTCATTTCCTTCCGGAAGAGAGACTCCCCATCCTCGTAATTCCTTCACTGCATCTGCAATTATCTGGACAGGCATCTGGGTACAGATTTTATATTCCATCACCTTAGGAATTTGGGGCGAAATTTTTCCAGAACACATTCTGCTTAATGCCTGCTCTAAACTGGTTCCACCAGTTATAGCAGCCTTAACACTGCTAAATTGAACCCAACCATAATTATTGAATGTAAATAATTCTTCTGTTCCCCATTTATCTTTGGCATAATCCAAATAACTAACACTGTTATCTGCAGGAATGGTGAACTTCTGAATTGTTTCCTCAATAATATAATCTAATTCTTTCAGTTTTTCCTGTTCCCCATAATACTTCCAATAGGCGTATGCAAAATCATTCACCATCTGTTCCTCTTCCGCAGGATGGGGTCTGGAAGAAGAATTGAACATCATAATCGCGTGGCCTAATTCATGTATCACATTATACCAGTGAAAATATATTTCATAGCTATGTTCCGCATTTTTTCCGAATAATTCCTGTATCATTTTCTGCTGATCCAACGGGGCATTCTGATATTGTCCGGTTACGATCTTTAAACGATATTCTTTCACATTCTCCATATTTACGGTCCTCTCTAAAAAAATTGTAAATGGTACAATAAGTACAGCATTCAACGATTCTCAAAATGAGAATCGTTGAATATTGTATCACATATTACATAATATAGGTATCCGCATTCACAATTTTCGTAGAAAGCAAATCTTTAATTCCATCCATCAACCCCATTCCTTCATTTCCGTCCCCGGTTCCTCCGATTTTAGCCACATTCCGGGCGATGGCAGCAATCGCACTTTCCTGTTCCTCTGTACAGGAAACCTTTGCGCAGTTTTCAATCATAAGCCTGTCAAGTATCAGTTCCGGTGTTACATCCTCTGCAATCTTTATTACAGCAGCATTCTGCACCAGTACCTTATTAGGTGAGCTTTCGAGTAAGATTGTGTCAATTCTCGCGCTGGGCTTATTTTCGATGATTCTTCCTTCCCATACAAACTTAATGCTATGATACTCTGCCTTCAGTTCCCGGAAGAATTCTTCCTGATTCTTCTTTAACGTAACCATATCTTTGACGATCAGCTTATCCACTTTCGCAGCAAGTTCCTTTAAATCACAGTTTTCATCGACCTTTACGGATCCATATACATAAATCTTTCCGCCATTCTTTTCTACCAGATCGTCATTCAAAACAGCATTGCCATAAATCAGAGTCATTCCTTCGGGAATCACTTCAAAAATAACTGTTTCATCAAACAAAGCGACTGCAGACTCTATCATTTCTTCCGGAACAATAAGTTTTTGGGTAATAAACTGCACATTCTTACGAACCAGTTTTTCCAGTTCCACCCCTCTGTCCTGTACGATTACTTCATCCTTAACATAATATTTTCCATTTTCTTTTGCTCTTAACGGAAAATATTTATCAATGACAAATGTGTCTTCCAAAACCACACAATCATCCGGATATAATGTAACAGAACCGTTTGCGGTTAACTTACTTAAATTTCCCTCCAGACTCTTCGGGCATCTTACAGAACCGTTTACATGAATTCTTTCATATTTTTCCATTACGGATTCTGCACCACTCTTAATGATCAGCGCACCATTTACCACCAAAACGGTATGTTCAACAACTGCCGTTGTTCCAGAGATTTCATAGGAACCATTGATCGTCTGCAGATTTGCGTCAACTGCATCTGGGATCTCAATCATACAATCCTGATTGATCGTGAATGGAAGACGATTCAGAATACTTTTACTGGTTTCATTTACAACGATCACATCTGCATTGACCAAAATCTTTTCAAAGCCGCTGTAATCTTCCTCCTTGATTTTTCTTGTATCACACAGATCACAATTCAGTACATAATTTTTCTTATTGAACATATTTTTTCCCTCCAAGTGCTTCTTTTAAATGCTGACGGGCAGAAGAAAGTTTAAAACGAACAGTTCCCGGCGGTAAGGAAAGGATTTTTCCAATCTGGCTGGAATTGTAACCTTCCAGATAACGCATTGCAAAAATAACACCTTCCATATCTGGCAAAGCTGCCAGCAGCTCTTCCCACTCCACACTCTCCATATCATCTGATATGATTTGCTGTTGTGGAAATTCATCAACAATAGCCTCTTTGCTGTTATGCCTGACTTGATCAACATATAGATTTTTTGTTGTCCGATACAGCCAGGAACGACATTGCTGCATCTGCATGGATGATAAAAGATCCTCATGAAGCATCGCGCGCAAAAATGCTTCCTGTACCAACTCTTCTGCAGTATGCTGATTCCCTGTCATGTTTCGGCACCAGTTTACCAATTCCTGATAAAACTGTTCATATAGTTTCTCAACCATCTTTTGCATTCCTTTCTTTGCCTTTCACTTATAAAACGTATCAGAAAGGAAAAGTGTTGAATCTTTAAAAAAAATATATATCAAGTATCTGCCAAACGCTCTTTATACATAATGAATCACCAATTCCCCAAAGATCACATCTCCGCTAATCAGCAGCTTATTCTCTCCATTGGGATCGCAGGTTCCGCATACAGATACATTCCCGAAAATCTGATCAGTATTAGTGGAAACAGCCCAGCATGCCGGCACATATATATTGGCATTTCCAAAGATCACATCCACAAATACCTTGGCCCGATGCTCCTTCAGCACAGCCTCTGTCAGATATACAGAAACCTCACCAAAAATGCAATCAGAATTCACTTTGCTTAACTCCTGACTTTTGATGTATTTTACAGAACTGCCAAAAATCACATCCTGCTGCACTACATCTCCTTCTTCCGTTATCATCAGTTCATCAGACTCTCCCCATTTGACACCGGACATATCTTCTGTGAACAAATGATTACGAATATGTCTGCTTTTTGTTGGAAAAAGCATGTTAAGACCAATTGTTCCTAACAACGCAACTCCCAATACCGTCCAGGGTGTCAGATTTTCCATATGCAGAAGAGTGTCATTGACTATGATAAAAAATGCTGCCGAGAAAAGAATATTTCCCCATCTCCGCTTCACAATTCCATTGACACAAATCCCTATCAGTATTACAGAAAATAAAATGTTCCAAAATCCCATTCCCTGCAGATACCCCAGTTTGTTTACCACCAGCGCTACTGCTGCCAGAATGAACAAAATTCCCCAAAGAATATTTTTCCTTACTTTCATATATTTCTCCTCTTTTCTCCCATTCGCTCTATCAGGGCTTTGTAATAATTACGTGATACATAAACCTTTTTGATACTGTCAGAAAACTCTATCACGCTGGATGCTGTCAGATTTCTTGTAATAGAATAGATCCGATTCAGGTTCACGATGGTTGATTTCGATATTCTCATAAAGCTGCCCGGCAGCATTTCTTCCAATTCATACAGCCGGTATTGCGTTTCATACATTTTGTCTGCTGTATGAGCGCTGACAGTTTTCCCCTCTGTTTCAAAGAAAAGAATTTGCTCCTGCGGTACAAAGTAATCCGTTTCTCCTCTGGTCAGGACAAGGCTTTTTGTATTGCTTCCAATGTCGCTTACAATGTTCTGCAACTTTAATACCGATTCATTTATCCGGGCACATCGTATAACAACCTCGTCTTCTGTCAAATCCTCATGTATTTCTATTCTGACTTTCATTTATGTATCTCACCTCCTCCGTTTCTTGTTAATCTCATTATATCGAACATTTCTGCGGTGTAAATATCACTGACGTAAGCAGTAAAAAACTGGGGTTAAGAGGTAAGGATTCCTGTTGCAAGAAACGACTGTAAGTTCTGTTTCCCGATCAGTAAAAATGTGGCGAGATTTTCCCGCCACATTAATAAATCGCTTTTAGATACCTTACATAAAATTCTGCTTATCAAACGTTGTTTCTTATTTCTCCACACTCATCCAGCAGCCTTCCGCGCCGATTCCATCTTCCGGCGGAGTCAGAACGCCTTTCTCAATCAGAATTTCCACCAGTGCATCCAGTACAGGCGCATTTGCTAAATCATTGGCAAACTCCCACTCTCCCAGCAAATAATCAGGAACGTTCCTACGGATCAACTCTGCGATCTTTTCAGCGACCACTTCTGCATCCAGTTCAAAATATCCCTTCTGAAGACCCTTGCTGATATCGAACAGCCTGTCCATATCCTTCCTATCGCTTACAAGAATCTTCGTATAGAGAATTTCCCCATCACGATACAGATAGCCACAGTCAATTGCTTTAGCTGCATGTTCTTTCTCAATCTCAGAAAGTGATTTGATATCCAGTCCTTCGATTGCGCGGATTGCAAGCTGAATCTGCGTATCGCTCGCCATGTTCAAACCGCAGTGAAAATGTGGTTTGATACGTGTAATATAAATATTGTCGAGATTGATTTTTTTATATCCGCATACATTATCAGCGCCCAAGCCGTCCCAACCGACACCATAATCTTTTCCGTAATCCACATAGCCAAACACATTGAAAGGCCTTTTCCCGCATGATGACTGGGAAAAATATTTTTCTTCCAGGATTTTTCTGACATTACAGGAAAAGGCTCCTGCTATCACATAAATCTGCTGCCAAAGGACGAGATTCAGATCCACCTTTTTATTCAGATACGGGAACTCCGGATATTTCTCCTTATGCCGTTCAATAAATTCAGTAATAGTATTACAAATCTTTGGCAGCTGCTCCTCATAGATTGTATTTGCCGCCTCCATCACATCCTTATCGAACAATACGAAATTAATCGCATATCTGCCATTCTCCAGTCTGCGAAGGAGACCATATTCTCCATTTGTGCCTTTTGTCAGAATCTCCAGTTCCTCTTCCACATAAACAGTAGGCACATTGAGCTCACTTGCAATCTCAGAAGCACTCATAGCCTTCTTGCGGCACAGCCACACAATATGTTTGGAAAACTGTCTGGTACATACATCCCTGGGATCCCCCCAGAAAGGATCTCCGTTTCCCCAGATATTATATTCGATCTTATCAAGCAATACCGGTCTGTTACAGAATTCAGCCATTTCTTCTACCTCGCTCTTTACTTTTTTCCTTGCTGAAAACAATCTCTGACGAACGGCAACTTCACTGGAATTTAAATGGTCCGCAATCTGTGCTGTTGAAAGTCCTTCTATGTAAAACAAGATCATAACGTCACGGTATGCTTTAGTCAAAAATGAGATCCGACGGTACACTGCGCCAAGCAGCTCATCACTGTCATCCTCCATCTTTTCATCAGCGATATACGGAATAATCTCTTCCGCATCACCTTCATAGACCATATCCGCATGTTTCCTTCTTTTTTCTGAAAAATCGGCATACACATTCCGTGCGATCTTCCAGATATAGGAATACACATTTTCAATTTCACCCTTGTTTTTTGCTGCCTTCACCAAGGCAAAAAAGATATCTGAACATAGATCCTGTGCTTCATAGCTATCGTTTGTTCTGGCATAGCAGAAGCTGTACAGCTTTTCCAGCAGTTCATCATCAAAATAATTCAGCAATTCCTGTTTTTTCATGTTTTTCTCCGAAGCTATTGATCAATGCTTTCATCTGTATAGTCTCTGTAATTTTCATAATGTTAGGTTGTCTGTAGAATTTATTTTCTATTTAACAGAATTGATAGACATAAATCAAGAGTCATATCACAAATCAAGATATGTAACTTTCTCATCCACATTGATATAATGCACATAGAAGCTTCTAATAAAAACAAAAAGGAGTATCTTCATGAAAAGCACTGTTTTTGCTGATAACCTAAAAAAATTTCGACTTGCCAAAAACCTGACACAGGAACAGGTGGCAGCTCATCTTTGTGTTAACACCCAGACTGTATCTCGTTGGGAATGCGCAAGTACACTCCCCGATGCCCTGACTCTTCCTGACCTTGCCAGACTATACGGCGTCACCGTTGATGATTTTTACAAAGAACGTTCTGTGGCATATGACAACTACGCTCAGCGTCTTTCTTCTGTATATGAAAAGACCAGAAAACCTGAGGACTTCTTCCGGTGCACTCTTGAATACGAGAAAATGATAGCAGCTGGCGAACTTTCTATGGCTGACCGTTGGAACTACGCTACTGTCCATCATTTCATGATGCGCTATTGCAAGGATACCGCCCTTACCTGGTATGAGAAGGTTCTTTCTGATGATCCCCAGAAGAATCTTCATATTTATGAAAGAGCCCTTTCTCTTCGTGATCATCTGCTTTTTGAAATTGGTAAGGGCGATGAGGTACTCTCACGCCAGAAAGAATTGGCAGAGCAAAATCCTGACTCTTCTCTAAACTGGGAACATCTGGTTGAACTGTACCTCTATGCACATCAGTATGAAGAAGCATATAACTATTTCCAAAAAGCCATTAAAAAATTTCCCAACAGTTGGGTTCTTTACATTTTTGGCGGAGATATCTGCGCAGCTCTCAAAAAATATGAGGAGGCATTCCAGTATTGGGATAAAGCCGGTGAGATAGGCACGGCCTTTTATGACGAATTGTATTGTAAAGCTATCTGCTATAATAATATGGGCGAATACGAAAAAGCCATTTCCTTATACCTTGAGATTGCTCAGAAACTTCGGTCAGATCATTATGATGAAGAGGCTGAAATGGCAGAAAAAGAAGCCCATGATATCCGACTCAAGAGAAACCTCACCTGATTTTTGGAGAGAATTTCCCATTTCTCAACTTCCATAAGTTAATATAAAAGCGGTTGCCGGATAGTCTCCTCCACTATCTGGCAACCGCTCTCATTTTCACTGGTAAAACATCTCCAGGATCTTTTTTGCAACCTGCTCTGGCGAAAGAAAAGTTGTGTCTATTTCAGGATACTCGAAATCATCATAGAAATAAAATGTATTTCTCATGCCCCGTTCCACGCGTTCGCTGTCTCTGTTATCTTTGATCGAGCGTCTTTTGTTCTCCTCATACTCACATTTCAATATGACAATGTGCTCATCAAAACTTATGTCTTCCTCTCTTAATCTACGGATCACTTCGTCATAGATTTCTTTTCTTTCTCCATGAAAACCATAGGGAAAAATAACAGTCTCGATATCGTCACATAGCAGATAATTTCTGAATAAGCAAAAAATATTGTCTGTTACAGTTTTCTTCGTTGTTTCCGTAAACTGAAACGGGTTGATGGCTCTGCACCAATCTGCATCCACATATGCGCTGTGTGTACAAAGCTGTAGTAATACATCTGATGTTGTAGTTTTCCCAACTCCATTTGCTCCGACGATTGTGATCAATCTTTTACGCATTCTATAATTCCTTTCCCATAAACCGCAAAGGCATCTTTCCGTAGTTTACAGTCCGGACAGCCTCAACAATTTCGTCCTTACGGTTCATTGCATCCGGCAGATCACATACAATGTCATTCAGATCATACGGACCGTTCCGGAAATGTCCCACCGAAGCCCCATGAAACTCACCATCTATCAATAGGTACTGAAGAGGTTCGTGGTCATAATCGAGATCTTCCGTCATTCCTTTTATCGTTTCCTTCAGGACATGCTCATGGGCTTTATAAATGAAGTCATTCCGGTGGATCGCATAAACAAAATTCATCTTCTTTGGCTCATAATTTTCCAGCAGTCTGGCATCACTCGTCAGCATGTAACCGGCTTCTGACACTGCTAGTATCCCTTCTGTAACCAACTCGTTAACTGCCAGCTTGATCTCTTTTTCTGGAAGTTTGTAAAATGACTTCGCCATTGCTGTGTCGAACCATACAATTCTGTAAGCAAATCGCTGCAGTACAATCTTAAGGCTTCTAAGTCTGGTGTATTTGTTGGGATCCACCTCCGGAAACATCTCCGCAAATCTATACCAGCCGCGATCCCATTCTCCATCATATTGGTCTTCATAAACTAGAAATGCTTCCTGTAATCGATGAAGAATCTGTGTGATCTGCTTTACAAGCATGCCGGTTTCTTCTTTGATCTGCTGAATGGTAAATGGTCCCGCTGTTTCAATAAGCTCAAGAACCTGCAACTGTTCATGAGTAGTTTTGGTAAGAGGCTTTCTATAGAGACCTGCGAACAACTCCATATCTTCCGGCACGATCCATCCCAGATTACCGCCTGAAAAGCGACCTTTGAGCAGTCTGCGGTCAAGCTGACGTTCCCGGTTAAATTCGATATCATCGAAGTCACCCCGGAACGTGAGTGTGGGAGGTTGTCCAAAGCCATTCCAGTATACATTCTGTCCCGGCTGAGTATCCCGATACAGCTTTATGTATTCATCTTCATTCGCTTTATTTGTGAAACATTGACGTTCCATACGCAGAGAGATTATTTTGTCATTCATTTTACTTCTCCCGCTTCGACTCTACATGCCAACGCTTACACTGCTCCACCCTTGCTCCCGGCGGATTGTCGCCATGCTCCTTGTCGAGATAAGAATATGCATATAGCTGCTCGCAAGGAATATCCGGGCATTCACCGCAATGAACAAACCCTTTATTTTGACAGCAAACTGCAATCGGACATTCTCCGTGAAAAGGATGTCCGTTTGTTTCTATACAACCACCACATCCGCAGCTTTCTTTATACTCACATCCTGTGCAGTGGAGTCCACATCTTGAATCTATCATATCGTTCTCCCAAATTTCTTTTATAGCATATTCAGAAACGTATTAACATTCTATGGCTATTTTGTAATCCAAGGAACCGGATCTCCCTGCTCCAATATCCCAGGACCAAATCCCTGTGTTTCTCCAGTTTCCGGATTGACCGGCTGGTCGATCTGAAACAGGTAACCATTCTTTCCATATCTGCCAAGCTTATTTTGGTCATAATACGCGTCATCCATGCAAATATTGACAGCCTTCAGAGCGACCGTAGCTTCACCGCTGCCTTCAAAAAGGTCGTGTTCCCATAACAATTCACATTCAATATTTAAGAAACACTCTTTAATCCGCGGTGCATTGACCTTTACCGCCGGTTCTGCTGTTAACCCTGCAGCAGAGATCTCATCCGTGTCAAATCCGTTATTTCCTATTGTTTTGATACAACGATCATAAATGTCATTGGAAGGAAAGTTAATAACGCATACCTTAGTTTCTTTCAGTGAACGGTACATATGTCCACCCTTATCAACCTTTCCCAGAATACAAATAAAGTTCTCCACACTGCCACCTACAAAAGCCGCCCAGGACTGCAGGCAGGCATTTTCTTTTCCGTTTGATTTCCACCCCGTGACAACAAATACCAATGACGGCATACCTGCCACAAAATCATACCAGGACATATTACCGCAGGCTCTTAAATACTCATCTGTAAATCTCTCTGGTCTGTCAGTGATACTAATTTCTTTTTTCATGACAACTTCTCCTTTTTTTCAATCGTAACATACCAAACATGACACCCGTATGTCATGATTCATATAATTTTTTTATGGAGTCCAGTGTGGTTTTCATTAATTCCACCATTTCCAATGGAGCTATAACTTTCGCTTTGTTTCCAAAACTTAAAAACCACTCCACGGCAGATTCTTTTTTTGTAAATCCCCATTCAGTATACAAAGTTCCGTCTTCCTGCTCTATAAAAGAAGCAGGACCATATTCTTCAACCAATCTGTATTTTACAGATGCATCATAAACCGCAGTGATCACATAATCATCCGTCATATGAGATCCAAACTGTTTTTTCTCTTCAGGAATATTTCTGGCCTCAAAAGATTCATCGGTTATCTGTAGATTCCACAAACGTCTCAGCTTATACATACGAAAATCCTGCCGCTCCTTGCAGAACCCGAACACATACCAGTCTGACCATTTAAAGACTATCAGGTATGGTTCAATCCACTTGTCAGCTTCACCTTTGTTGTAGCAGTAATGGAATGTAATACACTTCGACTCTTTCATAGCATATTTAATTCTATCAATCTTTTTAGCCAGATCATCTTTGTAGAATGAAGAGAGATCTATCATCATATTATCACTAAGTCTGATTGCCTCAGTACCACCAATCTTATATGCCAGCTTTTCTGCTGTAGCAGCATTTGAAACAGAGTCCAGTGATTTGAGCCCTGTGAAAATAGCGGCTAACTCCTGTTCTGTAAAAACTGTAGTATCCAGAGAGAAACCATCCATAATAGAAATACCGCCATTTGCCCCCTGTGTCGTAACAATTGGAATACCAGCCTTACATATCTCCTCAATATCACGATTGATAGTTCGTCGTGACACCTCAAATTTTTCAGCGAGATATGGGGCTGTAACATTCTTTTTCTGCTGTAATATTGTGATAATTCCGATCAGGCGATCTATTTTCATATCGTTTCATCCTCAACAAATAACTGACTAATTCACTTGCTGCTTTACCCATGTCACAATCATCTACAGGGACAAGACACCAGTATAGAAAGATTTATAAACGCTCTTTCCGCATCCCCATTATCTGGCTGTCGTGATAGATTCCATCCTGTAACTCCCTATGAGCTACAACAAATAACTTTTGAAAACCAACTTTCTCATAGCATCGTATTGCTCTTGAGGAACTTCAAAATATTCAGCATCCAATACACAAAACTGACAAAATCCAATCGCTTCATTTTTATATTCGATAATGCACTGTTGTACCTGTTCTTCTACATGTTCATGATATTGCTCAACCACGCGGTCATAATTAAACTGCTCTGTCATCCCCTCCCAGTATTTCATTGTTTCAGGGTCTGTCATCCATTTAAGAAACAGCTGAAAATCTTCCTCTGTTTCTTCCATTTTTCTGATGCTGATATCGTCGTTACCGGCAACAATCGTTCGCATTGTGTCTCCTCATCTTATACGTGTAAATTTTCATAAAAAAAATGATGTATTTGCATCTTCAATTCTACCATATCGTCCATGAATATTCTATCTAACTACAGTATAAATAAGGCACTCCCGCAAAGGAGTGCCTCATTCAAAACCTTATTTTTTCATGTCCCTTTTACAAAATGTAATCTGTAATGCAATCATACCAATGTACATATGTATCACCATTGATCGTCATTTTCTCATGGTCAGGATGCATTTCAGTCCAGGTCTTCTGATAACGCTTATAAGCCCAATCGTCTTTATTGAATCTTCTCCAAAGAACCGTATGCCCACTGATATCCACATAGTATTCGCAAAGCATTGTTCCCAGATTCCCCTTCTGAATATCAAGGATTCTGACCGTATCATAGCTTTTTTCTCCGATCTTTACATCAAATCTTCCGCAAATATCAGAAATATCCTCTGTCATCATAACTGTAAGTCCACCTTCAGTTTCTGTAAACAAATGATTACATGTTCTTTCCACGGCGAATCCACAATTATCCTTTCCAATCCCATAGGTATCTCCAAAAGACTCGTCCAAAAAAGTAACCATGTGACTGGTTCCGGTACTGTCTGTATGAACACCACCAAGATACCTGCAGTGAGTGTCAGTCAGCTGTGCAAAGATTGTACTTTTTTCTCTGCTCTTTTCATCCTTATATTCAGACTCAATTTCAACGCCCTTTACGCCATGAATCACAATATTTCCCTTTACTGTAAGCTGGTAAGTACCATCCTGTTTCCAATCCGGCAGATCATAAAGGGCAAAACTGCGTTTTTCTCCAATTCTGGGCACAATGAACATTCCCGGCAGTTCTTCATGCTTTACAGAAAAAGGGGCTGAATCTATTCTGCGGATTTCATATTTAGGCATATATTTTGGCATTTTTTTCATAGTCATCTCTCCTTTCGGTGTCAGGGGGTAATTATCTTTAAAGTTCTTTTTGGCATAATGTAATCTGCTTTTGACAGTCCCGACCGGAATATCAAGCATCTTCGAAATATCTTCCTGAGGCAGATTTTCAAAGAAATATAAATACAAAATCTGTTTGTCCTTTACAGCAAGCTTCGAAAGTGTCTCTCTGACGACATTGATTTCTGTTAAACCGCGGCCGCCAATCCCAAGCTTCCCTTCAAGCAGTTCTTCCAATGGAATCTGCATACTTTCTGCTTTTCTATGGTAATAGTCCTTGCACTTGTTATTGGCAATGCTGATCAACCAGGATTTGAACGCCTCTCTGCTTTTTAAGGTTTCAAAATTCATATAAGCTGCCAGGCAGGTCTCCTGTATCAGATCCTCTGCATCACATTGATCCTGAACCTTATACTTCACAAAACGCTCAAGTACATTTTTATGTTGCCTCAAAAGTTCTTCAAATTCATTCATGCCACCACCTCCTTTTTTCAAATTTGTTTGAAAACGTTTTCAACTATTAAGTCGCCAATTTTATAAAAAGGTTCAAAATTCGAAAATCTTTTTTATTTTTCTCCGATTATCTATATCAAATATATCAGCATAACTAACAAAAGGACATAGCCAACTGATGTACTATGCCCTTCTATCAAATATTTCTTCTTTTATCTCTCCGCAGGTATATTTCCTGCAAATTTCCAACTCACTTCATCATCAAATGACCGATACAGCCCTTGGCAGATTATTCGAAAGCAAATATATACTCCAAATATTCCATGAGTCTTAAGGAAGCTGCTACCTCATTACTTGTATTATCATATTGATAGAAAATACGGTTCACCGTTACGCCATCCTTATAGGGTGTTACATTCTGCAGGGTATTTCCTTCTGTATCCTGCAGTTTCATGCTGTATTGATAACCAACCCTTGTATTTTCCTCAGATTCTGCCGTAAAATCCAACTGCCGATAAAGCTTGAGCAAATCATGATACTCGTAGTAGGCATCCTCTGCGGTAAGTATTTTCCGCTCGCCGGTATTTCCATTGACTACTTCGATACCGGCAACCTCTGACGCATCCACTGCTATCGTCTGTGCCGGGGTATTTCCTGTATTCTCTCCCGGATTTTCGGTTGTTACTTTCTGATCCTCTACCGTGCTTTCGCTTTTTTCGTCCTGCAAAGAAAATCTTTCATGTCCCTCCGCACTCAGTCCAAACAGTTCCCAAAATTCATCGTCTGCCTCGTCACGAAGAGAATATCCTCCCCAGGAACCAAACACCAGAGAGCCGCAGTCATCCGTACCCTTGAATACGGTTATCGTTTCTCCATTCTCCAATGTCAGGGTCAGCTTTGCCCCGTATCCGCAGTTGCCTACACCATCAAATTTCGCTCCTTTCAGGATCTCTTCCAACCGGGACAAATGCTTTTGTTCCAGATAGAGAGGTTCTTCCAGCCAGCTGCAGTCAAAGCACGCTTCTATGATCGGTGCTGCAATATTTTCAGGACTTTCAAACCGATATCCGCACTTCTCTGCCGCAAGATTTAAAACGGATTGCGGTACTTTGCTCTCTGAATAATAATGTGACTCACCATTCATATGCAAACTTGCTCCAAATCCATGCCCTGGCGTCAATTTCAGCAGTTCCTCTTCCAATATGCCTGATGCTGCCTCTTCGGTTAAAGGAATCTTTTCCGTAATCTCTCCGTATTCTTCGGAAATCATATAGATGCTAAGATACGGCTCTTTCACATCATTGACAGCAATACCGCGGGACAGCGCATCCTCAATATACCGGCGTCCTCTGGCCGGATCAAGATATCGGCTAAAAGCTGAGTACATCTCCTGCCCGACATCAGTTGGCTGAAGAAAAATATATTCAGCGCCAATCGGCCAGATGATAGAACTGTTTTCAATCACATATCCCTCATCCGTTATCGCCTGTACCCCCTGTTCCTCCTTAATCCTGTCCATTGCTTCATAATTTTCTTCCCGATATAAAATCTGATAACGCTTATCACTGGTATAATACATGTATTGCATTTTATAAAGCGGGCTGTCTGTCACTTCTGCATTATAATGTCCGACAATATACGCCGTCTTTCCATCAGTACTTTCTCTTGCCATAAGCGTATAGCCGTCCAAAAGTGTGTCATACTCGCTCAAAAACACTGTCTTTTCTTTCTCAGACATATCCCTGAACTCTAATCCGGGAACCGATAATTCCAAATAATAGGCTAAATCTTTAAGAGGCGCATTTTCATCCGAAACCAAATCAGCATTTACCGCCTCTTCTGCCCCATATATATCATTGCCTGACTCTGCTGCCTCTTCGGAAGTCACCCGGATCTCCACATTTTTTACACTTACATAAAAATCCTTATCCTTAGTTGTGGGATTCTGTACGTTCACGCCAATTTTGTACCATGCATTTTTTTCAACATCCATTTTTACAGGCATACCCGGTGTCATATAGGTCGGTTCATAAGCATTCTCTTCCCGTACCTCCACAGGCAGCAAAATCACTGCCGTATCTCCCAAGCCATCCCCATTTGTAAGAGTCAGGGTCTTTCCCTGGGGGCTGATTTCCTCCTCTGAATAACAAAATGCTGCAGTGCTTCCTGCCGGAACCGTTATCCTGACCTGACAGGTTTGTGAAGGATTGGTTAAAAAACAGACTGCTGCTGCCACACATGCTGCAATTGCTGCTGCGGAAATCCAGAATGCCGGCTTTTTATATCTTAATACGGATCTTACTCTTTCTTTCACGCCTACTTCTCCAAATGCCAGAGGACATGCAAAAACCAGACGCCTTTGTGTGGCACAGGACAGCAAAACCCGTGAATACTGTTTTCTGTCGCGAAAACTCATTTTTTTAATTACCTTTTCGTCACAGGCAAGCTCTATGTCTTTGCACAGCAGAATGTATGCGATCCAGCACAGGGGATTAAACCAGTAAATGCACAAAAGCAGAAATCCAAACGGTTTCCATAAGTGGTCTTTTCTCTTAAGATGTGCTTTTTCATGAACTATGATATAATCCGCCTCATCTTCTCTTAGTGCGGAAGAAACATAGATCCTGGGCCTTAGGATCCCCAGAATAAAAGGAGATTTTACCCAATCGCAAAGATATATATTTTCTTTATAACGAACGGCTTCTCTTACGCCAAGACGCAGTCTGATCATACTCACAGCAGCATAAAGCAGAAGCAAAATCATACCGGAAATCCAAATCACTCCTGCAATCCCTGTAATGATCTGCAGCGGAGCCACACTGTCTGTCTCCTGATAAGCAAAGGCTTCTGCCAATATGGGATTTACCGTATCTTCCACAAAACTTAAATTACTGTCTATCGACGGTACAAACGGCAGAAACTCTCCCTCTACCATTGCATCAGACCGAATCGGCTCTGCGCTGGGCAGTAAGCTGAACGCACTTTCAATGGAGAACGGTACAACCAATCGGACTGCAACCATCCCCCATGCGACACAATAAATCCATCTGGGCATTTTCCGAAACAGAAAACGAACACACAGCACCGCCAGAATCAGCCAGCCGGCTGTCATACTCATATTCAGAAGCTTCAAAAAAACCTCTCCCATGTTCATTTTTCCTCCGCCTCATCGATCATTCTGCGGATTGCCTCCGCCTCCTTGGTTGTCAGCCTGGAATTCTGGGTAAAAGCCGCAATAAATGCCGGAAGGGAACCTGCAAAGGTATTTTCCACATACCGTCTGCTCTGTCGGGAATAGAATTCTTCTCTGGATATCACAGCCGTTACCAGACCATTTTCATTTTTGAACAATCCCTTATCGATCAGTCTCTTCAAAACATTGTGTGCGGTGGTTCGCTTCCAGTTAAATTCTACAGCAGCCATTTTTACCAGTTCAGATGAAGTGACCGGCTCATGCGCCCAGATCATATCTGCATAGCGTGCCTCGATCACACCCAATTGCATTTCCATACCGTTCTCCTCCTTACAAGCAGCAGACCACAAATTCCTTCAAAAAACTTCCTTAATCCATCCAATCCGTAAAAAAGCTCTGCCCCGTATTCACGTTGTAAAGCCCCCATCCTTCCAGTCGTTCAGCTTCTCCGTTACGCCACAGATAAGCATCCGGCCACCAGCTGCGGCACTCTGCCGGCAGGTCATCGGCTGGTGTACCCGGTGCATAAAGGATAAATTCTTCTCCTCCGGCTAAACCATATGCTTCAGCGGCAATATAGCGCACTCCCTCTTCGATCCATGTTTCTTCCGGCTTTTTCTCAACAGAAAGGTCTGGCAATGTCATTGACCAGGAATCGTCACTAATCTGGCGGATATCTGTAAACTGACCTTTAAACACACTGACATAACAGGTACCGTTAGGATATTCCGAAGCATTCATTCCCATTTCCGTGTCATGATACTCCCCTGTAAAGCTTCCATCCGGCTGGAAAGTCAAAAAAGTTCCCCACCCTCCTGCTCCGCTTGCAAACATAAGCTCCAAAGTCTCCTCCGGAAAATCTGCCGCATTTGCTGTCAGCTCTCTGGCTATCGCTGTTCCATCGATTGCTCTCCAAATCTCATCCGGCTCAAAGCGAACCGGATAAATCTGAGGAAGACTTGTCGCCTCCGCATACCGGTTCACAAGAATCCCCTGCTCTGTTGATAACAATACAGCAGAATTACGGAGCAAAAGACCAACCTCTCCGGCAAACCGCTCCATTTCTTCATCACTCTTTCGTGTTTCTTCTACAGGAAGCTCAAAATCCACGGTCCATTCCTGTTTGACGTTTTCTGTACCATTCTCCAGTGAATATACCCTGCATTTGTAGTTACCCACCCCCTGATACATCTGTGGCTGATACTCTGCCAGGTAGCTCTTTCCATCTTCATGATAAAGCATGATGGTATTCCAACCTACATGCGGAAGCCCTGCCTCAACCTTCCAGATCACAGCACCGTTTTCCACTACCAAAAGCTCATAGAGCATACCTGGATCTGCTTCCCGCACTATAATCCTCTCGTTGATCCGGTTATGGTTCAGATCTGAATAGGAAACGACAGTACCATTCCCTTTCATTCCTACAGATGCTCCGAGGCTACCTTCCTCCTGCCACAGCACCAGAACCTCCGTATCACTTAATTGGGCCTGATAGAAGCTCTGTCCATTCCCTGTTCCGGTTCGTCCAATATCCAGTATACCGCCGGCTACGATTTCTTCTCCGTCATAAATAGTGAAGGTAATTTTTGCATCTTCTGCAGTATCTTCAAGTTTTTCTCCTTCTGTCAAAGGCGTCCAACACAGAGCCTCTCCCTGCTCAAACCGCATTGCTTTTTCTTTTGGCTGCCCTTGAGCCTGCAGATTCCAAAGCATGCCCTGATCGCAGGAAGCTTCTATATGCGTGTAATACTCTATATCCATATTAAACTGAAAAGCAGCATGCCATGCGGCACTCATCATCGGTGAAAAAGTCCATTTAACTGTAGCTGGCTGGCTTTCATCCGTGACATCATCCTCCGGTTCTTCCATTTCCGCTATTAAGGCAAGCGTTGGCAGATTATCATTGCTTTTTCGATTATAATACCCATAGAACCATGCTCCAGCAGCTGCTGTAACTGTCAGCATAAATAACAATAGGATCGATATTTTCTTTTTCATAGCACTCTCACTCTTCTGTTGTTTTCCCAAATCCATTCGCAACTTACAGCTCGTCTAATTTTTCCTTTTTACCTGTCTGTGAAATATAATTACAGTCTATTGTAAATAATCAACAGAAGCAATAATCTTAAACAAATCTTAAAAAAAGAAATAGAAATATCCACAGAATCTGATATATGCTATAATTTAACCACAAGCAATATAAACGGGAGGTATATTATGAGCAAAAAATTAGTTGCCTATTTCTCTGCGACCGGTACAACAGCCAAGGTTGCTGCAATTCTTTCCGAAGCTGCAAACGCTGATCTTTTTGAGATTGCACCTGAAGTTCCTTACACCAAAGCTGATCTAAACTGGATGGACAAAAAATCCCGCAGTACAATTGAAATGAATGATAAAGCATTTCGCCCTGCTATCGCGAATAAAGATGCCGGTATCGAGGATTACGATGTGATTTTCCTTGGATTTCCTATTTGGTGGTATGTCGCTCCTACTATCATCAATACCTTCCTGGAACAATATGATTTTTCCGGCAAAAAAATTGTACTGTTTGCGACTTCCGGCGGCAGCGGATTTGGCAAAACTCTGGATGAACTGAAAGTCAGTGTATCTTCCAGCACAGAACTCATTCAAGGCAAAATTTTGAACGGTAAACAGACCCTTAAAAGTGTTGCAGCCTGGGTAGATAGTCTGATGCTGTAATACCTGTAAAATATTGAATTTTCCTGCCATGTAACGTCATGTTGCCAATATGTAACGTTTGTGTGGTGGTATAACTTTAAGTTATTGGCTAAACTGAAATCACCAAAACAATGGAGGATTTCATTATGACATTATCAGAAAAGATCATAAGACTTAGAAAAGCAAATGGTTGGTCTCAGGAAAATCTGGCCGAAAAACTGAATGTATCCAGACAGACTGTTTCTCGTTGGGAAGGCTCCACTGCATTGCCGGATGCTGGAAATATCCTTCAGCTCAGTAAGCTATTTGCAGTAACTGCCGATTATCTTTTGAATGACGATTATGAAAGTGATAATGACTTACCCAAGGTAAAAGAAATAAACCAGGACGGTCTTAACCAGATCATGTTTTTTTTGGTTATGCTTGAAGTCATGACATTGATCATTCAGTTTATGGCTGCGATCATACTGCAGAACACCTTCTTTGCAGTTCTCAGTTTCATACCGTTTGTCGCAGCCATTGGCGGCTTTGAATATGCATACCAAAAAAACGCCGCAAAAGCGAATAATGCCACCAAGGTATTTCGTAAGAAATTCTATAAAATATCTGCATGGTTAGGGATGTATTTTCCTACCAGATTTATCGTGAAAGCATTAGCATATTTTTATCCTCGCCCTTATAATACGTTGGTTTTGGAATGTATAATACTTGCGATTTATCTAATGACTGTCACTCTTATACTGTTACAGATTGAAAAGAAAAGCATCGATAATTCCAAATGAAAAGAACCGTTCGTAATAACATTAACCCGACATATAGCCTGCACGACATGAAGGTAATCGCCTTTGAGGCAACAGATAAAGTGCATCCCTCTAATTAACACCGTCGGTACGAAATTCCTCCTTTTTCCCAAGACCTTTTCTTTTCAGATATTCATCACATTTCTGCGATGCATAGCTTGTAAATCCATCTAGATCCTCATAACTAATATACTTTATTGGATTTGTATGTTGGCTTTTTCCACTGTTATACCAATTCAAAGTCCGCAGGTTCCATGCTGCAACCTCATCCTTATTTACAATACCCTCTACATAAAAAATCTCTGCCTGCGCTAACAATTCCCATACCGCCGGTCTCCAGCTTTCCTTTTCATAAAAAGCAAAATCCAACTGATCGGTATCGTTATAATACCCCATCCTTCGGTCCTGTATCGCTGCAGGATCAGCTGCATATCGCTTCTCATAGGTTTTGTATATAGTATCGTTCCAAAAAAGATCCGTAAGAATGTGTATCAGATAGCCTAGTAAGAATTCACGCTCTTTTCCCACACTATTTTCAATTTTTTCACACAAAGAGTCTAATTCATCAATCGCTGCAGATACCTTTGTATTGAAGTGAGATTTAATCTTATCCTCCTGAACAAAGTTACTACGCATATGAACTGCATCCGGCGATATACTCCCCAGATAAAACTCAGCACTTTTCTGAGTTTTAAAAGATTCTATTTTTACCGCAACACTCAAGTGAATCATCGGTAACGGCATACAAACACCTCCAAATTTTTATCCTCTTACAAATAAATCTCCATGTACTCCTGTAAATCTTCCCATTTCTTAATCATCAGTACATCTTCTCTTTCTGTATATAGCGATTCTTTAGCCCCTACATACCATACCGGCAAAATACCGACATTTCGTGCTCCGACAACATCACACTCATAATTATCCCCAATATACCACACATCTTCCGGATCAAGATCTGCTTTTTCAAGTGCCAGTCCAAAAATCCTCTTATTGGGTTTACGGAACATATACTCACTGGTAGCAATGATAAATTCAAAGTTATGATTTGGAATCATCCTGTCAATTCTGTTTTTTACAACCTCGCCACAGTATGTAATATTACTGATTACACCGGTTCGAATCCCTCGTTTTTTCAAGAAATCCATAAATTCAGCTATCCCTTGCGTAGGTACTCCGGGAGATGCTGCATCCCAAAATATCTGATCTCTCTCCTTATTGGATAAGGCCAACTCAATCCCCATAGACTCGTACAGATATGGTGAAAACATACAGTTCGGCACTTCTACCTGAAGCAAATGACTTCTTGCAGGATCATATCTGCCCAATTCATCATTGATTGCATCTGCTGCTGCCTGCACGTCTTCTGCAGTATAATTATGTTTATTTTTCACAGCATACTTCATCACTTCTGCTGTACCTTTTATTCCATCAAATTTTCTCTCATTTACCAATGTCTGTCCATAATCGAATAAAATCATTTTGGGCAAGCTAAATTCTTTAAATTTGTATTGTACCATTCCCTGAATGCCTCCTCCCATGTTCCATGCGCAAATGGTCTGCGTTCATCACCGATTCTCTGTGCATATTCTTCTGCATACTTTAAGAAAAACATGACTTTTTCATGTCCTGTCAGCCATTCTCTGAAAATCACTTCACTCCAGACAGGTACTTTTTCATATTGTTCTGTGGATTTTACTTTTTTGATAAGAGAATCAACATCATACTTTATCCGCTGCTCCTCCAACATTACCATTCCGTTCTCTACTGTAAGCAAAGTATATGGTGCACCAAATTCTGTACAGTCTAAAGGAATTCCACAAGATCCTGGATTTATGAACCAGTGATTTCCCATCTGCAAATGCCATTGGCTATGTGTATGTCCAAATATGTAAACACCCGAAGGAATACCTTCTAATTGCTGTTTGAGTTCCTTATTCTGCCGTAATTCATGTTGAATATCATTCTGAAATTCCTCATGTGAAATACAGCGATCCTTATAACGAAGCGCAATTTTATATGTAGAAAACTCACCATTTTCAGCATCTCCAATAAACACTTCGGAGCTATGTGCCATATGTATATCCACATCTTCACATGAGAAATCCAATCTGAAAGGCAAATCATTCAACCATTTTTTCTGAACATCAGAAAGCGTATGCTTACTCCAACGTGAAATATCAAACTGTGCATCCGGGCCATCCGGTATATTCAGGTAATTCTCTTCATTGCCTCGAACAACATGGGCATTGTCCATCGCCCTAATTGCATCTACCACCTCCCCAGGCCACGGGACACTGATGCAATAATCACCAACAAACAGGAAATATTGCGCTCCATTTTTCAGAGCATCCTCTATTACAATCTTTAATGCCGGATAATTTCCATGAATATCTGATATGATTGCATATTTCATAATTACTCCTCCATCAGGAAGTATTTCCTACATCAACTTTGTCATCCTTTTGCCCACTTGTCAATAAATGTTCCGTACTTGTGTGATCAAAGGGTGAGAGAATTTCTCTACAAATACTGAAAAATCTGACATATCAAAACTCTGATATACATTAAGGACGTAAAATTGTGGCCTGAAGTTTTTCATTACTCTTTTTTTCACATATAGAATCTCAAACTTATTTCAGATAACTAATAAAGGAACTTAAATTTCCGGTTCAAATTTAAGTTCCTTTAAATATTTTATTGATTTACCTTTTCACGAAGAGATTTCAAAAAAGTATCTTCCGTTTCATTATCAAAAAGAATATCAAGAATTTGCGATGCCAAAGTAATTTGCCAATACAGGCAGCATTGTTATATCAGGGAATCCGTCTCCACGTTCCCATTTGCTAATAGCTTGAAATGATATACCAAGATGAGCTGCTACTTCTTCTTGTGTAAGATCTTGCTCACGCCGCATTCGTTTGATATTTTCACCAATTAAAAGATTCATCATAACCTCCAATTTTTATATTTAGAAGCTTCTGACTATATTATATGAAAATCACATTCTTTGCTCAATAATCGTATAGAAGAGTTACTTCTACGAGTTGTAGAATTTTTCTATCGTCAATCTTTTCTGCTATCTCTTCAAGATGTAAATGGGAAGGGTTGTATATTACTCAATCCCTCAATACACAACCCTTCTTTTCGTTACTAATCCTACAGCAGCAGATTCCTTATCTGCCTATTCCTTTTTAACTGCTATTGCAGTAAATTCTCCAGGCACATTCGGATTCGTCCAGGCAGGATGTTCGTCAAATTTTTTCAACATAAATCCTGACTTAATTATCGCATTCAATATTTCACTCATGTTATATTTTCGATAACTGCATTTCGGCATCTGCTTTCTGATTTCCTCCGAATAAAAACGTGCATGCGCCATTTCTCCTTCAAAAATATCTTTAGAAAAGTAACTCATGGATGGAAGTTCAAATTCTAACAAATCAGATATTTTGGTAAAGGGATGAAAATCACTGCATATCATCTTCCCACTTGGCTTCAGCAAAGCATACATGATATCCATGAACCGATCAATATCATGAAAATAATGAAGCACACCGCCTTCCATAAATACAACATCAAAACAGTTTCCATATTTTTTCAAATCAATTTCCAAAACATCTCCCACTTGAAAATCGATATCAACATTTGCATACTCCGCCACCTCAAGTGCATATCTCTTATTATCTTCTGATATGTCAAAAATAGTGACTTCTGCTCCCAGAATTGCCAACGGAATTGCCTTTTTCCCGCAAGATCCGCAGATATTAGCTACTCGGATTCCTGTATATGCATCAAAATAAGCCGCATACTTTCTTAACATTCCGATTGGATCCTCCAATGCCTTCCGTGCTCTATCCGCCGGCCTTCCTGACTCTCTGATCCAAAATTCATAGGCATTGAATTCCCACGCTTTTTTATTTTGCAAACTATACTCCTGCATAACTCCAACCTTTCTTTTTCTATTTGTAATCGCTTATGAGCCACTTGATTTATATCGCCCCACGCCAAATCTCCAAAATAACCAGCAGGGAATCAGAAACAGTGTCGCAGCCAGCGGCAGGAAAACAAAAACAACGGCATCTGTTCTTCCTAACAAATACTGCAATGGATAATATTGCACTAAAGTATAAGGGATTATCACGGTAGCAAACTGGAACATCCTTTTACCATATACATCAATCGGATATTTTCCATACTCTCTGCCGCCATCTGTAAACACGTTCATGAACTCCAGACCTTCCAGCGTAAAAAAACAAAACGCAGCATAAATCATAAACAGCCCAGAAAAAACAGCACAGCCGCCCAGCAGCATGAATGCGACTGTAAGCCCTCTGGTAAATGTCCATTCCACATGGCTGTTCATAATCCCATAAACAAATATGATCAGTGCCTGTATCATTCTACCAATACGGGTGATCTCAAATCTGCTCCCCAATACCTGAAGGATTTCATTGCGAGGCCTCACAAGAATCCTGTCAAATTCTCCCTGCCGTACAATTCCTGCAAACATGTCAAATCCGCGCACAAACATCTCCGCCAGTGAAAACTGCATCAAAACAATTGAAAAGCACAACAGTACCTCACTATATGTATACCCTTTTACACTGTCAAATCTTTGAAACATAAAATAGATTCCCAAAAATGCGCTGAAAGATACCAATACCTGTCCCATGATCATCAATAACATTGATGCTTTATATTGCATGGTGCTGCGCACAATGATGGAAATATAATGTAAATACAAACGTAAATTACTGCATTTCATTGTACTGTCAACCTCCCTGCACCACGATTTTCTTCTCGGCCAATGCCAGAAGAATTTTTCCTATAATCACCAGAATCACGAGCCACACCGCTTGCAGAACGATTCCCTTCAGCATTTCTTCTCCACTCATACTGCCGCTGTAAATCCGAAGCGGCACATTCTGCATAGATGCAAATGGCAACAGTTCCAGTACGATCCTTACTTTATCCGGAAAAAATGGCAAGGGGATCACCGCTCCAGCCAAAAATTCCACCACAGATGTGATCAGGATTCGCAGCCCATTGGGTGAGATTGTAAAAAAAGTCAGCCCATAAATCATCATAAAAAAAGCAACTGTTACGCCAAATCCCAACAGCATTGCCACGAGAAACAATCCCAAATGTCTCACACTTGCCGGCTGCCCGATACCAAAAGGCGCAGGTAAAAATGCTGCAAGCAAAAGGATTGGCAAGCATCTGAGCAGTGCTCTTGACAATCTGTTTGCCATACTGCGCAAAAACCACATATTATAAATACTTACAGGACGGCACATTTCATATGCAACATTTCCATTCATGATATTTTCAAAAATTTCATTTTCCACCATCCATGCTGCAAACAATGCTAAAAAAGCCTGCTGCAGCCATATATAAGTTGATGTTGCCTGAAAATTCATTGGAAAGGCTTCTGCATCTGTCTCATAAAATGCTCTGTATACTAAAATGTTCATGCCGCCCCAGAAAAACTGAGTCACAATACCTGCAGCCGCTGCTGTCCGATATTGCAGACCCATAGCAAATCGTAACCTGAAAAAAGCCCAGTATTTCTTCATACCGCACCTCCTATATATCGTAGGTACGATACAGCTGTGCTATCGTCTCATCAATATTGGCATTTCCTTTTTTGATATCATTCAGGGTTCCGTCCATAAGGATTTTCCCTTTGCCTATCAAAATAATACGTTTGGTCAATGCTTCAATATCCTGCATATCGTGAGTAGTCAAAATCACCGTAGTGCCATGTACTTCATTCTGCTTTTTAATAAAATCACGTACAGCCAGCTTTGAAACTGCATCCAGTCCAATTGTGGGTTCATCCAAAAATAATATTCTGGGACTGTGCAGTAAAGATGCTGCAATTTCACACCGCATGCGCTGCCCCAACGACAACTGTCTGGCCGGAGTACGCAGCAATTCCCCTAAATTTAATAATTCAGTTAATTCATTGAGATTTGAACGATATGTGTTCTCTGAAATAGAATAGATATCCTTCAACAATTCAAAGGAATCTATGACCGGAACATCCCACCACAATTGTGTACGCTGTCCGAAAACAACACCGATTTCTCCCACGTGCTGAATCCGGTTTTTCCATGGTACTCTGCCATCCACAAGGCACTTACCACTGTCAGGTGTCAATATCCCGCTTAGAATCTTGATCGTAGAGCTTTTCCCTGCTCCGTTAGGTCCGATGTAACCTACCATCTCTCCATCGTTAATAGTAAAGCTTACATCATTTAAAGCATGAATCACTTCATACTCACGGTGAAATAATGCTTTGCAGGCTTCACCAAATCCTGCATTTCTTTTTGCAACTTTGTACGACTTACATACATGTTCCATCGTAATCATTGTTACTTCCTCCTAGCGAATGCTTATCGTTAAAGACAACACTTTGTGGTTGAGCTGCAAGCTAAAAAACTCGCCCACACAGTTATTGAATCACTGCCATAGCATAGTTATAATATGCTTGAAAGTCGACTTTACAATATCATAAAAGAGGTGCTAACAAATTGGATAACAAAAAAATCGGAGCAACGATTGCTCCATTACGCAATAACAAGAATATGACACAAGCAGACCTTGGTGAAAGAATCGGTGTCTCATTCCAGGCAGTCAGTAAATGGGAACGCGGCGAAACGTTACCAGATGTATCCATTCTTCCAAGCCTTGCAGATGTTTTGGACACTACCATCGACTATATCCTTCGGCGCGGAGAACCCAACTTTTCATTTAAGGGAAAAATCAAAGTATCTGACATGATTGATGGAATTAACCACCTCAAAAAAGCTGGCGAACTTCTTGGAGCTGAGAACATCATATATCGTTATGCCATTGACGGAATCAATAAAGGTATGAACACAGACATCGAACCTGCATTTTCAGATGATTTCATTTTCGAAGCCTTTGTTGCAGAGGCTATTATCCAAAATCTTATGCTGGGTATGTATGTTGACGTTACAGATGTTACTAAAAGCTTTAAACATGAACATTTCCGAAATATAGTTCTTGAATACTTGAAGAAATATTCGATTATATAAGACTGGTTCTAAATTGAACCCATTCTAAGACCAATCCCGCATCTTTGACCGGTGTGGGATTGATTGTTTTCAGTTGTATCTAAATATATTCTCAAAAAATTCCTTGTTATTCTACTACGAATTCAGTCCACTCGATTTTATTGTACTGCATAACGTTCACTGATTTTATCATGCCCAGCTTCTCATAGAAGCCAACCGCATGCTCGTTAGCAATCAAATAAACCGCAATATTCTTTTCGCCGCCTGCGATTTCGTGGGCAGTTCTCATCAACTGTCTTCCGATCCCCTGTCCTGTATAAGATCTGTCTACCCCCAAATCTGTTACATAAAGCCAATAGGCAAAATCGGTCAAGCCAAACAGGACACCAACGACTGTGCCGCTTACATTTCGCGCGACAAGGCTAATTGAAACGGTATTGACTAGTTTGGCAATTCTACTTTCGAATCGTTCTTTTGGATATTGAGAACCCAGATCAGTTCTTTTTAAAAATTCCACGTATTCTTCAACTGAAATTCGTTCTTCCAGAATTTCTATTTTCTCGTTCATTCTTTCTCTCCGTCAAATTCTTCCTTATCTTTCTTTCGATTCTACCACACCATATACAGATATTCTATCAAGTTATAGTATAAAAATACTAAAATACCGCCAGCGTTTACACTGACGGTACGGTATAACAATCACTGACTTACATTCCTACTCTTCCTATATCCCCAGATTCCAGCACCGACCAGCAGAACACCTATAAGTAATCCACCAATTACCGACCCGGATCCAATCCTTCCAGCTATAAAAATCGAAGTAGGACCATCTGCCCCTCCAATGATTCCGATAGACGATGAATTCGAAATCTGCATCCTCAATATTGCTCCGATGATCATAGATGCAACATTACAAACTATAACTACTGCTCCCAGAATGATTCCAACGATGGAAATAACCTTTTTCATATCACTTGCCTCACAAATCCAATCCAGATTTACAACTCGTCTAAGATCTCTTTTTTCTTCTGCTCATACTCTTCCCTGGTAATCAACGCCTGATCATAAAGCCCCTGCAGTCTTTTAAGTCGATTCTCCACACTTTCGGTGTTCTCTGTATCTTTTCTATATGTAGTTTCTTCTGTCTCATAAGAAGATCCCAGAAAACCGTTATGGGTTGTAACAGTAACCCCATCCTCATTTTCATCTATCTCAATCACATGACTGTCAATTTGCTTGTCGGTAAAGCCATTTCGATAATGCACAAAAGCAATCCAACCTGCCACTGCGGTCCATAAAAGGCCAAAAAGCCCAAAAGTTGGAATCACCACAAATAATCCGATCAAGCAGAAAATTATTCCTACAACAAAACCTGCTTTTGATTGGGATTTTCCCGGTCTTACATGAATTTTCTTTGACATATTTTCTTCCTCCGCCGAACTTCTATCTACATCTATGGTACCTGTGGAATATAATACAGTCTATTGTAAATAACCCATATGTGCAATAACCTTAAACAAATTCACATTCTATTCAATATAAAACTCAACAAAACAGATTGCTTCGTCAAAATCTCCACTGGCTCTGAAATCCATAATCTCTTTCCCAATTCGATATTTTCCTGACGGGAGTTCTCCGTATAGCCAACCCCAATTTACCTCCCACTCTACTTTATTGTCTGCCGGAATCATCCATGCTTCGGCTGTCCAAGCGATGTTACCTTGTATCATATATGGCATCTCTTTCCAACCATTTTCCGATGTCCAGTTTTCTACAATATACCAGGAACCAGTCCGCAATTCCCCTGTTGGTTCTCCGCCGGATTGCATACATTTGATAGTCGCACCAGTTGGAGTAATATTCTCTGCTGTTAAAGATATTCCCCATGTTTCTTCTGTCACCATATCCTCTGCTGTAGGATATCCGCATAACTCATAAGGTTGCTGTCTGACTTCTTCTGTCGCAAAAATCCTCCAGCTTTCATTCATATAAATTTCAATAGTACCTTCTTGTGGTCCATACTGGTATCCAAAGTCCGTACCAAAGTTAGATTGATTATTTTTTACGGGTTTTTCTGTTCCGGAAACAGCAGAATCTATTGTTCCGTCCATCACGCCGCATCGTGCTTCAACAGAACTTTCAAGTCCGGTATCAAGATACAACTCGCCATTTATCATGACCATTGGCACCACTGCCCCTGTATCGGTATCGACCATTACTTCACTTCCTATCGAAACCGCAGCACTTTCACATTCTGTACATTCTTCTAAATATACCAATTCTTCTGTGCTGCCGACCGGCACAGAATTTTCTGTTTCATATGTATTCTTTTTATGACATCCTGCAAAAGCCAGAGTGCACAAAAATGTTAACAACATCACTTTTCTTTTCGTCATCCCATACCTCCCCAAATAATGTTTCTCTATTGATATAGACGGAAAAAAAAGCGAAAGGTTGCTACTATCTATATTATAGCATTCTATAGCAGCATCAATTCTACTGATACAAACAGACCTTTTTCCAAAATTTCTCAATTAATTTAGCGTACTAAAGTGTACCATTTGTGAAAAAACAAAAAAAGAAATGCGGCTTATTTACTGCATTTCTCTAACTTTCATTTACTGCTGGTGGCCGGACTTGAACCGGCACGGTGTTGCCACCGAGGGATTTTAAGTCCCTTGCGTCTGCCTATTCCGCCACACCAGCTAATTCATATTGAATTATTGCTCTTTTCGTTTTTCAGAAAAGAAAAACGACCCAGATCGGACTCGAACCGACGACCTCCGCCGTGACAGGGCGGCGCTCTAACCAACTGAGCCACTGGGCCATAATCATTTTTCTTAATGGACCTTCGGGGACTCGAACCCAGGACTAACCGGTTATGAGCCGGTTGCTCTAACCAACTGAGCTAA
>JAFVXW010000086.1 GCA_017500935.1 Lachnospiraceae bacterium
ACGGAATCCAAGAGTTCCTGATACATCCCGATTACAAAGGCACTCAATGTACCGGAGATCATCAGAACACACAGCCAGGGGATACGGTTTCTCGCCAATGCTGTAACGCTCATTTTCAAATATTCATCATCAGAGGGCAGGACAGCATTCATCAGTTCCATATCTTCTGTGGTCTCCTGTTCGATAACGTCCACGATGTCATCGACAGTGATGATGCCAACCATTCTGCCTTCTTTATCGGTAACGGGCAGCGCCATCCAGTTATACTTTTTGAAGATGTTTGCGACTTCTTCCTGGTCATCCAAAGTATTTACCGCCAGAACGTCATCCTGCATCAAATCGCCCACAGTGGCTTCATCATCGGCACAGATCAGCGTTCTCAGAGGCACTACGCCGATCAGTTTTCTCTGGGCATCGATAACGTAACAGGTATAGATGGTCTCCTTATCCATCCCTACCTTTTTGATTTCAGACAGGGCATAAGCCGCAGTCATATGGGCACGCAGGCGCACAAACTCAATGGTCATCAGGCTGCCCGCGGAGTTTTCAGGATAATTCAGAAAGCGGTTGATGAGCTGTCTTGTTTCCGCATCCGTATTACGCAGCACCTTTTTGACCAGATTGGCAGGTGCTTCCTCCAGAAAGTCGATCGTATCGTCCAGGAACATTTCGTCTACAATGTTTCGTACTTCTCGGTCAGTGATAGACTGTACGATATGTTCCTGTGTATCATTATCCATATAGGAGAATACTTCCGCCGCAACGTCCTTTGTCAGCAGACGGAAGATGAACAGCTGTTTATCGTCGGAAAGCTCTTCGAAATATTCTGCGATATTGGCAGGCTGTTCTTCGTTCAGTTCCTGTTTCAGCTGAAGATACTGTCCGCTTTCCATCAATGCTGTATAGTTATCGAACAGGATCTGCATTTCTTCATCCATCGTTTTCACCCCAATTCCAAATAAAAAAGCACGGGCTTTTTTGAAACAAAGTATTTCAAATCACCGTGCAGTTCATCCGAAAAAAGGGCATAGGGACGCAGAGTCAGCCTAAAATATCAAAAAGAGGCTGTCCCGGCTGCACGGCAATATTCATCTTTACAAATCGTCGGTTACCCTCAGGTTCTAAGGGGATTGTGTCCTTACTATGACTGCCGTCCATTCCGTTTCACCTCATCCTTCTCAAATGTAATAATACTCAACTATTTCAGTATATGCCCTCAAAATTTTTCAGTCAACACCCTTTCTGAAAATTTGTGAAAAAGTTTGCAGTTCCTATTGGATGCTATCGATTTTTTTGATATACTAAGGAAAAAATAAAGCATATTATGCAATTTAAGGAGGAATATTCCATGGCTTTGAAAGATACATTAAAAGAATTTAAGGAATTTGCAGTAAAAGGCAATGTGGTTGACATGGCTGTCGGCGTTATCATTGGCGGTGCCTTCGGTAAAATCGTTACTTCCTTTGTAAATGATCTGATCATGCCCTGCATCGGCAAACTGACAGGCGGCAAAGACTTCACACAGATGTTCCTGCCTCTGGACGGCAATACATACGCAACGCTGGAAGAAGCACAGGCGGCTACAGCGACTATTGCTTACGGTACATTCATCACACAGGTACTGGATTTCCTGATCGTTGCATTTGTGATCTTC
>JAFVXW010000087.1 GCA_017500935.1 Lachnospiraceae bacterium
AAGCCCCCCTCAAGATGAGATATCCCAGTAAGTAAGACCCCTTAGAGAGTATGAGGTAGATAGGTTCGGTGTGGAAGTGCAGTAATGCATGCAGCTGACGAATACTAATCGGTCGAGGGCTTATCCTGACAGGTTTGGGAAATAGGATGTAGAAGCATAAATGCTTCAAGAGATGATGATCAATGTTCGGTTTTGAGGGTACAGACCCAAAAGCTTTCATCAGAAATGGTGAGAGCTTTTTTGTTTTCTTAAAAAACAACTTAAAGAATGCACCTTGCGCTTACCGCCAGATGCTGTAAAATAGAATCAGAAAAAACATCTCTGAATCCATTCGGCTGAAAGGAGGCAGTTTTATGTTGATGCAAAAAGCCAAAAGCGCAAAGTTCTGGGAAAAGGTAAAATCTGATCCGGCTTATGAGAGTGTCACGGCACAGATTCGTGACTATTATGAGCAGAACCGGTTTACAGATATTCCGGCTTTAAGCTATAAAGCCAGAATGCGTTATTATGCAGACGGTGACAGGCATGAATTTGAAAGACCCTATTTCCGCAGAAGGACCTGTTACTCGGCACTGGCATTGATGGCACTGATCTATCCGGAAAAAGAAGAATATCTGGAAGAGCTGCAGGAGCTGATCTGGGCAATTTGTGAAGAGTATTCCTGGGTGGTACCGGCACATTGCAGCAATGATCTGGAGGATGGGCTGAAGCATATTGATCTTTTTGCGGCGGAGACGGCGTTTATGCTGGCAGAGAGTACTTATCTTCTGGAGGACAGGCTGGATCAGCTGATAAAAGACCGGGTAAAGGATGAAATCAGTAAAAGGATTCTGACCAATTATCAAAATGGCAGTTTCTGGTGGGAAACAACCACCTGCAACTGGGCAGCGGTATGCGCTGGAAATGTGGGCGGTGCCCTGATGTATCTGTTTCCGGAGGAATTTAAGGAGCTTTTGCCCAGATTTTTAAGTACCATGCAGTGTCTGCTGGATGGATTTCCGGAGGATGGCACCTGTCTGGAAGGTATTTCTTACTGGCATTACGGTTTTGGAAATTATGTCTGGTTTGCGGATCTTCTAAAACAGTTCACGGACGGGCAGATTGATCTGATGAAAAAGGACAAGGTTGAGCAGATCGCGGGATATGCACAGCGTTCTTTCTTAAAAGGGAATGTGACAGTCAGTTTTGCAGACGGGGATATGCAGGCAAAAGTGAATGTGCTGATGCAGAATTACCTGGCAGAATTGTTTCCGGAGAGTGTGCATCCGCTTCCTGATGAGGTTTCGGCATTTCTGAAAATGAATGTGATGTGGATGACATATTTCAGAAGTGTGTATTATCTGGAATTATGCCGGCAGCCGGGAAGGCTTTCCAAAGAAGATATTTATCTGCCGCAGGCGGGGCAGGCAATCTGGAACAGAGAGCAGTTTTCTTTGGCGGTAAAAGCTGGGGACAACAGTGAACCGCATAATCACAATGATGTGGGTAATTTTATCCTGACAACAAAAAATGGGCAGATTTTCTGTGATCTGGGTGCCGGGAGATATACCAGACAGTATTTTGCGCCGGAAACGCGTTACGGTATTTTCTGCAACGGTTCCCAGGGACACAGTGTTCCCATTATTGGCGGACATTTTCAGAAAGAAGGAAAGGAATACTGCGGAACCATTCAGCAGGAAGAAAACAGGATCATAGCAGAGTTTTCCGGTGCTTATGAGGCAGGCCTGATCCAGCGGCTGACCAGAACTTTTGAATATATCGGGGAAGTGCTTTTTATGTCCGATGTGTTTTCAAAAGAGGTACATAATGTGACAGAGCGTTTTGTAACCTTGAAGAAAGTACAGCTTTTTGCTGATTATGTACAGGTGGAAGATGTAAAGCTTTACTTCGACCCGCTTATCATGCAGGCGGAAATATCGCAGGCGGCTCACGAAAACCATGATCTGAGTATCAGCATGGTAAATTGTATTGATTTTAAACTGAAAACCGGTGTGACGCAGGCTGTTTTCAGATTTACATTTGAATAAATGGAGGACTTATGATTAGAAAAGTATTTGCAACAGCAGAAGAATTCAAAACACAGAATATGGAACTGGGAACAAAGCTTCCCTATGCAGAGGATGTTTCCGTGCTGGGAACAGAGCTGAAAGTGGGAAGCAAGATTATCAAAAACCGTCTGGCGTGTCAGCCCATGGAAGGCTGTGACGGCACTGCAGACGGCTCACCGGATGAAGTGATGATCCGCCGTTATGACCGTTTTGCAAAAGGCGGCGCAGGCCTGATCTGGTTTGAGGCAACCGCGGTGATGGAGGAAGGCAGAGCCAATCCCAGACAGCTTTGGATGCATGAAGGCAATAAGGATGCGTTCAAACGTCAGGTTGAGCGCATCAAGGAAACTGCCATGAAAGAAAACGGTTATGAACCCGTTGTGATCATGCAGGCAACCCATTCCGGCCGTTACAGCAAACCCAACGGCGTTCCGGCACCGATCATTGCCTATAACAACCCTCTTTTTGAAAAAGATAATCCGATTCCGGCAGAGCGTATTGCAACTGATGAGCATATCGACCGGATCGGAGAGGCGCTTGTAAAGGCAGCAAAAATGGCAGAAGAAGTTGGTTTTGACGGTGTGGATATTAAGGCCTGTCACCGTTATATCAACTGTGAGCTTTTATCTGCCTATGAACGCCCCGGCAAATACGGCGGCAGTCTGGAAAACAGAACCCGTCTGCTCAGAGAAAGCATTGCCGGTGCCATGGAAGTCTGCAGCAGTGGTTTTATCGTTTCTTCCAGAATGAATGTGTATGACGGATTCCCCTATCCTTATGGATTTGGCGTAAAGACTGACGGCAGCCTGGATTTTGATCCCACAGAACCGGTATGGCTGTTAAAGCAGCTGCAGGCAATGGGTGTTGAGATTGTGGATATCACCATGGGAAATCCCTATGTAAATCCTCATGTAAACCGTCCGTTCGCAGTAGGAGGCTATCAGATTGAAGAACATCCTCTGGAGGGCGTTGCCAGAATGCTGCACGGCATTGCCGCACTGAAAAAAGAAGTGCCTGATTTAAAAATCGTAAGTTCTGCGCTTACCTATCTGGGTGCAGCGGCTCCCAATGTGCTGGCGGCGCTGATCAAAGAGGGCGGCTGCGACATTGGCGGATTTGGACGTATGACATTTGCATATCCGGATTTTGCAAAGGATATCGTGAAAAATGGCTGTCTGAATAAGGAGCAGATCTGCATCTGCTGCTCCAAATGTTCAGAGATCATGCGTACTCCCGGCGGTACTCCCGGCTGCGTGATCCGTGACAGAGAGCTGTATCTGCCGCTGTATCAGAAGTTGTGCATGAATAAATGAATTTTTGCGGGTAATAAAATATGAAGGAACAGATCAAAAAAGTGGCACTGGTTACCGGTGCTGCCAGCGGGATCGGCAGAGCTTGCGCTGAAATTCTGCTAAAAAACGATATCGCTGTGGTGGGTATGAGCCGCCGCAGCGAAATGGAAACTGTGCCGGAAGGTGATTTTTCCTATGTTTCCGGTGATGTGGGAGAGGCGCAGGACAGAGCGCGTTTTGTACAGACTGCGCTGGATACATACGGCAGAATCGATATTCTGATAAATGTGGCGGGTGTGGCACCGAAGGTGCGCGCAGATCTTCTGGAAATGACGGAAGAAAGTTACGATTATGTTATGAATATCAATACCAAAGGTATGCTGTTTCTGACGCAGGCGGCTGCCAATGAGATGATTAAAAATGAGGGAGACAATAAAGGCGTTATCGTCAATATTTCCTCTCTTTCCGCGTACACAAGCTCTGTAAACCGTGGTGAATACTGTATCTCCAAGGCGGGGGTTTCCATGATCACACAGCTGTTTGCAGACCGGCTTGCAGAGTACGGCATCATGGTAAACGAAATCCGGCCCGGCATTATTGCCACGGATATGACATCGAAGGTGCAGGGAAAATATGACGCGCTGATCGAAGGCGGACTTTTGCCCATCAAGCGCTGGGGAACGCCGGAGGATGTGGCGGCTGCCGTGTATACACTCTGCAGCGGTGCACTTCCTTATATGACAGGGCAGTCCATTGATATTGACGGCGGATTTCATATCCGGAGATTATAATTGTTTGAGAAAAATATGAAACATTTTGAAATCATTACAGCAGATACCGTGGTTGTGGGTTCCGGGGCTGCAGGATATAATGCGGCCATCCGTCTGAAACAGGAGGGAGTTGAAAACGTTCTTCTGGTCACAGAAGGAATTCAATGCGGTACTTCACGTAATACGGGAAGCGATAAGCAGACCTATTATAAGCTGGGACTGGGCGGAGAAACCTGTGACAGTGTGCGGCAGATGGCGCAGGATCTGTTTGCAGGAGGAAGTGTGGACGGAGACAATGCTTTGTGTGAAGCGGCATTGTCAGCCAGATGTTTTTTTAACCTGGCTGAGCTTGGCGTACCGTTTCCGGTCAATCGTTACGGCGAATATGTGGGTTATAAAACAGATCATGATCCTTATGCCCGTGCCACCTCGGCAGGGCCGTTAACCTCCCGTTTTATGACCGAGGCGCTGGAAAAGAGGGCGCAGCAGATGGGGATATCTGCTGCCGACGGCCTGCTTGTTGTGGAAATCCTGAAAAAGAAGGACAGAGTCTGTGGATTGATCTGTCTGAAAAAAGAAAGCGGCGTGTTTTTGGCTGTACAGTGTGACAAGGTCATTCTGGCAACCGGAGGCCCCGCAGGTATTTACGAAGATTCGGTATATCCGCTGGGACATACCGGATCTGCTTCGCTTGCCCTTAATGCAGGGGCTGCTTTTCAGAATCTGACAGAATGGCAGTATGGACTGGCATCTGTCAGCCCGCGATGGAATGTGTCGGGAACCTATATGCAGGTTTTGCCGTGTTTTGTTTCTGTGGATGAAAGCGGAAAAGAACGGGAATTTTTGCTGGATTATTTTAAAGATCCCTATGAAGCGCTGTCGGCAGTCTTTTTAAAGGGATATCAGTGGCCCTTTGACAGTGCAAAAGTGCTACAGGGCTCCTCGGTGATCGATCTTTTGGTCTACCGGGAATGTGTTTTGAAAAAAAGAAGGGTGTATCTGGATTACCGAAAGAATCCCTTTGGAATAGAAGAAATTGAATTTGAGCGCCTTTTAGAGGAGGCTTTTTCTTATCTGGACAAGGCGGGGGCGTGTTTTGGAACTCCTATTGCGCGTCTGCAGAAAATGAATCAGCCTGCGATCGATCTGTATGCACAAAAAGGTTTGGATCTTTATCGTGAGCCGTTGGAAATTGCACTGTGTGCACAGCACCATAACGGCGGCATCGCGGTGGATGCCTGGTGGCAGACCTCTGTGCCGGGCTTGTTTGCAGCAGGGGAATGCGCGGGAACGCACGGCGTAACCCGTCCGGGCGGCAGCGCATTAAATGCCGGTCAGGTGGGCTCTTTGCGGGCGGCACAGATGTGCAGTGCGATGGCAGCAGAAACAGGGACAGTTGCAGGAAAAGAGGATGCGGCAGGAACAGAAACAGCTGCAGAGAAATTTGAAATACTGGTAAACAAACGCATCAAAGAGCATGAAGCGTTTGCGCGGCGTGTCTGCGGCAGTGAAAACGATGCAGGGGCTGAAGACGATGCCAAGAGCAAAGATAATGTCGAAATGCTGATCCGTCAGGCGCGCAGAAGAATGAGTGACTGCGGTGCCGCAATCAGAAACTGCGAAGCCATGGAGCAGGCAATTTTGGCGGTAAAGAGGGAACTGACGCAGCTGGATCAAAATGTACATGCGGCAGATAAAAGCCGTTTGTATCTGGCTTATCAGTTGAAGGACCTTTTGCAGGTACAGAGGGCAGTTCTGGCGGCTATGCTTGATTTTGCAAAACAGACAAGAATCACCAGAGGCTCATCTTTGTATACAGATGAAGCCGGTGTATTGCGGGATGGACTGGAAGAGCTGTTCCGGTTTTGTCCTGAAAACAGCCGGGATTCAAGGAATCAGGTGCAGATGCTTAGGCAGAATGCGGACGGAGAACTGCAGATTTCCTGGCGGCCTGTAAGAGAGATTCCGCAAGCCGGGGACTTTTTTGAAACTGTGTGGCGGCAGTACCGGGAAAATAAAAACATTTATTGAGGAATGAAAAATGGCACATCTGGGACTGGTATCGATCTCATTTAGGCAGTTATCACCGGAGACAATTATCGCAGAAGCAAAAAAAGCAGGTCTGTCCTGCATTGAGTGGGGCAGTGATGTACATGCTCCCTGTCATGATACAGAAAAGCTGAAAAAGATTGCCTGTATGCAGCAGAAAGCGGGACTGTTTTGCAGTTCCTACGGTACATATTTTAAGATTGGAGTTCATAAGACAGAAGAACTTCTTCCTTATATAAAAGCAGCGCAGATTCTGGGGGCAGATATTTTAAGACTCTGGTGCGGCAATAAGGGCTCTGCAGAATATACGCAGACCGAACTTGAAGTTCTTTACAGACAGTGCAGGGAAGCGGCGGCTTTGGCTGAAAAATACGGTGTGACGCTTTGCATGGAGTGTCACAATCATACGCTGACAGACAAAAAAGAAGCGGCACATGCACTGATGCAGGCGGTAAATTCCCCGAATTTTTGTATGTACTGGCAGCCCAATCAGTTTTGTACGCAGGAGGAAAATACGGCATATGCGATGCTGCTGGCAAATGATATCCGGCATGTACATGTTTTTCATTGGAAGCAGGACCGGCGTCTTTGGCTGGAAGATGCGCAGGAAATGTGGAAAAGCTGGCTGAAATGTATTTTTGATGTGAAAAACAATAGTCAAATAAAGCAGGAGCGGACAAAAGACAGGGCACTTTTGCTGGAATTTATGCCCGATGACAGGATTGAAAGTCTGCAGGGTGAGGCGCAGGTGCTCAGAAAGATTGCAGAGGAATGGCTATGAGAGCAGTTTTATTGTGTGAGTTACCGGAAAAGATCAATACTGTTTATACCAAAGAGACACTGCAGGAAATCGGCACCATGACCGCATTGGATAAACAGATTTATACAAAAGCGGATGTTCTGGCACACAAGGAGGCGTTTGCAGATGTGGAAGCTGTCTTTTCTACCTGGGGAATGCCTTCTTTTTCAGAAGAAGAGATCAGTCTGTGCTTTCCGGCACTGAAAGCGGTGTTTTATGCAGCCGGGTCTGTGCAGACATTTGCACGGCCTTTTTTAAACTGCGGTGTAAAAATTTACAGTGCCTGGGCCGCCAACGGCGTTCCGGTGGCAGAATATACAACAGCACAGATCATTCTGGCAAATAAGGGATTTTTTGCGTCCGCACGTCTGATGAGTGCAGGAAATGCAGCAGAAAGCCGCCGCACTTTTGCAGCTTATCCGGGAAATTACGGCGAAGCCGTGGGGATTATCGGAGCCGGTATGATCGGAAAAATGGTGATCGGGATGCTCAAAAACTACCGGCTTTGCGTGAAGGTGTTTGATCCTTTTTTATCAGAAGAAGCGGCAGCAGAGCTTGGGGTGCAAAAATGCAGTCTGGAGGCGCTTTTTGCAGACTGTCTGGTGGTGTCAAATCATCTGGCAAACAATGAACAGACAAAAGGGATGCTTTGCGGCAGACATTTTGCTTCCATGCGCCCTTATGCCACGTTTTTAAATACAGGGCGCGGAGCTCAGGTGGCGGAGGTTGAGCTGGCTGCAGTTTTAAAACAGCGTCCGGATCTGACTGCAATTTTAGATGTGACAGATCCGGAGCCGCCGGAAGAGGGACATCCCTTTTACAGGCTGCCAAATTGTATCCTGACACCGCATATCGCAGGCAGCAGCGGCGAGGAAGTGCATCGGATGGCAGAGTATATGGCAGAGGAATGCAGATGTTTTTGTACAGGCGGGATATGCCGGTATGAAGTGACACATAAAATGTTGGAAACCATGGCGTGACAGCACAGGATGAGGAGATTTATGAATCATACAGAACAGAAAACTTTATTATTTTCCAATACAGATCTGCGTAAACTGATCCTGCCGCTGGTTTTGGAACAGGCACTGGCAATCACGGTGGGCATGGCTGATACCATGATGATCTCATCTGTGGGAGAAGCTGCTGTATCCGGCGTTTCTTTGGTAGATATGCTCAATGTGCTGATTTTCAGCGTGTTTTCAGCTTTTGCCACAGGCGGTGCGGTGGTATCCAGCCAGAATCTTGGCGCGCAGAAGGCAGAGGAGGCAAGGCGCAGTGCAAAGCAGCTTCTGGCTGCGGTCACGCTGACCAGTACGATCGCGATGCTTCTGATCATTTTGTTCAGACACGGTTTTGTAAGGCTGTTTTTTGGCAGTATTGAAGCGGATGTTATGGAGGCGGCGCTGCTTTATCTGGTGATCACTGCCATTTCTTATCCGTTTATCGGTGTCTACAATTCCTGTGCAGCCCTGTTTCGTTCCATGGGAAAATCGGGCATTACCTTCCGGGTTTCCGTGATAGGCAATATCATCAATGTGGCAGGCAATGCCATTTGTATTTTCGGGCTGAAAATGGGAGTGGCCGGTGTGGCGGTTCCGACGCTGGTATCCCGTATTGTAATGGCGGTGATTTTGCTGGTCAAACTGTATGATCCTGTACATGAAATTTATCTGGACCGGGAAAAATACCGGCCGGATTTTAAGATCATCAAAAAGATTTTATATATCGGTATTCCAAGCGGAATTGAAAACGGTATTTTTCAGCTGGGCAGAGTCATGGTTGTCAGTATTATTTCCGGTTTCGGGACAGTGCAGATTGCGGCAAACGGTGTGGCCAACAGTCTGGACGGTATGGGATGTATCATCGGACAGGCCATGAATCTGGCTGTGATCACCGTGATCGGCAGATGTGTCGGTGCCAATGATGAAAAGCAGATACGCCATTATACCAGAAAAATGATGCTGATCACTTATACCGCAACAGCGGTGTTCAATACAATTTTGCTGCTTAACTTACGTCCGATCCTGTCGCTGTACGGACTTGGTGCCGAAACGACACAGCTGGCATGGATTCTGGTGATGATCCATAACGGGCTTGGTATCTTCTTGTGGCCCATGGCCTTTACGCTGCCCAATGTGCTGCGGGCCTGCAATGATGTGCGTTATCCCATGGCAGTTTCCATTTTTTCCATGTTTGTCTTCCGAATCGGGTTTAGTATTTTGCTGGGAATCCATATGGGAATGGGTGCCATCGGTGTCTGGATCGCCATGATCGTTGACTGGATTTTCAGAATCATTTGCTTTGTATGGCGTTACCTGCACGGAGACTGGAAAAAGGCCATGCACAAATTGCGCTGAAAAATGTTAAAAACGGATAAAAATTAACGTCCGGACGCGCAGTTTTTGGTTGACCTAAAAAAGGTCTTTTGCTATAATCGATTTATTGATTAAAAGTGCTAAAGTGCCGCATGCACACAGGTATAGAATGAGAGGAATTACCAGTTATGCCCATTACAGAGTTTTTGGAGAGAAATGCCAGACAGTATCCAGATGATGTCTGTCTGGTGGAGATCAACCCTGAGATTAAAGAAGACAGAAGAGTTACCTGGAAAGAGTTTGAACTGATCGAGCCCAGCCCCAAGACAAGTTACCGCCGTGAGATCACATGGAGCGTTTTTGATGAAAAGGCCAACCGTTTTGCACATCTGCTTTTGCAGAGAGGCATCAAAAAAGGTGACAAGGTTGCGATCCTGATGATGAACGGTCTGGAGTGGCTGCCGATCTATTTTGGTATTTTAAAAACAGGTGCGCTGGCTGTACCGCTTAACTTCCGTTATTCCGCTGATGAGATCGAATACTGCGTGAATCTGGCGGAAGTGGATGTTTTGGTTTTCAGCAATGCCTTTATCGGCCGTGTGGAAGAAATCGCGTCCAGAATCAGCATGGGCAGACTGCTGATCTATGTTGGTGAAGGATGCCCTTATTTTGCAGATGATTACAATTCCCTGGCTGCCAACTGTTCCAGCCAGCCTGTACATGCAGATATCACCGATGAGGATGACGCGGCGATTTATTTCTCTTCCGGAACCACAGGTTTTCCGAAGGCAATTTTACATAAACACAGAAGTCTGGTACATGCCTGTCTGGTAGAACAAAATCACCATGGACAGCAGAAGGATGACGTTTTCCTTTGCATTCCGCCCCTGTATCATACCGGCGCGAAGATGCACTGGTTTGGAAGTCTGTTATCCGGCAGCAAGGCGATTTTGTTAAAGGGTACCAGCCCGGAATTTATTCTGGATGCTGTTTCCAAAGAAAAATGTACCATTGTATGGCTGCTTGTTCCGTGGGCGCAGGATATTCTGGAAGCCATCGAAAGCGGCAAAGTGAATCTGGATGATTATGAACTGGATCAGTGGAGACTGATGCACATCGGCGCACAGCCTGTTCCCCAGAGTCTGATCAAAAAGTGGAAAAGCGTTTTCCCCAACCATGCATACGATACCAACTATGGTCTGTCCGAATCCATTGGTCCCGGCTGCGTGCATCTGGGTGTGGAAAATATTCATAAAGTGGGTGCCATCGGCAAAGCCGGTTATGGATGGGAAGTCCGTATCGTGGATGAACACCGCAACACCGTAGAACGCGGGGAAGTGGGCGAACTGGCAGTGAAGGGCCCCGGTGTCATGACCTGTTATTACAGAGATGAAAAAGCAACCAATGAAGTTCTTGGCGACGGATGGCTCTTTACCGGCGATATGGCACAGGAGGATGAAGACGGTTTTATTTTCCTGGTTGACCGTAAAAAGGACGTTATCATCAGCGGCGGTGAGAATCTGTACCCTGTACAGATCGAAGACTTCATCCGCACCAACAACAAGGTGCATGATGTTGCAGTTATCGGCTTAAAGCATGCCCGTCTGGGTGAAATCGCGGCAGCGATTGTGGAACTCAAAGAGGGCATGGAAATGACCCGTGAGGAAATGGATCTGTTCTGCAAAGCGCTTCCCAGATACAAACGCCCCCGCGAGGTTATCTTTGCAGATATCCCCCGCAACCCTACCGGCAAGATCGAAAAGCCCAAGCTTCGTGAAAAATACGGCGCAAACCGCCTGATCGCGGACCAGAATATGGGTTAACAGTGAAGCCTGCGCTGATGCGGAAGAGAAAATCATGCCCGCATGATTTTTCGGGCGGATCGGCGCGGCTGCGCGTGGGCATATACATACAGAAAGGAATAAAAAAATGAGTGAAATCAAAATCATGCTCGGTAATGAAGCCATTGCCAGAGGCGCATATGAAGCAGGTGTGAAAGTGTCTGCTGCATATCCCGGCACTCCCAGTACCGAGATCAGTGAAAATATTGTAAAATACCCCGAAATCTACGCAGAATGGTCTCCCAATGAAAAGGTAGCAATGGAAGTGGCCATCGGTGCCTCTATCAGCGGTGTGCGTTCCATGGCATCCATGAAACATGTGGGTGTAAACGTGGCATCTGACCCTTTATATACCGTTTCTTACAGCGGCGTCAACGGCGGTCTGGTGCTGGTTGCGGCAGATGACCCCGGTCTGTATTCTTCCCAGAATGAACAGGATACCAGATGCGTGGCAAGAGCTGCCATGGTTCCCGTGCTGGAGCCTTCCGATTCTCAGGAAGCAAAGGATTTTATGAAGTATGCCTTTGATCTTTCTGAAAAGTATGATACTCCCGTGATCCTGCGCACCACCACCCGTCTTTCCCATTCCCAGGGACCTGTTACTCTGGAAGAAAGATGCGAGCCCATCGATATTCCCTATGAGAGAAATGTGGCAAAATACGTTATGATGCCCGGCAATGCAAAGGGTCGTCACGTATTTGTGGAACAGCGTCTGAAAGATATGGCGGCAGACGGCTGCGATATGCCCATCAACCGCGTTGAAATGAACGATACCAAGGTCGGTTTTATCACCAGCGGTATTGCATATCAGTATGTAAAAGAAGCATGTCCCGATGCCAGTGTGTTAAAGCTTGGTCTGGTTCATCCCCTTCCCAGAAAGCTGATCGAAGAGTTTGCATCCAAGGTAGAAACACTTTATATCTTTGAAGAACTGGAACCTGTTTTTGAAGAACAGATCAAATCCTGGGGCATCAAATGTATCGGTAAAGAAATTTTTACCGTACAGGGTGAATACAGTGCCAACATGATCCGCAAGGCAGTTTTAAAAGAGGATATGGAATTAAAACCTGCTGCGCAGGTTCCTGCACGTCCTCCGATTCTCTGCCCCGGCTGTCCTCACAGAAGCGTATATTCTGTTCTGAACAAGTTAAAAATCCATGCAGCAGGCGATATCGGCTGTTACACCCTGGGCGCTGTTGCTCCTCTGAGTGTCGTGGACACCACTATCTGTATGGGGGCCAGCATTTCCTCCCTTCACGGTATGGAAAAGGCAAAAGGCAAAGATTACATCAAAAACTGGGTTGCAGTGATCGGTGATTCCACCTTTATGCATACCGGTGTTAATTCCCTGATGAACATGGTTTACAACCAGGGTACCGGTACTGTTATGATCCTTGACAACTCCACCACCGGTATGACCGGTCATCAGGACCATGCCGCAACCGGCAAGACTCTGATGGGTGAAGTGGTTCCTGCTATTGATATCGTGAAGCTCTGTCAGGCAATGGGTATTAAGAACGTGGTTGAAGTCAATGCGTTTGATACCGTAACCCTTGAAAAAGTAATAAAAGAAGAAGTTGCCAAGGATGAGGTTTCCGTGATCATCACCAAGTCTCCCTGTGTGCTGTTAAACAAGCAGAAATCCAAAAAGAGATGTGTGGCAGTTTCTGAAAAATGCAAAAAATGCGGTATGTGTCTGCGTCCCGGCTGTCCTGCCCTGACAAAGAACGAAGACGGTACTGTTTCCATTGATGAAACCATGTGCAACGGCTGCGGTCTTTGCATGAATATCTGTAAATTCGGCGCAATCGAACTGGTGGAGGAATAAAACAATGGCAAATGCGACTAAAAATATCATGATCGTTGGTGTCGGCGGCCAGGGTACTCTTCTGACCAGCCGTATTCTGGGCGGTATTACCGTGGCAGCAGGCTATGACGTGAAGCTTTCCGAAGTACACGGCATGGCACAGCGCGGTGGCAGTGTGGTTACCTTTGTCCGCTACGGTGAAAAGGTGGCAGAGCCCATCGTGGAAGAGGGACAGGCAGATGTCCTGATCGCCTTTGAAAAGCTGGAAGCAATGCGTTACGCACACTTTTTGAAAAAGGACGGTGCGATCGTTGTCAATGAACAGCGCATTGATCCTATGCCTGTTGTGACCGGTGCGGCAAAATATCCGGAAAACATCATTGAAAATCTGGAAAAAGAATACCGTGTTTATAAAGTCAACGCGATGGAGGAAGCATTAAAGCTGGGTAACTCCAGAGTATTCAACATTATTGTTCTGGGCGTTGCGGCAAAGCATATGGATTTTTCCAAGGAGATGTGGCTTGATGTGATTGAAAAAACTGTTCCGCCCAAAACCGTGGAGATCAACAAAAAGGCATTCCTTCTGGGATATGAAAGTGCAGAATAAGGCGTAAGTAAGCTGAAAAAAGTTTTGAAAACCCCTTGCATTTTTGCGAGGGGTTTTATATAATAAAAACACTTTAGAACTTAAAAGCGTAAAAGTTTAAAGTGTAACACTTTAAAGCAGATAAGTTAGAGCTAAAGCAAATATCAGAGCATCAAAGGAGGAGAAGAGACATGCTCACAAAAGTAATTTTCCTGATATTATTCTTCGCAGTGATGGTAGGTGTCGGAGTCTATTCCAGGAAACATGCAACAAATGTTAATGATTTCGTACTTGGCGGCAGAAGCGTAGGCCCCTGGCTGACTGCTTTTGCATATGGTACTTCTTATTTTTCAGCAGTTGTATTTGTGGGTTATGCAGGTCAGTTTGGTTATAAATACGGCTTATCCTCTACATGGATCGGTATCGGCAATGCCGTGATCGGTTCCCTGATCGCATGGATCGTTCTGGGCAGAAGAACACGCGTTATGACCAAGCAGCTGAATGCGGCGACAATGCCTGATTTTTTCGGAAAACGTTATGATTCCAATGCGCTTCGCATTGCGGCCTCTGCGATTTCCTTTATTTTCCTGATTCCGTATACAGCATCCGTTTACAACGGTCTGTCCAGACTGTTTGGTATGGCTTTCAATATTCCGTATGCGGTCTGTGTTGTAGCGATGGCAGCGCTGACAGGCGTTTATGTTATTCTGGGCGGTTATATGGCGACAGCGATCAATGACTTTATTCAGGGCATTATCATGATCGTGGGTATCATCGCTGTGATCGCAGCTGTATTGAGCGGCCAGGGCGGTTTTTATGAAGCAGTCAGAAGCCTGTCTGAGATCGAGAGCGACATTCCGCTGACACTGGGACAAAAAGGTGCGTTCACTTCCTTTTTCGGTCCTGACCTTCCCAATCTTTTGGGCGTTGTGGTTTTAACCTCTCTGGGAACCTGGGGACTGCCGCAGATGGTACATAAGTTTTACGCCATCAAGGATGAAAAATCCATCAAATCCGGCACCATTATTTCCACTTTCTTCGCGATCGTGGTTTCCGGCGGATGTTATTTTCTCGGCGGTTTTGCAAGACTGTTTGACAGTCCTGCCATTTATGCAGAAAACGGAAGCATCATATACGATGCAATCATTCCCGGTATGCTGTCCACACTTCCGGATATCCTGATCGGTATCGTGGTGGTATTGGTTCTTTCCGCGTCAATGTCTACCCTGTCCTCTCTGGTACTGACCTCCAGCTCCACCCTGACACTGGATCTGATCAAAGACAATATTATCAAGGATATGAACGAGAAAAAACAGCTTCTGGTTATGCGCATCCTTCTGGTTTTCTTTATTGTGGTAAGCGTTGTGATCGCACTGGATCCTCCGACCTTTATCGCACAGCTGATGGGTATTTCCTGGGGCGCGCTGGCAGGCGCATTTTTGGCACCTTTTATGTACGGTCTGTACTGGAAAGGTGTTACCAAAGCTTCCGTATGGGCAAGCTTTGCAGTGGGTGTCGGCCTGACTGTTGCCAATATGTTCTTTAAATTTATCGCATCTCCCATCAATGCCGGTGCGATCGCCATGGTAGCCGGCCTGATCGTAGTACCGGCGGTGAGCCTGATCAGTCCGAAGATGAACAGAAAAGATGTGGATCTCATCTTTGAGTGTCTGGAAGAAAAGGTTATGGTAAGTAAGAAACGTTCGATTGAAGAATAATCGTGAATGACAGAAAAAAGAGCCGGATCGCGAAAATCCGGCTCTTTTGCAGTCATGTCAGATATATTTTTTTATTTTGCGGAAGGCAAAGCCACACCGATCTTTTCTCCCATTTTTACCACGGTTTCATAACCGTTTTCGGAGTTTTCAAGAATATCGGTATCGATCAGGGCGACATCTTTTTTGAGCATCATGATCACGGTAGAACCGCCAAACTGAAAATATCCTTTTTCCTGTCCTCTTTTCACACGGGAAATGGCAGGATGATTGACGATTTTGCCGACCAGCAGTGCACCGACCTCCATGATCAGGATATTGCCGAATTCCTTTGTGCGAAGGCGGGTAAATTCTCTGGCATTTTCCTTGTAAATAGGAAAAAAGTCGTTGGCAACGGGATTGACGGTGTGCAGAATCCCCGGGATCTTGACCGGTTCTTCCGGAATACCGTCTGCGGCATAGCAATAGCGGTGATAATCATCCACTGTCAGGCGAAAGATCAGAAGCTGTCCGCCGATATATTTGGAGGCCAGTCCGGGATCCTTAAGCAGGGAATTGACCGAATAGCGGGTTTGTTTGATCGTAAAATGTCCGTCAGCAGTGATGGGCAGGACGGTCAGCTTGCTGTCACAGGGACTGATCAGATGACAGGGATCCATGTCGATGGGACGCATTCCTCCCTTTATGCGGCGGGAGAAGAAGGCGTTGTAGCTGTCATATTTTTCATCCGCAAACTGTGTCATGTCGATATGGTTGCTGCGGATAAAGGGCTTGATCAGCATGCAGGAGAACCTGGTGGAAAGAAAAGCGCCGGCTGCTTTGGAAACAGCAGGCGCAGTCAGCGGTTTTAAGATAAGTCTGCCGATGGCGCTGCCATACAGGGCAGAAAGGAAGCGCTCCTGTTTGTCGGAGCCTTCGATAATTGTGCCGTTACGGAGTTTCTGGTTCATAGATTTCCTCGATGATTTCTTCAAGTATAGGGTTGCTTCGGTCTCTGTAGTCGGGAATTCTGAATCTTGTAAAGGCCATGATAATGCCTACGGTGACAGCTACCAGACCGATCATGATCAAAAGCTGCTTTAAATCCGGTTTTTTCAGCGGGAAATCCAGGATAAAGAGAAAGCCCGCAACAAACAGCAGCATATGTAAAAGAACGATAAAGGTAAAGTCAGACATAATAAACTGCAGCCAGAATGCCAGCGGCAAAAGGATGGAGATCGAAGTGACCGGAAGACCGCGGTATACCTTGTTGCTGCCGCCTTCCTCTTTCTGGCGTTTTGCTTCCAGGACATTGAAAAATGCCAGCCGGATCACAGCGCAGAGGCAGTAGAAAAATACCAGTATAAGCCCAAGAGAACCGCGCACACCAAGCAGATAGCAGATCAATGCCGGAAATACGCCAAAGCAGATCACGTCACACAGAGAATCCAGCTGGATACCGAAATTTTTCTCATCTTCCGTGCGGTTTTTCTTGGTGCGGGCCACGCGGCCGTCGAAGGCATCACAGATACCGGAAAATGCCAGGCAGAAAATGGCAGTTTTGTAATCGCCGTGGATTGCCTGGGTGATACCAAAAACAGAGGAAATCAGGCTTAAATAAGTAAGGATGACAGTGTAATCATAGAAACCGATAAATTTTATCATTTGGATATTCTCACTTTCGGGTGGTACATTGGAAATGTTCAGTTATTGTTAAAGTATAACATTTTGAAGTGAAACTGTAAAGCACAGGCGGCAGGCTTTGGCTGGAAAATACGGGGAAACTCTGTTATACTGGTATTAATTACAAGGAGGGGATCAGGTTATGAAACATCCAGTTGCGAAAATATACACAGATCAGGGCTGCATCACAGTGGAATTATTCCCTGAATATGCGCCCAACACGGTAAACAGCTTTTTGTGGGCAATCCGTGAGAAAATGTACGAAAACCGACGGATCATGCGTGTGGTTCCGGGCTTTGTGCTGCAGCCTTCCTATTGTTATTTCGATGAAAAACTCTGTGATTTTATGCTGGAAGGCGAGTTTGCGGCAAATGGCTTTGACAATCCGCTGAAAATGGAAAAGGGAACCGTTGCCATGGCAGGAGACGGTGAAAAACTGGCACATGGCAGTGAGTTTTTTATCACACTTTCCGATGAAGCAGGGGAGAAACTGCAGGGCAGATTTACCGCTTTTGGAAAAGTGATCGGTGGATATGAGGAAGTGGAACGTCTGGAGCAGGTGGAAACCGTGCAGATTTTTCCGGAAGGTGTGGAGGCGGTGATCAGACAGCCCGTGAAGGATGAATATATGCGGCATGTGGAAGCAGAAACCTTCGGAGAAACATATCCGGAGCCGGAAATAATTGTACAATAACCCATGAAATGGTATAATCAGAACATGTAGACAAAGGAGGATGACCTATGTTTTATTCTGTATGTATTCCTGCAGTTTTAGGAAAATTAAATACCAATGATGCGCTGTGTGCAGTGGCAGAAGCAGGCTTTTCACATTATGAAATCTGGAGCTGGTGGGATAAGGATATGGATGAATATCTGGCACTGCAAAAAAAGCTTGGACTGTCCATCGAGGGCATCCTTGTGGATCTGATCTCACTGGTGAATGCAGAATGTCATGACGCTTATCTGGAAGCCTTGAAAAAAACGGTCGCCATGTGTCAGAAAATGGGATGCAAAAAGATCATCTCTCAGGTAGGACAGGAAATGAACGATCTTTCCAGGGCACAGCAGCATGCCAATCTTGTGGCAGGACTTCGCAGATGCGTGCCGTATCTGGAAGAGGCAGGCATAACTTTGATGATCGAACCTCTTAATACTAAGATCGACCATATCGGTTATTATCTGTGGCAGTCAAAGGAAGCCTTTGAGATCATCGATGAAGTGGGAAGTGCGAATGTAAAAGTGATCTTTGACCTGTATCATCAGCACATCATGAATGATCTGGTGATCGAAGATATTGTGAAAAATATCGATAAGATCGCACATTTCCATATGGCGGGGCATCCGGGAAGACATGAGCCGCTTGTAAAAAATGAGATTGATTACATACCGATCCTGACAGCAATCCGTGACTGCGGCTATCAGGGCGGCATCGGACTGGAATATATGCCTGTAAATGATCCGGTACAGGGACTGAAAGAACTTTGCGGACAGTTACCCAAATAAAAAGAGAGAGGTTCAGAACATGTATAAAGTTGCATTACCGATTTCTGTCAGCAATCCCCGTTTTGAACAGTATTATGAGGGATTTGTAAAAAAACTCAAAGAAGCTGAGATTGACCGCGTCTTTTTATGTGTCAGCCGCTGTGTGGAAAGCAGAGAGCAGAAAAACAGAGAACTGGAAGTTCTGCGCAAATATGTGCCGATGTTTAAAGCAGAAGGCTTTGAGGTGGGAACCTGGTTTTCTTCCTTTGGACATGGCGGTACCTGCGAGAGTGCAGAACCCAGGGACAAGGATATCGGCATTACTTATATGGTGGACATGGACGGTAAAGTGAATACGGAAAGCTGCTGTCCGCTGGATAAAAATTTTCAGAAAATGTTTGCGGAATGGGTGCAGGAGCTTGCCAAAACCGGCGTGGAAGTGATCATGCTGGACGATGACTACCGTTATTCCATCCGCGGCGGCCGGTATTTCTGCTGCTGTGATCTGCATATTGCGGCACTGGAACAGGAGCTTGGAGAGCCCTTTGACGCAGACCGCATGGAAGCTGCGCTGACCACCGGCGGTCCCAACCCCTGGCGCGATGCCTGGATGAAGATTCAGGGTGAATCTCTCAACGATTTTGCAAAAATGCTCAGAGCTGCACTGGATGAAGTAAATGACAAGGTCCGTCTGTGCCATTGTGCGGTACTTTCCACCTGGGATGTGGAAGGTGTGGACTCTTATACGCTGGCAAGAAGTTTTGCGGGCAGCACAAAGCCTCTGGTGAGACTGATCGGTGCGGCATACTGGCCTGCCATCCGCGGCTTTGATGACATCAAAATGGCGACAGTGTGTGAATACGAGAGACTGCAGCAGTCCTGGAATGAAGGACATGAGATTGAAGTGTTCTGTGAGGGCGATGTGTATCCCCGTCCCCGCTATACGGTTCCGGCGGCTTATCTGGAAGGCTTTGATCAGGTGCAGCGCGCGGCGGGAACTGCCGACGGGTGCTTAAAATATATGCTGGATTACTGTTCTTCACCGGAATATGAGGAAGGGTATATTGAAAAACACATTGACAATATGCCGCTGTATGAGATTCTGGAAACGGAAATGGCAGGAAAAACAGCTGTGGGCGTGACTGTTTTTGAACCCATGAAAACACTTGCGATCGCCACGGATCCGGGCCAGTCGGAAGAGCGTTTTATTCCGGCATCCCTGCGTTTTGTGACAGACAACTCCCTGCCGGTGCGCTATGATGCCGGTGAAGATGCGGTATTTATATTCGGTGACAGTGCAGAACTGGCAGAAGCTGTACAGCTTGCAAACGGAGCAGTTCTGGATTATGATGCAGCAAAAATCCTGACCCGCAGAGGCTTTGATGTGGGTGTCTTAGAGTTTGGCGGCGATGTGGCTGTGATCCAGGAAGAATATGATACAGAAAACGATGTGGTCAACATTGCAGGCGGACAGTGGAAAGAAATGAAGCTGGCAGCAGGCGCGCAGGTACAGAGCCGGATTCTTGCATCCAAAGACGGTGAGGACGGTTATTATCCGGCCTGCTATACTTATGAAAATGCGGACGGACAGAAATTCCTGGTATATGCATTCAAGGCACGTAACAGTTTTGAACAGCGCCCGCAGCATGGAACTTTCCGCGGCTGGTGCCGTGCAAAACAGCTTCGCAGACTTCTTCCTTGGCTGTCCGGAAAAAAACTGGATGCAGTCTGTGATCCGGCTCCCGATCTGTATATCATGACAAAGCGGGACGGCAATCAGCTGACAGTGGGTCTGTGGAATTTTTGTGAAGATTATGTCAGACAGCCCAAAGTCAGACTGGGCGAAGAATGGAGCAGCGTGATCAGTCACTGGGGCAATGCCGTTTTGGAAGGTGATACCGTGATTCTGGACAGATTGAATGCATTTGAATGTAAATGCTTTACTTTGGTAAAATAAAAAGGGAAAGCAAAAGATACGGGGGATACGGCCATGCTGGTCAGATTTGAGTTGAGCAACTATAAAAATTTCAAAGATCCAGTGGTGATCGATTTTGGAAATGTGGGCGGCTACCAGTTTAATGCAGACTGCATCAAAGACGGCATCATCAGCAAAATGCTGGTCTATGGCAAAAACGGCACCGGAAAGACCAATCTGGGAAAAGCAGTGCTTGATATTGCCAGTATGTGTGCGCCCGGATATTTTGAAAGCAGAGAGACAGAATATCTGTTAAACACCGACGCAGAAGAGAATGTGATCAGATTTGATTACCGTTTCCGTTTTGGGCAGACCCTGCTGCAGTATTCCTACAGCAAGGATGAAAAAGGCCTCTGTCAGACAGAAGTACTCCATATGGACGGTGCCAAGATCTATGATTTTGACTATACTAATAACTGGTACTGGCATGGAAATCTGGAGCTGATCGACGCCCAGACCATTGTAGTGGAACGGTTTTTGGAAGAACGTGCCAAAAACGACGGTGATTTGGATGCCATGCCGCTGGCATTTTTACGCTGGCTGTTTGCCAATGCTGTATTTACGGAAGAATCTGCAATGGAGCAGTTCCGCCGTTTTGTAAACAGTATGCGCTATATTGAAGTTTCCGGTCCGGACAAGGCTGCAGCCGGTCTGGACCCGGCTGTACGGCGCCGTGTCTTTTTACAGTCCATGCAGGCAGAACAGCTGCAGGCATTTTCTGAATTTTTGCAGGCAATGGGCGCAGAATGCGAGCTGGAACGCATACAGCTGCCCGACGGCATCAGCAGGATCTATTTTAATAAGAAAAAACTGATTCCGTTTCTGGAGACTGCTTCGGCAGGAATTCTGGCATTGCTGGATCTTTATCAGCGCATTGTGACAAAAATGCAGAAATCTGCATTTTTGTATCTGGATGGATTTGATGCTTTTCTGCATTATGACGCAGCTGAAAAATGTTTCCAGTACCTGAAAGAACAAAATCCCGGCTGTCAGATCGTTCTGACAACACATAATACCCATTTGATGACCAACCGGCTGACCCGTCCTGACTGTGTTTGCATCCTTACCGGTGACGGCAGGCTGCAGCCGCTTAATAAGATGGCATCAAAGGAACTGCGTGAAGGACACAATCTGGAAAAACTGTATCTAAGCGGGGAATTTGAATAACAGTTAGAGTACGCTTTGCGAATGGCGCGGGCTGAACTGTTATAAAGATAAATAACAAGGAGGAAAAAAACAATGGACAAACGCTATGATGTTATTGTAGTCGGTGCAGGCAACGGCGGTCTGGCAGCAGCTGCAAATACTGCATCTGCGGGACTTTCTACACTGCTTTTGGAAAAACATAACATTCCCGGCGGCTGTGCTACCAGCTTCCGCAGAGGACGTTTTGAATTTGAACCCTCTCTGCATGAACTGTGCAGTGTGGGCACTGCAGAACGCCCCAACTCTGTATACAAGGTATTCGATGACCTTGGTGCAAAGATCAACTGGGAGTACGAAAAAGGGCATATTTTCCGTGCTATCGTAAAGGGTGAGGACGGTTATGATGTCTGCTTAAATGCAGGAAAGGATGAATTCTGCAAGTCTGTCGACGCAGTAGTACCCGGATGCGAAAAGAATGTACGCGCATTTCTGGACTTAAAACCCAAGGTTGCAGCAGCCATCGATTATATTTATGCGACTAAAGGCAATCCCAACGGTCTGGTGATGCTTTTAAAACATGCGGACTTTATGCGTACCGCAGGTCATTCCGCGGAAGAAGTCATGACTGCACTTGGCATTCCTGAAAAAGCACAGAATCTGATCTGTACCTATTGGGGTTATCTGGGAGTTCCTACAGATGAACTCAATGCGATGCACTTTTTAAACATGCTGTATGATTATGTCATGGACGGTGCAGCTATGCCCAAACACCGCAGCCATGAGCTGTCTTTGGCACTGATCGATGTGATCACAAAGCACGGCGGAGAAGTGCGCTACAATTCCGAAGTAACACAGTTTTTATATAACGAAGACGGCAGTGTGGCAGGTGTAGTGGCTAACGGCGAAAAGATTTACGCAAAGGAAGTCATTTCCAATGTCATTCCTCACAATGTCTTCAATATGAGTGATGCAGACAAGATTCCCGAGCAGAACTTAAAGCTTGCCAATGCCAGAGAATTCGGTATTTCCGTGGCAACTGTTTATCTGGGACTGGATTGCACCGCTGAAGAGCTGGGCATGAAGGATTACACCGTCTTTATCATGGGTGACCGCAATCCCAGAACCCAGTACAACACCCGGCAGGATGACGGTCTGTATATCGTAAACTGCTTAAACAACGTCATTCCCGACAGCAGTCCCGAAGGCACCTGCACCATGTTCTTTACCATTCCGGTATTCGGACATGATGTGCCCAAGGATTTAAAACCCGAGGATTACAAGAAATATAAAAATGATCTGGCAAAGAAATATATCGAAGATGCAGAAAAAGTGCTGGGCATTTCTATTATGGAACACATTGAAGAAATCAGTGTGGCAACTCCTGTTACCTTTGCACGTTATCTGGGAACACCCGAAGGCACCATTTACGGTTACAAGCTTTCCGGCTGGGACAACCTTATGGCACGTACCGCGGGTGAAAAGACAGACTATGCGATTCCCGGCTTAAGCTTCTGCGGCGGTCACTACATCCGCGGCGACGGCTACAGCTGTGCATATCTGATGGGTGACATGATCGGAAAACGTGTTGCCAAGAGACTGAAAGGAGGCAACTGACATGTTTAAACCCAATCTCTGGAAATTAAATCCCATGGATTTTACCAAAATGACACCTGCACGTCAGGAAAAGATCGCGCAGGCACCTGCGAAGGCACTTCCTCCCACAGATTCCTATAAGCCCAATGAACTGGCAAAGGCCCTGCATCCTGATGTGCAGTATCTGAAAGTGGCAAAGATCATTGAGCATGACAAGGATGTAAAAAGCTATTGGCTGGAAGCGGATGCTCAAAAAGGAACCAATGCGCTGGCTTGGTTTTCTGCAGGACAGTATCTGTCCATCACTTTAAAAATCGGCTCCATGAAAATGACCCGTCCTTATTCCCTGTCTTCTTCTCCCAAAGAAGCACTGGAAGGACATTATATGCTGACCATCAAACGTGTGGACGGCGGTCTTGCTTCCAATTATATTCTGGACAACTGGCAGGTGGGCACGGAAGTAACAGCTTCCGAGCCTCTGGGAGTATTTACCTATGAACCTCTGCGCGATGCAAAAACAGTGATCGGTATTGCCGGCGGCAGCGGTATCACACCTTTTTATTCTCTGGCTAAGGCGATCGCAGACGGCGATGAGGATGCAGAGCTGATCCTGCTTTACGGCAGTCGCACACTCAAAGACGCAGTGTTCCAGGAAGAATTCAGGGCACTGGAAGAAGCCTGCCCTAAGTTTAAACTGGTAAATGTTTTGAGTCATGAGACACAGGAGGGCTGTGAAAACGGCTTTATCACTGCGGAACTCATTAAAAAATATGCGCCCGAAGGCAAGTATTCCCTGTTCTTATGTGGTCCTCAGGCAATGTATACCTTTGTGGACAAAGAAATCGAAACACTTGGCCTGCGCAAAAAGTTTGTGCGCCATGAGCTGTTCGGCGAATATTTCAATCCTTCCAAAGAAGCAGATTACCCTGCCGATGTGGCACTGGCATTCCGCCTGACCGTCCGTATTGCAGGAGAAGAAAAGACTATGACAGCGCCTGCTGACGTATCTTTACTGCGTACACTGGAAGCAAACGGCATTGCAGCACCTGCACACTGCCGCAGCGGTGAGTGCGGATGGTGCCATTCCAGACTGATCAGCGGTGATGTATACACCCCCAAGTCTGTGGACGGACGCAGAGAAGCTGACCTGATCTACGGTTACATTCATCCCTGCTGTGCATTCCCGCTCAGCGATGTGGTGATCGAAGTTCCGCCGGTGAAGCAGTAAGATTTGGAGTGAGTTTATGAATAAAGAAATGCTGATCGCAGCGATCATTCCGTCCCTGATATTTGGCGGATGTAAGGCGGGACAGGAAATAAAGGAGCAGCCGCAGACTGCCGTTTACCAGCAGATTTCCGCGCAGGAAGCCAAAAATATGATGGATGAGATGGAAGAAGTGCTGATCCTGGATGTGCGTGAACAAAGCGAATATGATGAGGCACATATTCCGGGTGCAGTACTGTTGCCGCTGGGAACGATTTCAGAGAAAACTGCTGCAGGTGTGATCCCTCAAAAGGATTCTGCAGTTTTGGTTTACTGCAGAAGCGGAAACCGCAGCAAGAAAGCCTCGCAGGCACTGGCTGATCTGGGGTATACCAATATTTATGAGTTTGGCGGCATTATAGACTGGCCGTATGAGAAAGAATAAGAATGGAAAAAGGAGCTTTGGAGATAGTCGCCAAGGCTTCTTTTTAAGTCTGCAGACAGTTGGTAAAAGTTATGGATATACATACTGCCTGCTGCTATGTTACGATAAGGAAAAAAGTACCCCGGAGGGATGAATACGAATGATTCAAAAAATACTTCCTAATTTCAATATTGCCCAGATCTGCGAATCCGGTCAGTGTTTCAGGATGCAGCAGATTGCAGCGGACACCTATTCTGTGATCGCAGGTGACCGGTATCTGGAAATCAGACAGCAGGGGCAGCAGGTATTTTTTGAATGCAGCAAACAGGAGTTTGAGGAATTCTGGAAGCAGTATTTTGATCTGGATACCGACTACGGCGCGTTGATATCAGGGATTGACCCGGAAGATGCCTATCTGGTGCAGGCAGCGGCACAGGGAGAAGGGATCCGCATTCTCAAACAGGATCTGTGGGAAATGATCATATCTTTTCTGATCTCCCAGCAGAACAATATTGTAAGGATCCGACGTTGTATTCAGAATATCTGTGAAAAATACGGAGAGAAAAAGCTGACTGCCGATGGCACAGTATACTATGCATTTCCTACTCCGCAGGTACTGGCACAGGCCACGGAAGAGGAGCTTTTTGCCTGTAATCTGGGTTACCGCAGCAAATATGTGCTGCGCACGGCACAGGATGCAGCGGAAGGAAGGATAAACATTGAAGAAATACAGAACCTGCCTTATGCACAGGCGCGGGAAGAACTGCTGAAGCTGTACGGTGTCGGTGTCAAGGTGGCAGACTGTATCTGCCTGTTTGGTCTGCACAGGCTGGAGGCTTTTCCCATTGATACCCATATCCGACAGGCACTGGATGCCCATTATGCGCAGGGGTTTCCTTTTGAACGGTATGAAGGGTTACAGGGCGCGATTCAGCAGTATATTTTTTACGCAGATCTGCTGAAAAATAAAAAATGATTATCAGATGATTTTTTGATATTTCTATGTTACGTTATATTAAATTAATCTGTACCTTATTCAGCAGGTTATAGAAACTTTACAAGGAAGAAATATATGGCATCGGAAAATGAAGTTTGGATCATGCGCGGACTGGATTGGGATGACCCATACCGCATCCGCAGCTGGCAGGAACTGATCAGCTGGATCAATGAAGTGGGATTTTTGCCCCTTTTTAAAAATGAAATACCCGGATTTTCTGCAGAAGAACATGTATCTCCGTTATTTTGGTGGACCGGCGACCCACTGCAGGATCCCTGGATATGGAGAGAACTGATTGCCAAAAGCGGTCTGGTGGCTTACGGCAAGTTTTTCAACCGTAAGGCCGGATTTATATCAAAAGAATGGTTTCCGTATCTGGTCAATTACAGACGGGACGGTTATGATTTTGATGCCCGCTGGGAAGACGAGCTGGCCAGCCTTCGCAGTAAAAAGATCATGGATCAGTTTGAAGGGCAGAAAGAATATCTGTCAGGAGAGCTTAAAAAGGCAGCAGGTTACGGCAAAGGCGGCGAGAAGAATTTTGACGGTGAAGTTACGCTGCTGCAGATGCAGACCTATCTGACCATCAAAGAATTCAGGCGTAAAAAGAACAAAAAAGGGGAAGAATACGGCATGGCATCTTCCGTATACTGTATGCCCGAACAGCTTTGGGGACGGGATGCAGTGGTGTCAGCCTATGAGGAAGAACCTGCAGCTTCCTGGGAGAAGATCTGCATGCAGATCAAAAAGCATTTCCCGGATGCATCCGAAGCACAGATCCGCCATGTACTGAAATAATATGTTATGAAAAGGAGTCAAAAAATATGCTGGAAGTTGGAGTAAAAGCACCTGATTTTACATTATATGATAAAGAGGGACAGGAGATAACGCTTTCTGCGTATCTGGGAAAAAAGATCGTACTGTATTTTTACCCCAGAGACAATACCCCGGGATGCACCCGGCAGGCATGTGCATTTGCACAGAATTTTGAAGCCTTTCGCAAAAAAGATGTGGTTGTGATCGGCATCAGCAAGGATTCCGTGGCATCTCACCAGAAGTTTGCGGCAAAATATGATCTTCCGTTTATCCTGCTTTCTGATCCGCAGCTGGAAGCCATCCAGGCTTACGATGTGTGGCAGGAGAAGAAAAACTACGGTAAGGTCAGCATGGGCGTGGTGCGTGCCACCTATGTGATCGATGAACAGGGTATGATCGAAAAAGTGATGCCCAAGGTCAAACCGGATACCAATGCAGCAGAAATTCTGCAATATCTGGGAGAATGAACATGAATATACAGATTTTTGGCACAAACAAGTGTTTTGACACCAAGAAAGCACAGCGTTATTTCAAAGAGCGCAATATTAAGGTACAGTTTATCAACCTGAAAGAAAAGGAAATGGCGAAAGGGGAACTGCGCAGCGTGATCCAGGGAGTCGGCGGGATTGAGAAACTGATCGATCCAAACTGCAGGGATCAGGACGCGCTGGCATTGATCAGATACATTTCCGATTCCGAAAAAGAAGAAAAACTTCTGGCTAATCAGCAGGTATTAAAAACCCCCGTCGTCAGAAACGGGAAGCTGGCGACGGCAGGCTATCAGCCGGATATCTGGAAGAACTGGAACTAAAAAACGATAATCGTTTAGGCGAAAAGGGTGCGCGGCATGCGCACCGTCTTATGAGTGGGGAAATTACATGAAAATCTGGACAAGAAATATTTCCTATGAAAAATTTGCGGAAATCAAGCCCAGGGAACACAAAAAGCCGCGTAAACAGCTGTGGCTGTTTCGGCCGCTGTTAAAGCTGGTGACAGATATCATGCTCTGGCCGACGGGCATGAAATACAACAAAACCGGCATGGAAAAATTAAAAAAAGACGAGCCCTGTCTGGTGCTGATGAATCATTCTGCCTTTGAAGATCTGGAGATTGTGGCAAATCTGATGCATAAAAGACCGTATCATATCGTGTGCACGCTGGACAGTTATGTGGGTATTTTAGGACCGGTTCTGCGTCTTTTGGGCTGTATTGTGACAAGAAAGTTTGTGACAGAGCTTGATCTGGTCAAGGATATGCTTTATACAGTCAATACGCTCAAAGAATCCGTGGTCATGTTTCCGGAAGCCGGTTACAGCTTTGACGGAACGCATACCACACTGCCGGAAAGTCTGGGCAAATGTGTGAAGCTTATGAAGGTTCCTGTGGTCATGGTACATACTTACGGTGCGTTTTCCAGAGTGCCGCTTTACAATGGACTGCAGATCCGCAAGGTAAAGCTCAGTGCGGATGTGGAATATGTGCTTTCGCCGGAGGATATCCGGGAAAAATCAGCAGATGAGCTGCAGAAGATCATCGAGGAAAAATTTGCCTACGATCATTTTAAATGGCAGCAGGACAATCAGATCTGTATTTCAGAAAGTTTCCGGGCAGATCATTTAAACCGTGTGCTCTATCAGTGTCCGCACTGTCTGACAGAGGGCAGGATGGAAGGAAAAGGAATCACGCTGACCTGTCATCATTGCGGCAAGCAGTATGAACTGACGGAGTACGGTTATCTGCAGGCAACAGAAGGCGAAACAAGGTTTGACCATATTCCTGACTGGTATCGCTGGCAGCGCAGCCAGGTGCGCAGACAGCTGGAAGAGGGCAGTTATCTGCTGGATACGGAAGTGGATATCTATGCGCTGAAAAATCCCACCTTTTTATACCGGATCGGTGAAGGCAGGCTTTGTCATGATAAAGAAGGATTTCACCTGACCGGATGCGATGGAAAACTGGATTACAGACAGAGCCCGATGGCATCTTACAGCTTAAATTCCGACTTTTACTGGTATGAGATCGGAGATATGATCAGTATAGGGGATGCAAAGTGTCTGTATTACTGTTTCCCGAAGCATGACAAAGATGTGGCGGCAAAGGCAAGACTTGCCGCAGAGGAGCTGTATAAAATGACAAAACAGCCCCGTTTTGTTGACAGAAGCAAAGGAAAGGCATTATAATGAAATTATAATGAACGCGTTCATAAAAGAGAGGTACTATGCCCAAGATCATTGCAAATATCCGTGAAAAACTTCTGGAAGAAGCAAAAAAGCAGGTGATGGAACAAGGTTATGCATCCATGACGATCCGGTCGGTGGCAGGCGCTTGCGGTGTGGGGGTCGGAACGGTGTACAACTATTTCGCTTCCAAGGATATGCTGGTAGCAAGTTTTATGCTGGAGGACTGGAATCTGTGTCTGGATACCATAAACAGCGGCAGTAAAAAACTGCAGGCAGGTTCTGGGAACGGGGATATGGCGGCTGCCGGAGAAAAGCTTTTGTGTATCATCCACGAGCAGCTGATGCTGTTTTGGAAAAAATATGAACCCCTGTTTTTAGACAAAAATGCGGGAATCAGTTTTGCATCTTCCTTTCCTATGCGCCATCAGCAGCTGCGCAGTCAGATCGCGCAGCCTCTGGAAGCTTTTTGTCAGGTGAAATCTGACGGCAGTGTAAGTGCTGCGTTTTTAGCGGAATTTATTGCGGAATCACTCCTGACCTGGACGATGGCAGGATATTCCTTTGAACAGATTGCAGGTGTTTTGCGAAAACTTTTCTGATCCGTACCATCATATATTTTTATCGAAAAGGAGTGTGAAAAACATGAGCAGTTTTGAAAATCTTCGTGTGGTAGACAATTTTTACCAGACATCCCTGTTTTTCCCGATGCCTACAGTGGTGATCAGCACCCTGTGCGATGACGGCACAACCAGCCTGGGACCGTATTCTTTGGTCCAGCCTTATTATGTGGCGGGCAAGGATTACTATGCGATGCTGTTATCCTGCCGCAATTCTTCCAACACAGCGCAGAATATTTTAAAAAACGGGAAATGTGCATTAAACTTCATTTCCGATGATCCCAAGTATTTCAAGGAATGTGTGAAGTTAAGCTGGCCCGGTGACAAGCCCGAAGAAAAAATGCCCAAGTGTAATTTCCGTCTGGAAAAGAGTATGATCCAGGAGGAGAATCCGGATGATATCCGCCCGCAGGTACTGACCGATGCAATTGAGGTCATCGAATGTACCTGGGTGCGCGAACTGGACGGCGCAGATAAGGATCTTCCCGGCGAACTGAACGGTTATGAAGGCCCTTATCATGATTTTAACGGTATTACCAGCAAATTCGGCGCCCATTTTATCCTGCGTGTGGATAAGATTCTGATGAAGAAAAAATACGCGGATGCCATCATCAACGGTGTCACTGCCAGGGATTTCCCGCATCTGCCCGTGGATTACGGTTACCGTGACAGCAAGAATTTCTGGTATCACAGATTCCGCCGCATGAGAGCGGAGCTTTTGCAGATGCGCAAGGCAAGTCTGGAGTCAGTCCGTTATGCCGCTGACCGTGCCGATGATAAGATCAAATTCACCGATGAGGCACTGGAAACCATTCTGGGTGTTCCGCGCGTATTTTTATCTGTTGTGTTAAAAGGCTGTGTGGACTGGGCAAAGGAAAACAATGTGGAACTGATCACAGCTGAGCATATGAAGATCATCAACGATAAGCGTGCAAAAGAAAAGAGCAAAAAGAAATAATGCCGTGTGAGGGCAGTTGATTAAGAAAGGAGTATTTATATGAAAGTTGTATTGGCAGGCGCCTACGGCAATCTGGGTGCAGATATTTTTAAAGCATTGTTAAAGGCTGGACACGAAGTTGTGGCAGCAGATATGATCGAAAGAGATCTGGGAGTAACCGGTAATTTTTCTTTCCGCAAAGTGGATGTGACCGATCCTGCAACCTTAAAAGGCATATGTGACGGTGCTGACTGTGTGATCACGACTGTTGGTCTGACCAAAACCTCCGCTGAAGTGACCAACTATCAGATCGACTATCAGGGCAACCTGAATCTGTTATACGAAGCAAAGGCAGCAGGTGTAAAACGTTTTACATACATTTCCGTACTCAAAGCAGACAAAGCACCCAAGGTGCCCATGCTTCATGCAAAATATCTGTTTGAAGAAGAACTCAAAAAGAGCGGCTTAACCTGGGTGATCCATCGTCCCACCGGTTATTTTTACGATATCGTGAAAGTGTTCCGTCCCATGGTGGAAAAGGGTGAGGTTACCCTGCTTGGCAAAGAACCCGTTCATGCAAACGTGATCTCCACCGAAGATTTCGCGCAGTTTATCGTGGAACGCATGATGGATGACAACAAGACCTACGATGTGGGCGGCAAGGAAACTTATTCCTACGAAGAAATCGCTAATATGTGCTTTGAAGCGGCCGGAAAACCCGCTGTGATCAAACGTGCGCCTGCGGTGCTGTTTGATATTCTGGCATTTGTCAACAAATTCAAGAAAAACGGCAAGGAAGCGATCCTGCGTTTCTCCAAGTGGACTCTGACCGAAGAAATGGTCGGTGATACTGCTTACGGTGATATGAGCTTCAAACAGTACATCAAGGACAGTTTCAGAAAGGGGTAAAGTATGGGCTGGAATGATCTTCTGATTTTCTTTATCATCAGTCTGGTTTTATGTCTGGTGGGATTTTATAAATATGTATACTTTTTATCCATCGGTTACGGCTTCTCCGTGGCAGGTATCGGTGTGGCACTGGCTGTGATGAGTCTTGCCGGTAAATTTAATGCCGCACTTCCTCATTACATTCTGTTTGCCCTGTTTGTGGTTTACGGTTTCCGTCTTTCCGGATTCCTTCTGATCCGTGAGATCAAAAATGTGGCTTACCAAAAAACCTTAAAGGAAGCAACCGGTGATGAAAAGGCAATGCCCATGTTTGTAAAGGTAACGATCTGGCTTTGCGTGGCTGTACTGTATGTGGCACAGACTGCTCCCGTATATTTCCGGATGCACAACGGCGGTGCAGTTTCTGCCTTTACCTGGATCGGTATTTTGATCTGTATCGGCGGTATTGTTCTGGAAAGCATTGCTGATCAGCAAAAGAGCGCACAGAAAAAAGAAAATCCGGACATGGTTGCTACAAAAGGTCTGTACACCATTGTACGCTGCCCCAACTATTTCGGTGAAATCCTGTTCTGGACCGGTGTGTTTGTTTCTTCTCTGGATATCCTGACCGGTATCGGGCAGTGGCTGACTGCTGTGATTTCTTATATCTGCATCGTATATATCATGTTCAACGGCGCACAGCGTCTTGAAAAACGTCAGATGAAGCGTTACGGCAGCGATCCGGCTTACAATGCGTATGCCGATAAGACTCCGATCATCATTCCGTTTTTACCGGTTTATCATCTGAACAAGAAATAAAAACAGCAGCGCAGCCGTGCCGGAAGGGGCGGCTGCGCTGTATGTTGTTTTACATAAGACGAGAGGGATTTTATGAAGGATTTTTCGATTGCAATGGCTTTGGTGGATTATGTTCCCGTGCTGTTTTTTGCAGCTGCAGCCTTGATCCTGCAGGGGGATCTTTATAACAAAATGTGCAAAGGAACCTATGCGCTCTTTGCGGCAGGCAGCATCAACGTAGCGGTGGCCGGACTGTTAAAAGCGACATACAAGCTTTTATATGCAGCAGGAATCTGTGATTTTACACCGTTAAACGATATGTTCTTCCCGGTGCAGTCCATCGGCTTTTTGCTTGCGGGAGCAGGGGTTTTGCTGATGCTTGTGCGCAAAGTAAACGGCGGCAGCTGCTGCTGTGCGGTTGCAGCACCTGTAGTGTGGAAGGGAACCTTTTTGTTTGTCGGTCTGATGGTAGCCGGTCTTGGATGCATGGATTTTGGCCTGTCTGTGCTGGCTGCAAGACTTAAAAAGAAACCGGCGGTTATTTTGCTTGTAATTTCTTTTGTGTGCAGTCTGTGCATGGGCTATCTGTCTTCACAGGATTTTACACAGAGCTTTATGAACTGGCTTGCGCAGGGCATCAATGTGGTTGGTCAGGGGACACTCTTTGCGGCGGTATTTTTGCTGCATAAGGCCGGGTTAAAGGAAATGACCTGGGAAAAATAAAAAATACATAGAAAAAAGGAATTCTAAGGAGATATTTTATGAGAACACCGGATTTTGAAAATGTATTAAAAGCATTACGCCGGGAAAAACCGAACCGACCGACTTTGTATGAACTTTTTTTAAACGAATCCTTCTATGCGAGGCTGACCGGAAGGGCGAATCCGGGAGGGCCGGTGGAAGAGCATGTTTGGATTTTGGAAGCGATGGCAAATGCCGGTTATGATTATGCTCCCTGGGGCAGCTGGGCAAATGGTTTTTCATTTCCCAAGAAAGAACGTGAACGCAGTGCGACTCTTTCCATGAACGGAAACGGTATGATCACGGATTGGGAATCCTTTGAAGAATATCAGTGGCCGGATGTGGATGCTTTTGATTTCGATGTGTTTGATAAAATGAACCGTGTGATGCCGGAAGGAATGAAGCTTGTACCTTTGGGGCCCAGCGGAGTTTTGGAAAATGTAAACGGCATTGTGGGATATGACAATCTGTGCTACATGCTTTATGAGGAGCCGGATCTGGTGCAGGCTATTTTTGATCATGTGGGTTCCAGAATCCTGAAATATTATGAGGCCTGCGCACAGGCGGATTGTGTCGGTATGATCTGTTCCAATGATGACTGGGGATTTAACACGCAGACTTTTTTGAGCCCTTCTGACATGAGAAAATACGTTTTTCCCTGGCATAAGAAATTTGTGGAGGCGGCACACAGAAGCGGAAAACCGGCGATTCTGCATTCCTGCGGTTATTTTGGGGATATTATAGAAGATGTGATTGAAGATATGAAATATGACGGCCGTCATTCTTATGAAGACAATATCATGCCGGCGGAAGAGGCCTATGACAAGTATGGCAGCCGCATTGCAATTCTTGGCGGTATCGATATGAATCTGATGACTGCAGGCACGCCGGAAGAAATTTACAAACGGGCCCGTGCAATGCTGGAAAGAACATCTGAATGCGGCGGGTATCTGCTTGGCAGCGGCAACAGTATTCCTGATTATGTGCCTTTTGAGAATTTTATGGCTTTGACAAAAGCTGCGCTGGATGGATAAATGATTGAAAACAAAAACGTGGATCACTGCTCAACCGGCAGTATCCACGTTTTTTTGGAGCCGCCGTCAGGCGGAATAAACATTTTGCTGAATCAGTTTGCTTTTTTCTTTTCAATAAAGAAGATATACACCAGACAGCAAACCAGCAGGATGTAAGGGTAGTAAAGGTTGGGCATGATATCAAATGCAGAGATCTCACAGCCAAGCTCAGTCGCTGCAGAAATTGCCACCAGCATCTGTGCACCGTAGGGGATTACGCCCTGGAATACACAGGAGAAGGTGTCCAGAATGGAAGCGGTCTGTTTGGGCTCAATGCCGTATTCATTTGCCATTTCCTTGGCAATGGGGTTAGCCATAACGATGGCAACCGTATTGTTTGCGGTAGCAATGTCCATGGCGCCAACTAAGAGACCGATGCCCAGCTTGCCGCCTTTTTTGTTGTGGAATACACTTCTGAAGAAGTTGAGCAGTGCATCAAAGCCGCCGTATTCCTGAATCAGTGCGCAGATCGCGGATACCAGGATCGCTACCATGGTGGTTTCGTACATACCTGCTGCACCGGAGCCCATGTTTGCAAGCAGATCGGTGGCAGCAGTAGCACCGGTAGCCAGCATGATAATAGATCCGGACACAATACCGATCAGCAGAACTACAAATACATTGATGCCGATGATGCCGCCGGCAAGAACCAGAATATAGGGTACGATCTGAATCAGGTTGTAATCAGCAATGATCGCATCACCTACATCAGCGCCAAGGCTTCTGATCAGAATTACGACCAGAGTGATGAGGGCGGCAGGAAGCGCAATGCCGAAGTTGGCACGGAACTTGTCTTTCATTGCACAGCCCTGACCGTTGCAGGCAGCAATGGTGGTATCGGAGATGAAAGACAGATTGTCGCCAAACATCGCACCGCCGACAACCGCGCCGACACAAAGCGGAACCGCAAAGCCGGAAGAGTTGGCAACTGCGATCGCAATGGGAGTGATCAGGGTGATGGTCCCTACGGAAGTACCCATTGCCAGGGATACAAAACAGCTTACCACGAACATAACAACCACAGCATACTGTGCAGGGATGATGGAGAGCAGGAAGTAAGCTACGCTTTCTGCGCTGCTTCTGCCGACAACGCCGACAAAGATACCGGCAGTCATAAAGATCAGGATCATGGTTACGATGTTTTTGTCACCGACACCCTTGGACATAATGGCAAGCTTTTCGTCAAATTTAAGCTTGGGATTCTGCAGGCATGCAACCAGCAGAGCAACCAGGAAAGATACCACGATGGGAATGTTGTAAAAGCCCATCGGAATCTTGAGCACATACTCAAAGCAGATGCCAAGTCCAAGATACAGGACAAGGAAAACCGCGATGGGAAGCAGTGCTTTCCAGTTTCCTTTTTTCATATAGATTTCCTCCTTTGGAAAATGATGGGTAGATAACTGCTTTTGTCCGTACAGTTATCCGCAATGGTTAGATAGTAGCATTCCTTATGCTTTTTTGCAAGAAGAAGCAGTAAAAGACATAAAAAAAGGAAAGAAAAATGCAACTATCTGCAGACTTATTTAAAGTTTTACTTTGTAAAAGGAACCTGCTTCTTTCCAAATCACGTTCCTGTGCCGCTAATCAGCAAGTGATTGGCGGCTGGGCGAACAGGAGCAGAAAAAATACCCAAATTTCTACCACAAGTATAATGACAAGAACTAAAAGCCGTGTTATAGTATCTGTATTCTAGGTAAAAACGAAATAAACAGGAAAGGAGAGAGCCATGAGAACTACGTTGTTTACTATCGAAAAATTAAATTCTGGTTATGTCATTAATGCGGCGCTGGGTATGCATCAGGGCTCTGTTTTTCCGTATTCTCATAAGGGACGAGCTAAATTCGGATTTTGTATGATGTTCTAGGAACATCACGCAGACTGATGGATCACAGCGACCGCTTACCTTGTGGGAAAGGTAGGCGGTCTTTTCATTTTCCGGCAGCGTTTGGGTTGCGGCTGCCGGAAGGGTATACATACACATACACACACAACAGTCAGACAGAAAGAGAGGTCAACATGAGTCAGATACCGACCATAGACATGGTCAAAACAGGGGAAAACATTGACAGACTGCGCAAAAAAAGCGGTCTGTCGGTCAAACAGCTGCAGGATCTGTTCGGATTTTCAACGCCCCAGGCGATTTATAAGTGGCAGCATGGAACCGCACTGCCTTCCGTGGATAATCTGGTAGCACTTTCCTCGATCTTTCAGGTCAGTGTAGAGGATATTTTGGTTTTGGAAAAAGAAACAGAGGACGAGGTCGATGACTGCATCGCGTAATTTGTCCAGCAAAAAGGTCGGATGATCTGTCTGAAAAAAGATGGGAATCCGGCCTGTTTTAGTTGAAAAACACAGGAAAATATTCTATTCTGAACTTAACAGATCCTGATGCTGTAAATGGCGGAGGTACAGAACATGTATACACAGAAGTCTGAAAGATGTGTTTTTCTGGAAAAAGAATATAAACAAAAGTGGGGCAAAGCACCTGACAACAGATATGCCGTATATCTGCAGGAAGCAGCCCTGAACAAATATGCAGGTCTGCCCAAATGGGAAAAAATCGCCAGAGCTTCTTATGAAGCAATGGTACGGCAGGAGATTTTTATTGAACCTTATGACAGGATCATAGGAAGGGTGTTCTGGTGCAGCAGCATACAGGCTAAACAGACAGATCCGGATCTGGATTTTATGGAGAAACCTGCCAGACAGGTGGAAAGCGAAATTCCCTATTATGATGAGATGTGGCAGAACCAGTTTTTTTCCCGCTATGCCGCAAGAGGACATATTACCTGGCGCTGGGACTGGATCTTAAAATACGGTGTTTTGGGACTTAAGGAAAAATATACAAAACTTCTGGAAAATCCTAAAGATGAACAGGCCCGTGAATTTTATCAGGGTGTGCTGATCCTTTTGGACAGCATCACCGACTGGAACCGTAAGCATATTGAAAAGTTAAAGGAAATGAATATGCCGGAAATGGCAGCGCTTTGTGAAAGAGTGCCGGAGTATCCTGCGCGCACGTTTCATGAAGCAGTACAGGCCTTTTATATGCAGTATCTGGCTGTCATGAGCGAGAATCCTTACGGCGGCAACGGACCGGGAAGACTGGACTATTTTCTGTGGCCTTATTTGAAAGCAGATCTGGAAAACGGCACCTGTACACTGCAGGAAGCCAGAGAGCTGGTGGACGAACTGTTTCTGCGTTTTGATGAGAGCGTACATATTCATGACGGCTGGGGTACCACGGTTTCCGTGGGCGGAACCGGAGCGGACGGAAAATCGTCGGTGACACCGCTGACTTATATCATGACAGAATCCTTTATGGATCTGAATGTGACGCATCCTTATTTTTATCTGCGTGTGCCCAAAGACGCAGAGCCTGAATATCTGCAGCTGTGTGCATATTATCTGAAAAAAGGCCACAACCGCGCACAGATCTTAAATGACGAAGCAATTATGAAGGCTATGATCAACAGCGGCGTGTCTGCAGAGGATGCCATTGATTACTGCTGCGGCGGATGTATGGAGATTTCGCCCCACGGAAGAAACTGCGACTATTTATATCAGGGATGGCATAATATCCCTAAATTTGTGGAACTTGCCATCACCGGCGGTAAATGCCTGATCACCGGAAAAAAGCTTCATTCCACACGGTTTAAAGGGCTGACTGCACATACGGATTTCGAGACCTTTTATCAGGAAGTGACAGCGGAAATTGCAAGATTTATCGGAATCTTTTTCCATGTGCAGGATATTTTCAGTAAAGAGGCGGCTGTTTCAAGACCGGCCTATCTGATCTCTTCCATGATAGAGGACTGCGCCAAAAATGGGCGCAATATGCATGACGGCGGTGCGCGTTATCATTATTATGCGACTTCACCGCTTGCCATGGCCAACGCGGCAGATGCCCTGTTTGCGGTGAAAAAAGCAGTGTTTGAGGATAAGATCTGTACCGCAGAGGAACTGATACAGGCTCTTGAGCTGAATTTTGAAGGAAAAGAGGCACTCCGGCTGCGTCTTTTTCATATCCCCAAGTACGGACAGCAAAATCCCGAGGCAGATGCCTTTGCGGCGCGGTTTATGCATTCTGTGTGTGATGCCTACGAAAATATAGAAGTACGGTTTGGCGGAAAAGCAATGCCTATGATCTTAAACTTTGTCTTTGGTCCCATCGCGGCAGAGCTTTTAGGTGCGACGGCGGACGGCAATCATGCAAAGAAGCTGGTGGCTCACGGCGTAACACCGCAGTCAGCAGCCATGACGGAGGGGATTACGGCGGCTATCGGCTCCAGTCTGCAGATGCCCTGGGAACGTTTCTGGGGCGGTGCCACTACCATGTGGGATTTTGATCCCAAGTGGGCGTCTGAAGAAGTGATCGGTGCGGTACTGAACACATTTTTAAAGGGCGGAGGCCAGATTTTCCAAGGGAATACCACGGAGGTGGAGGAGCTTATGGAAGCACAGAAGCATCCGGAGGATTACGGACATCTGATCGTGCGTGTGGGCGGTTTTTCAGCCCGCTTTACCCAGCTGGATCCGGCACTGCAGACAGATATTATCACCCGCTACCGGCATGCCGGATAAGGAAAAAATACGATGAAATGGATGGGAAGTTTGCGGAAATAATTGCAGGAAAAGACTGATCTATAGTATAATACTTGCTATAGACAGTTCAGATATACAGACTGTGTGAAAGACTATTTATGATGAGGGAGAAGCAAAATGGACAACATCAAAGAAAAAATTGAAGAAATCGTGGAGAAAATCTCCAAGGATGAAAAGCTGCAGAAGCAGTTTAAAAACGATCCTGTAAAGGCACTGGAAAAGCTCCTTGACGTGGATCTTCCCGATGAAGTAATTGAAAAGATTATCGACGGTGTAAAGGCAAAACTGACTGTGGATACCATCTCTGATGCAGTGGGTATGTTCAAAAAGCTGTTTTAAGGAAAAATCATAATGAGCTGTAATCGGCATTTCTGATATAGAAATGCCGATTTTTATATTGTGTGCGTTTTTTTAGCTGTGTTTGCGGGTGCGAAATTGGGTAGGGGTCAGTCCGGTCAGTGATTTGAACTGTCGAAAAAAGTGAATATTACTGTGATAACCGCACATTTCCGCAATCTGATAAACGGGGAAACCGGTGGAGATCAGCAATTCCTTGCTGTATTCAATTCTTGCACGGATGAGATCTGCATGAAAACCGGTGTTAAAAAAGGAAGAGTACATATGCAAAAAGGAAGAACGGCTCAGATTCAGAGCGGCAGCCATATCGTCTATGGGATACTCTTTGTAGGGCTCATTATAGACGGTTCCCCGCAGTTTGTTCATTCCTGAAAAATAGGGACTTGGGTTAGGAGTATAAAAATATTCTCCCATGCGGTTAAGCAGCAGATGCAGATACAGACTCAGATTCTCTTCGGAGAAGGTATGTGCTGCGTGAAACTCATAAACCATCGCTTTTATGATATCGGAAAGTTCCTCTGCATCGTGGATGGAGACCGGGGTATCCATGGGAATATGCAGTTTGTCCAGCATAAGCAGATCATGCGTGTTGAAAGAAAGGTGAATCCAGTCATCCATATAAGCGGATTTCCAGGCGCCGTATATCTGAGGGGTATTAAGATTGTAAAGAATGAAAAAAGGGCTGATCTGGATTACTTTTTTTTGTTCCAGAATCATTTGTGACGGCGTAAAAACAAGCAGCAAAAGATAATCCCCGGATCCTTTGGGACGATGGATCTGAAACTGGTCATCATGTTGCTGATGATGTCCGATTTTATTGATATGCATGGCTGTCCGGACCTCCTGACATGTGATGCCTGTACTATACCATTTTCTGGTGTTTTGCACAATATGTTAGTATATTTGCAGGGGATGGTATCGACTTCGTACAATATGTTATTTATAATAGTTATAAAACATATTCTGCTGGAGGTGCAAAATAGTGAAAGCAAAAGTAAGCATTAACAAATCTGCTGTGATCAGCCAGATTGATGAACGTATTTACAGTTCTTTTATTGAACATCTGGGACGCGCGGTATATGGCGGAATTTATGAGCCCGGTCATGAAACTGCAGACGATCAGGGATTCCGTCAGGATGTTTTACAGACCATCAAAGAGATGAAAGTACCCATGGTGCGTTATCCCGGCGGCAACTTCGTTTCCGGCTACAACTGGGAAGACGGCATCGGCGACAAGGCAAAAAGACCCAGACGTATGGAACTGGCATGGAGCAGCATCGAGACCAATCAGGTGGGCATTGATGAATTTCAGGAATGGTGCAAAAGAGCAGACTCCCAGGTGATGATGGCGGTCAATCTGGGAACCAGAGGACCTGCGGATGCCGGAAATCTGGTGGAATACTGCAACAGCGAAACCGATACTTATTATGCAAATCTGCGCCGCAGCAACGGTTTTGAAAAGCCCTTCGGTATCAAGACCTGGTGTCTTGGAAATGAGATGGACGGTCCCTGGCAGATCTGCCACAAAACCGCATATGAATATGCGCGCACAGCATGCGAAGCTGCCAAGATCATGAAGTGGGTGGATCCCTCCATTGAACTGGTGGCATGCGGCAGTTCCGGCAGCGGTATGCCTACATTCGGCGAATGGGAGGAAACCGTACTGCGCGAATGCTATGAGCATGTGGATTATATTTCCCTTCACAGCTACTACGGAAACCGCAATGACAACACACCGGAATTTCTGGGCTGCTCCAAGAACATGGATGAGTTTATTCAGACTGTGATCGGTATCTGTGATAAGATTAAAGCGGAAAAGAACGCAGACAAAGATATTCATCTGTCCTTTGATGAATGGAATGTATGGTTCCATTCCAATGAAGCGGACGGTAAGATTGAAAAATGGCAGGTTGCACCGCCTCTTTTGGAGGATATTTATACCATGGAAGATGCATTGGTGGTGGGCTGTCTGGTAAATACGCTGATCAATCATGCAGACAGAGTCAAGATCGCATGTCTGGCACAGCTGGTGAACGTGATCGCACCTGTCATGACAGTAACCGGCGGCGGTATGTGGCTGCAGACCATTTTCTATCCTTATATGTATGCGGCACGCTACGGAAGAGGAAATGCACTGAAAGTACAGACAGACTGTGAAACTTATGAGGCAGGCGTTTACGGTGAAGTTGCTTATGTAGACAGTTCCGTTGTATACAATGAAAAGGAAGGTGAACTGATCGTATTTGCGGTTAACCGCAATATGACAGAAAACTGCAGTCTTGAACTGGATGCACAGGGATTTGAGTTGGGAGAGATCCTGGAATATAAAGTCCTGAATCATGAAGACATGAAAGCACATAACTGTGCAGAAGAACCTGCCAAAGTAGTTCCCTTTGACAAAACAGCTGACGACGGTCTGGTGCTGGAGCCTCATTCCTACAATATGATCCGTATCAAAGTAAAATAATTTGCAAAAAAAAGCTTTGTGGATGAATCCATGAAGCTTTTTTTTGCGTCTGAAAATCAGGACACCATAAATATAAATAAATACGGAGTGAAAATATGAAAAAAATAATCTTGTTTTTTGCCGTGCTGGCCGCAGTTTTGTTTGCAGGCTGGTATGTGATCGTGGCCGGTCTTTACGGAAAACTGACCTATAGACCGATAGAAAGTGTCAGTGCTGCACCTTATAAAGAGGAGGGGGTCATCAATATTTTACTGATCGGCAATGATTCCAGGGAAAACGGGGAAGATGGCCGTTCGGATGCCATGATCTTACTGTCTGTCAGCGATAAGACAAAAACGGTGCATATGACTTCCCTTCTGCGCGATATGTATGTGGAGATTCCCGGTCATGACGGCAACCGCCTGAATGCGGCTTATTCCTATGGCGGAGCCAAACTTTTGATGGAAACGATTGAAAAAAATCTGGGTATTGAAGTGAATCGTTATGCGCTGGTGAATTTTGAAGCTTTTGCCAGTCTGGTGGATGCAGCAGGCGGCGTGGATCTGGAACTGAGCAATGAAGAGGTACAGCTGGTCAACGGCTATCTGGTGGAATACAATCAGCTGACAAACCGCCCTGAGGGAACCGATTATCTGGATGCATCTGCCAGCGGTATGATACATTTAAACGGTCCGCAGGCTCTGGCTTACAGTAGAAACCGTTATATCGGTACGGATTTTGGGCGGACGCAGCGTCAGAGAAAAGTTTTAGCAGCAGTGATCCGCAATCTTCCCAAAGCACTTCTCAATGAACCTGCGGCGCTGATCGACGGTGTTTTGTCCAATCTGACCACAAATTTAAGCACTGGGGAAGTCTTTTCCTTGAGTCTGCAGGCATGGAAGCTTTTAGGATATGATATGGTGCAGAGCAGCATTCCGCTGGAGGGAACCTGGAAAAACAGTACGATCCGCGGTATGTCTGTACTGGAAGTGGATTATGACGCAAACCGGGCATATTTAAAAAGTGCGCTTTACGATGAATGACAAATTTGATAGAATGAAAGAAAAAAGTCCGGGAGGGCAGTGCATATGATCATCAAAAAAGTATATGCAAGTACAGTGGCAAAATTAAACAGCAGTGTCTATGACGGCGGCGGTGACGATGATACCCTGGCATTACAGGCCGTGCTTGACGAAGCAAAGGATGAAAATGTAGGGATTCATCTGATCATGGACGGTGCTGCGCTGGTAAGCCAGTTAAAGCTTTATTCCAACACCACCATCGAGTGTGTGACCAAGGACTGCGGTTTTTATCAGATTGCATGGACCAATGATGCCATTCTGACCAATGCGGTACAGGATCATCATGTCTGCGTGACAAAGAATATCAGTCTGCTTGGCGGTACCTATCATCAGAACGGCCAGAATCAGGAACATGATGTGGTAAAAGAAGGTGTTGACTGGATGGAAGCCAACAGTGAAGACGGAAGTAAGGGTACCACTTTCTTTGTGGTAGGACTGGAATTTTACGGTGTGGAGCAGATGCTGATCCGTGACGTGACCCTGCGTGATTTCAGAACCTTTGGCCTGTTGGTAGGCTGTTTTAAAAACCTGACACTGGAAAATGTGTGGCTTGACCTGCCTTACGGCACCAAGGGCAATCAGGACGGCTTCCATTTCTGGGGCCCCGGTCAGTTCTTGACCGTAAAAAATTCCGGCGGCAGAGTCGGCGATGATATCATCAATGTAGGGCCTGATGAGTGGGATGCCAAGTCTTCCATCACCGATGTATTGATCGACGGTATCATCATGGACGAGGGTGAACAGGCAGTGCGTCTGCTTTCCAGAGGCAAAGGTATTCTGGACCGCGTGACCATCCGCAATGTTTACGGCAATTACAGAAGCTACGGCTTTTATATCAGTCCCTGGTTTACAGAAAGCATGGGAAGTTTTAAGAATATTCTGATTGAAAATGTGGATCTGCAGGCGCTTCCCAACACCTATACCTATCATGATCCCTTCCTGTTCTCCATCGGCGGCAATATCGAGTGTCTGACTCTGAAAAATATCCGCAGTCACAACAGCTGCGACAACCGGACGCTGATCGAGCTGGGACTTCCTTTCTATGATACTACACAGGAAACCTACGGCAAATATACCCTGCCGGAGGAACAGCATATGGAAAATATTATCATAGACGGACTGACCATCACCGAAAAACAGGGTGAGCCGGAAGATACCAAATATATCAAAGTTTATGATAAGGTAGAAAATCTGGTCTTAAAGAATGTGTATGTGGTGAAAAAGCAGAATGAGGAAAACGGAACACTGCTGTATTTTGAAAAAGACGGTTCCGTGGAAAATCTGATCAAAGAAAGCATTCATACCAAGGGCTTAAAAGAATTCACCAACGATGAGACAAAGATCGGAGATACTTTTTAAAGCATAGGAAAAAACATCCTGCTTTGTCTGAAACTGAATAACGGAGCATAAAAAAAACGCTGTCCGGCAGTGAAAACTGTCAGGCAGCGGTTTTTTATGGTAGTGGCTTATTTTACGGATGATTCGGTCTGCAGCGTACAAATTACAGCATGGAAATGTATTTTCTCATGTTGGCAAGACCGATGCGGATACCGGTCAGGCAGTCTTCCATACCTTCAAATTCCACGGAAATGGTTCCGTCATAGCCGGCACGCTTTAAGGCACGCAGGCAGTGCAGTACGGGAACATTGCCCTGACCGATGATAGCGCCGCGCAGGTAGGTGCCGTTGCGGGAGGTAAAGAAACCTTCGCCGGGATCGGGGCCGTTGCCGTCTTTGATATGGAAATCTTTTGCATGTGCGTAGAAGGCGTAAGGTGCGGTGCGGCCGATGGCAACCACAGGGTCTTCATCTGCACACAGGCAGTTGCCGATATCGCAGAGCAGACCGAAGTTTTCATGGGCTACGGTGTTGACCAGCTTTTCCACGCGCAGGCTGTCCTGGGAGAAATAGCCGTGGTTTTCGGTACAGGTCTTAACACCTTTGGAGGCAGCATATTCAGCTACTTCACGAACTGCGTCAGCAAGCTGGGGAAGTACGTTGTCATAACCTTTGTAGGTTCTGGGATTGGGACCTGCGGAAATATCATGGCGCATGGTAGGGCAGCCAAGGATCGCTGCAATGTCCACGTTTTCCTTGGCCTTTGCGATCTCGGCAGCGGTATCGCCGTTGGAACCGTTTAAGAAATCTGCACCCACAGCGTAGTTGGAAACGGGAAGTCCCACGCGGTCACATTCTGCACGCAGCTGTTTGGCATATTCTAAGCGGTTTGTACCTTCAGGGAATACAAAGTCAACAAATTCAATGGCATCAAAGCCCATTTCCTTTGCGATACCGATACATTCCAGCGGTGTTTTTTTGCCGGAGGAGATCAGCTGCATAAAGCTGTAAATGGTAACGGATACTTTCATGTATTAGTCCTCCAGGATCACTTCGTGACCGGTTTCTGCGGATTTGTAAATTGCATCAAGGATCTTCATCAGGGTTACGCCGTCTTCTGCGGGAGATTTGCAGGGAGTACCGTTGATGATGCAGTCTACATAGTGGTTGATCTCGTTGGCAAACAGACCGTCAAAGGAAAGGGCAGTGGAGGTGCACAGCTGTACATTGCTCATATAGCCGTTGGTCTCTGTAAACAGTTCCAGTTCGGGATCGAGCATAGCGCCTGCCTTGGTGCCAAACAGCTGGATCTTGCCTTCGTCTTTCTTTAAGTTAAGAGAGAAGGATGCTTCCACGGAAACAACAGCGCCGTTGTCGTAACGGATCAGAGCGGTAGCCATGTCTTCTACGTCAAAGATATCTTCATTGGAGGTGGTGGAAGCAACGTAACCCTTCTTGTCAGCCAGTTCTCTGCGGTCGCCCAGTTTGTGGAAGGTTGCACCGTATACGGAAACGGGCTTGGGGTTGCCAAGCAGGAAACGGGTCAGGTCGATGACATGCACGCCAAGGTCGATCAGGGGACCGCCTGCGGACAGTGCCTTGTTGCCAAACCAGCCGCCGGGACAGCCGTTGCGGCGCAGGTAGGTAGCCTTTGCGTAGTAGATTTCACCGAAAGTTCCCTTGTCGATGAAGTCTTCTAAAAGCAGGCAGTCATTGCCGTAGCGGCGTACAAAACCGATCATTAACAGCTTGCCGTTTTTCTTTGCGGCATCCATCATTGCCTGTGCTTCGTCTGCGTTGGTAGCCATGGGCTTTTCACACAGAACGTGTTTGCCGGCATTCAATGCCATAATGGTACAGGGCGCATGTGCTGCGTTCCAGGTGCAGACGCTGACTGCGTCGATTTCGGGAAGTTCTGCCAGCATAGTGGCTTCATCGGTGTACAGACGGGTTACGCCGTATTTTTCACCCATCTTTTTAAGCTGGGTTTCGTTGATATCGCAGAATGCGTAAAGTTCAACATTGGGGTTTTTTAAATAGCCCTGAATATGTTCGTTGGAAATACTGCCGGTGCCGACAATCGCTACTTTGATCATGATGCCGAGTCCTTTCTGTGGTGAGTTATTATTTGATCAGGCTGTTTAAGAAGGTAACTGCCTTGCGGATATCTGCTTCGGGATCATCGCCTACTTCACGTTCGATGGTCAGGTAGCCCTTGTAGCCGATTTCATCCAGTGCCTTTAAGTATGCGGGGAAATCCACGCTGCCTTCGCCCAGGGGAACTTCTTCAAAGGAAGGGCTTGCCAGCATCTCAGCTTCCACCAGACCGTAAATGATCTCGGGATCACGGTAGTAATTCTGTACGCCGTCCTTTGCGTGGGTGTGAACAATGTAATCCTTCAGGTTATGTACAGCCTTTACAGGATCATCGCCGGTAACCATTACAAGGTTTGCGGGATCTAAGTTAACCGCAACACCGGTGGAGTGGAGGCTGTCTAAGAATGCCTTTAAAACAGCGGAGGTTTCGGGACCGGTCTCGATCGCAAAATGAGCCTTTAAGCTGTCTGCGTATTCTGCCAGTGCACCGCAGGCATCCTGCAGGATGTGGAAGCGTTCGTGACTGGGATCTGCAGGGATAACGCCGACATGGGTGGTAACAATGTCACATTCCAGTTCTTTTGCCAGATCCAGGATGCGTTTGGATTTTTCAACCAGCATGGGGTTTTTGTCGGGTTTGTAAAAGCCCTGGCCAAGGTCGCCGCAGAGTGCGGAAATGGTCAGACCTTCGGATTTTACCATGTCAAGAAATTCTTTGCGCTTTGCGCCGGTAAGGTTCTCGGGAGCCAGCTCACCGTAGGTGGAATACACCTGGATACCGGATGCGCCAACGTTTTTCGCCTTTTTTAATGCGGTGGGGATATCAGTTCTGAATGAATCCATTAAGACACCGATGGAAAAATTGTACATAGGAAAGTCCTCCTTTTTTCAGTAAGAAATATGTACCGGTTAAAAACCGGCATGTCTATTTCTATTATAGAAGAATCGGTGAAAAAGTAAAGAGAAGATGTTGACAAGTATTAAGAGAATTTTGTTGTTTTTGTGAGAATATCATTGTGTTTGATGCGGTTTCAATTGTAAAAATTGGATAAAATACACAAAAAACATATGGAAATTTAGACAATTATTCAGATTGCCACTGGGATGAAATACAGTTATAATGATTTTATCATATTAGCGCAGAAAATGACGTTTCTGTGCTTTAAAAGGAGGAACAATATGAAAAAGAAAGTAATTTCCTTATTACTGGTTGCTGCTATGACCAGCTCTCTGCTGGCTGGCTGCGGCGCAAAAGATGCTGAGACCAGCTCTTCTGCTTCCGGCGATGGCGTTACCCTGCGTTTCATCGACATCACCACCAACCCTCAGAGACAGGAATTCTTTGAAAACACTTTTGCAGCTTTCAAAGAAGAGACCGGCATCACCGTTGAATACGAAGGTGTTCCGTGGGACAACGCTGCTGACAAGGTAACCGTTCTTGGTGCAGCAAACGACCTTCCCGACGTTCTGACTGTTGCAGGTCAGTGGATGGGTCAGTTCACCCAGGCAGGCTGGCTGATGGATCTAGATGATTACTATGCATCCGAAATCGAACCCAACGTTAACGTTGCTACTACCATGGTAGTTGAAACCGAAAGAGATCTGTACAATCATGTATACAGAATTCCGGACGGTCTGATGAACGCTGGTATCTTTTATCGTAAAGACTGGGTAGAAGAAATCGGTTATGAAATTCCTACCGGTGCTGACTGGAACTGGCAGGCATATTATGATCTTGCTGCAGCTCTTACCGATCCTTCCAAGAATCGTTACGGATCTTCCTTCCGCGGCGGCCGCGGCGCTTATGACCGTGTAACCGACGTTTTCGTTGGTCTTCATGAAGGTTATCAGTATGATGAAGAAGGTAACTACCTGTTCACCGATGACGAAGCAATTGCAGCATTCGAAAACTTCTGCACCATGTATACCAACGGCAGCGCTCCTAAGGACTCCTTAAACTGGGGCTTCTCCGAAATGGTTGACGGCTTTGTTGGTGGTATGACCGGTACTCTGTACAACAACACTGACGTAGTTCCTACCCTGCTTGAAAAGATGGAAGAGAGCCAGTGGGGTGTTCTTCCTGTTCCTACCGCTGCTGACGGCAAGGTTTACAACAGCACCGGTGCTTCTTACTCCTACGGTATCGCTGCTAACACCGAATACCCTGAAGAAGCTAAAAAACTGATCAACTTCCTGTGCGAGCCTGAAAACAGCATGAACTACTGCAAGATCGCTGGTATGCTTCCTGTAAGAAACGACGTAGGTGATGACCCTCTGTACGGCGGCGATGGCCCTTACAGCGGATTCCTTGTACAGCTTGACTACCCTAACCTGGTATATCCTGCAGGCTACGGCGCATTCGATTACACCGATCTGCATCAGGATGCAATGCATACTGAAATCCAGAAGTACCTGCTTGGCCAGCAGAGCGCTGCTGATGTTCTGAACAACATCGGTAATGAACTGACTGCAAGAATGAAGAAGTATCTGGCTGACAACGAAGGTTCTACCATTGAAGCACCTCGTCTTCCTAAATAATCGGGTACATAAAGTCATTAATAACTAAGTTTATGGAGGGAATAACGGAACCATTAAGAAAACGGATTCCCTCCATTTTCTTAAACAGAATAATGCTATCTGTAAATAACATGACAAAAGGAGTGTGAGATTTACTTGAATAAGAAATATACTCCCTGGCTCTTTTTAGCGCCGGTTATTCTTTCTCTGGTGCTTCTGTTTGGCTATCCTCTGATCCGAAGCATTTTTATGGCTTTCCAGAATTATAAGCTGACAGCACCCAATGATGTATATTTTGTTGGTCTGGACAATTTCAAAAAGGTATTCGCTGCCGGTGAATTGGGTCTGATCACAAAGAACTCCCTTCTGTGGGTAATTATCTCAGTAGCAGGTCAGGCAATCTTTGGTATGATCCTGGCACTGGCTCTGAAAAAGAAGTTTAATGGCCGTGGTATTTATCAGTCCATCGTATTCCTTCCCTGGGCTGTATCCGGCTTCGTTGTAGGTTTGATCTGGCGTTTCTCCTTCAACGGTGAATACGGTATCGTGAACAACCTGCTTTTAAAATTCGGTCTTGTGGATGAAAAAGTTTCCTGGTTAAGTACTCCCGGACTTTCTCTGGCAGTTCCGATCAGTGCGATGATGTGGATCGGTATTCCTTTCTTTGCGATCAATATTCTGGCAGCTCTGCAGTCTATCTCCGCTGATATTTATGAAGCGGCTGACGTAGACGGCTGTGGTGCGATAAGAGCATTCTTCCAGATTACCCTTCCTTTCATCAAGCCTACCCTGATCACTACGATTCTGTTAAGAACCATCTGGGTTTTCAACTCCTTCGATCTGATCATGGTAATCACGGACGGCGGTCCTGCGAATACTTCTCAGACGCTGACCTCTTATATGTATGCGAAAGCGTTCGGTAACTATGACCTGGGTCAGGCTGCAGCCCTGGGTGTTATCCTGATGATCTTCTTAAGCCTGTATGCGCTGCTGTTCCTGAAGGTGACCAATTACGATAAGGCAGGTGATTTCTAAATGAATAAAAAGGCGAAAAAATATTCCGTTATTGCTCTTCGCGTTGTAATCATGGCCTTTTTCCTGGTTCTGGTTGTGGCGCCCATTTACTGGATCACCGTTACCGCATTCAAAAAGAGTAATGAAATTCTGGACCTGCTCAACATGTCCTATTTCCCCAGAGAACCGATCATTACCAACTTCTTCGAGCTGTTTAAGCAGTACGATTACGGTGTTCTGTTAAAGAACAGTTTGATCGTTTCCATTATTGCGGCACTGGTGGTAACCATTTTTGCGATGTTCGGCGGTTATGCAATGGCCCGTTTTAACTTCAAGGGAAAAAATACAGTGGTACTGTTTTTCCTGATCACCCAGATGATCCCTGGTATTCTGGTTCTGATCCCTGTTTATGAAGCATATTCCAAGATGGGTCTGACCAACACCCTGATGGGTCTGATCATTTACTATATTGCAGGTAACCTTCCTTTCTGTGTAATTACCATGCGAAGCTTCTTCGAACGCATTCCTGTTTCTCTGGAAGAAGCAGCGAAGGTGGATGGCTGCTCCAGACTGCAGGCACTGTTTAAGGTTATTTTACCTATCATGCTGCCCAGTATCATCGCAGTATTCGTATTTGGCTTTATCGGCGGCTGGAACGAACTGATCGCAGGTACCATCTTTATCAGTAAGATGGATCTGTGGACCATTCCTGTCGGCTTAAAGACTCTGATCGGCAAGTACAATGTAGAATGGGGTCTGATGTGTGCAGGTGGTGTAATGGCACTGGTTCCTACCGCAATCATGTTCGCATTCATGCAGAAGTACGTTGTAGACGGTCTGACTGCAGGTGCGGTAAAAGAATAATTGCTTATATGATGTTAAATGGCGGGCTCTTTGGAGTCCGCCGTTTTTTGGCATATGTGCCATTGATTATGAGAGGAAGCTGTTTGTATTATGAAACTGACAACATTTAATATCCGCTGCGACTGCGGCAAAGACGGCAATAATAATTTTGTTTACAGAAAACCGCTGATCCTGGATACGATCAGACGCAACATGCCGGAGATCATCTGTTTTCAGGAGGTATTTCCGCATGTGGCAGAATGGCTGAAAGAAGAACTGAGAGAATATGTTGTGTTGGGCTGCGGACGCGGTGCAGATCTTTATGATGAACAGATGACAGTGGCATTCAAAAAGGATGCCTTTAATCTGATCAGAATGGAAACCTACTGGATGTCTGAAACACCCTATGTGCCCGGCAGCCGCTACCCTGAGCAGAGTCTGTGTCCCCGTACCTGTACGGAGCTTGTGCTGTTTGAAAATGCCAGCGGCAAGGTATTCCGTCTGATCAATACCCATCTGGATCACGAGGGTGTGCTTGCCAGACAGTTGGGATTAAGACAGATCATGAAAAAGCTGGAAAACGAAACTTTCTTTGCAGAAGTGCCCGTGATCGTGACCGGCGATTTCAATGCATATCCGGACAGTGAAGAGATCAGGGAAATCACAGAATATCCCGGATTTGTGGATGCGACAAAGGATATCGGTACTACCTGGCATGACTTTATGCGCCATCCGGACAGTGCGCAGATTGACTATATTTTCATTAAGGGAAATCTGGTATGTGAAGGTGTGGAAAAGTGGACGGATTCCTGTGACGGCGTATATCTGTCGGATCATCATCCGGTTTGTGCAAATTTAAAGCTGCTCTGATTTCAGAGCAGCTCTTTGTTTTTGAAATACATTCTTTTGATTTCGGCCTCTGTCATACCGCAGAGGTTTTTTTTCTGTGCTTTGTCCAGCTGATCGGGGTAGATCGGTTCACCGTATTCAATGATGACTCTGACAGGTTTGATCTTGGGAAACTGGTCTTCAAACATGGCGCTGGCGTTGACGATGGCAACAGGAACAACGGGACAGTGTGACTTCTCCGCAATTTTAAAGCTTCCTGCGTGGAACGGTAAAAAGGAATCCTTTTCTTTGTTGCGGGTGCCTTCCGGGAAGATGCAGATGGAAATGCCGGACTTCATCTTTTCGATGGCGGCCAGGATCATTTTCATGCCTTCCTTGATATTGCTGCGGTCTAAAAACAGGCAGTGAATGTTGCGCATCCAGTTGGATAAAAGAGGCCATTTCTGCAGGCTGTCCTTTGCCACATAGCCGGTGGGAGAGGGCATCTGCACATAGGTGAGAAGAATGTCAAACGCACTGGTGTGGTTGGGAACATACAAAACAGCGGTATCTGTCGGAATACGTTCTTTGCCGATATAGGTGACTTCTACGCCGGAAATTTTCAGGCAGAATCCAAAAGCCCACTGAATGACAGCTTTGGAGCTTTTGTCTTTAAGTGTTGGATTAAATTTGCCGATGATCCATTCCGCGATCAGAAGCGGGATGCTAAGGATCAAAAAGGTTACTACGGTCGTGACTACGCAGATAAAACGAAACATGTCTGATACCTTTACTTTCTTTTGTAATAATAGACTGCAGGCAGTTATCAGTATAGCGTTCAAAGGGGGAAATTGCAAGTGGTTCCTTGCATAGGGAAGTACCGGCGTTCATAGAATAAAAGAAAACGGTTGTGTGATGAATATGAAAAGCTGCAGATGGTTTCAGGTAATAGGATTGATGGTGCTGTTTTTTGTTTTGCCCGTGCTGTCAGGATGCAAAGGGCAGACACAGCAGATGACAGAGCTGGAATTTACGGTAGTGGAGGAAGAGAGGCTTCCGGAGGAGCTTTTAAAAATGATCGAAAATAAAAAGAAGGAAATTTTTAAGCTGACTTATGCGGACGGCGGTTATCTGTATTTGTGTGTTGGATACGGCATGCAGCAGACAGGCGGCTACAGTATTGTTGTCAACAGGCTGGCAGCTGCCCAAAACGCGGTTTATCTGGATACGGATCTGATGGGACCGACGGAGGCTGATCCGCAGAATGCCAATCCTTCTTATCCGTATATTGTGGTAAAAACACCTTTTGTCGATAAAACGGTTGTATTTGAGTGATTTTTATTTTCCCAGTGGTAAATTTATGCAGAATATGTTATGCTGAATGCAGTATTATGCAGAGTGACAGGATAAGTTAGATCAATTACACCCGATGGCCTGCGGCCGGGGAATGGCTGTCACGGAAGGAGAAACATATGGATAAAGTAAAAACAATGGGAAAGGAAATGCTGATCATCACACTGGGTACGATCATTGCGGCCTGCGGTGTTTTCTTTTTTCTGGTTCCCAGCAATCTGTCTGTAGGAAGTATTTCAGGTCTTGCGGTTATTATCGGTAATTTTGTGCCGCTGCCGATTTCTTCCATTACGATGATCTTAAACGTAGGTCTTTTGATCGTAGGATTTATTTTTGTAGGCAAGGAGTTTGGCGGAAAGACCGTATATACCTCTATACTTCTTCCTGTTTGTATCGGTATTCTGGAAAAAGCATTTCCCAACTTTCACTCTCTTTCCGGTGATCCCTTTGTGGACATGATTCTGTATGTGTTTACCGTGAGTGTGGGTCTGGCGATGCTGTTTAATGCCAATGCTTCTTCCGGCGGTCTGGACATTGTTGCCAAGCTTTTGAATAAGTTTTTGAAGATGGATCTGGGCACCGCAATGGCACTGCCCGGTATGGTGGTTGCACTTTCTGCAATTTTTGTATCCGATATCTATCTGGTGGTGCTGAGCGTGCTGGGTACCTATATTAATGGTATCATTATCGATCATTTTATTTTCGGCTTCTCCGTGAAAAAGAGAGTCTGCATCCTTTCCCAGAAGGAAAAGGAAATCCGCGACTTTATCGTAAATGATCTGCACAGCGGTGCAACCATTTATGAGGCAATGGGTGCTTTTGACTATCAGAAGAAAAATGAGATCATCACGATCGTTGATAAGAATGAATACACCAAACTGATGAATTTCCTTGAAAAAACAGACGCCAATGCGTTTGTAACGGTTTATACAGTCAACAACATTATTTACAGACCCAAGAAAAAAGCCTGATTTCAAAAAACGGACGGAGGAGTTACGACATGAAGATCATTGCGGGAATTGATATCGGCGGAACCAAATGTGCGATTTCCTTTGCACAGCTTCAGGATGGAGAGATTACCTTCCTTGATAAAGTAAGATGGGAAACAGATGTTAAGAGTTTCGACAATACCATGGAAGCATTTATCAGCAATATTCAGAATAAGCTGGATGAACATGCAGACTGGGAGCTTGCAGCCATCGGTGTTTCCTGCGGCGGACCTCTTGATCCGGAGAAAGGACTTATTATGGCACCTCCCAATCTGCCTTACTGGGATGGTGTGGATGTTTATACACCTCTTACAGAAAAATTCGGCGTACCTGTGGCAATGCGCAATGATGCGGATGCCTGTGCGCTTGCGGAATGGAAGCTGGGTGCGGGAAAAGGCAGCCGTAATATGATCTTTTTAACCTTCGGTACCGGCATCGGTGCAGGTCTGATCTTAAACGGCGCACTTTACACAGGTTCTACCGGTCTGGCTGGTGAAGTCGGACATATGCGTCTGGAAAATGACGGTCCGCTGGGATATGGCAAATACGGTTCCTTTGAAGGCTTCTGCAGCGGCGGCGGTATTGCAAATCTTGGCCGTATGAAGGCGAAGGAAGCGATCGCAGCAGGGAATCCGCCTATGTTCTGCAAGGACGAAAGCGAAATTGAGAATATCTCCACCAAGGATATCGCGGATGCAATGGCACAGGGCGACAAACTTGCAAAAGAGATTTTTGATACAGTAGGAAGCTATCTGGGACGCGGCATTTCCCTTCTGGTGGATGTGCTCAATCCCGAAGTGATCGTGATCGGCAGCATTTATGTGCGTCAGCAGGAGGCACTGGATCCTAAGATGTATGAGATGCTGGCGCAGGAGGCACTGCCGCTTTCCAGAAAGGCGTGCCGTATCGTTCCTGCCGGACTTGGAGAGAAGATCGGTGATTATGCGGCAGTGACTGTGGGCATGATCGCAATGGAACAGTAGGATGTATGAACGCAGGGACAATTTGTCCGTAAAACAGGAGGAGATCAGAATGGATTACTTAAAGAGAATGTTGGAAAGATACCCGGCATTGCAGGTTGTTGAAAAAGAAGTACAGACCGCTTTTGAGATTATGCGGGACAGCTATGAAAACGGCGGCAAACTGCTGGCATGCGGCAACGGCGGCAGTGCTTCCGATGCAGAGCATATCGTGGGAGAACTGATGAAGGGCTTTTTCAAGCTCAGACCGATTCCGGCTGCAGAGCAGGAAGCAGTTGGTGAAATGGGAAAATATCTGCAGGGAGCACTTCCTGCGATCGCACTGACCGGGCATTCTGCACTTTCCACCGCATTTTTAAATGATGTACATCCGGGAATGGTGTTTGCACAGCAGGTATACGGCTACGGACAGGCAGGCGATGTTCTGATCGCGCTGACGACTTCCGGCAACTCCGTGAATGTACTCCATGCCTGTGATGTGGCAAAGGCAAAGGGAATGAAGGTGATCGGCCTGACCGGCCGTGACGGCGGCAGGCTGAAAGACAAATGCGACTGCTGCATTATCGTTCCTTCCAATGTAACCGCTGATATTCAGGAATATCATCTTCCGATTTATCATACTCTGTGTGCAATGCTGGAAGAGCATTTTTTTGAAAGATAGGAAACTTCGTTTCCTATCTTTCAAAAAATACGTTTATGCGCACTCGCGCACGCGGTAAATGTTGCCTAGCGGCAACCGCGCTCGGCGCGGAGTGTGCGCAAGGCGCACACTATTTTAAAAATTAAGATGATTTAGTGTACTGCGGCAGCCCGGACCGGGCTGCCGTTTTTTCGTGCATATGGCACATACTTTCTGCAGTCCGCATAATGCTGAATGTGCCATATATTCCCTAAAACAGTGCCGTGCAGACGCTGTTCATTTGTCGGGAGTATGCTATAATATCACCATCGGCCGGGAAAATCGTAGGATCTGGAAAGGCCGTATCATTTGGGAATATTCTTAAGCGTCTGAAATCTTTATCTGACAAATTCCTTACATCTTTTTCTGCAGAAATTCATTCACATTCATTAACAGGAGGCAGTATGACTAACGAAGAAAAAATCGAATATGTAATCCATTACCTGCAGCAAAAGCTGAAGGAAAGTTTTGTGTACCCTTTTAACATTATTTATGAGCAGAAGCAGCTGCAGTTTGTCATCAAAAACGGACAGACGGAATGCCGTGCAAGAACCAAAGATTCGGAAGAGATCATGCGCACGGTTCTGGAGGGAAATGAAGAAGAAAAGCAGATTTTGACAGATCGTATCCTGCAGGTACTGCAGGCGGCTGTCAGTGCGCAGGAAAGCACAGTCCTGTCGGATATCAGTGATTATGAGAAGATAAAAAGTGAACTGATCCTGCGTCCGTTGTCCTGGCGGCATCATAAAGAAGAGATCCGGGATGTGCCGTATATACGGATGGGAGATATTGTACTGGTTTTGTATGCAGTGATGGCTCATGTGGGCAGTGATTATTTTACGGCGAAGGTGCGCCGCAGTCAGATGGCAGACTGGAAGCACAGTGAAAGCGAGATTCTGGAGGAAGCGCTGATGAATACTGCATTTTTATACCCGCCAAGGCTGTATTCTCTGGAGGATGTGCTGCATTGGGAGCATAAGCATCATGAGGACGGCATGTTTATGGGCGAGGAGCCTGCAGTGAAGCTTCATTCGGGAATCCGCGGGCTGGTGCTGACCAATACACTGGAACTAAACGGTGCCATTGCCGTTTTTTATCCGGGAGTGGCTGAGAAGATCGCAGAAGGCTTTGACAGTGATCTGTATATCGGTTTTACCAGTATCCATGAGGCGCAGGTGCATCCTGTCGGGATGGTGGACCCGGATACGATACGGGAGAGTCTGCAGGATATTAACAGATTCTGCAATAGAAGTGATGAAATTCTGACAGGAAGAGTATTTCACTATGACCGTACCCGCAAAAGCTTTGGAATGATGGTGGACGGAGAACGCAGGGAGGTATACTGGGATGCCCGTTAAGAAAATACAATATATGTATTGTGCCGTACAGCCTGAGAGTCTGACCCTTTTACGTTCCCTGCGGGAAAAGAAACGCAGCGGATAGCTGGGAAAACGGCAGGAGAGGCAGCTTTTATTTCTGGAAGAACGTGTGGAAGAGGGGCAGATATGGCTGCTGCCTGCCCTGATCTTTGCAGCTGCCAATCACGAAGGCTGCCGGGAGTTTTTTTACAGAGCTGACAGTGAAAAACTGCATAAGTGGCAGGAGCTGGGAACGGTATGGATGGAAAGATTCCCTGTATTTGGAAGAAGAATCGGCTGGAAAGAACAAAAGCCGGCAGTCAGTGCAGCTGGGTTTTTCCTGGCGGCTCAGGATGGAAGCAAAGAGTCGGTTCAGCTTCTGCGGCGTTTTTTTTCGGAATGCTGGAGCTTTTTATGGGAACGGATCAAACAGGCTGAAAGTCTGGGAATCCAGCAATGGGAAGAACTTTTAAAGCCATGGGAAGACTCGGAAGCCATGACGTGTGCAATGTCAGCGGTATATCTTTACATTACGCTTCTGCAGAAAAAGACGCTGACAGATACGGACAGGATCTGGCGGTATCTGCGCAGGCTGAAAGCTTTTTCTGACAGCAGTATACGCAAAAACAACGCGTCAGACAAAAAGATGCTGTCAGCCGTTTCGGAGCGGAAAATGGTTTGGGGGCAGGGAAATGGGCAGAATGCAGAACAGATCATGAATGAAAGGCTGGAGTGGTTGTTTGCAAAATTTAAAAATCCGCAGAAACCTGCATATCTCAAAGAAAAAAGACGGATTACAAGTGAATGGATGGATACGCTCTTTTGCGTGATGGAAAAAGCGGGACTGCCAAGAAGTGCCTGTGAATCCATGCAGATCGGAAAAGAAGAAGTGATGCAGATATTGGAATGTTTTCCCGAGAGAATGTCGGAACGCCAGTATATTACCTTTCTGCTTTTATATTCGGTTTCCAGAGAACTGGTAATCGCCGGACAGGCGGTGACCGGCAGAACACTGTCCGGCAAATAGAACGGGCATCGAAACATCAAAAATTACCTCTTGCCTGCCGCGCACTTGCCCTGTACACTAGGGATAGGAAAAATATTTACAGGGAAGGAAATGGCTGGGATTAATATGACGGACGGCAGGAAGCCTTCGGAACGACAAAAACAGATTGAAAAGCTTGCGGCGCAGGTATTTGCGCTGGCGCAGGATGCGGTGCTGATCCATCTGCGCTTTCTGGATGTGGCGGTTTCCGGGTTAAAACCCCGGGCGAGACAGAATCTGGGGGGAGCCTGTATAGAAGGGACAATTCTCTGGTATGACCCGGTTTATGTGCTTTTGGGATATCAGGAAGACTCTAAATTTGCAGTACGCCTGTATCTGCATGCGCTACTGCACTGTATTTTTTCACACAGTTTTCAGGCAGACAAGCTGGATATTGATGCATGGGATCTGGCAGTGGATGTGGCGGTGGAAAAGACCATACAGGATCTTTCCCTTCCATTTGCCGCCATGCGTTCTGATACGGAGGCAAGAGGTGTTCTTTTGCAGCTTCAGGATGAGATCGGGCAGCTGACGGCAGAAAGAGTTTACCGGTATTTCAGGATCAATCCGCCCAGCAGTCACAGACAGCAGACGATCAGGCGGCTTTTTTTCAAGGATATGCATGCGCTTTGGCGGCAGCAGAAAACAGAAACATTGGAAGTGACCCAGGAAATGTGGAAAAAGATCAGTGAAAGGGTCAAAGCTGATTTGAAGAGTTTTTCCACAGGGCAGACAGGAGCGGAGAGCCTGCAGAACAATCTGGCGGAGGCGACACGGGACCGTTATGATTACGGAGAGCTTCTGCGCAGATTTACGGTGATGGGTGAACATGTACAGGTCAATGATGATGAGTTTGACTATATTTATTACACCTATGGTCTGGCACGCTATGGAAATATGCCCCTGATCGAACCGCTGGAATACCGTGACAGCAAAAAGATCAGGGATTTCGTGATCGTGCTGGATACTTCGGCATCCTGCCGCGGTGAGCTTGTGCGGGCATTTCTGAAAAAGACATATTCGATCTTAAAGTCTTCGGAGCATTTTTTTGCGCAGGTAAATGTGCATATCCTGCAGTGTGATAATGAAGTCAGAAACGATACCAAAATCAGCACGCAGGAGGATTTTGAACGGTTTATCAAAGAAGGAAAGCTGACCGGGTTTGGTTCTACGGATTTTAGACCAGCTTTTTCCTATGTGGACCGGCTGCTTATGGACGGTGAATTTGAAAATTTAAAGGGACTTATTTATTTTACCGACGGATATGGAATATATCCGGAAAGAATGCCGGAATATGATGTGATCTTTGCCTTTTTGGAGGACGATGACAATCAGCCGCAGATCCCGTCCTGGGCGATCCGGGTGGTATTGGAAGAAGAACAGTTGGAGGTAGATGCTTAGTATGAATATCAGACAGGCCAAGGAATATATCAAGGATTCTGTAAAGATTTATTTGAAAAAAGATGCCTATGGAGAATACCGCGTACCGCTTGTGCGGCAGCGCCCGATCTTTTTGCTGGGTGCGCCCGGTATCGGTAAAACGGCTATTATGGAGCAGATCGCACAGGAACTGGGAATCGCGCTGGTATCCTATTCCATGACACACCATACCCGCCAGTCTGCGCTGGGTCTTCCCTTTATCCGCCATAAAGAATACACAGATCTGGAAACAGATGTATCTGAATATACCATGAGTGAGATCATCGCATCCGTATATGATGTGATGGAGGAAAGCGGTGTCCGGGAAGGTATTTTGTTCCTGGATGAGATTAACTGCGTATCGGAAACACTGGCGCCTTCCATGCTGCAGTTTCTGCAGTATAAGGTGTTTGGCCGTCACCGCGTACCCGATGGCTGGGCGATTGTAACGGCAGGCAATCCGCCGGAATACAATAAGTCTGTCCGTGAATTTGACGTGGTGACCATGGACCGTGTGCGTGTGCTGGAAGTGGAAGCCGATTATGAGACCTGGAAAGGATATGCACGCCAGATGGGTGTGCACAATGCCATTTTAAATTTTCTGGATCTGAAAAAGGAATATTTCTATCGGATCGAGACTACGGTAAAGGGCCGTTCTTATGTGACTGCCAGAGGCTGGGAGGATCTGTCAGAGATTTTATATCTGTATGAGGAAGAGCAGCTTCCGGTGGATGAGACACTGATCGGACAGTATCTGCGCAATGAACGGATCGTAAAAGAGTTTGCGGCTTATTATGATCTGTACCAGAAATATAAAAGAGATTACAAGGTTGATGAAATTCTGGCAGGAAACTTTGGAGAAGATACGGTACAGAAGGCTGCAGAGGCTGCTTTTGACGAAAGACTGTCTCTTCTTGGCATGCTTTTAGACCGGATGCAGGGGGAGATCCGGGATGTAATGGAAACAACAGCAGTGCTTTCTGAACTTGTACCCATGTTAAAAGGTGTGCGGGCTGTACTGGAGAAAAATCCCGATGCCGGTGCCGGTCAGCTGGCAGAGCTTTTGGAAAAACAGATCCTGGGCCGCCAGAAACTGATGGATTCCATGAAAAAAGCCAATGCACTGTCAGAGCGGGATAAGAAAAAACACATGGCGCTTCTGCGTTTTCTGGAAGATGCACAGAAGATATGTGTGCTGCAGGATACAGAAAACGGAAAAGAAGCGTTTGGCATGATCAAAAAGCGTTTTGATGCCCGTACGGCAGCAGTAAAGGAAATGACCCTGCAGACAAAACAGCATTTAAGCGGTTTGTTTGGATTTGTGGAAAAGGCCTTTGCTTCCGGTAATGAGATGCTTCTTTTGATGACAGAACTGACTGTCAATGAAAACAGTTCCCGCTTTATCGCTACTTTTGGATGTACGGAATACCAGCAGCATAATGAGGAACTGCTTTTGTCACAAAGACAGATGGAGATCTCAGAGCAGATCAGACAGCTGGAACTGTAGGATGAATGCCCATGGGAACAACACAGTATAGAGAGCGCGTCAGCAGAGATCTTACCCTGCTGTACCGTAAGGAAGAAAATGGGATCTGGCTGGACGGAATGGACAGCCGTATGCCTGAAGTGGTGATTCCGGACCACATAGACGGATTGCCGGTGGTCGGTATTTATAAAAAGGCTTTTTTTAACAGCAGATTTCTGGTTTCCCTGACTTTGCCGGATACTTTGCTGCAGATCGATGACTGGGCATTTGCACATTGTCCCAGACTGATGCGGGTGAGTATTCCCAAAAAGGACATGAAGCTGGGCAGAAGCCTTTTTCTTGGAAGCGATAAGATCGAAGAGATCGAACTGGTGCCGGGACAGGATGCGGATACAGCGGCCCTGTTTGCGGCTGCGATTACACTGCTGGATGCAGAATACCTGATCTCTGCATCGGAAGCAGGAAGCAGTGAGTGGCTGCGCAAATGGGATAACCGTCTTCTGGAAATCGTCCGCCGCCCGGATATGGAAGGCTTTACAAAGCAGATCCTCTGCGGAGAAGAAGATTACGGCAGTACAGATATGGGATTGTATGCTGCAAACCGGCGTAAGGAAAAAGTGCGTCTTTGTTTTACAAGACTGCTGCACCCTTTGGGAATCGCAGATGCAGTCAAAGAGGAGCTGACAGCTTACCTGCTGGATCATACCTGTGGATGTGACACGCAGGATACCTGGGATGTGATCCGGGATGAATGTGCCCATAAGCCGCAGTATTATGAGTTTTTTGCAGAGATTGGCGGGCTGACGCAGGAGAATTTTGACATTGCACTGGCGAGTCTGGGAGAAAGACAGCCGGAGTTAAAAGCGTATCTGATGCGTTTTCAGGAGGAAAGACTGCAGAGGACCGATTTTTTTGACAGCCTTTCCCTGGATTTTGATGATTTTGATTTTTAAAAGGATGAAACCAAAGGCGTTTGTTTGGTGTCTGTAAGGATGAAACAATGACAAAGGAATATGAAGAATTATATGAACAGCTGCAGGCAATTCTGGATGCTTCCTATCCGCAGGTAAGCAATCTGGCCAATGCGGCAGCACTTTTGTATGAAAAACTGGAACAGGTAAACTGGGCAGGATTTTATCTGTGCCATGAAGACGCGCTCTGGCTTGGTCCCTTTGGAGGAAAAACAGCCTGCGTCAGGATCGGTTATCATAAAGGAGTCTGCGGAACAGCATGGGCAGAGAAAAAAACACAGAGAGTTATGGATGTACATGCGTTTCCGGGGCATATTGCCTGTGACAGTGCCTCTGCTTCGGAAATTGTGATCCCGTTGTTTAAAGACGGCAGCGTGGCTGGTGTGCTGGATATTGACAGTCCGGTACCCGGAAGATTTTTGCCCTGTGATCAGGAAGGTCTGGAGGAAATCGCGCATTTGATTGAGGCTGTGCTGTGAATCGGCGGTTGCAATCGAAAAAGACATATGGTATGATGAAGTAAGTTGGCAGAATATTGCTTTGTATAACGAATGTAACTGTAAGGATACAAGACAGTTGCGAAGTCAGACGATAGAATCAAATGGAGGCATGTACACATGTTACTGGATAACAAGACAATTCTGATTACCGGCGGAACAGGTTCTTTCGGTAAATGCTTTACCAAATATGTAATGGAACATTACAATCCCAAGAAGGTAATTATTTATTCCCGCGATGAGTTCAAACAGTGGATGATGCAGAATGAATTCAAACAGTATGAAGACAAGATGCGTTATTTCATCGGCGATGTGCGTGATCTGGAACGTTTAAAGCGTGCATTTGTGGGTGTTGATTATGTCATCCATGCAGCAGCATTAAAGCAGGTTCCTGCCTGTGAATACAACCCCAACGAGGCGATCAAGACCAATATCCACGGTGCTATGAATATCATTGAAGCAGCACTGGATTCCGATGTTAAGAAAGTGGTGGCATTATCCACAGATAAAGCGGTAAATCCTGTAAACCTCTACGGCGGAACCAAGCTTGTAAGCGATAAGCTTTTCATTGCTGCCAATGCATATGTGGGCAGCAAGGATGTGAATTTCTCCATCGTCAGATACGGCAATGTGGCAGGCAGCCGCGGTTCTATCATCCCGCTGTTTAAGAAGCTGATCGCTGACGGCGTGGAAGAACTTCCGATCACAGATCTTCGCATGACCCGTTTCTGGATCAGTCTGGAAGAAGGCGTACAGCTCGTGATCAAGGCGCTGGAAGAAGCAAAGGGCGGCGAGACCTTCATCAGCAAGATCCCTTCCTTTAAGATCACAGACCTGGCAGAAGCAATGAAGCCCGGCTGCAAGATCAAGGAAATCGGTATCCGCCCCGGTGAGAAGCTTCATGAGATCATGGTAACAACCGAAGATTCCTTCACCACCTATGAATATGAAAAGCATTATATCGTATATCCTCAGATGACCTGGAACAACAAACAGCAGCCTGATCTGAGCGGACACAAAGTAGAGGAAGGCTTTTCCTACAGCTCTGACAACAATACAGAGTGGCTGTCTGTGGAGGATATCAGAGAACTGCTTTCCAATCTGGAACTTGAGAAATGATAAAAATGCTCACCGGCGTCACAACAGACCCGGTGAGTTTTTTATACGAAAAGCGCACACTTTTTTATGAGAGGAATCGGCTTTGAAAAAATTAAGTATTATTGTGCCTGTTTATAATATGGCAGCAGACGGCAAACTGGAATATTGTCTGGAATCGCTGGTGAACCAGACACTTACCGATTATGAGATCATCGCAGTAGATGACTGTTCCACGGACAATTCCCTGGAAATCTTAAAACAGTATGAAGCAAACTATCCGGATCGCTTCCGGGCAATCCATTCGGAAGTAAACAAGCGGCAGGGCGGTGCCAAGAATATCGGATTGTCCCTTGCGCAGGGAGAGTGGATCGGTTTCATTGACAGCGATGACTGGATCACACCGGATATGTATGAGAAGCTGCTTGCGCGTGCTGAGGAAACCGGCGCCGATATGGTCGGCTGTGACTATCATCTGACAGAAGAGCACAGCATGAAGATCGGACAGATCGTTGCCAATGGCAAAGCAGAACAAAGCGGTGTTCTGACACCTGACAAGTATCGTTCCCTGATTTTAGACAGCGGCAGTCTGGTGGTGAAGGTGTACCGCCGGGAAATTTTCATGGATCATAATATCCGTTTTCCGGAGCATATTTTCTATGAAGACAATGCGGTAAGTGATGCCATTATGCTGCATGCAAAGCATTATGAATATATTCCCGAACCCATGTATTATTATTATCAGCATGCGGCATCCACGGTGCATACCATCAATGTTTCCAGATTAAATGACCGTATGGAAGCCGGACGCGGCATTCTGCGGGAAGCAAAGCGTTTTGGGTATCTGGAGGAGTATCGTCCGGAGATCTGCTTTGAGTTTACAAGACTTTTTTATATCAATACGCTGTTTTCCTATGTGGTGGGAAAAGGATATCGTTCTCCCGGGTTTATTAAAAAGATGGGAGATGAGATGCGGGAGGCATTTCCCGATTTTCAGAAGAATCCATACTATCAGGCACAGGTGAATCCGGAAGAAAAGAAACTGATCGCCATGCAGCAGAAGTCCACACTGCTTTTCCTGATGTATTATAAGCTTTTGTGGACTTACCGCATTCTGCGTAAAAAAATCGGAAAGTGAATGGATTACCAATAAATGTAAAATAAAAACGGAGTCTGCCGGGAAAAACCGACAGGCTCCGTTTGATATAAATGCAGTATTAAAGCTTCAGCAGGGCACCGGCAATACGGTTGGCACCTGCGCCGTCGATTGCCATGCGCATCCTGAAGGACTGATCGGTACGCTGTGCAGGGGTAAGGGCGAGAAGCTTGAGCGTTTCTGCTGTATGGAAGATAAAATCTTTGTTTGTGCGGATATCACCTGCGGTGGGGATCAGATCTGCCGCGGCAAAATCCCGGATGCCGGGAAGGTGATTATCTGTAAAGGCAAAGCTGACTGTCGGCACACCGATGGCGCAAAGCTCGTACAAGGTAGTGCCGCCGGCAGAAAGTGCCAGATCGCATTCAGCCATAAGAGAGGCCATGTTCTTTACATTTTCGTGTATCTGCACGCGTGAATCGGATGCGGCATAAGAAAGCAGTCTTTCACGGGACTGATGCACCGGCCCGGTCATCATATGAAAACAGGTATCTTTCCAGAAGGGGTCTGCAAGAAGGCTTTCCAGAAGATCGGCGGCGATATACCAGGGGTCAGTGGCACCAGTGGAGATCAGCACATCCTTAACCTGTTCCCAGACATGGTACTGCTGCAGGGAAAATTGTTCCCGAAGCGGCGTATAGGCAGCGCCGGTGAGAATGCGGCGGGCATTTTGGTAAAAGGAGGTATTTGGTGAAAGGTCGTAATTGATCACCAGATCCACGGGGGCATCAAAGCTTTGCAGATCATCCAGATAGGCAAGCGGACACAGGCCCTGCAATGCCTCAAAATAAGCGGCGGTGGCAAAATAGGAGTCTACCAGCATGCATTGCGGCTTCTGTGCGGTCAGAATCCGGGAAAGCACCGGAATTTCAGCTTCCAGATCATCATAAGCAGTCTGCAGATGGACGATGGGAAAGGCATGGGAAGAGATCTCTTCCGGTGTAAACATATTTCGCAGCATTTCTATGGAAGTCGGGTCAGAGACGATAAAAACCGGCAGAACTTCCTTTTTTCTCAGCGCGCGTGCAATGGTCAGGCAGCGCATCAGATGACCGGAAGCAATCTGCGGATTGCCGTCTGCCCGCAGATAGATCATTTTCTGGGTATCCATGGTCAGGGAAAATCCTTTCTTTTTGTATATACAGATATCAGTAAAAACCATAACAAGCATAGCACAATTTGGGGAAGTTGGACAGGGAGACAGTGACAAAAAAGTAAATTCCGTTTATAATGGGAACGAATCCACTCGGAAAAAGGAAAATACAGAAATATGATTCAAAATGAGAATAGAAAACAGCATAACAAAAGAGACAAGCGCTGGCTTCCCCTTATGGCACTGCTTTTAACGGAAGCATTTGCACTTTCGATCGCAGCGCAGTCCTATCTGTCAAAAGCGGCAGGGTCAGCAGATGTGAAATTGTGGGAGACAGAAAATGGAAGTTACCTTTTTTTGCCTTCCTGGGCCAATGCGGCGGCTGAAAAGGACAAATATGCGGACCGTCAGGATCTGACCGTTATGCAGTCACAAAATCTGCCTTCCGTGGAGATTGATACGTTAAGCGGGTCTCTGGATGCGGTACGCGAAGATAAAGAGGCAAAAGAAAGCGCATCCGTGGTGATCACGCTGGCAGACGGCACAACGCATTATGCGGGCAGAATCTCAGAATTTTCCACAAGGGGAAATTCCACCTGGGCACTGGATAAAAAGCCGTTCCAGTTTAAACTGCAGGAGGCTGCGGATCTGTTTGGAATGGGAAGTGACAGAAGCTGGGTACTTTTGGCCAATGGATATGATGAAACAGGTATCCGCAACAGCCTCGCCTTATGGCTGGCGCAGCAGGCCGGGATTGCCTATACTCCGGAGAGTCAGCTGGTGGATCTGTACTGCAACGGTGAATATCAGGGCTGTTATCTTTTGTGCGAAAAAATACAGGCAGACAATGCCCGTGTGGATATCGGAGAAGGTTTTTTGCTGCAGAGAGAAATTGAAGAGCGCTATCAGATTGCCTATTATCTGGAAGGACAGGCGGGATTTTGCACAGAGCGGGGAGAATATTATCTGATCGAAAGCCCAAAGATGCCGGATCAGGAGCAGGTGGACGCCATTGCGGCTCTGGTACAGGCGGCAGAGGATGCAGTTTATGCAAAGGACGGCAGACATCCCCAGACAGGGCTTTTGTTTACGGAATATCTGGATCTTAATTCCTTTGTACAGAAATATCTGCTGGAGGAAGTGACCAAAAATTATGACGGCGGTGTAACAAGCTCCTTTTACTATGTACCGGAGGGAGAGAACAAACTGTATGCAGGTCCTCCCTGGGACTATGATGTGTGCTGGGGAAACTGTATGCTGGATGAGATCAACAGCAATCCCCAGGGGGTGACAGAACTGACCGACCATATTCTGGGAACGGATCTGTACCGCGCCCTGATGGATCAGGAGATTTTTTACCGGCAGGTGGTGACAGATTTTGAAAATATCTGGCTTCCGCTTCTTAGGCAGCTGTCTGATTCTGTGATCGAACAGGCCAGTGCCTATTCAGAAGCATCCATGCAGATGGATCATATTCGCTGGCAGGATATGATAAACCGTTATCAGTATTATGAATCCTATGAGGATAATGTACGTTATCTGCAGTATTTTGTGGAAACACGCACCCAATATCTGGAAGAAGTGTGGACAGGCGGCAAAGAATACCACAGACTTACACTGCTGGTGGAGGATGTGCCGTGGAAAAAGCTGTATATCAAAGACGGTGCAGTGGCAGGGGAATTGCCGGTGCCATATCTGGAAGACCATATTTTTGCCGGATGGTATACGCAAAGCGGCGTAAAATATGACCCCTACAGGCCGGTTTTTGAAGAGCTGGTGCTGACCCCTTTGTGGCAGGAGCCGGAAGCTCAATAGCTGGTGGAATGCTAAAAAACGGAAATTATGATAAAGCCGGGACATCTGAGTGTCCTGCGATACTTGCAATCAGTATGTGTTATATGATAAAATAATATGATATTATATTATGCCGATACTATGCGGCTGAGAGGAAAAACTGATGGCAAAAATATTCAAGAAGATGATGGTGCTTCTGAACCGGAAGCAGAAATATAAAATGGTGCAGATCCTGATCATGATGGTCGTTGGCGCGATACTGGAGACTGCCAGTGTCGGTCTGGTGGTGCCTGCGATCCAGATGGTAATGGATCCGACCTGCGTGGAGGGTGACGGCATCATTGCGCAGATTTACAGAGCACTTGGATTTACAAGTCCCACAAGATTTACAACGCTGATCCTTGTACTGATCATTCTGGGATTTGTGCTGAAAAATGTATTTTTATATTTTCAGAATGTGGTGCAGCTGCGTTTTGCATACACGAATCAGTTTGAAACTTCCCAGCGCATGATGATCAATTTCATGAAGCGTCCTTATGAGTATTATCTGAATGCGGACACTTCCGTGATCCAGCGTGTGATCACTTCTGACGTCAACAATATGTACGGTCTGATCCTGGCAGTGCTGCAGCTGACCAGTGAGCTGATCATTTTCGGCCTTCTGGCTGTGACATTGACTACGATCGCACCGCAGATGATCCTGACAGTGGCATCTCTTCTTGTAGTGACGCTGATCATTATCAAATGTGTGTTAAAGCCGATCATGTATAAGGCCGGTATTGAAAATCAGGATTACTACAGCGGACTGTATAAGTGGATCGAAGAGTCCGTTATGGGTATCAAAGAGATCAAGATCGCCAACAAGGAAAACTATTTTATCACCGAGTACGGGAAATGCGGCCAGGGATATGTGAGTGCCGTTCAGAGATACAATATTTTCAATGCAACGCCCCGTCTGCTGATCGAGACAGTATGTATGGCGGGTCTGATTCTGTATCTGATCCTGATGATCTTATCCGGCGAGAATATCGCCAGCATGGTGGGGCAGATCGGTGCCTTTGGTGTGGCAGCGATGCGTCTTTTACCCTCTGCCAACCGTATCAACAACTATCTGACCCAGATTTCTTACTTTGAACCCTTCTTTATGGGTGTAACGGACAATCTGCAGGAAGAGATCCATGACGAAACCATGATCTACGACATGGATACCTACCGTAAAAAACATGATGTGGAAAAGCTGCCTGTCAAAGAAAAGATTGAACTGAAGGATATTGTATACCGTTATCCCAATTCTGAGGCACTGATCTTTGATCATGCCAGTATGGAAGTGCCTGTGGGAGCAGCAGTCGGTATCGTGGGAACTTCCGGTTCCGGTAAAACAACCATTGTGGATATTATGCTGGGACTTCTGGATATCCAGAACGGACAGATTCTGGCCGACGGCGTGGAGGTGCGTGATCATTACGAAGGCTGGTTAAAAAACATTGGTTATATTCCGCAGACAATTTTTATGATCGATTCCACTATCCGCAAAAATGTGGCATTTGGCTATGCGGATGAAGATATTGATGATGCAAAAGTGTGGGAAGCACTCAAAAAAGCGCAGCTGGATGAATTTGTACGCGGTCTCCCCGAGGGTCTTGATACCAGTATTGGTGAAAGAGGTATCCGTATTTCCGGCGGACAGCGTCAGCGTATCGGCATTGCCAGAGCTTTATTTGAAGATCCGGAAGTGCTGGTGCTGGACGAAGCAACTAGTGCGCTGGACAATGAGACGGAGGCTGCGATCATGGATTCCATCAACAGCCTGCACGGTCAGAAAACACTGGTTATCATTGCCCATCGTCTGCAGACCATCGAAAAATGTGATATGGTCTACAGGGTGGAAGAGGGACAGATCAAGAGAGAACGTTAAAAACAGCATCGATAAGGATGTCAGACAGTATGGGAAAAGGAGGGCAGGATGAGCAAAAAAACAAGACAGACCAATTTTGAATTACTGCGTATTGCTGCCATGTTCATGGTAATGATCCTGCATTATCTTCTGCGTACAGGTCTGCTTCCGGAGGCAGGAGAAGTGCCGGGCGGCAAAGGAAGTGCTGCCGTGATCGCAGAGTCTTTCTGCGTGGTGGCAGTCAATGTATATGTGCTCATCAGCGGTTATTTTCTGTCGGCAGCTGCTTTTTCCTGGAAACGCATCGCTGCTGTCATCGGACAGGTATTGTTTTATGCGCTGCTGATTCCGCCGGTACTGGTTATTCTGGGACTTCTGGATGTACAGAAGCTGACGGATGTGTATCATCTGTGGAACTGCCTGTTCCCGGTGCAGACAGGACATTACTGGTTTGTCAGTGCATATATTGTGATGTGCCTGTTTTCACCTCTTATAAATGCTGCAATATGGCAGCTGGAGCCCAAATGCTTCGCCAAAATACTGGCGGGGCTTTTGCTGTTTTTTTCCATTGGCAAAACGATCAGCCCGCTGCAGTTTGCAACGGACAGATACGGCTATGAATACGGCTGGTTTTTATGTGTGTATCTGATCGGTGCATGGATCAGAAGATTTGGTTTTCAATGGATGAAAAATATCCGCAGGGCACTGGCAGTGTATCTGGGAAGCGTATTGCTGACAGCCGGTATGGAACTGGCGCTTTTGGGATTGGCGGTACGTATTCCGGCACTGACTTATTATGCATCTGTTCCGTTTCACTATAATTTCCTGCCCTGCATCACAGGCGCGGTGGGATTGTTTGCCTGCTTTTATTACATGCGGATTCCGGACGGAGCAGCAGCAAAGATCGTCAGCTTTTTTGCGCCGGCAGCCTTTGGCGTATATCTGATCCATGAGCATGTGGATGTTTCGCTGAATTGGTGCAGATGGATGACAGAGTGGACCGGTTTTGCGGGTCCTGTGATCCTGATCCCTGCGTTTACAGGGTGTCTTTTGATCGATAAGCTGCGGGCAGTGTTGTTTGGATGGATTGGTTTGGCTGCGAAAGCGGCATTAAAACATAAAAAGGAGGCATGAGATGAAAAAAACGGAAAAATATCTGGAATGGTTTGTGCTTCCGCTTATTTTGTTTCTTTTTCCTTTGATCAAGTGCAGTCAGGGAATTGACCTGACAGATACCTGTTACGGGCTTGTCAATTTTACGTTTTTCCCGCATGCAGCGCAGGATTGGACGGTGGCAACTTATCTGGCCAATGTCACCGGATGGCTTTTGATGAAGCTTCCCGGCGGGGCTGCTTTGCTGGGAATGCGTATTTATACCGGTTTGTTTGTCAGCTTTATGGCACTGCTTTCCTACTTTTTCTTAAAAGGCAAGATGCCCTGCGGACTGGCATTTCTGGGGGAAGTGATCGCGATCGGTCTTTGCTGGATCCCGACCACAAGCCTGTATAACTATCTGACCTTTGTACTGTTTTTGGGAGGCAGTATCTGCCTTTACAGAGGGCTTATCTGGAAGCGCAGACGGCTGATGGCGGCAGCAGGTGTGCTGCTTGGGCTGAGCGTGCTGACCAGACTTCCCAACATTCTGGAATGTGCGCTGATCGTGACGGTATTTTATTACGGAATCCTTCGTGACAGAAGCTGGAAGGAAATCTGGATCGACGTGCTGTATTGTGTCGGAGGATTTCTGGCAGCGTTTGCGGCAGGACTTTTCGTAATCCGGCTGCAGTTTGGCGCAGGGGCTTATCTGCAGATGCTGACAGGGCTTTCCGGCTATCAGGAAACGGATGCAACCTATTCGCCTTTTTCCATGATCACTTCCATTCTGGAATCCTATGCGTCCTCTTTGGTCTGGGTTTGCTATTTTCTGATCGTGGCAGGCATCGGCAGACTTATGTTTGCGGTTTTGCCCGGAAAATTTGAAAAACTCAAGATCTGCGCGTGCGCAGGGATGTTTGCTGTGCTTCTGCGTTTTGTGTGGGGCCGCGGTATGTTTGATTTTAACTATCAGTTCTACTGGAGTTTTTATAACTGGGGCATGATGCTTTTGTTTGCAGCTTTTGCGCTTAATATCTGGGCATTGGCAGATCCGCAGGTATTTCGCAGGGACAAACTGCTGGCATTGTTTGTGCTGGTGATTCTGGCGGTGACACCTGTTGGAAGCAACAACGGCACTTATCCGAATTTGAACAATCTGTTTCTGGCAGCGCCGGTGACGCTCTGGCAGGGATACCGGCTGTATCTGAAGTTAAGGGGCAGAACCGAAAACTTTTCTTTCAGACTTCTGCTTTTGGTGATCCTGACAATGGTTACTGTCCAGAGTGTGGGATACGGCATCAAAGGTGTGTTCCGCGACGGTCTGGAAGGACAGGAGAGAAATGCGCAGGTACAAAACAGCGCAGCACTTGCCGGTATGTACACCAATGCAGAAAATGCAGCGGCCATTCAGGATGTGGTGGATTACTGTGATCAGATTGATGTAAAAAAACAGGCAGATTCCGGTCGGCGGCTGCTGACCATGGGCGATGTTCCCGGATTTTACTGGATGTTTAAGATGCCTTCGGCACTTTCCCACGACTGGCCGGATATGAATACTTATCCTGCAGCACAGATGGAAACCGATCTTAACGCGATTGCGTCAGGGAATACAGAACTGCCTTTGGTGATCGTCCGGACAGAAGATCCTGAGACGCTGGAAGCACAGGAAGCTGCAAAATGGGAACTTCTGACAGAATGGGTGGAAGCAAACCCCTATGAGGAAGTTCTTAATAACGGTGTTTACCGGATCTATGATATCCGGTGATCGCAGAAAAGAGGGTTATTTCATGAGTGAATGTAAAGTACCTTTTACCGGGAAGGAAAAGATCAGATTCAATGTTCCGCCCTGTACCGGGAAAGAATTTGAATATATGAAGCAGGCGGTGGAAAACCAGAAGATCTGCGGAGACGGTGAGTTTACCAAAAAGGCACATCAGTGGTTTGAAGAGCGCACAGGAACCAGAAAATGCCTGATGACCACTTCCTGTACCCATGCGCTGGAACTTTCAGCGCTTTTGGCTGATATTAAGCCGGGGGATGAGGTGATCATGCCCTCCTTTACCTTTGTGTCCACGGCGGATGCGTTCGTGCTGCGCGGTGCAGTGCCTGTGTTTGTAGATATCCGTCCGGATACCATGAATATCGATGAAACGCTGATCGAGGCGGCCATCACCGAAAAGACCAAAGCCATCGTGCCTGTTCACTATGCAGGTGTGGCCTGTGAAATGGATGTGATCATGGATATCGCCGCGCGCCACGGTCTGATGGTCATTGAAGATGCCGCCCAGGGTGTGATGGCATATTATAAAGGAAAAATGCTGGGAACCATCGGTGACTTTGGCTGCTACAGCTTCCATGAAACCAAAAATTACAGCATGGGAGAGGGCGGTGCGCTTTTGATCCGTGATGAAAAATATATTGAAAAAGCAGAGATCTACCGTGAAAAAGGCACGGACAGAAGCAAATATTTCCGCGGCCAGGTGGATAAATACCGCTGGCAGGAGTTTGGTTCCAGTTATCTGCCCAGCGAACTGAATGTGGCATATCTGTATGCACAGCTGGAAATGGCGGATGAGATCAATGACTGCAGACTGGCCAGATGGAACCAGTACTACGAACTGCTGATGCCGTTGAAAGAAGCCGGTAAGATTGAGCTGCCCACCGTACCGAAAGAGTGTGTGCATAATGCACATATGTTTTATTTGAAAACTGCCGATGAGAGAGAGCGTGCGGCGCTGATCGACTATCTTAAGGCTTGCGATATTCTGGCGGTGTATCATTATGTTCCGCTGCATTCTGCGCCTGCAGGACTCAAATACGGCAGATTTGCGGGAGAAGACCGATATACGACCGCAGAAAGTGAGCGCTTGCTGCGTCTGCCCATGTATTATGGACTGACAGAGGAGCAGACCGCGTTTGTGGCAGAGAAAGTAAAGGCATTTTATGGTTTTTAAGCAGAAAAAATGCCGGATGACAGATGCCGCAGCTGCATTTTTGATGACGGCAGCGGTGGCAGCGGCGGCATATAAATGCGGCGGTTTTTACTATGATCTAAATGACGATGTGCTGATCAAGGATATTTTGTCAGGTGTTTACAGCGGAAGTCCTGATGGGCATACCATGCAGATTCTGTATCCGCTGGGATGGCTTTTAAGTCTTTTGTATTACATACCGGGTGTGCCTGTTTTTGGCCTGTTTTTATGTCTGTGTCAGTTTGGCGCGATTTATGTGATCGCGTACAGGACACTGCAGTGTCTGGACAGCAGGGGAAAAAAAATCCTGCTTTTGCTGGCACAGGGGATTTTCTGGATGGGTGCCTGTCTGGAACATCTGGTTTTTTTACAGTATACGGTGACTGCCGGTATGCTTGGTGCGGCGGCAGTATTCTGGATCGCCACAAGTCAGAAACCGGAGAGCTTTGCCGTTTTTTTGCGCAAGAATCTTCCCGCGCTGATCCTTTACTGGATCGCGTTTTGTCTGCGCAGCGAGATGGGGCTTTTGCTTTTGCCGCTGGCAGGCATAACAGGGCTTTGCAAATGGTTTTCTCACAAAAATCCCTTTGCAAAAGAAAATCTGACCGGTTATGTGGGATTATTTGCAGCTTTGATGGCAGGGATCGTGCTCTGTCTGGGAGCAGAAGCGCTGGCCTATGGCAGCGATGACTGGCAGGAATTTTCCCGTTATTTTGATGCCCGGACCACCGTTTATGATTATCAGCTGGATGTGGTGGAAGACTACGGGGAAAACAAAAGAATCTACGAAGAGCTGGGGATGTCACAGACTCGTCAGCAGCTTTTGAGAAACTATAATTTCAGTGCAGATGACAGCATTGATGCCGATTTTCTGGAGGCGCTTGCCCAAAGATCGGTGGAGAGGGAAAACGGCGGATTGTTTAAAAAGGATCTGTGCACGGGGATCTGGGAACTTGTCTTCGGGCATTTTCTGGGAAAAGCAGATTTTTGTCTGAATGCAGGCATGATCTTTTTGGGACTGCTGCTGTTTGGAACCGCTTTTTTCAGAAAACAAAAAAACGGTGTATGGCAGGCAGTGCTTGTGACCGGCTGCGCAGCTGCGTTGTGGCTGTTTTTGATCCTGCGGGGCAGACTGCCGGTGCGCCTTACCACACCGCTGTATCTGACCATGACGGCATCCTTTGGAGGACTTTTGCTGACAGCTAAAAATGCAGAGGCTGAAAACGGCAGCCAAAAGCAGGAGAACTGTCTGCAGATGCTGACGCTTCATGCGGCAGCGGTCGGCCTGGTTTTATGCGGTATTCTGACTGCACCGAAAAATGCAGCGGCCGCCATACAGCAGGTACAGCAAAGACAGCAGACCAACAGCGTCAACGAAGCGGTTATGGCATACTGCAGCCAGACTCCGGATATTCTGTATCTGGCAGATGTGTATTCCACTGTGCGGTTTTCGGAAAAGATCGGCGTGGATCGGGATAAACCGTTTAATTATGATATTATGGGCGGCTGGATTTCCAAAAGCCCGCTGACACAAAAAAAACTGCAGGATTTCGGACTGGAAAGTGTGGGAGAAGCGGTATGCGGCCAGGAAAATGTGCGTCTGCTGACTGATGCAGGGACAGATTTCGTATGGCTTTTGGATTTTCTGGCAGAACAGGGGATCGCAGCAGAAGCGATATTGACAGACAAGATCGCAGACGGTGCGGTGGAAGTATATCAGATCGTGTGCAGATAAGCCAAAACCATAGGCCTGCACAGACAAACCGGACAGATGCAGGATGCAAAGGAACAGGATGCAGTATATGACAGAAAGAATTGAGGGGGATGGTATTTATCTGCGCCCCATTACCATGGAGGATACCCAAAATATCGTGCGCTGGCGCAACAGTGACCGCGTGCGTCAGAATTTTATTTATCAGGCAGAATTTACGGCACAGGGACATGAAAACTGGATGCGCACCAGGGTTTTTACCGGTGAGGTGGTACAGTTTATCATCTGTCTGGCTGAAAATGACCGTCCGGTGGGAAGTGTGTATTTCCGTGATATTGATTCCGGAGATAAAAAAGCGGAATACGGCATTTTTATCGGAGAAGAGGATGCGGCCGGCAGAGGGATCGGTACGCAGACTGCGCGTCTGGCCGTTGCTTACGCAAAAGATGTATTAAAGCTCCATAAGCTGATGCTGCGTGTGTTTGCGGACAATCAGGCTGCGGTGCGCAGTTATGAAAAGGCCGGTTTTGTGCAGGAGGGGTATTTAAAGGATGAGCATTTCCTGGGCGGGCGTTACCGGGATCTGATCCTGATGGCAGTTATTTTTAAGGAAAATCAGTAACGGCAGTCATACACAGCCGTTAAGAAAATAAAAAAGGGTCCGGGCAGTTTTGCAAAGCATCCGGACCGGAGGTTTTTATGAAAAAGAAATTGGTGAGTTTTGTGATTCCCTGTTACCGTTCCCAGAATACCATCGGGAAAGTGGTGGAGGAGATCGATACAACGATGGAAACACTGGCAGCGTATGACCACGAGATCATTCTGGTCAATGACTGCTCACCGGATGATACCTTTGAAGCGATCGAGGATATCTGCAGAAATAAAAAGCATGTGATCGGTGTGAATCTGGCCAGGAATTTCGGGCAGCATGCTGCTTTGATGGCGGGATTTCATCAAGTAAAGGGTGATATTTTAGTGTGTCTGGATGATGACGGACAGACCCCTGCGGATGAAGTGGGAAAGCTTTTGGAGGGAATCGAAAAAGGGGCCGATGTGGTGTATGCCAGATATGCGCATAAACACCATAATGCGTTCCGGAATTTTGGCAGCAGGGTCAATGACTGGATGCTGTGCTTTATGCTCAATAAGCCCAGGGAACTGTTTATTTCCAGCTATTTTGCGGCGCGTCGTTTTGTGCTCAACGAAATGCTGCGTTATGAAAATGCCTATCCTTATGTGATCGGACTGGTGCTGCGTGCCACCAAGCGTATCACCAATGTGGATGTCAACCACAGAGACCGTATGGAGGGAACATCAGGCTATACCCTTCGTAAGCTCCTGGCACTGTGGTTCAATGGCTTTACCGCATTCAGCGAAAAGCCTCTGCGCATTGCCACCATGACCGGTATGGGCTGCGCGGCCTTTGGCTTTTTGTATGCGATCTATACAGTGATCAAAAAATTTGTCAATCCTGCAGTGCCTGTGGGCTTTTCTGCGCTGATGAGTGCCATTATGTTTCTTGGCGGCATGATCATGCTGATGCTGGGAATGATTGGTGAGTACGTGGGCAGAGCATATATCTGTATGAACAATGCGCCCCAGTATGTGGTGCGTGAGATCGTGGGCGGTGACGAATATGAAGAAAATGGTTCAGAAGCAGAACCTGCATGTAAATAGTCTGAAAAACCGGATCAGGCAAAACAGCCGGATGTGGATAGCGCCTCTTTTGGGGTATCTGGGAACCTTTGCCTGTGCGGAAAGCGCAAAGCTGGGACGGCCGCTGGAGCTGACAAACAGTTATCTTTCGGTGCTTTTGTTTGCAGGCTTTACCATGATGGCGGCAAAGGCACTGGAGGTCAAAGCCTCCAAAGCAGACTGGATCTGCGGCGGCATCGGCGCTTTGTTTGTCAGTGTCTGTCTGGGATTTGGCAGAAGGCTGGATCTGTACGGAAATGTGGATTTTGTGTCTCCCTGGATGTGGCTGGTAATTTTATGTATGGCTGTTTTTCTGGTTCCGCTTATTGTGTGGGGATTTTCAGGATTGGACTGGCTTGGCAGAAAGCTGGCGGAAGGACCTGCAGGGGCTGACGATAAGGCAGCGGAAAGCGGCAGCGTTTCGGCCACTGAGCAAAACAGCAGAAAATTCTTCTGGCTGACAGCTGTATTGCTGTTTCTTTGCTGGACACCGATTTGGCTGGCAGCATGGCCTGGATTTTTTGGGTATGATGCCACCGATGAGCTGACGCAGGTGACACAGCAGGCGTATCTGACAAGACATCCGCTTTTGCATGTGCTGCTTTTGGGCGGCATTGTGTCCGGTGTATATGAACTGACAGGAAACTGGAATACCGGAATCGCGGTATATGAAGTGTTTCAGATGGCAGTCATGGCAGGTGTATTTTCATGGCTTCTGGGATTTTTGAAAAAAACGGGCGCACCAAAGATTGTCAGAGTCTTTTCCTTTGTTTATCTGGCATTTTTTCCGGTGATCTCTGTCTTTGTGCTTTGTACCAGTAAAGATACCCTTTATTGTGCAGGGATGCTGGCGGTGCTGATCCTTCTGGTATGGCTTGTGACAGAACCGGAGGTATTCAGAAAAAAACGCCTGTATCCGGCGGTATTGACAGTGAGTCTGTTTGCCATGGCAGTATTCCGCAATAATGGTTTTTATGTGTTTTTGGTGATGATTCCGGTCATGCTGTGGATGGCGGGTAAAATACAGTGGAAAAAAATGCTTCTGATTTTGGTGTGTGCATTTTTGCTGATCCAGGGAAATAATTCTTTACTGAGAGCACTTCTTTCACCGCAGGATACCGGTACGATGGAGACGCTTACCGTGCCGATCCAGCAGCTGACCCGCGCTTATATCTTCTCACCGGAGTTATACAGTGAAGAAGAAAAAGAAATTCTGTATGAGATTTTGCCGCAGGAGGTTCTGGAGCGGTATAATCCGAAGCTGTCTGATATGGTCAAGATTGATTTTCAGACGGAAACCTTTGAAAAAGATCCCGGAAAGTATATCAGCCTGTGGGCGGATATCGGACTGCGAGCGCCTTTTACCTATGTGAATGCCTGGCTGATGACTTCCTACGGTTTCTGGTATCCGGATACCGTGATCGATGTGTATAACGGACAGCGATACTATACGGAAAGCTCTTATTTTACCGGCGAGACAGAGGAGCCGGGTGTGCGGCAGTCAAAATTTGTGCTGCTGGAACGCGTGATCAAAAAGTTTTCCTGGGGGATCCTGCAGCAGCGGATTCCGGTGCTTTCCATGTTGTTTTCACCCGGATTTTTATGCTGGATCTATGTGCTGGGCGGCCTGTATCTGCTGGCAAGGGGACAGTTAAAGTTGTTTGCGGCGTTTGGCCCTGTTTATTTAAACTGGCTGACTGTGCTTTTGGGACCGACCTATCTGGTGCGTTATGTGCTGATCTTCTGGTTTGCGCTGCCGCTGTATGTCTGGATGGTTGTCATGAAAAAAAAAGTGTGATATACTGCATGAGAGTATAAACACAGTGGGAGAGTCTGCCCACGTATTTTGCGTGTAAAAAAGAGGAAACGATGAATCGTAAGATAGAATGGCATAAGGCCCTTATTATCACAATTGTATTTTATGCGGTGCTGGCGCTGTATCTGATCTGGGGAACTGATATTTTAAACCGTGATTATACGGTGGTTGGTTCAGAGAAGATCGCGGGGGAGACGCTGGAGATTGATATGGATCCCGGACGCATTATTCAGCAGGTATTTTTAGCTGACGGCGGGTATCTTCGGTATCTGGATCTGTATGTGACTTCACCGGAAGCAGCCGGTAAGTTTTTCAGATTAATGATTTATGATGAAACCAATGAGATTTTATATCATGAAGAGGTCAAACTTTGTGATGAGGATGTCTATCCTGGTTATGTGAGACTGCCGGTGGGGATTGAGACAATTGCGGGACGTGCCTATGTGTGGCAGTTGCAAAGTACCGGAGGAGCTATGCGTCTGGGCTGGCAGAATACCGGTGAGACAGGCATGACTAATCTGGGGTATTATTATACAATTACTTATGATGAAGTAATTACCTATGAAGCCCAGAATATCCTGATGCGTCAGGTATATACTATTTTTCCTTCCATGAAAAAGCTGATTGGTCTTTCGGCGGCAGTTTTGACGGCGGCTTTGGCGGGCTGTTTTGGCGTGATCTGGTATACCAAAAAAGAAAACAGAGAAAAATGTGTCCGTTTGCAGCATCTGGTCTGGATGACGGCAGCACCGGTATTTTATGCCGTATTGCTGTATCTGGCGTATGGTGCGCTGATACAGAACCGGTTTGGCTCCGGACTTGCCGATAAGCTGGTTTACGCGCTGGGAATTGGGATTGCAGCTTTCTTTTTTGCCTATGTATTTTTTGCAAAGCGTACCGGCAAAAGGTATGTATTATGGCAGGGAGCTTCTTTTGCGCAGGCCTGGGAGGAAAACAGCAGTCATTGGCTGCAGACAGCAGCTTTTGCCGGTGTGCTCTGGGGCGGTATTGATTATATGAATGCCCTGTATCAGTTTTATCAGGACAGTGCGTATCGTTTCGTGCTGTTATGGGCAGGACTTTTGCTTCTGACCATGTGTCCGGTAAAAAAGATTTATGGAAGACTGGATACTTCCTGTCTGCTTGCGGCAGCAATGGCAGCTCTGGCTGTTTACAGATGCCGTATGTCCATAGGGGATGGCTCTGAGGAAGTGCTGGATGCGCTCTTGCTGCGCTATGAGGTGATGATCGGTATTCTGGCAGCAGTGGTGTTTGCAGCGCTTGTCCTGCAGATCCGGAAGAACCGTTTCTGCTTCAGACAACTTCGTTTTGGATATGCAGCATTGCTGACTTTACTGTTTGCAGGTTTGATCCTGTTTCGCAATACCAGAGGCTGGCCTGTTTATATGGTGCTGGTATTTGTGCTGTTTTACCTGTTTTATGTTTGCTGGGAAGAAAAAGGGAAAATGCTGCAGAACTTCTGCAATGGCGTTGTCCTGAATTTTACAGCTGCAGTGCTGTTTTGCATGGCACGCAGACCCATCCGTGCCTGGGCTTTTAACAGATATAATCTGGTTTTCCATACGGTAACGGTAACAGCAACCTATCTGACATTGGTGATCTGTGTCCTGACAGTGAGGCTTCTTGCAAAGAAAAAAGAAGGCAAAAAGCTTTCCGGTTACTGGGGAACACTTCTTTTATATGGTATGGCATTGTCCTTCCTGTTTTTAACACTGTCCAGAACCGGATATCTGGCTGCAATCGCAGTGACAGGTATTATTGTTCCGTTTACCTGTCTGATCGTATACAAACAATCCTGGAAGAAATTTTTGAAAAATGCAGCGGTCATGGCAGCAGCAGTATTGTTGTGCCTGCCTGTTACCTACAGCAGTGTGCGTCTGCTTCCGGCAGTTTATAACAATCCCTATCTGTTTGAACTGGAAGATTCCGCAGCGGCCATTCATGTGGATGAAGCAGCGGATTCCACCAAATATATGTCCATTTCACGCCTTTTCAAAGTGGTGGACGAAAAGCTGTTTTCTGATGCTTCCGATGTACAAAAGGATCTGGAAGAAATCATGCTCTGTATGCGGAGCTTAAAAGACGGCAGTCTTTATGTAAAACCTGACCGGAGATTGTATGCTTCGGCATCTGCCCTGGAGGAAGTTGGGGAGATGTCCAATGGACGTCTGGATATCTGGAGACTCTATATAAAGGAATGGAACCTGTCAGGTCATGAACTGATGGGTGTACCGGATGAGCGCGGTACCATGATCGTACATGCCCACAATACCTATCTGCAGGTGATCCATGATTTTGGTATGCTGACAGGACTTGTATTTCTTGTGTTTGGTGCCGTCAGCTGTATTATGATGTTTGTGTATGCGATCAAAAAGAATCAGGAAGATCTCTATGCGATCCTTCCGCTGACAGTTTTTATCGGTTTTGCCGTGGCCGGTCTGGTGGAATGGCTGTTCCATCCCTGTAATCCCATCGGATTTTCTGTTATGGTCGTTTTTGCACCGCTGTTATATCAGAACGGTAAAAATAGAAAGAAGAAAAGTTTAAAAGATGCAAACGAATAAGGAAAGAAAAAAGAGTAAATTTAATTATGCCCTGCTCTACCGCAGAACCTTTCTGGTGATCTATGACATTATCAGCGTGGTTACGGCCGGTTTTCTGGCTCTGGTGCTGCGTTATGAATTTTCATTGAATGCCATTCCCAGTGAGTTTTTACTGCCAGTGCGCAATTCCATGATCATCAATATTTTGCTGACACTGGCTGTGTTTTATATTTTCCGCATGTATCACAGTCTGTGGGCTTTTGCCGGTGAGACGGAAATGCAGAATCTGACAGTGGCATGTTTTGTGTCCAGCCTCCTGAATGCAGGCGTGCTGTATCTGTTTAAGGTGGGCAGTCAGCCGGTACCCAACAGTTATTACTTTTTCTACTTTTTCCTGCTTTTGATGCTGATCTTTACCAGCCGGTTTTCCTATCGGTTCTTAAGAAGCAAAAAGCATAAGCAGCAGAATAAAAACAACAGTACCTCTGTTATGATCATCGGTGCCGGTGAAGCGGGAAACACCATGATCAAAGAGATCCTTTCCAGCAATTACAGCACCATGGTAATTCGCTGTATCATCGATGATGACAAGTCCAAATGGGGACAGTTTATTCAGGGAATCAAGGTGGTCGGCGGCAGAGACAAGATCATTGAATCCGTGGATCTTTACGGAATTGATGAGATCTTTCTGACAATGCCCTCTGCATCAAGAACAACGATCCGTGAAATTCTGGAAATCTGCAAGGAAACCAACTGTAAGCTGCGTTCCCTTCCCGGACTTTACCAGCTGGCAAACGGCGAAGTCAATGTCAGCAAGCTGCGCGATGTGGAAGTAGAAGACCTTCTGGGACGTGAGCCCATCCGCGTGGATCTGGATTCCATTCTTGGATATGTGCAGAATAAAGTCGTGCTGGTAACAGGCGGCGGCGGTTCCATCGGTAGTGAGCTGTGCAGACAGATCGCAACTCATAAGCCGTCAAAACTGATCATTCTGGATATCTATGAAAACAATGCCTATGACCTGCAGCAGGAGTTAAAGGAAAGATTTCCGGAGTTAAATCTGGTGGTTTTGATCGGCAGTGTCCGCAATACCAACAGGATCAATGCTGTATTTGAAATGCATAAGCCTGACATCGTATACCATGCGGCAGCACACAAACATGTGCCGCTGATGGAGGAAAGCCCCAACGAAGCGGTTAAAAACAATGTATTTGGTACCTGGAAGACCGCGATGGCGGCAGCGCAGAACGGCACAAAGAAATTTGTCATGATCTCCACGGATAAAGCGGTAAATCCTACTAATATTATGGGTGCCAGCAAGCGTATCTGTGAAATGATCGTGCAGACTTTTAACCGTCATTATGAGACAGAATTTGTGGCAGTGCGCTTTGGCAATGTACTGGGCTCCAACGGCAGCGTAATTCCTTTGTTTAAAAAACAGATCGCGGCAGGCGGACCTGTGACGGTAACACATCCTGACATTATCCGGTATTTTATGACGATTCCCGAAGCGGTATCTTTGGTGCTGCAGGCGGGTGCCTATGCCAAAGGCGGCGAGATCTTCGTTCTGGATATGGGGGAACCTGTGCGTATTCTGGATCTGGCTAAAAACCTGATCCGTTTGTCCGGATACAAAGTGGATGAGGATATCAAGATTGTATTTACCGGTCTTCGTCCCGGCGAAAAGCTCTATGAAGAGCTTTTGATGGATGAAGAAGGCATGCAGGATACCGAAAATAAGCTGATCCATATCGGACGCCCCATCGAATTGGACGAAACACTGTTTTTCAAGCAGTTAAAGGGCCTGGAAGCAGCATCAAAGAGTGAGTGTGCGGATATCCGCCCTCTGATCAAAGAAATCGTACCGACTTATACTTATAAGGAGAATTGATACAATTGGAACTGGTACACGGAAGGCCTGCCGACTGTGCAGGCAGACTGAATAAGGAAATAAAGGTCTATGACCTTCTGGATAGGCTTGAAGTTAGTTTTAACAGAGTCGATCACGAGCAGGCTAATACCATGGAAGCCTGTCCTGCGGTTGATAAGATTCTGGAAACCGATATGTGTAAAAATCTGTTTTTATGTAACCGACAGAAAACACAGTTTTATCTTCTGATGATGCCCGGAGACAAGCCCTTTAAAACAAAGGATCTTTCCAAACAGATAAACAGTGCCCGTCTTTCCTTTGCAGAAGCGGAATTTATGGAAGAATATCTGGATATCACACCGGGAGCGGTTTCTGTTATGGGACTGATGAATGATTCTGAGAATCATGTACAGCTGCTGATCGATAAAGCGGTACTGGAGAGTGAATATCTGGGATGTCATCCCTGTGTGAATACTTCCAGCTTAAAGATAAAGACAGAAGAGTTGTTAGAAAAATTTTTGCCTGCAGTCCATCATGAAGCAATCATCGTGGATATGCCCTGGCCGGCAGAAGAATAACGGCGAAGGAGATTTGAAAAATGAGCAAAAAAAGAATCTATCTTTCCTGCCCCACCATGCATGGCGAGGAGCAGCAGTTTGTGCAGGAAGCATTTGATACCAACTGGGTGGCGCCTCTGGGACCGAATGTAAATGAATTTGAAAAGGAAGTGGCTGCTTATACAGGCAGTAAAGCGGCAGCAGCATTAAGTGCAGGAACCGCAGCGGTTCATCTGGCACTGAAGCTGGCTGGCGTAAAGGAAGGTGATATCGTTTTTGTATCTGATCTGACCTTTTCTGCCACCTGTAATCCAATCTGCTATGAAAAAGCAATTCCGGTATTTATCGACAGCGAACCGGATACCTGGAATATGGATCCGAAGGCTTTGGAAAAAGCATTTGAAAAATATCCCAATCCCAAGGCAGTTGTCTGTGTGCATCTTTACGGAACACCTGCAAAAATCGATGAACTGATGCAGATCTGTCAGAGGCATCATGTGCCTTTTATTGAAGATGCGGCGGAATCCTTAAGTGCTACTTACAAAGGAAAGCAGACAGGTACTTTCGGAAAGTTTGGTATTTTTTCGTTCAATGGAAACAAGATCATTACCACCTCCGGCGGCGGCATGCTGGTTTCTGATGACGAAGAGCTGATTGCGAAGGCACGTTTTCTTTCCACCCAGGCAAGGGATGCGGCAAGACATTACCAGCATTCCCAGATCGGTTACAACTATAGGATGTCCAATGTTGTGGCAGGGATCGGGCGCGGACAGATGCTGCATCTGGAAGAGCATAAAGCAATCAAAAAACGCATTTACGAGCAGTATAAAGCTGCCTTTGCAGATATAGAAGAGATTACCATGAATCCGCTGAATCCGGACGGTGAATCCAACTGCTGGCTGTCCTGCATTACCATTGCGGAAGGCTGTCCGGTCACGTATGAACAGCTGATGGATGCTATGGAGGAACATAATATCGAAAGCAGACCTATCTGGAAACCGATGCATCTGCAGCCTGTATTTGCAGATTATGATTTTATTCAGGTAAAAGATGGTATCAGTGTGGGTGAGGACATTTTCAACAGAGGCTTGTGTCTACCCAGCGATATTAAGAATACAGAAGAAGACATGCAGAACATCATAAATATTGTACGCGGATGCTTTGGACGGTAAGACAGCCGAAGGAGAATGTCAGATGTACAAAAAATATATCAAACGTTTGCTGGACATCCTGTTATCAGGATTTGCCCTGATCGTGCTGTCACCGGTACTGCTTGTGGTGGCGATACTAGTAAAAACCAGGCTGGGAAGTCCGGTGATCTTTCATCAAAAAAGGCCGGGTAAGGACGAAAAGATTTTTACCCTGTGCAAATTCCGGACAATGACAGACGAGAGAGATGAAAATGGCGAACTTTTGCCGGATTCTGTGAGACTGACTGAATTTGGTAAGTTTTTGCGTGCCACAAGTCTGGATGAACTGCCGGAATTGTGGAACATTTTCAAAGGAGACATGAGCATTATCGGTCCAAGACCTTTGCTGGTAGGTTACCTGCCTTACTATACAAAAAAAGAACAGCTTCGCCACAGTGTAAGACCGGGGCTTACAGGACTTGCACAGGTAAGCGGCAGAAATTTTATTTCCTGGGATAACCGCCTGGCAAAGGATGTGGAATATGTGGAAAATCTGACCTTTGCGATGGATCTGCGTGTTTTATGGAAGACAGTGATGGTAGTGCTGAAAAAGGAAGATGTTGCGGTGGCAACAGATGCTGTGGAGTGTTATTTGTGGGAAGAAAGAGAAGCCAGAAAAGATGAAGAATAAACAACTGCGGACGCCCTGCTATATGATTCATAAAGATATGCTGGACGATGGCATCGCGCTTTTAAAAAATGGACTTGAACGTGACTGGAAGAATGCCTGTGTGGGATATTCATTCAAAACCAACTCTCTGCCGTGGGTGGTGGAATACATGAAGCAGAAAGGCTTCTATGCGGAGGTAGTTTCGGAAAATGAATATGACTTGGCATGCAAGCATGACTTTGCGCATATCATTTATAATGGTCCGGTGAAAGGTAAGCGGACTTTTTTCCATGCTTTGGAACACGGGGCGATCGTGAATCTGGATGCAAAGAGAGAACTGGACTGGCTGGAAGAAAGCGGCAAAAAAGATGTCACGGTCGGTCTTCGCGTGAATTTTAATCTGGAAGAAATGTGTCCGGGAGAAACGTCTGCAGGTGACGAAGGAAGCCGCTTTGGTTTTTCCTATGAAACAGGGGAGTTTGCATGGGCACTGAACCGGTTAAAGGAAATGGGCGTGAAAGTGTCAGGACTTCATCTTCATTTTGGCTCCAAGACCAGAAGCCTTGCGATTTACCGGGCATTGGCGCAAAAAGCCTGTGAACTGAAAAATGAGTTTGGGTTGGAGCTGTCCTTTGTCGATCTTGGCGGCGGCTATTTTGGCGGTATGGAGAACCGGCCCAAATTTCCGGATTATACAAAAGTGATCGCAGAGGAGCTTTCCAGAGCGTTTTCAGTGGAAGAGACTATGTTGATCATGGAGCCGGGGACTTCTCTGATCACACCGCCTATTGAGTATCTGACCACAGTGATCGATGTGAAAAAGACGTATGCCAATCATATCGTAGTCACGGACGGCGGCAGAATCGATATTGATCCTCTTCATGCCAAGAAAGGCTATTTTCATACATTTTTATATCAGAATCCCGAAACAAAAAGGGAAATTCTGAAAAAACAGGTGATCTGCGGCTTTACCTGTATGGAAAATGACCGCCTGTTTGTGGCGGAAAACACCAAAGCCCTGCAGGTGGGAGATCAGATTTCCTATCAGAAGGTGGGCGGTTATACCATGTGTCTGACTCCCCTGTTCATCCGTTATTTCCCCAATGTATATCTGGAAGAAAACGGGGAATACCGGCTGATAAGAGAGGCGTGGACACCGGAAGAATACAGCCAGAAGAGTATTTATTGATCGGAAAGGTGAGGTCAGTTATGAATCTTTTGATTTTAAGCTGCGGCACAAGAGATAAAGTTGTTCAGTATTTCAAGGAAGCATTCGGAGAGGAAGGCAGAGTCATTACCACAGACTGCAATCCCTATGCGCCGGCCCTTTATGAAGGGGACGCGCATTATGTAGTTCCGCGTATGACTGCCCCCGGATACATTGATGTTGTGTTTGATATCTGTAAAAAAGAGCAGATCACAGGCGTACTGTCCCTGATCGATCCGGAGCTGTCCCTGCTTGCAAAGCACAAAGAAGACTTTGAAGCTTTGGGCGTTATGGTGATCGGTTCTTCTTATGAACTGTGCGAGAGAACCTTAAATAAATGGGAGATGTACTGCTGGATGAAAGCGCACGGATACCCCTGTGCGAAATCCTACATTGATCTGGATGCTTTTTTTGCGGATGTAGATGCCGGTATCGTTACTTATCCTGTATTTGTAAAGCCCGCCAAAGGCAGCGCGAGTATGCAGATATCCAAGGCATATGATAAGGAAATGGTGGAATTTCTGTTTCACCATGGCGAGTTCATGATGATCCAGGAATATATGGACGGTCAGGAGCTTGGTGTGGACTGCTATATTGACATGATCAGCAAGGAAGTGGTTTCCATTTTCTCAAAGAAAAAGCTGGTGATGCGTGCCGGAGAAACCGACAAGGCGCTTTCTTTTGCAGATGAAGAGCTGTTTGCACAGGTGGAAAAATTTGCCGTTGAAAATGGTTTTATCGGTCAGATTGATATCGATATCTTTGAAAAGGACGGTGTGTATTATTTCTCAGAAGTAAATCCCCGTTTCGGAGGCGGTTATCCGCATGCTTATGTCTGCGGTGCCGATCATATGACATTGATTAAGAATAATCTTTGTGGTAAGATAAATGAGAAAAAAATCGGCGGTTACGCAGTCAATAAAGTGATGATGAAGTATAATGAAATTATGCTCATGGACGCCGTGACCAAATAGGAATATATATGAAAAAAAGAATTTTAATTCTTGCCAATAATGCCACCGGACTGTATGATTTCCGGAATGAGCTGCTTTTGCGGCTGTTAAAAGATTACGAAGTTCATGTCAGTCTGCCGGATGAAGAGGAAGTGCCTGAGATCGCGCAGGAAGGCTGTATGGTGCATCATACACAACTGGAACGCAGGGGAATGAATCCGGTGAAGGATGCCGGACTGATGCTGCGTTATCTGAGACTGCTGCGGAAGGTAAAGCCGGATATTGTTTTAACTTATACCATCAAGCCCAATATTTACGGCAGCCTTTGCTGCCGGATACTGCGGATTCCGTATCTTGTCAATATCACCGGGTTGGGTTCAGCTTTTGAACACGAAGGAATGCTCCGGAAACTGGTGGTGTTTTTATACAGAACCGCTTTGAAAAAAGCAAGCTGCGTTTTCTTTCAGAATGCAAAAAACAGGGATGTTTTTACAGGATTTGGCATCAAAGGTAAAAAAGACCGGCTGGTCTGCGGCTCCGGCGTGAATCTGGACAGGCATGTCTTTGAAGAATATCCGGAGGAACAGGAGCCGGTAAGGCTTTTGTTCGTCGGAAGGATCATGAAGGAAAAAGGCATTGATGAGCTTTTGTATGCGGCAGAAAAAATCCGTCAGGAATTCCCGGATGTAATTTTTGAATTGGTTGGCAGCTATGAGGATGATTATAAAGAGCTGATAGAGGAAAAACAAAAAGCCGGTATTGTACAGTTTACCGGTTATCAGAAGATCATCCATCCTTATTATAAAAGAGCTGCGGCAGCCGTTATGCCCAGTTATCATGAGGGAATGTCCAATGTGATCTTAGAGGCAGCCGCAACCGGAAGACCGGTGCTTGCGTCTGCTATTCCGGGATGTAAAGAAGGCTTTGATGACGGGATAACAGGAATTGGATTTATACCCAGGGATAAAGAAGCTTTTTATGAGGCAGTCAGACGTTTTCTGACACTTTCCCGTGAAGAGCGGAAAGAAATGGGTAAAAATGCCCGTAAAAAAATGGAAAAAGAGTTCGACCGCGGCTTTGTGGTGGAATCTTACATAGAAGAAATACAGAAAATAATATAAAAGATGTCTAAGTCAGATATCAAGGAGGTTTATTATGAGTTTATATGAAAAGATCGTAGCAGGAGAAGAGAAAATCTCTTTAGTTGGTCTGGGTTATGTTGGTATGCCTATTGCCGTTGCATTTGCAAGAAAGGTTAAGGTTGTAGGCTTTGACTTAAATGAAGCAAAGATCAATCTGTACAAATCCGGCATTGATCCCACCAGAGAAGTGGGTGATGATGTGATCAAAACCACCACAGTGGAATTTACCGCTGACCCTGCAAGATTAAAAGAAGCAAAATTCCATATCGTTGCGGTCCCGACTCCCGTAAACGATGATCATACTCCTGACCTGACTCCTGTGGAAGGTGCCAGCAGACTGCTTGGTCAGAACCTGACCAAGGGCTCCATTATTGTATTTGAATCCACCGTATATCCCGGTGTAACCGAAGATGTCTGTGTGCCGATTCTGGAAAAAGAGTCCGGATTAAAATGCGGCGTGGATTTCAAGATCGGTTATTCTCCCGAGCGTATCAACCCCGGTGATAAAGTACACCGTCTGGAAACCATCACCAAGATCGTTTCCGGTATGGACGAAGAAACACTGGATGAAGTGGCAAAGGTTTATGAACTGGTAGTGGATGCTGGTGTATACCGTGCGGATTCCATCAAGGTTGCAGAAGCTGCAAAGGTTATCGAAAACAGCCAGCGCGACATCAATATCGCATTTATGAACGAGCTTTCCATTATCTTTAACAAGATGGGCATTGATACCAGAAGCGTGCTGGAAGCAGCAGGTACCAAGTGGAATTTCTTAAAGTTCTTCCCTGGTCTTGTAGGCGGTCACTGCATCGGTGTTGATCCTTATTATCTGACCTATAAGGCGGAACAGATGGGATATCATTCCCAGGTCATTCTTGCAGGCCGCCGTATCAACGATGATATGGGCAAATATGTTGCTGAAAATGTAGTGAAAAATCTGATCAAGGCTGATGTGGCAGTCAAGACTGCAAAGGTTGCGATCATGGGCTTTACTTTTAAGGAAAACTGCCCTGATACCAGAAATACCAAGGTTATTGATATTGTGAACGAACTGCGTGAATACGGCATCGATCCCGTGATCGTGGATGAAACCGCAGACAGAGCAGAAGCAAAGCATCTTTACGGCATTGAACTGGCTGACCAGAGTGCGGTAAAGGATGTGGATGCACTGATCATTGCAGTTGCACACGATGAGTTTGGAAATCTGGACAAGGCTGCCATTGATGCATGCTTTAACACTTCCAACACCAAAAAGGTGCTGGTGGATGTAAAGGGCGTGCAGGACAGAAAGGCATATCTGGGTGAAGAATATATTTACTGGAGATTGTAATAGCCTGTTTTTCTTTATACATCTCCCGGAATGTCAGTTTTGTGATAAATATCTGAAAAAATGATTAAGATTCCATGAAGTACATTGTACAGAAAAAGAAAAAAAGATATACTCTTTTTGGGATAAATGAACTTTGTGAGAATTTGGAGGAGTAATGAATATGAAAAACAGATCCGGACTGCTTGTCAGTATTTTGCTGACCGTTTCTGTACTTGCAGGAACCGTATTTGCGGGATGTGCGCAAGGTACTGATTATACAAAGGAAATTAAAGAATATCAGGAAAAGCTGGAGTCTTTACAGTCAGAAAATGCACAGTTAAAGCAGGAATTGGGAATTGTGGAGGAAAGCAGCGAGACAGCAGCTTAGCCGGAAGAAACCGAAAATGTTCCGGAGGAATCAGTGACGGAAGTAGGATCCTCTGCAGAAAAAGAAGGAACGGAAGCGGCAGAATCCGCAGAAAATGCGAATACTGCGGAATCCGAACAGACAACACAGCTCCAGGAACCTGAAAAAGTGTATCCTGAACCCAAAATACAGAGTCTCTCCGGTGTGCTTGAGGAAGGGGATGTGACCAATATTTTGGTGTTTGGTGACAGTATCTGGGCAAATGACCGGGATGCGAGCGGTATTGCAGCCAAGGTGGAAGACTATCTGTATAAGATGGGATATGAAGTAAAGATTTACAATGCTGCTGTGGGCGGAACCCGTGCTTCTATTGATTTTGATGACAATGAGTGGGAGTATGGTCCTCAAAGTGACAATACACTGGGGAAGATGCTGTCGATCTTAAGCGGCAACACAGATATCGAGCTGATCAACGACCAGCCGGCTTACAGTGTTATGCAGGAAGTGATGCCGATCACGGAAGAGATTGATGTGGTAATCCTTGCATATGGCATGAATGACTTTTTAAGTCAGGCGGAGAAAAACTGTTCCGAAAGACACTGGTGCGGTTACGGTACTGCGCTGAGAGAAGGCATTACCGCTTCCAACAGATTATGTCCCAATGCGGATGTCATGCTGATCGCGCCGACCTTTGCTTCCTATTTCCCGATCGGGGTGCAGAATATGGGTGATAAGGCATTGTTTAACTATGTCAGGGTTGCCAATGATGTTGCAAGAGAATATCATGTGCTGAGTGCAGACCCCTACAACAACATGGGCGTGGATGTTTACAATGCGGATGATTATATTCTGGACGGGATTCATCTGAATGAATTGGGCAGAGATCTGTATGCCAGAATGGTGGCCGGTGTGCTCATTTATGGTAAAAAAGGCGAAATCTCCGGCAATGCCCTTCCCTGGGAAGCATTTGAAGAATGACCGTGAAGGTACAAAAAGGTTACGAATTTGACAAGAAAGGAACGGCATCAGATTGCCGGAACAGACAATGGGATATAAAAATCTTGTATTTGACAAAGACAGTGTATTTTTGGTAACAGGCGGTGCCGGCTTTATCGGCTCCAACCTGTGTGAGGCAATTTTAGAGCTGGGATACAAAGTCCGCTGCTTAGATGACCTTTCCACCGGCAATATCAAGCATGTGGAGATGTTTGCGGACAACCCCAACTATACCTTTATCAAGGGAGATATCAAGGATTTTGATACCTGTATGAAAGCCTGCGAAGGTGTTGATTATGTGCTGAATCAGGCAGCATGGGGGTCTGTTCCCAGAAGTATCGAGATGCCCATCTTTTATGCACAGAACAATATCGTGGGTACACTGAATATGATGGAAGCGGCAAGACAGAACGGCGTTAAAAAGTTTGTTTACGCGTCCAGCTCTTCTGTATACGGCGATCACCCTGCACTTCCCAAAAAGGAAGGAGTTGAAGGCAACGTGCTTTCTCCTTATGCGCTGACCAAAAAAGTAGATGAAGAATACGGCAGACTTTACAAAAAACTGTATGGACTGGATACCTACGGCATGCGTTATTTCAACGTATTCGGACGCAGGCAGAATCCCGAGGGCATGTATGCAGCGGTTATTCCGAAGTTTTTAAAACTTCTGTTAAACGGCGAAGTGCCTACCATCAACGGTGACGGAAAACAGTCCAGAGACTTTACTTATGTGGACAATGTCATTGAGGCAAACTTAAAAGCTTGTCTGGCTCCCAGTGAAGCTGCCGGTGAAGCATACAATATCGGTTCCGGCGGCAGAGTTTTCCTGATCGATCTGTACTATGGCATGTGCGATGCCCTGGGCATTAAGGTTGAGCCTGTATTCGGACCTTCCAGAGCCGGTGATATCCGTGATTCCAATGCGGATATTTCCAAGGCAAGAGAACTGCTGGGATATGATCCTGACTATGATTTTGAAAAGGGAATCAAGCTGGCGATTGACTGGTATAAGAATAATCTGTAAAATAGAGTCGGAGACTGATACTTACATATCGGTTTCCGGCTATTTTTATGCGCGCCCGGCGTGATCGGGATTTTGCCGCTGATACGGCCGCCCCCCCGGCGTGCTCTATATATGGAGGAAATAAGCATGCGTTATGATGTTGTGATTTTCGGCGTGAAAGATATGACTGCCGATATTGTGGAATATATTATGGACAATCAGATCGCCAAAGTGGATCTGGTGGTGACCATCCATCCGGATGTGACGAAGAAAAATCAGGTTTCCGGTTATCAGGGACTTTCCTGGCTGACTGATAAATACGGGATTGAAGTGTATGAGACCCGTTCCTATGCGTTAAATGATGAGGATACCAAACGCTTTTTTGAAGAAAACGAATTTGGTCTGGGTATTTCCATGAGCTGGCAGCGTCTGATCCCGGCAGCAGTGCTGGACAGATTTGAGCACGGTGTATTTGGACTGCACGGCGGACCGGGATATCTGCCCTCCGGCAGAGGCCGTTCTCCCTTAAACTGGGCAGTGGTGCGCGGTGATACCCGTTTTATTCTGAATATGTTCCAGTATGATGAAAAGGCAGACAGCCCCAATGTGTTTGCAAATGAGATGTTTGCGATCAATCCCCATGATACGATTCGTACTCTGCAGTATAAAAATGTGCTGGTGAGCCGCCGCCTGATCACAAAGCTTCTGGAAGCGCATAAGGAAGGAACGATCCGTGTCAGAAGAGATTCCAAAGATTTTGACAGCTGGAACGGCAAACGTACCGCGGCTGACGGTCTGATGGATTTTCATGCAAGAACCAGAGAACTGTACAATCTGGTGCGCGCGGTGACCAAACCCTTCCCCGGCGCATTCTGCTATGCCGGAAGTCAAAAGGTGACAGTCTGGAGTGCGCATCCCTTCGATGAAATGCTTGACTTTTCCATGTATGCACCCGGTGAGATCATTGCTGTTATGGACGGAAAGCTGATCGTGCGTACCCTGGACGGCTCTTTGCTGATCGAAGAGTTTGAGTGCGGAAGTGCGCTTGCCCCCGGTATGATCTTAAGCGGCGAATGTGCTGATGCAGACGGCGGACAGGCAGCTGGCAGGGAGGCTTGATCAGGATGAAGATCACCGTAAGAATGGACGATATCACGCCGGATATGGACTGGAAAAGCTTTGATGCCTTCGTGGAAATGTTCTGCAAATATGGAATCAAACCGCTTTTGGGGATCGTGCCCTGTAACCGTGATCCCAAACTTGCCCTCGATGCACCTGATCCGACTTTTTATGAAAAAATGAAGGCATTGCAGAAAGATGGGTATTGCCTTGCCATGCATGGCTGTTATCATGTTTACGAAACCAAAAAAGGCGGCTGTTTTCCCTTAAATCCCAAGTCTGAGTTTGCTGGAAGAAGTTATGAAAAGCAGCGGGAGCTTTTGCAGACCGGAAAAGCATATCTGGAAGAAAACGGTATTTACACAGATATTTTCATGGCACCCGGTCACACGCTGGACAAAAATACGGTAAAAGTGCTCAAAGAGCTTGGATTTTGCTATATTACAGACGGCTACGGAAAAGCACCTTACAAACGCCGGGGGATGACCTGGCTGCCCATTTCGTTTCTGCAGCGTTTTCTGTTTTCAGAGAGGGAAGGAACGGCGACGCTGGTACTCCATGTCAACAACAGTACCCAAAAAGAGCTGGAAGACTATGATAAAATGTTTGCGCAGTATCAGGGAAACTTTATTCCCTATTCTGCGTTGTTAGAGATGGAAGCAAAGCAGCAGAATCCGGCTGCGAGGCTGGCAGAGTATGGCATGGCTTTAGGGAAACAGTGGGCTGCAAGGCTTTTGCGGGCGTTGAGACACTGACTGCCGTATCAATTGCCGTATCCATGCAAAATGATGAGGAGTATAGCATATGAAAGAACCAATCCGTGTACTGCATGTTCTGGGCGGTACCAATCTGGGCGGTGCAGAAAGCAGAGTGATGGATCTGTACCGTCATATTGACAGGGAACGCATCCAGTTTGATTTTGCGGTGCACACACAGGAAAAAGGCTTTTTTGACGAAGAGATCAAGAAGCTGGGCGGCAGAATTTATCCGCTGCCCAGATTTAAAGTATATAACTGGCTTTCCTACCAAAAAGCGTGGAAGCAGTTTTTGAAAGAACATCCGGGTTATGCAGCGGTGCATGGACATATGACCAGCACGGCATCGATTTATCTGCCGACAGCCAAAAAAAGCGGCGTGCCGATCACGGTTGCCCATGCCAGAAGCGCGGGGACCGATGCCGGCATCAAAGGGCTTCTGACCCGTCTGATCCGGAAAAATCTGTGGAAACAGACGGATTACTGTTTTGCCTGCTCTGCTTTGGCGGGAGAAGCGGTATATGGAAAAACGGCGTGTGCGCAGGAGCTGGTGCATGTGATCCCCAATGCCATCACATTGGAAAAATATGCCTATGATCCCAACATGCGGGAGCAGATGCGTCAGGAATGGCAGCTGCAGGACAAGCTGGTGATCGGTCATGTGGGACGTTTCCATGCGGCAAAAAATCACGGATTTTTACTGGAAGTGTTTGCGGAAATAAAAAAACTGCGGCAGGATGCCGTTTTGTTTTTGGTGGGCGAAGGCGAAGGCATGGAAGCGGCAAAACAGAAGGCATCGGAGCTTGGAATTATGCAGGATGTGGTTTTTGCCGGTAAAAAAACCAATGTATCGGACTATTATCAGATGTTTGACGTGCTTTTATTCCCCTCTTTGTATGAAGGAATGCCGGGAACCGTTCTGGAAGCGCAGGCGGCAGGTCTGTCCTGCCTGATCTCTGATACCATCACGCCGGAGGCCGGTGTGACAGAGCTGGTGGAATATAAGAATCTGCAGGATGGTGCGCAGAAATGGGCAGAGAGTCTGCTGACACTTCTGCAAAAAAATACAGCAGAACGCACCGGACGTCTGCAGGCACTCAGAGCAGCAGGCTTTGATGTGAGCGATCAGGCTGTGAAGATGATGAATTTTTATGAAAAAGGTGACGAAAGCTTGTTTTCGTCGTAAGGAGAAGCTGTATGAGCAAAAAGAAGCTGCTTTTGGTGGTGCCCATGCTGCATCAGGGCGGATTTGAGCGTGTGTGTGTACGGACGGCCCGGATCATGGAACCCTGGTTTGAGGTGACCATTGCCATGTTTTCCGATGCGGATATTGCATATGATATCACGGGACTTTCCGTGATTAATCTGGATGTTCCTGCCAAAGACGGAAAAATCAATAAGCTTTTGAATGTGGCAAAGCGGATCGTGCGGCTGGCAGCCTTAAAAAGAAGGATAAAGCCGGATATTACTTACAGCTTTGGCCCCACTGCCAATCTGATCAATGTACTGACTCCGGTGGGCGGACAGATCTGGACAGGCGTGCGCAGCTGGATGGATATGGATATGCCCGGAATGCTGAAGCTTTTCTGCAAAGGTTCCGATAAAGTGATCTGCTGCTCCGAAGTGATCGCGGCAGAGATGAAAAAGTTATTCGGCGCGCAGAACACAGAGGTGCTTTATAACCCCTATGACTGCCGTGCAATGGAAGAAATGGCGCAGCAGCCTGTGGCGGATATGCCTGATTTTTCCGGACAGAAGATGATGATCAGCGTGGGACGCGAGGATGATGTGAAGGAGTTCTGGCATCTGATCAAATGTCTGTATCTGATGAAGGATGCGGTTCCGGAAGCTTCTCTTTGTATTGTGGGCGAAGGTACCTTTGAAGAATATAAAAAGCTGGCAGGAGAGCTTGGAATTGCTGACAGAATATGCTTTGCGGGCCTGCAGAAAAATCCCTTTGCCTGGATGAAAAAAGCGCAGCTTTGTGTAGGTACCTCTGCGATGGAAGGTTTTCCGAATGCATTGGTTGAGTGTATGGCCTGCGGTGTCGGTGCCGTGTTTGCCAACTGTATGAGCGGCCCGGCAGAAATTTTGTCTGACCGGTTTGCAGAAGTGGTTGGAAAGCAGGAAGTGCTGGAAGAAGCCTACGGGATTCTGATTCCTGTTATGGATGATAAGAAAAATCTGGATCCGGCGGTGTTTACGGAGGAAGAGAAAAAACTGGCGGAACTGCTGACAGCACTTTTGACAGACAGTGTGCATCTTAAGAAGCTTGCGCAGGCGGCAAAGGTTCGCGCTGCTCACTTTTCTGATGAAGCCTATGCGCAGACGATTCTGCGGATTGCGGACGGAAAGTGATTTACAGTCCGGAATGCCGGACTTGCCACAAAATTGCCAATATGTTAAAGTAATATGTAAACATTCGCGGCAGCACAGTTTCTGCCTGTGATGTTAAGAAATACACCTGGAGTAAAATATGCGAAAAATAGCATTTCATTTAAATTGCCTGGAGCAGGGCGGCGCAGAGCGCGTGGTGACCAATCTGGCGCATCAGTTTGCACAGGAAGGCTACGAAGTCATTGTTGCCACCGAATGGAAAGCAGAAAATGAATTTGTGCTGGATGAGAGGGTACGCCGCGAGATCGTCGGTCCTAAGGAAAGTGATGAAAACAAGTCCAGAATTGCGAAGATTATTCTGCGGTTTGCGTATCTGCGGGAATTTATCAAAAAAGAAAAGCCGGATGTGCTGATCGCTTTTGGACAGAAAGCCAATTACAGGGCGCTGATTTCCTCTCTTTTTACCAGACAAAAGACCATTGTCTGTGTGCGAACGGACCCGGTGGGACATTATGACGGACTGGCGGACAAAATCCAGATTCCGCTTTTGTTTCCCACAGCCGACGGCTTTGTGTTTCAGACGGAAGGACAAAGGGATTTCTTCCCGGCCTGTGCCAGAAAGCACAGCAGGATCATTTTGAACCCGATTCATGAAAAATACATCAAAGCAGAGAAAAAGCCCCCTGTGCGCAGGGAGGTTGTGCAGAGCGGAAGACTTGTCGATTTTAAGAATCAGCCCATGCTGATCCGGGCATTTCTGCGGGTACATGAAAAGCATCCGGATTATGTGCTTAAAATTTACGGACCGGATTCTTTTGACGGAACAAAAGAGATTCTGGAGAATCTGATTCAGGAAAGAAACGCGCAGGACTGCGTCTTTTTATGCGGCGGCAGCGACAAACTGGAGCAGGAGATGCCCGGTGCGGCATTATATGCGTTTTCCTCTGACTGGGAAGGGCTTCCCAATGCGCTTTTGGAAGCGATGGCTTTGGGAATGCCGGTGGTGGCAACGGACTGTCCCTGCGGCGGACCTAAGACTGTGATCGAACATGAAAAGAACGGGCTTTTGGTGCCGATCAAGGATGAGGATGCCATGGCAGCAGGCATTCAGCGTCTGATCGAGGACAGGGAACTTGCCTGCAGACTGGGAGAAGAAGCTGCTAAGATCGGAGAGATTGCCAACGGACAGGCAATCTTTGAACAGTGGCGTGAATATATCGAAGACGTGATCGCAGGAAGAGGCTGACAGCCGGCCTGCAGATCCTATTACTATGGAGAAACAAACAATGTTTTCATTTGACGATTACAGAGAAATTATAAAAATTATCAAAGAAAGCGGCAATGCCTGCCATTATGAGGAGGCGCTGCACAGAGAGAAATTTGTCATCATGCGCCATGACGTGGAATACAGCGTGGACAGAGCCTATGAACTGTCCAAAGTGGAAAGTGAGATGGATTTTACTTCCAACTGGTTTTTCCAGTGGACCAACAATTCTTACAATATCCTTTCCCGCCGCAGTCAGGCCATGATCAATGATATGCATGAGCGCGGTCATGTGATCGGTCTGCATTTTGCCTTAAACGGCCTGACCGACATGAAGCAGGTGCGCCGTCAGATCGTAAAGGAAATGCGCATTCTTTCCAATATGTTTGATTTTGAGATCACCCAGTTTTCCGTGCACAGACCCTCTGCGGCGGTGCTGGCTGAAAATATCAAGCTTCCCAACGTGATCAATGCCTATCAGGATGAATTTTTTACCTTTGCACCGGAAATCACAGAGGAAACCAAGCTGAAGGTAAAATATCTGTCCGATGCAAACCATATCTGGCGCTACGGCTATCCTGACAGAGAAAACATTTTAAACCATGACAAGGTGCAGATTCTGACCCATCCTTTTGCATGGTGTGAAAAGGGCTATGACAACAGGGACAACTATGCTTCCCTGATCAAGGAAAAATATGCGGAAATGATCGAAAGCATTGACGGCGAGTGCAAGGACTTTGGCGTATACAGACAGGAGTTTATGGGCGCAAAGCTGATCGATGAAAAGGAGAAGTAATTTATGTGCGGTATCTGCGGTTTTATCTCCAAAAGAGAAATCTCGCATGAACAACTGAAGATCATGAATGACACCATGTATCACAGAGGCCCCGATGACCACGGAGAGGAAATCTTTGCGTGGCAGGATGGTTATGCTCTGGGACTGGCGCAGCGCAGACTCTCCATTCAGGATCTGTCACCGCTGGGACATCAGCCCATGCATGCAGCCGGCGGCCGCGTCAGCGTGGTGTTTAACGGTGAGATCTACAACTTTCTGGAACTGCGCAAAGAGCTTTCCGACTATCCTTTCAAGTCGGGCAGTGATACGGAGGTTATTCTTGCGGCCTATTTAAAATGGGGCATTTCCTGTGTGGAACGGTTCCGCGGTATGTTTGCCATTGCACTGGCCGACAGAGAAAGCGGCAAGGTCTATCTGGTGCGTGACCGCATCGGCAAAAAGCCGCTGTATTACTGGGCAGAAAATGGTCATCTTGTGTTTGCATCCGAATTAAAGCCGATTCTTACCTGTCCCGGTTTTGAAAAACAGATCCGTCAGGACGTGATTTCCCGCTATCTGTATCAGCTGTGCATCAATGCGCCTGATACGATCTTTAAGAATGTTTACAAGCTGGAGCCCGGTGCGGTGCTGACCTGGGAGCAGGGACAGATCACCACAAAAAAATACTGGGATATCAAGGAGATTTATCATAAAATGAGTGCGGACCCTGTAAAGGATTACGGCCAGGCGAAGCACGAACTCAAAGAGCTTCTGAAAAAATCCGTGGCAGAGCGTATGATCGCGGATGTGCCGCTGGGTACTTTTTTAAGCGGCGGCTATGATTCCTCGCTGGTTACTGCGATTGCGCAGGAGCATGCCAGTGAGCCGGTGAAGACTTTTTCCATCGGTTTTCATGAAGAACGCTATAATGAGGCAAAATATGCCAGACAGGTATCCGAATATCTGGGAACCTGTCATACAGAGCATTATATTGATGAAAATGATATGTTTGCGCTGGTGGAAAGCATTCCTCATTATTATGACGAACCTTTTGCAGACAGCTCCCAGATTCCTTCCATGCTGGTGGCAGCACTGGCCAAAAAGGATGTGACGGTGGTGCTTTCCGGTGACGGCGGCGATGAATTTTTCTGCGGCTATAATATTTATAAGGATGTGGCATTGGCACAGCTTCTGGATATCCCCGGCGCACTGGTGCATGGAATCTGCAGTCTGCCGGGCTTAAAACAGGCGGATCTTCTGAATAAACTGCCCTTTAAAGTCAGACTGATCGCACAAAACAGAGATATAAATACCAAAACACAGTTCGGTGCGGATAATTATGTGATCCGGGCGCAGAAAATGGTGATCGGAACGGATCATGATTTAAGCTGTCATTATCCGGTTGAACAGAAATATGAAGTGGACAACTGGCAGGTGCGCCGTATGCTTCTGGATATGGACAACTATCTGCCGGCAGATATTCTCTGCAAGGTGGACCGCGCAACCATGAAATACTCACTGGAAGCAAGATGTCCGATCCTTGACCGGGATGTGATGGAATATTCCTTCCGCCTTCCCCATGAATTCAAATATTACAAAGGTGATAAAAAGCATATCCTCAAGGATATCGCCTATGATTACATCCCCAGGGAACTGCTTGACAGACCAAAAGTCGGTTTTGGCGTACCGCTGGATAAGTGGATGCGAGGCCCGCTCAAAGAACAGCTGATGGACTACAGTAATGTGGATTTTCTGAAAAAACAGGGGATTTTTGATGCGGACTATGTACACGACATGCTGACGGAGTACCTAAGGACCGGCGACGGCGGACCGGCAACGGGGGCCAATTATTCCAAGCTGGCATGGCCTTTCTATGTGTTCCAGCAGTGGTATCAGTATTACATGTGATACCAGGGGCGAAAGCAGGATTAGCATCTTTGATTATATGAGCTAAGGTAAAGATGATGAACAATCAATCAAAACATGTAGCCTTTTACATCGGCTCCCTCACAAAAGGCGGAGCCGAGCGTGTTTTTGTCAATCTGGCAGAATATTTTGCAAAAAAAGGCTATCAGGTCACCATGGTGACCCAGTATCAAAAAGAAGAAGAATATGAACTTCCGGCGGGAGTCAACAGAGTGATCTCGGATCTTACCCCGCAGGAGGAGGGCGGCCGTATTGCCAATTTTGTCAACCGGTACAGAAAGCTGCGCCGCATTTTTAAGGAAATCAAGGCGGATGTGGTACTTTCTACGATCGGGAAGAACAATTTCATGGCGATCGCTGCCAATCTTGGATTTAAAACCAGAGTGGTGGTATCCGTTGTGGCAGAGCCGACACTGGAATATCCGGGAAAGATCATGACCCTGCTGGCGAAGACTTTGTTTTATCTGGCAGACGGTATTGTGATGCAGACTACGGATGCCTGCAAGTTTTTCCAGAAGAGTCTGCAGAAAAAATGCGTAATTTTGAAAAACTCCATGAATCCCGTTTTTGTACGTCCCAGATATGAGGGTGAAAGAGCACAGGATATCGTTGCGGTGGGACGCATGGATGAAAATAAGAATCACCGCATGGTGATCGATGCATTTTCAAGGATTGCCGGGCAGTTTCCGGACAGCCGCCTGATCTTTTACGGCAAGGGCGAACTGATGCACGAATTGAAGGAACAGGCCAAAAATACCGGTTTTGGAGAACGGATCCTGTTTCCGGGAGCGGTGACGGATGTGGCAGACCGCATTGAAAAAGCCTATGCCTTTGTGCTGGCTTCCTATACAGAAGGTATGCCCAATACCCTGATCGAGGCAATGTCTCTGGGACTTGCCTGTGTTTCCACAGATTGTCCCTGCGGCGGTCCCAAGGATCTGATCACAGACGGTGAAAACGGATTTCTGATCCCGGTTGGAGATACCGGTGCGCTGGCTGACAGGCTGGCCAGACTTCTGGCTGACGCTGATTTGGCGTGTCGTATGGGGCGTAATGCCGCTTTTTTGCAGGATGGCTATCGGCCTGACAGAGTAAACTCTGAATGGGAAGCTTATCTGGTGCATGGCATTGCACCCGGAAGCAAAATGTGATATACTGAAAAGAAAACTGAAAGTATGCTGTTTTTTGACAGCAATACGAAAGGATAATAAAAAGATGAGCAGAGAAGAAGTATTTGCAAAATTAAACGCCGTTTTCTGCGACGTTTTTGATGACGAGGATATTGTGATCGGTGAAGCTACCACCGCAGAGGACATTGAGGACTGGGATTCTCTGGAACATATTACACTGGTGGCTGCTGTGGAAGCAGAGTTTGGTGTGAAGTTCTCCATGGGCCAGGTGGTTACCCTGAAAAATGTGGGTGAAATGGTGGACCTGATCTTATCCAAGATTGCTTAAAAAGACTAGGAAGGAACTAAAGCAGTGGCTATTACTTCGTTCTGGTTCCTGTGCTTTTTCGGGATCGCACTGATCCTGTATTATGTGATTCCCAGAAAGCTGCAGTGGGTTTTATTGCTGCTTCTGGGCAGCGCTTACTTTCTGACTTCCACGGAGGTGGCAGACAGCGGCGCGTGGTATGTATGTTTTTATCCGCTTGTATCGGTAGGCGCGGTCTGGCTGGCGGCGAGAGTGATTGACAGGGCAAAAGAGCAGAAGAAAAAGAAAGCTGCTCTTATTTGTGCTGTCGTTTTCTGCGTTTTGCTGTTATGTTCATTAAAGTTCTGGAAGCTGCCTTTGTATGCGCCGATGGGGATCGCGTTTTATACGCTGACCCTTTTGGGGTATTTGTTTGATGTCTATTATGAGATTGGTCCGGTGCAGAACAATTATGCAAAGCTTTTATTGTTTGGCTGTTATTTCCCGACCCTGATCTCCGGACCTATCACTAAATACAGAGAATTAAAGGATTCTTTGTACGGACAGCACAGATTTGACTACCGACAGATCGCGTTTGGCATGCAGCGTATGCTCTGGGGCTTTTTTAAAAAGCTTGTGATCGCAGAGCGCATGGCGCTGATCGCCAATGAAGTGTTTGACAACTATACGCAGTACAGCGGTTTTGCTGTCTGGATGGGCGCGATCGCCTTTACCTTCCAGCTTTACACAGACTTTGACGGCTGTATGGATATCGTGCTGGGTATTTCACAGTGTTTTGGAATTAAACTGCCGGAGAATTTCAATGCGCCTTTTTTGGCAAAAAGCATACAGGAATTCTGGCAGAGATGGCATATGACGCTGGGAACCTGGCTGAGAGAATATCTGTTTTATCCGCTGCTGCGCACGAAGTTTTTCATGGCGCTTCCCAAGCGGTTAAAAGAAAAATGCGGCAAGAAAAAGGCAAAGCAGATCACCACATTTTCCGCCATGTTTATTCTGTGGGCGGTGGTCGGTTACTGGCACGGCGGCGGCATGACCTTTGTGATCGGTTCCGGTCTTTTACACTGGTTTTACATTGTTTCCGGTGAACTTTTGGAGCCTGTTTTCAAAAAAATGCGCACAGCACTGCATATCAAAGCAGAGCAGAAATTGTTTATCTGTTTTCAGCAGTTCAGAACTTTCCTGCTGGTGACGCTTGGTTTTGTGTTTTTCAGAAGTCCCTCCGTTGCAGATGCCTTTCAGTATCTGGGACGGGGACTGCGCGGTTACAGCCTGAGCTTCTTTACAAAAGGGGAACTGTTTGGGTTGGGACTTGACTGGATCGAACTGGGTGTGGCTGTGGTGTCGCTGATCATTTTCTTTGCAGTGACCAATCTGACGCAGAAGGGCAGTATGTATGAATGGCTGGAAAAGCGGCCTGTTTTGGTTCGCTGGGCGATTTTGTATGCGCTGCTGTTTTATGTGATTTTACTTGGCAAATACGGACCGGATTTTTCCGCTTCCGAGTTTATTTATCAGAATTTTAAGGTTTAAGAAGCCGACAGGCTGTCGGACTTTTGATGTGAGGAACTATGTCAAAAAAACAGGCGTTGAGAGCGATTCTCTTTTTGGCAGGATTTTTATTCCTTTTGCGCAGCGTAACGTATGTCGTGCGCACCAGCGGGGACACCAAGGATCGCATTTCCGGATTTTACGCAGAAAAAGACAATACCATAGATGTGATCATGGCAGGCTCAAGCCCGGTTTATCCTTATTACAGCGCACCGAAGCTGTATGGGGAGCAGGGAATTGTGCTGTATCCGCTTTCTACCAACAATCAGCGTCCCAAGGCGATTAAGTATCTGTTGGAAGAGGCGCAGAAAACACAGGATCCCTCTCTTTTTGTGATCGAGATGCGCATGCTTTCCATGCCGGATGAGGAATGGGAGGATACCATGGCATTTACCCGCGGTGTGACGGATAATCTGAAATATTCTGTCAACCGCATCAAAGCCATCAATGCGCTGGTAAGCGATAAGAGCCAGAGACATACTTATTATTTTGATATTTTCAAATATCATTCCAACTGGAAGATGCTGTTTTTGCCCAGTCAGTTAAGACACTGGCGTTATGAGGCAAAGTCACCGCTTAAAGGGCTGGAGATCAAGACCGGTGTGGGGCCCGTTGAATATGAGGATGTGACAGGTGAGACCGGTATCGGGCAGATGCAGGACAAGCAGTATGCTGTACTTCTGGATCTTTTGGCATACCTGGATGAAACAGGCATTGATGCGCTGTTTGTGCTTTCACCCTATCAGATGGACCGGGAAGCAAAACAGATTTATAACTTTATGATTCCCATTATTGAAGAAGCCGGTTATCCGGTGCTGGATCTCAATGATCACATTGCAGAGATCGGAATCGACTACAAAACAGACTTTTACGACTACGGCAGCCATGTAAATGCGCTGGGGCAGGAAAAATGTACGGCGTATCTGGGGCAGTATCTGAAAGAGCATTATGAACTGCCTGACAGAAGAGGGCAGAAAGAGTATGACAGCTGGGACAGCGCCTGGGAGCTGTATCAGGAGAAACAGGCGGAAGCTGTTGGCAGCTGTCTTTGGGATATTGAAAACGAGAAATGGGCACCGGAAGTGATCGAGTAAGCTGGGACGATGGGCGCAAAAGTGCGCAGGTGCGGTGGCAGCACGGTAAGCTGATGGCAGCAGGCGGCAGTGATCAGGCGATGCGTGCCGGGAGTGACAGAAAGAAAGGAGGCGGATGCAGATGTGCGGAATTGCAGGATTTTGTAACAGGCAAAAGACCTGGCAGACAGATATTGAGATCATGAAAGAGCGTATCCGCCACAGAGGACCGGATGCGGGCGGAACCTGGGCAGCAGAAAATGCGTCAGTTGTTCTGGGACACAGAAGGCTTTCCATTCTGGATCTTTCTGAGAGCGGTACGCAGCCTATGAACTCTCACAGCGGCCGTTATGTGATCGCGTTTAACGGTGAGATTTACAATCACAGACAGGTAGAGGAAAAGCTGCGTTCAGACGGATATCTGACCTATAAAAACAGCAGCTGCGACACCGAAATTCTGCTGGAGGCACTGGAGGCCTACGGCGCAAAAGAGGGAATCAAACTTTGCAAGGGCATGTTTGCCTTTGTACTTTACGATAAAAAGAACGGCGAGCTTACCCTTGGCCGGGACAGAGTGGGAGAAAAACCGCTTTATTACGGATTTGTGGGAGAAAGCTTTGTGTTTGCATCAGAGATCGGATGCATTGCAGCACTGCCGGATTTTCACAATCCCATCGACCGTTCCGTGCTGGATATCTACATGGTCAACGGCTATATCCCGGCACCTTACTCCATTTACGAAGGAATTTCCAAGCTGGAACCCGGAAAACTGCTTAAAATTGCGCCTCCTTATCGGGAAGCCAGGATCATAACCTACTGGTCCATGGCAGAAACTGCCAAAAAAGGACAGGAAAACCTCTTTGCAGGCAGCAGACAGGAGGCTTCGGAAGAACTGGAGCGTCTGCTGAAAGCTTCCATCAAAGACCAGATGGTGGCGGATGTGCCGCTGGGCGCATTTTTGTCGGCCGGCATCGATTCCACGACAGTGGTATCTTTAATGCAGGCACAGAGCAGCAAAAAGGTGCGTACCTTTACCATCGGCATGGCGGAACAGAGCTTCAATGAAGCCATCGCTGCAAAAGAAATCGCAGGATATCTGGGAACCGAACATACAGAATTATACATCAGTGAGCAGGATGCAAAGGAAGTGATCCCGCTGATCCCGGATATGTTCGGGGAGCCCTTTGCGGATTCTTCGCAGATTCCGACCTATCTGGTGAGCCGCATGACCAAAGAGCATGTGACCGTTTCCTTAAGCGGTGACGGAGGTGATGAGCTGTTCTGCGGCTATTCCACCTATGCTTCCGTCAAAAAAAGCTGGGAACAGATGAATAAACTTCCCAAACCTCTGCGCAGTGCGGCATCCGCACTTTTGCAGTCGGCACTTTTGAATAAAAACCCCGACAATGCCATTCGCGCACAGCTGCTGGCAGCCAGATCACCGGAGCATCTGTACAAGCTGTCCAATCAGCAGGAGCCGTTTTTAGAGCACATGGCGCTGCCCGGTGTGAAAGCCCCCAGTCTTTTTGAAACCTATGAAAGCGGCTTTTTACCCGGCTTGCAGAACAATTTGATGCTGATGGATCTTTTGATGTATCATCCGGATGATATTCTGGTGAAGGTGGACAGGACTGCCATGGCAGTGTCTTTGGAAACCCGTGTGCCGATGCTTGACAGGGATGTGGTGGAGTTTGCCTGGAGCCTTCCGATTGGCTATAAGTGGGAAAACGGAACCGGCAAACAGGTGCTGCGGGATGTTTTATACCGCTATGTACCCAGAGAAATGATGGACCGGCCCAAGACCGGTTTTGGCATACCGCTGCATAAATGGATGCAGGAGGAACAGTTAAAACGCTGGATGCTGGATCTGATCAATACCGATAAGATCCGCAAAGAAGGCTATTTTGATCCGGAAAAAACAGACCGGTTATTGCAGGACTATCTGCAGAGGGGCATCTGGCGCAAGCAGATCTGGCATCTTCTGCAGTTTGAGGCATGGCTGGAACATAATAAGAGGTGAACAGTTTGCAGATCATTGAACCCTGGAAGGCAAAATGCATAGAGAAAGAGCAGCAGACGGCGCTGATTACGGTTGTAGTGACGGTGTTTAATGTGGAGCAGTATCTGGAACGTGCCATTGAGTCCGTATTGAATCAGACATATCAGAATCTGGAGATCATTCTGGTGGATGACGGTTCCACAGACAAAAGCAGGGAAATCTGCGAAAAATATGTGGAACAAGACATGCGTGTGCAGGCTGTCTATCAGGATAATCTGGGCCCCGGACCTGCCCGCAATGCGGGAATTGAGCTGGCAGCGGGAGAGTATATTGCTTTTCTGGATGGGGATGATTGGGTGGAGGAACAGATGTATGAACATCTGCTGTCTGCCTTATATGAGCAGAATGCTGATATGGCAATCTGCCGTTACCGTCAGGTATTCAAAGATCATACAGAAGACTTAAGCAGCGACCGGATCACGGTTTTTGAAGGACATCAGCTGTTAAAACAATATCTTTTGGAGGAAGATACCTGTCTGATCCAGCATGCATCCTGGAATAAACTCTATAAGCGCAGTCTGATTGGAGAGCTGCGGTTTCCGCAAGGGTATTATGAAGATATGATCTATACCATGCGTCTGTTGGAGAAACCGGCACGCAGTGTTTATCTGGATCATGCCTATTATAATTATGTGCGGGATCGAAACGGCAGTATCATGAATAAGGGATTGAATGAACGAATTTATACCGATCTGATCCCCAATTTATATGCCAACAGTGCGTTTCTGCGCCAGACAGCAGAAGAAGAACTTGTACTTTTGCATGACTATGCAATGTGCAAAAGACTGCTGCTGTTTTATACGCAGGTATTACGCAGCAGTGATGGCAATAAGCAGGAGCATTTGGCATTTCTGGAAGGAAAAATAAAACAGCATAAAGAGGAATGGAAAAAAATCTTCTCCATACCGCAGGCAAAGAAAAGTGAGTACAGAAATATGCAGGTATTTTTGAAAAGCGTACATCTTTATACGATCAAGATGCGGCTGGATGATTCTATTGTGATTCCTTTAAAGGTAATGCTTTATAAACTAATAAAAGGTGAGTAGCTGTAAGTTAGTTACAATGGAGGAAAAAATGGTTGCAGTACAGATGTCCGGCGGATTGGGCAATCAAATGTTTCAATATGCGCTTTATCTGAAACTGAAATCTTTGGGTAAAGAAGTAAAAATGGATGATTTTACCTGTTATGGTCCGGGAGAACGTAAAAAAATGCTGGATATTTTCGGCGTTTCCTATGACCGGATGACTCAGGAGGAATATATCCGGATGACCGATTCTGATCTTAGACTTTCACACAGAATACGCAGAAAGCTGACCGGCAGAAAGAACCTGTCCTATCGGGAAAAATGGTTTAATTTTGATCCGGAGATTCTGGTCAGAGAACCGGCATTATTTGAAGGTTATTTTCAGACGGAAAAATATTTTGCGGATATCAAAGAGCAGGTAAGGGAAGCATTTGTTTTCCGGAATCTGGAGCTGAGTGAGAATATGAAAGAGTGGGAACGGCGGATTACATCCGGCACCGCAATTTCTGTGCATATCCGCAGAGGGGATTATCTTCTTCCAAAGAACAGTTATCTGTTTGAGGGAATCTGTGATGATGCCTATTATGAAAAAGCGATTGCGTTTATGAAAGAAAAATATCCGGATGCTGTTTTCTTTTTCTTTTCCAACGATCCTGCGTGGGTAAAAGAACATTATCAGGATGAAACGTATTTTGTGGTAGAAGGAAATGATGAAGACGCCGGATATGTGGATATGTATCTGATGAGTCAATGCCGCCATCATATTCTGGCAAACAGCTCATTTTCCTGGTGGGGGGCATGATTAAACCCGCATGAAGATAAAACAATAGCAGCGCCGAAGGGATGGCTGAATGGGAAGGACTGCAGTGACATCTATACAAAAGAGATGATCATATTCTGACAGAGGCAAAACTGTCAGCAGACGGAAAGGATAGCATATGCTGAGTATATTTAAGAAACTGATGCACATTTTGAATAAAGAACAGCGGGTAAAAGTTGTCGGGATTGGCGTGATCATTTTTATCGGTGCTTTATTGGAAATGCTGGGTGTCGGACTGATCATGCCTGTTGTGGAAGGTGTTATGGAGCCGGAAGCATTGTTGGATAAGGGGTACATTAAATTTCTGGAAAGATTTGTGCAGTTTGAAACACCAAATCAATGGCTGCTGTTTATCATTGGCGCGATTATTCTGGTATATTTTGTGAAAAACGGATACCTGCTTTTTCAGACCTATGTACAGTCAAAATTTGTCAATAAAAATCAGTCAGATACGGTCAGCTACATGCTGGAGGAGTACTTAAACCGTCCTTATGAATTTTATCTGAATGCGGATTACGCCACATTATTCAGAACGATTGACGGTGATGTGCCAAAGGTATTTTCTGTATTAATGGAATATATTCTGCTGTTCACCGAATTGATGGTTTCAGCGGTGCTTGGTCTGTATCTGCTGTTTACCAATCCGGGTATGACGATCATGGTTATGGTGATCATGGTCGGTATGACAGGTTTAATCATCGTGATTTTAAAACCTACGCTCAATCGCCTGGGATATAAATCCTTGAGATTACAGGCGCAGCTTGGTAAGTGGAGACTGCAGTCTGTCTATGGTATTAAGGATGTAAAAATCCTGAATAAAGAACATTATTTTGCATCCAGTTTTGCAAAATATTCTGCAATGAATGCAAAAGTAAGTACAAAATATACGGTTTTAAACAATATGCCCCGATTGTTTATTGAGACCTTCAGTATCTGTGCGATCCTGATCTATCTGGCAGTCTGCATTGCGGTAAGCGCAGATTTGACCTCTCTGGTTCCCCAGATCGGTGCGTTTGCGGTGGCTGCGATGCGTCTTCTGCCCTCTGTGACCCGTATCAATACCCATATGAACAACATTGCGTTTTATGAACCCAATGTAAATTATGTGTATGAAAATGTGGATTTTACCTCCTATCAGATACACGGTAAGTACCAGAAGCTGGAAAAGAAAGATGCAGCGCCGATCAAGCTGGAAAAAGAAATCTGCATGAAGAATGTGACCTATCTGTATCCGGAATCTGACAAACTGATTCTGGAAAATGCGGACATGGTTGTGCCCGTGGGCAAAGCGGTAGGTATCATGGGACCTTCCGGTGCGGGCAAAAGTACCGCTGTGGATGTTTTGCTGGGATTGTTAAAGGTAAGAAGCGGACATATTTACTGTGACGGCAGGGATATTTTTGATAATTATGAATCCTGGCTGTCCCATATCGGATATATTCCGCAGAACATTTATCTGACCGACAATTCCATCCGGGAAAATATTGCATTTGGTGTGGCACCGGAAGAAATTGATGATAAACGTGTATGGCAGGTGCTGGAAGAAGCCCAGATGAAGGATTTCATTATGGAACAGCCTGAAAAGCTGGAGATGACTGTAGGTGAACGCGGCACACGTCTGTCCGGCGGTCAGAGACAGCGTATCGGTATTGCGAGAGCGCTGTATCACAATCCGGAAATCCTGGTATTTGATGAAGCAACCAGCGCACTGGATACTGACACAGAAACGGCAATTATGGAAGCAATCGAACGTTTCCATGGAAAAAAGACTTTGATCATTATTGCGCACAGACTGCGTACCATTGAAAATTGTGACATTATTTACAAGGTGGAGAAGGGTAAGATTACCCCTACCACACTGGAGGCGGAAAATCACTGATTGCCGCAGGAAATAGAAAAAGAGGATATTTTTATGTTAGGAACAGAGTTATTAAAAGGACAGGGACTGGGAAACCAGCTGTTTTGTTATGTGACAGCCAGATGTATTGCCAAAAAGCGTGGAATGGATTTTGCAATTCTGGGCGGTGAAACGCTGGCCAACAATATCCACAGCCAGTGCGGATTATATTTTATGGATTTGGATCTGGGAAAAGAAGCGACCAAAGACGATTTTATCAATGGAACTTATTGGGAACATGAAGACCGTCTGTATATTGGCAATTCTAAGCACGATATGACACACGGATGTTACGTGACCGGTACAGACTGGAAGATGTATGAAACGAAAGATAATACTCTTTTAATGGGAAATATGCAGGCGGAGGATTATTTTAGGGAATATAAAGATGAGATCAAGGAATGGCTGAAAGTAAAACCGGAATATGACTGCTACGAATATTCCAGAGATCACCTTTGTATTTTGCATCTGAGATGTTCGGATTATCTGGATTGTCCGGAGCTGTTTTTACGCAGAAAATACTGGCTGGATGGTATGAAGCATATGAAAACCATTGATCCGCAGATGGAATTTATGATCATTACCAACGATGTCAAGGAAGCGTCCAAGATTTTGCCCGGTATTCCGGCCTACAATTTTGATCTGGCAAAAGACTATACTATTATCAAAAATGCAAAATATCTGTTGCTGGCAAACTCTTCCTTTACCTGTTTTCCGGCATTTTGTTCAGAAACTGTGCAGTATATTCTGGCTCCCAAATACTGGGCGCGTCATAATGTGTCCAATGGTTATTGGGCATCTGAGCAGAATATCTATGACGGATGGCATTATATGGACCGTCATGCAAAGGTATTTACATCTGATGAATGCCGTGCAGAGCTGGAAGCATTTAAGAAAAATTCCAAAGAATATGCACGTTTGAATCAGAGACCGGAAGGTGCTGAAAAACGCAGGGAAGAGTTTAAGAGTAAGCTCTTTTTGAAAAAATACCGTATCATCAGATTCTGGCGCAGTGTAAAGAGAAAACTTCGTATTGCACTGAAAATGGAAGGCTGACCGCAGCAGAGGAGTTTGGAACATGGAATGGAAAAACGGGAGATTACAGCTTCCCAATGTGACACTAATGTGCATGACCAGTGTCAATGTCATGGAAAGCGTAAAGGCTATGAAATACAGTATGCGTCAGATTGATTTTGGCGATGCAGTGTTTATATCCCATAAAAAACCGATTTATTTACCGAAAGAAATCCGATTTTCCTATACATCGGAGCTGACAGATATTGATTGTTTTAATTATAAGATGATCTATGAACTGACAGAACATATTCATACAGATTATGTAATGATCGTTCACTATGACGGATTTATTGTAAATCCCCAGATGTGGCGCGATGAGTTTCTGGATTATGATTATATCGGTTCTCCCTGGCCGATGCCGCAGAATGAAATCGATTACCGGGATGCATACGGCAATATCTGCCGGGTGGGCAACAGTGTGGGTATCCGCAGTAAGAAACTGCTGGATTTTCCCAATGCAGCAAAGCTTCCCTTTGAGGCAAGTGCGGCAGGTGATTATAACGAAGATACTTTTCTGTGCTGTAAAAACAAGCATCTTGTGGAAGCTGCCGGTATGAAGATTGCGCCGCTTGAAGTGGCCAAATATTTTTCTCACGAAAATATGATCCCGGAAGTGGAAGGCATTACTCCTTTTGCGTTTCATAAGTGGAAAGGAACCAATGCAGTTTACCCTAAATTTAAGGGAAAACCCTATCTTTTAGTCCGGATTGAACGGAAACTCAAACGTATGATGAGGGAATGGAAAAAATGATGGTATACGATTGCTTTCAATTTTTTAATGAGCTGGATATTCTGATGCTGCATCTGCAGGTGATGAATGATGTGGTGGACAAATTCGTGATCAGTGAATCCACAGTTACCTTTTCCGGTAAGAAAAAGCCGCTTTATTTTCTGGAAAATCAGGAAATGTTTGCGCAGTTTAAAGATAAGATCATTCATCAGGTGGTGGAAGATACGCCGATGGGAGAAGGTACCAACGCGTTTATGCGCGACACTCATCAGAAGAATGCTGTCAAACGGGCACTTCAAAATGCGGCTCCGGACGACATGATCATTTTTTCTGATGTGGATGAAATTCCTAATCCGGAAGCAGTCAAATGGGTGAAGGAAAATATCGAAGACGGAAAAATCTACGCATTGGCGCAGCGCATGTTTTACTGTTATCTGGATCTGGAAGAAAAATCCGGCAATCTTTTGTCTGCAACCGGCGAATTTGACGGCTTTGAAGGCAAGGACAGACAGTGGCTGGGAACCAAGATCTGTAAGAGGAGTGTTCTGGACCAGTACACGATGGAAAACCTTCGCGAAAAAGAGCAGAAACCGTTGATGGTGCGTGTGGCAGATGGCGGCTGGCATTTTTCCTATATGGGCGGCGGCAAAGGAAAATCTGTCAAGCAGCGTGTAAAACATAAAATCAAGAGTGCAGCGCATCAGGAATACAATAACCGCTCCACACTTTCCAAAATCGGAAAAAATATCAAGAACAAACAGGATATTCTGGGACGGGAAGCCGATTTTCAGGTGGTTCCCATTGACGAATCATATCCTGCTTACTTAAGAGAACATGTAGAACAATATCGTTATCTGATGTATCCGCAGAAAAAATGGTGGCAGATTTGGAAGTAAATTTGAAATTGGATAAAATAGGAAAAATTCTGTTTTATGCAGGGCTTTTACTGGAAGTTCTGATCATGCTGCTGGATAAGAGTGCATGGATCAATCCTTATGAGGGACTGATGTTTCGGGTAAGCTTCCTTATGTTTGCCTTAAAGCTGTGCATGACAAAGTATTCGGTAAAAGAGTGGGGCGCAATCATCGGTGCAGGACTGATCGCAGGAATCTGTTATCTGATCTCGGAAAAAGATGAAGCAGTCCGCGTTGTGGTCTTTGTGGCTTCTATGAAGGGAATTGACGGAAAGTACGCTTTAAAGACAGTGTTCTGGACGACTCTGACAGGACTTTCTGTGCTGGCAGTATTATCTGTTTTTGGAATCTTAGGTACGGTTTATGATCTGAGTGCCGGATATGGGTTCAAAGAAGGGGCACTCAGAATCTGTCTGGGACAGGGAAATACCAATGCGTTTTCCATCATGATCTGGGCGCTGATGACGCTGGGAATCTATCTGTACCACGAGAAAATGAAGCTGTGGCATTATGGGCTGCTGGTGGTGCTTGCCGGGGTGACTTATTTGGCGACGGTGACGAGAACCTCTCTTTTGATGATGGTGTTTTCCATAGGACTTGCGGCTTTAATGCAGTATGTTCCCAAACTGCGTCATGCGAAATGGGTATATGGCAGTGGGATTGCGTCTGTACTTGCATGTCTTGGCTTTTCTGTATGGGCGGCCAAAGTGTCAAAATGGTATGATTTTCAGGAAGAATGGATTATTAAGATTGACAGGATCATTACAGGAAGAATTACCAGTATTTATGCCTTTGAAAACGGCGGCGGTGTTCTTAGAAACTGGAAGCTGTTTTCTGACCCTGATTATGTGGAATATTTTGACATGGGGTATGTACGGCTGTTTTTCTGGTACGGGATTATCCCCGGAATCTGTGTCATGGCAGTGTTATGTCTTTTGATATGGCATTTTGTGAAGAATCAGGATTACATGGGATTTGTACTGACTTTATCCTTCGCAGTATTTACTGTGATTGAAGCACATGCGATTTCTGTGTATATTGCACGTAATTATGTGCTGTTTTTGCTTGGAATGTATTGGACAGGGATGCTTGGAAAAAAGGCAAAAGAAGCATATTGGTGGAAAGGTCTGACTTTGTTTGAACGAAAATCCCTGTAAAGGAAGTTGAATATGAAAGTCTTAATGATCGGCCCTGCGCGAAGCGTACACGGCGGTATTTCCGGTGTGGTAAATAACTATTATGATGCCGGACTGGATAAAAAGATTGACCTGACCTATATCGGTACGATGGTAGACGGCAGTAAGGTTAGAAAACTTTTGCAGGCAGGAATTGCGCTTGTAAAGTATGTATGTTGTCTGCCAGGCACGGAGATTGTACATGTCAATGTGGCATCGGATGCAAGCTTTATGCGGAAATCTGTTTTTATACGTCTGGCGCATCTGGCAGGAAAAAAACTGGTGCTTCATCATCATGGCGGCGATTTTGTAAACTATTATGAAAAAGGAAGCGCAAAACGCAGGGCTTATGTGAAGAGAATATTTGGCATGGCTGATACGGTTCTGGTGCTGTCTGATTCCTGGAAACAGTTTTGGGAAAAGGTGCTGCCGGAACAGGAAATCATTTTGCTGCCCAATGCCGTGCAGATTCCGCAGCAGAACAAAAAGCAGTACGGACAGCATAAAATACTCTTTCTGGGCAGACTTTGTAAAGACAAGGGAATTGCCGAATTATTAAGCTGTATTCCAAAGCTGGCAGCAAAATACCCGGATCTGATGCTGTATCTTGGCGGAATCTGGGAGGACAGTCAGCTTCAGAAAGAAGCAGAAAAATATCCGGAGCATGTAAAATGGCTGGGATGGATTAATGGGGAAGACAAGGCCCGTTATCTGCAGGAATGTGATATTTTCGTATTGCCGACTTATTTTGAGGGTCTTCCGGTATCTTTATTGGAAGCAATGGCATCCTCCTGTGCGGTGGCCGCAACAAGAGTGGGCGGCATTCCCATGGTAGTAACCGAAGAACAGGATGGTATTTTGACAGAGCCTAAAGATGCAGAAGCGTTATTTGAAATGCTGGACAGACTTCTTGGTGATAAACTGTTGTGTGAAAAGCTTGGAAATGCAGCCAGACAGAAGATACAGCAGAAGTATTCATTGAGTGAGAATATAAACCGGCTTGTTGGAATTTACAGAAAACTTGCTGAAAAATAAAGAGATGAGTAACAAAGGTGTGTTTGTGAAGTGAATGCACTGACAAGGAGAAGCATGGAACAATACAAGGTCAGTATCATTGTACCGGTCTATAATGTGGAAAAATATCTGGAAGAGGCAATTTTAAGTCTTATGAACCAGACCTATCAGAATCTGGAGATTGTATTGGTGGATGATGGTTCTCCGGACAGAAGCGGACAAATCTGTGACGAACTGGCTGCAAAGGATAAACGGGTGAAAGCGATTCACAAACCAAACGGCGGTGTGATAAGTGCCTGGAGCAGAGGGGTTTTGGAATCGACAGGCGATTATCTTGCATTTATGGACAGTGATGACTGGGTAGACTTAAATATGGTGGAAGAAATGGCCACATACCTTACTGGTAAGCAGGAAATTATTTCCAGTGATTATGTTCTGGAGAGGGATGACGGCAGCAGAGAGTTTGTCTACCAGCGTATGCAGCCCGGCGAATATGATAAAGAAGCTCTCATTGAAAAGTTATATCCCTGTTTGTTTGGGGAAGAAATCAGATTGATTTCCTTTTCAAAATGTATGAAGCTGATCGCCAGAAAGCTGGTGACTGATAATCTGCACTTTTGTGATGAGCGTGTAGGCATGGGGGACGATACTCTGATTGTAGCACCGGCACTTCTGGATTGTGAGCGTCTGGTGGTGATGGAGAAAAAGCCTTATTATCATTATCGCTTCCTTCGTTCTTCCCTTGTGCATCGTTATGACAAAAAGCTGTTTCAGAATATGGACTGGCTGAAAGCAGCGATTGAAAAAATCGTAAAGGAAAAATATCCTTCGGAACAGACACAGCAGATGCTTGCCCGTTCTGACATGGAATATATTCAGATGCTTCTGCTGGTGCTTAAAAATGAGGTTCGCGGCAACAGAGATTATATCAATAGTATTCGGAGAATCTGTCTGAATCCTGAAATCAGAAATATTGTGCAGACAAGACCAGTGCAGATGACACAGACCTCTAATAAATTATTGTATGCAGTCTTAAAACACCCTAATAGATGTCTGATACTGCTTCTGCGTCTGGCGATGCGTGTTTATGACGCACGCTGACGGAGACAGATTCAGAAAAAGTGAGTAAACAGAATGAAAAACGATAAAATTGTTCTTTATATGCATGCGGGAAGCGATAATCATGGCAGTGAAGCAATTGCAAATTGTTTATGCAAACTGCTGCCGAAACCGGCAATTCTGACAACCTGCCGCGCAGACCAGGATGCACTGTATTCACTGCCTGCCCTTTGCAGTGAAATTATTGAAGAAAAAAATGTGGACAGAAATTTTTGGACCCATTGTTTCTTTTATTTTCGTAAAAAGTTTTTAAAGGACCCTGAAAGCTATATGCGTTATGCATACAGCGGGGTGATCGGCAAAAATCTTCGGAAGCTGAATATTTCCATCGGCGGGGATAATTACTGCTATGAAAATATGCTGGAGCGTCTGATCATGAGCAACCGGATGTTTCATCGGGCAGGAGCAAAGACCATGCTTTATGGCTGTTCAATTGAGCCGGAGCTTTTGAATCGCCCTGAGATCGCAGCTGATATGAAATTGTATGATGCCATTGTGGCAAGAGAAAGCATCACATATGCGGCGCTTTGTCAGCTGGGCATCAAAGAAAAGGTATTTTTATGTCCGGATCCGGCGTTTTTACTGGAAACGGAATGTTTACCGCTGCCTGATGGCTGGCAGGAAGGAAAGATGGTGGGCATTAACATCAGTCCCATGATCGTGGAAAATGAAAATAAATCCGGAATCACATTGGAGAATTACAGTGAACTGATTCGATATATTATTGAAAATACAGACTTGCATGTGGCACTGATCCCGCATGTGGTATGGAAAGGCGGTGATGACCGTACAACCATCGCCAAGCTTTATGAAAAATTTGCGGATACCGGTCGTGTCCTGCAGATAGCGGATGCGTCAGCATCACAGTTAAAAGGCTATATCAGCCGCTGCAGGATGTTTATCGGTGCCAGAACACATGCGACGATCGCAGCATATTCAAGCTGCGTACCGACACTGGTGGTGGGATATTCCGTAAAAGCAAGAGGAATTGCGAAGGATTTGTTTGGTACAGATGAAAACTATGTGCTTCCGGTGCAGAAGCTTGCATCCAGAGAAGAACTGATCAACGCCTTTGAGTGGTTGTTGGCAAATGAAGATCGTATGCGAAAACATCTGCAGAGGATCATGCCTGATTACCGTAAAAATGCTGGAGAAGGAAAAAAGGTTATTGAGAATCTGCTCTGAACACAGCTTATGCAGATTTTTACGTCCGGTATGCCAGACAGCAGAAAAGGAATGGATTTTATGGAAAAAATCAGTGTGATAGTACCGGTAAAAAACGGAGCCGCTTGGATCAAGGAGTGCTTAAACAGTATACAAAATCAGACCTGGCGCAATATTGAGATTCTGGTGGTCAATAATGGTTCCACTGACGATACGGAAACCATTGTAAAAGAACTGGCACAGCAGGATGACAGGATTCAACTGTTTAATCAGAAGGATCAGGGGGTGTCTGCCGGAAGAAATCTGGGAATTGAGCAGTCTTGCGGAGAATTGATCACCTTTGTGGATGCAGATGATAAAATTGATGTGCATATGCTGGAAGAACTGGTTCAATGTCTGAAAAATGAAAACAGTGACTTGGCAGTGTGCGATTATATCCGCTGGGATGGAAAAAATACCTGCCAACAAGAAGGGGATATATCGGAAGTGCGACAGTCTGGCAAAGAAAGTGCAAAAAGTCAGACAACAGTGACGAAAGAGGTGTACGTGTCAGATTATCTTCTGCGCGGTTATACCCGCTGCTGGAGTGTCCTGTATCGCCGCAGTGTGATTGGAGATGTCCGCTTTCGCAGGGAACTGGCAATCGGAGAAGATATGATGTTTCTGGTAGATTTGCTTGACCGGCTGCAGCGTGTCACAATCAGCTCCTATAAAGGATATTTTTACAGAATTAACCCTCAGGGAGCGATGTTAAGACCGTTTACCAGAGCATATATGGACGAAATCAAGGCCTGGAGACTGGCGGCAGATCGTATATGCAGCGAGTATCCGGAACAGAAAGCAAGGATTTCTTCCATACAGGCAGTGTCAGCCATACTGGTGGCAGGCAAACTGGCCGTGATGGCTGCCAACGAGCGGCTTCGGTATCAGGATTGCATCTTGGAATGCCGTCTGGCTGTGAAGGAGGCACTGAAAGTTCCCGGAGCCAGAAAAGAATTGCCTGCCGGGTATGGAATTAAAACAGTACTGTTTCGTGTCTGCCCGCAGGGGTATATCTGGTTATATCATATTTGGAAGAAATAAGGTAATAGCGTAGTTGCGTTACCGTTACGTGTTAAGTACAAAAGATCAAAAAGTTGGGGTTATCGATTATGAGCATGGAAACAATCAAAAAACTTGCTGAAAATGCAGCTGTACAGCTTGAAACCTATCCTGTTATCAGTGGAAAAGAAAAGGTAAAACGCATTATTAAGAAGAATCTTTTGGGACAAAAAATCGCTCCCATTGACAGATATTCATGGCCCAATGCACTGCTTGGAGAAGGACTTTTGGAAGCATTTGAAGTGACTTTTGAAAAAAGTTATCTGGATGCTGTAATCAAGCATCTGGAACAGTGGAAAAAGGACGGACTGCAGATCCATTATGTGGACAATCTGATGAATGGCAGCCTTGCTTTGTGTATTGAAGAACTGATAAACGGAAAAGCAGCAGAGTTTTATTCCGAATCAGAAAAACAGCGGACAGTTATGCTTTGCCAGCAGATCACAGAAAAGTGTGCTGACTGGGTGCGTAAAGCCAAAAAGACACCGGATGGCGTGCTTGCATACAGAACACAGCATGCAAGCTGGCTTTTTGCAGATACGGTGGGAATGGTGTGTCCTTTCCTTTGCCGTTATGGTATACAGAAAAACGACGAACAGTTGCTGCAGCTGGGAATTTTGCAGATCCAGAATTATTTGAAGTACGGAATGGACAGACGGACCGGACTTCCTTATCATGGATATGATGAAACGAACCAGATCAAATACGGTATCATTGGTTGGGGAAGAGCCTGCGGATGGGTCATGAAAGGTATGGCGGAAAGCATTCTCTGGATCCCCTCAAAAATGAGAGAAAAAAGACAGTTAAAACAGGCTTTTTGGAATATGAAGGACAGTGTATCCAAATATCAGAGACGTGACGGCGGTTTCTCTTGGCAAGTGCAGGCTGCAGAGGGACCGGTGGATGTGTCTGCCGGCGCTATGATCGGAAATGCACTCTGGGCAGTCAGCCAGAAAGGTGAAACCAAGCAGGCAACCCTGACAACTCTGGAACAGCTTTCAGATTCTTTCCTGATTTCTGTTACTGGCGGCGAGGTGCACAATTGTTCCGGTGAATGTCATGGTTTTGCACAATATCCGCAGGTATATGGTTCTTACCCCTGGGGAACCGGCAGCGTACTTCGTTATCTGGCACTGAAAGAAAGACTGGAAGCTGATATGCGGATGTCTGTTTCTACTGCAGCGTTGAACAATTCTGCGAAGGCAGTAAGTGCGCTTTCTGCAGCTGAAGAAGATGCAGCAGACGTACCGAAGGAAAAGAATCAGAATAAGCAGGGGAAAAATAAACAGAAAAAAGAAAGAGTTCCGGTGGAATTGCGGGAAAATGAGAAGGCAGAGTCTTCTATGACGGATAACGATGTGAATGATGGTGAAAAGCAGGACAAAAAGCGCAAAGTCACAGAGAAGTCGGAAAAGTCTGAAAACAAGGAAAATATTCAGACTGCGAATGGGGGCGGGAACGAAATATCTGATAAACCAAAGAAAAAGCCGCACCATAGAAAAAAGAGAAAACCTGCAAATAAAGAGGCAGCTTCTGTTAACAACGCTTCGGAAACAATGGAAGGGAATGTATAACCATGATCATCATTGAAGTGATGGGTGGTCTGGGAAACCAGATGCAGCAATATGCACTTTATCAGAAAATGAAACATCTTGGAAAAGATGTGAAACTGGATATTTCCTGGTTTGTTGACGAGCAGCGTCAGGAAGGTGTTCTGGCACGAAGAAAACTGGAGCTGGAATACTTCACGGATCTTCCTATAGATATCTGCACAAAAGAGGAAAAAGAAAGACTGGTCGGCAAGGATACGCTGTTTGGAAAGCTGATGCGCAAAATATTACCCGGTCAGATCAGACGTTTCACAGAAAGTGATATCTATCATCCGGAAATATTTGAATTTGAGGATATGTACTTAAGCGGATACTGGGCATGTGAGAAGTATTATGCGGATATTTTGCCGGAGTTAAGATGTTTGTTTAAATTCCCTGAATTTGGAGAAATGCCTGTGAAAAAGGCAGGAAATAATCAGGAGTGCGAATGCTCTGACAATAAAGTAAACAAACAGAATTGCGTGTCGAATGTTGATGTGGATAAAAATTGTCAGACAATCAGCAGAATGCAGTTCGATATATCTGTCAGCGTTCATGTGCGCCGGGGAGATTATCTGGATCCGGCAAATCAGGCAATGTTTGGCGGTATCTGTACAGAAGCTTATTATGATGCTGCAATCCAGTATGTACTGGAAAGATATCCGGATGCGCATTTTTATGTGTTTTCCGACGATACTGCTTATGTCAGAGAAAAATACTGCGGACCGCAGTATACAATCGTAGATTGGAACACAGGAGAAAACAGCTTTTTTGACATTAAGCTTATGAGCTGCTGCAAACACAATATCTGTGCGAATTCCACGTTCAGCTTCTGGGGCGCCAGATTGAATTCGAATGAGGATAAAATCATGGTAAGACCTGCGAAGCATAAGAACAGTCAGCAGATAATTCCCAAGATGCTGCATGAATTGTGGGGCAATTGGGTGATTGTGGATGGAGATGGCGGAATTGTGTGATAAAATTATAAGCAGTAAAATGAAAAATTTCGAAGTTGTGATAGGATAAATGATAGATATGAAAAAGATGCTTGGTGTGGAAATTTTAAAGACAAATATAAATGTATTGTCTATGCAGACAACATTGGAATTCTTTGAAAAGTATTTGGACGAAATACGTGGAGAATATGTTTGTGTATCAAATGTGCATACCACAGTTATGTCCTATCGGGATGAAGAATATAGAAAGATTCAAAATGAGAGTATTTTGAATTTGCCGGATGGAAAACCATTGTCAATCGTACAGAGAATGCGCGGATATTCAGAGGCAGAGCGCGTGCCTGGACCTGATTTAATGCCGGAAATTTTTGCAATGTCAGAAAAAAAAGGTTATACACATTATTTTTATGGAAGCAAGCCGGAAACTTTGGAAGCTTTGGAAAAGAATTTAAAGGCGTGTTATCCTGATTTAAAGATTGCAGGAATGTATTCACCTCCCTTCCGGAGTTTGACTGAGGAAGAGGATAAAGAAATAGTTGAAAACATTAACAGAGCCAATCCGGACTTTATATGGGTAGGGCTTGGAGCTCCGAAGCAGGAAAAATGGATGGCAGCACATAGAGGATGTTTTCAAGGAGTTATGCTTGGGGTAGGGGCTGGATTTGATTTTCATGCCGGCACTATTAAGAGAGCACCTCATTGGGTTCAGGAAATCTGTATGGAATGGCTGTTCCGCATTTTTCAGGATCCAAAGCGACTGTTAAAGAGATATCTGGATACAAACTTCTCATTTTTATGGTATTTGTTGAAGGAACGTAAACAGAAAAATGGCAGATTAAAGATTGCTATGATTGGACACAAAAGAATCCCGTCAAGAGAAGGGGGAGTCGAAATTGTAGTTGATGAATTATCTACCAGAATGGTCAGGATGGGGCATAAGGTTGATGCATATAATCGCTCTGGATACCATGTTTCCGGCAAAGAATTTGATGAAAACAGAGAAAAAACATACGAGGGGATTAAAATTATTACAATTCCTACGTTTAAAAACAGCAGTCTGAATGCGATGGTTTATTCGATATTAGCATCAATTGTCATTACTTTTCGGCGTTATGATGTTGTGCATTATCATGCAGAAGGACCATGCACAATGCTGTGGCTGCCTAAATTGCTGGGAAAACGAGTGGTGGCAACCATTCACGGTCTGGACTGGCAGCGTTCAAAATGGGGAGGATTCGCAACAAAAGTATTGCTTTTTGGCGAAAAAATGGCAGCAAAATATGCGGATGAAGTGATTGTGCTGTCTGAAAATGTACAGCAGTATTTCCGTGAACAATACGGAAGAGAAACATTATTTGTTGCCAATGGAGTGAACAGACCAAAAAAAGAAGAAGTAAATCTTATTAAAGAAAAATATGGACTTGATAAAGAAGACTATATACTGTTTTTGGCACGTATTGTACCGGAGAAAGGTGTTCATTATTTAATTGAGGCTTTCTCTGAGATTAAGACAGATAAAAAGCTTGTCACAGCCGGTGGCATCAGTCATTCACTGGAATACATGGATAAGATCCGGCAAATGGCAGCAAAAGATGAGCGCATTATTATGACGGATTTTGTGCAGGGAAAAGTTCTGGCAGAACTTTGTTCCAATGCTTATGTTTTTGTGCTGCCCAGTGATGTGGAAGGTATGGCAATCAGTCTTTTGGAAGCAATGAGTTATGGAAACTGTTGTCTGGTCAGTGATATCAGGGAAAATACGGAAGTTGTTGTTGACTATGCGGTATCATTCAAGAAATCAGATGTGGATGATTTGAAGAGGCAATTGGAATATCTGCTTGAACATCCGGAAGTTGTTGCTGCTTATCAGGAAAATAGTGCTGATTATATTTGTGAGAGATATAATTGGGATTATGTGGTGGAGCAGACATTGGAGATTTATCAGAAAGGCGAGAAGTCAAAATGAATAGTGCGCTAGAGGAGACTAAACTATCTGTTCACTTGTCAGAACTGTTTTATTATATGTTTTTCGGGATACTATTCGCAGCCAAAGGGATAGGTCTTGAATACGGACAAAAGATGTTTTATTTATGCATGTTGGCAGCATTAGTGTGCCTGTGCGGAAAAGTGTTGCTGACAGCTTATTCCTGTATAGAGTGGTTAATCATGTTCGCTCTTGTTATGTTGGGAATATTGATTCATAAAAATTCTGGAGAAATTGCAGCTCTAGCGGCAGTATTAGTAATCATAGGTATGAAAAATATTCCGATAAAAAGATTAATGGGAGTATGCCTTGGAATCTGGAGTATTATGTTTGCATTGTCATATATATTAGGCTATTTCCATATCAAAGACGGTGCAGTTGTGGTACATGAAAAATTAGGCTTAGGGCCAATTATACGTTGGTCTTTAGGGTATACTCATCCGAATGTGCTTCATGTCTCATATTTTATTCTGGTGACATTGTTGATTTATACTTTTGCATGGCAGGGAAAGAAACTCTGGATGGCATCAGGAATTTTGTTTATTGGTAATATTTTTGTTTTTTTATATTCTATCAGTTATACAGGTGTTCTGATTGTTACAGGATACTTGATTCTTAATTTATATATGCAGATGCGAAGAAAAATAAGTTTAGTGGAAAAAATATTACTTCAGACAGTTTTTCCAGTATGTGTGATATTTCCGATAGCAGGTCCTTTCTTGTTAAAAGGTAAAGCATTTGCTTTTTTTAATAAACTATTATCAACCAGATTTGAATTGGTATATAATATTTTTCATGAGTTTTCGCCTTCGCTTTTGGGGACAAGAGTATATTTTGAGAATACCATGGCTAAGTTGACATTAGACAGTTCTTTTGCGTATTTATTAATGTATTATGGAATAATTGCTTTTATTCTTTTTGTTACAGCTTATTTTTTTCTGATTCGTTATCTTGTGAAAAAAGATATGAGATGGGAATTGGCAATTGTTTTGGCAGTTGTTGTTGCAGGAGTCACGGAGCAGTTTCTGTTTAATCTTTCCTTTAAGAACATTACTTTTTTTCTTGTGGGCAGTTATTTGTATATTGTTTTGGGTTATGGGAAAAAAGATAAATATTGGAATCAGGAATTTTGTGTTTTGCGTAAATGGAAAAATTTAAAGATTGTGTGTTATGCGCCATGGAAACAGTGGAAGGCTGAATTTTCCGGTTTATTTACAAAAAGGAAAGTAATATTTGGTGCTGTTTTAGCAATATGTACTGCTTGCTGTGTTTTGGGGTTGGTTTGGTCGGACATTCCGCAAAGTGTATATGTTAATAAGTGGCTAACAGATTACAGAAATGAAAAAGAAGAGATATATCTTGATACACAAGCTGTTTCAGATGTGTTTGACAGCATAGTTCTTGGATATAATGGACCGGATGTTGGAATGTATTGCTTTACTGGAAATATCATTAAGATTGAAAGAATCCGTGTTATAATAGGTGCATTTGTGCTTGGCGGAATATTCGTATTAATGATGGCAGTTGGATTTGGGATTTTGAGAAAAATTCGATTGTCTTTTAAAATAGATGGATGGGGTAAATAAAGTGAAAATATTAATTGTCAACAAATTCCTTTATCCCAATGGCGGGTCAGAAACCTATATTTTTGAAATCGGAAAAAAACTGCAGGAGATGGGACATGAAGTGCAGTTTTTTGGAATGGAGCATGAGAGACGCTGTGTGGGTAACCGAGTGGAAAGTTATACCTCCAATATGGATTTTCATACAGGGAAACTGGCGAAGGTGATGTATCCGTTCAAAATCATTTATTCTGCGGAGGCAAGGGGAAAAATCCGGAAAGTACTGGATGACTTTTCACCGGATGTGGTACATTTGAATAATTTTAATTTTCAGTTGACACCCTCTATTATTTATGAAATCCGAAAGTTCGAAAAAGTCTGCGGACATAAGATAAATATTGTTTTTACTGCTCATGATTATCAGTTGGTGTGTCCGAATCATCTGATGATGCAGCCAAATAAAAGTTTATGTTCGGAATGTCTGAACGGCGGTTATTTGTCCTGCGTAAAAAATGGATGTATCCATGGTTCAAAAGTAAAAAGTATTTTAGGAGCATTGGAAGGCTGGATTTATCGGACGCTTCATACTTATAAAGAAATAGACAGAGTGATTTGTCCAAGCAGATTTATCGAAGAAAAGCTTGCTCATAATCCTGATTTAATAGGGAAAACTGTAGTGATGCATAATTTTGTGGATCGCTGGAATCAAACAATAGCAGAAAAGCAGGATTATGTATTATATTTTGGACGTTTTTGTGAGGAAAAAGGAACAGCCACATTGTTGGAGGTTTGTCGCATGCTTCCTGAGATTCCTTTTGTGTTTGCCGGCGGTGGTCCTATGGCAGAAGAAGTAAGCAAGCTTCCTAACATAGAAAATAGGGGATTTTTGAGTGGAGAAGAACTGATCCGCACGATCAGCCAGGCAAGATTTTCTGTTTTTACATCTGAATGGTATGAAAATTGTCCGTTTACAATCATGGAAACGCAGATGTATGGAACTCCGGTCATTGCATCAGACCTTGGAGGGACCCCTGAACTTTTAAAAGATAAAGTGACCGGAGAATTGTTTGAGGGTGGAAATAAAGAGGAGCTTGCCTGGAAAATTCAGCAGCTTTGGAATGACAGACAGCTTTTGGACAATTATACAAATGCATGTCAGGATGTTCATTTTGATTCAACGGAACAATATTGTGAAAAGTTGTTAAATGTATATACAGGTATATTGTAATATACGGAAATGAGGAAAGATATGACAAAAAGAACACTATACGGAACAGTGATCGTAACATATCGCTGTAATGCACGATGTAATATGTGTGATTGTTTTAAGGACCCGACCAGACCGGAACAGGAAATTACATTAGATGATATTAAAAAACTGCCGGAGATGGCGTTTACCAATATTACCGGTGGAGAACCGTTTATCAGAAAAGATATTCCGGATATTGTCCGTGAATTGTATAAAAAGTCTGATCGTATTGTGATTTCCACTAACGGTTATTTTACAGACAGAATTATTGCTCTTTGCAAAGAATTTCCGAAAGTGGGAATCCGTATCAGTATCGAAGGGCTTCAGGAAACGAATGATAAAATACGAGGAATTCCCAACGGATTTACCAGAGGTTACGAGACTTTGAAGACTTTGGTTGAAATGGGACATCCGGATGTGGGATTTGGTATGACTGTACAGGACATGAATTGTGAGGATCTTGTACCGCTTTATAATATTGCAAATGATATGGGTATGGAATTTGCGACTGCAACCCTGCACAATTCCTTTTATTTCCGCAAGACAGATAATAAGATTGATGATAAACTGAAAGTGGCACAGAATTTTGAAAAACTGATCAATGAGTTGCTTAAGAGTAATTCTCCCAAAAAGTGGTTCAGAGCCTATTTCAATCACGGCCTTATCAATTATATTTATGGTAATAAGCGTTTGTTGCCCTGCGACATGTCCAAGAATGCCTTTTTTATCGATCCGTTTTGTGATGTAATTCCATGTAACGGTATGGCACAAAAAGCCGTTATGGGAAATCTGAAGGAGCAAAGCTGGGAAGAATTGTGGAATTCTGAGCAGGCTCAGAAAGTACGTGAATGTACCAGAAAATGCGACCGGAATTGCTGGATGATCGGAAGCGCATCTCCTGCTATGCATAAATATATCTGGGTGCCCGGATGGTGGGTAATCAAGCATAAGTTCTTTAAGGGCGGTAAGTATAGCCTGAAGGAAAATAAGTTTATTAAAGAATTACAGAAGTAAAGGATATTTGATGAAAAAAAAGATCAAAGCCATACTGGCTGACATTATGTATTGGGTTTATCAGAAGAGAATATGCCGGACTGATATAGAGGTAATGTCTATTGATGAAACACTGAACGAATTATTAAGTACGGATAAAAGCCTTGTGCGGTTCGGAGACGGCGAAATCATAATGATCCGGGGGAAAAGTCTGCATTTTCAGCATGAGTCGGAAGAGATTGCACGACGGTTGGCAGAGATTCTTCAGTATAAAGAAGAAGGACTGATGGTTGCAATTCCTGATATTTTCAGAGGGTTGGATCAGTATCGCAAGAGTGGCCAGGCTTTCTGGAAGGACCATCTGTTTTTTTTCAGAGGGGTATATCATCAGTATTGTACATCTGACAGAAAATACGGAAACGCATATGTATCCAGATGCTACTATAACTATGCGGATAAATCTGCTTCCGCAGCATGGTTTGGAAAAATCAGACAGATATGGAAGGCAAAGGATATTATTGTTGTAGAAGGCGAGGCTACTCATAATGGAGTTGGCAATGATCTTCTTTCAGAAGCTGCATCTGTAAAGAGAATTTTATGCCCGGCCAACAATGCGGGAGACTTTCAGGAAGATATTTTACGGACATGCCTTGTAATGCCGGAAAATAGTTTGTTTTTGCTGTCATTAGGACCTGCAGCAAAACTTCTGGCACAGGATTTGTTCAGGGCTGGAAGGCGTGTGATTGATATTGGTAATCTTGATATGGAATATGAATGGTATTTAGCGCAAGCAATGGAAAAACAAAAGATATTCAAACATACAGTGATTGGAATTGAAGCAAATCAAAAAGCAGGTTATTTTGAATATTTGAATCAGATTGAGACAAGAATTGGAGTATAAACAGAGAGGATTGCAAAATGCTGAATAAATTACGATATATCTTTAACAGAAAAGACAAAATGAAAATTGTTTTCCTGATGGTTGCTGTAATTATTGGAAGCTTTTTAGAGTTATTGGGAGTTGCTATTTTCACACCGTTCATTAACGTGATCATGGATCCTGAGATTATTCAGGAATCAAAAATGTTACATACAGTTTATGTGTTATTTGGATTTACCAGTTCCAAAAATTTTCTTGCGGCAATAGCTTGGGGAATTATTGCAATCTATATTTTCAAAAATATTTTTATAGCATTGGAGAAAAATTGGATTTATAAGTTTTCTTACAGTATTCAAAAGAAAATTTCTGTTAGACTTTTGACGGCGTATATTAAGGAACCTTATACATTTCACTTAAACAAGAATATCGCAGTTTTGCAGAGAAGTTTGCAGGAAGACACGGATTTGTTTACAAAAGGGATTATACATGCAATGGAACTGGTCGCAGAGATTGCAGTATGTGGCGTTATGGGATTATATCTCTTTAATGAAAGTCAATCTATTACCATAATTGTTTTGGTCATGTTAGTGGTTTGTGTGGGAATATTTACTACTATTTCAAAGCACTATTCAAAAAATCTTGGCGCGCAGAGTCAGATGTATAAAGGTAAAATTTATCAGTGGGTGAATCAGTCGCTGGGTGGTATCAAAGAATTAAAAATCTTAAACAGAGAAGATTATTTTATTAATTCTTATGATGATTATTTCGGAAAATATGTGCATGGATTGAGAATTAATCGATTGATTGCAGTTTTACCCAGATATTTTGTGGAAGCAGTCAGTATGTCCAGCTTACTTCTGGCAATTTTAGTGAAAATGTTTTGGGGACAAGGGGATGATATAACCAAGTATATTCCGCAGTTGGCAGTGTTTGCCGTTGCGGCATTTCGTCTGATGCCTGCAGTAGGAAAAATTAATGAGCATGTTGCCAATATTTTATACACAGCACCTTCGGTTGATCTTATTTATCATGATCTGAAGCAGATTGAAGAAGAACCGCTGGTGAAAATCAAGGAAGAGATGGAGTGGCAGTTTAAGTCTGAAATATCAGTAAATAATGTCAGCTACCATTATCCTGACAGTGAAGAGTTTGTACTGGAACATGTCAGCTTTAGGATTCCAAGAGGTAAAACGGCAGCGTTTATCGGACCTTCAGGAGCTGGAAAAACCACGATGGTAGATCTGATTCTGGGGCTGTTAAGTCCACAGTTTGGAAAAATATATGCAGATGACTTAAATGTACATAAGCATCAGTATGTATGGCAGAAACAGATTGGATATATTCCACAGGTTATTTATCTTTCTGATGATACGATCAGAAATAATATTGCATTTGGTATAGATTCCGATAAGATTGATGACGATGCAGTCATAGCAGCGGTTAAGAAAGCACAGCTTTTTGAATTTGTTGAAAGCCTTCCGGAAGGGTTAGATACCGTTGTAGGTGATAGAGGAATCAGACTTTCTGGTGGGCAGCGTCAGAGAATCGGTATTGCAAGAGCACTATACCATAATCCAGAGGTGCTTGTACTGGATGAAGCAACATCAGCGTTAGATAATGATACAGAAGCGGCTGTTATGGGGGCAATTGATAATCTGCAGGGACAGAAAACAATTTTAATCATTGCTCATAGACTCACCACGATTAGAAATGTGGATATTATTTATGAAGTAGCTGGCGGAAATGTTACAGAAAAATCAAAAGAAGAAGTGTTTGGAGAAGAATAAGAAACAATGAATAAGATTGTTTTTGTGGTACCGGACATGGCAGGCGGCGGAACGGAGAGAGTGATTTCCCTGTTGGCAAATGAATATGTACAACGGGGAATTCCGACAGCCATTTTATCATTTGCCGGAAATCAGCAGGCGTATAAATTAGATGATCGTGTGGAAACCGTGAGTGCTGGGGCTGCATCAGGGGGAAATCCTTTAGTTCGATTGAAACGAATTGCATTCATGCGAAAGTATTTTAAAGAGAATAAAAACTGCAATATATTTTCGTTCAGCACAATCGGAACCGGATTTATAGTTATATCAACATTGTTCATGAAACGCAAGATGCTGGTTTCAGAACGTACAGATCCCAAAAGCTGCGATCATAAATTGTACAGAGATTTTTTTTATACATTTGCGGATGCACTGGTATGTCAAACAAAAGATTCTGTGGAATGTTTTCCGAAGATACTACAGAAAAAAGCCTGCGTCATTGGAAATCCGGTTGATCCTACGATTCCTCAGGTGTATTGCGGAGAGCGAAAGCATAAGATTGTAACCGCGGGACGTTTGGAACCGGTCAAGAATCATGCAATGCTGATAGAAGCCTTTGGAGAATTTGTGAAGGAATTTCCGGACTATACGCTTGATATTTACGGAAAGGGAAGTCTGGAAGAAAATATGCAAATACAGATTGCAGAGAAGGAGTTGGAAGGCAAAGTAATTCTTCATGGATTTTCTGCTAATGTCAAAGAAGAAATATATGACAGCAGTATGTTTGTATTGTCTTCGAATTATGAAGGAATTTCCAATTCTATGATTGAAGCGCTTGCAATGGGAATACCGGTCATTGCAACAGACTGTCCAATTGGGGGAAGCAGAACATATATCGAAAATGAAGTGAATGGTTTACTGGTTCCCACAGGTGATGATCAGGCAATGACTGCAGCAATGAAAAAAATTGCGGCAGATTCTGAATTGTCGGAAAAAATGTCAAAAAAGGCATCTGAAATCAGAGAAATGAGTTCTGTTGAGAAAATTGCGGATCAAATGTTGGTTGCAGCAGGAATGAGGTAAATATGAAAGTTTTATACATGTCTCATCGTTATCATACGAATCAGAATACTATTATGAAGGGCTGGAAAGAAAACGGACATGAAATCTGTTTCATCAGCCAATTCGCAGGTAAAATAGAAGATTATACCTATGTGAAGCCGATCGTGTTGGGATATGGCGCAGTATTTCGTGCAATTGACTGGTTTTATATCAATGTTTTGTTCCGCAAAAAAGCAAATGCTATTGATATGAAATTAAAATGCGGATGGCCGCCGATTAAAAAAATGGCTGATATTATCAGAAACTTTAAACCGGATGTAGCGATTATCCGTGAGAGATCCATATATTCGATTTGTATGACTGCCATCTGCAAATATTATAAAATACCAATGATTTTATATAACTTAAGTCCTGTATGGGATTATAAGTTTAAGGATGACCTGGCTCACAGAATTGTGTGGAAATTAACTCCTCAGTACAGAATGACACCGGTTGATGTGGTTGGAACAAAATACGAAGGAAAGAAAAAGGATAAAAACGGTTATTGGGCACCGTTTTTAATGGAACCGCAAATGGCTCCTGATGAGAAAAAATACTTTCAGAATGACAGAATCAATTTATTCTGTATCGGTAAATATCAGGACAGAAAAAATCTGTGGATGATGGTATATGCACTGGAAAAACTGTGTAAAAAATATCCTCTGCATCTTACCATAACCGGTGAGCTTTCCAATCAGTTTCATCAGGATTATTATGATAAGATTACAGCATATGTTCGGGAACACGGTCTGAAAGACAAAGTGACTTTCTATAGTAACCTTAATAAAAAGAGAGTTATGGAAGAATATGCAAAATCAGATCTTTATGTAATTCCCAGTACAGGTGAACCGGCATCCATTACGGTAATTGAAGGTATGGCATTCTCTATTCCGGTTATCAGTGGAAGCGATAATGGCAGTGCAAACTATATTGTGGAAGGAGAAACTGGTTACGTTTTTGAAGACTGTAACCAGGCGGATTTGGAAGAGAAGATTGAAAAAATCATTTGTGATAAGGAAAATATGCTGAAAATGGGTAAAGCAGCATATCAGCATGTGAAAGACAATTTCCAGTTTGGCAGATATTATGGTGTAGTGATGCAGATTCTGGAAGAACAGAAGAAGCAAGTATAATGCAGATAAAGAAACAGCTCATGACTTGTGCTTTTATTGACTCAAGCATGGGCTGTTATCTTGTTCTGGCGATGTAACTATTATTTTAGAAGACTATAGAATGGTTCTTTTTTGTGTGTGAACACAAAATAACAAATGGAAAGGCAAAGAAAGGACAGGATAATAAATTGTGTAATTCCGGATAACTCAATATCAAAAAAACTAATGATATATCTGATGATTGTCAGAAGGGGTCGATGAATAAAGTAAATTCCAGTACTCATATTTCGCAGCAGAATCGTTTGTGCAGTATTTAAATACTTTGTCTTTTTGTTCAGAAGTAAAATTAAAAGAGCTGGAATCAAAATTAACTGAGATACAAATAACGAATGATCATCAGCAACATACTTGTTTTGTATAAAACAAACCTCAATAAAAAGAGTCACTGCTGAAAATAGAAAACAGATTGCTGTGAAGAAAAGATTTTTCTTTTCAAACAGTTTCTGTTCAATCTTTGCAAGACATATTCCGATACCCAGAAGAGGTAAGCCTACAAAGAGACCATTTCTTGCAGAAGTTGTAATTTTTAAATAAATATCTACAAAGTGCTGAAAAAGCGTCCCTTCGATAAGAAAATAGTAGCTGTTGCATAAAAGTGCAAAAACATAGCCAAGAATACCTAAAAACATAGCAAGTTTCAACTTGTTTATTTTGATAAACCAACAGAGAAGAATGCATCCAATGATGCTGGCCCAAACATACCAAAGGGCTCCATAGGGATAAAATAAAGCCGCCCTTGCAAGGCGAAGAAGAGTCCATTTTATGGATTCGCCATTGATCAGAAGATCCCTTGCGGCAAAAATACTGTTAATTAATGTAAACACAATGTATGGGTAGAGAAGTCTTTTAACATAACCTGATGCAATTTGAGGTAAATTACGGATGTCCGCGTTCCATATCTTTCGACCGAGAAAGAAACCTGATGTTACAAAAAAGAAAGGAACGGCCAAGCAGAAAAGCATGTGTTGGAAATACCAACTGGCAGGGATTTCGTGGTAAGCTCCGGTATGGCGAAAAAGAATACAAATGCAAAAGAAAAATTTGGCGAGATCAACGGTATGGTAATCTATCTTTTGAACGGAAGAGTTCATATGTGTAAGTACCTCAAAAATTATTATGATTGTTAAAATGATTATAGTGTTAAGCAAGAATTTAGTCAAACGGTATCAGGAATTTTTAACTTGATAATGAAGAAAAAACAGAGTTATGTTATACTTAGAAAAAATGAGATATAGGGACGGATTATATATGCTTTTTAATTCATTTCAATTCTTGATTTTTTTCCCTATTGTAACATTGGTGTTTTTTGTCGTACCGAAAAAAATCAGATATATTTGGCTTTTGCTTGCAAGCTATTATTTTTATATGTGTTGGAACGCCAAGTATGCGTTGCTTTTATTTTTTTCAACGGCAATTACCTGGCTGTCAGCAGTGATTATGGAATGGTTAGGGCAGTCTGCGTATACAGAAGAAAAGATTCGATTCGGGAAAAAATGTTGTGTCGCAGCAAGCTTTATACTGAACTTATTCGTGTTGTTTTTCTTTAAATATTTTGATTTTGCGGTAGATAATCTGAATCGGATATTGGAACACCTGCAGTTAAGAATTCTTTCTCCGGGAATGAATATTATTTTGCCTGTGGGTATTTCGTTCTATATTTTCCAGGCTTTGGGATATACGGTTGACGTTTATCGTGGAGAGATTCAAGTTGAAAAAAATCCGGCAAGATATGCTTTGTTTGTATCTTTTTTTCCACAGCTTGTAGCAGGTCCAATCGAACGTTCCCAAAATCTTCTTTTACAGATGAGAAAGATTGAACAGATTAAGGTCTGGAATTATGAACGGATTAAGAATGGTTTGTTGCTTATGATATGGGGATTTTTCCAGAAGCTGGTCATTGCGGACAGAATTGCGATTCTGACAGATAATATTTTTGATTATTATGCAGAGTATGGAATGGTTGAATTGTTAACTGCGGCGATGTTGTTCTCGTTCCAGATTTATTGTGATTTTGGTGGATACAGTCTTATTGCCAAAGGATGTGCTCAGATCATGGGTTTTGAACTGATGGACAATTTCCGACAGCCTTATCTGGCTATGGATATTAAAGACTTTTGGAGAAGATGGCACATTTCTCTGACTACCTGGTTTACGGATTATGTATATATTCCTTTAGGCGGTAACAGAAAGGGCAGAAAAGTACAGTGCAGAAACATATTAATTGTCTTTTTGAGCAGTGGTTTGTGGCATGGAGCCAATTGGACTTATGTAATATGGGGATTTTTACATGGCCTTACTCAGGTGATTGATAATATATGGAAATGGCTTGGACTGCAGAGACAAATCTTGCACAGAAGATATCTACAGGTGCTTGTTCGAATCCTGAAAACAGGAATTACCTTTGGAGTGGTAACTATTTACTGGATTTTTTTCAGAGCAGATTCACTGACAGATGCGCTTGCTTATTTGAAACAGTGTACGAAAGTACTAAGACGGCATACTTTTGTAGATATGGGATTAAGCAAAGGAAACTGGATTGTTTTATTGCTGGCATTGCTGATTTTGTTTGCTGTGGATATTATACATGAAAGAAAAATTCACATTCGTGCATTAATTGAAAAACAGAATCTAGTTATAAAAGGTTTTATTTATTTAGCGGCAGTTTGGATTGTTATTCTGTTTGGTGTTTACGGATTCCAATATGATGCAAGCCAGTTTATTTATTTTCAGTTTTGAGGTAATTATGCATAAATATATAAAAAGGATCGCGGCATTATTGCTGTTTATAGTTTGTTTTTTTTTGATAAACCATGTGTTTTGCTTTTTGCTGATAGATGATAGGGAATCTTATACCAGAATCATGATGCATGAAATGTATGAGCAGGAAAACATAGATGTATTGTTTTTGGGATCTTCTCATTGTTACAGATCGATTGTCCCGGAAATTATGGATCGGGAAATGAACGTTCTTACATTTAATGGAGGGACATCTTCCCAGCAACCGGTGGCAAGTTATTACCTGCTGAAAGAAGCGGCTAAAGAACATAAGATAGACAGGGTATATATGGAACTATACTATGATTTGCTCAGAGATAATAAAGATTATCAGTCTCCTACGGCGGTTTATATCATTTCTGATTATATGAAGGCATCATGGAACAAGCTGCAGTTTTTATGGGATACTGGTGGGAAAGACTATCTTGCTCATGGTTTATTTTATGGAAGACGTGAGTGGAGTAAGTTGTTTGAACCTTCCAGTATAATGAAAAATATACGAATCAAAAACAGTGATACATATTGGAATTACGCATATGTAACGGCTGAAAATGAAGCATATACAGGAAAAGGTTTTGTGTATAACTATGAATTTATAAAAAAAGGCGAATTTGCTTCGAAGACCGTATTTCCCCCGATTGAAGAAAATGCGATTTCTGATGTTAATAAGATGTGGCTGGATAAAATGATTTTATTTTGTAAAAAGAATGATATAGAATTAGTCTTTTATACAGCTCCTGTACCGGATTTTCGACTTGCCGGATGCGGTAATTATGATGAATTTGGGCGACAGGTAAAACATTTTTTGGAAGGCAAGGATGTTCCGTATTATGACTTTAATCTTTGTAAAGCTGATTTTATGAAGATGGAAGACGAGTATTTTAAAGATGACAATCATTTGAATGGGAATGGTGCGGAAATTTTCAGTTTGGCATTTGCTCATTTTTTTACGGATAATCTAAGCTCGGAGGAAGTTTTTTGGGAAAGTTATGAGCAGAAATTGGAGAATTCTGAAGAAAGAGTTTTTGGAGTTATCTGTGAAATGCAGAGAACTGAAGATGGTACAATGGAGGCTGTGATTGAACCTGTAACAAATATGGAAGATCCTCCTTATTTAGCTGTGTATAAGAGACGAGAAACAGAGGAGAACTATCAATTATACAGAGAATATTCGATTGAGAAGACGTTTAAACTGCCTGCAAATGAATATGGATATATTCATATTTATGTTTCTGGGGATCCGGAAAGCAAATCTTTTTCCAACGATGCTACATTTTATTACGGAAGTGAATGAAAAGAGAAGATATGACTAAATTGACAATTTTAACCCCCACATATAATCGAAAGACAAATCTGGAAAAATTGTACGAAAGTCTGAAGAAACAGACAAATCAGGATTTTGAATGGTTTCTGATTGATGATGGCAGCAGTGATGATACAGAAAGTCAGGCACTTGAATGGCTGAAAGAAGAAAAGATTTCCATGCGTTTTCAGAAAAAAGAAAATGGTGGAAAACACACAGCATTAAATCTGGGAATAGGGCAGATTAAGACTGAATTGACCTTTATTGTAGACAGTGACGACTGGCTGCCTGAGGATGCAGTGGAAAAGATTTTGTGTTATCATGAAAAATATTGCGATAACAAAGAACTGTGTGGCTACAGTTTCCTCAGATTTTATCCCGATGGTACTGTCAATGAAGCTTTTTTTCCAGATGATGAAAAAATTGATACTTATGTAGGGGCTCGAATAAACGGCGGAATCGCAGGAGACAAAGCAGAAGTATTTCTGACGGAAGTTTTGAAGCAATATTCTTTTCCTGTTTTTGAAAAGGAGCGTTTTTTGCCAGAAGATTTAGTGTGGGTTAAAATGTCCGGTCCTTGGAAGATGGTGCACATCAATAAGTGTATTTATATCAGTGATTATCTGGAAGGCGGTCTGACTAAGTCTGGACGAAAAATGAAACTGAAATCCCCCAGGGGTATGATGGCCAGATCGTGGGTGTATCTGGAAGACTCTTCTGTTTGTTTAAAAATAAAGATCAAGATGGCTCTTTTGTATCAAATATATAGACAGGCTGTGAATGCCGATGTATTAACTGAAAATGAAATGTCAAGAAAGCATATTTTATTAACTTTATGCCGAATACCCGGTAAGATGATTTATGCTATTTGGAAAGCGAAGGAGAAATGAATCAGCATGAAAAGAAGCCGCATTTTAATTATACTTTTAATTGAAGTAATCATTTTGTGTATATGTTTCTTTATGCCTCGCAAAACTGTTTCTTTGCTATGGACACAGGATCAATTAAAGTATGTTGATGCGAATGGGGAGACAACATCTGGTTTTTACTTGAATTTAACGTCCGATGGCGGAAATAATGAATATGTAAAAACGAATGAGTTTCAATTGCCGATTGGGAGATATACTATTCTGATTCGCTACGAAAGTCGCGGTGGAGGAAAGATTAGAGCAATTTATTCCGATGGCAGATATATTAGTGATATAACGGGATTCATGATGCTGTCAGAAGGAGAACAGGAGATGGTATTTCCGTTACATATCACTAATCTGAGAAGACTGGCAGTTATACAGGCATATCAGCGTGAAAGCAGAAATGATGATGATTATCTTCTGATAAGGGAGATTGAAGTGCGGACGGCTGAAAATGTGGAAATTTTGCAAACAATAAAACTATTCTTTCTGTTTATGGTTATAAATGTGCTTGTTTTCTTTCGGGAAAAAATGAAAAACGGGATTAGGCAGAATAGTATATTGATCAGCGTATTTTCAGTTGCTGTCTTTTTTACAAGTTTACCTTTGTTTGTTGATTATTTACCCGGAAATACGTTGGATCTTTCTTTTCACCTGACCAGAATCGAAGGATTACGTCAGGGGTTAATAACAGGTGAGTTTCCTGTGCGTGTTCAGCCTGGGTGGTTAAATAATCATGGATATGCTGTTTCCGTGTTTTATGGTGATGCACTGTTGTATTTTCCTGCCATTCTTTGCATATTAGGTCTTCCGCTTCAGACCGCATATCAAATTTTTGTATTAGCTGTAAATATTGCGACAATATGGACTTCATGGTATGCATGTAAGAAAATAACGCAAGACGATCAAATAGCAATGTTTGGAGCGATTATTTATACAGGGAATTTATATCGAATCATTGCAATCTATATGAGAGCAGCGGTTGGGGCATACAGTGCAATGATTTTTTTCCCGTTAATTATGTTAGGATTATGGGAAATTTTTGCGTTAGAGGTATCGGATAGAAGAATGAACAGAGGTATGTTGCCTCTTATAATTGGTTTTTCAGGTGTTCTGTTAACACATATCATCAGTTTTGAAATGATTGTATGCTTCGCCGCATTGCTTTGTATGTTACTTTGGAGAAAAACGTTTCAAAAAGAACGTTTTCTGTTATTGTGTAAGTCAGTTGGAGCTACGGTGTTGCTTAATTTATGGTTTTTAGTTCCTTTTTTGGATTATTTACGTGATGAATTTCGGATCAACAGTCCAGATGCTTATGTAGGTGATCATTATAAGATGCAGGAAAGAGGACTGTTTTTGCCGCAGATGTTTTTGACTGATTATGAAGTGATAAGTGTTTCAATGGGACATTCCGTTGGAATTCGTGGAGAAATGCCGATAACTCTTGGGGTGGCATTAACGATGGTTTTGGTATTCGGCTTAGTGATAGCAGCAATAAAGTTTCAAAAGCAAGAAAAGAATCGAGAACTTATATTGTGTTTAGGACTGACAGTTATTTCGCTTGTTTTGACGCTGCATAGTTTTCCGTATATTTTGCTAGGAAGAACTATGCCATTTTTGCAGATGGTATTTAAAAGTATTCAATATAATTGGAGATTCCTTACAATTTCAACAGTGCTGTTGTTATGGCTGTTTTGCATTATTGGGAAGGAAATGATGCAGAAACAGAAAAAAGTTTTTCTTGGTTTGGCCATGGGAATCAGCATATTAGGTGTTTTACAGGCAGTGGATTTTTCGTCTGAAGTATTGAATGAAATGTCTGCCTACAGAGTGCAAAATGGTTTTAATCTGGTAATGGATCAAATTGGCGGAGGCGAATATGTGCCGGTTGAAACTAATGTTGAGTTACTGACAGATAAACTGGAATCAACAGAAAATATCATTGTTCACGGTTGGAAGCGGGATGGTATTGATCTTTCATGTGATCTGCAGAATCTGAGTGAGGAAGAGCAGCGTATTGAATTGCCGTTACTTGGGTATCGCTATTTAGAGGCGGAAGATAATGAATTTGAATTGGATTTTAAAGTTTTAAAATCAGAAAATGGTTTGGTAGAGATAATAATTCCAGGCAAATACCAAGGAAATATAGTGGTTCATTATCGGGAGCCAATAGGATGGAGAGTGGCAGAAATAATATCCGTGATAGTCTTTTTTAGAATCTGTATATGGGTATTGGTAGAAAATCGCAAATATGGCACTTGCAAGGTTAAAGAACCTGAGAGTGAGAGGGGATAATGTCTCGATTTTCTGTTGACTTTTGGACAAAATCTGTCAATAATTATATAAATATTATCTTAGGATGAAATTCGTTTTAATGACAAATGGAGAATATCAGGGGAAAACGTGGAATACTCTATGAGCGAGAATATTTATTAATATGAAAAAAGATTTTTTTATTACGATAGTTCAGTTATTGTTGGAGAATCCCACTTTACAAAAGATAAGAGTAATATTCGTTCTTTTTGATCAGATTGTTCTTAACTGTATATTTTTGAAAAAGATAGATGGATTTGGAAAACATTAGAAGAATCCTAAGAAGTTATAATATGTAAAAACGAAAAGATTTTAGCCTTTTCATTTTGAGAAAGGATAAAGAAATGAAAGAACCTAAAGTATCAGTAATTATTCCAGTATATAATGGAAGTTTATATATAAAAAGAGTGTTGGATTCTCTAAAAAAACAGCGTTTTGTAGAGATGGAGATTATTCTGGTAAATGATGGTTCGACAGATGATTCTGTACAGGTAATTCAAGATTCTATTGAGGAGTTTATAGAGATTGGGATTATACTTGTCTTGATTAATAAGCAGAATGAGGGGATTGCAGTAGCAAGAAATACAGGTCTGAGTGTGGCTAATGGAAAATATATTTTGTTCATTGATCAAGATGATTGGGTAGATGAAGATTATATACAAACATTATATACTGTAGCAGAAACAGAGGATGTTGATATGGTTATCGGTGGATTCAAAAAAATAGATAATCATGGGAGAATATTGGAAGAGTGGAAATTGGATTGTTTATCTCCTTATAGTAAATATAGAATAACAGCACCTTGGGGAAGAATTTTCAGAAAAGCTGTTTTGGAACAACATAATATAATGTTTATGAATACCAAGATAAGCGAGGATTTCTATTTTAATTTGATATTTATGAGTAATACGCCAAATATCAAAGTAATAGATTATGTGGGATATAATTGGTTTTATTCTGAAAAATCGGAGTCTCATACCAATTGGAGTATTATGTCAACGGAAAGAGATCCGGTAGCGGTTCTTGAGCGATTACAGTGTGATATGGGAAAAGCAGGGGGATTGACCAAAGATGAATTGACTTACCACTTTACAAAATATATTGTCTGGTATCTTTGGTATAGCATGAAAGGAGCATCACGGGAACTTGCGGACAGGATGTATGAACGGGTTTTTCAATGGATGGACAGTTATTATCCTGATTATAAAAAATGGTCTGTATATGGAGGAAAGAATGAATACAGAGAAAAATTCAGTGTGCGAATAAGTGTTTTATTCAGTATATTTGCTAAAAAAATTGGGATATTAAAAATTCTGTTAAAGATTTATCGGGTATTAAGGTGAAAATTATATTTAAGTAAGAATAGGATGTGTTTATGAAAAAATTATTATTCTTAACTACATGGGATTTTTCTGATGGTCCCTCTGTAGGGATAACAAAAAAAATACAAGCGCAGATAAAAACTTTTGAAAATGCAGGGTTTGAGGTTGACTATACATTTATTAGTAATGGATGTATGTACTTACATGAAAAAAATACAGACTTGAATCTTGGGCGTGTTGGAAAAACGCGAAAAATATATGGACATATGTTACTATGTAAAGCGATGAAAGTTAGAGAATATCCATTTGTATATAGTCGATATGGATTAATGGATACTTTTTACTTTTGCTTATTAAAGTTACTTTACAGAAAAGGGAGTAAAATTATTGTAGAAATTCCAACATATCCTTATGATCAGGAATGCCCGAAAGGAATTGTGTGGTGGGGATTGTATGCATGGGATAAAGTGGGTAGAACGAAGCTCTACAGGGTAGTGGATCGAATTCTGACATATTCTGAGGACGACGTGATTTGGGGGATTCCCACAATACGTACGATAAATGGCGTTGATTTTGAGGCAGTGCGTTTACGGGAAATTAATAAAAAAAATGATGATGTTGAAATGATTGCAGTTGCTGGTTTGGCAATGTGGCATGGATATGATCGAATGATTAAAGGCTTGGGAAAATATTATCAAAATAGTCCTAAAAGAATTGTCAAATTTCACATCGTTGGAGATGGCCCTCCGCTGGAAGGATATCGGCGTTTGATAGGTGAACTTCATTTGGAGGAATATGTAAAGCTTTATGGTGTGAAATTTGGTGCACAATTAAATGAAATTTATAGCTATTGTGACTTGGCAGTGGATTCATTGGGGGCACACAGAAAAGGTCTTTATAGGTGCAGTACATTAAAGGCGCGAGAATACGCAGCAAAGGGATTGCCTATTATTTCGTCTTTACAGTCAGATATTTTTAAAGAAGATGATTATATCTGGAATGTCGCACCAGACGATTCTGATATTGATATAGACGAGATTCTTGCTTTTTATGATCATATGTATGCGAATACAACAAAGGAAATGTTGGCTGCTGAAATTAGAAGAAAAGCACAGCCAGTATGTGATATGAAGTATACAATGCGTCCAGCTATTGTTTTTTTTGAAAAAACAGTCAATGACAAGAGATATTCATTTAGATGAAATCATTGATAATATCAATAAATCAATTATTATATGTTTAAGATAGAGTTCATTATATATGATAATAATAGGTTGAAAAATGAAAAAAGTACTTATAATGATTCCTGCTTATAATGAGGCAGCAAATCTGGAAAAATTAATTGAAGAATTAGATACGAAAGTACCCGAATATGATTATATAATTATCAATGACGGATCAAGAGATAATACAGAGAATGTTTGTGCTCAAAATAAATATAATGTTATTCACTTGCCTATTAATTTAGGTATTGGAGGCGGGGTACAGACAGGATACAAATATGCAAAGAAATATGATTATGATATTGCAGTTCAAATCGATGGGGACGGCCAGCATGATGTGGCGTATTTGAAAGATGTGATTCGACCAATTATAGATGAGGAGGCTGATATAGTTATTGGCTCCCGCTTTTTGAAGAAAGAAGGATTTCAATCATCCATATCCAGAAGGGTTGGAATCAACTGGCTGAGTGGGCTGATTTTAATCTGTACCGGAAAAAAGATCAAGGATGTAACCAGTGGTTTTAGGGCTGTAAATAAAAAGTTCATTGCAGTTTATGCAGAAGATTATCCGACAGATTATCCTGAACCGGAAGCTATTATTACAGCGGTAATGCACAAAGGAAAGATAGAAGAAGTTCCTGTTGTGATGCGAGAAAGAGTGAGTGGTACCAGTTCTATTAATTTCAAAAAAGCAGTTTATTATATGATAAAAGTAACCTTGGCAATCCTGATCAGAAGGATTTGTTATGGTATGTGGAGGTAGAATGTATGTTACCACTAAAGTTGCGTGTCATGTTAGGGATTGCATTGGTAATCTATTTTTCATTAATTGTAGTTTTGTTAAAACGGAAGGCAATTGAATTAAAGTATACTTTATTATGGATTTTGGCGGGCGGAGGTATGATTATCCTTGTTGTATTTCCCGCTATTTTACCATTTATATTAAGCCTGTTAGGGATCGTGGAAAATATGAATGGGCTGTTTGTTATAATGATCACCTTTTTGATGATGTTGTGTATGTCATTGACATCTATTGTTTCCGAACAGGCTGGAAAGATTAGAAGTTTAACGCAGAGTATAGGAATTATAGAAAATGAATTAAGAAACGTAAAAAAGAAATTGGACGATAAGGATTAAGTATGAAAGTCATCAGAAATAAGTTGGTCTTGCTAAAATTGAATTATAGCCAGATGCCGAAAGAAGTGAAAGCATCAGCATGGTATTTGGCTTGTAATTTGGTGCAGAATGCCGTTTCTTTTGTGACAATTCCGATTTATGTCAAATCATTAACTGCAGCCGAATACGGAAAATATTCTGTTTTTTTGTCCTGGAAAGATATTTTGTTGATTTTTGCAACTCTGAATTTGTATTATGGTTTTTATACAAAGGCCATGGTGGATCACCCGGATAAAAAAGATTTATATACTTCCTGTATGCAAGGATTAAGTACTATTGTCACGTTGGTTTGTATAGGAGGATATTTTCTTTTTAAGAATCTGGCTGATAAGATTTTGAAATTAGATAGCAAGACTATTTGTTTGCTATTTGCATATTTTCTGTTTTTTCCAGCTTTTTCGTTTTGGCAGGCCAGACAAAAAGTAGAATATCGATATAAGGCTTTTTTTCTGATTTCTACAATAGTAAATCTGATATATCCGGTAATTAGTATCATTTTATTGCAGTACACCCCTTTGAGAGAAAGAGCTGTGATATGGGGATATTTAGGAACGCATATTATTGTAGGAATGTTTTTTTATTTCTATCAAATGATAAAAGGACGGAGTTTCTTTCATATAAATTATTGGAGATATGCTTTGCAGTTTAACCTCCCGTTGGTTCCACATTATTTGTCGGTGATTGTCTTAGGACAAGTAGACAGGATTATGATACAGCGCTATTGTGGTGATGCGAAAGCGGGAATATATAGTCTGGCATATCAAATTGCTGGGATAATTAATATATTCATTATGGCAATTAATGCTTCATTAGTACCTTGGATTTATACTAAATTGAAGGAAAAGAAATATTCTGAAATTGCAGGATATACACAAAAATTTTGTATGTTAGTTGGTGGAGTTGCATTACCTGCAATATTGATTTCGCCGGAGCTTATTTTGATTATTGGGAATGTGGAATACCTTGAGGCAATATGGATTATCCCATCTGTTACATTAGGAACTTATTTTGTTTTTTGTTACGGATTATTCAGTGCAGTAGAGTTTTATTTTGGATATACAAAGTTTGTGTCAATTGCTTCTATAGCGGGAGCAATATTAAATGTTGTTTTGAACGGACTGTTAATTCCTTTTTTGGGGTATATTATGGCAGGATATACAACCTTGTTGTGTTATTTGTTTTTTGCAATAGTTCATTATTTATTTATGAAACAAATTTGTAGAAAAGAGCATATTTTGTGTGAACTGTATAATATTCGATTTATGGGAATTTTTTCAATTTTGATATGTGTGTTGGCATTTGGGGAGATGTTGTTATACGAGTGGACCTACTTGCGATATATATTTATTACATTTTGCTGTTTCATAGTATGGAAGAAAAGACATAAGTTGATTGGGTTAGTAATGAGTGAAAAAGAGAATAATTGAAGAATATAATGAGAATGGAAAAAAGATAAAGTGTGTACAAATTATAAGTATCATTTATAGGTAAACAAAACTTAGTGTCAAAAGAAAAAGTAGAGGAAAGAAGATGTTAATAGTTTCGCTGATTGTAACCACATTTAATTCTCGGGAGAATTTTTGTAAAACATATCAGAGTATATGTACTCAGACTTATCCGTACATAGAAATTGTGGTGGTAGATGGTGAGTCAATAGATGGAACACGTGAAGAAATTGAACGGTGTGCTAAAACGGACAGGCGTATTCGTTGGATTTCTGAAAAGGATACTGGAATATATAATGCCCTGAATAAAGGAATTAAAATGAGTACAGGAGATGTACTGGCAATTTGCAATGATGAATTTACCAGTAAATATGCTGTGGAAAAGTATGTTTTGGTATTGGAAAAGAGCAGAGCGGATGGGGTACATTCAGATTTAGTGTATAAAGGCGAGAAGGGACAGATTGTCAGAACCTGGCGAATGGGAAAAGGAACTATTCGAAATGGATGGATGCCGGGGCATCCTACATTATATCTTCGTAGAGAAGTGTATGAGAAATTTGGTCTGTACAAGGAGAATTACAGGTGTGCGGCGGATTATGAATTTATGGTGAGAGTACTGAAAGATAATTCTGTGAATCTAACTTATTTGCCGGAGACATTGATTTCCATGTTTTATGGGGGAACCAGCAGTAACGGGGTGAAGGCATATTGGATTTCCTTTAAAGAAGGATGGAGAGCACTTAGAGAAAATAAAGTAAAATGGGCGTTTGTTATTACTTGTTTGCGAACGATAAGAGTATTGAAACAGTTTGTATAAAAGCATTTAATATATTTTAATGCATAGCTATTGTGACCCTTCCCCCGTCGCTTGGACACGCCAAACGAAAGGCATTCTCTTTTTTTCATCGTTTTGCTTGATTTTACTGACTTTTTCTCCGATAGAGAGCCTTATGGACGTCCTTTTATCTGTTAAAGGCTCCCTTTAGAGAATTTATGACAAAGCGTTATGCAGCTTTCATCCGGTTATCATGTGCCTGATA
>JAFVXW010000009.1 GCA_017500935.1 Lachnospiraceae bacterium
GATTCGGGAAGCATCCACAATATACGCATCCATGCTCAGTTTGGTTCTCTTTATGATTCTGTTTGAATCCCGTTATCCCCGGAAACGCACCATGATCCTGACCCTTACGCTGATGGTTCCACTGATGATCGTTAATTTTGTACTGCTGATCATTCTGGGCCCGGTGGTCATGAGTACACTGCTGCTGATTACCTGCAGCATGCCCAGCCTGGTGTTTTTCTGGATCCTTGCCAAACACCGGGACGGACGCTTTTTCTTCACCTTCTGTTTCGCAGATACCATCATGCTGGAAGTCATTGATCTGACCTCGGTTCTGGATTTTTTTCTGGGCAACACCTATCTTTTCATGGCAGTTTCCAGGCTGCTCCTGTGCCCTGTGCTGGCGTTTATGATTTTTAAATGGATCCAACCCCTCTATCTGGATCTGCAGAACAAGGTCACGAAAGGTTGGTATACCCTTGCAGCCATTGCGCTGATCTTCTATGTGTTATTGTCCCTGTCAATAAGCGTCCCTACCCACATCACCCAGCGCCTGAATCAGCTTCCCGCGTTTCTGCTTTTGCTGACGCTGATACCACTGATCTACCTCCATTTCTTCAGAACCCTGATACATCAGCAGAGGTCTTATGAAATGGCCCAGCAGGAAAATATTCTGCAATTGCAGGTAGACAATATGCGCTCCCGGATCGATGAATTTTCTGCCGCCAATGAACAGCTTCGGGAGGAGCGCCATGATTTCCGCCATAAAATGCGGACAGTTTCCGTCCTGGCAGAAAAAGGAGATCTGGAAGCCATCCGTCAGACCGCCATGGAATATACCGATTCCGCTCCTGACCTGGCCGTGGAAACCTATTGCAGCCATGCTGTTCTGGATGCCGTATTTTCGTCCTATCTGGAATGGGCCAAACGAAAAAATATTCGTGTCAGTGCAAAACTGATCTTTCCCGAGGTTTTGCCGGTAAACGAAGCAGAGCTGGCTACCGCTCTTGCAAATGCCATCGAAAATGCCATCCACGCCTGTGAGAAACTGGAGCCGTCGAAGCGGTATATCGAGATTAAGTCCATTGTTTATCCCTGTTTCATGCTCCAGATACGAAACAGCTTCGACGGTATCGTTGCCTTTGACGGGGACGGCATTCCCCTCTCCGCCAAAAAAGGGCACGGATTTGGTACCCGCTCTATCGTCACATTCTGTGAGAAAAATAATGTGTTCTGCTCCTTCTCCGCAGAGGACCAAGCATTCACCATGCAGCTTGTGTTTAACTGAAGATATTCCGTTCCCGGCTGCGCTTTGGTGTTTCGCAGACAGGCGGTTATTCTGTTCATGCAGTTACCTTTGAAGCAGTGATCTGTCTGTTTAGAAAACCTGTGCAATAGAAAACAGGGCCGTCCCGTAAGGGACAGCCCTGTTTTTTGGTGCGAGTGTTCTTATAGGACTTTTTAAAAAAGCAAGTGATACCAACGGTTTTTAGGATTTCAGAGTATCAAATTTCCTTATTTTTACCTCACATTGCATCTCTTTCGTTTATATTGTTCTGTCCAAAACTGTAACTTTAGTGATAATATCTCGCAAGCGATCTACCCCAACCATGTAATCCAGAACTTCATCAGCTGTATCAC
>JAFVXW010000010.1 GCA_017500935.1 Lachnospiraceae bacterium
CGCCTGTCAGCAGACATGATATTTTGGAGAAGATACCGTCTGCGGCAGATAAAAGTTATTTAATCAGATCAGGCATAAGGTGGACATCATCGGGCGGGATGATGTCCATTTTTAATTCCTGCATAAGAAGCTGCATATGTGCATCTGCAGGGTCCAGCAGTTCATAAGGACTTCGGTTGCCAATACCTAAACGCTTAGTGCTGTTGATGTGATTCATCAAGGCTGTGACTTTTTTTCTGGTAAGAAAGCTGAAGTTTGTTCCCTTAGGAAGAATGTAGCGGATGTATTCGTGATTCTTTTCCAGTTCTGCTTTCTGCCAGGAGGCCTGGGGGTCGCAATAGAAAATGCGGCAGCGATCATTTCCTGATAAATTCTTCTCCAACAAATCGACAGCCTTAAATTCAGAGCCGTTATCCGTAAGAATGACAGGGAAGAGGGCACGGAATGCACTGGTTCCAATCTTTTTCGTAAGGGTGTTAAATACGTTGACTACAGACTTTGAAGAACAGTCAGGCATCAGGAAAATCAGCATGATATTAGACTGTAGAAACAGCATGGTAAGAAGTGCTTTATCTTTTGAACGAGACCCTTTGACCGTATCCATTTGCACGACAGGCAGATTTGGATTTTGGTTCATAAAGCGTTGAAAGTCTTCATAGGTTCGTCCTTTTCGGCATTTGTACTGTATAGAAGAGGATTTAGATTTTCGCTTTCTTCTTCGATAGCCGACTTTGCGTCTGAGGTCGATATTGCGGATTGTCATCTGACCGGAATCGATGTAATTGTACAGACTTCGCAGGCCAACCGGAAGCTCGTCGCAATGCTGTGCATAAATGTGGCTGAGTGGCTGTCCCAGACGGATTTGTCTTGTGATGAGCTCATCAAGTTTTTTGAATTCATCACCTTTTACCCGCAATCCGCTTCGTGATTCGCTTCGTCTCCTTGCGGAAACTTTATCCGCCTGTTTTGCTGTATAGAAGTATCTGTTGTAGTCACAGCTTCTTCTGACAGAACAGCCATTGCATACATAAGGCGGCTGGCTGAGTCGGGAGCAGACTTTAGGCTGATAACGGAGACAGACCGTGTAACATTTTACGTGTTTGCAATAGACACAATTGAAATTACAGTCTTCTGTAATTTTGTCACAAAGATCTCGCTCTCCGCATTTTCTCAGGTATTTGCAGTCGTTGCCAAAGGGGAAGTCCCCGGGAATGAAAGTGCGGTTATTTTTAATTTCGCGTGCAATTGTGGCAGGATGCCGGTCAAGATCACTTGCAATTTCTTTGAAAGAACGGCCAGCGTATAGACCTACTTCAATCACAATACGGTCGGTAATATCCATCTGCGTTTGATTGTATTTCATGAGGTTGCTCCTTTCTGCAGACGGTATCTGATATCATTAAACCATAAAGTGAGAGATATTTGTGCAAAACTAAATGCAGTGAAAAGAGAATGTTCTTTTTTGTTCGAACAGCCTTTCACTGCACATTTACTTTTTCATTTTGCTTGAATGAAAAACTAAATCCCACAAAGACGCACGAAATGACAGATATGGACTGCAATCAAGAAATTTAGGTATGTTAATGTGGGTGGAAATGTTGTAAAATAGGGAAAACGGATAGGCATGGCTGCA
>JAFVXW010000011.1 GCA_017500935.1 Lachnospiraceae bacterium
CGGTGTTGCAATATACCAGCCCTTTTTCTTAGCTGCAAGTCCGAGATGAACTTCAAGTACCTGTCCTACGTTCATACGGGAAGGTACACCCAGAGGGTTCAGCATTACCTGCAGAGGCTGACCATTATCCATGAACGGCATGTCTTCTTCCGGCAGGATTCTGGAGATAACCCCCTTGTTGCCGTGACGGCCCGCCATCTTGTCACCTACGTTAATCTTACGCTTGGTTGCAATGTAGCAGCGAACCAGCTTGTTCACGCCAGGAGGCAGCTCGTCACCGTTTTCTCTGGTGAAAATCTTTACGTCTACAATGATACCTGTTTCACCATGAGGTACTCTCAGGGAGGTATCTCTTACTTCTCTGGCCTTTTCGCCAAAGATTGCGCGCAGCAGTCTTTCTTCTGCAGTCAGTTCGGTTTCGCCCTTAGGAGTAACCTTACCAACCAGAATGTCACCGGCACGAACTTCTGCACCGATACGGATGATACCTCTGTCATCCAGATCCTTTAAGGCATCGTCGCCGACACCGGGAACGTCTCTGGTGATTTCTTCAGGTCCGAGCTTGGTATCACGTGCTTCTGCTTCGTATTCTTCCATGTGGATGGAAGTGTAAACATCATCCATTACCAGACGTTCACTTAATAAAACCGCGTCTTCGTAGTTGTAACCTTCCCAGGTCATGAAACCGATCAGAGGGTTCTTACCAAGTGCAAGTTCACCCTGAGAAGTGGAAGGACCGTCTGCGATAACCTGACCAGCCTGTACATGGTTGCCCTTGAATACGATAGGTCTCTGGTTGTAGCAGTTGGACTGGTTGCTTCTGGAGAATTTGGTCAGTCTGTATTCCATCTTCTCGCCGTCATCACAGGTCATCTTGATGAGGTTGGAAGAAACATAATCGATAGTACCGGGCTTTTTCGCAACAACACAAACACCGGAGTCAACCGCTGCCTTAACTTCCATACCGGTACCTACTGCAGGTGCATCGGTAGTCATAAGCGGCACTGCCTGACGCTGCATGTTGGAACCCATCAGCGCACGGTTCGCGTCGTCGTTCTGCAGGAAAGGAATCAGTGCAGTCGCAACGGAGAATACCATCTGGGGAGATACGTCCATATAGTCAAAAGTAGCCTTGGGATACTCGGAAGTTTCTTCCAGGTAACGGCCGGATACGTTGGCATGTACAAAGTAACCGTTTTCGTCCAGTTCTTCGTTCGCCTGTGCTACATGATAGTTATCTTCTTCATCAGCAGTCATGTAAACAACTTCGTTGGTTACACGGGGATTCATCGGGTCTGTCTTATCAATCTTACGGTAAGGAGCTTCAATGAAGCCGTACTCGTTGATCTTAGCATAGCTTGCCAGAGAGTTGATCAGACCGATGTTGGGACCTTCAGGAGTCTCGATAGGACACATTCTGCCATAGTGGGAGTAATGTACGTCTCGAACCTCGAATCCGGCACGGTCACGGGACAGACCGCCGGGACCCAATGCGGAAAGACGTCTCTTATGAGTCAGCTCACCCAGAGGGTTATTCTGATCCATGAACTGGGACAGCTGGGAGGAACCAAAGAATTCCTTCACTGCCGCCTGTACAGGCTTGATGTTGATCAGAACCTGAGGAGAGATCTCTTCTGCATCATGAGTGGTCATTCTTTCACGAACAACTCTTTCCAGTCTGGAAAGACCGATACGGTACTGGTTCTGCAGCAGTTCGCCGACAGCTCTGATACGTCTGTTGCCCAGATGGTCGATATCGTCTGCATTGCCGATGCCGTATTCCAGATGGATGTTATAGTTAATGGAAGCAATAATATCTTCCTTGGTGATATGCTTGGGGATCAGTTCGGTTACATTCTTCTGAATTGCTTCAGCAAGAGTTTCCGGATCATCTGCATACTCTTCCAGAATCTGAGCCAGAACAGGGTAATATACCAGTTCATTGATGCCCAGTTCTCTGGGATCGCAGTCCACATAATGAGTCAGATCAACCATCATGTTGGACAGAACTTTTACGTTCTTTTCTTCAGTCTGAATATATACAAAAGGTACTGCACAGTTCTGGATTTCATTTGCGATTTCTGCAGTCACTTTGGTTCCTGCAGCTGCAATGATCTCACCGGTGGTCATATCCACAACATCTTCTGCCAGAACATGACCTCTGATTCTGTTGCGCAGCATCAGTTTCTTGTTAAATTTGTATCTGCCGACTTTTGCCAGATCGTATCTTCTGGGATCGAAGAACATCGCATTGATCAGGCTCTCCGCACTTTCTACGCTGAGCGGTTCACCGGGACGGATCTTCTTATATAATTCCAGCAGACCTTCCTGATAGTTCTCGGAAGTATCCTTTGCAAAGCTTGCTTCGATCTTGACTTCATCGCCGAACAGTTCACGGATTTCTTCGTTGGTACCTACACCAAGTGCACGAAGCAGTACAGTGATCGGCACTTTTCTGGTTCTATCTACACGAACGTAGAAAACGTCATTGGAATCAGTTTCATATTCCAGCCATGCACCACGATTCGGAATCACGGTGCTGGAGAAAAGACGTTTACCGATCTTATCATGTCCGATTCCATAATAGATACCAGGAGAACGAACCAGCTGGCTGACGATAACACGTTCTGCTCCGTTGATAACGAAGGTGCCGGTTTCGGTCATCAGCGGCAGATCGCCCATAAAAATTTCATGTTCGCTGATCTCTTCTTTTTCCTTATTATAAAGACGAACTCTAACCTTAAGAGGTGCTGCATAAGTAGCATCTCTTTCTTTACACTTTTCAATAGAATATTTTACATCGTCTTCACACAACTCAAAATCGACGAACTCAAGACTCAAATGTCCGCTGTAGTCAGAAATCGGAGAAATATCGTCAAAAACCTCTTTTAATCCTTCGTCAAGGAACCACTTATAGGAGTTCTTCTGAACTTCAATAAGGTTGGGCATCTCTAATACTTCATTCCGTCGTGCATAACTCATACGTATATTCTTGCCTGCGGCAATAGGACGTATTCTGTTTTTTTCCATTGACATTTCACCCCGTTCTTATGATCATTTTCTTAAACTACTATTTTTTAGTTATCCTGCCCATAAAATGGCATAGTCTAACACAATAGTGCACTCTACAAGTTATCACAAATACAAATATAAGTCAAGAACTTTTTCCAATAATTTTCAAATATTTTTCAAACTTTTTTGGCTTTAAAACAAAAATAACGGGCAGTCAATCGACTGCCCGAAATCTTTCTTTGCGAAACTATTATTTAATAGTAACTTTAGCGCCTTCAGCTTCAAGTTTCTTCTTGAGATCTTCAGCTTCTTCCTTGGAAACAGCTTCTTTCAGGTTCTTGGGAGCGTTGTCAACAACGTCCTTAGCTTCCTTCAGACCAAGACCGGTAGCTTCACGAACAACCTTGATAACCTTAACCTTGTTAGGGCCAACTTCGGTAAGTTCTACGTTGAATTCGGTCTTTTCTTCAACTTCTGCTGCGGGGCCAGCTGCTGCTACAACAACACCTGCTGCTGCAGATACGCCGAACTCTTCTTCACAAGCTTTTACTAATTCATTTAATTCTAATACGGTCATTTCTTTGATAGCTTCGATAAATTCCTGAGCGGTTAATTTAGCCATTTTTATTTACCTCCATGTAAATTGATTTTAATAATTGGATTGTCTGTTATGCTGACAGATTATTCTGCAGCGGGTGCTTCTTCAGCGGGTGCGCTGTCTTTCTCAGCGATCTGGTTAAGTACGCGAGCCAGATTAGCGATAGGAGACTGCATGCTGCCAAGCAATCTGGAAATGAGAGCTTCTCTTCCGGGAATCTTGGAGATTTCTTCGATACCAGCTGCGTCGAAAGCTTTGCCTTCAACTACGCCGCCCTTGATCTCGATTTTCAGGTTCTTTGCAGTCTTCATGAACTCAGCGATTTCTCTTGCAGGTGCAGTTGCATCTGTTTTGGAAACTGCTAATGCGCTGGGGCCGTTCAGATAAGGAGCAAGTGCCTCAAATTCGGTGCCCTTGAACGCGAAGTTCATCATGGTGTTCTTGTAAACTTTGTAAGTCACATCAGCTTTACGAAGTCTCTTACGAAGTTCAGTATCCTGTTCTACAGTAAGACCACGATAGTCTACCAGAACTGCGGACTGAGCGCCGTTGATCACTTCTGCGATTTCTGCAACTACAGGCTGTTTCAGTTCAACTTTTGCCATTTTCTTACCTCCTTGTAGATTTTTGCAGGCTGCCCTGCGTATATTGCCGAACAAAGAGAAGTATAAGAATAAAAAACCTCTCTGTGCATAGACAGAGAGGGATAAAAGTCATTCATGTACTCTTCATTCCTCGGCAGGCGCTTCTTCTTACATCGGTTATCCGATACCTGCTGTCTTCGGCACGGTCTTTTTAAGACCTCAGATAACATATCATACTTTTCCTGATATGTCAAGCACTTACAAAATATTTTTTTAAATTATTCTGCTTTGTTCACAAATCCTTCTTCCGTGATCGTAACTCCCGGCGAAAGCGCTCTAATATAGGAAAGAACTCTTTCTTTCTCTTCGTCATGATGCATGGAGACAGAACAGCTCTGCTGGCGCCCCGGAATAAACTGCAGTGATTTAAGTCCGTTTTCATCCAGCTTCACTTCCACCAGGCAGGTGTCCTGGGATTTGGAATTAAAAAGATAATTTCCCAGACTGTAAAATACCGGTGTAGCACCGTGATATACAATTCCCTGCAGCACATGGGGATGATCTCCGATGACCAGATCTGCTCCGGCTTCTGCAATCTGCGGCGCCTGCTCCAGCTGTGCCCAGTCAGGCTGGTCTGTACTTTCACTGCCCCAGTGAACATAGACGATCACGAAATCATTTTCCTCTTTGGCTTTTTTGATTTCTTCCACCAAACGGCTTATATCAAGACAGCGGAACACGCCGGGTTTTTCTGCTGTGGCTGAAGGTGTATTTGGATCAGGGTAACGTTCAATCTGTGTGGCAGACAAAATCGCGATACGCATATCATTCGCAACAAAAGTCACAGGCTTAACCGCTTCCTCAATATTGCGTCCCGCTCCGACAAAGGGAATTTCCAGCGCATCAAGCGTATCAATACTGTCTGTCAGCGAAATTTCGCCATAGTCATAGGCATGGTTATTGGCCAGAGAGACAATGTCTACACCCATGTCCAGAAGATAGGAGGCATATTCGGGTTTGGCACGGAAGGTAAACTTTTTACCCGGTGTCGGTTCTCCCCTGTCTGTATAGGGGAACTCATTGTTGAGCATACAGATATCCGCATTGCGCATCACTTCCAGCATTTCTTCTGAAACACTTCCTTCAATGCCTTTTCCGCGCGCATTCATCTGCGCCATGATCGCATATCTGTCGTCAAACAAAATATCACCGCCAAAAACCAGCGTCACCTCATCAGGCGAAACAGTTTCTTTTGCATATATCTTATTGGCCGCGCAGTATGCAGTATCCGCCAAAAGCTCGTCATAACGTCCTGCCGGTTCTGTCAACGCATTATCAGAAACCATGCCCTCACCGTTTGTTATCTCATCGCTCACATCTTCGCCTGCGCTGCCGTCCTGTCCCTCCTGTGTGCCGCCTGCGCCTGTCAGATCATCACTGTCCTGCAGTTCTGCCTGATCCGCACTTTCTGCCTGACTTTCCTGCACACTTGCCGATCCTGTTCCATTATCCTTTTGATCCATGCCCCACAATGCCCAGCATACCGCCAGAATTGTGCAGCCCGCTGTCAATGTTATCGCAAGAGCTATCAGAAACAGGGAAAAACTCCCCTTCTTTTTCTTCCTTTTTTTCTGCGCCATTGTTTCCTTTTCACCTCTGTTTACTGTCCATCAGCCATCCATGATTTTGATATCATCCTATTATGTTTCAACTGCTTTGTCAACACAGGCTACCGTCAAAAAAGGCCATGGGCGGCCGTCCACAAAACAATTTACAAAAGGTCTTTGATATTATAGGATAAATGTAAGCAATTTTTTTGTATCAGCCAAAAAATTTATTGTGCAAAAGAAGACCCTTTCATACACAGGTCTTCTTCAAAAGGAGGGCGACCATGAAATGCTATATTAAGGATTACCCCAGACCGCAGTTTGTCCGCAAAACATGGGAAAATTTAAACGGCACCTGGGACTTTGGATTTGATGACAGCAATGCCGGTGAAGCCGAAAAATGGTATGAAAACTTCAAAGGCGACCGCACCATCCAGGTACCTTTTACCTACGAGACAAAATGCAGCGGCATTGGCGACGATTCCCGTCACGATAACATCTGGTATCACAAAACCATTCAGGTGGATGCTTCCAGACTGGAAAAGGAAAATCTGATGCTTCATTTTGAAGGCTCCGATTTTATCACAAAGGTTTGGGTCAACGGCTGCTATGCAGGAGATCACCGTGGAGGATATGCCAGATTCTCCTTCGACATCACCAATCTGGTACACGGCGGTGCAAATGATATCACCGTAAAAGTGGAGGATTCCTTCGACATGCAGCAGCCCCGCGGCAAGCAGCGCTGGCTGCCGCAAAACTATGGCTGCTGGTACGAACAGACCACCGGCTTATGGAAAACCGTATGGACTGAATATGTACCCAAAATCAGTCTTGCTGCCATCAAAATGACTCCCGATCTTCAAAAAGCCGTTTTAAATCTGGAAGCAGACTTCACGATTCCGGCAGCCTGCAGAAACAAAGATCTGATGTTTGAGATCACGGTCACCTTTAAGGATACTCTTGTCACCAAAATCATGCATTCCATCACCAGCGATCACATTTCCATGGGCATCGGCTTAGCTCATTCTGACGGCTGGGTTGAATATTGCTGCGCCCCCTGGACACCGACGACCCCGAATCTGTACGACATCAGCTTCCGTATTACAGAAAACGGGCAGACTCTGGATGAAGTCAGCTCCTATTTTGCAATGCGTGAGATCCGCATTGAAGGCTCCAATATCCTTTTAAACGGCGTCCCGCTTTACCAGCGCCTGATACTGGATCAAGGTTACTGGAAAGACTCCGGACTGACTCCGCCAAGCGAAGAAGCCCTCATCGAAGATATCGATAAGATTCATGCTCTTGGCTACAACGGACTGCGCAAGCACCAGAAGATCGAGGACGAACGGTTCCTTTACTGGTGTGACGTAAAGGGTATGCTGGTATGGAGTGAAGCGCCGGCAGCCTACCGTTTCAGTGACTATGCCGTTGCAGAATTTACCCAGGAATGGATGGAGATCGTAAAGCAGAATTACAACCATCCCTGCATCATCACCTGGACACCGTTCAACGAATCCTGGGGCGTTGCACAGATCGAGACCAGACGGGATCAGCAGCATTTCACAGAAGCCATCTATCATCTGACCAAAAGTTTTGATCCCTATCGCCCGGTCATCACCAACGATGGCTGGACCCATACCTGCTCCGATATCCTGACCCTTCACGATTATGAAGAATTCGGCGCAGTCCTGAAGGAACGCTATACAGAACGCAAAGAGGATATCCTTGACAACAGCTTCTATTTTGCAAATTACCGTTCTGCCTACGGCAAAGGTTTTGCATACCACGGTCAGCCGGTCATTATCACCGAGTTCGGCGGCATTGCATTTAACAGCGACGGAACCGGATGGGGCTACGGCAATCTGGTGAACGGCAAGGAAGCCTTCATCCAGCGTTTTGACAAGATCACTACCGCCATTAAAGAGCTTCCCTATGTATGCGGCTACTGTTACACACAGGTGACCGATGTGGTACAGGAGATTAACGGTCTTATGGACATGGACCGCAATTTCAAGATTGATCCTGAAATCATCAAAGAGATCAATGAACGCGATGTGATCCGCTGCAGGAAATAAGCATCCGTTTTTGTCAAAACAGCAGAAATTATCTCTAAAAAAGTGCAAAAATGCGCAAAAAAATCCCCAACCAAAAGGTTGGGGATTTCATTTATAATTGGCTTATACGTATTTAGCGGTGGATACTTTTACGCCAGGGCCCATGGTGGTAGCCAGGGTTACGCTCTTAAGGTACTGACCTTTCAGTACGCTGGGCTTAGCTTTCAGGATAGCGTCGATCAGCGCTTTGTAGTTCTCGTTCAGAGCTTCTTCAGTGAAGGAAGCCTTACCGATAGGAGCGTGGATGATGTTGGATTTGTCAAGTCTGTACTCGATCTTACCAGCTTTGATTTCTTTGATAGCCTTGGTAACGTCCATGGTTACGGTACCAGCCTTAGGGTTGGGCATTAAGCCTTTGGGACCCAGCACACGACCCAGACGGCCAACTACACCCATCATGTCGGGAGTTGCAACTACAACGTCGAAGTCAAGCCAGCCTTCGTTCTGAATTCTGGGGATCAGTTCTTCGCCGCCTACGAAATCAGCGCCTGCAGCCTGTGCTTCGTCAAGCTTAGCACCCTTAGCGAATACTAATACTCTTACAGTCTTACCGGTACCGTTGGGCAGTACAACTGCGCCACGGATCTGCTGTTCAGCGTGACGTCCGTCACAACCGGTTCTGATGTGTACTTCAACAGTTTCATCGAACTTAGCAGAAGCGGTCTTCTTAACTAAAGCGATAGCATCGTTGGGTTCATACTGAGTTGCGCGATCTACTAATTTAGCAACTTCGCTATATTTCTTACCATGTTTCATTCTTTATTTCCTCCATTGGTTGTTAACGTAATGCCTTTGCGGTCATTACTCCCAGTTATATATACAAAAATTAGTCTTCTACTACGATACCCATGCTTCTTGCAGTACCAGCGATCATGCTCATAGCTGCTTCGATGCTTGCTGCGTTTAAGTCAGGCATCTTCAGTTCAGCGATCTCACGAACTTTGTCCTTGGAGATGGTAGCAACCTTGGTCTTGTGAGGAACTGCGGAACCGCTCTTTAAGTTGCAAGCCTTCTTCAGCAGAACTGCTGCAGGGGGAGTCTTGGTAACGAAGCTGAAGCTTCTGTCTGCATATACAGTAATAACAACGGGAATGATAACGTCACCCTTGTCAGCGGTTCTAGCGTTGAATTCCTTGGTGAACTGAACGATGTTAACACCGTGCTGACCGAGTGCAGGACCTACAGGGGGAGCAGGTGTAGCCTTGCCCGCAGGAATCTGTAACTTGATGTAACCAGTAACTTTCTTTGCCATTTTAGGCACCTCCTAAATATAATGTGGTATGGCGCAAGGTTGTTCCCCCCTTCTTTGGGGGCCATTGCTTCCACTGCTCAACGGATTGCTCCATTAAACGTCTACTGTAACTTTCTCACCTCAGCAAAGCCGATCTCAACAGGTGTTTCTCTGCCGAACAGCTCTACATTAATGGTGACGGTCTGCTTGCCGTAATCAAGTCTCTGTACAGCACCGACCGTATCTTTCCATGCACCTGCAACAACAACGATTGCGTCGCCTTCTGCAAGATCAATGGAAATATTGTCTGTCTTGATACCAAGTGATTTCATCTCGGTTTCGGTCAAAGGCACGGGCTTGCTTCCGGGTCCTACGAAACCGGTCACACCGCGGGTATTGCGAACAACGTACCATGTTTCGTCATTCATTACCATGTTGACCAGTACATAACCGGGGAACAGCTTCTTCTGAACGGTCTTTTTCACACCGTTCTTTACTTCCACGACATCCTGCATGGGAACGCGGACTTCCAGAATCTCTTCTTCCAGATGTCTGTTCTCAATTGTCTTGTCGAGGTCTGCCTTAACCTTATTCTCATATCCGGAATAGGTATGAGCTACATACCATCTTGCTTCTGCCATAGCTTCTCCTTCTCTGTTACATTGTCAGGAAGTTGATGCCATACTGCACTACCATATCAACCAGTGCAATAACAGCTCCCAACACCACTGAAACAACTACAACGGCTACAGACTGCTTTAACAGAGTATTCTTATCCGGCCAGATGATCTTTTTAAACTCGGCTTTGACACCGTCAAAGAATTTTATCTTAGGCGCTTTTTCTTCGTTTGCCACAGGATAACTCCTTTCAAAATACCGCACACAACTGCCAGATGAATAGACAGTTATTATTTTGTTTCTTTATGTGTGGTATGCTTCTTGCAGAATCTGCAGTATTTCTTGGTCTCCATTCTGTCGGGATGAGCCTTCTTATCTTTTGTTGTGTTATAATTGCGCTGTTTGCATTCAGTACATGCCAGTGTGATTCTTGTACGCATTTTCTCCACCTCCGTGCGTGCTTTACATCTGTATTAAACGATTTATTTTTTGGTACTTTCTTCATGGGAATGCCCTGCGTCAGCCGTCGCTGCCGTGATTCAGAGCATAAAAAAAAGACCTAAAATCCATCTCGCTATTCGACTATAGCACAAGCCCCTAACCGCGTCAACAGATTTTGTCTTATTTCTTAAAAAAATACAATCAGGCAAAAGTTCAGGTCATACAGCACTTTTGGCCGCCGTATGACCTGCCTTTATTCAGTTACACTTCCAAAGCCGCCGCATCCAGCGCGGAGCGGATCACCTTATCCATATCGTAATATTTGTACTGCCCCAGACGGCCTCCAAAGATCACATTACTTTCCCTTTTCGCAAGCGCTGCGTATTTTTCATAAAGCGCTGCATTTTTTTCATCATTGACCGGATAATACGGTTCCTCTCCCACATGCCATTCTGCCGGATATTCATAGGTGATCACAGTCCCTTTTCCTTTTCCGAATGTAAAATGCTTATGTTCGATAACGCGTGTATAGGGAATCTCACGCTCCGTATAATTGACCACGGCATTGCCCTGGAAATTGTCTTCCTCAGCAAGCACCTGTGTATCAAACCGTAAAGACCGGTATTCCAGCGGTCCGTAGCAATACGCATAATACGCATCGATCATGCCGGTATACACAAGCCTTCCCCAGCTTTCCCGTTTGGCAGGATCTTTGTCTGCATTGGCCGCAAGATAATCCTCATAAGAAATACCGCATCTTACTTCACAGCCATCCAGAAGCTTTTCTGCCATCGCAGTGTATCCATCAACCGGAATTCCCTGATAAGGATCATTAAAATAATTATTGTCATAGGTAAAACGCAAAGGCAGCCTTCTGATGATAAAGGAAGGCAGTTCCCTGCAGTCTCTTCCCCACTGTTTTTCGGTATATCCTTTTACCAGTTTTTCATAGACATCGGTTCCCACAAGCGAAAGCGCCTGTTCTTCCAGATTCTGCGGTTCGCCAATGCCAAGCTGCGCGATCTGCGCCTCAATGATCGCCTTTGCCTGCGCAGGTGTGCGGATTCCCCACATCCTGCTGAAGGTATTCATATTAAAAGGAAGATTATACAATTCATCCTTATAAACTGCCACCGGTGAATTGACATAATGATTAAATTTTGTCAGCCGATTCACATACTGCCACACTTCTTCATCGGAAGTATGAAAAATATGGGCACCATAACGATGTACGCTGATGCCCATTACTTCCTCTGAATAAATATTTCCCGCAATATGATCTCTTTTTTCAATGATCAGAACCGTTTTGCCGCGCTTTTTCATCTCATGCGCAAATACTGCGCCAAACAGCCCGGCACCCACGATCAGATAATCATAATGCATATGAATTCTCCTATTATTTTGCCTTATACTTCTTAATCTGATTAAAGTCTTCCATCAGGCCAAGAATCTTGTCTCTGCCTTCCTGATTCAGCTTCACATAAGACTGCATGACACGGTTTTCCAGAAGCTGCTCACTGATGGTGGTATCGCGTTCTAAAGAGGTAAAGTCCACAGGATTTAAGTTCAGCTTGTTGCACATCTTGATCACAGTACCGTAAGCCATTCCGTCAATTCCTCTTTCCAGAGCTGTCACCAGTGTGCTGTAAGGAATCTGCATCTCAATTGCAAACTGTCTTACGCTTCTATACTGACTTAAAATTTCTTTCTTTAAGATTTGTGCTTTCGTCATGTCATTTCCTCCATTGTCATAATAATTATGAAAAATACATTTATCCATAATCGCTAACTCGCATTATAGCACAGGCATTTTTCTTTTTCCACCCTAATTTTGTAAACCTTTTCTTAATTTAGCACGTTAATCTTACACATTTTGCACAAGTGCCGTTTTTGCCCGGATCACCATCCGCACCGGATGCAGTTCTTCTTCCAAAGAAACCGCAATGACAGATTCTCCCAGCAGCTCCTCCAGCACATCATAAAAATAGTGCCTGCTCTGCTCCGTCACCGCAAATGCACCGTAATCCTTCTGATGGGTACACAAACGCCAGTGCCGTCCGTTGTCTGTGATCTCTGCAAATCCATTGGTACCAAAAACACGAATACTTTCATTTCCATGAGAGCCAAAGGCAGCCGAGGGATTGCAGTAATTGGAAATCCCCACGCCAATCACGCCATCTTCATGTTCTGTCAGAAAGGACACCGCCGTATGCAGCTCTCCCGCTTTGGGATTTCCTTTCTGAGTCTGCACCGCTTTTGCACGAAGAATCTTTTTGCCGGTCACCTGCTGCGCAAAGCGCATATTATAAATTCCCACCTGCATCAGAAGACCGCCGTCAATTTCCTCATCCTGCGGGCGATTTTCCAGATTGGGTGAATAGGATTTCTGCGTAAAAATCTGGATCACGTCCCCTATCGCCCCTTCTTTGACAAGACGGATCAGTGTTTCGTAAACATCTTTATATTCCATTTCCGCCATTTCATGGAACTTGCAGCCGGTTTCTTTGGAAACTGCAATGATCTCATCCAGCTCTTCTTCCGTAAAGGCACAGGGTTTTTCCGCATAAACATGTTTTCCGGCCCGCATACACTGCACAGCCTGCGCTGCCTGTCCCTTTCGTCTGGGAGAACACAGGGAAACCAGTTCCACCTCTTTATCTGCAAGCATCTCTTCCAACGTATCATAAATCCGCACATCAGGCGCAAATTGCGTTTTGGTACATGCTGCTGCCGCAATAATCCTGATTCTGGGATCATTCTCCAGCTCCTTCAGCAATGTAATCTGATGTCCGTTGTCTCCATATACCGCTGCCTTAATCTGTTTCATCTGTATTCGCTCCTTTGCCAAAGCTCTTCTTCTATTTTAATGGATTATTTCTGTATATTCCATATTTTTTTTACAACATTTTTGTCACATATAATGTCTAATCTTGACCCACAGTTAGTTTTTGCGTATAATTTCTCATATATATTTCACGACATAAAGGGGAGGATCTATCCATGGAAATCATACTTTGCGGACTCTTTGGATATCTTGTCGGAAACATCAATCCATCTTATATTATTGGCCGGTTAAAAGGGTTTGATATCCGTAATAACGGTTCCGGCAATGCCGGTGCTTCCAACGCTGTACTTCTGATGGGGAAAAAAATAGGTGCATTCAGTGCTCTTTTTGATATTTTCAAAGCTTACTTTGCCGTTTCCTATGCATTTTATCTGTTTCCGGAATGTGAGATCATCCGTGAAGTCACTGCGGTTGGCTGCATTCTTGGACATATTTTCCCGATACTTATGCGTTTTAAAGGCGGCAAGGGACTTGCCTGTATCGGCGGCAGCATAATGGCTTACAATGTAAAGCTTTTCATAATCCTTTTGTTCGTCGAAATTCTTCTGGCTCTGATCACCGATTATATCTGCCTGATCCCCGTGACCGTGTCCATCATCGTACCGGTGCTTTATGCTGTTTACAAGCAAAGTTTGCTGGCACTTTTACTGTTAAGTGTCACCGCTCTGGTCGTTTTGTGCAAACACATTCCCAACCTGAAACGAATTGCCGCAGGCCGGGAAGTACGCATCAGTTACTTATGGAACCGCGACGAGGAACTGGAACGGCTCAAAGAAGCCTGGAATCAGGACATCCCCGAAATCAAATAAGCGGCGGCTTTTGCCGCCGTTTTCCGTTTAGTAAGGAGTATAGGAATATGAAATTAATAAAACCGCAGCGTGTAGATGCCACCACCGGCAATCTCTTACATTCAATCATTATCTACACGATTCCATTGATTCTGGGCACTCTGACCCAAACCTGCTTTAATGCAATCGATCTGGCAGTACTTGGCAACATGGCAGACTCCAATGCTGTCGCATCGGTCGGAGCCACTTCCATGATCATCTCCCTTTTGGTCAACAGCTTTATCGGCATCGCCGGCGGTGCCAAAATCATTCTGGCCCATTATTTCGGCGCAAAAAATGCCGAAAAACTCCAGAAAACAGCCAGCACTTCTCTGATCATTTCCATTATGCTGGGTGTTTTGATCGCAATACTGGGTATTCTGTTCGCGCCGTTCTTTTTAAATCTGACCAACTGTCCCTCCGAATGTTACAATGGCGCTCTGGTCTATATCCGCATTTATGTTGCAGCCGCACCCGCGATCCTCATTTACAATTTCGGTGCCGCGATCATCACTGCCTCCGGCGATTCCCAGAGACCTCTGTACTATATCATTTTAAGCGGTCTGGTTAACATTGTATTCAACATTCTCTTCTGCCTGACCTTCTCCCACAAAGTTGCTGCTGTGGCGACAGCCACACTGATCTCGCAGATTGTCGGAGCCTTTCTTGTTTTGAACCGCCTTGTCAAAATGGACGGAGCATGCAGGATTTCACTGAAAAAACTTGATTTTGACAAAAAAACATTTGGAAAGATTATGCTGCAGGGTCTTCCTCTGGCGCTCAACAATGCTCTGTATCCCTTTGCCAATCTGCAGATCCAGTCCGCTATCAACACATTTGGTGTTTCTGCGATTTCAGGAAATTCCACCTGTATGACAGTGGAAGGCATTCCCGGTTCCGTTTCCGGCTCCTTTGGCTCCACAGCCACCGTCTTTATCGGACAAAATCTCGGTGCGGACGAAAAAAAACGTGCTGACCGTTCTTTTTGGTACTGCATCCTTACCAGCTGCCTGATCGGATTTTTTCTGGGTACAGGTATTTATCTGACCGGCCGCTTCTGGCTGTCACTGTTTTTGCCCAATGACCAACTTGCCATTGATTACGGTATGATCCGTATGTTTTATATTGTGCTGTTTTATCCGATAGCCTGTGCCAACAGCGTTCTGGGCGCCGCCATCCAGGCACATGGGCATGCTCCCTACACAGCATTCAGCTCCATCCTCTGTGTCTGTGTATTCCGCCTCATCTGGATGTGGTTCATCTATCCGCACTTTCAGGTATTTGACATGCTGATGGCATGCTTCCTGGTTTCCTGGCTGTTATGTCTGCTCTTTAATATCTTCGGTTACCTGCTTTACTGCAAAAAGCTGTTCAAACTTCCCCGATTCAAAAGACGCAGAAAATAAATCCCCTAAAATACAATCGCCGGCCGCAGTTTTTGAGACTGCCGCCGGCGGTTTTGCCATATGCTCAGGACTTTATCTTATCCGTCATATTCATTGTATCGTTATCTCCCAGCCATCCATATTTCCCTGCATACATTTGATATCCGCTTTTTGGTCCGCAAAATGCACTTTTGCCAGAATGCCGGGAAGCACAAGCGGCAATGTCACATTCTGCTTTACAGGTTTCAATGCCATCTTTTTTGCTTCGTAATCAACAGAAAGTCCCAGAGCGGCATGGAGCAAAGACCAGCTCGACATAGGTCTTGTATAGTACGGACCGCATTCCCAATGCGCCCAGAAGTATCCCAGCCGCAGCTGATTGTCATAGATGGACGCAGTAATCCTGTCAGAGATTTCATCCAGTCCCACGGAAAATGCCAGCGCAGAAAATACATAACCGATTCCTGTCCAGACCGCACCTGCCTGACAGTTTTTATAGGTATGCATGGTCGTCTTTTTATGTTCGCTGCAGGATGCATTGACAAGTCCCGCTTCTGCATCAAAATTTTTGTCAAATATTGTTTGGATCACCTTACGGATTCTGTCATCGGACAGATTGCCGCCGATTCCCATCATGCGCAGAAACCACTCGCCGTCGAGCTGATCAGTCATCAGGGACTCATCTGTCTGGTCTCCATTTACCCAGAGATTGTAATATTCGCCGTTCCAGAGCTTTTCTTCCAACGAATGTTTACCTTTTTCCAGCAGGCAGCTCCACTTTTCGGCCCGAAGCGTATCCTCTGCTTTTTGTGCGATCATCACCGCAGCTTTGAGCGCTGCCAGCCACAGGATGGAAATATAGGCCGATGCGCCGGAAAAATTCCATGCATCATAAGTATTGCGTTTGGTATCATGATCAGGCAGTCCGTCATCATCTCTGTCCAGTTCTTCGATGGAATCCATGGCTTTCTTCACGTTATCCCAAAGTGATAACAGATACTCTCTGTCTCCAGTAAAAAGATAATCACGCAGCACCATCAGAACAAACTGCATATTCATATCTACACGGTCATATCCGTTGTCCACGCTTTCAAAATCAGGCAAAATCACATGATGCACCCTGCCGTCTTCCCGCTGGAATCCGGCTCCCGTCTTCATCTGCTTTTTCTGCAGATCAGGGAAAAGATTGATCAGCCCGAAGGATGCGTGATAAGTGATATCCGTGGTATGAAATCCGCAGTACCCAAGTCCTTCCCACAAACCAAAATTTCCATTTTTTATATAATTGGAGCATTTCACAAGCTGGGAAAGGTTGGAGGAACAGGAATCCGCATATATTTCCGACAGATCCGTATCATAAAGAAGCTCTGTAAATGCAGTTACCTTTTCGCAGATGCTGTCATGATTTTCCAGAAGAAATCTGTTGGCTTCCAGCGCATTGCCGTAAAGATTCTCATAATAATGTCCCAGCTTTTTGCCGTCCTCACTGAAATGATTCGGGAAATACCAGGTCAGGACAAAACGGATATTTTTTGTTTCCCCGGGTGCAAGTATCAGTTTGCTGCAAAGAGCACAGCTTCCGAAGGCATCACCCATCCTTTCCGTCTGCTGCAGACAGCATTTCAAGAACGAAATTTTATCTTCCCTGCTCTGTAAATAATCAGGATTGCAGTACCTGATTCTGTTAAATACAGAAACCGCAAAAGGATATTTCAGATAATCTCTGCACATCTGATCCAGCATTGCATCGTCAAGTTCATCCAGGCTTTCTGCAATGGCTTGCGGTCTTTTTCCTACCTTACTGTCCGGCAGTTCTCCGCTCTCCCGGAATGCAAACAAAAAAGACTCCTGTGTTACGCCAAACTCCGAAAAGCCGATATATTCTTTCAGATAGCGGTAATGTTCCGCCGTGATATACGATTTTTCCCCATCTCCGTCAACAGAAAGGCAGACATTTCCACAATCTGCATCCTCTGTCATGCTGACAGGTTCCATATGTACGCCAAAACCTCTCCCCATCGGATAAAGAACATTTTGCCAGCCGTCCTTCTTATTGGCAAAGTTGGGCTCCAAAGCTCCCATAAGACTGATTTCAACCGCTTCATCCGTCGGATTTTCAACTGTATAATCCAGATAAAAGCCCGGCGTCGCAGACAGGTCCGAATCATGTGGCACAAAGGGAGATAATGCCCTCAGACTCACGCTGCAGGTCAGTTTTGAGTCAATATAGTTTAAATCACAAAGCGGAAATCTGCCGTCAAAATCAATCCTTTCAACCGGCTTATTCCACGCAAACATCCGGTAAGTAAAATCCTCTGCATCCGTCTTCATCCCCAGTTTGCGCACAACCACACTGCCATCGCCTCTTTTTTCGCGTACCCAGAAAGACAGCGCGCCGGCACTTTCCTCGCCGTCATCCACCTTGGATTCCCAGGATACCCTGGTAAACCGCGGCGGATTGGCAATCTGCCAATAATGAAACTCACCGTCAGGAAAAAGTTCCACGCTGCCGGTGCCGATGCCGCCCAGGGCGATACCGCTTGTATGTGTTTTTGTTGTTGTAATTTCAGGCATAATTGATACTCCTGTCCGGACTTAATGTTTTATCATTACAGTCCTTTGAATTCATTATACTTTTGATCTGCAGACAAGTAAATAACCTTAAATCCAAATTTAAAAGGACACTTTTCTAAAATTTCTTTCAGAAAAGTGTCCTTACTATTTCTTATATCAAATTAATACAGCTTCGCACCGGCAGGGATGTGCTTGTCTACCATCAGCAGATGCAGCTTTTCTTCACCGTTCTCATTGTGCACTGCACTCAGCAGCATACCGTTGGACTGGATGCCCATCATAGCGCGGGGAGGCAGATTAGTGATCGCGATCAGGGTCTTGCCTACCAGCTCTTCAGGCTCATAATAAGCGTGAATTCCGCTTAAAATGGTGCGGTCTGTGCCGGTTCCGTCGTCTAAGGTAAACTGCAGCAGCTTCTTGCTCTTGGGCACTGCCACGCATTCCTTAACCTTAACTGCTCTGAAATCGGACTTGCTGAAAGTCTCGAAATCAACGCAGTCTGCGAAGAGAGGTTCGATCTCTACGTTGGAGAAATCGATCACTTCTTCCACTACGGGAGCTTCTACAACAGGTGCTGCCGCAGGAGCTTCTGCTTTAGCTGCCTTCTTGGGAGCATCCAGTGAACGCATTGTGGGGAAGAGCAGTACGTCACGGATCGCAGGGGAGTTGGTTAAAAGCATTACCATACGGTCGATACCAAAGCCGATACCGCCTGTAGGAGGCATACCGATCTCCAGCGCATTCATAAAGTCTTCGTCGGTGGTGTTTGCTTCGTCATCACCTGCAGCCAGTGCTGCTTCCTGTGCTTTGAAACGTTCTCTCTGGTCGATGGGATCGTTTAACTCAGAATATGCGTTAGCCATTTCCCAGCCGTTCATGAACAGTTCGAAACGTTCTACATAGTCAGGATTTTCAGGTTTTCTCTTGGTCAGAGGAGAGATATCAACGGGATGATCCATTACGAAGGTAGGCTGGATCAGGTGTTCCTCTACATATTCTTCAAAGAACAGGTTTAAGATCTCACCCTTGGTGTGTCTTTCTTCAAATTCGATATGACGCTCTTTTGCGATTGCTTTTGCTTCTTCATCGGAATGAATCTCGTTGAAGTCAACACCGGAATACTGCTTAACAGCATCCAGCATGGTGATGCGTGCGAAAGGCTTTTCAAAGTCGATGATGTGCTCGCCGTAAGGAACCTGCAGAGTGCCGTTTACAGCCTGGCACACATAGCGGTAAAGGTTCTCGGAAAGGTCCATCATGCCGTGATAATCGGTATATGCCTGATACAGTTCCATCAGGGTAAATTCAGGATTGTGTCTGGTGTCAACACCTTCGTTACGGAATACACGTCCGATTTCGTATACGCGTTCCATACCGCCTACGATCAGTCTCTTTAAGTAAAGCTCCAGAGAGATACGCAGCTTAACGTCCTCATCCAGTGCATTGAAATGAGTTTCAAAAGGTCTTGCAGCTGCACCGCCTGCATTTGCAACCAGCATGGGAGTTTCCACTTCCATGAAGTTCTCAGCATCCAGATAACGGCGTACCGCGCTGATGATCTTGGAACGCTTGATGAAGGTTTCCTTTACATCCTGGTTCATGATCAGGTCAACGTAACGCTGACGGTATCTCATATCGGTGTTGGTCAGACCGTGATACTTTTCAGGAAGTACCTGCAGACTTTTGGAAAGCAGGGTAACTTCAGATGCATGAACGGATTTTTCGCCGGTCTTGGTGGTGAACACTTCACCCTTAATGCCTACGATATCGCCCACATCGTATTTCTTGAAATCTGCATAAGATTCTTCACCGATGCTGTCTCTTGCAACATAAACCTGGATACTGCCCTTTAAATCCTGTACATTACAGAAAGAAGCCTTACCCATAACACGCTTGAACATGATACGACCGGCGATGGATACGCTCTTTCCTTCCAGCACTTCGTACTGTTCCACGATATCGGTGCTGTGATTGGTTACATCATATTTTACGTGTACAAAAGGATCTTTGCCTGCTGCCTGAAGGTTGGCAAGCTTTTCTCTTCTCACCTTGAGGATCTGGTTAAGATCCTGCTCCTGTGCCTTGTTGTTCTGTACTTCTGCCACTTTTTCCACTCCTTTGGATAAACTAATTGCCTTAATTGGATCTCTGGATCTCCAGTACCTTATACTTGATCACGCCTGCCTGGGTTTCAACCTCCACGATATCGCCCACTTTTGCACCGATCAGTGCCTTGCCGACAGGAGATTCGTTGGAAATCTTGCCTTTTAAGCTGTTTGCTTCGGTGGAACCAACGATCTTGTAATCCAGTTCTTCTTCGAAGTCAAAGTCATAGATTTTAACCTGACATCCTACATTGATACGGTCGAGATCAACTTCATCTTCTACAACAACTTCAGCGTTTTTCAGAATCTTTTCCAGTTCTTCGATTCTTGCTTCGATATCACGCTGTTCGTCTTTTGCTGCATCGTATTCTGCATTTTCAGAAAGGTCGCCCTGTTCTCTTGCTTCCTTGATCTTCTGTGCTACTTCCTGACGTTTTACAACCTTCAGTTCCTGCAGCTCATCTTCATATTTGCGTAACCCTTCATAGGTAAGAATATTCTTTTTCTCTTCCATTACATTAACCTCTTTTTACTTTCCGGAAATATTTTTGCTTGTCGTGCACCCCCTGTGACTACACATCTATCGCACGGCATTCTTTCCCATAATCAGACCGCATTATACCTTACTTTCAATGCTGTGTCAAGGTAATTTCGCGCAGACACATAGGAAATGTCCTGACGTTTCAGCGCGAGACACCGCTGCTTTTCTGTACTGGAAGTCAGATCCAGGTACAGACAGCCCTGCGGTATCCTTTTGTAATCGACTGTACCGTTTCTGTTCATATCCACATATACGCACTTTTTCCCGTCTGCCTGCGGCACTTTTAAGGTCTGCACAGCCAAAAGACCGCTCTCCCGGTACATATACTCTAAAAAAGCCTCCTCTGCCTGAATATTTCCGCAAAGATACAGACCGTTTAACTGCGCAAAACTGCCTTCCAGAAAATTCCGGGTCCAGAGCCGGTCATTTTCATTCTCTTTTGTCCCATTCAGGATCATAATTTCCCGAAAAGGCTGATTCTGTAATAAAAACAGGGCAAATTCCACTGTCGGAAACGGCTGGCTGTATCCTTTCAGAATCCCATCCAGACATTTATCTGTCCATAGTGATATGCCCTGTTCTCTCTGTTTTTTCAGGTAATCATAAGGATGGCGCGGTTTGTACAGCCACCCTTCTTTAATCCGGTGAACCTGCACGAAAAATCCGTGCCACTGTATCGTTTCGCACACCGGTCTTTTGATGCGCCGGGTATGTTTCTCTTCCGTTTCCTGTTCCACCAATAAAAAATCAATCTCTGCCATACCAGAGTTTATGCCAAAAACAGTTCTTTCATTCCTTCCTGAAGCTGTTCTATCGTTTCCATCTGCATGATCCGGCCGCGCAGTTTTGCCGCATGGGGAAATCCGGTTGTATACCAGGCAACATGCTTGCGCATCTCCCGTATTGCAATATATTCCCCTTTCAGTTCCACCATCATTTCTGCATGACGCAGGATCATGTCATAGCGCTGCTGTCTGGTGGGATATGCGCAGAAGCTGGGACTTTTTTCTTTTTGAGCATTATCCGGATCAAGTTCCTGCAAAATCTCCGCAAAAACCCAGGGATTTCCCTGTACACCTCTTCCTATCAAAATACCGTCGCATCCGGTCTGTTCAAACATGGCCCCTGCACTCTGTGCATCCTTTACATCCCCGTTTCCCAAAACCGGAATCTTAACTGCCTGTTTCACCTGTGCAATGATATCCCAGTCCGCCTTACCGGCATAAAACTGTTCTCTGGTCCGTCCGTGGACAGCAACCGCCGCCGCACCGGATTCCTGCGCGATGTGCGCGATTTCCACTGCATTTACATGTTCTTCATCAAAACCTCTTCTGATTTTGATCGTCAGCGGTTTTTTTATCGCATTGGCTGTTTTTTCCACGATCCGGCCGATCAGCAGCGGATCCTTCATCAGCGCACTGCCTTCTCCGTTATTGACCACCTTGGGAACCGGACATCCCATGTTGATATCCAGAATTGAAAAAGGTCTGTCTTCGATCCGGGCAGCCATCTGACTGATGATATCCGGATCGGAGCCAAACAGCTGCAAAGATACCGGTCCCTCCTGGGGATGAATCATCATCAGTTCCTCTGTATTTTTACTGTTATATAAAATTGCTTTCGCACTGATCATTTCTGAACAGACAAGTCCGGCTCCCTGCTCTGCACAAAGCAAACGAAATGGCAGGTCTGTCACACCTGCCATCGGAGCCAGAATCAAGTTGTTTTTCAAGGTCACATTGCCGATCTGCAGCGGCCTGATCCACTTTTTTTCCATACTCAATTCCGTCTAACCTTTTTTATTCTTCTCGTAAATAATCCGCAGTCCGTCCAGTGTCAGCGAACTGTCATACACATCGATCTTATCAGTAGCATCCGCAATAATGCGTCCCAGACCGCCGGTTGCCACAACCTTTAAGTTTTGATAACCGGATTCTTTTTTTACCTGTTCGATGATGTATTCTGTCTGTCCGATCTGTCCGTAAACCAAACCTGCCTGCATGCTTGTCACGGTTTCGCGCGCCAGGATGCTGTCCGGCTTTTTGATCTCCACCTCCGGAAGCTTGGCCGTATCTTCCCACAATGCCTTGGCAGAAATGCGGATACCCGGCGCGGTAATGCCAACACCAAAGCAGCCATCCTCCGTCACCAGATCATAGGTGGTTGCCGTTCCAAAATCCAGCACCAGAATAGGGCCGCCATACTTTTCATAGACCGCAACCACATCCACGATACGGTCAGGACCGATTTCCTTGGGATTTTCACTGGTGATGCGGATGCCGGTCTTAATACCGCTTCCCACAATAATGGGCTCCAGTCCCAGATAACGCCGCACCGCTCCCAGCAGCGCATGCATCACCTGTGGCACCACGCTGGCAATGCAGACACCTGTCAGCAGATCTTTTTTCACTTTGTTGGTACGCAAAAGTTCCAGGATCAGAATTCCAAACTCATCCGAGGTCCGCACCTGTCTGGTACTCATGCGAAAGGTTGTAACCAGATCTTTCCCCCGGTACACACCGCATGTGATATTGGTATTTCCCACATCGATCACAAGAACCATTAAATACGCCCTCCTTATTCTTCCTCCAAAAGCACTGACAAATCTTCATGCAGAATAAACACACGATAGTAAAGACTCAAAGATTCCAGCAGTTCCTGCTTGTGTCTCTTGATCTCGCCCACCATCAGTCCGCTGGAGATTTCATCATAGTAATAATCATCCTCTGCAGCCGTGGTTTCAAAAGCAAGTGTGCCGTCCTCTTCAAATACAATGGTAAAAATGCCCCCGACTTCCTCCGTAAAAAGCACACTGATGATATGCAGCTCATCCTGAATGGATTTTGGGATTCCCTTAAACTGTTCATTAAAATAGTATTTCTGTTCGTAAGCATTGGCACCGCAAAGCACCACTTTTTCATTTTTCATTTCAGACATATCCATAAATTCCTCTCACCGACACTTCGCCGGCATATACCGCTTCCACTGTCAGATCTTCCCGGCACACCAGCAGTTCTCCCCTGCTGTTAATGCCCTGCGCAGTTCCCGTCCACTCTCCTTTGGGATCCAGCACGCGCACCTGCCTGCCGCGGTTTACCAAAATGGCTTCATACTCTTCCATAAGTCCGCTCATATCCTGCTGTGCGCAGAATCTGCCGTAACAGGATGAAAATGCAGACAGCACTGCTGCCAAAAGCTTACTGCGGTCCATATTTTTCTGACTCTGCAGACATAAAGAACCTGCTGTCTGCGAGATTTCCTCCGGAAACTGCTGCTGATTGACATTGATCCCGATTCCCACGATCACAAAATATCTGCCGTCCGGCCGCCAGCCAAGCTCTGTCAGAATGCCGCAGAGCTTTCTGCCGTCTGCCACCACGTCGTTGGGCCATTTGATCCTTGCATCGATGCCGTATTCCCTGATTGCCTGTGCCACAGCCAGTGCTGCGGTCAGGGTAAGCATCTGTGCCTTTTCCTGTGCAAATTCCGGGAATAAAAGCAGACTGAAATACAGGTTTTCTCCTGCAGGAGACACCCAGCTTCTTCCCCTTCTGCCGCGGCCTGCACTCTGCGTTTCCGCAGTGATCACAAGCCCATGCTCTGCCCCCTGCACCGCGGCGCGTCTTGCATCTGCATTGGTGGAATCTGTCTGCTCCAGACAGCACAGTTTATAAGCACAGTTTTTTTGCCTGAGCGCTGTTTCTATTTGTTCCCGATCCAACATCATTTTATATCAGTCCGATCAGTTTTCTTTCCAGCCAAGGCTTGCAGCCATCATAGCCTTGATGGTATGCATGCGGTTTTCAGCCTCATCAAATACCACAGAAGCTTCGGATTCAAACACTTCATCGGTCACTTCCATCTCATAAATATTGAAACGGCTGCCGATTTCCCTGCCGATAATGGTATTGCGGTCATGGAATGCAGGCAGACAATGCATAAAGATCGCATTTCCGGCATTCTGCATCACATAGCGGTTTACCTGATAAGGAGACAGTTCTTCGATTCTCTCTCTCCATACAGCATCGGGTTCGCCCATGGAAACCCATACGTCGGTACAGATCACATCTGCGCCTTTTGTGCCTTCCTGTACATCCTCAGTCAGCGTAATGCTGCCGCCGGTCTGCGCCGCAATCTCACGGCAGGTATCCACCAGCGCTTTTTCGGGGAAATAGCGGGAAGGTGCGCAGGCAGTAAAATGCATACCCATTTTTGCGCACAGAACCATGTAGGAATTGCCCATGTTATAACGGGCATCTCCCATGTATACAAGCTTAACGCCCTTTACTCTGCCAAGATGTTCTCTGATGGTCAGAAGATCAGCCAGCATCTGTGTGGGATGAAATTCATTGGTCAGACCGTTCCAGACAGGAACACCTGCATATTTTGCCAGCTCCTCCACGATTTCCTGACCGTAGCCGCGGTATTCAATACCTTCAAACATTCTGCCAAGTACACGGGCAGTGTCCTTGATACTCTCCTTTTTGCCGATCTGGGAGCTGGAAGGGTCCAGATAAGTGGTTCCCATTCCCAGGTCATGCGCTGCCACTTCAAATGCACTTCTGGTTCTGGTGCTGGTCTTTTCAAAGATCAGTGCAATATTCTTGCCGCGCAGGGTATCAACCGGAATACCGGCTTTCTTTTTGGCTTTTAAATCTGCTGCAAGATCGATCAGATATGTAATTTCTTCAGGTGTATAATCAAGTAATTTTAAAAAATGGCGTCCTGTTAAATCCATGTTGGAATCCTCCCTTAAAAAAATCTCACACCCTATTATAGAGTGTGAGACTTTATTTTGTAAAGATATTTTATTACGATTCATCAGCTGTAACTTAACAGCACAATGATCAGCCAAGCAGCTCTTTTGCGCTTGCCAGAACGCCTGCCATGTTCTGAATCTCGGAAGGAATGATGATCTTGGTTGCCTTGCCGTCTGCCGCCTTTTCAAAAGCTTCCAGGCTCTTTAATTTCAGAACGGTTTCATCCATGCCTACTTCCTTGATGAATTTAAGACCGTCTGCGGTTGCCTTCTGCACTTTCATGATCGCTTCTGCTTCACCTTCCGCTTCACGGATCATTTTTTCCTTCTGTGCTTCCGCGCGCAGGATCGCAGACTGTTTTTCTGCTTCTGCTTCCAGAATTGCAGATTTCTTCTTACCTTCTGCTACCAGAATGGTGGATTCTCTCTCACCTTCCGCACGCAGAATCGCTTCACGGCGTTCACGCTCTGCCTTCATCTGTTTTTCCATCGCATCCTGAATCGCTGCGGGAGGAATGATGTTCTTTAATTCCACACGATTAACCTTGATACCCCAGGGATCTGTCGCAATGTCAAGTGAGGAACGCATCTTGGCATTGATAGTCTCTCTGGAAGTTAAGGTTTCATCCAGTTCCAGATCACCGATGATATTACGAAGAGTTGTCGCAGTCAGATTCTCGATCGCCATGATCGGATTCTCAACACCATAGGTAAACAGCTTGGGATCTGTGATCTGGAAAAATACAACGGTATCAATACGCATTGTAACATTATCCTTGGTAATAACAGGCTGAGGCGGGAAATCTGCCACCTGCTCCTTTAACAGAACACGTTTTGCAACCTTATCGATAACCGGCACTTTAAAATGCAGACCAACACCCCAGGTTCCCTGATATGCTCCCAGTCTCTCCACTACATAAGCCTGTGCCTGCGGCACGATTTTGATGCAGGAAGCAACCAGCATAATGATCAGCAGTACAATAATAAGTAAAATAATTCCAAACATACTTTACACCCTTTCTTCATCCAATTCTACAATCAGCTTAACGCCCTGCACATCCCGTATGACTACGACACTGCCCTCAGAAATCACTTTGTCTTCCTGTGCAGAACGCGCCGTCCATTCAAGACCGTTTAAGGTAACCTGACCGGTTCCCTGCAGGTTATTGATCTGTCCGGTGACGATTCCTTTCTTTCCGATGACACTGTCTACATTCGTCTTTTCACGGTCATTATTAAAAAACTTAACCGCCAACGGTCTGGTGAACACCAGCATAAGAACGGAAACGATCAAAAACAGCGCAATCTGCACAAACAGCGGCGCACCCAATGCAGCCGCCAGTATTGCCACAAGTGCACCGGCCGCAAACCAGATCGTCGTCAGCCCCATCGTAGAGATTTCAATGATCACCAGCGCGACCAACGCCACGAGCCAACCTACAACTTCCATCTCTTCATGCCTCCTTTCCGCAACGTTTACTGACGCTTTTATCATACTATATTTTATGGACAGCATCAATGTTTTTACCGCCGGTAAAGATTAAGATTTTATAAAAATATACGTATAAATTATATATAAAGCGCACATTCTGCACGTTTTTTTCAAGCAGAATGTGCGCTTTTGTTCTTTTGTATTACCAGAAAACGTGATTGCCTATAATCAGGCCGTCCCTGCCTCCTGCTCTTCTGAAATGCAGTGCGCCTCCAACCGGGCTTACTCCGGCCATAGCCTCTGCTGCCGCATTGATACAGGACTGTTTGATATTGCCGTTGGCGATCAGCTTTCCAACACGTCCGCTGCTCACCGGCGTAAACTGTCCTGCTGCAAAAATAACATCCTTGACCGTATTTGGATAAGCGCCGCTTCTGACACGGTTCATGACAACCGCACCGACTGCCACCTGCCCTTCATAGGGCTGATTGCCCGCTTCGCACTGTATCAGAGCTGCCATCAGCGTCAAATCATCCGACTGCATCGCTTTGACCCTCTCGATCTCTTTCTGCTGCGCTGCTCTCTGGGCCGCAAGTGCCGCTGCACGCTCGGCTTCTTCACGCTCTTTGACCTGTTCCAGTGTTTCACCTTCCGGCACCACAAATTCCGTTGCGATATATTCAGCGGATACAAATCCGGTCACACCTTCAAAGTCCACCGCGATCCATTCATCAGACAATTCGATTCCGTCACTGAATGCCAGCTGGTCAGCATCGATCACTTCAAATTCCATGCCTTCTTCCAAAAGATCATAAACACCTGCATCCAGTGAAGGTGCCTTACGAATCCGGAGCGCACTTGTCGTGGTGCGCGCAATGGTCGTTCCCACATCCTCAGCCAGCTTTTTGGCATCATTTCCAAACAAAAGATACTCATCGCTGGCCCATCCTTCCAGTTCCCCGGATAAAATTTTGGTCCAGCCGTCTTTTTGTTCCAAAACAGTACCGCCGCAGTCTGCATACAGATATCCTACCTTTTCCGAAGTCTCTCCGGGTGCTTCCCGCACATTCAGGACATTCCGCACATCTGCCATGACAAGCTCACCTGTCCGGCCTGTCATTGCAAGTATATTTGCTGCAGTATTTATGATTTCTTCTGTGGTATCTTCAAGAACTTCAGATGCATCCAGCCAGTGTGCCACACCTGCGCACTGATACCAGTCATCCGTGTCTTCTGCCGCCAGCACCTGCAGTTCTTTGGTGCCGCCAAACAGCATCAGGCAGACTGCTGCCATTCCGGCAATCCTTCTGACCCAACGCAAATACTCTGCTGCCATTTTAAAAATCCCCCTGCTTTTATTACAGAAATATTACAGACGTAATAATATCATAGCAAATATTTTGAATCCTGTCAATAAATGCCCGTCGCTGCGTCTGTACATGCCTTCTGCCTTATTTTTTGTCAAATGCACTCTGTTTTCATTCTATGCAGCAGACCTCTGCCATATGCTCATTTGCTGTCAGTAATCCTAAAAAAAGCAAAGGAGCATTGTCGGAAACCGGCAAAACCAGCTTCTTTTCAATGCTCCGCATAAAGATCAATTATCCTGTTTTAATAAAACACATGACGTCCGATCACAAGGCCGGGAGTTCCGTTGACACGGCGGAAAAATACAAGATCTCCCACCGGCTGTACACCGGCAAGTGCCTCCAAAGCTGCCTGGTAACAGGATGCATCAGCCAGATCACCGTCCAGCGCTTTTTTCAGCATACCATTTCTGACCGGTGTAAACTGGTTTTTTGCATAAATCACACCCTCGATCGTATCCGGGTAAGAAGGATGTCTTAACCGGTTAAGCACTACACTGCCAACCGCAACCTTTCCCACATAAGGTTCTCCCTTTGCTTCACAGTGGATAATGTTTGCCAGAAGCTTTAATTCTGCTTCCTGTACGCCCGACACTGCCAGCACATGCTGTCTCCATGCCAGTGCCTGCGCTTCTGCCTGTGCCTGGGCCTCTGCCAGTGCTTTAGCCTCGGCTTCCGCCTGCGCCTGCGCCTCTGCCAGTGCTTTTGCCTCAGCTTCCGCCTGCGCCTCTGCCAGCGCTTTTGCCTCGGCTTCCGCCTGCGCTTCTTCCTGTATTTGTTCTTCCACCAGCTGTTCATTCTTTGCAGCTGCTTCTTCTACTGTAAGTTCCACTTCGGTCAGATGCTGATCCGATACCCATCCGATGTATTCTCCCGCCTGAATCTTCATCCAGCCTTCGGTTTTTTCAAGGATCATTACATGACCGTCGTCCATCACCTGTCCGATCACCGCAGACTCCATATCGGCATCTGCATGGATTTCCAGCATATCTTCTGTATTGACCAGTCCGATTCCACTCGCCATAGCGGTTGTCTCATATGCACCGGCATTCAGGATCAGCGCTGTCAGCACTGCCACCAGACCTTTGAGCAACTTTCTGTTCTTCGTGTTCATATAACCTCCATTTTTTTCGGCCGTATTCATTTGTTACAGCCTCGTTTCAAATGTTACAAAGTTGTTACATTTGTTTCGTGTTGTATCATAGCAATTTTCATTATTTTTGTCAATATCACCGGTCACATAGCATTTTTGACATTAAACTACAATATTTTACACTTTACCTGTCCTTATTTCACAAAAATTCTTCTTTCATTGTTTTTATCCACAAACAATCTGTCACATTTTGTTCATAATTGTTTTTTATCGCGTACAATTTCCCGCTGTTTGTATCTGAAAAAAAACATGTTTTTTTCAAAAAACATGGCTTTCGCATTAAAAATGCGCATAAAAAAAGCTGCCCAAGCGCATTTTGTGCACTCTGACAGCTTCATAATTTATGATATTTTACAGTTGTCTCGACTTCTCAACACATGCGATCACCGCATCCATCACAGCGCCGCGGAAATTCTTTTCCTCCAGAACACGTACTGCCTGAATTGTGGAACCGCCAGGAGAACAGACCATATCCTTTAATTCTCCCGGATGCTTTCCGCTTTCCAGCATCAGCTTCGCGCTTCCAAGCACCGCCTGCGCCACAAATTCATAGGCCTGTTTGCGGGGCATTCCTTCTGCCACGGCACCGTCTGCCATGGCCTCCATCATCATAAAGATCCATGCCGGTGAAGAACCGCTGACACCGGGCACAACATCCATCAGCTTTTCCGTAATCTCAATGGCTCTGCCGCAGCTGTTTAATACCGCAAGCACCGCTTCCTTCTGCTCTGCCGTTACCTTTTCAGAAAAGCATACCGCCGTACATCCTTCTCCCACCATTGCAGGCGTATTGGGCATAATACGTACAAAAGAAAGCTCCTGTTCAAAGCATTCCGCCAGCCATGCAAATGTCTTTCCGGGCGCCATGCTGATCACCGTTTTTCCGGTAAGATCAACCTCCTTGATCTCACTGATCACCTCTTTAAAAAACTGGGGTTTGACAGCCAGAAACAAAAGCTCTGCTTCCTGCGCCGTTTTTTTGCTGCTGCCGGTGACTGTGATCTGCCATCGCTGCTGCGCCTTTTTTTCCGTGGCTGCTGTTTTGGCATTTCCATAAATATCAGAAGCTTCTGTGATCTGTTCCTTTAAAATACCGCTGATCATGGCACCTGCCATATTTCCAAGTCCGATAAAACCGATCTTCATCCTTTTCTCTGCCTCCTGCCCTCATACATCAAAAGTGCAGCCGCGATCGCCGCATTCAAAGATTCCACCTGTCCGTCCATAGGAATCCGGATATAGGTATCCGCCGCTTTTGCCGTTTCTTCTTTCAGTCCATTTCCTTCATTACCGATCAAAAAAGCGGTTTTTTCACAGTAATTTTCCTGTGTATAGGAATGCTTGCCGTCCAGATGGGCAGCATAGGTATGTACACCGGCTTTTTTTAATTTCTGCAGGGTATCCTGCATGTCCTCCACATAAACAAAAGGCACACGGTAAATACTTCCCATGGTGGAGCGGATTGTTTTGGGATTATACAGATCCACCGTATTTTTGCTCATGATCACGCCGTCGATTCCCGCGCCCTCGCCGGTTCTCATAATGGTTCCCAGATTTCCGGGGTCCTGAATATCCTCCAAAACCATAAAAAATGCATTCTCTTTTTCCAAAAGTGCATCCAGTTCATAATGGTACTGTGAAACCACGCACAAAATCCCCTGCGGTGTCTGTGTATCTGATATTTTCTTAAAAAGCTCATCAGTCACCACTTCAAATCCGGTTTCGTCCAGTTTCTTTTTACATTCCTGCAGGCGCACATCCTGCAAATTTTTTTCCTGTATTCTGTTAAAAACAGATTCTGAAATATAAACTTCCTGTATCAATGCGGCCGGTGCTTCCAGAAACATCTTCGCACCTTCCACTACAAACACATCCTCCATGCGGCGTGCTTTTGCCTTCTGATTCAGCTGTACCAGCCGTTTGATCCGGCTGTTTCCTGCTGCTGTGATCATAATTTTCTCCTTATTTTAAATATACTATTCATCCCAGATACTGTCATAGGGATACTCTGACGCGATCCGGTTCATATTCTGTATCCGGCTGTCCAGATTCTCCTCTGTGATCAGATTTTTACCGTCTCTGATACATTCAAACATGTAACGGTTGATCTGCGGATTATGGTGACATACATCCCGGTAATTGTTCAGAGTGGTAATGATCTCCTCTTCATCCTGGAAATAATATACCTGCACATTTTCATATTCCAGAAGCCGTTCTATGGAATGTCTGTACACCTCCAGCATTTCTTCCAGTCCGTCCTGCACGATCTGTTCCTGCCAGTATAAAATACTGTAGGGCGGATAAAATACCGCAAACTGTGTTTCCGGATGGGCTTCGATCACAGGCAGGACATTATCCATATTTTCATCACAGGTCTGAAGCATTTCCTCCAGATTCATCGGTGTCAGCAGCCCCTGCTGCTTTTTCCATTGAAAAGAAGAAATCAGTTCCCTGCAGTCATTTTTCACAGCTTCTTCCGAAAAAAGCTCCGGGTCTTCCCAGGTAAAGGCTTCATCCGGATCCGGCTGTCTGCCGGTCACAGCTTCTGCCGTTCTTCCCACGGACATCCAGAATACATCATTATTCAGAAAATACTCTGCCCCTGACAAAACACCGTCCCCGTAACTGCCGTCACTCTCGCCTACAAATGTGGCATCCGGATCTCCTGTCAGCTGATAATCATTGACATCCATGATGATAAACTTTACATCATTTTTGCTTTCATACACCGCATCCAGCACTGTACGCAGATCCACTGTCCTTGCTCCTGCATAGGAAAGCTTGGAAGCATGCAGCCCCATCTCGTCTAACCAGGAAGCGCGGAAATTTTCCGTCATACTGGTGCCGACGATCGCACTGTCATAGGTAAAATATCTTGCCGCACCCTCTGTCTGATATACCTGATTATGCAGATACACAGAGGTACCTGCTGTCGGCGCATGATAGTAATAAAGCGGATCTATCAGGAAAATAAATCCACAGACACAGACGAGCAAAACCGCCAGTGTCACCCCAAACTGTATCCAGCATTTTTTCATGTTCCGCACCTCCTAAAAATTAAAATACAGGAATGTCGAAACATTCGCAAAACTCATCAGACACACAAACAGCATCACGGCCCAGAAAACGCCTTCAAAGCGGCAGACCTTCTCCCGGTATGCAATTTCATGCGTGGAAGGTGCCCAAAATACAACCGCAAGCGCTAAAGCAAATCCAAGCAGCGTCACGATCACAGCAAGAACACTTTCCCACTCAGCACTGTAACAGATATTTTCCAGCAAAAGCTTGGGCGCATCGCCCAGAAATGCCATGTACAGATCCGTGTTATTGCCGGAAAATCCGCCTGCCAGCAGACATTTTCCAATACGCACCACCTGTCCCAGACTTTCTGCCCGGAACAGTACCCATGCCAGATTTACAAAGACAAACGTTCCAAAGGCCATCAGCACCTTCGGAATCCGGTCTGCCGTCTTTTTGAAAATTCTGTAAAGCACCTGTGCAATCCCGTGCATCAGTCCCCACAGCACAAAATTCCAGGCTGCGCCATGCCACAAACCGCTTACCGAAAATACGATCAGAACATTTATGCAGGTTCTAACCAGACCTTTTCTGCTGCCTCCCAGCGGGATATACAGATACTGTGTAAAAAATCTTGTCATGGTCATGTGCCAGCGGCTCCAGAAATCTGCGATCGTAACCGATTTATAGGGAGAATTGAAGTTAACGGGAATATCAAATCCAAACATTTTCCCAAGACCGATGGCCATATCGCTGTAACCGCTGAAATCAAAATAAATCTGCAGCGTATAGCCAACGATCACAAGGATCGTTCCCACCGTATCTCTCTGAAAAGGGTATACATGACCGGCAGAAACAATATAGCCAAAGCGGTCCGCAACCATTACCTTTTTAAACAGACCCATCACAAAATAACGCAGACCCACCGTCATATAATCCAGACGCACCCTGTGACGCACCGGATCTGCAAACTGATGGATCAGTTCCTTGTGCAGCACAATAGGCCCTGCCACCAGCTGCGGAAAAAACGAAACATAAAGACTGTAATCCAGCAGGGAATAATCCTTCACTTCTCCCCTGTAAGCATCTATCACAAAGGACAGCTGCTGGAAGGAAAAAAAGCTGATTCCCAGCGGCAGCAGAATATGCCGGAGATTAAAATCCGTCCGAAAAACCGCATTTACGTTTTCCAGAAAAAAATCGTAATATTTAAAATAAAACAGCACTCCCAGATTCAGCAAAATCCCCAGAATCAGCAAACCTTTCCGCAGATACCGGCGCTGCAGCGTACTGCTTCCAGCTGCCTCCATTCCCCGATACAGCAGATAATTGCAGGCAATACTGCCCAGCAGCAAAAAGCTGTATGCCGGATGGTTATATGCGTAAAAAATAACCGATGCCGCAAACAATGCAAGCTTTGCCGCTTCATGTCTGTTCAGATACCGCAAGCCATAGTAAATAAACAGCACGGCCGGCAAAAAAATCATAAATATGTATGAATTAAAGAGCATACAAACTCTCCCCTTATCCTCATTTGCATCTTAAAAAGTAAACGACGGTTCAAAGACACTGCCTGAAGCTGCGCCTTCAAACCGCCCGCTGTATCTGTCATACCGGCTGCCATTCACAGCTGTATTCTTTTTCCTAAATCGCCAGACACTTGCTTACCATGTATTCATAATCCGGAATACTCTTCTTCATTGCCAGTGCTTCTTCGATGTCAAAATCCACAAATTTACCGTCACGGTAAGCCACAACACGGTTGGTCGCACCGCTGCAAAGCAGATCTGCCGCATAAGCACCCATAATGGATGCATAATAACGGTCCTTACAGGTAGGGCTGCCGCCGCGCTGCATGTAACCTAAGATAGTCGCTCTTGTCTCAATGCCGGTTGCCGCCTCAATGCGTTTTGCCATGGAAGTGGAATGACCGATACCTTCTGCATTGATGATCAGATGGTGATTTTTGCCGCGTTTGCGGTTGCTGATAATATTATTGATGATCGCCTGTTCATTGAAATCATAGGTTTCGGGAAGCAGGATATCCTCCGCGCCGTTGGCAACACCGCACCAGAGTGCGATAAATCCCGCGTTGCGGCCCATAACTTCGATAATACTGCATCTTTCATGGGAAGAGGAGGTATCGCGCACCTTATCAATGGCCTGCATGGCAGTGTTGACTGCAGTATCAAAACCAATGGTGTAATCTGTGCATGCAATATCCAGGTCGATGGTGCCGGGAATACCGATGGTGTTGATCCCCTGTCTGGAAAGTGCCTGCGCACCTCTGTAAGAGCCGTCGCCGCCGATCACCACAATACCGTCAATTCCATGCTTTCTGCAGATTTCCGCACCCTTCTGCTGCCCTTCCAGTGTCACAAATTCCTGACAGCGTGCCGTACCCAGAATGGTACCGCCGCGCTGGATGGTATCCGAAACATGGCGTGCTGTCATATCTATAATTTCTTCATTTAAAAGGCCCTGATATCCTTTTTTGATACCCTTTACCTGTATGCCGTTGGAAATGGCCTTGCGGACAACCGCACGGATCGCCGCATTCATACCGGGCGCATCCCCGCCGCTTGTCAATATACCGATAGTTTTGATCGAATCTGCCATATTTCCTCCTGTCTGATTCTCCTGATTGTTATCATTTTAATCTATTTTTTATTTCATTTCAATGTTTTCCCGCTAAATAGACGGAATCTTTATACAACGGCTTCATACCGGAAGCTGTATGCAGATCAGGTCACTTTTACATTTTCCTCTCCAAACAATGCCCGCAGACGCTCCACAAGTGCTCTGTCTGCACATACATTCTGGTTGGGCGGCAGATTTTTCATTGCCCTGGGATTTTCGATAAACAGACAGACGCTGTCTTTTCCGTCAGAATCCCGCAGGATCGCCATCAGCTGTTCCTGATTTTTTTCATAGGAAGCCCTGTCGGCAAACTTGATCCACAATTTTCTGGGAACCTCATCAAAGGCCAGAATGGACTCACAGATCACCTTGCCGTCCCGTTCTTCTTCCACTGAAATTCTTCCCTTGATAAACACCTTGTTTTCTTCAGTGAGCTTATCACCAAACTGCTCATAGGTTTTGGGAAAAACAATGACTTCCACAGAACCGACCAGATCCTCCACCTGCAAAAATGCCATCACTTTGTCATTTTTGGTATATTTGATCTTTTTTTCCGCGATCATACCGCCGATGACACATTTTTCACCGTCAACAGCAGCCACTTCCGTACCTTCCTCATTCAGTACAAAATCTGCCGTCGTATTGGTAATATACTTGCGCCACATCTGCTCATATTCTTCCATGGGATGACCGCTGACGTAAATTCCCAGCACCTCTTTTTCAAAATTCAAAAGGATTTCCTTGGTATATTCTCCCACATTGGGCATTCTGATCTCGAAGTTTTCCTTTTCTTCCTCTCCGACCAGATCAAACAAAGACATCTGACCCGCCAGATTGTTCTTTTTGCTGCGCTGCTGCTGGTCCATCATCTGCACAAACACACTCATAAACTGCTTGCGCGTGCCGCCCAGCGTATCAAAAGCACCTGCTTTGATGAAATTCTCCATATTGCGCTTATTGATATCGGAATCTGTCATACGGGTGATAAAATCAGACAGATTGGAAAATCTTCCTCTTGCCTGTCTTTCCTGCAGGATTGCTTCTGCAACCGGATGTCCCACACCCTTGATGGCAGTCAGCGCATAACGGATGGATTTGCCGGAAACCGAAAATCCTGCCTCACCTTCATTGATATCCGGCGGCAGCAGGGAAATCCCCATCTGACGGCATACCAGAATATATTCTGCGACTTTTCCGGGATTATCAATGACCGAGGTCATCAGCGCCGCCATAAATTCCACCGGATAATAATATTTTAACCAGGCAGTCTGATAAGAAACCACCGCATAACAGGCAGCATGCGACTTATTGAAAGCATATTTTGCAAAATCCATCATTTCCGCATAGATCTGCAGTCCCACCTGCTCCGGAATTCCATTGCTCACACAGCCCGGAACGCCTTCTTCTTTGTTGCCGTAGACAAAATTTGCCCGTTCTTTTTCCATCACGGACTGTTTTTTCTTACTCATGGCACGGCGCACCAGATCGCTTCGTCCCATGGTATAGCCGCCCAGATCACGAACGATCTGCATAACCTGCTCCTGATATACGATACAGCCATAGGTAGGAGACAAGATCGGCTCCAGCTGCGGACAGGAATAGGTGACGGCAGCATGATTATCCTTACCTTTGATATATTTGGGGATAAAATCCATCGGGCCCGGACGGTACAGAGAAATCCCCGCAATAATATCTTCCAGATTCTGCGGTTTTAATTCCTTCATGAAATTCTTCATGCCGCCGCTTTCCAACTGAAACACGCCGTCGGTGCGCCCGGTAGCCAAGGATGCCAGCACCTGCTTATCATCAAAGTCCAGCGCATCCACATCTATTGTGCGGCCGGTACTGTTTTGGATCAGCTCCACCGCCTTTTTAATTACGGTCAGGGTACGCAGCCCCAAAAAGTCCATTTTTAAAAGTCCCAGTTCTTCCAGTGTTGTCATGGTAAACTGGGTGGTGATGGAACCGTCAGAGCCTCTGGACAGCGGCACAAAATCATCCGCCGCAGAGGGACAGATCACAACGCCCGCTGCATGCATGGAAGTATGCCGGGGCAGACCTTCCAGACGTTTGCTCATGGCGATCAGTTCTTCCACACGTTCATCACTTTCACAAAGCTTGCGCAGTTCCGGATTGATCTGCAGTGCCCTGTCGATGGTAATATTGAGTTCATTGGGAATCATTTTGGCAATCTGATCCACAAAAGCATAGGGCAGATCCATCACGCGTCCCACATCACGGATCACACCCTTGGCCGCCAGCGTACCAAAGGTAACGATCTGCACTACTTTTTCAGATCCGTATTTTTTCCCCACATAATCAATGACTTCCTGACGGCGTTCAAAGCAGAAATCCACGTCAATATCCGGCATGGATACACGTTCCGGATTCAAAAAACGCTCAAAGAGCAGACTGTAGCGGATCGGATCAATATTGGTGATATGCAGACAGTAGGAAACAATGCTTCCCGCTGCGGAACCGCGCCCCGGCCCCACAGGGATATCATGCACACGGGCGTAATTGATAAAATCCCATACAATAAGGAAGTAATCCACATACCCCATGCGTCTGATAATGTCAAGTTCATAATGCAGACGCTCCCTGAGCGTTCCGTCATCATCTGGATAACGCTCTTTTAAGCCGTCTTCACATAATTTATTCAGATAAGTCCAGGAATCAAATCCTGCCGGTACTTCAAAATGAGGCAGCTTTGTCACGCCAAACTCAATGTCCACGTGACATCTGTCGGCAATGCGCTGGGTATTCTCCACCGCCTCCCATGCATACATAAAAAGCCCCTTCATCTCCTCTTCGCTTTTCACATAATACTGGCCGCCTTCATAACGCATACGGTCCTCATCCGCCAGCTTCTTGCCTGTCTGCAGGCAAAGCAGGATATCGTGCGGCTTTTCATCCTCTGCATAGGTATAATGTACGTCGTTGGTGCATACCATGGGAATATCCAGCTCCCTTGCCATACGCAGAAGCGCTGTATTTACTGTGCGCTGCTCCGGTATGCCATGATCCTGCAGTTCCAGGAAAAAATTTCCTTTTCCGAAAATATCCTGATATTTCAGTGCGCTTTTTTTAGCTTCCTCGATCAGCCCTTTCTGGATATATCTTGCAACTTCTCCAGCAAGACATGCGGATAATGCAATTATTCCTTCATGATAATGTTTTAATACCTCTATATCCACGCGGGGTTTATAATAATACCCTTCTGTAAAGCCTTTGCTGACAATCTTCATTAGATTCTCGTAGCCGGTATTATTTTCCGCCAGAAGTACCAGATGGTAATAACGGTCATCACCGCCGTTTAGCTCCCTGTCAAAGCGGGAATTGGGCGCTACATACACTTCACAGCCAATAACAGGGTTGATCCCTTCTTCTTTTGCAGCACGGTAAAAATCAATCACTCCGTACATTACGCCATGATCCGTGATAGCTGCCGCTGTCATTCCCAGTTTTTTCACCTGTTTTACATATTCTTTTATCTTGTTGGAACCGTCCAGCAGACTGTATTCCGTATGAACATGCAGATGTGCAAATGCCATGATTCCTCCGTTCCCAAAACCTGTTTGAATCCCTTTTTTCTCAGCACAGAACAGTTGTTTCTATTATAATGGTTTTTGTCCCGCCTTGCAATAGCGGCGATAATTAGTCACTGCTAACCATGTATTTTTTTACGTAATTTCCCAATTTCAATTGACAATCTTTTCTGTACATGCTAGTCTATCCCATGGATTATTCCTGAGGGAGTAGTAAGCGCTTTTCTCAGCGTAACATGTCAACATACTGACCATCTAAGGTCTGGCTTGTTTTAAATTACGAGACTCATGTATAACGATAACGCTATGCATGGAGTTTATTTTTTGTCAGTAAGGCCCACGCATGCGTGGGCTTTTTTGATACGGCAGAAAACTTCGTTTCTTATCGTATCAACACACATATATGCGCACTCGCGCACGCTATGTAACCTCTCACACAGAAAGGAACGACTCTTATGGAATGGAATTTTGTATTTTTCTTTAACAGCGCACTTTTAGGTATTGGCCTTGCCATGGATGCATTTTCAGTTTCTTTGGCAAACGGCCTGAATGATCCCTGCATGAAAAAATCCCGTGTTTTTTGGATTGCCGGTGTCTTTGCCGTATTCCAGGCCCTGATGCCTTTGATCGGATGGATCTGTATCCACACCATTGTTCAGTATTTCCACTCTTTTGAAAAAATGATTCCCTGGATTGCTCTGACCCTGCTTCTCTATATCGGTATCAGCATGATCAAAGATGCCAAAGAAGAGGGATGCGGCTGTGACCCTGAAGTTCCTGCACTCGGCTTCGGCGCTCTGATGCTTCAGGGCATTGCAACCTCCATAGATGCTCTTTCCGTTGGCTTTACCATCGCCGAATATAATCTTCCGGCAGCGATCGTCTGCGCCGTGATCATCGCAGCTGTCACTTTTGTAATCTGCACCGGCGGACTTGTGATCGGCAAAAAGTTCGGTACTAAACTGGCAGGCAAAGCTTCCATTCTTGGCGGTGTCATTCTGATCATTATCGGCATCGAGATTTTTGTAACCGGCGTATTCTGAAAAAGTATCCGTGTATCAAAAATGTTCCGGCATTTTCTCTGCCGGAACATTTTTGATTTTCATCTTATTTTCTCACGATCTGTCCGCAAAAATGAATCATTTCCGCACAATCGCTCCAATCTTTGTCAGATTGCATATTGTGTCCTTTTTATCACTTCTTTTTGAATAGCAGGACTCAGTTTTACAAAGTTGTCCGAAAATCCGCCTACACGCACCACCAGATTTCCATAATCCTCCGGATTCTGCAAGGCTTTCAAAAGAGCCTCCGGATCCAGCACATTAATCTGCAGCTGGCATCCTCCCTGTTTAAAATAAGTCTGGCAAAGCTGCTGCACTTTAACTTCTCCTTCCGGAGCCTCAAATACAGCCTTATCCAGTCTCAGATTCAGCACGCAGGTACCAATCCCCTTATTTTGGGGAACAGAAAGCGCTGCTGCCATTACAGAGGTCGGCCCTTCTTTATCCGTTCCCTGCATAGGGCCGCAGCAGTCTGCTGTCGCCTGTCCGGCCAAACGTCCGTCCGGCGTTGCACCGACTTTTTCTCCGCAGGTAATCCAGTCCACCCAGAGAATCACCGCCGGCATAAATCTGCCGCGATATTTTTCATTGCCTCTCCAGCACTGCAGCGTCATTGTCTCACTGAACACAAAATCCATAAGATCCGCAGCCAGTGCATGCAGCTCTTCATCATAATTACCAAACTTGGTGACTTTTTTGCATCTGGCAAACAAATCTTCATAACCGGCAAAATTGACTGTCAGACACTGCAGGAATTCCTCTTTGCTGATATCTCCAAGTTTACCTTCATAAAACTGTTTTAATGTATATAACGAATTGATTGCATTGGTTCCTGCATAAATATTGGCAGAATCAAAATTATACCGGGCACCGCCGTTTGTAAAGTTTTCAGCATTTTCAATACAGTCACCGGTAAACAGCGTTGCCAGCGGCCAGGGATAATGATTACCGAAGGAGAACTGCCGGAGATTGATCTGTTCAGCCATCTCATGCAGTGTGATCTGATAATCCTGCTTCAGCCGGTCATAAAACTGCGCAAATGTATCACATTCGTAAAAATAATTGTAGAGTGCCTGTTCAAAAATGTCCAGCATATTGTAAGCAACCCAGGTGGAATCACACATAGTCTTTCCCTGGATCAGCAGTTCTGAACAGCCGCCAAACACATAATTTACCGCATCCTCATACGGTATCGCATAATCTTTTGTCAGGTTCTCCAGATATAATTCCTCATTTACAATTGCCGGCTGGGCATATCCTTTGCTGATATTCAGTAAAAATGCATCCCATATCTCCTGCGGCATATCCCGCCGTACACGCAGCGTCACATTCGGCGTCCTCAGTCCTCCGATTGCCTGTACACAAATTCTGGTCAGAACATTATACGCCGCTGTTCCGTCTTTCAGCGTACCGCCAATGGTCGCATGCGTCACTCCCGGATGACCAATACGTGCATCTATATCTGTAAACAGTTCCCTGAAAAGCTCATGAGCTTCCTGCTCTGTGGTAAGTCCGGCTTCCAAATCCCTTTGATAATAAGGATACAGGTAGACATCCATTCGCCCCGGTTCAAAGGCATTGGCCAAAAACATCACCGCAGTCGCTGCAACATAAGCTTCATAAAAGGTCTCTGCCGGATGCATCGGCACTTTTTTCAATGCAGTGATCAACCGCTGCATTCTCTCTTTGTTTCCGTCAAAACAATGCATCTTTTCTTCCAGTGACAGGATATATCTGTCTAAATAACATGCTATCCCTGCTATGACATCCAGAATTCCTTCCGCGAAACGACGTTCCTGCGCTGTTTTTGCTGAAGCAATTTTTTCCTGTGCACGCTTTGCATATCCGATGATCCCCTCATCCAAAACAGTTTGTATATCAGCGACATTATGTACACCGCCATGGTCGTAACGGCACCGGCTGGGAACCGCATAGGCCGCTTTGCAGTCCCTGATGATCGAATCCACAATATGCAGCTCCACAGAATCTGCACATTCCTCCCGCAGACGCATAAATTTTTGTTCTTCAAAATAAATTTCCGCATTTGCATTCAGAAAAAATCCGTAATCCTGCAGATCATCCGCCAAAAATCCTGAACAGATATTATAAGGTGCTGCCGACATCAACCGCTGTCCATCCTGATATTCCGGCAAAGACTGGTTTTCCAGCACATAACGTGTCACCCTAGCAGCCCGTCTCCCGATTGGTTCATTCATATTTTTATAAAAAACCGCAGCCGTATACATTCCATGCTTTTTCAAAAAGCGGGCATGGTTGGACATTTTCAGGTCATCGTCTAAAACAGATTGTATTGCCGTCATCTTTTCTTCCTCTTTGCATGCATTTTTGTTTTGATAAAAAAGTGCGCGCATAATAAAAAGGCTGAACAGAACAGCTGAATATTCAGCCATTCTGCGTCAGCCTTTTCATTCTTTTTTATGCCAAATATTTTCTTAATGTTTCAGCCTTGTCCAGCTTCTCCCAAGGAAGATCCAGATCGTTACGGCCGAAATGTCCGTATGCAGCAGTCTGCTTGTAGATCGGACGGCGCAGATCCAGCATCTTGATGATGCCTGCGGGACGAAGATCGAAGTTTTCACGAACGATCTCAACCAGCTTTTCATCAGAAAGCTTGCCGGTTCCGAAAGTATCTACCATGATGGATGTGGGCTGTGCAACACCGATTGCATAGGACAGCTGAATTTCACACTTGTCAGCCAGACCAGCCGCTACGATGTTCTTTGCAACATAACGTGCTGCGTAAGCTGCGGAACGGTCAACCTTGGTGCAGTCCTTACCGGAGAAAGCGCCGCCGCCATGACGTGCATAGCCGCCGTAGGTATCAACAATGATCTTACGACCGGTCAGACCAGCGTCACCATGAGGGCCGCCGATTACGAAACGACCGGTGGGATTGATGAAGAACTTGGTGTTTTCATCGATCATTTCTGCAGGAAGGATCACATCAAATACATGCTTTTTGATATCTGCATGAATCTGTTCCTGGGTAACATCTGGATCATGCTGGGTAGAAAGTACAACAGCTTCCAGACGAACAGGCTTGTCGTTTTCATCGTATTCAACGGAAACCTGAGTCTTGCCGTCGGGTCTTAAATAAGTAAGAGTGCCGTCTTTTCTAACCTTGGTCAGCTGCAGAGCAAGCTTGTGAGCAAGCGCGATGGGATAAGGCATATATTCTTCGGTTTCGTTGGTTGCGTAACCAAACATCATACCCTGGTCACCAGCACCGATTGCTTCGATTTCTTCATCAGACATCTTGTTTTCCTTTGCTTCAAGCGCCTTGTCAACACCCATAGCGATGTCGGAAGACTGCTCGTCAATGGAAACCAAAACTGCACAGGTATTGCCGTCGAAACCATATTCAGACTTGTCATAGCCGATTTCCTTTACGGTTTCACGAACGATCTTTGCCATATCAACGTATGCATTGGTAGTGATCTCACCAGTTACAAGAACGAAACCGGTACAGCTTACACTTTCACATGCAACACGGCTGTTGGGGTCTTTTTCCATCAGCGCATCAAGGATCGCATCAGAGATGGCATCGCACATTTTATCGGGATGGCCTTCGGTAACGGATTCAGAAGTAAATAAACGTTTTTCCATGTTTTCCTCCTTTGGAAATGAAAAAGTCCGCATTTTCAGCGGACTTGAATTTATGATATTCAAATCCTCTTATTGTTCGAACTGTATAAAACAGCATTTACTCGCTCAGGATGGCACCTTCCGTTAAACGGGGTTGCCGTGGCTTCACAGATCCTATGTATCTCCACCACTCTGAATAAGAGATTCGTACAGCAATGTCAGGCACTGCCGTATACAATATTAATTTTCATATCAGGTACATATAAACAGTACAATAATCCTGTTTTTTTGTCAACACAAGTGCGCCAATTGGCATGTTCTAAATGACGTACAAGAAAATGATATATTGTCGCTTTCCTACAGATATCCTGCCCTGTTTAGCCGATCTTTAATCTGAATTTCTGCAGTTCACGCTCGGTTTCCACCTTGTCTATCTGTGCACCAAGTCCCTGCAGCTTCAGATGAAAATCTTCATATCCTCTTTCAATATAGCGGATATCATCGATCACAGACATACCCTCCGCGGAAAGTGCCGCGATCACAAGTGCTGCGCCGGCACGCAGATCCGGTGCATTGATGCTTGCACCTGTATATTTTTCCACGCCTTCGATCACGGCGGTGTTGCCTTCCACCTTGATATTGGCGCCCATACGGATCAGTTCATCCACATAACGCAGTCTGTTTTCAAAAATACTTTCGGTGACAATACTGGTTCCCTGAGAAAGTCCAAGTGTTACTGCGATCTGAGGCTGCATATCTGTCGGAAATCCCGGATAGGGCAAAGTCTTGACATGTGTGTGTCCCAGTCTTTTGGTTGCCACCACGCGCACTGCGTCATCAGATTCCTTTACTTCGCATCCAATTTCCAAAAGCTTGGCACTGATGGACTCCAGATGCTTGGGAATTACATTCTTTACTGTCACATCTCCTCTGGTCGCTGCTGCCGCGAACATAAATGTACCGGCCTCAATCTGATCGGGGATAATGGTATATTCTGTTTTATGGAGCTTTTCAACACCGCGCACACGGATCACATCGGTTCCTGCGCCCTTGATATTGGCTCCCATGCTGTTTAAAAAGTTGGCCAGATCCACAACATGCGGTTCTTTTGCCGCATTTTCAATCGTGGTGCGTCCTTCTGCCAAAGCCGCCGCCATCATGATATTGATCGTTGCACCGACACTGGCAATATCCAGATAATTATGACCGCCGGTCAGATTCTGTGCCTGTGTGCTCACCATGCCATGCGCGATCTTAACTTCTGCGCCAAGAGCTTTAAAGCCTTTGATGTGCAAATCGATCGCACGGCAGCCGATATCGCAGCCGCCAGGCAGCACTACTGTCGATTTTTTATATTTTCCAAGCAGTGCGCCCAGAAAATAATAGGAAGCTCTGATCTTTTTCACGGCATCGCCGTCCACCACAAGATCATTGATGCCTCCGGCATTGATCCTGACAGTGTGTCTGTCAAGACGCTCCACATGTGCACCGATACTCTCAATTGCCGCAAGCATGATATTGGTATCGCGTACATCCGGTATATTCTCTATCAAAACCGTTTCATCCGTCATGACTGCTGCAGCCAGAATCGGAAGTGCCGCATTCTTTGCGCCGCCGATCTCAACCTCTCCAACAAGCGGATTACCACCGTTAATTGCATATAATTCCATATATATTACTCCTATTTACATGACAATACAGCCTTCTTATGTACTGAAACCGCCATGAAGCCAAGGTTAAAAGCCTACATAACTTCCCAAAGGCACCAAAAGGCACTCCTTAGGCATCTTAATGATTATACCACATTTTTTCTGTTTGTAAATAAATTATTGAATATAATCCAGAGAATTTACCGCTTCCCCATTGATTCTGATCTCAAAATGCAGATGAGGTCCGCTGCTTCTTCCGGTATTGCCGCTTAATGCAATCTTTTCTCCCTGCTTAACCTCCTGCCCTGCCTTGACCAGAATTTTGCTCAAATGCGCATACCGGGTTTCTTTTCCGTCTTCATGTGTGATATACACCACATTACCATAGCCGCTGGCCCATCCGGCTCTTGTCACTTTTCCGCCGCTGGATGCCATGACAGCGGTTCCTGTGGGCACCGCGATATCCGTTCCCTTATGATTGGTGGATGCGCCTTTTACCGGTGCATTTCGGCCTCCGTAATTGGATGTGATCTTTCCGCCTGTGACCGGTCTGATATAAGTAGGCGGAATCCTGGTCCCCCGCTCAATAATCTTGGGTACTGCTTCGATCAGGATTTCTTCTTTTTCAATCTGCGTTGCTGTTACAATATCATTCCGACGCGAAACCAGTACTGCTGCCTTATGGATTCCCGCTGACGGCTGCTGCAAAATATCCTGCCGGTTGCTGTACCAGTCATGGTTTTCCAGATAAGTCACTTCTGCTTCATAGCTGCCCTCCGTATAGACTCTTTCCGTTCTGTTCACGGAAAGAACCGGCTCCGGTACTGTGATCTTTATCTCATCTCCCGCACGAAGCTGTGTTTCAATTCCTTCCAGCGCCGGATTTCGTTCCAGAAGTTCCTCTGCTGTCAGATTATGATCCGATGCAATCTGTAAGAGGGTGTCCCCCTCCCGCACTTCATAAATCTTCTCCTTTTTCCGGTCCACTGTAATCTGTGCTACCGCTTCATCCAGAGAAGTAAGCTTTTCTTTTGGAAGCCAGCACTCCACCACTTCCACTACATCCGCAAAATCCAGTGCCACAAGCCCGTATTCAAGTTCTGCAAAGGAACTGCTTGCAATATCCGGCTCCGTTTCTGCAAACACCTCCGCAAAATACTGTTCTGCACCGGCACCGACTCTGGCGGCCGGTTCGTCATTGATCAGTTCCTCCTGCGCCGTAACTGCCGCTGTGAGTACGTTTAACTCTCTGTCAGGATCTGTCTGCAGACAAACAGAAAATGCATCGCTTCTGTCATAAGGTTCCAGAACGGTTTCCAACAGTTCCGTTACTTCATCGCTGTCAGAAAGATTCACCATATAGTCATTGATCTTAACAGTATATGCCTGCTCCTGAACAATTACCTCATTTTCCTTCAGAATTTCTTCCATCGTATCAAGAATCTGTTCCGGATCATCCACCACGCCAAACCAGACATGTTTTCCTTCCCAAGTGAGATTTGCCTGTGAATAAAACATATCCTGTTCCAAAGAAGCCAGCCGCCTGCGCGCCTTTCCCATCAGCTTTCTGGCATCATCGACGCTGTCTGTGTGTCCAACTTCGGTTCCATTGACGTAAATTGTAAAATAATTTTCTTCCCTGTTCCCTTTTTTGGGAAAAACGGGTACAAAAAGAAGTGCCATCATAAGAATGGCACCGCTTGTAAAATAAAACGCTGATAATATTTTTCTGTTAAAACTGCCAAAACACTTCATTTCTTATTTTTCTTCTTTGCAACACTGTATCCGAATTTGCCCAGTGCCTTTCCAAGTTCATAGTAGATACCATGAGAATATACGATAGGATCTGCCCAGTCAAGATGAAAACGATTATTTTCATCCATATAAGCCTGATCCACACTGACAGATACCACCTCAGCCAGAAACATGGTATGGCTTCCAAGGGGCAGCGTCTGCTTCACCTTACACTCCAGACATACCGGGCTTTCTCCGATCAGAGGAGCCTTTACTTCTTTGCCTGCAACGGGAGTCAGATGCATCTGCTTAAACTTATCCACATCCCGTCCGCTTCTGACACCGCAGTAATCTGTGGCATAAGTCAGCTTCTTTGTAGTCAGATTGATCACAAACTCACCGGTCTCCTCAATACAATGATAGGAATATCTTTCCGGTCTGACTGAAATAGATACCATGGGCGGATTGGTACACACAGTTCCCGCCCAGGCAACTGTAATGATATTGGGTTTTCCCTCTTTATCCGCAACAGAAACCATGACTGCCGGAAGCGGATAAAGCATATTCCCCGGACGCCACTGTTCTCTGCCCATTAAAACAAACCTGCAATCTTTGCTGCAACCAGACCGATATTGGCAAATGATGCAAGCAGTGTCACAATGATCAAAGGGCGCAGACTCTTATTCTGCTTCTGCAGAACCTGATTCTGTGTCTTTAATTCCTCATTCTGCGCCGCCATAGCGTCAGTCTGTTTCTTCACTTCATCTACAACCACAGCCTGCACATTGCGGTATACCTTGACATTTTCCTTATGTGTAAACTCATCGGAACGCTTAAAAAGAAGCTCCACATTCTCCATATGTGCCTGAATTGCCTGCTCCACTTTCTCCATCTGTGCCACGGTTGCAAGATTGCGCTCTGTAGCGGCATCGATGTGGGCAATGCTTTCCTCAGAAAATCTTCTGATCTTCTCCAGACATTCCTCTGTGATCTTATTCACATTCATCTCACCTGCCTGCGCGGATCTGCTCAGATTGCTGGTTCCGGTCTCAATGATCCGGCGAAGCCCCTGCGCACTCTCCGCAGTGACCTTCTGCACACCATCAAGACTCTGCTCGGCAAGCTTCTGCATACCGGCTGCACTTTTATCTGTATATCTCTGGATCACATCCAGTGTCTCTACATTTTTCAATGTCACTTTCCTCATTTCCTGCAAATAACTGTCATACTCTACCAGCTGATCTCTGAGCTTCTTTGCTTCTGCCGTCACATCGCTGTCCTGCCCTGTCAGCTTCTGGGCCATTCTTCCTACAAAATCTTCCATTTCTCAACCTCACCATGGAATCATCGACAATGTTTTTCTCATTTTAACACGAATTGACTTTTGGCACAAGAAGTAAGTGTATTTTGTTTATTTTGCATGTTTTTTTCTTCTTCTACGCATTCTTCTTGTAACATTTGCCTTGTTTTAACATTTTGTTCATGGTTTATTCACATTTCTCTGATACACTTTTTTATAAAGAAAGAGGTTACGTATGTGGTGTTCCTGCATCACATGTACAGATAATTTTTTCATAATAGCCCAGGTGCCGGGAGGCCCTGGGCACTCCTCATGTGTGGAGGCATCGAGAAAAACAAAAAGAAGAGCGTATATGAGATGTGTGCTCGCACACATTCTCACATATGCTCTTCTTTTTATTTGGCGACAGCCAAATCAGCGAGGAAATGCTCCGCATTTTCGAGCTGGTTTTTCTCGATGCCGGCGGACTGCCAACATCTAATTCAGCGACAAATGCTCCGCATTTTCGAGCTGTTTTTTCCCGATGCCGGCGCCTGCCAACAACCTATTCAGCGGCAAACACCCACATTTTCGAGCTGGTTTTTCCCGATGCCGGCGGACTGCCAACAACCCATTCAGCGGCAAACCCCCTCTTCACCGCGGCATCGCACAATCCTTAATCTCCTCATTCAGCTCCTGCATTCTGTTGTCCAATGCTGCCACCATCCGGGAACATTCGATCAGTTCATGCCGCACATGCTCCGGCACATTCCCTTCAAACTTATAATTGATCTTATGCTCCAGACTCGCCCAGAAATCCATCGCCACAGTACGGATCTGAATCTCCACCTTGGCCTGCACAGTACGGTCTGATAAAAATACCGGAATCGTGATCAGCATATGATAGCTTTTATAGCCGCTGGGCTTGGGATTTCGTATGTAATCTTTTACCGCAATGACCTGCACATCACTCTGGGAGCTTATCATATCTGCGATCCGGTAAATGTCCGCAACAAAAGAGCATATGATCCTGACACCGGCAATGTCATTGATGTACTTGATCATATTTTCTATTGTTGAATCATATCCGTAAGCCTTCAGCTTCTTTACAATACTCTCCGGTGTCTTGAGCCTGGATTTGATATGCTCAATGGGATTATACTGGTGTACGTGCTGAAATTCATCGTTTAAAATTTCCAGTTTGGTATTAATCTGTCTGAGTGCTGCCGTATAAACTAAAGTAGCTTCTTTCCAGTTGGCAACCTGTGTATCTGCATCTGCGTAACGTTCCATGTAATCGCCTTCTCTCCATCATTTTTCACATCTATTATACCATATCCACAGATCAAATGTGCACTTTTCACAAAAGCTTTATAATTTTTTTATTCCCACCCAACATGATATGCATTTTCTTTTCCGAATATGAATATAACCTGCTGTCCACTTTTATCTTTACTTTCCCGCCGGCATCCTATATACTGAAACTATTCATTTTCAGACAATGCCGGCATATTTTAGTCCGGTGATGCCAGGAGGTACTTTCCATGTTTCGTCTTTGGTGTAAAATTTTTCATCATAACCATATGCTCAGGGATACAGTGATCTGTGATTCTTCTCAGGACACCCGTACCCACAAGGTGTTTCGCGCCCTTCACGATGCCTGCCTGGAATTTGACCTTTCTGAACCCATCTGGCTGGATTCCAATATCCATGATTTCAAGCGGCTTTCCAAAACCCGTTTTACGCAGGACTCCTTTATTGAACAGATTGATTTTGATTATCTTGAGATTCACGTCATCGAGGAAGACTGAAATTTCCTTTTTTCTGGCTCAAAACAAAAACCAGCCTTCATAAGCAATGCTAAGTACGCCGCCGATCCCTGGGAGCATATTCCCTCTGACCGGCGGCTTTTTATGCATCGTTTTTTTGCACTCTTATCCTCTTCAAATTTTCTCCAAACCCTCTTGACGCCTTTTTCAACATGGTGTAGTATTTGTATATGCTGCACATAGTTTTAATTACTACTTATCAAGAGGTGTTTGTATGACTATTGTTATCAGAGATCCCGGCAGTGCCATCACCCACTATATCGCCATGATGATGGCTGTTTTTGCATCTGTTCCGCTTCTGTTAAAAGCCGGTCTGACCTCCGGCGTATTAAGTTTTGTTTCCATGGCAGTCTTTATCTGCAGTATGATCTTACTGTACGGAGCAAGCACCGCCTATCATACCGTGAATGTTTCCGCACGCGCATTAAAGATTTTCCGTAAATTTGACCACATGATGATCTTTATTCTGATTGCCGGAACTTATACCCCGGTATGTCTGCTCCCCCTGCGCGGTCCTGTCGGAATACGGCTGCTTTTAGCAGTCTGGGGGATCGCCGCGGCCGGGATTTTGATCAAGCTTTTCTGGATCACCTGTCCTAAATGGTTTTCTTCTATATTATATATTGCCATGGGATGGGCCTGTATCTCTGTCATGGATGAACTTTGGGCAACGCTTTCCCACGCCGCATTTGGCTGGCTGCTTGCAGGCGGCATCATCTATACCGTCGGCGGCATCATTTATGCCTTGAAGCTTCCGCTTTTCAATGCCAGACACCGTTATTTCGGTTCCCATGAAATTTTCCATCTTTTTGTTATGGGCGGCAGCATTTGCCATTTTATTTTCATGTTCAAATACCTGGCATAACTTTTTTTGACAAAATCAAGATACTCCATTGCGTCCCCCAAAAAAGAGGCATAAAATATAAGCTATGAATCTAGTTACAGCTTAGTCTTGCATAAGGAGAATTTAAAATGAGTAAGAACAAATCTTATGAAATTGACATGTGCAATGGACCGCTTCTTGGAAAAATCCTTCTTTTTTCCATTCCGCTGATGCTGTCAGGCGTTCTGCAGCTTTTGTTCAACGCGGCAGATATCGTGGTAGTCGGACGATTTGCCGGACACCAGGCTCTGGCCGCAGTGGGAAGTACCAGTGCACTGATCAATCTGCTGGTCAATGTTTTCATCGGTCTTTCTGTCGGTACCAATGTTATGGTTGCCAACTATTACGGTGCCGGAGACAGAGAACGACTCAGCCAGACAGTACATACTGCAATTTTAAGCAGCATTATCTGCGGTCTGGCACTAATCTTTATCGGCGGATTTCTTGCAAAACCCATGCTGACCCTGATGGGAACTCCCGATGATGTTCTGCATCAGGCCGCCCTTTACATGCGTATCTATTTTGCAGGCATGCCCGTGTTTATGCTTTATAATTTCGGTGCAGCTATCCTGCGTGCAGTCGGCGACACCCGCAGACCTTTGTATTATCTGCTGATCGCCGGTGTTCTCAATGTGGGACTTAATCTCATCTTTGTAATCGTCCTCCATATGGGGGTTGCCGGTGTGGCACTTGCAACTGTTATCTCCCAGATTGTTTCCGCATTTCTTGTCATCAAAGCCCTGATGAACAGTGATGACATGATCCGTCTGGAACTGAAAAAATTAAAGATTCATCCTGCCCGCCTGCGCAAAATGATCCGCATCGGTCTTCCCGCCGGTATGCAGGGTGCGGTCTTTTCTGTTTCCAACATGCTGATCCAGTCCTCCATCAACTCCTTTGGCTCCATCGCAATGGCAGGAAGTACCGCCGCAGGCAACATTGAAGGCTTCGTCTATACCGCCATGAACTCCTTCTATCAGACTGCACTGAGCTTTACCAGCCAGAATATGGGCGCAGGCAAATACAAAAGAGTGGGACGCATCCTGATCTTATGTCAGATCTGTGTTACCATTACAGGCCTTGTGCTCGGCAACGGCTCCTATCTTTTCGGCCGCCAGCTGCTTGGCATTTATTCTTCCGATCCCGAAGTAATCGCCTACGGCTTGCTGCGTATGTCCTATTTATGTATCCCGTATTTTCTTTGCGGCAATATGGATGTTATGGTTGGCTCTCTGCGCGGCATGGGATACTCGATCATGCCGATGCTGGTTTCCCTTGCCGGAGCCTGCGGTATCAGAGTGATCTGGATCTACACAATCTTCCGCATGAACCACACACTGGAAACGCTGTTTACCTCCTATCCCATTTCCTGGATCATTACCGCTGTTGTTCATCTGATCTGTTTTATGATCGCATACCGGAAACTGAAAGAAAAAGCATCTGCCTGATCCATACATATCAATAACGTGCACGGCTGCCGTAAGGCAGAAACTTCCGCACACGAAAGAGTATCAAAAAACTGCGGCCATGAGCAATCACTCACAGCCGCAGTTTTTTGATGCATATTTACTGTTTTTTAGTCTTCGTATCCGTTTGGATTATTGGACTGCCATCTCCAGGAATCTTCGCACATCTCTTTGATGCCGTACTGTGCTTTCCATCCCAGTTCTCTTTCTGCTTTGTCAGCATTGGAATAGCAGGTTGCGATGTCGCCGGGGCGTCTTTCCTTGATCACATAGGGAACCTTTACGCCGGTTGCAGCTTCAAAATTGTTCACAACATCCAGTACGCTGTAGCCGTTTCCGGTGCCCAGATTGTAGATACACAGGCCTGCTTTTTCTTCGATCTTCTTAAGTGCCTTCACATGACCGTTTGCCAGATCCACTACATGGATGTAATCTCTGACACCGGTACCGTCATGGGTATCGTAATCATTGCCAAACACACCAAGTTCACTGCGCTTTCCGACAGCAACCTGTGTTACATAGGGCATAAGATTGTTGGGAATACCGTTGGGGTTCTCACCGATGGTACCGCTCTTGTGCGCACCGATAGGATTGAAATAACGAAGGATCACCACATTCCATTCAGGATCTGCCTTCTGAATATCAGACAGGATCTGTTCCAGCATGGACTTGGTCCAGCCGTAGGGATTGGTGCACTGTCCTTTGGGGCATTCCTCTGTGATCGGAATGAAAGCAGGATCTCCGTAAACAGTGGCGGAGGAAGAAAAGATAATGTTCTTTGCGCCATGTTTTCTCATTACATCCACCAAAGTCAGGGTTCCTGCGATATTATTCTCGTAGTATTCCCAGGGCTTTGCAACGGATTCACCTACTGCCTTTAAACCTGCAAAATGAATACAGGAATCGATGGATTCTTTTTCAAAAATTTCTTCCAGCGCCTGTCTGTCCAGAATGTCTGCCTTATAAAAAGGAACCTTCTTTCCGGTTATCTTTTCCACACGCTCCAGAGATTTTTCGCTGGAATTGCTTAAATTATCCAGTACAACCACATCATATCCCGCATTCTGTAATTCCACTACGGTGTGGCTGCCGATATATCCGGCACCGCCGGTTACTAAAATTGCCATTTTTTATCCTCCATCCGACTGTCCGTGACAGCTGATCCTTTCTATTTTACCAGAGAACTTCGGGATATACACCCTCTGCTTTGAGTTTTGCGATGGATTCCATCACAAAAGGCTTATCTTCTTTATAGGTTACACCAAACCACTTATCGGAAGAATGCAGCACTTCAACGGTAGCCTTGCCGGCCTTTAACAGCTTATCCACCTCGATGGGAAGGAAGCATTCTGCCTTAAGAGGATTCGCAGCCACATTGTTTGCAAAAAAGCTTTCCACCGCTGCATCCAGCTCATTTAAAATACTGGGAGAAAATGCCCACATATTCATGGAAACAGGAACATCCAGCGCAAGCTCGGTCCAGGTCTGACCGTCGTCTTCTGTAAACGCTGCTGCGGTTTCAGTCTTCACGATCTTGGTACGCTCTGTGATCTCTTTTAAGAAACCGTTCTCGTCAGACACACATACACCGCGTGCTACAGAGCCGTTCTCGGTCAGGGTGTTGCCAAGCTCATATCCAACCATCGCATAGCGGTACTTTTCATCATCTTCATGGGTGGTCAGGAATTTATAAAGCTCTTCGTATGCGCTTCTTCCATAGTAATCGTCTGCATTGATAACGGCGAAAGGCTCTTTTACCTTATCTTTACAGCACAGGATCGCATGTGCGGTTCCCCAGGGTTTTACTCTTCCTTCGGGAATTTCAAAGCCTTCAGGCACTTTTGTCAGTTCCTGGTATACATATTCCACTTCGATATGTTTGCTTACCGCATCACCGACACATTCCCTGAAATCCTTTTCATTTTCTTTCTTAATGATAAAAACCACTTTTCCAAAGCCTGCTCTTACGGCATCATAAATGGAAAAATCGATGATCTTATGACCCTGTGCATCCACGGGATCGATCTGCTTAAGTCCGCCGTAACGGCTTCCCATACCTGCTGCTAAAATTACCAATACCGGTTTATTCATGAGTTCCCTCCTGTTTTAAACATAACTGTTTTTTCATGCTTCGTGTTAAAAGTATTATACTGCATCATTTCCTTTACGGCAAGTCATAGCACTTGTCTTATTCTGCTGACTTTTTGTCTAAAATGTCACTGCATGTCCGGCTGTGGGCTTTACCACCTGTATATGCGGATATTTTTCATCCATTAGCTTCTTGAACTTTCTGGTATCAACCGTTCTGGATACCGGCGGAAAGGCATCGTCAAAATGATCCAGCAGCACATATTTGGGTTTTAATCTTTCAATGATCTTCTCCGCTTCCTTTTCCGGTCGGCCAACGCCCTGAAAAGGCAGGATCAAAAGCTCTGCGCCGGTCTCATATTCTTCCTGTTCATCCAGCCCCATGCTTCCCAGAATCTGCACTCTTTTTCCTTCCGCACAGATTTCATACATAAAAGTTTCGTTACCTTCCGGAAACTGCCTGTTTGCCGATGCCAAAAACAGCGCGTTTAAGGCATATTTTATCATGCGCGGATGCAGCAGCGTTTTTATTTTAAAGAAAAACTCCGGCACAGAATGTCTGGCCTTATATACCTTGATTCCGACATTTCCGATCTTCCACTGCATACCGGGCTCTACAAGCACCACATTGCTGCAGTCCATGCCCTGTTCCATGAGCGTATCTGCCGGAACACTGCCGCAGTAAACGGTCGCCTCTCCGGGCGTTTCCCGATCCAAAAATTCTGCCGCCTCCATCAGATGATCCAGATGTCCGTGTGTGATGCAGATATAGCGTTCCTCTATAAAATCATCCAGACTGTTGGGGTTTTCTGCTCCCCGAAGCTGCACAAAGGGATCAAATAAGATCCGCTCCCCTGCCGCTTCTATCAGAATACTGGCAGCCCCATGCCAGGTAATCTTCATAATCGTACCTCCGTTTTTTCCTTTCAGTCTTACTGCTCAGAATCCTTTACCATGCGTATCTTGCGGTTATCCTCATTATCCAGATCCGCTGTTTTCATACCGGCCTTTAAAAGCGCTTTCTTACCGGCTTCGCTGCGGGTAAAGATCAGATCACAGCCGCCCGTGCAGGACGCCATACAGGCTGCAAAACATTCTGCGTCTTCCTTCTTTTTTCCAAAAAGCTCCGGAACCGCATAATATACCCGTTCACCGCTGATGGCCTTCTGCACCTTTAACAGATATCTGGGATCTTTGACCGCACCCAGAAACTGGGAGGCACATTCCGCATACAGGCTCTTTTCCCGTTCCGTGCCGCCCTGTAAATAAAGCAGACCTTTTTGACTGTCATTTTCCTGTCCGTTCTGATCCAGATTTGTCACATAGACAGAAATTTCTTTGCTGCTGACAGCTCCCAGCTCGATCATGGCTTCCAGGATTCCTTTTCCGATCTCCAACAGGAAACTGTCGGGATTTTCCAGCACTTCCACGCGCTTTTTGGCTTTTTTGTGCTGCCAAAAACCATATCCGGCCGCGCCCAAAGCTGCGACGCCCAAAAGGGGACTGACGCCGATTCCCAGTGCCGCTGCTGCCACAGCCGCTGCCGCGGTTCCTGCACCGGAAAGCAGACTTTTCTTTTTGCTCTCCTGCAGAATACTTCCTGCTTTCAGCTTATGATAAGACGCACTTGCGCCCTCAACGGTTTCCACATTTTCCATAGCCGCAAGGGTTTCTTCCCAGCGCTGCCTGATCAGCTTTCTGTCTGCAGCTTTCTGTGTCATTTTTTCATTGATCTTTTCCAGATTCTCCCCGTCATAAGGCGGCTGAATGCAGGAAAGCCGTTCCAGACCATTGCGGATAAGATTTTCTTCATCGCAAATGCCCAGAAATCCCTCAAACCGGCGCCGCAAAGTGGCAAAATCCGCTGATGCGCCTTCCGAGGACACAGAGATCGTCTCCTCACCCTTCTTTTTATTGCTCACAGGCTCCATGCAGATCAGATGCCAGATATTGCTTACTTTGTCCGGCTCACCGCGCATGGTGCGGATCGCTCTGCCGCGCATCTGGTTGCTTAACATAAAGGAGCCCACAAAGGACGCCAGGATCAGAGAATTGATACAGGGCGCATCCCATCCTTCTCCCAGAAGGGATTTGGTTCCCACAAGCACCCGGATCAGTCCCTGATTGAACAATTCTGTCAGATAGCTGGTCAGTCTGGGGCCGTTTCCGGAAAGATCCGCCTGATAATATCCTTGCTTTCCGCAGGCTTTTAAGGTCGCTTTCTGACCGTTTTTCTCCGCCAACTCCAAAAATGCTTCTTTTGCTACCTCCGGCAAAATGACCACGCTGCCGGACAATGCCGCAAACCGCAGATCATCTGCGTCATAACATTCTTTTTTATCCTGACAGATTTCGGCTTCCGTCAGATTTCTGCGCAGAAATTCAAAAATAGGAACCACACCCATTTCATCCACCGATTCTGCCAGATTGCCTATTGAGGAAATAAACTCTCCGCGGATATAGTCAGTCAACACAAGCAGACGCAGCTTGTCTCCCAGATTCTGCGCCTCCTGTCTGACGATCGCTTCCATACTTAAAAGCTTGCCGCGGCTGTTGATCAAAAGCTTATCAATCTCAGAGGAGCTTGCCAGTTCCACTTTTCCCTTGTGGATCAGTCCGCGCACGCGAAGTCTTGCAGCCAGCTGATTCTGATAATCCTGTTCGCAGGCATAGCTTTCTGTGTCATCAAACAAAAATCCCTGCAGCAAAATTCCCAGCGTTTCCTTATCGCATTTTGAAATAAAACTGCCGGATGCCATATCAGACAGCTGCGGCGGAATCTGCACGTTTTTATGCTTTAAATAGGATAAAAGTGCTTTCAGATACTCCCTGTTTTCCACAAAAAGCGCCATACTCTGTTCAGGCGCTGTCAGGCTGCTGTGCGAAGTGATCGCCTCAGACAGCGTCTCATCCTCCATAAGCTCCTGATACATGCCTTCCGATTCCTTGCGGAATTTGCGGATTTCCTCCGCCTCTTCCGGTGTGGGAAGGTTAAAATACACATAATCCTGATGAGGACACAGACTGCCCTCCTTGACCAGTTCCGGTACACTGATCTCTTCGTCAATAGGACCGCAGAGACTGATGTAGCGCTCCCACTGGGCAGGCGTGGAATCATAAGGCGGTGTCGCAGTCAGGGAAATGATCGTCACATTCTGCAGACTTTCAACCACTTCCTCCAGCGCTTTCTGCCATTCGCTGCGCAGATGATGTGCTTCGTCCAGACACAATGTCGCGATTCCGGCATCCTGTATGGTCTGATAAAAATCAAAGCCGGAATAATCATTCTCTTCGCGGTTGCCTTCTTCATCTTCTTCCACGGTTTTTAAGCGCTTGATACAGCTGTGCAGCGCCTGATACGTGATCGCCGTCACCATTTTGGGTTCTTTGATGTTGTTTGACAAAATATCATCTTCTGCCCCGAAGCCTTCCCGCATTCTGGAAAGCCACTGTTCACGGATCGTGATGCTGGGCGCCAAAACCAGACAGGGAACATCTGCCCGCGCGATCAGTTCAATGCCAAGCGTCGTCTTACCGGAGCCCGGTGCTGCCACGATATGTACTCTGCCGTCCTCCAGATAGGCATCCGCCTTATCTAAAACCCGCGCCTGATAGCTGCGCCAGGTGCCGTCAAACTGTATTTTCTGACGCAGTCCGGTTTTTGTGACTGTTGTTTTTTTCTTTCTGTTTTTTGCGGTTTTGCCTGCCGCCGCTTTGCTTGCTGCCATATCTGAAACCTCATTGCCGGGAATAAGCTTCCCACATCGTTATTTATTGTTCCCATTATACATTTTTACAGAACACTTTTCAACAACTGTACGACTGTGCTATACTTTTATAAGATTAATGAAATTCACCGGCCAGGTGCCAGCAAAGGATATCCCATGAATAATGTAGAACGCAGAGAACAGATCATTCAGATACTGAAAAATACCCAGATCCCCGTTTCCGGAAGCCGCCTTGCCTCCCTGCTTGGCGTCAGCCGCCAGGTCATCGTGCAGGACATTGCCCTGCTGCGTACCCAGATGTCCATTCTTGCCACTGCCCAGGGATATCTGATCTATACACCTGCCAAGGAGCCCTGCCGCCGTTCCTTTCTGGTGCGCCACAGCTCCGAACAGATCTTTGATGAACTGACCACCATCGTTTCTGCCGGCGGCCACGTGATCGATGTGATCGTAGAGCATGATGTATACGGACAGATCACTGCCGATCTGAACCTGCGCACACTTCAGGATGTGGAACGTTTCTGCGGTCTGCTTGCACAGAGTACCTCAGGTCCGCTGTTTCCGATTTCCGCAGGTATACACCTCCATACTGTGGAAGCGGATTCTGCCGTTGTGCTGGATGAAATCGAGCTTGCTTTAAAACAGAAGGGATATTTGATACCGTAATCGTATATGTATAACAAATGAGGTACACAGCCGTTCCGGGCTGCATACCTCATTTTTCATTTCCATATCAAAGCTTCAGATCGCCTTCTTTGATCCAGCCCATTTTTCTTAAAATCTCACCAAACACCCAGCTTAATACCGCAGGAAGCACAAAACAGATCAGCACCAGACCGATCCAATCCATGGAAGTCACTGCTGCTTTGGTGCCTGCTGCAATGTCGTTGAGCCAGCCGGTATACACACCGATCTGACCGACAAGTCCGCAGGTTCCCATACCGGAAGAAACGGCAGGGCCATTCATTTTCAGACCAAATACACAGGTTGCCAGAGGACCGGTGATGGCAGAAGCAAGAGTGGGCGCGATCCAGATTCTGGGATTTTTCACAATATTGCCCATCTGCAGCATGCTGGTGCCAAGTCCCTGGGAAACCAGACCGCCCCATTTATTTTCCTTAAAGCTCATTACCGCAAAACCGATCATCTGCGCACAGCAGCCTGCCACAGCCGCACCGCCTGCAAGACCTGTCAGTCCCAGTGCCGCACAGATGGCTGCACTGCTGATAGGCAAAGTCAATGCAATGCCCACAATAACAGAAACTAAAATTCCCATAAAGAAGGGCTGCAATTCTGTTGCCCACATGATCAGCTGACCCACGGAGCTTGCTGCGCTGCCGATGGCAGGTGCGCACCATTTTGCCACAAGTACGCCGACCATAATGGTTACCAGCGGTGTTACCAGAATATCCACTTTTGTCTCTTTGGAAATCGCCTTACCGCATTCTGCCGCAATGATCGCCACGATCAGAACTGCCAGAGGACCGCCTGCGCCGCCAAGCGTATTGGCTGCAGAACCAACAGCAAGCAAGGAAAACAATACCAGCGGAGGCGCCTGCAGTGCATAACCGATCGCCACTGCCATCGCCGGACCGGAAACAGCCTTGGCATAACCGCCAACTTCCACCAGCAGTTCACTGCCGATCTGCTCTCCCAGTGTGGCGATGATCGTACCGATCAGCAGGGAAGCAAACAAGCCCTGCGCCATTGCTCCCAACGCATCAATACCGTATCTTTTTGCCGAAAATAAAATGTTTTTCCGTTTCAGAAATGCCAGAAAGGCATTCTCTTTTTTTTCTGTACTCATCCTGTTTATTCTCCTTTGTCTATACACATTACAAGTCAAACTTTACACCTGACAAGACAGGTGTTTTGCCTGTAATAAAATAGCACAGTTTTTTTTGCTTTTCAATAAATGCATAGGAAAAAATACAATTTTGCAGTATAATCAGAATAACTTACAAAAGAAAAAGGAGTATCCGTATGCTTTCACTCGATATTGAACAATTCTGGAAGGACGAGGAACTTGCCCACAAGGAAAACTGCTTTTCAAAAACAGCTCCCCAGGTGGCTCTTGGCATCCGCATGAGCGATGAATGTGTATTTGCCGAGCTTGGCGAAGAAGGAAAACCCTGGGGATACACCGATCCCGCCCGCCGCTATGAGTTAAACTGCCGCTACAACGAAAAGGCGGTCAAGATCGTAGGCAGACCTCTGCTTGCCGAAAACGATCCCGCCAAAATGCCCAAGGTCACCATCCCCGAATTTCGCCAGATCGGTGAAGTCTTCGGCGGTGCCTATGTCTATGACGGCTCTACCACCTGGTTAAAGGGAAGTCTGACTGATGCAGACAGCTTAAAAAAGAAGCTGGACGAAGTGGACTGTCTGACCCGCGACCCGGAAAATTTCCGCCGTTTTGTCCTGCCTGCCGGCTGGGAGGAAACCTGCAAAAAAGCTTATGAGCTTTACGGTCTGCGCCCTGCACAGTACATGGGTGTACGCGGCCCTGTAACACTGGCCACATCCTGCTTTGGCATCGAAAATCTTCTTTTCCTTTATTATGATGACGAAGAGCTTTTCACCCGTTTTGCAGACACCATCGCAGATGTGATCGAATGCTATATCGAACTGTTTATCACCGAATCCGGCCATACCCACGAAAATTTTGTGCATGGCTTCCACTTTAACGATGATGATTCCAACCTGATGACCCCTGACATGTATAAGGCGTTCGGCTATCGCGTACTGGACCGTATTTTCAGAAAATACAGCCCCGATCCCGGCGATATCCGCTATCAGCATTCCGATTCTGCCATGGGCCATCTGATGCCGCTTCTGGCTGATTTTAACCTGACCGGCTGTAATTTTGGTCCCACCATCTCCGTGCAGGAAATCCGCAGATACATGCCCAATACCCGTATCGACGGCCAGCTTGCGCCTTTTACCTTTATGCGCAACAACGAAGCCGATATCATCGCAGAAGTCAAACGCGACTGCGAAGCCATCAAATCCTGCGGCAGCCGCGGCTTAAACCTGACCACTGCCGGTTCCATCAACAACGGCTCCCTGCTGACCAGCATGCGTACCGTTATGGCAGCGATCCAGAATTACGGAAGATATTAATACAAAGAAATCAATCTAAGCACAGATAGGAAACATTTTCGGCAGAAAGCTGTCCGCAATCACAGAAGGAGGCCAACTATGGATTTCAACAGCAAAGAAGCACGTGCAAAACGTCTGGAATGGTTTCAGTATGACCGTTTCGGCATGTTCATCCACTGGGGATTATATGCGATCCCGGCCCGCGGCGAATGGGTACGCTATTATGAAGGCATTGACGATGAACACTACGAACCTTATTTTCATGAGTTTAATCCCATCCACTACGATCCCCGTCAGTGGGCACGCATTGCCAAAGCCGCCGGTATGAAATATGCTGTGCTGACAGCCAAGCATCATGACGGATTCTGCCTGTTTGACAGCAAATACACGGATTTTAAATCCACCAACACCCCCTGCGGCAAAGACCTTGTCCGTGAATTTCTGGATGCCTTCCGCGCAGAAGGCTTAAAAGTCGGTCTCTACTACTCCCTGCTTGACTGGCATCATCCCGATTATCCTGATTTTGACGGCATCATCCACACCAAAGAATGGCGTGCCGCCCATCCCCGCACAGGCTTTGACACCTATCTGACCTATATGCATAACCAGATTGAAGAGCTGCTCACAGGCTACGGCAAACTGGATATCATGTGGTTTGACTACTCCTACGGCGAGATGCGCGGTGAAAAATGGGGTGCCTCCAAAATTGTGGAAATGGTGCGCAAATATCAGCCCGACCTGCTGATGGATGACCGCCTCGAAGGCGCCGGAGGCTCTGTCGGCAGTATCGCAACCGCCGATCCTCTCCCCTATTCCGGCGACTTTATGTGCCCGGAATGTCTGGTTCCCTTTGAATGTCCCCGCAATGAGACCGGCGAACCGATTCCCTGGGAATCCGGCATGACCTTAAACGATCACTGGGGCTACGCCAGCGCGGACAACAATTACAAAACCGCCTGCGACGTGGTCAGAGATTTAAGTGACTGTGTCAGCAAAAACGGCAATTTCATCTTAAATGTAGGTCCTGATGCTCTGGGACGCATCCCTGCACAGGCCGCCAGAATCCTTGGCGAAGTGGGCGAATGGCTGCAGATCAACGGCGACAGCATTTACGGCTGCTGCATGGCAGAAAACATGCAGTATCATGACTTTGGGCGTTACACCAAAAAGGGGAACAAACTGTATCTGCACCTTTATGAAAAAACCAACCGTCCGGTGCGTCTTGCCGGTATCCTTGACCGGATTGAACGGATTCGCCTGTTAAGAGACGGATCTGAAGTGGCACTTTTGGACCCCAATTCCTTTCACGGTCCAATCTACAAACAGTTCCCCGGTGACGCCTTCTTTTTCTTCGGCGGACGAAGCGAAGAGCTGCCGGATCCCTGGGATACGGTATTTGAGATCACATTGAAGGCAGATTAAGGTGACATGAAAAACAGATTGAGGTACTCCCCATGAAATTGAAAACCTTTCCCATCGGCTTATCCACCTGCGGCAATAAACCTCTGGATGAAAAATCACTCTTGGCAATGAAAGCAAGCGGCATAGACTATCTGGAATTATCAAATGCAGACTATGAGACTTTTGATTTTGAAGAAATCTGCAGCACCGCCCAAAAATGCGGCATCAAAATCTGGTCACTCCACCTGCCGTTTACACCCTTTGACAAACTGGACCCCTCTTCTCCTGATCCGGCAATCCGTTCCTATACAATGGAATTTATGCAAGCGCTGATCACGCGTGCTGCCAAAGCCGGTATTGATAAATTTGTGATCCATCCCAGTATCGAGCCCATCGATGATTCCATCCGGGAAGCAAAACTGAACGCCGCGACCTCTTTTTTAAGTGAACTGGCTGATTTTGCCGCCGGATACGGTGCTGTGATCGCAGTCGAAAACCTGCCTCGCACCTGCCTTGGCAAAAATTCTTCCGAAATCCTGCGCCTTTTGTCCGCCAACGACAAACTGCGTGTCTGCTTTGACACAAACCACCTGCTTTCGGAAGAAATCACCGCCTTTATTCAAAATGTGGGCGATAAGATCATTACCACCCACATCTCCGATTATGACTTTATCAACGAACGCCATTGGCTTCCCGGCGAGGGCAAAGTTGACTGGAACGCTGTATTTGCCGCGCTGCAAAAAATCAACTATAGCGGCGTTTGGATGTACGAAATCGGATTTGCCCCTGAAAAGAGCATCCGGCGCCGGATGCTGACCTGTGATGACTTTGTTGAAAATGCACGCAGCATTTTTGCAGGCCAAAAGCCTGCTGCCGTGGGGACTCCGGTTGAAAATCTGGGGTTTTGGGCGTGATACTTAAGTTCAGATAATGACAGCCATAATAAAAGAGCGAAGCAGAGATCTGCCTTTTTGGGGCAGAGCTGCTTCGCTCTTTGATGTTTTATTTTAAAACTTCCCAATATCCTGTTTTGCCACCAAAAACAACCGCCGGTCCTGGCTCAACCCCAAAACCGGCGGCAAAAATAATTCCTATTAAATTTATATCTTACAGACCCAGCACGTCTCTTAAATAAGTTCTGGAAACGTCTGCGGAATGGAAGTTGTTCACTTCGGGGCGGTCAAGCTCTACACAGAGAATGCCGTCATAGCCGATCTCTTCCAGAGCAGCCTTTACTTCGGGGAAGTTAACGGTGCCATGGCCCAGTGCACGGAAGGAAGCCATCTTAGCTGCGCCTTCTGCCTTGGAAAGTGCATAGGTATCAACGTCCTTTAAGTGCATGTATTCTACTCTGCTGCCGTACTGACGGATCAGATCTGCAGGATTGATGCCTGCCAGAGTGGTATGTGCGGTATCGATACAGAAAGAAACATATTCAGGATTGGTATGTTCCGCAAAGTAGTCGATATCGGACTGGGAGAATACGCAGGTGCCGTAATGAGGATGGAAGGTTACGGTAACGCCCTTGGACTTGGAGTATTCGCCGAGACGGTTTACGATCTCACAGATCTTGTCGATCATTTCAGGATCGGTGGGACGCTCGATGGGGCCGCCGTCGGAAAATCCGCCGTGCTGACAGTTAAACCATTTGATGCCGCATGCAGAAAGGAAATCGATCTGCTTCATTGCGATATCCAGAGATGCTTCCACATCCAGAGTGAAATGACCGTAAAGGTTAACCAGCTTCACGCCGCAGTCTTTGGTCAGATCAACCAGTTCCTGGGGATTTTCAGCGTAGTAATCGCGGATGAATGCGAAGTTTTCTACATAGTCATAGCCAAGATATTTGCTTTCTCTGAAAGCCTGTTCAAGCTGTTTTTTTGCAAGTTCGGGATTCTGGGCATCGGTGATCCAGGTCCAGCCGGTATATGCAACATTCATGGGTGATTCCTCCAAATATTCTGATTTTTGCCGGCGGCGCCGTATCAGACACCGCCGTTATGTAAGTTGTTTAAATCATTTTTGATATGCTTTTGTCAGCTTACGCTTCCAGGATGCCGTGCATGGGGCTGTAGCACATGGGAGCGGTGCGCTCATAGTTGGTGGTCAGATCAACTCTCTTGCCTTCTGCGCTGGACTTGGAGAAGCTGGTCAGGATTTCCAGTACATGGAGCTGCTGCTGGTAATTTGCTCTGAAGCCGCGTCCGGTGCTGAGTGCCTTGCACATGTCTGCCAGACCGAGTGCACGGGAGTTCTCGCAGTAGTCAAACAGTAAAGGCATGGACTTGTAGCCCTTGTAAAACTCAGGAATATCCTTTGCCATCAGACCGGGATCGGTCTTGGGTGCTGCTGCGGTATCTTCGGGACGAAGAAGCAGGATAGGGCCGCCAAAGGTATTGGGATCGGGCACTACCAGAGTACCGCGGGTGCCGTATACTTCAAAACGGGCCTGTCCGGTATAATGTACGTCAAAGGTGGTGCAGATCTGTGCGATCGCGCCGCTGGTGAATTCGATGCTGCCGGTCAGATGGGTATCTACATCAACATCGATGATCTCGCCGTTATGAGGCTGAGAAGTGATCAGACGCTGGGGGAAAGACTTCTTGGTCATACCAACAACGCTCTTTGCTTCGCCAAGCAGCTGAACCAGCGCGGTTACATAGTAAGGTCCCATATCCATCATAGGGCCGCCGCCGCGTTTGTAGTAAAATTCCGGATCGGGATGCCAGCTCTCGTGACCGTGGCAGATCATCTCGCAGTTAGCGCCTACGATATCGCCGATCATGCCGTCATCGATGAGCTTGCGGCAGGTCTGGATGCCTGCGCCCATAAAGGTATCGGGAGCACCGCCTAAAAGCAGTTCCTTCTCCTGTGCGATCTTAACAAGCTCAGTGCCTTCTTCCATATCTACAGCAAGGGGCTTTTCGGAATATACATGTTTTCCGTGTAAAAGTGCTGCCTTGGTTACATCATAGTGTTCGTAAGGGCGGGTCAGATTCAGGATCACTTCAACTTCCGGATCATTGAATGCTTCGTACATATCATCATAAATTCTGGGTACGGTCACATTCACGCCGTTGTCCTTCTGCTCCTGCATGTAAGCCACACCTTTCTGTGCGCGCTCAGGAATCAGATCGCAGACACCGATCAGCTCCACCTCTTTAAAAACTTTGGCAATGTTCTCCAGATAAATACCGCTGATGGCGCCGACACCGATCATAGCTACTTTCACAGTTCTGTTGTTCATTGTTACCACTCCTTTCAGAATATTCCCCTTTTTGTTGGTCAATCTGACCAATATTTCTGCTTGTATTATAACATTCCTTTTGTTACAATACATGCCATAAGATGTTTTTTTTCTCTCAAAAATTGCGATTTCATCAGGAGAATTTTATGCACGCTTTTTTCGAAAAAAGAGAAACTCACTTTCACGCCTTCCGCTCTCCCGGCCTTACCTTTCCGCTGCATCTGCACCCGCAGCTGGAACTGTATCTGTGTCTTTCCGGGCAAGCCGTTGTAACTGTCCGCAGTCAGACAAAAACTCTTACAGCCGGACATATGGCCATCATTTTTCCCAACGAAATTCACAGCTACACTGCCCTGACTCCGGATACCACTGACGCTTTGATCATCTGCGATCTTTCCTATACCGGCGGCTACACAGACCCGCTGCTTTCCAATCACCCGCAGGACCCCTTCCTGACACCCAAGCAGATTCACCCCAATGTTCTCTATGCCATTGACGAGATCATTGCCGAATATCAGTCCCGGGAAAAAAGCACCGTTTTTGCACCTCTTATCCAGCTGACTCTTGCGCGTCTGCTCCCCACGCTGACTCTATCACGCAATAAAAGCACCGACCACCAGGAGCTGACCTACCAGATTGCCCAGTACATCAGCGAACATTTCCGGGAACCGCTGACCCTTGGTATTCTGGCCCAGAAACTTGGTCTGAGCAAATATCACCTGTCCCATCTTTTTTCCGAAAAAATAGGACAGAGTTTTCTGTCCTATCTGTCCGGTATCCGGCTTTCCTATGCCTGCAGCCGCCTGTCGGAAACCGACCTTCCGATCACGGAAATCGCAGAAGACGCAGGCTTTGAAAGCCAGAGTACCTTTTTTAGAGTATTCAAAAATCAGCTGGGCGTAACCCCTTTAAAATACCGGCAAAATGCGCAGCTGCAGCAAAACCGCAGCGACTCTGCCCTGTTGTAAAAAAACACAGCTTATGCCTTTTCTCTTTTTACCCATTTGCATTCAATCTGACCGCCCAAAAACGGAATCACAAGGCTGCTGTTATTATTTTTTCTGACAGATGCGGCACCTGTTTCCGGCGCGCAGCATCGAGTGCGAAATACCGACAAAAGCAGCCCCAGCACTGCGTAAAATGCCACGCAGCTTTTACCGCCGCCCGATAAAAACGGCAGCCAGCAGTTTGTAATCGGGAACAATCCCAGATTTACTGCCATATGCAAAAGAAACGGTACCGCCAGTGTCATGCTGCAGGCAAATCCTGTCAAAGCCCCCAGTCTGTTCTGGATTTTCCATATTTTTTTAAAAAGACAGATGATCAACCCGACAATAAACAGCATGACCGCACAGCTTGCCAAAATGCCAAAACTGTGCATAAGTCCCAGCAGCAGATAATTTTCCTCTGTTTCCATAATCTGGGACAGCCATTCCGGCGATGAACTGCCCTTTTGCAGCCAGTGCAGATTTGTACGCACCATTTTCATCTGCATAGGAATATATCCCATTCCATTCGCATCTTTTTCCGGTGTCATCCACACTAAAAGTCTTTCTCTTCTGTAACCTCCATACAAATATGTACAGGCGATCGCAGCTGCCGTCATCAGCAAGAATCCGCCGCCTGGTATCCACGCCGCTCTGCGCGGAATCTGATACCAGCCTTTTGCAATGGCAAAGATCAGCATGCCCAGACAGCCAACGGTAAACAGAATCCGCATGCTTGCCATATCCAGTGCGCCTGCCATCCACAAAATAAGCCAAGAAATTCCGAAAATAAACAGAACTTTGCACATTCCAGCATAACGCTGATTCCGATACGCATATACGACACCTGCAAACAAAGGCATCAGAAGCAGGATTGTCCAGCCGACCCATTTCATGCCATTTGCCTGCGGTGACAATACCGCCACTACAGCTGCTGCGGCCACGGCAAAGCCCCAGATTCGTCCGGGAAATTTTGCAAGTGCTGTGTAATCTACAAAACACACCGCCAGCATAACCGGTACGCCCACAACCGTTCCTTTCAGATAATTGTAAAAGAGCTGTTTTCCCACAATTCCTTCCTGATACAGCAGGCAATACAGAAACAAGCCAATGAGTGCCGCCGCCAGAATCATCCCCAGCATATGCCAGTCCATCTTCGGTCTGTGTACCCGGTCAAAGGCCACACCGGTTTCCACCGGATCGCCCATCTGCTCTGCGGAAAGCCGCACAGCTTCTGCCTTGGGTACACCTGCATCCAGATAATCCTGCATCTGGTCTTCCATATGTGCTCTTAATTCCTGTTCCAGAACAGGCCGCATCTTCTTACAGCGCACCTGCTGTATACAATTTTCCAGATACTCCTCCCATTTTTCATATCTTTCCGGTTCAGATACTGCCATAAACAGCACCTCCGATCACATGCGAAACAGCGCCCGCATATTCCTCCCAGGCCTTCTGTTTCTTTTTGAATTCCTTTCTGCCCTCACCGGTGATGGCATAATACTTGCGCACCTTGCCGCCCACTTCCTTCTCATAGGAAGTCAGAAATCCCTTTTCCTCCATTCCGTGCAGAAGCGGATATAAAGTTCCCGCCTTTAACTCAAACACCTGATTGGAACGCTCCCGCAAGGTTTCGATCATTTCATATCCGTACATTTCCTTCTCGGAAAGCAATCCCAGTAATAAAAGAGTCATGCTTCCTGTGATCAGATTTTTTTCCACTGCCATGATAATACCTCCATATATAGATTATCTATATATAATCTTATATCGATAATCTATATATGTCAAGTGAAATAATTCGATTAACAAGTCAATTCCTCTAAATCCTCTAATTTGCTGGTGGAAAATTTCTGTGTTGAAAGCCTTCAACCATCAGTACACTCAAAAAGTTATAATCTGCTTGTCAAAATAATTCCTCATATGCCTACCCATCAAGCAAGCTGCCGCAAATTTTAACTGCTTACTTGTTAACCCAGACTCCAAAAATATCTTTCAACAAGCATACATTTCAAAAATCCGGGAATCCACTTGTTGAATACCTCGGAACCAAAGGATTTCAACAAGCAAGGTAAACAAATTTCTACCTCTCACTTGTCAAGCACTGGCCAAACGCCAAAATTCAACCAGCAACTTCAGAAGAAACCGCAAAATTACTTGTCACAGCAAAATTCCAAGCACCAAAAACACTGAACCAACGCCCGAAATGCAACAAAACCGCCCCATCAACGCAAAAAAACATGCAAAATCAGGATTTTTCCGATTTTGCATGTTCTCAATCACTGTTCAGCTCTGACCGCCCAGCGCATCTTGGTGGATTTTGCGCGGCTGTTTGCAACGCATTCTTCCATGGAAGGTCTGATGACTTCTTCTGCGATCTCGCTGTAGAGTCCCTCATTTTTGTGGCGTTTGAAGGTCTTTTTTACCAGACGGTCTTCGCCGGAATGGAAGGTCAGGATCGCCACTTTGCCGCCGGGTGCCAGAACACCGGGCAGTTTTTCCAGAAGCTGCTCCAGCACTTCATATTCATTGTTGATATCAATGCGCAGCGCCTGGAAGGTTCTCTGGCAGGATTTCTTGACTGCCTCCTTCATTTTGGCAGGTTCGATATCCGGGATCTTTGCCAGGGTTTCTTCGATGATTTCCTTTAACTGGGTGGTTGTTTCAATAGGTCTGCCTTTTTTGCGGGCAGTCATGATGGCAGACGAAATCTGCTTTGCATACGGCTCATCCGCATTGGTGATCAGCATGCCTTCCAGTTCCTGCTTGTTGACCTGTTTTAAACGCTCTGCCGCAGAAATTCCCTGATGCGGGTTTAAGCGAAGATCCAGCGGACCGTCCACTTTAAAAGAAAAGCCCCTGTCCGGATTGTCGATCTGCATGGAGGAAAGTCCAAGGTCTGCCAGCACAAAATCAAAAGGTCCAACTTCTTCTCCAACCTGATCAATATTGGCAAAATTTAAAAGCTTCACGGTAAACACATCCGGTCCAAATCCCAGATTCTCCATGCGTTCTCTGGTCTTGGCAGATTCGATGGGGTCAATATCCAGTGCATACAGATGCCCCTGACCGTCCAGCTTTTCCAGCATTCTGCGGGAATGGCCGCCGTAGCCTAACGTGCAGTCCAAGCCTTTCTGACCAGGCTGAATCTGGAAAAAGTCCAGAATCTCATTGACACAGATGGAAATATGCATACCGGCAGGCGTTCCGCCTTTGGAAATGACTTTTGCCACGGTATCGCCGTATTTTTCCGGCTGCAGTTCTTTATATTTTTCTTCAAAACGCTTGGGATACTTTCCCGAATAGCGCACGCGACGCTTGTGGGGAGTCTCCTGTTGCTTGTTTGTATTTTTCTGTTCGTCCATTGTAATTCTCCTGCTCTGTAAACGATTCTGTATTTTTTCAGACATATTTTTTATATGATAACAGATTCGACTTTTGCTTGTCAAACCATCCAAAATCTCCTACTATATAATATATGCTGACATCAGGGGCAGTCGCCCCAAACACCAACCCCAGTCATACAGGAGAGTTTTATGCTTGCCATCATTTCACGCGCTGCCTGCTTTATTTTGTTTATCGTGCTCGGTTTCTTTTTAAAAAGAATCGGTTTCTTTCACGAAAAAGACTTTTCCGTGCTTTCCAAGGTCGTGATCCGCATCACACTGCCTGCTGCCATCATCGTCAATTTTAACGGCAAAGAGATTGACCCGTCCCTGTTTACCCTGATCCTTTTGGGTCTTGGCGCCGGTATCCTTTATATGATCCTGGGCTATCTGATAAATCTGAAAAAATCCAATGCAGACAAAGCCTTCGGTCTTTTAAATCTGTCCAGTTACAACATCGGCTGTTTTACCATGCCCTTTGCCCAGAGTTTTTTAGGGCCTATGGGTGTGATCACCACCAGCCTTTTTGATACCGGAAATGCCGTGGTCTGCCTTGGAGGTTCCTACGGTATTGCTTCCACTGTCAAAAACGGCAAAGGCTTTGATGTAAAAAGGGTCGCAAAAGCCCTTGCAACCTCTGTTCCTTTTATCACCTATGTGATCATGGTGCTGCTTTGTGTGCTGCACATTTCCCTGCCTGCTCCTGTGATGGAGGGAATCGGCATGATCGCCGATGCCAATGCATTCATGGCCATGTTTATGATCGGCGTGGGCTTCCGCATGCCCAATGACAAGGCACAGATCGGCATGATCACCAAAATGCTGTCCATCCGCTATGCTATAGCTGCGGCTCTGGCACTGAGCTTTTATTTCCTGCTTCCCTTCGCCGTAGAGATCAGACAGGCATTAGTCATTCTTGCCTTTGCACCGATCGGCTCTGCCATCCCTGCGTTTACCGGTGAGCTTGACGGCGATGTAGGATTATCCAGTGCTCTTAATTCTATGTCTATCGTGATCAGTATTGTCTGTATCGTCAGCCTGCTGTCCGTTATGCTCTGACACCCGGAAGCTCTCACGAAATCTTCACCGTTGTCTGCGTCATGCCCCTTAACAGCTCTGCCCTGCTTTCGATCTGCTCTCCCGGCATAAACGCCCCATTCTGATAGGAAGTCTGCAGGCCCAGTTTTTCATACTTGTCTGCTCCAAGCGGATGATACGGCTCCAGATGGATCTCAGTCACATTTTCAAATCGGTTTGCCAGCGCTGCGATCCCTTCCAGATGCGCCCTGCGGTCATTGCAGTCAGGAATAATGGGGCATCTCAGAATAACCTGCTTTTTCATACCGGCCAGCAATTCCAGATTTGCAAGAATCAGGGCATTGTCCACGCCGGTATATTTTTTATGTAATTCAGGGTCTGTTTCCTTGATATCAAATAAAAACATATCCGTATATTCTGCTGCCCTGCGCAGCACATCCTGCCGGCAATACCCGGAGGTTTCCACACAGGTATGAATCCCCTGCTCTCTGGCAAACTTTAAAAGCTCTGCCGCAAAAGCGCCCTGACTTAAAGGCTCGCCGCCGGACAAAGTCATGCCGCCTTCTGAGGTCTGATAAAAAAGTGCATCTTTTTCCACATCTTCCATCACCTCTTTACTGCTCATTTCCCTGCCGTAAATACGAAGTGCCTCTGCCGGACAGCTGTCTGCACATTTGCCGCAGGCAATGCAGGCGCTGCGGTCGATCTCATGTAAAAAGCCATTCTTCTGTACTGCCGCATCGTTTGCACTGTTTTCTGAACTGATACTATGGCAGCCTTCCGGACAGTTCTGCACGCATTTTCCGCATCCCACACAGTTTTCTGCGGTATAAGACAGCTGTTTTTTCCCCGTCAGCCCTTCCGCATTGTGGCACCAGATACAGCGCAGCGGACAGCCTTTTAAGAATACCGTCGTCCGGATTCCCGGACCGTCATCCATACAAAAATGCTGGATATCAAAAACCATTCCTTTTTCCATTGCCGGACACCTCCAAAAAAAACTGCCATCTGGGTATATTGTACCCAAACGGCAGCTGTGAATCAATTATAATCTTTTCTTTTCCGTCCGCAGACTAAAAATACCTCTTAAGCATCTTCCATCAGTCTCATACCGGCAGTGCTGGTAACCGGAACGGAGCAGATCATGGCACCGACCTTGGTATCCAGACCAACCTGATCCATGATCGCTTTCATGATTCCATTCTTCTTTTCTTTTCTGGTTACGATAAATACCATTTCTTTTTCAACAGCCAGAGAAACACCGAGGAATTTTTCAGCCTTTTCCATACCGGTTCCCTTGGCATGGATCACGGTACCGCCGGTGGCATTGGCACTGCGCGCCGCATCCATGATCTGTTCTGTATATCCCTGATTTGCCACTACGATCAAAAGTTCATGGGTTGTTTCCTTCAAAGTGCTTTCCTCCTCTGGTTCAAAATGATGTCCTGCAACTAAAAATTTCAGCGTTTTCTTTCCGCCGATGCTTGCCATCGGAACGATAAATGCAATACCGCTTCCGGGCACGTCGATCTTCATCTGCTTTTCCAGTGCCTGTTTTACCTTGGTCCAGGTTTCTCCTGTGACAAAGCAAAACTGGAGTGCTTTTTCCGCAGCTTCAAGACCGATGGAACTTAAGATTTCCGATGCTGCAGTACCTTTGCCCATCGTGGTCATAACCACGGAGATACCAAAATCTTTATAAAAAGACAAAAAACGTCTGCTCTGATTTCTATCACTGACTGTGACCATCATGTACAATTCACTCATCCGTCAGCCTCCTTACAGTTCAATGATCGCATTGTCATCAAGCTTCTCAAACGCCATTGCCGCAGGAGACAATACAGGCATATGTATCGGATGATGATCTGCCACATTGCGCTTCTTTCTCTTTTCCATCATACGCGCATATAATCCCATTACCTGAATGGTGATCAGCGGCGTCATTGCAACCATGGCAACCACGCCAAACGCATCAATAACAATATCACCGCCAACCGCTGCGCAGGCGCCCTGTGCCAGCGGCAGCAAAAACGCTGCTGTCATAGGACCGGATGCAACACCGCCGGAGTCAAATGCGATAGCGGTATAAATCTTGGGTACAAAGAAAGAAATGCCCAGCGCGATCGCATAACCCGGAATGACAAACCACAAAATGGAAATACCTGTCAGTACACGGATCATAGCAATACCTAAAGATACGGCAACACCTACGGAAAGACCGGTTCCCATTGCCTTTGCGGAAATCGCACCGTCCGTAATCTCTTCAACCTGCTTGTTAAGCACGTAAACAGCCGGCTCTGCCTTTACGATAAAGTAACCCATGATCATGGCAAGCGGAACCAGAAGCACCGGATATTCCATACTTGCAAGAAGCTGTCCCAGATAGTTTCCCGCAGGAGAAAATCCCACGTTAACACCGGTCAGAAACAGTACCAGACCGATATAAGTATAAACAAGACCCACAAGAATCTTTACCAGACGGCGTTTGCTGAGTCTTAACACCGCAATCTGAAAAATTGCAAAAAACATACAGATTGGCAGCAGCGCAGCTGCGATCTCCTTTACATATGCGGGCAGTTCTTCCATAAACATATGCCACAGCTCATTGGAGTCATGCAGCTCCGGCAAAACAGGCGCTACATAGCCGGTTCCTTCCGGATTATAAAAGATTCCCAGAAGCATGACAGCCATGATCGGGCCGATGGAACATAAAGCAACCAGACCGAAGCTGTCATCCGCAGCATGTTTATCGCTTCGGATCGCAGAAATACCGACACCCAGTGCCATGATAAACGGAACTGTCATCGGACCTGTGGTCACACCGCCGGAGTCAAAGGCCACACATAAAAAATCATCCGGCACAAAGAAAGCCAGTATAAATGTAATAATGTAAAAAATGATCAGCAGTCTCGGCAGCGGAATTGAAAAAAACATACGCAATGCCGCAATCAACAGGAAAAATCCCACACCGGCTGCCACTGCAAGAATCAGTGTCATATTCGGCACCGCAGGAACCTGCTCCGCCAGAACCTGCAGATCCGGCTCTGATATCGTGATGATAAATCCCAATAAAAACATCAACGGTAAAATAACCGCCAGCTTTTTACTCTTGGTCAGACAGGCACCTACACGTTCCCCCATCGGTGTCATGGCCATTTCGGCTCCCAGAGTAAAAAACATCATGCCTACCAGCAAAAATGCAGCTCCCATAATAAAACTAAGCAAAATACTGGGAGACATGGGTGCGATGGTAAAACACAGCACCATCACAATGGCAAGGATAGGCAAAACCGCCATCACCGCTTCATTCCATTTTTCTTTCAGTCGTTTTGATAAGTTCAAATCTTCACCCCTATACATACTTACAATCGCAACATCGTAAATTATAGCATAAGTAAATACAGGAATGCAACAGTAACATTAAGATTGTATAAAGATTGTGCAAAGATAACATAAAGACTCCTGTTAAGACTTCCTTATTTATATATTGTCATTTGATACCGTTCATGCTACGCTGAACTTACATACAGACCGGCAAATCCTGCCCCTAAACAGCAATTTCGCAAAGCGTGAAAGGAGTATTATGATCTATACAGTCACCTTTAACCCCTCTCTGGACTACTTTGTTACCACCCCCGGATTTACACTCGGAAAAACAAACCGCACCACTCAAGAACAGATGGTTCCGGGCGGCAAAGGACTCAATGTTTCCATCATGTTAAAAAATCTTGGCATTGACAGTACCTGTCTTGGCTTTACGGCAGGCTTTGTCGGAACAGAGATCATACGCCGTTTTGATGAGCTTGGAATTTCAAATGAATTCATTCATCTTCCCCAGGGCTGCTCACGTATCAATGTCAAACTGTTGGACCATGACGGCACGGAAATAAACGGTATGGGACCTGTGATCGATCCTGCTTCCCTGCAGGCTTTTTATGACCGCATGGAATGTCTTTGCGACGGTGACACCCTGATCCTTGCCGGCAGCATTCCTGCCAGCATGCCTTCCTCTGTTTACTGCGATATCTTAAAGATGCTTTCCGGACGCAAAATCCGCATCGTTGTCGATGCCACCAAAAATCTGCTTCTGGAAACGCTGTCTTACCGTCCTTTTCTGATCAAGCCCAACAATCATGAACTGGGGGAAATCTTCGGTGTATCCTTAAAAGACAGAACAGCTGTCATTCCTTATGCCAAAAAACTGCAGGAAATGGGAGCCGCAAATGTACTGGTTTCCCTTTCCGGAGACGGCGCTGTACTTGTCTGTCAGGACGGCAGTATCTATGAATCCCCGGCTCCCAAAGGAACTCTTGTGAATGCAGTGGGCGCAGGCGATTCCATGATTGCAGGATTTCTTGCAGGCTATGAATCCACGCAGGATTTTTATCACGCTTTCAAACTGGCTGTCAGCGCAGGCTCTGCCAGTGCTTTTTCCAGTACCTTTGCGACCCTTAAAGAAGTGACTGCACTTTATCAAACCTTATAAACCGGTCAGGGCGTGTGACATCTCACCTTCACACGCCCTGCATTTTTTAATATTTTACTGTCTGCCCAGCACATATTCTTCCAGAAAATGTGCCACACCGTCTTCATTGTGAGAACCGATCACCACATCCGCCGCTTTTTCCACGCCCGGCACATGATTTGCCATGGCACATCCGATGCCGCAGAACTTAAGCATACCCATATCTCCGTAATCATCCCCAAAGGCGATCATTTCCTCCGGCTTTATCCCCAGAAATTCACCTGCTTTTGCAATGGCATTTTCCTTGGTGGCTCCGTTTTTGGAGATTCTGTACCAGTTGGAATTCAAAAAATTCAGGTAATTGCAGTTTTCTACTTTCTGTGTCAGATCCGCCACAATCTGTTCATCTGCAGAGACGATCAGAAAACGCATGGCCTCCTGTCCAAAATCCACAAAATCGGTGCGGAAGACCTCGCCCCAGTCAGGAGACACTTTCCCCTCATCGTTGCGGTAATATCCTTTTTTGGTGTCCACGCCCATCACATAGGGGCCGCCCGGCATGGTGCGTCCACAGTCCAGCAAAAGCTGTGTTTCTTCCACAGAAAGCGGATTTTCATAAAAGATCTCTCCCCGGTATTTTGCCAAAGATCCGCCGCTGGTGATCCAGATATCAGGATGCGCCATATCCAGAAAATACTGCGTACAGGATTCGCCGCGGGCAGTGCAGAATCCGATCAGAATCCCCTTTTCCCGGCATTTTTGTAAAATCTGCATCGTGTAGTCAGAAATCGTCTTGTCACTGCGAAGCAGCGTATCGTCCAAATCCATAAAAATCGCTTTGATCATCGTTTTCTCCCATTTTTTCAACTGTCCGGCACTTTTCCGTTTTTTTTCATTCTATCACTTTTTCCCGTAAAGCAAAACCCTGTATGTATTGCAATCAGACAATGAAATACCGCTGCACTGCAATATCACCTATTGTACTGCCGCGCTTTTTGCTGGTATAATAAAAAAATAAAACAGCATTTTCCAAACGGAGGTTTTTTATGCGTCCTATCGAACAATGGATCTGGTTACCCAAATCTCTTTATCCTGATCACCAGACATCTGCATACAGCCTGCATGTGACACAGCCTACAGGTGAGCACAACTACGCGGTCGCTGCCCTGACCGGAACCTATCAGGCAGACCGTGCCATTTCTGAAGTACAGCTTCGTTTTTCCGGCGATACTTTCTTTGCGCTTTTTGTCAATGATACCTTCGTTGCCAGCGGCCCTGCCTCTGCCGGCGGAGATTTCCTGGCCGGTTACTGCGAACATCCGCTGCCTTCTCACTATGCGACAGAGGCAGTTCTGACACAGGATACCTTCCCCGGTCTGGCGGAAGGCAAGCTTAGCTTTTATGCGCAGGTACGCAAAGACCCTGCCCGTCTGTTTGACTTTTCCAAAGGACAGGGCGGCTTTTTCCTGACCGCATTTATCCGTTTTGCAGACGGCACGGAAGATATTTTCCTGACCGATGAAAACTGGCAGATCCAGCTGCTTAATGCCTATACCGCACCGGAGCATTTTGACAACAGCAAAGAAGAGACTGCCCCCGTGGCTGCAGAACGCATTGACAATCTCTGGCACTGCGAAACCTCTCCCATTCCCCCCTGTGTGGAAAAACCTCTGGTTTTTTCTGATGATATGCTCTGCGAAACCGCATCTGCAGAAAGCAGCTCCGGCATTGACCTGACCATTCCCGCCAGAACCACTCTTTCTATGGAAATTCCTTTTGATAAGATCTATGCCGGTTATCTGTCCGTACAGGCAAAGACTTCCGACCGCCTCAGTGTGGATGTTTTCTGCCGGGAGCTGGACGAAGAGGGAACCTCCGAGCATTACATCTTTGTAAAGGATGCAGATTACCGCAGTCTGGAAATGCACAGCGCCGGCAACCTGCTGATCAGTGCACAGAATGACGGAAAAGAGGACGCGCAGCTTCATCTGGACTACATCATTTCCTATTATCCTGTTTATGCCGATGCCAAAACCGTCACCTCCGATAAGGACCTGAATCTGGTATTTGATGTCTGCAAACACACCTTAAAACAGTGCCGTCAGACCCTGCATCTGGACAGCCCGCGTCACTGCGAGCCGCTGGCATGTACCGGTGACTATTACATCGAATCCCTGATGACCGCTTTCACCTACGGTGACCAGAGTCTGTCTGGCTTTGATATCCGCCGTACCGCCGAGCTTCTGCGCAACCGTGACGGCCGCATGTTCCACACCACTTATTCTCTGATCTGGGTACAGATGCTGTGGGATGTATATCAGTATTCCGGTGAAACTGCTCTTTTGGCTGACTGTGAGGATGCGCTGATCTTACTGCTCAACCGTTTTTCACGCTACATCGGCGACAACGGCATCATCGACAATCCGCCCGATTACATGTTCATCGACTGGCTCTATCCCGACGGCATCAACATGCATCATCCGCCCAAGGCTCTGGGTCAGACCTGCCTGAATCTGTTCTACTACGGCGCACTCAAAACCGCTGCCAAAATTTTCGATGCCCTTGGCGAAACTGCCATGGCTGACAAACAGCGCAGCGCACTAAACGCCCTGCAGCCTGCGATCTGCGAACTGCTTTACGATCATAAGCGCGGTCTGTTCTTTGAAGGTTTGAACACCCCGACCCCCGAAGAAAAACTGTATCAGTATATGCCTCCCAACATTGAAAAGCGCTATTACCGGATGCATGCAAATATTCTGGCTGCTTACTTTGGATTCTTTGAAGAAAAAGAATGCCGCCGTCTGCTGGATCAGATTTTAAATGACGATACACTTGGACAGGTACAGCCCTATTTCATGCACTTTTTACTGGAAGCCATTTACAGAAACGGTCTGCGCGATACCTATACCCTCAAAATCCTGGAGCAGTGGAAAGCCCCCTGCAAGGATTGCTCCAAAGGCCTTGCGGAAGGTTTTTACAAACCGGATGACTATGTCTTTGACCACAGCCACGCCTGGGGCGGTACTCCTGCATACTCCCTGCCGCTGGCATTGTCCGGTCTGGAAATTCTGGAACCTGGCATGAAACGGATCCGCCTGCAGCCTTCCCTGCTTGGTCTGGATGAAGCAGAGATTCAGATTCCTGCCCTGCAGGGCATCATCTGCATCAAGCTTACCAAAGATGCTGAACCTGTGATCACCCTTCCCGATGACATCATTCTGGAAGCATAAGGGAGCAGACGATTCTATGAATACTTCCACTGCCCCCAAAAAGAAATCTCTTTTTCCCAATATGAACCGGGAAATGTTTTTCATCATTATGAGTCTTGCCTGGCCCACCATGCTGGAACAGGTCATGCAGACTGCCGTTTCCTACATCGATACCGCCATGGTAGGAGCGCTTGGAACCCAGGCAACTGCTGCTGTCGGTTCCACCACCACGATCAACTGGCTTTTGGGCAGCACCACCGCTGCCATGGGTGTCGGCTTTTTGGCCTTCATCGCAAAAGCCTGCGGTGCCCAGGACCGGGAATCCGCAAAAAAAGCAGTTTCCCAGGCGGTTCTGGCAACTCTGGTGGTAGGTGTCGCCTTTACGATACTTGCCCTGTCTTTAAGCAGCTATGTTCCTGTGTGGATGCAGGTGGATGAAAGCATTCAGAAACTGGCCGCCCAGTATTTCTTCATTATTTATGTGCCCATGCTGCCGCGTACGGCAAGCACCATCTTCGGCACGGCTCTGCGCGCCGCAGGAGATACCAAATCTCCCATGAAGATCGGCATCTTAATGAATGTCATCAACATCATTTTAAACTTTGTGCTGATCTATCCGACCCGCACGGTAACTTTATTTTCTACATCCTTTACAGTATACGGTGCCGGAATGGGCGTGATCGGCGCTGCCTTCGCAAGTGCGATCGCATTTACAGTCGGCGGTATCATGATCACAGTTGTACTGTTTAAGCACCCCATGATTTCTCCGCGCGGCACTTCCCTGCGGCCGGATATGGAAATTCTTGGTCCCTGCCTGCGGGTAGCCATTCCCAATATGCTGCAGCGTTTCGGAACCTCTCTGGGTTATGTGGCATTTGCCGCCATGATCAACTCTCTGGGCGAGATATCCACCGCTGCCCATACCATTGCCAACACCGTGGAATCCGCCTTTTACATTCCCGGATACGGTATGCAGACAGCCGCTGCCACTCTTGCCGGCAATGCCTACGGTGCCAATGACAAAAAGAAAATGGACGATCTGGGAGCCATGTTTATTCCCATTGTCACCATACTGATGATCTTTTCCGGTGCATGCCTGTTTGCTTTTGCCCCTGAGCTGATGCAAATCTTTTCCAAAAGTGATGATGTTGTCACTCTTGGCACCACCGTTCTTCGCATGGTAGCTGTTTCCGAGCCGTTTTACGGCTTCTCTATCATCGTGGAAGGCTTTATGCAGGGTGTCGGCAGAACCAAAGCCCCCTTTGTCTACAACATCATCGGTATGTGGGGTGTGCGCATCGTCGGTACCTTTTTGCTGACACAGCTTCTGGGAATGGGACTGGTTGCCGCATGGGGCTGTATGATCGCCCATAACATGCTCTTATTTGTCCTCTATGTAAGATGCCATGTCAAAAAACTGTGGAATCCGCTGGTTACAGCATAAGCATAAAAGAATATACATACAAAAACGGGCAGCGACTCTTGCGCAAAAGTCGCTGCCCTCATTTTTTATACAGACATTAATTTTCAATAAAAAGGACACCCAGAGTACCCGGACCGCAATGGCTTGTAATAACGCAGCCTGCGCGGGTGATGAGGATTTCCTCAAAATAATTCAGTGCTTCCAGCTGTTCTTTTACCGCATCGATCACTGCCTGGTCACATCCGGAATGAGTCAGAAAAACGCGGTCCTTCTTTGCGTTCAGCAAAGCAGGAGTCATATCCTTGACATATTCCAAAATAACGCGTTCCATCTTGCCGCGATACTTTTTGGAAGGATGCATCGCACCGTCTTCCACCACGATGGAAGGATGGAGCTTTAACACACTGCCTGCCAGCGCTGCAACGCCGCTGCAGCGGCCTCCGCGATGCAGATAGGTAAGGGTGTCTACCACAAAGCTTGCGCGCACCTTAGGCTGCAGGGCTGTGATCTTTTCCACAATTTCAGCTGCAGACATACCCTGCTGTGCCAGGATGGCTGCCTCAATGATCTGCAGACCGATACCGGTGGAAAGATTTTTGGAATCCACCACAAAAATTCTGTCTTCTGCTTCCAGACTTTCTGCCGCCAGACGCATTACATTCATGCAGCCGGACATCTGTGCAGACAGACAAAAACAAATGATCTCATTATCTTCTTCCAGATACTTTTCCAGCGTTTCAATGGCTTCTGCCGGAGAAGGAGTGGAGGTCTTGGGTGTTGCCTCATTGGCATCGGACCATGCATAGATCTCATCGGGTGTGATATCCACACCGTCCAGATAGGACTTTTCTCCAAGATGTACATGCAGTGAAAATCTTCCAATCTGATAACGCTCCAGCAGTTCTTTGGAAAGATCGCTGGTGCTGTCAGTGATAATCGTTACCTTTTTCATACTCAAATCATATCTCCCTGTTATAAATCCGGACAAACCGGTACCATAATAACATTATATTCCGGGATACTATATAACGCTTTTTACAACTCAATCTCAACTTTTTTTCAATTATTGTTGATAATCATTCCTTCACCGGCAGGGTAACCGTAAAACAGCAGCCTTTTTCTGTTCTGTTCTTTACGGAAATTTCCCCTCCGCAAACCCGGACGATCTTCATGGCAAGCGCCAGTCCCAGTCCGTTGCCTTCTTCCTTATGGGAGTTGTCGCCCTGATAAAACTTGTCAAAAATATGTTTTTGTGCTTCCTCCGGAATGCCGCATCCTTCATCCTCGATCCAAAAACAGATCTTTCCCTCCTGACGCTGCAGATTCATACTGATATTTCCGCCTGCAGGGCTGAATTTGATGGCATTTCCCAAAAGATTATTCCATACATGATACAAAAGGCTCTCATGGCCGAAATACTCCAGCGCTTCCAGCTCTACCTCAAATTCGATATCCTTTTTTTCCCATTCTGCTTCCAGCATCAAAAGAGACTGTCTGATCTGCTCATCAAGACGAAACGATGTCTTTTTGCTGCTGATCGCCTGATTGTCAATTTTTGACAACAGTAAAATATTGCCTACCAGTGTGGACAGACGCCGTGTATTGGTCAAAATCTTGCCCACATAAACAGCCTGTTCTCCTCCCGGCTCAAGCTCACTGCCCTGCAGCAAAGTAGCATAGCCTTCGATGGCGCTGATCGGCGTCTTAAATTCATGGGAAACATTGGACACAAAATCAGTCTGCAGAATCTCGGTCGCGCCAAGTTCCTTGGCCATCAGGTTAAAATTGGCATTGATCTTGCGGATCTCCTTTAAGCCCTTATCCGTATGCAGCCGGACACTGTAATCGCCCTGCGCCACCTGCCGCATCGCATTTTCAAGATCCACCAGCGGCTTTAAAAACCAGTTTGCCAGAAAATAGGCAATACCGCCGCCCACCAGAATGCTGACCGCATAAAACCAGACCAGATCCGGGATGTCAATGGAAATGGGCAGCAGCCGCCCCAGCTTGGACACAAGCCAAGAGATCAAAACCACCAGCATCAGCTCCAGCAGGATCAGGGATGTAAATAAAAGACGCACACTCAAAAGTGTGCTCTTTTTGTTTCTGTTTTTTTTCATAAGCGTATCACCTTATATCCGACACCGCGCATGGTAACGATCTTAAAATCCGTATTGTTCCGGAAACGGTCCCGGAGTCTGCCGATATGTACATCCACGGTATGGGTATCACTTTCACTTTCATATCCCCAGATATCATCCATCAGCTGCTGACGGGTAAAAATCTTGCCTGGAAAGGATGCCATCTTGTAAAGCAGCATAAATTCCTTCTGCGGCAGCACAAAACTCTCATTATTTGTCGTGACTGTCAGCGAATCACACTCCAGCACCGTAGACCCAATGGTCTGACGGCGCTCGTTGATCATCTGCGCCCTGCGCAGCAGCGCGCCGACACGAAGCACCATTTCATTGACATTAATGGGTTTTACCATATAATCATCGGTTCCGGAAATAAATCCCAGCCGCATATCATCAAAGGCATCCTTGGCCGTGATCATAAGCACCGGCGTTGTCGAACCGGATGCGCGCAGAAGCCGCACCAGCTCATAACCGTCCATCACCGGCATCATAATATCTGAAATGATCAGATCAAAATATTCCGCATCCAGTGCATCCAGTGCTTCTTTTCCGTTTGTAACACCTTTTACCGTATATCCGTTCTTGGTCAGTACATACATAAATAACTGACAAAGTTCTCTGTCATCTTCCGCGATCAGAATTTTTAACATAACAATCCTCTCAGCTTCGTTTGTTTTTCCTTATCATAATACCCTTTTCTCAAAACTTTCTCAACCCAGAGTCAACGATTCTTGAAAAAATAAGCTAAGGCGTATACCTGCGCAGAATCCCGGTAATGACGCCGTCTGTCACTGTGATCTGCGTATTGAGTTCGCTGCAGACATAAGGCTGCGTCTCTTCAAGATGCGCTTTAAGTTCTGTCAGGGAAACTTCCGCCCCTTCATTGTCCATGCAATAATCCACAAATACCGCCTCCTCAGCAAACGGCAGCGTGATACTGCCAATGCTTTGGTAAAGCGGAAAATCATTTTCCCTCACGATGCGGTAATAAAGCATGTCCCCGTCTGCATAGCATCTGAAATCATAACCGCCCTGCTCCATTCCGCCATTGAGCAGGATATCGCTTTCCCCGCTGACAGGACTGGTAAAAATCCCGACCTCCTTAGCCAGGATATCCTGACCGGCAATCTGTACCGTATCTTTTTCTTTCATTTCAAAAATATCCTCCGGCACATAACGGTCATAGGAAAAAATTACCACTGTAAGCGTCATTTCCTCTTCTGTGATCACAAGGTCCTCTGATTCAAATGCCGCCGCATATTCCCCATCCTTTAAGGTATCTGTCAGAACCAGACCTGCCATCGGCAGTATGTATTTCGGCTCATCTGTTTCATCCTGCACTGCAGCTTCTGCTTTCTTCTGCTTTAGATCCTGCAGTGTTTCTTTCTGCTCCTTTTGGCTGTCTGCTGCTTTTTCTTCGCTGACTGTTTCCTGCTGTATCTTTGCTGTTTCCTTTTCCTGTACTGTGTTTTCTGCCCGCTCACAGGAAACAAGGCAGACTGCCATTGCCAGCATTCCCATGAATGTCATCCATTTTTTTCTCATAAACATCCTCCTTTCCTGCTCTCTATCTGTTCCTATTATAAACCAAATATCTTAATAATTTGTTACGAAAAAAATAATATTTATCTTTTCAGACGTAAATCTTGCTTTCAGGGATTCTTCTGCGTTAAGATAAAGTCACAAAGCGAGGTATTGATACAATGACATTTCTGATTATTTTCATTCTTCTGGCCGCGGTCATTCTGGGAGGCTCCTATTATGCCTACCGTTTTGTCTTCTATCATAAACCGCTGCCGACGGATCCTCCCTATCGTCTTCCGGAAGGAGATGCCTACCAAAAAGCACTTCCCAAGTTAAAAATCTGGGCCGAAGCCATGTATGCGCGCCCCTTTGAACCGGTAACGATCATATCCCGTGACGGCCTTACCTTATTTGGACGTTATTACCATACCGCAGACAATGCTCCCCTGCAGATTCAGTGTCATGGATATAAGGGCAGTGCCTTCATCGACTTTTGCGGCGGCAGTGCGCTTGCAAAGACGCTTGGACACAATGCGCTGGTCATTGATCAGCGGGCCCACGGAAAAAGCGAAGGCCACACGATTTCCTTTGGAATCAGGGAACGTCTGGACTGTCTTTCCTGGATTGCCTATGCCAATGAACGTTTCGGCAGCCAGACACCCATCATCCTCTGCGGGCTGTCCATGGGTGCTGCCAGTGTGTTAATGGCATCCGGAGAAGAGCTTCCTGCCAATGTAAAAGGGATTTTTGCAGACTGTCCCTACTCTTCTCCCAAAGAGATCATCTGTAAAGTAGGAAAAGACCTGCATCTGCCTTCTGCACTGCTTTATCCCTTTGTCAGACTGGGGGCGCTTTTGTTCGGACATATTAATCCGGAAGAAACAGATGCCGTAAGAGCTGTACAGCGGGCTAAAGTTCCGATCCTTTTGATCCACGGTGAAGCGGACACGTTTGTTCCCTGTGATATGAGCCGGCAGATCTACAAAAACTGTGCATCCGACATCACATTTGTCACAGTGCCTGATGCCGGACACGGACTTTGCTATACCGTTTCACCCGATATTTATAAACAAGCCGTAACCGGATTTTTTGACCGGATCCTGCAGTAAATATAAAACAAACAGAAAGTGAGCACATCATGAAAAAAGACTACGCAAAAACAACACATATGGATGCCTGGCTGCGCCATCCCGTTCTGGGCGATCCCTCCTTTGACAGCTTTGAGCGTCTGGGCGATACGGTTCATAAGTCCCAGCCCCCCTATGAATGGGCTGTAAACGGTTCTTTATTCTGCGATTTTGACGGCAGCTGGTATTACTATGCCGGTCTGTACGGCTACGGCTACCGCGGCAGCCTCCGCAGCCGTTTTAAAATCTACCGTTCCGCCGATAAGGGCATGAGCTGGGAAGATCTTGGATGGGGTTTTGAAGAAGGTTTTGTCTTTGACGGCCATGAAACTCCCGCCGACGGCTGCCCTGACGTGGTGCTTTACTGGGACGAAACCTACAAAAAGTATCTGCTGACCTATGACTGCAGCACCAATGATTTTACCTGGGAGACGGCACATTCTCCCGAAGGACACAAAATAGACAGCGGTGCAGCCATCGCCTGGGCAGATTCTCCTGCAGGTCCTTTTACCCGTGTCCCGGAAATGTTTTTATCAAACAGAACCCATCACGGCGTACTGGGCCGTTTCAGCCGTTTTTATGCCTCCTGTGTGGTTCCCCGCAAAAACGATTATGCCGCTTTTTGCCTGTGTGATTCCAACCAGCATTTTGCGTGGGGTCTGGCAGTTCTGACAGCTCCCACTCCGGAAGGCCCCTGGTCTGCACCTCATCTGGTATTAAGCTGTGACCGTCCCGAATATTATCCCTGCCCCGTGGAATTTTTCCCCGTGGAAGTACAGGGTGACAAGGTGCTGGCACACGCTACCTCCGTTGCCAAAAACCGCAACTATCAGGCAATTTTTACTGCTGATCTGGAAAGTGCGCATGACCCTGCAGCATGGACGCTGACCGACGACGGCAATGTATGGCATTCCCGCGACCATGAAGATGAATATTTCGGTATCTGGGGACAGACCATCCACGGTTTTGTGGAGCAGGAAACCGGCCGCTATATCGTGATGTTCCCTTCCAAGGATGAAAATGATCACGGTACTTTAAATCTGGCATGGCGTCCTTTTGACACGCCCCACACCGACGGTTTTACCCTGACCGGTCATGAAGGCTTTTCCGTATCTCCCCTGCTTGCCGCTTACGACAATTTTGAACTCAACGCCGAATTTACCACCAAAGGCTGCGTGGATATCGCCTTTGACTACCGCGGCATTTTAGGCCCCGATGACAGCTGTGCGGATTCTTCCCCCGCCATGACTGCCCTGACCAACTATACGGCTGTGCGCATCTGTGAAAATGAAGGCTGTATCGTTTCCGTAAGTCCCCAGGGCTATGCTGATCCCATGGCGGAAGCCCAGACAGCCGAATATATTACCCGCCTGCGCATCAAAAAATATGCAGGAAAGGTAAATATCCATATTAATGATGTTCTGCTCTGTGAAAATCAGGAAGTAAAATCCGGTGCACCCGCGCCGCTGGCACTGATCGTAATGCCCCGCAGCCGCATCGACTGCACCAGATTTGAGATCACAGGAACCCCTGAACCCTACATCCATCTCTGGAACGCTGTAGATGCCCTTTTAGGCGCCGGTCAGCTGATGCCCGATGAAGATGAGGTGGAAACAACCGATGCGATCGCACCCGACCGCTGGCACCGTATTCCGGGCGGTTACATCGGAGAAGGCAACATCAATGCAAAGTGGAATCTTCGCGGCTCTGCCTTTTCCGTACAGCTCCAGAAAGGCCCCGGTTTCGGAAAAGCCGGCATCTGGGTGGACGGCATGCTCTATGGTTCCATTGATCTGGACGGTGATGGTCTTGCAGAATACCGTATCGAAAATCTTACCTTCGGCCGCCGCGCCATCCATGTCCGTCCCCTAAACGGACGTATCGGCATCAGAGGATGCGTGGCCTTCGGACCTGCTGTCAGCTGATCCGCCAATTGACAATTTTGCCCCTTTAACCTGTTCATCGATTTATTTTTCAGGAAGGAACGGTAACGCATGAAAATCACATTCAGTCCCAAAAACAGAATCGGCCAGGCCAATCCCATGATCTTCGGTCACTTTCTGGAACATTTTCACCGCCAGATCTACAGCGGTGTTTATGATCCGCAGTCTCCTTTTGCAGACGAAGACGGCTTCCGCACCGACGTGCTGGAAGCGCTGCGCCGTATCAAAACACCTATTATCCGCTGGCCCGGCGGCTGCTATGTCTCTGCCTATGACTGGCATTACGGCGTGGGCAAAAACCGCACTGCCACCTATGACAAAGCGTGGCGTGTGGAAGAATCCAACGCCTTTGGCACCGATGAATTTGTAAAACTCTGCCGCAAACTGGACTGTGAGCCTTATATCTGCACCAATGCCGGAACCGGTACCGCAGAACAAATGAGTGACTGGGTGGAATACTGCAATCTGGAAACTATGGGCCGTTTTGCCAAAGAACGCATCGAAAACGGCTATGAACAGCCCCACGCAGTCAAATTCTGGAGTATCGGCAATGAAAACTGGGGAGACCACGAGATCGGTTCCAAAGACTGCGAAGAATGGGGACGTCTGGTTCGTGAATCTGCAAAAATGATGCTGCGCGTAGATCCCACTCTGGAGTTGTCTGCAGCTTCCATTGATGATCTGGACTGGAACTTAAATCTCCTTCGGTCTGCCGGAAAATATCTGGACTGGATCTCCATTCACGGTTATTGGGATTTCTCCCCCGATGGTCTGACCTACGCCGATTACGATGCCGTAGTGCTACGCACCGGAGAAGCCATCAGCGGCAGTATCAACCGGGTTCGCGCCTACCTGACTGCTTTCGGTCTGGAAAAACGCATAAAAATTGCTTTCGATGAATGGAATCTGCGCGGATGGTTTCATCCCAATGTCATGGATATCTGGGAAAGAGACGGCAAACGAAAGGAAGACAAAGATTTTTATGAACAGCAGGTCATCGGCCCCCGCAGCAGAAACGACAACAATGCCATTTATACCATGGCAGATGCCGTTTTTTCAGCAGCCTTCTTAAATATCTGCCTGCGCAACTGTGACATTGTGGGAATGGCATGTTTCTCTCCCATCGTCAACACCAGAGGCGCCATTTTCACCCACAAAGACGGCATTGTCCTGCGCCCGCAGTATTTTGTCTTTGACCTGTATGCAAATCTGCTGAAGGAAAATGTGCTGAATATCTGGGCTGAAGATGTACCTGTCATCACCGGATGTGACAATGGCAGAGAAGTCAGCGTAGACAGCATTGATCTTGTTGTTACTTACGGCGATAATACCTATGCTGTCGCTGCAGTCAATAAGGATCCCGGCAAAGCACAGATCGTGGATCTGTCCCTGATCGGAGATACTGTGTCACAGATGCGTATCCACACGGTAAACGGCCCCTCTGCGGATGCTTACAATGATATCGGAAAAACCGATGTCGGCATCACCGTTTCCGAATGGATGCCCTTTACCGGCAGCGTGATCCTTGATGCGCATTCCGTAAATATAATCGAAATCTGCTAAATAAAAAAGAACTGCCCTCAAAATCTCTTTTATAAAAGGAGTCCTGTTATGAAAATCACATCTTATGAAGTGCTCGGCAGACTGCCCGATCTGTTTACCTTTGAAAACGGCAGTAAAGTAAAAAATGTAAACGACTGGCAAAAACGCCGCCAGGAATTATATAAAACCGCTGTGGAAATGCAGTATGGTCAGATTCTTCCGCCCCCGGAACTGCTGGAGCTGGATCCGCTTTGTGTTCCCAATGTACCCGGAAGAATGAACATCTGGCGGGTCACTTCCGGCACAAAGGAAAAACCGGTTTCTTTTACAATTTATGCTCACAGACCCGCCGGCAACGGTCCTTATCCGGTGGTCATTGACGGTGATCTGTGTTATGGCTGCATGCAGAATCCGGAAATCGCAAAGAAATTCACAGACCGCGGTATTATGCTGGTTACTTTTAACCGCTGCGAAATCGTTCCCGATATCCGCAATCCCAAACGCACCGGCAATCTCTATGAAACATATGCCGATTATCAGTTTGGTGCGCTGATGGGATGGGCCTGGGGTTTCATCCGCACACTGGATGCCCTGGTTCAGCTTGGATACGCTGACCTTTCCTGTGTTGCCTATACCGGTCTTTCCCGCGGCGGCAAGACCGCGCTTTTGGCTGGTGTTCTTGATGAACGTGCTACCATCATCAATCCTGAAGGATCCGGCTGCGGCGGTTCCGGCTGTTACCGTATCCACATGAAGGGACTGGAAGAAGACGGCACCGAAAGAAGAAGCGAAACTTTAAAAGACATTTTAAACAATTTCCCCGACTGGTTCTCTCCGGAAATGAAAGCCTATGAAAATGACGAAGCTTCTCTTCCTTTTGATGAACATTTCTTAAAGGCCCTGCTTGCTCCCAGAGTCTATTTTGACTCTCAGGCATTAAGCGATATGTGGGCAGGCCCTGTCAACACCTATATGACAGCAGCTGCTGCCAAAGAAGTCTGGAAGATGTATGAAAAAGAAGAGAATGTTCTCTGGTACTGGCGCAGCGGCACCCATGCCCATCTGCCCGAAGATTTTGATATGCTGATCGAGGTCATTGAACGAGAACGCCACGGCACACCGCTGTCAGACAAATTCGGAATACTTCCTTTTGAAGAACCGGAACCGATCTTTGAGCGTTTTTATCCATAATTACCGCTTTATAAACATCCTGACAAGGAGGTCTCACATGAATCTTCGACATTACCTGGAAAATCAGAAGCTGCTTTCTGAAAACCGCCTGCCGTCCCGCACTCTGCTTCTGCCCGCCGACAAACGCGGTGTGACCCATAAGAATCCCACAGATTCTGCCATGATCACCTCGCTGAACGGCGACTGGAATTTCCGCTATCTTGAGAACGGAAAAATCACAGAAGAATATACTTCCTTTTATGCGCCTGATTATGACGATACCGCATGGGATGTTCTTCCCGTTCCTTCCATGTGGCAGTATCACGGTTACGGCACCTGCCTGTATCCTAATGTAGCATATCCCTTCCCTCTGGATCCTCCTTATATTCACTGTGTAAATCCGGTGGGTCTGTATCGCAGACATTTTAAGGTAAAAAATAAGCCTGCGCAGGCTATTCTGCGTTTCGGCGGCGTAGACAGCGCCTATTTTGTATATGTCAACGGTGAATACGTAGGATTTTCAAAGGGAAGCCGCCTGACTTCCGAATTCGATATCACCAACTACCTGCAGGCCGGTGACAATCTGCTTGCCGTTCAGGTTCATACCTACTGCGACGGTTCCTATCTGGAAAATCAGGACATGCTGCTTGCCAGCGGCATTTTCCGTGATGTGACGCTCCTTTGCATAGGTGAAGATTCCCTGTGGGATTATACTCTTTTACCGGTTGACAGCGGTTTTGAGCTGACCTGTGAGTGCCATACCGGACAGGACGGTGCTGTACTGGAAGCTGTTTTGTATGATGCAGAGGGAAGGGAAGTGTGCCGCGAAGCAAAGGCCGCTTCAAACAAGACCGTCTTTTCATTAACGGTTGAAACCCCTCATCTTTGGAATGCGGAAGATCCTTATCTGTATGAATTGATACTCACCCTCTCCCGCAGCGGTATCGTAAGTGAGATTCATACAAAAAAAGCTGGAATCCGTTTCTCTTCCATTTCCGGTCAATATCTGATGCTCAATGGAAGTCCCATCCGCTTAAAGGGTGTCAACAGACACGACAACAACCCCTGGACCGGCCGTGCGATCACAGCCGAACAGATCCGCAGCGAACTGGAAGACATCAAGAGCTGTAACTTAAATGCGATTCGCTGTTCCCATTACACCAATCAGCCTGTCTTTTATGAGATTGCTTCTGAACTGGGTATCTATGTGATGGATGAAGCCGATGTGGAAACTCACGGTGCGCATATGCATGGGGATATCGGCTGGATCTCCAAAATGGATGACTGGTACGATGCATACTTTGACCGTATTTCCAGAATGTATTATCAGGATAAAAATGAAACCTGTATCAACATCTGGTCTTTGGGCAATGAGTACGGCAACGGACAGGTCACTGACAGATGTGCCCAGTGGCTTCGCAGTCAGCCTGCTTCCAAGCCGTTACACTATTCCCCCTACAGCAGAAGATATCCGGAAGATTTTCGTTTCACCGGCTACATGCCTATGGCCACACTGGAAGAATACATTCCGGAAGGTCTGCCCGTCATGATGGTGGAATATGCACACGCCATGGGCAACAGTCCCGGCGGACTGGAGGATATCTGGCGCTTTGTATACACCCATGATTACATCTGCGGCGGTTATGTCTGGGAATTCAAGAGTCATGGCTTCTCATCGCCTGACAAGGACGGAAATGAGGCTTATCTGTATGGCGGCGATTTCGGCGATGTTTACCATTGGTCCAACTTCTCACTGGACGGTTATCACACCAGCGACGGTACCGCAAAGCCTGCCTGGGATGAACTGCGCCAGGTTTCCGCACCTGTCTGGGTAGAAAAGGAAGAAAACGGTATCCGCGTGTACAACACCTATGACTTCCTTACTCTGGACGATGTGGAAATGGAATGGACGCTTTATGCGGACGATTCTGTTGTACGTTCTGAAAAGATCAGCATGACCGGTATCGGTCCCCGCCAGAATAAGCTGTTTGAACTTGACTTTTCCGTGGATGGAATTGCAGGAGATTTCCGGGCTGATTTCCTATTTACCAAAAACGGTCATAAGCTTGCACATAAGCAGATTCTCCTGGGACGTTCCGAGAAGGTGGATATGCAGGCAGCTGCGTTTGCCCATACCGTAGAAGAAGATGACAATTATTTTGTCCGCATCACATCTGAGAATGCCGTGGTCGAATTCGATAAAGGACTGCTGACCCGTTACTGTGTAAACGGAAATGAATTGCTGGCAGAGCCTCTGCGTCCCAACCTCTGGAGAGCAGCCACCGACAATGACGGTATTGAAGGATTTGCTCCGCGTCATATGGGTGAATGGAAAGAAGCGCTGGTACATGATCTGCGGTTCGGTCTCCACAGCCATACAATCACCGACAGCGATTCTGTCTGCACTCTGACAGCCAAAGGACGCCTGCTCCCCCAGACCTATTATTGGGGATTTGAGATGACGCTGACCTATTCCTTATATGCAGACGGTTCTCTGCACGTGACCATGAACGGAACCCCTTACGGCAACACCCCCAAGATCCTGCCCCGTATCGGTATGCGCATGGGTCTGAATGAAAAAATGGAACAGGCCTGCTGGTTCGGCCGTGGTGCAGGCGACTCTTATCCTGACAGAAAGCACGCCGCACCTGTGGGACTTTACACGCTTCCCATCCATGAACTTAATTTTGAATATGACGTGCCTCAGGAAACCGGCAACCACGAAAATACCAGATTTGTCCGTATTTACGGTGAAAATACCGGTCTCTGTGCAGTAGGCGACTTTGCATTCTCCTGTCACGATTTCACCCTTGAAAATCTGACAGCGGCACGCCACAAAAATGAGCTTACACATACAGGTACAAAATACTTATATCTGGATACAAAACAGCGCGGACTTGGCAGCCTTTCCTGCGGACCTGATCCGGAAGCAGAATACGAACTGCCCACAGACAGTTTTTCCTTCTCCTTTGTGCTTATGGCCGATAGTGGAAATCAGGCAGCATTTGACCGGATGCGTACGATCTGAACGCATTGTTCCAAAACAAATCATGCTCTTTAACTCCAAAGAGGCAGTGACCCGGATGAGTCACTGCCCCTTTTTCTATTCAACTTCTATATAAACTATCTTTTAATATCCCAGATTCTCATTTACAAACACCACTTCATATGCACATCCCTTGGGTGCCTCCCACAGCACATTCAGCGTGCGGCAGATTCGGTCGGGGCTCTGGCAGTTGTAACATTTATCTGCAAGAACTGCACAAGGTGTCTTTTTGTTCAGACGCTTTGCATTTAAAGGTGCTGCCACATTACGTGCATAACTGATGGCTGCATCCACATTTTCAGCAATCTTGTTCTTACCGATCACAAAGATGACCTTCTTATGTCCATAGAGTGTTGCTGCCACTCTGTTGCCGGTATTGTCAATATTGACGATCTGACCGTCCATGGAAATACCGTTGACAGAGGAGAAATAAATCTCTGCGCTTCTTGCTTCTGCCAGCACATCCGCGTTGGTCTTTCCTTCAGGAATGCGCCAGTGCCAGATCACCTCGTTCTTTTTGGAAAGCTTTTCATACAATCCCAGCTGATCTAAAGTCACAGAACCGCCAAAAGCAACTTTTTTGCCTTCCAGGCTGCCTGCAAGATAAGCTGCCGCCTCTTCCTTTGTCTCAAAAGAGCTTACCTGATAGCCTTTGTTTTCCAGCGCCTGCTGTACTCTGCTATACGCCGGACGCACCTTTCCTTCCTTTAATACCACCGCGGTACGGGCGGGAAGATAGATTTCGATATAAGCCTGACCGTCGAACACTTTTGCCGGGTAATTAATATGCTGTACCTGATTCCAGCCGCCGTACTTTTCATCATCACTGGACAGCTCCACGGTGTAATCCGCATCATTGGGAACAGGGATCAGTACATTGGTCAGGGAATTGTTGGGATGGAAGTTAAAGGCAAAAAGCAGACCTTTTCTGTAGAACGCGATCATCTTTTCGGGTTCTTTTAACAGGCTTAAATTTGCCATACGCTGACCAAACATGTTATTGTCCTGAGTCAGTTTTACCATATCGCGGTCGAAATCACCCAGCCACTGGTATTTGAGCAGACCGTTATTCTTTAAGCTCCACTGACGTCTGCAGTAATGGAAGCTCCAGTTGTTGCCTTCTCTGGGGAAATCGATCCATTCGGGATGGCCGAATTCATTGCCCATAAAGTTCAGATAGCCTTCTCCGCCGCCTGCCAGGGTAAACAGACGGATCATCTTGTGCAGTGCGATCGCACGGTCGATGACCTGATTATGGCAGTCTTTATTCATATCGGTATACATATTGGCATCAGCCAGACGGAACATCATGGTCTTATCGCCAACCAGTGCCTGATCATGGCTTTCCACATACGCGATGGTATTTTCACCGGGACGGCGCAGGCACATATCGCCCCACATCTTGCCGATTTCCCAGTGTTCATCGGATTTTTCCTTAACGGTACGGATCCACATATCCGGCAGACCCATGCCCAGACGATAGTCAAAACCGATACCGCCGTCTTCAATAGGAAGTCCCATACCGGGCATACCGGACATATCTTCGGAAATGGTCACGGCTTTGGGGTTCACCTGACGGATCAGCTCATTGGCAAGCTGCAGATAGGTGATCGCTTCCAGATCGGTATTCATGGAAAAATACTTGTTGTTGTCATTAAAATCTGTGCCAAGACCGTGGTCATGATACAGCATGGAGGTGACACCGTCAAAACGGAAACCGTCAAAATGGTATTCTGTCATCCAGAATTTCAAGTTGGAAAGCAGGAAATGAATAACTTCGGTCTTACCGTAGTTAAAGCACTTGGTTCCCCATGCGGGATGATCGCCTTTAGGACCGTCATGGAAGAACTGATAAGTGGTACCGTCAAACTCATTGATGCCTTCCGCAGTATTTTTGACTGCATGGGAATGTACCACGTCAAGCAGTACGCGGATGCCCATTTCATGCGCTTTATTTACCAGATATTTTAAATCTTCGGGCTTGCCAAACCAGCTGGATGCCGCAAAGAAACTGGAAACCTGATAACCAAAGCTGCCATAGTAAGGATGCTCCATGATCGCCATCAGCTGAATAGTGTTGTAGCCGCCGTCTTTTACCACAGGAAGGACATTGTCTGCAAACTCACGGTAACTGCCGACTTTTCCTTCTTCCTGGGACATACCCACATGCGCTTCATATATGTAAAGAGATTCAGAGCCTTCAAAGTTCTGGTCTGTCCATGCAAAAGGCTTGTTGGTGTCCACAACTTCACCGCACCATGCAACTGTCTTGGGATCCTGTACCACGCGGCGGATATAAAGCGGAATATGCTCTGTACGCTGCATATTGGCATCCACAATGGTCTTGACCTTACTGCCTTCCCAGATCTCATCCGCCGAAAGCTTTAATTCCCAGCATCCGTTCTCTTTCTTTGTCAGAGGATGGCTGGTCTGATTCCAGTTATTGAAATCGCCGGTCAGATACAGCTGATGTGCCGCGGGAGCCCATTCACGGTATACCCAGCCGCCATCCGCACGGTGAATACCAAAATAGTCATGTGCATTGGCAAACTCATTTAAGGTCTGTCCGTCTTTTAAAAGACGCTTCTTTGTCTCATGGTAACGGGACATACGCAGATCAATATCGCCTTTAAAAGACGCAAGCTGCGGATTCAGTTCTAAAATACGGTACATCACAATTCCCTCCTGGCTAAAATCCTTCGATAACATGTATGTTTGTATTTTCAAAAACGAAACAAAGTTCTGAATAAAATATAACATACAACCACTGTTTTGAAAAGTATTTCTAAACGCAGAAAAGTTCCGCGTCCGAAACTTTCGTATTTCGAAACTTCGGTGCGAAACTTTTCATGATTGTCATTTGTCAGTCATTCCAGCGATCATTCTGCTTTCAGCAGTGCATACAGCGCATATGCATCCAGATTCTGGGGATTTTTTTCCATACAGTGTTCCAGCTGCCACAGCGCTTCCTGTTTATTGCCAAGCGCTTCGTTTGCCAAAGCTTTCAGCCACAGACTTGCTGCTTCTCTCTCCTGTTTTGCAGGTTCGATAAAGCTCTGATAAAATGCGGTGATCGCATACCAGCCGGGATCTGTAACCTTGGCTGCTTTTTCTGCACGGTCCATAAATTCGCACAGGATTTTTTCTGCTTCCTTACGCATGCCTCTGTGCATCAGAATCTTTGCCTGATAAACATCCAGTGCCGGTAAAGATGCATCAGGACGTACACGGGACAGGATATCGTCAAACAGTTCGTCTGCCATCTTCTGCTCGCCCAGCTGTTCTAAGCAGATTGCTTTTCCGTACTCAAAAGGAACCAGCGCCACCTTCTGCCACAGGCCTGCGCCAAGGCTTGCAGGAAGTTCCATACCCTTATTAAACCAATCCAGTGCCTGTTCATAGCGTCCTGCTGCCAGTGCCTGATTGCCCAGCGCACAATTGGAGAACAGATACTGCGCGGTCACATAGCCTTCCGCACCTTCACGGGGCACAAATTCACGGGAGAGAAGCTTCTCCAGCGCCTTTTCATACTCACCGGCCTGATTGAAGGCTTCCACATACTCAAGCCATACGTCATTGGTGCATACATCCATATGCTCCTCAACCATGGCAATACGTTCCTTAGGAGTGCAGTGCAGTCTGGTCATCACATAAACGGTTTCCCAGAGCAGCTTTTCATTGTCTTTTTTGATCGCAATGGCTTTTTTCATCCAGTCTAAAGCTTCCTGTCTGCGTCCCAGATGGGTATAAAGCGCTGCTGCGTGGTTACGGCAGGAAATCCAGTCTTCAGGATCATTTTTGATGGCCTGACACCAGAGCATATCTGCTTTTTCATAATGGGTATGTCCGTAATACCAGCATCCAAGCAGTCCTGCTGCCGCTGCGTCCTCAGGCATTTTTTCCAGATGTGCATGGAGTGCGCGGCGTTCCAGCTCGCGGAGAGGATATGCGATTCCCACAGGCAGATCTTTAATCTGTGCTGTCGTGCCTCCCAGATACTCACATACGATCGCGGTCATACGGGTGGGATTTTCCAGCTTTGCAAGAATATCACAGGCGGTTTTAGTCTGATCAAGTTCACAGAGATCATTTGCCAGATCCAGGGCAGTCTGTGCAGGATCAGTCAGCCATACAGCCCCTTCATCACAGCCCATCAGGCAGCGTCCGGTCACGAACAGAGGATCCAGGGCTTTCATTCGTGCAAGGCAGTTTTCTGCTTCCTGTGTACGCTGCAGTCTGCTAAACGCTACTGCGCCTGCCGCCAATGCCATCAGGTTCTCGTCACCGGCTTTCTTTGCGTAGGATGCTGCTTTTACAGGATCATTCATACGCAGGGACAGCATTGCCATACGGGTAAAGGCACGTTGTGCACAGTCACCCTGCCAGCAGGCTCTTGCATACCAGTCCATCGCCTCGCTGTCTTTGTCCAGTGTTTCACAGATCAGACCCAGTGTATACGGAATATCTCCGCTCTCAGGGCGGAAATTCCAGCGGGTAACTGCCTTCCAGGCACGCATTCCAAGGTCATACGCTTCTTCATAGTATCCCTTCATGAATCTTGCACGTGCAAGGGCATGCAACAGGCGGTAGTCATTGGGGAATCTCCTGACACCGGCTTCAAAATAGGTTTCCGGTAAAATAAGGGGATCTCTGTACTGATCCGCATGTACGCCGGTCAGATAGAAATCATCCGCTGTTTCCAGTTGTTCGATCGGAGGCATACCGGGCAGGATCGGAGGAAGCTCGGTTTCGCCTTCCTCCTTCTTTTCATAGGAAAGAATGCTCAGTCCGTCTTCGATCAGCTCGACGGTAATGATCTCTTCCTTCCAGGTCAGAGGCCAGATATCACCGGGATTAAGATCCAGAGCCGCTGCAACCTGACCGTTGATCTTTAAGATAACACCGGAGAACTTGCGGGTACTCTGCAGATTCAGCTCACATCCGTCCACATTGACTGCTGCATGGTAGGAGGCCATGGTAGGAATACCCATATCACCAATGGGATACCAGCTCTGGATAAATTCCTTGGTTTCATAGGGCTGGATCCAGGTAAAGTCAGGCTGGTCAGTGGTATAGCTGCCTGCCATCAGCTCTGCATACATGCCGTCTTCGTCGGTAAGTGCCTTTTCCCATGCATTTTCCATGGTGCCATAGCCCCAAGTAAACATCTTCTTGCCCTGAGAGATGCGGCTGTCAGAGACATGCACTACGCCGCAGTTTTTGCCTTCGTCATAGCCGCCGAAGAAATCATAATGGGAAGCAGCTGCAAAATAAGAGGTTGCCGCTCTGGAATTTTTATGATAGCTGATATCTCTGGGATCGCGCATCCGGATACCTGCATAATCTTCGCTCTGGGCAATGGGGAAATTGGTGTTGTGTCTTCTGTAATGGTTCTGTACATAATGTACATCCGGCGGGAAAAACAGTCTGTACTGCTCATTAACCGGAACAGCGGCATTCTCCCACCACATAAAAGGACGGCGCACAGCAGTGCGGTTATAAAGGCGCATCTTCGTATCAAACACAGCTGCATCGGGGGCCAGACTGATACCTACCATGCCTCTGGTACGGTAAAGGGGATCATTTTCTCCCAGCCATACTGTAACAGTGCCGTCTTCTTCTTCCTCAATCGTGTAATCGGTGGGCATAAAAGTGGAAGGTCTGTGATGGCAGGGCCAGTTAAATTCCAGACCGCCGGAGATCCATTCACCCATGTAACCGATCAGCGCGGGTTTGATGACATGCTGTTTGTATAAAAAGTCATAGCCGGTTCTCTTATCCAGTGCAGAATACACTCTGCCGCCCAGTTCAGGCAGAATTTCCAGACGCAGATACTCATTCTCCAGGCTGATGCATACATATTCCTTATCTTCTCTGTGCACTCTGTCAACATCGTTTACAATGCGGCAGGGATAGGGATTGCCTGTTGTGCCCTGATGATTTCTGTTTTCGTTAAACATCGGCATTTCTTCTGCTTCCACACTGCGCCAGGTAGGTATGGTAAGCTTAAATTCCGTCACGATCGTTTTTTTGCTCATGCTTTTTCTCCTTTTTAAATTCTTGATTAATTAATCAATTATCCGATCATTTTTCCTGTTATTTTCATCTTATCACGCAAACATAACCTGCGTCAATTCACCTTAACTGGTTAATTTTGATTAATTCTTTTGACTTTTCAGGTATCCGCATGTAAAATAAACATATCAAACCGCTTCCTGTTCATTTTACAGATACTGCACCAAAAAGGAGTTTCACCATGACCAAAATCTCCGACATCGCCAAAGCGATGAATCTTTCAGAAGCCACCGTTTCCAACGCTTTCACCGGAAAAGGACGCATGAAGCCCGAAACCAGAGATGCCATCCTTACCTGCGCCAGAGAAATGGGATATCAGTTTAAAACCAGAACCGCTGTCGCTCAGAAAAAGAAGCTGATCGTGGTAACGGAAGGCATTGATGCCGAATTTATCACACTGATCTTAAGCGGCATTTTACAGGAAGCTGCCCGGCATCAGCTTACGCTTCCCATCTATTCTCTGGAGATCAGCCAGACGGATGATTTTAAAAATCCGGATCCTGATCTGACTGCCCAAAAGCTGGATCGTCTTCTTTATGATCTTAACTTCGATGTATCCGGCATTTTGTATATTGCGCAATATCCGCGCCGTCTGGACGGACTTTTTGAGACTCTGTCCGTACCTGTTGTTTTTGCATTCTGCACCAGAGAAGACGGAAAAGACGCCGTCCATTATGACGACAGACAGGGCGCACAGCTGGCTGTCAATGCGCTTCTTTCTGAAAACCGTCAAAGAATCGCCATGATCAGCGGTCCCATCAATTCCATCGGCATGTATCATCGCACCATCGGTTACCAGCAGGCATTGATGGAACACGATCTCCCCTATGACCCGCAGCTTGTGCGGATCGGCGACTGGGATGAGGAAAGCGGTTACAGACTTACCACACAGCTTTTAGAAGAGAAAATTACATTCGATGCCGTTTTCGCCCAGAATGATTCCATCGGTGTGGGTGTCGCCAGAGCCATCCGCGAACACGGACTTCATATTCCGCAGGATATCTCCATCATCGGCTTTGACGACAGTCCCTACTGCTATCATACTTTTCCGGCTCTGACCAGCATACAGCCGCCGCTTGTACAGATCGGTCAGACCGCTCTGCAGCGGCTGCTCGCCATATCCGACCGCATATCCTCCAACGCAGCTGCCTCCTGCACTTTACTGCCCTGCACACTCATCCGGCGCGGCAGCACCGGACAGACATTTTAAAAGGAGACCATCATGATCCACGAACTTGCTTTTGACATTCTTTTTGTTACAGACCAAAACCAGGAAATCCGCCTTGACAACTGGACCAAAAACAGCACCCTGGGCTACACTTACTATGAAGCAGCGCTGGATACACTTCATTTTTCCATTCTTGCGCACAAGGATCACACCTGGTATTTAAAAGTTCATAATACCGGAAAAACACCGGTAACCGGCTTTGCCGGCATCCGTTTTCCCTGGCGTTACGACTCTGACTGCTTCACCCTGATTCCCGGCATTTATTACGACGGTAACTATCAGCAGCAGCTTGCCCATATCCCTCACATTCATCTGCCCGAAACTCCGGTATTTGCAGCCTCCTTATCCGCCGCCACCTATCCGACGGTTCTTGTAAAAGACGGCAGCCAAGGCTGGCACTATGAAATCTCTCCCACCTCTTTGGCGGGCTGGAACGGCGTCACTTTAGATGCAGCCAACAGCACCATGACCATTTATGCACCTGCAAAAGAAGAGGATTATTATACCCACCAGGGCACTTCCGGCTTCGACCGGGCACCGCATGCCTGGCAGCCAAATGAGACGGTCTGCATCCGCTTCTCCAAAACAGCATTTGCCTGCGAAACAGTAAGTGATCTTCTGGATTACCACTGGGACAAAGCAATCCGTTCCGAACGCTACCCGGCGGCAAATACCCCGAAAATATCCGAAGAGCAGGGGGCCGCTCTTGTCCGTGACTGGTTTTATCGCAAACACTGTGTGTATACCGATAAAAAGGAACCGCTGATCTTAAATGCCTTTGTGGATATTGAAAATGACTGGCCGCATGCCGGTATGGCGGAATGGAATATCATGATCGGCTGGTGCTGCGGTGCCATGGCTGCACTTCCGCTGTTGAAATACGGCGGTCAATACCGTGATTTTGCCGTAACTTTTCTGGATTTTGTCTCTTTACACGGTAACACAAAAAGCGGGGTAAAAGCCCCCATCTATGACGGCAGATCCTGGATGACCAAAGAACATCCGGAATATCACTTCCGTTATCAGCACTGCCGTTTTTACAGTGATCATCTTTACTATCTGGGAAGAGCGATCCGCCATGAAAAAGAAAACGGACATATACATCCTTTATGGGAAGAAGATTTTGCCGGCGGCATTGCCATCTTAAAAGACATCTGGATGCGCGAACAGGATTTTGGTCTGTACTGGAACACAGATGAAGAAAAAGTAACACTGCTTAGCCGCGGCACCGCCGCAGGTGCCTTTTTTTTACTGGCACTGGCCGAAGGCTGCAGGCATTTCCCGCAGGATCAGAAACTGGCCGACTGTTTTAGGCAGGCATGTGCATCTTATCATGAAAAATATGTGCTGACCGGGCGCAGCGGCGGCGGTCCCGTCGATATTCTGGAAGCTGACGATTCCGAAAGTATTGCAGCTCTCACCGATGCGCTGGTGCAGCAGCATCAGTTATTCGGCGGCAGTGATACCCTGCAGATGGCTCTGAATGCCGCAAAACTCTTTGCCACCTGGACAGTCAATTATCAGCCTGCGTTCCCCGGCGGTTCCATGCTGGAAGGCATCAACGTCTGCGGCGGCGTACTGGCAAATGTACAGAACCGTCACGTAGGTCCCGGCATTTGTACCAATTCCGCCCGTTTTGTCTATGATCTGGGACAGATCACCGGTGATCAGCGCTGGACAGATTTATACTGGCGTATTAAAGCAGCTGCCATCAACTGCCTGTCATCCTATGACGGAGAATTTTTTGGCATCAGATTTGATCAGATTTTTACCCAGGGCATGATCAGTGAGCAGATCAACATGACCAATTGTTTAAATCCTGCCGGTGAAACCTGGCGCGTCAGCACCAGCTGGCCTTCCTGTTCCATCCTGCTTGGCTGGTATGATACCCCCAAAAACAGCAAAGACGTGCTGAACTTATAAAAGAAAGGAGTTTCTTTTCATGAACAGACATATCATCCGCTTAAAACATCCTGCTTCCTGGCATACCGATTCCTGGAACAATCCCTCTCACGGCAATGTTGCCCCCGACAACGGCGCCTGGCGTGATGCACTTCGCCTCGGAAACGGTCTGACCGGCGCTTTGATCCATGGCGTCATTGCAGAAGAAACCATACAGTTTACCCGTTATGAACTGTGGCATCATGGCAATCCCGGCCCCCAGATTCCCGATGTCTCCGATGCCTTCCGCCAGATGCGCGCACTGATCGATGCCGGTGATTATGCAGCCGCAAACACCAATCTTTTTGCAAAAGCACTTACCGAAAAAGGATACTACGCAGAACCCCATGTTCCGTACCCGCTGGGCAGCCTGAAATGTCTGTATGCTCCTGCAAGCATGTTCCGCAATTACGAAAGAGGCATAGACATGCGCTCGGGTGAAAGTTTCGTCCGTTTTAAGATCGGCACTGTCCAGTTTATGCGCAAAGCCTTTGTATCGCGCGCAGATGATATCACTGTGATCAAAATCACTGCAGATGCACCTTTTACCACCTCATACTATTTTGAAATGCATGAAAAAGAAGGTGCTTTCCACGAACTTTACAGCCATGCGATCCATAGCTGCAGCGCAGATAAAAGCACCGGCGTCAATATTTATTTTACAGGCGATATCTCCACCACTATCGCAGACAAGAGACTTTTTGTCACTGGCAGAGAATATATGATCTTTGTACAGGCATATGCAGGCAAAGCCCCTTCTGATTTTGCAGCATTGCGCCGCCTTTCCTATGAAGAGCTGCTGGCGCGCCACACAGCACTCCACACCACTCTTTACGATTCTGTCGATATCGAACTTGCAGCAGACGACGCACATAATGCCAGCTGCGAACAGCTGCTGGCAGAAGCTTATGACGATGCAGCTTCTCCCGTGCTTCTGGAAAAACTGTGGCGATACGGCCGTTATCTGTTTATCAGTTCCGCCAGCGAAAACGGGATTCCCGTTCCTCTTTACGGTCTCTGGCCCGGCGCCGATGATCTGCCCTGGACACAGTATGTGGCAAACGAAAATGTGGAAATGACCTACTGGCATGTTCTGGCCGGAGGTCTATCCTATTCCATCAAGCCTCTGATCCGCTATTATCTGGAAAAACTGGATGTTTTCAAAGAATCCGCGCAAAAAATGTTTGGCATGAACGGAGCATGGCTTTCTGCCTACACCTCCCCCGGTGTCAGCGGTCCCTGCGTTCCCGTGGGTGTTATTTCCAACTGGATTTCCTGCGGCGGCTGGCTTTCCCAGCACTTCTGGAATTATTACTGCTATACCGGCGATCAGGATACTCTGCGCAGTGATATCATGCCGTTTATGTACGAAGTGGCACGTTTTTATCTGGATTATGTAACCTATGACGAAAACGGAACCATGCAGCTGTATCCTTCCGTTTCCCCTGAAAACACACCCGGCAACCTGATGCCTGCATTTTACAGTGAAAACATGGGACATCAATGCCCTGCTGTCAAAAACGCCACCATGGATTTTGCTGTCATGAAGGAATTTCTGACCAATTTCTTAAGCGGCATCGAACAAACCGGTCTCTATACAGAAGAAGCCGATATTTACCGGAATCTTCTGGCTCAGATTCCGCCATATATGATCAATGAAGACGGTGCTGTCAAAGAGTGGATGGCTCCTGACCTTAAAGATCATTACTACCATCGCCACCTTTCCCATATTTATCCGGTATTCCCCGGCAAAGAGATCAATGCCGCCAATGATCCCGAATTGTTTGCAGCCTTTAAACAGGCCGTCAACCTGCGTGAGCTGGGCGGGCAGTCCGGTTGGTCGCTGGCCCACATGTCCAATATCTATGCCCGTATGGGTGAACCCGAACTTGCCATTGAATGTCTGGATACCCTGGCTAAGAGCGCTGTCAACAACGCCCTGATCACCATGCACAATGACTGGCGTCACATGGGTATGACACTGGACCTTCAGGATTTTGCACCGGTGCAGATGGATGCCAACTTCGGTGCAGTCAGCGCCATCCAGGAAATGCTGTTTTACTGCAGCGGCGACAAACTGTTTTTACTCCCTGCACTTCCTGAGCGCCTCTCCTGCGGCAAAGTCAGAGACATCGTATTCCCCCGGGGCAGAGTGGATCTGGAATGGGACGGTGACAGGATTTTTGCCACGATCACGGCAGCTTCTGATTTTACTGCCGATGTCTACATAAAAAAAACACTGATCGAGACTGTCAGTCTCAAAGCAGGCGAGCACTGCACACTGAGATGTTAAGTAACTAAAAAGGGTGTCCCTCCAGTCATTTCAGACTTTTGGGACACCCTTAATCTTAAATAATATTCTTTTTTACTTTCCGCTTATCTGCCGTCGTTCTGCCCGCTACAGCCACCGCAGCTTTTGCGTGCACACTGACCGGCAGCCGGACAACCGATACATTTTACGCCGCGTTTCTTTTCTCTGACGATGAAAACGATTGCCGCACCAATTATGATCAGTAAAATCAGGATAACGATCAAATCTGCCATTCTCAAACTCCTTAAAATTATTTCAGACGATACTTTTCATTCATTTCTTTATTTGCCTTGCGAATCAGATAAATAAGAACTGCCGCAAAAAATGCCACTGCGATCAGGCCAGGAATAAATCCTGCACCAAAAGCGCCTGTACCGATCAATGTACCGATCTGATATACCAAAAATGCTACGGTATAGCCGGTTGCCAGCTGCAGCGCAATGCCGCCCCAGAGCCATTTTCTGTCCTGCATTTCGGAATTCATTGCACCGATCGCCGCAAAACAGGGAGGGGTGTAAAGGTTAAACATCAGACAAGCTAAAGCTGCTGCTTTGGTAAGCCCCATAACCGCCGCAACTTCACTGGAACCGCCAACCAAAGCCAGTTCTTCGGTATCGATAAAGCTGGTGAGACCATATACAACTGCCAGTGTACCAACCACGTTTTCTTTTGCGATAAAACCTGTGATCGCTGCTGCCGCCTGCTGCCATACACCAATGCCGATGGGGATCAGCAATACTGCAAACGGAGCTGCGATGGAAGCCAGAATGGAGGCATGCTCCATACCCTCTTCCACGATCTGAAGCTGCCAGGTGAAAGACTGCATGATCTGAACAACTGCATTACATACCAGAATGATGGTACCCGCTTTTACGATATATGCCTTACCGCGGGAACACATGGAAACAAAGGCTCTCTTTAAACTGGGAAGCTTGTATTCAGGAAGTTCCATGATAAAGAAGGATTTTCTGTATTTATGACCGGTGATTTTGTTTACAAGCAGCGCACCAAGCAGGATCAGAAGGATACCCACAAAATACATCAGCGTACCAACCCAGGTCGCATCCGCAAAGAAAGCACCTGCAAATAATGCGATCACGGGAAGCTTTGCACCGCAGGGCATGAAAGGAGTCAGCATAGCGGTTGCCCTGCGTTCTCTTTCATTGCGAATGGTACGACAGGCCATAATGCCGGGAATTGCACATCCGGTACCCACAACAAAAGGAATCACAGACTTACCGGAAAGACCAACCTTTTTGAAAATGGGATCCAGAACCACTGTTGCACGTGCCATATAACCACAGTCTTCCAGAAGCGCGATCAGAAAATACATTACCATTACCAGAGGCAAAAAGCCTACAACCGCGCCTACACCGCCGATGATACCATCCACAAGCAGCGCCTGCAGGAAAGGATTTGCATTTTCCACAAGCCCTGCAACCCATTCCTGAAATGTTTCGATCCATCCCACAAGGTAATCTGCAAGAAAAGGACCAACGCTGGACTGGGAAATATTGAATACCAGAAACATTACCACTGCAAAAATCGGAATGCCAATCCACTTATTGGTCAGAACTGCATCGATCTTATCCTGCACATTTTTATCTTTGGTAAAAGTCTTACGTGTCTCAACACTTTTTACAATACCATTTACAAATGCAAAGCGCTCTCTGTCAGCCGCTTCCACAGCAGCCTTGTCATGCAGATCAACCGTCCCCTGGCTGTAAGGAGCTTTCTGTCCGCTGCCCTTTAAAGAAACAGCCTTCTGCACCAGTTCCTTAAGACCATTGTCACTGTTTGAAGTGGAAACGGTTTCGATCACAGGACATCCAAGCTTTTCGGACAATACTCTGGTATCAATCCTGTTTTCCTTTTTCTCATTAATGTCGCTCTTATTGAGTGCAACCACCACAGGCACACCCAATTCCAGAAGCTGGGTGGTAAAAAATAAGCTTCTGCTTAAATTGGTAGCGTCCACAATGTTGATAATAACATCGGGATTTTCGTTTTTTACATAAGTGCTGGTGATACTCTCTTCAGAAGTAAACGGAGACATGGAATACGCGCCGGGAAGATCCACAGCGATCAGCTTCTCTGTTCCCTCATAATAATTCTTTTTGATCGGACTTTCTTTTTTCTCAACGGTTACGCCAGCCCAGTTGCCGACACGTTCATTTCTGCCGGTCAGCGCGTTGTACATAGTTGTCTTACCACTGTTTGGATTGCCTGTCAATGCAATTCTCATGTTCTTTTCTCCCCTGTATTCTTAGTTTTTTCTATCATATGTTAGTTTCGCCTAACTCATGTTTTGAAATATAGGATGCAGCTTTCTAGCATGCATCCTGTCTTTCTCATCTTATCTTTCCGGCTGTCTTCTCAGACCCAAATGGCTGCCGCCAAATCCATATCGATATTATATCTGCCGTCTTTAATGGAAACCACACAGCCTCCCTTTGAAAACCGAATTACTGTGATCGGTTCACCGCTGTAGCAGCCGAGAGAGAACAGAAACGCTTCCAGTTCTTCATCATCGGTCACAATATCTTTGATCATATACTCGATACCAGCAGTTGCCTCTGCCAATGTCATAATATATCCTCCGAAAGTCAATTCAAACTCAAATTCGAAACCACTTATATGTATTAGTTCCCTCTAACCTCATTTAGAATAATACATTATTTACCAATTGTCAACGTTTTTTTTAAAGTGTTTATTAATAAATCACTCTGCTTCCGGCAGACAGTGCATATGAGTCACACCCAGCACACGAAACCCCTCCGCACATCCGCAAAATGACCGCATACCAAAATCAAACGCACGCAGTCGCAGATACAGCGCAATAGCCCGAGCCTCCCTGCAGCCTTTGGGAAACTGGCTGAGATGGTTGCAAAACACGCTGTCCAGCTGCATTTGCAGATACCCTTTTGTCCTTACAAATTTTGTCGGTCCGGCTGTCATATAAAAAGCAATTGCTTCCACCGGCGCACTGCCGCAGGCCCCGTGCGCTGCCATGATCCCCGGATAGGGTGCATGACAGGCAATCTGACGTGCCGCCTTGCCTGCATTTAAATGGTCCACATGACACTCACTGGCCACTGACGGATCCGGTGCAAAGATCACTTGCGGACAAAATCGGGCCACCGCCTGCGCAATCCCTTCAACCAGCTCTTCAAACCGGTAAAATCCGCCGTCTGACAGTCCCAGAAACTGTACATCCGTAACACCCAGATATTCTGCAGAAAGCACCGCCTCTTTCTGCCTTATGTCAATCAGCTGCTGCCTGTCAGCAGCTGATTTTCCATCTCCGTATCTCCCGTCTGTACAGATCAAAAAACACACCTTTTTCCCCGCAGCCGCAAGTTTTGCCGCCGTCGCACCGGCTCCGATCTCAATATCATCCGGATGCGGTCCGATAAACAAAAATCGTTCATATTTTTCAATATCCGGCAGCGGTGCTGCAAATTTCAGGGCAAGTTTTGTAAGTCCCATAGTTATCTCCCGTCTTTATTTTCTGACCGCAATTTCCTGACAGATCCGTTCATACTCTTCTTCATCCAGCTTATAATGCTTTTTATAAAGGAAATAAGAGATCAGCATCAGTACACAGGGAATGATGGTCATGCAAAGCAGCAGTCCCAGAGACTGTCCTTTTTGCACACCGCTGATGACAGACTCGATGGCTGTCAGTTTTTCTGCCTCTGTGATCGTACCTGTGCTGGCTGCACTCTCCAGTTCAGAAATCTGATTGGTATAACCAGTGACGCCAAAAAGCATATAGCTGACAGAAGTGATCACCACGATCAGCGCAGAACCAAGCTTTGTAACAAAAGGGCGCACCGAAGCGATGATGGCTTCATCCCTGCTGCCGCAGATATACTCATTGTATTCCACGGTATTGATGATCGAGATCATCATGATCAGATAATAGCTGTAGGAACCAAAGTTAGCCAGCGTATAGCCAACCACCAGTACCCAGAATCGCAGATTGCTTCCTGCAATAAACAGTCCTGCCAGAAGCATCAGCACGTAACCGACCGTATAGATCACTGCCATGATACCCATCAGTTTTTTTCTGGGAATCCTCTTTGAAATTGCAGGATAAAAAATCATCAGAAAGGCGGTCGCAGACATTCCCACCGTGGTAAAAATGGAATACAGACCTCCGTTATAGCCAAAATCAAAATAAATGTACGTGGAACCGATACCTCCCACGATCAGGCCGTTACCCACCTGCTGCACCAAAAAGATCACGGAAATCCAGCGAAGCTGGTCATTTCCCATCACAGTGCTGATAATTTTCTTAAAGCCAACCGAAGTTCTGGGCGCATTCCGGTCTTCTCTGCGCTCCTGCGCACCAAAAACGGTAAATCCCAAAAACAGCGGTGCCAGAATACCGATGATCAGTGCGATCCGGCCGTATGCCACATTGGCACTGCCGCCCAGCGCCATCGCACCGGTTGTCAGCATCGGGATCAGAATGGATGCCAGCGTACCGCCCACGCCCGCAAACAGTGTTGCACGGGATGTAAACTGGTCACGCGCCTGTGCATCCGAAGAAAGTGCAGGAACCATGCCCCAATAGGAAATGTCATGCATGGTATAGGCAATACTGAATGAAAAATAAAACACTGCAAACAGGATAATAAAGTTCCAGCCTGTCAGTTTTGTTGCAAACACCATATAAACCACAACAGAACTAAACAGCACGCCGATCACAAGCCATGGTTTGAATTTTCCCCATCTGGTACGGGTACTCTCGATGATATTGCCCATGACCGGGTCATTTAACGCATCAAATACACGCGCCAGTACCATGACCGCTGTTACTGCTGCCAGCTGTGCACCGGTCAGCCCCTTGGTAAACAGTATGTAGGTAAGCAAAAAATTGGTGACCAGACAATACATCATGTCGCGGCCCACTGTTCCCAGCGGGAACATCCACAGATTCTTTTTTCTGAGCTTTAAATCTTCCATCTCTCTTCCTCCGTCAGGAAATGATCATTTTCTTTATCATAACACATCTGCTGCAAAAACAGTAAGAAATCCTTGTATTTATCCGATCCAAATTTATAATATTAAGTAACACCAGTGATTCTCCGACTGTTTTTTTTACAGAAAGGACCGTATCCATATGAAAATAATTCCTGCACACTCAAAAGTAATCTGTCAGAATGAAAACAGCAAATTCAACTATTTTGGCTGGCCCAGCGTATGCCGTATGCCAAACGGCGCTCTTGCCATGGTTTGTTCGGGTTTCCGCACCGGTCATGTCGACCCTTTCGGCAAAGGGGTGATCTGTTACAGCTTTGATGAAGGAAAAACCTGGACCTGTCCTGCTGTCGTGATCGACACACCCGAAGATGACCGAGACTGCGGCATTGTCCCCTTTGGCAGCGGTGTTTTTATAACCACCTTCAACAACGGCATCGATTATCAGTTAAAACTCCAGCAGACCGTAACGAAACTGGATCAGGCCTATGTCAATTCCGTTGACACCAAAAAAGCCGACGAGGAATACTACGGACCGCTGTATGTGACCAGTACCGATGGTTTTACTTTCAGTAAGGTCAAACATCTTCCTGTCACCTGCCCGCACGGTCCCTGTCCCGACAAAAACGGCGGACTGTTTCTGACCGGCAACTTTATGAATTACGGTCAGGCATCCGGTCTGCGCAATTATCATATTGACAAAGACTTAAACTTTGAGCTGCTTTCCGTCATCCCCAATCCGGAAGGGCAGATTTACTGCGAACCTCATGCGATCGTGCTTGATGACAGAATTCTGGTCATGATCCGCGAGGAGACAACTTTCCGCTTAAAACAGTGTGTTTCCTTTGACGGCGGCAAAACCTTTGATGAAGGCAGATACATCGAAGCCATCGACAACGGCGCACCTCCACACATTATGCAGCATTCCAACGGCACACTTATCTGCGTATACGGCAGACGCAAAGAGCCTTTCGGTGAAATGGTAATGTTCAGTACCGATAAGGGGCAGACCTGGGACTGTGACTATTATATCTACCCCGATGCGCCTCACCCTGATCTTGGCTATCCTGCAACCGTGGAATTAAAAGACGGCTCCCTTCTGACCGTTTATTATCAGCGCAAAGAAGGACAAACAAACTGTGTGATCATGCAAAGCACCTGGGAACTTCCTGAAAAATACAGAAAATGACAAACTATCATAAATACTACCTCTACTATGCATTCTGTTCTGTATTTCCTGCAGCCTGCTTATTTTTACCATGAAAGAACATCCGGTTTCGACGGGTAAACCGCTTGATCATCACTTCCATGCCGACAGCTTTTTTCTGCCGCACTTTAAGTGGTTTTATCTGCCCAATTATCTTCGCGGGCTGGGAATGGGGGTTATGAACTCCATTTCCGTCATCTGTATCAAGGAAATTACGGATGATGCCTCCTTTGTAAGCGGACTATTCCAACATCGGTATGTATACATCCGTGCGGATGATCTGTATGTACGCAGGACAGGCCACCTCCAACCTGCTGCTCTCTGCTGTCATCAGCCATATTCCCGGTTTTGCAATCCTTGCATTTGCCGGCAGCTGTCAGGTGCTTTCAGCCTTGATCTACCGCCTGTATGAGAAAAAGTATCTTGCATTCCCCCCTGCAAAGGGCGTATGATAGCACCATACAAACCAGAAAGGTATTTTATATGAACGCATTACAACCCAAAACATTCAAACAGTGGCACCGGATCAAACGGCTCCATGCCGCTGCATTTACAGGCAGCGAGCGCAAATCTCTCTCCATCCACCGCATCAGACAGGAGGAAGGCAAAGCAGATATCTGGTATTTTGAAGAGAACAGTACCTTCATCGGTTATGCCATTGCCACTCCCGGCCGCGATAAAGTACTGATCAATTATCTTGCTGTCACACCGTCCATGCGCGGCCAGAATCTTGGCAGCATCATCCTGAAAAAACTGCAGCAGCAATACGCCGGAAAAGGACTTTTTGCAGAAGTGGATATTATACCGGAAGGTTATCCCGATAAGCACCGCAAGTTTCTGCGCAAACAGTTTTATTTAAAAGCCGGCATGAAGGAACTGGGCGTTTTGGCGTCCTATTATGAAACACATCTGGAACTTGTGGGCATCGACTGTGAAATGACCTTTGAAAGCTACTTCCAGTTTTATGCAGAAACCTATAACATGTACACCGCATCCGGTTTAAGGCCCTATAAAAAGCCCGTTGGACCGGAAAATGTGACCTATTGACAGCCATGATATATAAAAATCACACTGGAAGGGAAAGTCTTGTGACTATACCGGACCAAATCGACGGGGAAGCTATAACAGCCATCGGAGCCAAAGCCTTTCTTGGCATCAGACAGATTGAAAAACTGGTTCTTCCCGCTACGATCACAGAAATCGGCGACTGGGCCTTTTCCCATATGAGCAATCTGTTCGAACTGGACATGCCTGCAAATCCGATCCGGTTCGGCAAAAAAGTGTTTTTAGACTGCAGCAGTCTGCGTTGTATTCATCTTTTTCCGGATCATTCCGGCAATCCCGGGCTGCCTTACTTTATGGCAGATATTGCCGCTGTTTTTGCCGATGTCAATCTTCTGGATCCTGTATGGGCCGTTTCCCCAGCCAATCATGAATCGTGGATGAACGCCTATGATACCCTGCTGATTTCCTATCTGCAGCAGGATGACCTTGTCGGTTTTGAGCCCATCTTCTACGGCTGGGTCAATGATGAAGATGCCGATGTATCTCAGAAACCTGCATATCTGCACAAACAGCGCAGTACCAAGGTACGTCTTGCCTTCCGGCGTCTGCTCTGTGATCTGCATCTTAGCGATGCGCACCGTGATATTCTGTATACTTACCTGCGGGAGCATATGCCCTGGGGCAGCCAGCCCTTTGGCCATACTGCGGTATGGGATTATCTCCCCAAGGAATACGGCCATGACATCCAATACTATCCGATCCTGAAGCAAGCAGGTGCACTGCCGCTGGAACACATTCCGGAATTGGTGGAACATCTTTCAAACGCTTCACCGGAGGTCATCGCCTGGATATTAAAATATCAGGAAGAAAATCAGGATCATTTTGATTTCTTTGATTCTCTTTCTTTGTAGAATTTATAAAAAACGTGCGCGAATACGTATAAAAAACTGCACCGGACTACTGATTTTCAGCTGCCGGTGCAGTTTTTTATCAACTATTATTTTGCCGCTTCAGACAGCCCGTTACCAGTTTACACCCAATTCTCTATCTTCACGATCTGCCCCATTCCGTTCATCAGGCTTTCCTTTACTTCGCAGTATTTCAGTTCAGCGCCTTCTTTTACATAAATCGGCATGGTTTTTAAATCCACCTTCCGCTTGATCCACATACCGCCGGAAACAATTTTTTCCTTTGTGAAATAGTCAAACCAGGTTCCTGCAGGCAGATAGATATTTCTGATTTCGGTTCTGCACAACGGCTTTAATACCGGTGCGATCAGCAGGCTGTCTCCAAACAGATACTGGTCATCAATATGCCATACATTTCTGTCCTCAGGATATGCCAGATACAGCGCGCGCATCATCGGCAGACCGGTCTTTGTACATTTTTTTGCTTCCTCATAAATATAAGGCATCAGAGAATAGCGCAGTTTGTCATAATATCTGAAAATATCGCATACTTCCTTTGAAAAACGCCAGGGCTCGCGGTAATTGTTGTCCCCGGCACCGTGGCAGCGGGAATGGGAGGAAAAAAGTCCCAGCTGCGCCCAGCGCACATAAAGCTCATCCGAAGGCGTTCCGATAAAACCGCCGATATCATGGGAAAAGAACGGAATGCCGCTGATTCCCACAGAAAGAGCAGCTCTTAACGTACCTGCCAGCGCCTCAAAAGTACACTGGCTGTCACCGCCCCAGTGTACAGGGTATCTCTGGCTTCCCGCAGTACCGCTGCGCGCCCACACCAGATTTTCACCGGTTACCTTTTTACATGCCTCAAAAACAGTACTGTTATAAACCAGCGAATACAGGTTATGAAACTGTTTGCCGTCAATATTCTGATAAACTGCGTCTTCTGCGATACCCTCTCCGAAATCTGTTTTGATCGCGCCTGCGCCCAGTTCCATCAGCGCAGCAATTTTTCCGGCATACCATTCCCGCGCCTGCGGATTGGAAAAGTCGATGGTCACATCATCCACCCAGCTGCCCTGACAGTTTTGGGGCAGCTGATAGGGTGTTCCGTCTTTTTTCTTTGACAGATAGCCCTTTTTGACCGCCTCCTGATAATTGGCATTGTCTTCATTGGGCGGGATAAAATTATACTGCCACAGGGAAATATGAAAACCGTCTTCTTTCAGCTTCTTCATATGCGCACCGGGATCAGGGAAACGTTCTTCGGAAAACTTCAGGTCACAGTTCCAGTCTCTGTTAAACCAGGCGGTATCCAGATGAAGCACATCACAGGGGATATCATTTTCCCGGATCTTTTTCCCCACATCTTCGGCAACATCCCAGGAAACATAACTGTTTCTGCTCATCCACAGACCAAAGCTCCAAAGCGGCGGAAGCTTGGAAAATCCCGTAAGATAACAATAATTCTCAATGATCCGGGCAGGTGTTTTTCCTGCAATGACAAAATAATCCAGCTGACTGTCCAGCACGCCAAACTGCAGTGCACTGGCATCCAGCGTACCAATCTGCCAGTCAATACCTGCACCGGCATTTAAAAACAGGCCATAGCCCCTGGTAGAAATATAAAACGGAACATTCACATAGGTTCTGGGACTGGTGGTTCCCACCGCATCCTTATTATGAAAATCCACAGTCCTGCCGTTTCTGGTCAGACTGTCAAAGCGTTCGCCTAGACCGTAGATGACCTCATCCCCTTCCAGATCAATGGCTTCAAAGCAGGCATATTCCCCCTGCAGATCACTGAGCGCCAGATCATGGATATCGTCTGTCTGAAATTCTTCTTTTCTCTGACTGAAAAAAACTTCTCCCTCCGGATATCCGGCCGTGATGCGGTTGGTACCTTTATCGATCCTGATCCAAATCTTTTTCGTAGTCAGGCAAACTGCCGTATCTGTTTCCTCAATCGCATAAGTTACCTTCTGCGGCTTTCCGACCAGCATTCTTTTGTCTTGCGGAATGCCCACAAAGGGATCGGCAATCTCTTTTCTGCCCGAAAAAATCACGCGGAATATTTCGTCTGTCCAAAGCTGAATATGAAGATACAGCTTTTCAACCGTACTTTCTGCTTCTTTATACAGATACAGCGCTGTTTCATGGGTATAGGAATGCACTGCCTTTTTGGCTTTTACATTCAGTTCCATTACCAGCCCGCAGTCGTTCTTTTCCATCGCTGCGATGGTGCCGGGGCGGTTCTGCACCGCAGGATTTATACGAAAATCAAAAAGAGACTTCTCTCTTCCCAAAACATCGGTATAACTGCTCTGTTTTACTGTCACATCTGCCGCAGCTGCTGCATTTTCTTTTCCCTGCGAAAACTGCGGGTACTGCTCTTTATCAGGTAACGAATTCTGCATAATACCTCCAGGTTCTGCCATAAAGCGTTTATTTTCTGCAAAAACCCCGGCAGACATACATCCGCCGGGGTTTTAAGGTTATCATTGTACTTACTTAGCTTCTGTCGCTGATATGTTCAGCTGCCTTGCCGCCTTCCAGACCGTAAAGCTCAGGGCTCTTTAAGATACCCATGGGCTTGAACTGGTATTCATAGCACCACAGATCGCCGCCGGAACGCCAGGAGTTGGGGCTCTGGTAGAAATAAATGCCGGGGGTATGATGCAGCTGTGCAAAACCGTTCTGACGCACACCGTAAAGCTTTAAGGTTACCTGATGCTTGCCGGGCTCTAAGTCGGTCAGTTCCATGCTGTAAGGAGAAAACGCGATATTGCCGCGGTCAACGCCGTCAACCAGCACCTTCACAAGTCCGCCGCGGTAACGGGGAACACGGATGGTCAGATCGCCGGTGGTCTCCACTTCAAAGTGATAATTTAAGTTTCCGGTGTAGAAAGGCAGTCCCTGGGAAACGATGTCAGAGAAGCCGATCTTACGTACAGGTGCGGTCACAGTCTTGATCAGACCGTTTACGCGTACGCCGAAGTCACCAAGCAGGTAGTACCATTCCAGATTGGTTCTTCTGCCGATGGGCACTTTCAGTTCCAGAATGTTCTCGCCAACAGGCAAAGGAGGCAGTTCCACGGTGCTGATTGCTTTGTCCACATACCAGCCGTTTACTTTCACTTCCACTTTTTCGCCGTTTAACCAGATTTCGGTATCTGCAGCGTCTTCCATACCAAGCATGGGTTTTTCCACCGCGTATTCGGTAGGGATGGTAAAGCGCAGCTTCAGATAGTTTTCTGCTGTTTCAGGCTCGATCAGATAGGGCTGTACCACTTCCTTACGGCGCGGAGGAATGTTGAGTGCCTTGCGGGCCTGGTTGTCCAGACGCAGGATTTCTTCCAGAGGCTGGTATTCGCCGCCGTTCATGGAGTATTCTGCCATGTTAAGAAGCAGCATATTGGGTTCATCCAGTGTTACATCCACCAGATTCATCATGGTAACAGGTGCATTGTTCTTTGCTTTCACAGCAGGTGCTTCCACTTCTGCCTTGCCGGGTTCCAGACGAAGCAACAGACTTTCATGGATATGCCAGTTGCGTTCAAACAGGGTGTTTCCGTTGTGATAACGCACTGCCAGGGGACGGATATCTCCGCTTAATGTATCGTATTCGGTTACTGTGTATTCGCCCTTAATGGTAAAACGCATCAAAGGCGCATCGTCCACGTCAGGACAGTCGGGATTTTTGCCGTTTGCGATAAACAGCCACAGACCGCCGTTGTCTTCGCGCATCTGATACAGCAGCTTGTCGCTTAAGCGGCCGTTTTTATAACGGACATCCAGAAGTCTCTCCTCTTCCAGCGCATTTAAGATCGCAGTCTGGTCAAAGGTTACATTGACGCTCTTGTCATACAGTTCTTTTACTGCATCGGAGGGTTCTGCGTTGACATAGTCAGGGCAGTCACCCACAAAGATCAGCTTGCCGCCCTGTTCTTTAAACGCTTTTAATCTCTCCAGAGTGGATGCTCTCAGTGTACGGCTGCCGGAAACGATAACCGCATCGTAAGCCATCTCGCCGACCTTTAAAGGATTGCCTGCCGCAGGACACTGTTCAGGGAAGCGTGCTTCGTTGATAAAGTCAAAGTCGATCATGCCAAACAAAAGATGCTGGGTCAGCTGTTCAAACTGTTTTTCAAGCTGGCTTCTGAGTGCAGCGGTCTGCTCTGAAGGTCCCCAGTAGAGCCAGTAGCTTTCGATGGGATGTACAACTGCAACTTTAACCTTAACCTTACCGCGGGTCAGCGCGGTGTTGAGTCTTGCATAGTGGTTTTCGATCATGGAATACTGATCCCACCAGGGAGACTGATAACCGATGGATGCAGGATAGTCACGCTTTGCTTCGCCCTTCATGGACATCCAGGTCAAGTGGGGTACACGCACGGTAACACCTAAAGTTGCCTGCCAGTCACCCTGCAGCTTGTAGCCGCGGAAATCATAATCCCAGCCGGTTACGCCGTAAAGTTCGCTTAACATACCGGGCTTGCCCATCTGACGAACCATGGACTGGGTCTGTTTTGCGGTGTTGTATTCATGCCAGTCACACAGCATATCGATGCCGGGAATGCCAAATTCCGGATAGCAGCGCATCGCATCGCCGACTGCCTGGGTCTGCTCTTCCAAAGTAGGTTCACCCATAACATGGCCTGTCAGCGCCAGATTGTGCTCACGGCACCAGTTGCCGATCTGTACGCAGTAGGAATCCACGAAACGCTGTGCCACCATATTGTGGAAACGGTAACGGAACCGTGAAAGTTTGCCTTCGGGAAGCTCCCAGATCAGCTCAGGCAGGCTTTCCATCAGTTTTTCGCCGTATAAGGATTCAAACAGCTCCGGAAGATCATCGGTCCAGGGTAAAAATACATCTTTTTTCTCAAGTGCAAAATCCAGTGTATCCTTGGGGGTAAACTGGGGTTCGTCGGTAAAGATCGCAGGAATGGTCTTGTCAAATTCATCGCCCACCGCATCTGCATAAACATCGTGGGTGGTCTTTAAAAACAGCTGGATCGCTTCGGGCTTTAAGGTATCCACATATGCACAGTTGTTAAACCAGGGATCTGCAGTGGCAGATTCCATGTAAGCATACCACTTGGTACCAACTGCTTCATCGTTCTCGCCGATGCATTTTGCTTCCTTTAAAGTACCGTCGTCGTTTAATACTACATCATACACAGCCAGCAGCACGCCGTTGTCCTGACGGATGGATTCCTGTCCGCGTCCGGGTTCGGGCTTGGTGGCACGGTTGGGTCTGTCGGGAGTATAAGGATTGGGGGTAAACAGCAGGGTCTTTCTTGCAAATTCCGGATGAGGACCGGTTACCTTGCCGCCTGCGGTACCGGAGGGCCAGCGGTCTTCGTCGTAAAGCCATGCCAGCATCTTGTCATTTTTTGCCTTGTCAACGCAGTGACGGATAAACTCCATATATTCTTCAGTCAGATAAGGGGTGTCCAGACCGGTTCTTACATGCATATGGAAACCACCCATACCCATCTTGTTGAAAATATCGATCTGCTCACTTAAAGTCTCTTTGGTAAGCTTGGTGTTCCACGCCCAGAACGGGGTGCCGCGATATTCACTTGTGGGCTTTTTAAAAAGCTCGTCCGCCAGCTTCGGGGACTGATTCTTGGGATATAACATAATGCTCGTTCCTTTCCTGTGTTCTTTGCAGGCAGCTGCCGCACAGCTGCCTTTTTTACTATATTACTAAAAAAATGCTTTTTTTTCAACAGATGTTTACACGTAATGCATAAAAACCTGCGTGCGTACTTTCTGAAGGATCCATGATGGTGCTCCATGCCATATCGCCGCCGACAGGTGCATGCCAGGCATCCAGATGCAGATATTTCTGCTCCCGTACCGGCACTTCATGGGTGTGCATTGCCTTCTGCAGATCCTGAATGCTGCAGCTTCTGATATCGAAATGGAACGGTTTGCTTCCCAAAATCTGCAGACTGTTTTCTTCCTGTCCTGCAGCTGTCAGATACAATTCCCTGCAGCCTTCCCTGCCGCCGTTTTCAGAGGGCGGAGCATATGCAAAGCCCAACGCTTCCACATTTCCCTGATACCTACCGAATCTTGCGGCCACCATTTTATCCGGATAGTTTTCCATCGGCCCAAAGCCGGTGTAGCTTACCTGATCCATCCATCCGGGCAGCGTAAGCTCAAGGCCAAATCTGGGCAGTTCCACATATTCTGCCCACTGTCCGTCCAGCGCACATTCCAGACGTCCGTCGCCGTAAACGGTCCAGCATAATTTTCCTGCCATTTTGGTATCTGCAGTAAACTCTGAAAGCACCATCACCCGGTCATGACCGTTTAATGTCTGCGCGCCTTTATATGCAAACTGCATACTGCGGGCCTTATCCATCACATTGCGCCATCCCCAGTTTTCCTGTGCGTCCAGACCGGTATAGGGTCTGTCTGTACAAAGACTACTGCCGGTAATTTTTTCCTGCCCGTCACGCTGGTAGCTTAAGAGCATACCGCTTGCCGCATCGAAACAAGCCGCAAAGCTCTCACCTGTGACAAAGATCCTGTCCTCTTTCCTCTGTATCTGCGGTGCCGGATAAAATCTTCTGTTATCTTTTCCAAACGGTCTGATGCCGTCCCTGCACAGATACTGTCTGTGGGAGGTTTGGCAGCCGTCTTTTTTTCTGTATACCACAAACTCTGCATACAGTCCGGTTTCTTCCGGATACATAGCCAGAAGCCAGTCTATGGAAATTTCCGCTTTTTCACCGGGCAAAAGCACCGGAAGCTCCATGGTATGACTGCCGATCCGGTATCCGTCCCGGTTGATGATCCAGACTCTTGCTTCATAATCTGCGCTGCTTTGTGCCAGTGTCTGGTTGATCACCTCAAAGGAGGCGGTATCAGCCTGGATACGGCGGTCGTATCATTCAGCGGTTTTTCGATCAGGATGGGCGCATAAGCCTCTTTTACTTCATAAGCTACTGGCTTCCAGACAAGATCGGCTCTGACCAGACCGTTGTTTGTCATATACCAGGGCACTTCAGAGTCGGTAAAGGACTCTCCAAAATCGCCTCCGTGGGCAAAATATTCCTGTCCGTCCTCTGTTTTTCCAAGCAGTGCCTTATCCTGCCAGTCCCAGACAAAACCGCCCTGGAAGCGGGCATAGCGTCTGGTCAGTTCGATAAATTTGCGCATACCGCCGCCGGCATTTCTGATCTGATATAAATATTCCACCAAAATCACCGGACGGTCATCTGCCGGATCTGTCAGCATACCAAGAATGTCTTTTTCATTGGCATACATCCATCCCCTGATATCCGAGATATTGGCGCCGGGATTGCCCGCTTCATACTGGCAGATCCTGGTTTTGTCATATTCCTTTACCGCATTGTACATGGCTGCGTGACCGGGGCCAAAGCCGCTTTCATTGCCCAGAGACCAGCCATAGATACAGGGATGATTTTTATGCTGCATCACCATGCGCAGCGCACGCTCCACATACATCCCTGCCCACTGGGGATCATGGGAAATCTGTCCTTCCACGCCGTGGGTTTCCAGATCACATTCACATAAAACCAGCAGTCCCATTTCATCGCAAAGATCATACCAGAGCTCACTGTCCGGATAATGGCAGGTGCGCACCGCATTGATATTCATCTGCTTCATGCTCTGAATTTCTTCGATCATATGCTCTTTGGAAACGGTCCGTCCGGTCTTCCATGCAAAATCATGGCGGTTAACACCCAGAATCAGGGCACGCTGTCCGTTGATCAGTAAAATCCCGTTTTCAATCTCCACCCGTTTAAAACCGGTACGGATCTCCTCGCGGTCCAAAAGCTCTCCCTTTTCATCCAGAAGCTCGATCTGCACGGTATACAGATAAGGACTTTCCGGATACCATCTCTTAACGCCGTCAAAGCAAAGCTTTACCCGCGCTGTATTGGCAGTGGGCACGATGTACTGACTGTATCTGGCAGAATCCGCCACCGCTGCCCTGCCGGATGCCACTTCCTTTCCGGATGCATCCAGAAGCCGCGCCTGTACCTTCCATTTTGAAAAACCGCTCACACGGGAAACTTTTACGTCCGCTAAAAATTCTGCCCTGTCAGTATACCGGTCCGGAATTGCTTCAATCCGCACATCCTCGATCCGTTTTACAGGCTCGATCAAAAGCGTCACCGGTCTGAAAATACCGCACAGATACCAGTAATCCTGGTCCTCCAGATAACTGGATGTCGCATAGGTAAACACGCGCAGCGCGACCAGATTTTCCCCGGCATGCAAAAGATGGGTCACATCAAATTCACTGGCCAGCTTGCTGTCTTCCGCATAACCTGCAAATTCTCCGTTTACATACAGCTCATAAGAAGTTTCCACGCCTTCAAACTTAAGCACATACCGGAAGTTTTCCTGTATCTTTTCCAGATAAACAATTCTGCGGTAACAGCCGGTGGGATTTTCTTTGGGCACCTTCCAGGGCTCGGCTTTTTTATCCACCCCATATTCGCCGTCTACCGGCCACGGATAAATATAATTGGTATAAATGGGTTTGCCAAACCCTTGCGTCTGCCAGTTTCCGGGCACATGGATCGCGGTATAGCCTGCCGTATGCGCATCAAACTCTGTCAGATAAAAATCGTCACATGCTTTTGGACAGTCAAACAGCTTAAACTGCCATTCCCCATCCAGCGAAATACTCTTTCCTGCAAAAACTTCCGTATTGCGCCGCCAGCGGGCAGGCAGACGGCTGACGCCAGTCACATTGGGCTCCAGATAATAGTCTGTTCTCATCTTTCAAACCTCCTGCTTTACATGTTAAAACGTTTTTTCTGCTTTGAGCGTATCACATTCCCGACAAAAAAACAATTGTGTCCCGTTTGCAACTGGCATGGTCAAAAATAATTAAATTGGCAGTTTTGACCATTCCATTTCCGTGCTATACTGCAATCACAAACAACACACAAAGGAGTTTTGCCATGAATCGCAATACACGTACCAAATCCATCATCTCCACCGCTTTTTTTGCGGCAGTGATCTTTCTGGGCATCCAGTCCTTCCGCATTCCGCTTCCCGCAGCCGTGGGAACACCTTTTTTGCATTTCGGTCATATCTTTGTCATGATGGCCATTGTCTGCCTTGGCGCCAAACGCTCCATGGTGGCTGCTGTTTTGGGCTATCTGATCTTCGACCTGTTAAACGGCTATATACATGCGATCCCCAATGTCTTAGTCACCACCGTCATCAAATGTCTGCTAATCGGCACCATTTATGCCATTTTTGAAAAAAAAGCCGCCGGCGACCGCAAAAAAGAATCCATGTACGCCATTCTCTGTGCCGTGATCTACGGTGTCACCAATATTTTCCTGGATTTTATCTGGGCTGTTGTGGAACTGATGCTGATCGGCAATACCTTCGGCGCCGCAGTTGCTGCTGAGATCACTTCTATTCCGGCCACTATCATCAACGCCGTATTTACCGTGATCGGCACTGCGATTTTGTATGTACCTGTCAAAAATGCGTACCGCCGGATTCTGAAATAAATATTGTTTTCTCTGCTGCGCGGCCGCTATACTCGTTGTGATACTCCCGATCTTTTTATGTGAGGTACAATGCAGGCAGAATAACCAAAAATCCTGATTTGACTGCTCAAATCAATCTATACAAAATGGAATTTCATTCAAAATCAGAAAAAAATCTAAAATAACTGCTCAAAAAGTTGGAAAATCATTCGATTATGCAAAAATGAGATTTTTGACTGCCTGATATTTTCTAAAAAAGCGGTCAGATTTTCAAAATCACCAAAAAAGAGCGCAATTTCTCCCTAAAAAGTACAAAACGAGCATGCAAAACTCTTAAATCAAAGATTTTGCATGCTCGTATTATTTTTTACTTAATCCGAGTCCTCCCGGATATATTCCAGAAGGGATAATCAGGTTATAAACAAGTTCTATGCAGCAATCCGGCGTTTATAATTCATGCAGATTTCTGTCCAGCACAGTCTGGCGCATGGCAGGAGTCAGATTGATAAAATAGTCCGAATAACCGCCCACGCGCACGATCAGATCACGGTGTTCCTCCGGATGCTCCATGGCATGTTTCAGTTCATCCACCGAAGTTGCTGTCACCTGCGCCTGGATACCGCCCATGGCAAAATATCCTTCCACCAAAGGACGGATTGCTTTCTGCACATTGTTTTTTGCAAGGGTCAGATTCAGTATTGTGATGCCATTGACCAGATGCTGGGGCAGCTTTGCCGCACTGCATAACATGGCGGTAGGACCTGCCACTGCTTTTCCCCGGATCGGAGAAACCGAGTCTGCCGTGGGCATACCGCGGCGGCGCCCATCGGGAGTGGGACCAACCTTGCTGCCGTGATATTCATACCGCAGAAACTGGTGCTCTGAAGGCATGTAACCGTCTATGAAGGACTGCAGAGGCTTTTCATGGAACACACGGTATACACGCTCCGCAAAATCTGCCGCAAACGCATCCGCCTTTTCATTGTCCACGCCGTAGCAGGGACATTTTTCCAATATCTTAAACAGTGCAGGATCTTCTGCTGACAGTTTCTGTAAAAATTCTGCCGCTCCATACTGTTTTTTCTCAAACACAACATCCCGCACCGCCAGCAGGCTGTCAATGGTATTGACCAGACTGCTGATGGAGGTCAGCGTCCAGGTATAGCGCGCACCGCCTGCATTAAAATCCTTCTGCTTCTCAATGCAGTCATCATTCAACAGTGTACGCATGGGATTGGGCTGGTAAGCCGCTTTATAATCATAATAAGCCACCAGTGTATCCAGATGTGCATCGATCCGTGCTGCCACCTCGGCACAGTATCCCTCATAAAATTCTCTAAAATCAGATGCCTGCTCCAGATTCTCATACAGGTATTTTTCAAAGACTGCAAGCAGCGGTACGCTGTCATCCACACCGCCCACACGGGTCATGCCCTGAAAATTGGTTTCCGTACAGCCGCATCCCACAAACATCCTGATCTCTTCCTCTGTCGCCTGCGGATGCAGTCTGCGCAGCATATCATGAATACCTGTGTCATTGTAAAAGGCAGGATTGGCCGCACCGTCTTCGATCATATCTGCTGCCAGCTGCCAGCATTCATCCGGCATATCGGCATTGGTGCGCAGCTCCAAAAGCGGACGGCGGCGTTTTTTGATGGCTTTTAAGGCCTGAATCGTGATATCATTGTATTGTCCGCCGATGGTGTAGGACCAGGCATCCAGCGCATCCACATTTTCAAACATCTGCCGGATCATTTCTGTTAAATCTTCACCGGCATACAGATCTGCCAGGCCGTCATCCAGATATCCCAGATTATCTCCGCCGTCAAAATAAAAGATCAGGTTCCACGCCACAATTCCTTCATAATAGGAATCCGCCGGTGCAAAAGGCACCTTTTCCACAGCTGCTGCCAGTTCTTTGGATGCACCTGCGCTTCGCAGATACGCCGCAGAACGGCTCAGATAAGTACGCATCGCCGCAAGCAGCGCCAGCAGGCCGTCCTTAAAATCCCCTTCCGGCAGCGCCTGTACTCTTTTTTCATAAGAAGAAAAACCTTCTTTGACAATACGCTTATAGTTGGGACAGCCATGACAATAACCATCATAGTATTCCGGAATATCCGGATATTTTTCCAGCACCGCATTGATATTGGGATGCATCTGCCGCATCAAAGGCCAGTTGGGGCGATTTAAGCTAAGCTCTGAAAAGGAACGCAGGATTTCGTAAGCCTGCGCACTCTTCTGTTTCAGAAGCTCCCAGTTTACTTCATAAGTGTTGGCATACTGCGGACGCATCGCATAGGTATCATCCCAGAAGCGGCGCGCACGGGGATATACCAAATCTCCCGCTTCATAGGGCGCCGGACGCAGATTTTCCAGATATCTGGCATATCCCAGACAATAGCGGTAAAAATAACTGCGGTCAGGCTCTTCAAAAAGTCCCGCCGCAAAAGGTTCTTCTATTTCATAAAATAAAGCGGCAATTTCATGTTTTTTTGCAGTATCCATTTCTGATTCTCCTTTTTACAGACAGTATACATACAATAAGAAACTTATTTATATTATATAATTTTTTGTCCAAACAGTTCAACAAGAAAAAGACTGCAGAAAAAACTTTCCGCAGTCTTTGTTATTTTTTATCTTATAAAAGTATTCCCGCAAAACACTGCGCAGCCAGATACAGACACAGCGCGCAGACAACGGGTGTCAGTACAGAGCCGCTTCCGGAACGCATCCGCTCCTGCATGGCGGAAAACAGCCAGGTCACTGCAGTAAATACCGCACCGCCGCATAATGCAAGCTTTAAGATCTGCATACCGGATACAAAGCCTGCCGCCCAGGGCAGAATGCCAAAGGTTACTGCCGCCAGTACAAAAATCCAGAGGTAATCACGTCCGGCATCCGGTTTCCGATAATGATCTGCAAGCAAAGCAAGCAGAGAAAGCAGCACCAGCTCCGGGATTTGGGGCTCACGCAGGATCACAACAGGAGCAAATACACGCACCAGACATGCTGCAAGCAATACCGCACCAAGGATCACTGCCAGAATGACATTCAGAAACAAAGTATTATTTTTCATCTTCTCAACCTCCCCAGCTTGTGGCACCGGATGAAGCATCCGCACCTGTCACATAGGCAACTGCGGAATTGACACTGCGGGTAACTGCCTTGGATGTTACGGTCGCGCCGCTGATGGCATCCACCGTAGTTCCCACGCTGGCTTCACCGGAAGTATTTAAAAACTGTGCCAGAAATTCCACATCATTTAAAGCACTTGCTCCAAGCCCGGGTGTCTCTGCCATTTTGTCTATCACAACACCGGTGACAGTGCCTTTGCTGCTGACACCTACCAGCATGGTGATGGGATCCACATATCCCTGGGTACAGGTTTGGATCACAAATCCGTTTTCAGCCTTATAGACCTTCTGAATATTGACATCTTCGCCGGTATAGACTTCTTCTGTAAATTCCTGACTGCCGGGCAAAAGGGTGTGCAGCAAAATATCCAGCTTTTTTGCCTCATTTTTCTGTTCCAGAGAAGAAAGTCCCGTCGAAACTGCAAATAAGATCACCGCTGTCAGAAAGATCACAGCTGCCGGAAACACAACTTTTTTCAGTTTCATACGGTTCCTCCTTTCTTTGTGCCAAATCTGCGGGGTGCTGTATAACGGTCAATGGTCCATGCACAGGCATTCATCAAAAGAACCGCATAGGTAACACCTTCTGGGTACAGACCGTTGTTTCTGAAAAATACAGTGAGAACACCGCAGCCGATACCGTAAAGGATCTGTCCTTTTTTGGTAACCGGAGAAGAAGCATAATCTGTTGCCATAAAGAAGGCTCCCAGCATAATACCGCCGCCAAACAGGTTATAAAGCATCCATTCCACAGGATTGCCTGCCTTGGCAAACACAAGTGTCAGCACCGCTGCAGAACCCAGATAGGAAAGCGGAATACGCAGGCTGATCACTTTTTTATAAACCAGATATGCACCGCCGGCAAGCAGTGCCAGCGCAGAAACTTCACCGATACAACCGGGAATATTTCCGATAAACATGCTCAAAAGGCTTGTGTCCGGAATTGCCGGCATTACCATCTGGTGCAGAGGTGTCGCATGGGAAACCGCATCCACATCTGTCGCAAACCTGGTCATTGCCGCCGGAAACAAAAGCATCATCAAAGCACGTCCTGCCAGTGCCGGGTTAAAAACATTCTGTCCAAGACCGCCGCTTAAAATCTTTACCACAAGAATCGCAAACACACTGCCGATTATGATCTGCCAGAAAGGTACTGTCACAGGAAGTGTCATAGCCAGCAGTACACCGGTAACGATAGCGGAACAGTCAACAACCGTATTGCGTTTTTTGGCGATCACACAATACAGCCATTCTGCTGCCACGGCAGATGCAGCGGATACCAGCACACATAAAAGCGCCCTGAATCCAAACTGCCATATCCCCACTGCCAAAGCAGGCAGCAGAGCGATCACCACATCCAGCATGATGCGGTTTGTTCTGAAATTACCGCGGATATGCGGAGAGGAAGCAACTGTTAATCTCATTTGGTATTCGCCTCCTTCAGTTCTTTTTTGCCTTTTCGGAAGGTTTCCACAAGCGGAAGCTTTCCGGGACAGGTAAAGGAACAGCTGCCGCATTCGATGCAGTCAGTGATATTTAATCTTTCCAGCTCTTTTATATTGCCTGCCTGTTCATAGCGATACAGATATAAAGGCTGCAGTTTCATGGGGCATACCTCCACGCACTTACCGCAGCGGATACATACAGGATTTTCTGCTGCACCGTTTTTGTCCTTTAACAGACACAGAATGGAGTTGGTCGCCTTGACAACCGGAACTTCCAGCGTATTCTGGGCAACCCCCATCATGGGACCGCCGCTGATGACGCGCTCCGTCTTTTCATTCATGCCGCCTGCGGCCTGGATCAGATCCCGGAAAGGTGTGCCAATGCGTACAATAAAGTTCTGGGGATTTTCCACTGCTTCACCGGAAACTGTCACGATTCTTTGTGTCAGCGGCATACCAAGGCACACTGCCCGGTAGATCGCTGCAAAAGTAGATACGTTAAATACAGCACAGTTTACGGAAACCGGCAGTTTTGCAGGCGGCACTTCCCTGCCTGTCAGTGCCTGCACCAGCTGTTTTTCCGCGCCCTGCGGATAGCGGGTAGGTAAAACCTTTAACTCGATCTCAGAAAATTCTCCCAGATAGGTCTGAATCTTTTCAATCGCTTCTTTTTTATTGTCTTCCACTGCCAGAACCAGACGGTCAGGGTTCAAAACCTGCTTTAAAATGCGCATACCGCGCAGAACATGCTCCGGATTGGTGCGAAGCAGGGAATCGTCGGCCGTGATATAGGGTTCACATTCACAGGCATTGGCGATCAGGGTATCCACATTTCCCATGGCTGAAAGGGCTTTTACATTGCCGGGAAACGCCGCGCCGCCCATGCCTACGATACCGGCTTCACGGATGGCTGCCAGAATCTCGTCGTGAGTCATTTCTTCCGGATTCTGTTCCTTTGCCTCTGCGGTCGTATCCTGAAAATCATTTTTGATGACAACTGCCGTCACCATCTGTCCGTTGGGATGGGGACGCTGCTCCACTGCTGTCACGACACCGGAAACGGAGGCATGTACAGGCACGCAAAGGCCTTCTCCGTCACCGATCTTTTGACCGCGCAGCACCTGGTCTCCCACCTGCACCAGCGGCTTACAGGGTGCACCGATATGCTGCTGCATCGGGATCACCACCTCTGCCGGGGTGACAGTGGTAAAATTGGTGTTCCCTGTGGACATTTCCTTGTTATATTTCGGATGAATTCCTCCAAAAAACAGGTGTTTCATTCTTCTTTTTACCTCATTGCATTCGTTACTGTCTCTTCACAGTTACGTTCGTATCAAATCTTTAAAACCGGGGCTGTAAAAAATCTCTCCGTCAGCATTCACCCACATCGCTGCAGCGTCATACTGTTTCAGAAGCTTTTGCCCGCTTTCCAGATCCATTAAAAACAAAGCCGTGGAAAGCGCATCCGCCTGTCCGGAATCCTCACAGATAATGGTAACACTGCGCCAGTAAGCAGACGGAAAAAGTGTGTCGGGATCAATGATGTGATGGTACTGTTTCCCATCCACGGCATAGGTTCGCTGATAATCACCGCTTGTAACCACACAGCCGCTTTTTACATAAACCGTATGCAGATACTCGTTTGCATCCCCATCCGGTTTCTGAATGCCGATCACCCAGGCAGTTCCCTGGGCATCCTTAGGTCCTGTTGCGCAGACATTGCCGCCCACGCTGATCAGAAAACCGCCATCCTCTGCCGGATATTTGGCCGCAAATTCATCTGCTGCTTTCTGGGTTGCCCAGCCCTTGGCGATGGCTCCCACATCCAGACGCATATCGGGATCGGAAAGAAAAACCGTGGAAGCTTCCCTGTCGATCACCAGCTTCTTCATGTCCGTATGTTCTGCCGCAGCTTTGAGCTTCTCTGTTTCCGGAAGATAAGCATGCACCGGATCATTGATGCTGTCATTGCGCGCCGTGTGCCACAGATACAGGACACTTCCCATCGCTGCATTGACGCGCCCGTTTGTCTGCTCATAATATTCTTTACAGTCTGCAAGCATTTCCACAATGGCTGCATCCACCTTTACCGGCGCGATTCCTGCCTGATCATTAATGGTCTTAATATTATTGACACCTTCATAATCGTTGTAAACATCAAACAGCTGATGATAATACAAAAGACTGTCATAAACCGCCTGTGCCTGCTGCGTAAAAACTTCCTCATTTTCCGCTTTTCCCACAACCGTGGTCACGGTGTTGAACAGATCCAGAAAAGTAGCCTGATACTGCGTTTTTTCTGTACGGGCATTTTTTCCCCCGGACACTGCATCTGTCCCCGGCTGCATACTGCAGCCTGTCAGAAAACAAAGCATCAGCATAATTCCTGTCATGATCCACAGACATTTGCCCAGGGTATTACATTTTGTCTTGATACGCTCGTTTCTTTTCATTTTTTATTCAGCAGCCTTTTCGATCAGATTCATAAAGCCGCCTACTGCGATAGTTACGGTGCTTGCCAGATCTGCATCGGTGGGGGCAGTCTTTTCATTTACCGCAATACCGGATACTTCTGCCGCGGTTTTGCCGGTAACATATTCTGCAAAGGAAGCTGCCTGTTCGTTCCATTCGTAGGTGCTGCCTGCGTACAGCTTCATGCCGTAACCTTCACCCAGTTCATTCTTGGTCAGTACATCCGCCGCCAGATCTGTGGTGATCGCGCCTGCCGCATCAAAAGCAACCTTTGCCTGTACGCTGTCAAGATAACAGCTGGTGATCACATCCGCATTCATAGTCAGAACCGCAAAATCGGAATCCAGCTGTGCTGTACCGTTATTTTCCGCGTCTGCATCTGCACTGCTGCCGATACCGGAGATCACTGCCAGACGAAGATCATCGCCCTTTACTGCGCCAAGATGCTGCGCGTTATTAACAGCTTCTTCGATCGCTGCCACATAGCCGCCAAGATAGATGGTTGCGGTGGAAGCCAGATCTGCATCCACTGCCATGCCGGTTTCCCCTACTGCACCGTTTTTCAGTTCATCCAGAGTTTTGCCCTCTGCGTAAGCAGCCAGTGCTGCCGCCTGTTCATTCCATTCATATTTGGCACCGCCGTAAAGCTTCATGCCATAGTTTTCACCCAGTTCATCCTTGGTCAGAATTTCTGCTGCCAGATCAGAAGTGATCACGCCGTCTTCGCCAAAATTTACAGTCGCTGGAACGCTGTCAATACGGCAGGCATCAATCACGCCGTCTTCGCCTACCGTAACTGCTGCCACGGTAATGTCAAACTTGGCTGCACCTTCATTTTCTGCATCTGCGCTGACAGAATCAGCCAGATTTACCATAACGGAAAGGCCTGTTTTGACTGCCTGCGCATCGCCCTGTACTGCTTCTGCATTGTCTGCTGCATCGTTCTGCGCAGGTACGGTAACCTCAATATTTTCTACCGCTTCCAGAATTTCATCCAGCTTTGCCGCAAGTTCACCGCATTCACAATTATTATTGTAAACAACAGGTGTACCCACACATCCGCTCAGCATGCTTACTGCCAGTACGGAGCTCACAAAAACTCCCATTTTCTTTCTCATAAAATATTCCTCCAATTATTTGTCTGCAGCGGCTTTCATTCCCGCTGCCTGTATCTGCTCATGTCCTTTCTGCGGACATGTCTGCATTTTTTATAAATTCAAAAGGCACTGTCAGTCTGCGTTTTTTTTACCACACGCAGGACACCTGCCGCCATGGCACCGGTGGCAAATCCGGTCACAAGGCAAACGGCTAAAAGCCAGGGCAGATAAGCTGCGATATAAACGGTCTGCATCAAGACCATTGCTGCGCCAATCTGTCCTATATTATGCGCAGCTGCTCCCAAAATACTGACTCCGTATATGGAGAAAATGCGGAGTCTGGATACCAGTATCATCACAGCCACCGCAAACAGACCGCCGGTTAAGGAAAACGCCAGTCCGGTGATCCCGCCGCCAAAAACAGCTCCCAATATACAGCGCAGGATCAAAATTATGACTGCGCTGCCGCTTCCCATACACTGCAGCGCCACCAAAGTCACAATATTGGCAAGCCCCAGCTTGATTCCCGGCAAAGGGATCAGCATCTGCAGCGGAAAAAAACGTTCCATATAAGATAAAACCAGTGCCAGAGAAAGCAAAAGTGCACACTGTGCCAGTAGTTTTGTTGTTTTCATCCTGCTTACCCCACCACAAAATCCACTTCTGCCTCTGTACCGGTGATCCTGATCTCCACGCGGTTTGGCAGGCAGATGATACTGCGGCCGACTAAACTGATCCAGCCGCTGTGTACGCAGTCTTCACCCGGGCAGTCAGAAGCTGTCACTGCCACCTTTCCATTCCGGATTTCGATGACATTGTGATAATCTCCGTCAATCTCTACCACTGCATCTGTATGCAGCGGCAATTCTTTTATCAGTTTCTGGTCCTGATAAATCTCTGCCACTGCAGCGCTTTTGTGCTCTTTATCAGGCAAAAAAGCAGCTCCGGTGCAGACAGCGAGCAAAATAACTAATAAAACCGCCAGGATATCTCCCTTTTGAAAACTCAGTTTCAGATTATGTTTCATTTCTTTTTCAGTCCATTCCAAACTTGTTATAATTTTAACAGATCATTCTTAAAGCCATATAGATACAACCTTAATATTTGTTAAGATATCGTTTCCGATGACAAATTTTCTTCAAAACGCGGCAGAGATACCAGAAATGTTGTACCGCTTCCCGGGCTGCTCTCCACCTCGATCCTGCCCTGGTGATCCTCCACCACCTGCGCTGCAATGGCAAGTCCCAGACCGGTTCCCTTTCCGGCTTCTTTAGTTGAAAAGAAGGGTTCAAAAATCTGCTTCTGATCCTCTTTTGAGATGCCGCAGCCGGTATCCTCAATCTGTATCAGAATCCACTTTTCATTAAACCATGTTCCGACTGTAAGGACTCCGCCCTCTTTTTCCATGGCCTGAAAACTGTTTAGGATCAGGTTGATCAAAAGCTGTGAAATCTGTACCTCATTTGCATTAATACGCTGATCCCCGCAGTCCAGACGCAGACGTATCTCCACATTGACCGGTTTTGCCGGGCGCAGCACCTCCAGTGTCCTGCGGATCAATTCGTCCGGTGACAGTTTTTGAAACACATTCGCGGAATTTTTCCGCGCCAGATCAGACAATCTGGATATGATTTCCTTTGCTTTGCGGGAGGTATTGTAAATTTCCAGAATATCATCGTAAAGCTCCTCCTCTTCCGGCGGAAGCTTTTCCAGCGCCATCATGCTGTAGCCCATGATCGGTGTCAGCAGATTATTAAATTCATGGGCAATACTGGAAGTCAGCGTTCCTATGGTTTCCAGACGTTGACGGTGTGCCAGTTTCTGTGTCTGGCTGTTGAGCATTTCCATGGCTTCGTTTTTTTGTCTGAGTATGCCTGCTTCTTTCTGCATCCGGCTGTTTTTTCGCGCCTGCTTCCATGCCAGTGCGGCCAGTAACAGAAACCCTGCCGCCGTCAGGCCAAAATAAAGGAACAGACCTGCGGCAGCCCTTTGCATGGAGTTTATGTGAGAGCCAAAATCCATTATCGTCAGAATAGTAAAGAAGGAATTTGCCCCTTGTCCCACCGGTATGGCAGCCATACGTGCAAGGTATTTTTCTGTATCCTGTCCTGTATCTGCAGCCAAACGCCCAAATGCGAAACCGCTTTGGGCAGCTTTATTCCGGCCTTCCAAAAAGGCAAGCAGCGGTATCTGTTCATTCTCTTCCTGCATCTGTGAAATCTGCCTGATCTGCAGCTGACCCTGACTGCGCCAGATCAGGATCTGATTTTCCGTATCCTGTAACATGATCTGCTCTGTCTGCTGTCCGGACCATTCTCCTGCAATCTGCTCATAAAAATAATCCATTGTGATCAGCAGTGCGTAACCGACCCCGCTGTTTTTTTCATACAAAACCGTCAGGTAACGATTCCCCTGTCCGTCTGTTCCCGGATGCACATGTACAGTGCCTGCCTCTGTCTTTATTTCTGTCTGTATTTTTGCTTTCACAAAAATCTGATAATCTGTCCGTCCGCTGACAGACTGCTGCAGACCGTCTTTGTTTCTGATCACCAGATCAGCCGTTTTTTCATCCCGCGCAGCAATGCTTTTTTTCAGTTCATACAAAAGATAATGACTGTCTCCGGTCTGTATCCAGTCCCGTTCAGCCTCCGAAACCTGTTTCTGCTCCGCAGTAAAGATCAGATTATCAATGCACTGATGCAGAAAATGATCCACATTGCGGTCGGCACTGGATGCAAGCCTCATCAAATGACCGTCCTCGCGTTCCAGAACCTCTTTTCCATATCTGCTTATTTCTCTCTGCATCATGAAGATACCGGCACAGCACACCAGCACATACAATATGACCGCTGCCGTTATCCGCAATCTCTTCCATTCTGTTTTTTTCACCTTTATACTCCTGACTTTCAAAAAATCTTGTCAATAAAATCTGTTTTGATTATACTAATAACAACTTCCGTATTCAATGGGAGTATCATACAAAACTTCAGTCCCGGGGAGGAATCACCATGGCAGATACCGTACTTATCGTGGATGATGACCAGTCTGTTCTGACAATGCTGTATAAAGTCATCCGGAGCAATGGTCTGAATGCCGAAACCGCATCCAGCGGCGAAGAAGCCCTTGCATGTATCCGCAAAAACACCTATGACCTGATCCTTATGGATATCAATATGCCCGGCATGAACGGTTTTGAAGTCGTTGAAGCACTGCGCAGGGACAATATCACAACTCCTATTATCATTATCAGCGGCCGTCAGGAAGATTATGATACCCTCTACGGACTCGACATCGGCGCGGATGATTATGTGACCAAACCTTTTAACCCCATCGTCCTGGGAGCCAAGGTCAAGGCACTGATCCGCAGAAGCCGGGGGGCCATGCCCGGCACGGACCCCGTGATCAAAGCCGGACCATTCCTGTATAACACTACCACTCTCCGCTTTTATAAAAATGAAACCGAAATACAGCTTTCCTCCAAGGAAAATGCGATCATGAAGTTGTTTATGGACAATGTAAACCGTATTTTTTCCAGAGACATGATCTATGAACTGATCTGGGGTGAAACCATCATCGACGAAAATGCGATCATGGTTTATATCAACAGGCTTCGCCAGAAGATCGAGGAGGATCCCGCCAAACCTCAATATATCCAGACTGTACGCGGACTCGGATACCGCTTTGTTGTCTGAAAAAACAAACATATAAAATAAAGGATGTGCAGCAATCCCCGGACGCTGCACATCCTTTTTATGATCGGAACAAACCTTTTGTCCAGCTCTGTTACGCTTCCACGCCGTTTCTGGCACAGATATCTTTCAGGCAGCATCTGTCACAGTACGGTTTTGTACGCGCTGTGCAGACCTCTCTTCCATGGTCCACCAGACGGTGGCAGAAATCGCTGCCTTCCTGCGGCGGAATGATCTTCCATAACAGCATTTCCACTTTTTTGGGTTCTTTTATATTATCCACAAGCCCCATACGGTTTACCAGACGGATACAATGGGTATCTGTCACAATGGCAGGCTTATTGAATACATCTCCCATGATCAGATTGGCGCTTTTGCGTCCCACACCGGGCAATGCCAAAAGCGCATCAAAATCCTCCGGCACTTTGCCGTCATACTGATCCCGGATCACCTTCATGCAGGCGCTGATATCCCTTGCCTTGCTGGGCCCCAATCCACAGGGACGCACAATTTTTTCGATCTCATCCACATCTGCTGCCGCCAAAGCTTCCACATCCGGAAACTTTGCATACAGATCCTGTACCACAACATTGACTCTGGCATCCGTACACTGCGCCGCCAGACGCACACTCACCAGAAGCTTCCAGGCCTCATCGTAAGTCAGAGTACATTCCGATGCCGGATATTCCTGTTTCAGACGTTCTATAATTTCCAGTGCCAGTGCTTTTTTTCTTTTTTCAGCTGCTGTCTCACGTTTCTTTTTTTCCGTTGCTTTTTTTGCTTTTGTTTCCATATATATTCCCTCTGTCATCTGATACCGCAGGTTTCATTCCTGCATTACAACTTCTTATACACCGTTCTTCGCATTGTGATATAGCACGCCAGACCGCCGATGACGTTGGAAACCGGCTCCGCCAAAAAGACACCGTTTACGCCAAATCCCACCGCCGGCAGAAGAAAAGTCAGCGGTGCCACGATAAATGCCTTGCGCAGCAAGGAGAAAAAGATGGCATGTTTTGCATCTCCCAGTGCCTGAAACGTGGATTGTCCCGAAAACTGAAATGCCATAAATACAAATCCAAAGAAATAAATCTTAAGCGCACCGATTCCAAGTTCCATCATCTGTACATCATCAGAAAAAATCCCAAACCAGAATCTGGGAATCAGTACGATCAGCATCCAGGCTGCCAGCGTATACAAAGAACCGACCAGCGTGTTGAAACGGATTCCGTCCTTGACTCTGTCATTTCTCTTTGCACCGTAGTTAAAACTGCTCACCGGCTGTCCGCCGTTTACGATGCCGTTAATGGGCAGTACCGTAATCTCACGGATGGAATTGAGCACTGTCATAATCCCCACATACACATCTCCGCCATAATTTTGCAGCGTGGAATTACACGCCACCTGCACGATACAGTTGGTTCCCTGCATGATAAAACTGGCTGTTCCCAGCTTAAAGATATCTCTGGTGGTATTTTTTTGAATCCGTATCCTGTTTTTCTGCAAAGGAACAACAGCCTTTTTCCCTGTCAGAAAACGCAGTACCCACAGTGCAGAAATAGCCTGACTGATAATGGTAGCCAGTGCTGCACCGGCCACACCCATATCAAATCCAAAGATAAAGACGGGATCCAGGATAATATTGGAAACGGCACCCAGCATTGTGGTCAGCATTCCGACCCGCGGAAAGCCCTGGGCATTGATATAACCGTTTAAACCAGTGGTCAGCATGGAAAACGGTGTACCGATCAGATAGATCATCAGATACTGCCGCGCATACACATAGGAAGCCTCACTGGCTCCGAATAAAAACAGGATCGGCCGGCAGAACAGGTAACTGCCCCCCATCAGTACCACCGAACTTACCATCAGCAGCGCAAAAGAATTTCCCAGGATCTCTCCGGCTTTGTCATTTTCACCGGCTCCCCTTGCCATGGAAAAGAGCGGTACGCCGCCCAGCCCAAACAGGGCCGTAAATGCCATGATCAGTGTTATGATCGGAAAAGTAAGCCCCACGCCTGTCAGCGCCAGACTGTTGCCGTCTCCCATATGTCCCAGGTAAATCCTGTCCACAACATTATACAAAAGCTGCACCAGCTGTGCCGCCGTAAGCGGTACTGCCTGTGCCATGATACATTTCCAGACCGGTCCTTTTGAAAAATCGATCTTGGCTCTGCCTGTCTGTTTTGTCACAATAACACCTTCTATTCCCAACTTACTGTATCAATCCGGTATCCGCCGGCATACGTTTCCACAGTTTCATGATAAAGCAGATCGGCCGAAGTATAAAATCCTGTAAAATCAACAAAATCATCATACAAAATCTCTCCATCCTCTTCCAAAACCAGATTGCTGACCCGCAAAAATCCCACTGCATCTTCATAAGTTATAAAATCGGTACTTCCGTCAGTTCCGTAAAATACCACATCTTCAAGAGTTGCATAACAGGGAACAAACCAGATATTCCCTTCATGTCCCATCTCTTTTGCAAAATATCCTTCTTTCCCGATTCTAAGATCCGAGACCGCAGATATCATTTCCATCGGAAAAGAATAACGGTTTTCTCCATCATTCAGATCGATCAGGCTGTACTGCTGCATATTATTCCGATAAATTTCTTCCAGTTCTGAAAGAATCCGGCTGTGCCCTTCTGCTTCTATTTCCGAAAAATCAGTCAGCAGATGCGATACTGTCTCTGCAGTGCCGCTATTTTCTGCTGTCCCCGCCTGCTGCAGACTGTCTTGCGCTTCTTCAGTTTCCGCCATTTCTTCTATTGCTGCAGCCTCTGTCTGCGTCTGTACTTGCTGCTGTATCACCGGTGCTGCCGCATCATCTGTTTTATTTTCCTGCAGTTTCAATACAGCCGCTCCTGTACCGCCGCCGATCACTGCCGTTGCGGTCAGACCGGCGATCAGTTTGGTGATCGTAGCTTTGATCCCCTCTTTTGCCACTTCACCCACAGACTCTCCGGCAACCGCCATTGCTGCCACCCCGACGGCCTTCGCTGCTTTTCTTCCTCTTTTGCCGACCGTCTTTTTCTGAATCCCCTGCAGCAAAACCTCAGATGCCAATTCCCCGCAATATTCCAACAGACAGGCATACAGACACATCAGATATTCTTCCGGTGTCCGTTCTTGCCCGTCCCCGGATTCCACCGCCTTAGGTACATATTTCCGGATATTTTCCTGCGCCCGCTGCAGACATTCCTTTACAGCATCTTCTGAAATTCCGGTTAATTCCGAAATTTCATTGGTACTCATTTGCTGTCCGTAATACATTCCGCTCACAGTCCGCTGCAGTACCGGCAGTGCTTTCAGGATCATATCCAGCTGCTTTTTTGTCTGTTCCCAGGACAGAAAAAGAGGAGGGACTGTCTGTATTGTGTTGTCCGGTATTTGCGGTTCTGCAGCCGCTGCAGCCTTTCGTGTCCATACATCCGGATATGTATTTTTTATCCACTGTACCGCATTGTCCAGCGCAATCTTTTTCATCCAGTTCACAAAAGCGGCCGGATTTTTCAGCTGCCGCAATGTTTTTACAGCCTTCACATAACTGTCTTCAACCACTAAAAAAGCGGCTTCTTCATCCCATATGATCGTTCTGACTGCATAATAAATCTGCTCACGGCTCATATAAAAAAGCTGCTCCACCGCCAAAGCTTCTTTCCTGACCGCCTTTTGGATCACCTCCTGTGTAATCTGCAGGGCAGCTCCGCAGGAGGGACAAAACTGACTGTTTTCCATACATTCTGTTTTGCATTTATAACACTTCATACTGCTTCTCTTTTCCATTTTGTCTATTGTAAAAATTCTGTCGATCACAAATATTACAGCAATTTTATCCTATCACAGAAGATGTGATTGTTCAAATCCTCTTTTCCATAATTATGGGATGTACAGAATTCCCCAAAAATGATAAATTAATGTTACACACAAACAGAATAAGGAGTATCCATGAAAAACGTTTATCAGTCCTATCAAGAAAAACTGCGTACCCCCGATGAGGCGGTACAGATCATAAAAAGCGGTGACTGGATCGACTACACCACAAATCTTGGCTTTCCGGCGCTTTTGGACGAGGCCCTGGCCCGCCGCCGGGATGAACTGTATGATGTCAAAATCCGCGGCAATCTGATGTTTGGTCCCTTAAAAACCGTGGAAAGCGATCCTACCAGAGAGCATTTTATGTACAACAGCTGGCATTACTCAGCCTATGAGCGCCGTCTGTCCGATCAGGGCCTTTGCAACTATATTCCCATGATCTTCCGTAATCTGGTTCCTTATTACCGCCATTTTCTGACCGTAAATGTGGCCATGATGTGTGTCACACCTATGGATAAACACGGTTTTTTCAATTTATCCTGTGCTGCCGGTGTTGCCAAAGGCATTCTGGATAAAGCTGATGTGGTCATTTTGGAAGTCAACGAACATCTTCCCCGCATCTGCGGCGGTTTTGACGAATGCATCCATATCGACGAAGTGGATTTTGTGGTAGAAGGTGAACACGCTCCCCTGCCGCAGTTTCCTCTGGGTGAACCTTCTGCGGAAGATATCATGATCGCAGATCAGATCATCCCCTATATTGTTGACGGTGCCACACTGCAGCTTGGTATCGGTGACCTCCCCAATGTGATCGGTGCCCGCATTGCGCAGTCCGACTTAAAAGATCTTGGCATGCACACCGAACTGTGCGGCGATGCCTACTACGAAATGTACCAAGCCGGCAAACTGACCAACCGTTTCAAAAATCTGCATACCAATAAAAGTGTGACCGGTATTGTCCTTGGCTCCCAGACACTGTATGACTGGGTTGACCAGAATCCGTCCGTCACCATCTCACCGCTGGAATATGTCAATGCTCCCAAAACCATCAGTAAGATCGACAATATGATCTCCATCAACAACTGCATCGCTGTGGATCTTTATGGGCAGATCAGTTCCGAAAGCGCCGGCACACGCCACATCAGCGGCACCGGCGGTCAGCTTGACTATCTTACCGGCGCTGCCATGTCCAGAGGCGGCAAGGCATTCATCTGCATGAATTCTTCCCACCGCTCAAAAGACGGCACACTTCATTCCTGCGTCCTGCCCCATTTTAACGGCGATATCATCACAAGCCCCCGCAGTCAGGCCTATTTTCTCGCCACGGAATACGGTGTAGTCAATCTCACCGGCTGTACCACCTGGGAACGCGCCGAAAAACTGGTTTCCATCGCACATCCTGATTTCAGGGATGATCTGATCAAAGAAGCACAGGCCCAGAACATCTGGAGACAGTCCAACAAAAGATAATTTTTACCCTTTCATCAAAACCGCCCGGTCAAAAGACCGGGCGGCATTCATTTTCTTATTTTTTCTTAAACATGGACTGTCTTGCGCCGTGGTTTGCTTCACGGTTGTGCAGCGTATCATCCACAGCATCCATGCGCAGACCTGCATCGATGAAATCACAGAATTTGCAGAATCCGTAATTGCTGCGGGATTCTTTGATCGCTTCACGCAGCTTTTTATATTCCTCACTGTTCCATGCATCTTTGATGTTGGTCTTAGTCAGGTCAGCCAGAGTGGTTGCTTCAAAATTGTCACAGCAGCAGATACCCATACGTCCGTCAGGGAAAATAAACATGTCTGTATAGGGCATCAAACAGGTTTCCTTGATGATCTTGACATCATTCTGCTTATTGGGCGCAGAACCTGCACGGTTGGAAAGCACTGCCTTTGCGTAACGCATCTGGATCAGGAGCTCTACATTCTTAAACTCATCTTCGTGTGCTTTGGCATAATCATAGATCTCCTGCACATTGGGACGCAGCTTCATATCTTCACAGTAGTTGTTGATGATCAGCTGATTGATATAAGGAAGTACCTGCTTTACCTTGTCCACGGTCAGTAGAATACCGTTGCTGGACAGGAAAATAAAGCAGTCCGGCAGCTTTTCACGGCAGTACTTGTGGAACTCGATGATACGGGTATCTAAAAAAGGCTCATTGTTGCCGTACAGAGTCAGATGTCCTTTATAGCCCCACTCAGCCAGCTGGTCGATGATATTGTAAAACAGTTCATCTTCCATTCTCTTATACGGGCGCTTCTCTGCGTGCTTATTGGCAGTACAGAAAGAACAGGTACCGTTGCAGCGGTTGATGGTCTCAAGATTGACCACCAGAGGCATGGGCGGAACCTCATCCTTCATAAAATAATCTATATAGTCCTTCTGCAGTTTATTTCTGCTGGAACGCTGTAATTTCAAATATGCATTTGACGCAAGCATCGGAAAATACTTCTGAAGATTCCAACCGATCACACCGCCGAAATTATGGTATTTAACTGACATATCGTCCTCCTGAAAAATGTATATTACAGTTTATTATACAGCTTTATTTCATGCATGGCAACCCTGTTTATACAAAACAGCCGTCATATTCTATAACCGGCGGTTCCCCGTACAGCTCAATATAGTCATCCGACAGATAACAGCCAAAGCTTGTAATATGTTCAAACCCCTTTTCCCGGTAGAACCGGATATCGCTTTGAATCGTATCTGCACAGATTGTCAGCTTCTTCGGCGGTTTTGTCCAATTGGAAAACATGGAATTGTCCATCCAGTATTCAAGGATCTGTGCGTCATCTTTTCCAAACCATTCCAGAAGTCCCGGTATCGCACTGCAGAATGTGCTGTTTGCCTCACAGTTTTCATCGTTGATGGGAATTGTGGTGCTGGTGCGCATGGGCGCATACTCCAAAAAGACTCCTTCCGCAGGTCTGATCTGTTCCGGCGGCACCACCGTCTCGTGATAAGCCAGAAAACACTGTTTTGCCTCCGGCTCCACACGACGTATTCCTTCCAGAATCGTGTTGTAAATGATCATGGCCTGGTCGGAGGGTGTCAGACTGCTGCATTTTTCACAGTGACAGAAGGTTTCCTCCACATCATCCGCCCAGAAATAATACATCCCTGTATCAGACTTTAAAATCCGGGCAAGCTCAGCAGCCCGGCAGCGCAGATATTCCAATGCCTCATCATTGGACACACACATATTAAAATCATTGATCCTCACACCGTCTGTTCCCCTTCGGAACCACTCAGGATGCTCTCCATACAAATCTCTGGGCAAAAGCCATGCCAGCGCATGCATCTCATACTCGATCGCGATCCCCAGGCTGCGCACCTGCGCCAGTTTATTCTGAAATTCCGGTGTTTTCATCAGCTCCAGAAGGGTATCCAGATTCTTTGCAGCCGCTCTTCCCCCAGGAGGATGCAGCCCCAGCACATTGATATTTTCACATTTTTTTAAAATTGCGATCATCTGATCCGTCAATTCATGAGGATGAATGATAATACCCTGTTTTTTCATGAAAATCTCCTTTGATACAGCCGTGCAAAATACCAGATTTCAAAAATCGCCGTGATCGTCCAGCTAAATACATATAAAAGATACAGCGAAGTGATCGTTCCAAAAAAGGCAAATACCGTATAGATCCAGATCAGACGGAACACACAGGAACCCAGAATAACGATCACGGTAGGAATGCTTGTCTCGCCAAGGCCTCTTGATGCCGCCAGCGCACTGTCCATAAACGATGATACCCAGTAACAAAGTCCCATGACAGTCAGCCTGTACATACCGGCTTCCACCACTTCCGGGTCATTTGTAAAAATCGCAAGAAACTGCCTTCCAAAAAATACCAGTAAAAGTCCCAGTATCAGCGCCAGAGCCAGCGCATAAAACGTACTGATAAAAAAGCTCTTCAAAATACGGTCTTTTTTACGGGCACCGTAATTTTGTCCGATAAAGGTCGCTCCCGCCGTATAAAAAGCCGCCATCATTTCATAAACAATACCGTCCGCATTGGATGCAGCTGCTGTTCCTTCCACGATCACGGTATCAAAAGAATTGACACCGATCTGCACAAACAGATTGGCAAACTGAAAGATCGCATACTGGATGGCTGCCGGAATACCGATGCGAAACAGCCTTGCCGCGATCTTTCCGGAAATATGAAGTTTCCGGAATTTAAGCCCATAATCTCCCTCGCTTTTGCATAATGCACGGATGATCAGACCTGCCGAAACACACTGTGAGATCACACTGGCAAGTGCAACACCGGCAACGCCCATCCCGAATACGATGACAAAGATCAGATTTAAAATTACATTCAGAACACCGGCAAAACTCAGATAATAAAGCGGTCTTTTGGTATCACCCACTGCACTCAGTACAGCATTGCCGTAATTATACAGGGCGATCACCGGTGCGCCCGCAAAATAAATCTGAAAATACAAAACCGCACCGTCCAAAAGCTCTGCTTTGGTATTCATAGCAGTCAGAATACTGCGTCCAAAAATCAGACAGATCGCAGATACCAGTATGCCTGCTGCCAGCATGATCACTGCCGAAGTATGCACTGTTTCGGATGTTTTTACGCGGTTGCCTTCCCCTCTGGCCTGTGCTGTCAGTACGCCGACTCCGCTGGCCATTCCCATGATCAGACCAATAAAAAGAGTAACCAGGATCGTCGTAGACCCCACACTTCCCAGTGCCGCCGATCCTGCAAAACGTCCGACCACCGCAATATCTGTCAGATTAAAGATCACCTGCAGTACATTGGTAAACATCAGCGGAACACTGTATCGCCATATGCCCTTCCATAAAGATCCCTGTGTCAGATCATGTTCATATGTTTTCACACAAAGTCCTCCCGCATGGGGGCAAAGAAATCCACCAGCACGCCCTCCTCCAGACAGACACAGCCATGAATCACGCCGTCTTTTTTCAGCATGGTATCACCGGCACGCACAATCTTTTTGACGCCGTCAATTTCAAATTCAAAGACACCCGACACAATATAGGTAATCTGGGTATGGGGATGGCAGTGCAGCGCGCCCACACTTCCCTTTTTAAAATGATTCTCCACACACATTATTTCATCGGTGTAGGCAAGAATCTTTCTTGCGACACCGTCTCCGCAAACTTCCAGATCAATTTCTTCATTTTTGACCCAGCGATTATTTTTTGTATTTTTCATATGATCCTCCATCCGGGATATCTGATCCAATCAGCCCTTTGATACCACTATACCACAACACCGCCAGTTGACAAGAGGGGGAGAACTGACTTGTCAAACCGACGGTGTTTCAAAATAGCTGTCAGGACACAGCGGCTTCAAAGCCGCTTCCCGATTAGGCTGTCCATAATTAAAATTTAGTTACAGTGTCAGACAAAACTGATGTTTTCCCGGCTCAACAGTGACTTTTTTCTGAGAAAGCGTAAGCTCAGCCCTGCAGGGTACAGACACTTCCACTGCAATCTGCGCTTCTTCCCTGCTCCATTTTACACTGACTGTTCCCTGGCTGCAGACTGCCTTTCCTTCTGCCCAGTCAAGCTGCTCTGTAAACAGCGGCTCAATCCGCAGGGTTTCGCTGCGTTCAATCCCCAGAAGGCCTTCAAACAGCATCTGTACCGGTCCGCCAAACATGGGATGATTGTGGGATTCATGTCCGTTCCATCTCTCCCAGAGCGTTGTCGCACCTTTCTGCTTCATCCCTCCATAGGAACGATCCGGTACAGTACTCTTTAACAGAGAAACTGCCGTCTCACCGTATCCGTGTGCAAACAGCTGGCGGATCAGAACCCCTGTTGCCAAAAATCCGGTGTCAAAGGCATTGCTTTCACAGTAATACGCTGCAATCCTTTCTGCAAGTTTTGCCTCACTGCCTGAAGCGATTTTCTCAGCAAGTCCGATATCCAGGGCCAGCACATCTGCCCCCTGTACACCGCCTGCAAAATGCCCGGTCTGCGCATCGTAATACTGATCGATCATTGCCTGTTTCAAATCCTCCTCATCCTGTATGGAATAAGGAGATTCACATCCAAGAATCTGTGCTGTGCTGCGCACCACCGCCAGACAGCGGATCAGATAATAAGTATTTACAAAAGGTTCCGGCAGCACCATGGGATCAGGCGCACACCAGTCTCCCAGACACCATCCTCTTTCTTCCTCTCTTACAACAAGGCTTCTCTCATCACATCTGGAGTACATATAGCGGATGTATTCGCACATATTGTGATAATACTTTTTCAGAATTTCCTGATCCCCGTATCTTCTGTAGTGCTCCCAGGGAACCAGAACCATCGCGCATCCCCAGCCTCCGGGGCCGCCTCCTCCTCCATAGAAAGGCGCCGTATGCTGTACATGCCCGGAAATCTTACACTGACCGGCTGCGATATCGTCCATCCACTTCCGGTAAAAAAGATCAGCATCCAGCATCCAGAAGTCTGATGCACATACAGCCTGTCCGTCACCGGTATAACCCAGGCGCTCTCTGTGCGGGCAGTCCATCGGAACACCGCAGTGCATATTTCCAAGTCTGCTTCGCAGATATGCTTCCACCAGCCAGTTTATGGTTTCATCACTGCAGACAAAACTGCCTGTTGCTTCCACATTGGTATGTACGACATCAACCACCAGCTCTTGTACTTTTCCTTCTATCTCAAAATAACGAAAGCCGTGCCATGTAAAATGCGGAAAGCATTCCTGACCATTTCCTGCAGAAATATAGATATCCTTCTGAATCTGTTTGACACCGCCGGTGGAGGAAAAATCAAGTTTTCCGTCTTCATCCAGTTCTTCCGCGTAACGGACAGTCACTGTTTTTTGTGATTCTTCCTTTTCCACAAAATGGCACCATCCGGTGATATTTTCACCGGCATCATATATACTGCGTCCGTCAACAGTCCCGATCAGAACCGGCTTGATCGTCCGTATCACCCGGTCTGCTGGACACTCCTGCAGTCTAAGTGCGCCCTCCGGTGCCGCAGCAGGCTCCACAGGCTGCATCTCATATTCTTTTTCACAAAAATCCTGTACCTCGCCCATATATACATTGTTGTATACAATATGGGAAGGTTTCCATTTCATCCATTCGCCGGAAACCAAAAACGCTTCAGACGCTCCATCGGCAAACATCTCAAACCAGAGCTTGGGTCTGCCGTACCACATTTCGCCTTCCGCCATGCGTTCATACTGATTGTACCAGCCATTTCCCAGCAACACCTCAATGGTGTTTTTACCTGCCTGCAAATATCCGGTGATATCATAGCAGCAGTAATAGGTCTGGCAGCTTCTCTCATCATGAATGGGATATTTCAGACGCTGGCCTTTGCGCAGATCATAATCAGACCAGACCGGCACCAGAAGATCGTCAGATACTTTCTTTCCATTCAGATACAGTTCAAAAAAACCAAGACCGCAGATATTGATCTTTGTTTTGGTTATCTTCTCCAGAGAAAACTCTCCGGCAATTAACGGTGCCTCACAATTCTGACACCCGATCCACTGTCCCTGCATAACTAACATCGTCCTTATATATACATATTAAAAGCGTGCGCAAAAAAGCTGATGTAATAAGTTGCCCTATTACATCAGCTTCTCATTTAATTTGCAATCAGATAGGGCACAAATTATTTATTTGCGTACCATTCGTTTGCTTCGTCAGTCAGAGTCTGACCACCTAAGGAGAGATACTTCTCAACATATGCATCCCAATCAGCTTCAACATCGAGTTCGCCGGTGATCATCTTGATCCATGTTTCATCACGATAGGTGTTGATTTCGCTCTGCAGATCGCCTGCGGAAGGAAGAGTTACAGAAACTGCGTCCTGGATGTAGCTATCGTACTGAGGCTTTTCGAACCAGCTTAAGCGGTTAGCAATGGATTTGTCTTTGTAGAATACAGCGTCGTATGCAGTCTGGCTGAAGGTACGGTCGCCACCGTATAAGGAACGGCAGCCCCACAGACCGATTTCGTTAAAGCCTGCATTGTCGAAGTCTGCGCTTCTGGTATAGGTGCCATCACCGTTATCGGTGTAGTGTTCACCTTCGATACCGTATGCAGCAAGCATATACAGTTCATCGTCAGTTGCAAATGCGTTCATGATCTGGAAGATGGTAGCAAGCTTTTCTTCATCATCCATCAGGTTTGCATTGTAAACTGCGGATTCACCAACTGCTACGGAGTAACCTACAGAGTAACCATATTCGCCGTTAGGGCCTGTAGGCCAGGGACCATATGCGAAGGTAGCATCTTCACCGTTAACTGCCCAGTATTCCTGTGCACAAGGGCCGCCAGCGTCTTCTGCGCTTACAACGCCTCTTTCACGATAGTGGTCGATGGAAGCCAGTGCGGATACACCGTACAGACCGTTAACCAGACCGTTGGAGATTGCCCAGTATGCGCCGGAGATAGCTTCTTTACCGGTTACGAATTCAGGATCGATAACGCCGTCTTTGTACATGTCAGCGATGATCTTAACAACTTCTTTTGCTTCGTCAGAAACGTCGGGGTTCACGATCTGGCCGTCTTTTTCCTGCCAGTAGGAAGTGCCGCCTACAAAGCCGCTGTACATGCCGTAAGCACCAAACAGAGCCTTCAGACCGGTTGCGCTCATACCATAGGTATCGTTAGCACCGTTGCCATCGGGATCTTCTTTTGCAAAACGGTAAGCAAGGTCTACGTATTCTTCAACGGTCTTGGGAAGATCATCAGCGGATACACCGAGAGCTTCCAGCCAGTCGCCACGGTATACCAGCTGCTTGTAAGGCATGGAACCGTCGGGCTTGAAGGAAGGAACGGTAACCATTTCGCCGTCGATGGTAGCGTAGTCAACCCACATATCAACGTCTTCGATCAGATCGCCGTAAGCTGCGCCGCCTTCGATGAAGTTCCAAACGTCAGGAGCGTTTTCTTTGAAAAATTCCAGATCCCAGGAAGCGATAACGCCCTGATCATAGTAAGTTTCAACGGTGGTTTCGCTCTGAGCAAGGAATACGTCGGGAGCAGTGTCACCAGCCAGACGGGTGTTGATCAGTTCTGCGTAGTTAGCCTGTTCGATGTAAACCAGTTCGATGTCTACGTTGATGCCGTGTTCTTCTAACAGACGAGCTTCAACAGCGGGAGTGATAACGTCTTTTTCGTTGTCAACAGGACCAAAGAAGTAACCAGCAACGCTGATATGTACGGGTTCGGTGTTAGCGGGTTCTTCTGCTTTTTCTTCAGCAGGCTCTTCAGCCTTTTCTTCAGCCTTTTCTTCTGTCTTCGCAGTGGTGTCTGCTGCAGGTGCCTGAGTTTCAGCTTCTTTGCTGCCGCAGCCAGCCAGCAGAGTGGTCACCATAGCGGAAGCCAGAAGCAGAGAAATAAATTTCTTTTTCATTGTAATCCTCCTTAAATAATAGAAAATAGTTATCGCAAGCGTTTGCTGTACGCCCAGGATCAAAATTGGTTGCCGGGAAATCATCCCTTTAAGCTGCCCATGTTAATACCCTTTACAAAGTATCTCTGCAGGAAAGGATATGCACACAGAATAGGAAGTGTTGCCACATAGATCGTTGCAGCCTTCAGACCTTCGGAACTTACCATTCCAGTAGTTGTGGAAGAGAATTCCATAATTTCCTTGGAACCGGTCAGAAGGATTCGTCTCAGAACGATCTGCAGGGTGAATTTGGATTCATCGGTGATGTACATTAATACATCATACCAGGAGTTCCAGTGACCTACAGCCAGCCACAGACCTACAGTTGCAAGAATGGGCTTGGACATAGGAAGTACGATCGCATAGAAGATCTTGAAACGGCCTGCACCGTCGATCATCGCACTTTCTTCGATTTCTTCAGGGAGACCCTGGAAGAAGTTTCTCATGATAACCAGGTTGTAAGCACTGATCAGGCTGGGCAGGAACAGTACCAGCATGTTGTTCATCAGACCAAGGTTCTTGTTAAGCAGGTAGCTGGGAATCAGACCGCCGGAGAAGAACATGGTAAACACGATGAAAAATGTCCACAGATCTCTGTGAGGGAAGTACTTTTTGGAAAGTACATACGCACCCATCGCGGTAAAGCACAGCTTTACGATGGTACCGATCACGGTGATCAGAATGGTATTCTTATAACCTGTCCAGATGAACTTATTTTTGAATACTTCGTTATAGTTGCTCAGTGTAAATTCCTTGGGCCACAGATGCAGACCGCCCTGGGTTGCAATGTGGGAAGGAGAAAATGAAATACTAAGCAGATGCAGGAACGCAACAACAATACTTAAGGAAAACAGTGACAGAATCAGATAGATCAGTATTGTTCCGGGGGTCAGTTTTTTTAATTTTCTCATCATATCCGTCACCTCACCAGATTCCGTTGCCGTTGATACGTTTGGTGATCGCATTGGTGCCAAGAACCAGAATGAATCCGATACCGTTCTTGAACAGACCTACGGCAGTACCCATTGCGTACTTCATCTCACCGATACCGTATCTGTAAACATATGTATCAATAATATCTGCGGTTTCATATACTGCGGAGTTGTACAGGTTAAATACCTGGTCAAAGCCTGCATCCAGAATACCGCCGATTTCCAGAATCAGCATAACCGTGATGGTTGCCGCGATACAGGGCAGTGTAATGTATCTGGTACACTGCAGCTTGGTCGCGCCGTCACACTTTGCAGCTTCATAAAGTGAAGGATCAATACCCGAAATAGCTGCCAGATACAGAATGGAAGCCCAGCCGGCGCCCTTCCAGATATCCGTTACGATCAGCGTTCCGCGGAAATAATCGTTGTCACCCAAAAAGTAAATAGGTTCCATATTGAACAGTGTGCCCAGAATACTGTTTACCGCACCGTTGCTGGGGGATAACAGCTGCTGGAACAGACCTGCTAAAACGACCCAGGAAATAAAGTGGGGCAGATAAGTAATGGTCTGTACTGCCTTCTTGAATTTTTCATTGTTAACTTCGTTTAAGAGCAATGCCAGAATGATCGGAACCGGGAATCCGCAGATAATTCTCAGCAAACTGATCTCCAGAGTGTTCTCTACCGCTCTGGCGAAGGTATTGGTTGCAAACAGCTTGGTGAAGTTCTCAAGACCGCACCAGTCACTTCCCCAAATACCCTGACGGATCTTGTAATCCTTAAAGGCCATGACAATGCCGCCCATAGGAATGTACTTAAATACTGCAAAGTACACTACCACCGGGATAAACATCAGCACCAGCGCATACTGCTTTTTGTAACCCGCAAAGTCAGCAATAAACGACTGCCACCATGTCTGCTTCTGCGGTATGCCTGCTACCGCATTCTGAGGTTTTTTCTTGCTCATCGCTTTATCCTCCCCTGTTTTTAGTTTGTGCGATAAAATCAAACACCGGAATATGGAGTGATCATTTCACCCATGCCCCGGTGCTCCCCATCTTCTTAAATCATTACACACTTCCCCAAAAGGAACAATGACAGAAGTTCAGATATGATATACAAAAACAAAGACATGTGTATTACGGATGTGCCTTGGATGAATCCACATATCTGGTCGGCGTAACGCCGTAATATCTCTTAAACACTCTGCAGAAAGAACTGATATCCGCATACCCTACCGCCTCTGCAACCACCTTAATGTTTTCCCTGCGGCGCAGAAGCGCTACGGCTTTCTGCATACGTGCGCGCAGAATGTACTGATGCGGCGTACAGTTGGCTTCTTTCTTAAAAACTTCTATGAAATAATTCGGATTATAGTGGTACAGATCACTCAGCTCCTCAACCGTGATCTTCTCCGCTATATGCTCCTGTATGTATTTGCTTATTGTATACAAAAATTCAGAACTCAGCGTAAAATACTCACTGCCCTTGCAGTAATGAACGATCAGTTCCATCAGGTTCTGCAGCAGATCCTTTTGTCTTTCCTCGATCAGTCTGCGCACCAGATGCATATAAAAATACAGGGAATCTTCCTGCGTAGGCACCAGCTCGATCATGCCGCTGATCTGAACTGCCGGCAGATCCACATGCATATAGGTACACTCGAATCCGGTATCACGGATCTGTTTTAACTCATAAGGGATACAGTTTGGCAAAATATAAACATGTCCCGGAACAAGCATCTGCTCTCTGTCATTTCCCTTATAGACAGCACCTCCGTCATGCACATAATAGATACGGAAATAACCGGTTCCCTCATTTTCTTCCACATGCCAGTCCGGCGCCACCAGCGTATTTCCACATTGAATCAGCATAATCATACCTCATTACTTTTCACAAACGATTTACCGACATTCTACAGCATACAGTATTTTCCCGATAAAAACCATATCTTTTTTTCAGGTGCATTGTGCACAAATTCAGCCGCGTATTTTGCAGTTATTCAGAAACCTGTTGTTTTCCCTATTGTATACAGGATTTGTCACTGCAAATATTCAGTTTTGTATACATGCATTTTTATGTCACACTTTAGCTCATATTCAGATTTGCATACCGTTTCCCATTTTTTGCATTGTTATAAACACGATTTTGTATTATAATATTTAGCAGCAAAAAACGCTGCCGCAAAAAGCAGGCAGCAGAATGAGAGGAAAGCTATGGCAAGAAGTGCACAGGATATTATCCAGCTGATCCAGGAACAGAATATTAAAATGGTGGATTTTAAGATCGTAGATATCAACGGTCAGTTCAGACATGTTACGATCCCCGCTTCCCAGTTTACCCCCGACACCATGAAAGACGGTATCGGATTTGACGCTTCCAACTACGGATATGCCGTTGTGGAAAAGAGCGATATGGTATTTATTCCCGATCTTGACACCGCAGTTATCGATCCTTACTGTGAGATTCCTACCTTATCCATCACCGGCAACGCGATGATCATCGATTATCCCGAAAACCGTCCGCTGGACCAGTACCCCAGAAACATCGTTCTGGCTGCCGAGCAGTATATGAAGGATCTGGGCATTGCAGACACCATGCTGATCCTGCCCGAATTTGAATTCCATCTTTTTGACAATGTGGGCTGGTCTGTCAATCCCAACTCCATCGGCGTATCCGTTGACGCCAAACAGGCATACTGGAACAGCGACTGCGAAGGCCACGGCACCGTTGTTGCCCATCAGAAAAATTACCACATTGCAAAGCCCTTTGACACTTCCTATGAATGCCGTTCCGAAATGTGTCTGGAACTGGAAAAAATGGGCATTGCAGTCAAATATCACCACCCCGAAGTAGGCGCTGCCGGTCAGTACGAGATTGAACCCATGCTCGGCCAGATGTCCAAAATGGCAGATGCTTCCATGATGATCAAATATGTCATCCACAACACCGCAATCAAATACGGCAAGGCTGCAACCTTCATGCCCAAGCCCGTTTACGGTGAAGCAGGCAACGGCATGCATGTACACATGCTTTTATTAAAAGACGGCGAACCCGTTTTCTCCGACGACAACGGTTATTCCCATTTAAGCAAAGAAGCACACTATTTCATGGGCGGTCTGTTAAAACACATCGCTTCCCTGTGTGCTCTGACCAATCCCAGCACCAACTCCTTTAAGCGCCTGATCCCCGGTTTTGAAGCACCTGTGACCGTCGGCTATGCAACCAGCAACCGCAGCGCAGTCATCCGTATCCCCGCATACGCAAAGACTCCTGCCCTCCGCCGCTTTGAGCTGCGCAACCCCGACGCAACCTGCAACCCTTATTTCTGTTATGCTGCGCTGTTAATGGCAGGTCTTGACGGCATCAAGAACAAGATTGATCCTCACGCAAACGGCTGGGGCCCTTACGACTTTAACCTGTACTCTCTTTCCGATGAAGAAAAGGCAAAATTATCCTCCCTGCCTACCCGTCTGGAAGATGCACTGGATGCTCTGGAAGCAGATCATGATTACCTGACTGCCGGCGGCGTATTCCCGGAACACCTGATCAAAAACTTCATCAAGATCAAGAGAACCGAATGCCTGCAGATGTCCAAGATCCCTCATCCCGCAGAATTCGACAAATATTTCAATCTGTAATTGCTTACAGCACGATCGCCGGCTGCAAAACCCATGCAGCCGGCGATTTTTATTTTCTATTTTTATATTTGTAGTTTTTATCGTTACTGTTTTGGGTTCTAGCTTTCTGCCAGAATACGGTCCACGATCTGCTGTCTGTACAAAGGCGACAGGCTCGCAAAGAAAGCAGAATATCCCGTCACACGCACCACCAGATCCGGATGTCTGTTGGGATCTTCATGCGCTTCCAGAAGCTTTTGTTTGGATAAAATATTGATATTGATCAAAGTGCCTCCCATTTCGTTATGGGTCAGGATCAGATTCTCAACCGCTTCCATAACGTTCAATATTCTTTAACATCAGGCGGATATCCTCCGCTCCCTCACAATTTGTATCCAGTACATGCTTCAGTTCACGCCAGGTAAGACGTTTTTCTTTTACAACACGCTGTTCGATCGCGGCAAAAGAATCTGCCACAGAAGGCATTGCCACGGCATCCTGCGTAAAATTGTAGATATCCACACCGCCATCGCAGCAGTCCACACCACGCTCAATAGGGCCGTGACAGAAAAGATTCAGCACCATTTCCGGACAATACTCAATACCCGGCAAAGCAGACCAGTTACAGCCAACCTTTGCGCGCATACGGGCAATTTCCACCGGTCCTACTGCCCTGTCACCGTAAGTCGGATACCAGGGCGTAAAAGGGATCAGTTCATCATAATAGATATTTCCCTTGTCATCCAGGTCAAAAAAATGTGTCGGTTTTCCCATGCCCAGATCATTTGTATGGGTAACAGCATGTATCTGCCCCTGATCATCGATGGTCCGGTAAACAACGCCGTCTGCTTCCAGCTTTTTCTGATTCATTTCCACTTTCGTCTGATGCATCAGATCAATATTATGTCTGTAATCCCTGTTGATACCTCCCGCCTGTATTTTTAGTGTGCAAAAGGGAATCATACATTGTCCATGCATGATTCCCTTTCTGATTCAATTCATATTACCAAAGATTACGATAAATCCGCATAACTGCTTCCTTATCCGCTTTTCTGGGATTGGTCGCAGTGCAGGCGTCCGCCAGAGCAGCCTCCGCCATCATCTCTACCTTACTCATGTATTCATTTACCGTGATCGTGCCCATCTCGGAGATTCTTGCCGGAATCTTCATATCCTGATTCATAAACTGAATCCACCGGATCAGGGAACGGATGCTCATAACCTTGTTGTAGGAACTCAGTCCCAGGATATGAGCGATGGTGGAATATCTCTTTACAGAAGGATGATATTCCGTCTGACTTCTGCTGTCCTTATAGATATCGGCATTGTATTCGATCACATGGGGAAGCAGCATAGCATTCGCACGTCCGTGCGGAATCTTAAACTGTGCGCCCAGCTGATGCGCCATACCGTGGGTCAGTCCAAGGGAAGCAGAATTAAAGGCAAGTCCTGCCAGACAGGATGCCACATGCATCTTCTGTCTTGCATGGGTGTCATTGCCGTCCAAAAATGCACGGAGCAAAAATACGCCAACGATCTCAATGGACTTTTCTGCAAGTGCAGAGGAAAATTCATTGTGATCGGTACTTACATACGCTTCAATGGCATGTGTCAGCACGTCCATACCGGTATCGGCTGTAATGGACGGGGGCACACTGCGTACCAGCTCTGCATCCAGAATCGCCTCTTCTGCTGTCAGGGAAGGAGAAACCAGAGGATATTTGGTATGTGCTGCTGTATCATTCACCACTGCAAAGGAAGTCACTTCCGAGCCGGTTCCGCTGGTGGTGGGAACTGCGATCATCGGAACTTCTGCATAATGATCAATTTTTAAGGCAAATTCGCGAATTGCCTTGGAGGAGTCAATGGCAGAACCGCCGCCCACTGCCACAATGGCATCCGGCCGGCACTCCAGCATCTTCTGCACGCCAACGATGATCTTTTCCAGCGGGGCATCCGGCACCACATCACAAAAAACTTCAAATTCCTTGCCAGCCTGCTTTAACGGCCCGGTGATTAGTTCTATCATGGGTCCTTTTGCAATAAAAGGATCTGTGATCACCAAAACACGCTGATACGGCATCTGCGCCAAACGCTCCAGGGCATTATCACCAAAATGTATTTTTGTCTTGATCTCAAATGATTTCACGGCAATTCCCTCTATCCTTTGCGTCTATCAAATCCAGCTTTCAAATCCAGCTTTCAAATTCATAAAACATCTCTATTTTGTAACCATTTTACTCAAAATCTTCTGATCTGTCCATCCCTTTTGCTGTATTCCCAAAAAGTTTTGTGTGCTTTTTTTCAGACATAAAAAGCGGCGTACAAATGTACGCCACTGTAAATACCGCAGTATTTTCTTTTTTGCTCTGCTGCTCTTAAATAGAGCCTGCAAGAGATACAAGAAGAAAGATCAGGGAGCCAAGCAGATTGCATGCCATCAAAGCAGCAGTCTGTTCCTCTTCTGTAAGTTCCTCAAAGGTAACTACGTGTTCATCCACGAAATCCACGATGGATTTTGTCCAGTGAATTTTCCTTTTGGGCTTTTTCTTCAGCATGTCCTCACCAAGGAAATGTACGCGCAGACCATCCAGCTTCAGATAGGCAAACCATGCCAGCATAAAGAAAACCAGTCCTGCCATAAAACACGCATCCCTTACGGGAGACAGTGAGCTATTGATAAACATATCCCATAACAGGATAAACACCAGTGCAATCGAACATCTTGTAACACATTTATAGATGATCGGACGCACCATATACGGTTTGAAAATCTTAATTATTCTTTTCATCCTCTTCCAGCCACTGAGCAAATTCTTTTTCTGTACCCCATACGAAGTGTCCGGGACGAACCTCTTTCCAGATAGGCTGTTCTACGCTGTAATCATGTACGGAGGGATCGTATACAAGAAGCTTTTTGTTCTTTTCCTTTGCAGGATCCGGAATCGGTACTGCAGACTGCAGTGCTCTTGTATAAGGATGCAGGGGATGACTGAACAGTTCTTCGGTATCTGCAAGTTCCACGATTCTGCCCAGATGGATTACGCCGATACGATCGGAGATAAAACGTACTACGGACAGGTCATGTGCGATGAACAGGTAAGTCAGATCTCTTTCCTTTTTGAGCTTGTTGAGCAGGTTAAGAACCTGTGCACGGATGGAAACGTCCAGTGCGGAGATAGGTTCGTCTGCTACAACGAATTCAGGCTCCATGATCAGCGCTCTTGCGATACCGATACGCTGTCTCTGACCGCCGGAGAACTCGTGAGGGAAACGGGATGCGAATTCAGGAAGAAGACCTACTTCACGAAGTGCATCTTCTACTTTCTGCTTACGTTCTTCTTCATCTTTGTAAAGATGGAAGTTTAACAGACCTTCAGAAACAATATAGTCAACTTTCGCACGTTCATTTAAGGATGCCATAGGATCCTGGAAGATCATCTGACATTTTCTGATAACTTCACGGTCCATCTCCTTGGAGATCTTGCCGCTGATTCTCTGTCCCTTAAACAGAATTTCACCGTTGGAAACGGGATTGATTCTGGTGATCGCACGACCAATGGTAGTTTTACCGGAACCGGATTCACCTACCAGGGAAAATGTTTCGCCTTTGTAAATATCAAAACTTGCATGATCTACTGCGACGAATTTTTTTCGTCCAGATCCGAAGGTAATCTGCACGTCTTTGAGTTCAATAAGTTTTTCTCTTTCAGCCATGACTACCTCCTTACTGTCCATTGCTAAGTCTCTTTAAAATCTCAGGCTTTTCAAGCTTGGGTGCTCTGGGATCCAGATACCATGACTTAACTACGTGAGTAGGAGTAACCTCGAAATAAGGAGGCTCTTCTTCAAAGTCAATTGCCAGAGCTTTCTTGTTACGGGGAGCAAATGCATCACCCTTCACTTCGTTAAACAGGTTCGGAGGAGTACCTTCGATGGTAGGCAGCTCTTCACCCTTAACGCCCAGCTGAGGAAGAGAGGATAACAGTGCCCAGCTGTAAGGATGTCTGGGATCATAGAAAATCTCATCAACCATACCGTGTTCTACGATCTGACCTGCATACATAACTGCTACTCTGTCAGCTACGTTTGCAACTACACCAAGGTCGTGGGTAATGTAAATAACGGTCATACCCAGTTCCTTCTGCAGATCGCGGATCAGTTCCAGAATCTGTGCCTGGATGGTAACGTCCAGTGCAGTGGTAGGTTCGTCACAGATCAGGATTTCGGGATGACAAGCAGTTGCGATCGCGATAACTACACGCTGACGCATACCGCCGGAGAATTCGTGAGGATACTGTTCCGCACGACGCTCTGCATCCGGAATACCTACTTTTTTAAGCATTTCGATCGCCATTGCTTTTGCTTCAGCACCTTTGATGCCCTGGTTGAGCTCAATACTTTCCTGAATCTGCTTACCGATCTTCTTTAAGGGGTTCAGGGAAGTCATGGGGTCCTGCATAACCATGGAGATCTTCTTACCGCGGATTTCCATCCACTGTTTTTCGGTTGTATATTTGGAAATATCTTCACCGTTGTACATGATGGAACCGCCTGTGATGGAGCCGTTTGCATCCAGCATACCAAGGAAAGACTTGGTAAATACGGACTTACCGGAACCGGATTCACCTACGATGGCGATGGTTTCGCCTTCATATACATCCAGTGAACATTTTCTGATTGCTTTTAAAATCTTGCCGCGCAGACTGAACTGAATTTCAATGTCTTTTGCGGAAAGCAGTACTTTTCGTTCCATATTCGCCGTCCTCCTTATACGTGGTTTCTGGGATCAGCAGCATCGGAGAATGCATTACCCACAAGATAGAATGTTACGGTAATAACAGATACGATGGTTGCAGGGAACACCAGCAAGTAAGGGTAGCTTAAGAAGTACGCACGTGAGTTTCTTAAAAGAACGCCCAGGGAAGGTGTATCAATATCCAGACCCAGACCCAGATAAGACAGGGTTGTCTCAACTGCGATAGTGGAAGGAATGGACAGAGCCAGACGCAGGATAACTACACTGATCAGGTAAGGGAAGATATTCTTCACCAGTACACGCCAGATAGGAGTACCCAGACATCTGGAAGCAAGATTGTACTCACGGTCACGATACATCATAACCAGATTTCGAACGTTTCTTGCCATACCAAGCCAGCCGAATGCAATCAGGGAGAATGCCATGATAAAGAAGTTCTGACCGATCATCAGTGCGATCAGAGTCATGTAAATAATGGTGGGAATGTTTGCGATCAGGTTATAGATCTCAGTCATGATGCGGTCAATCTGACGCACATAACCCCAAACACATCCAATGATAACACCAAGTACACATTCACCGGTTGCTACCAGCAGTGCCAATCCGATAGATACGCGGGTTGCATACCATACCTGACACCAGTAGTCACGGCCCAGATTATCGGTACCAAACCAGAACTCCTTATTGGGAGATGTAAAAGCGTCCATCAGACTTGATCTTAATTCTGTATAATCGTATTTACCGATTGCAGAAGCAATGAATGAAAAGATAACCAACACGAAGAATATAAAGAACATTGCTACAGCGGCTTTCTTTTTCATAAAACAGTTAAATACGGACTTCCAATAGGAATAATTGGAATAACCAATACGCTCTGCTGACTCTGCGGAATATTCCACAAACTCAAACAAGCCTTTCTTTTCTTTATTCTCCATTATCTGGTTCCCCCTTTTCCTGTTAATCTGATACGAGGGTCAAAGAGCATCATGCAAACGTCACCAAGGAACACGCCGACAATACCCAGACCAGCATAAATCATTACACATATCTGTACAACGTTGGTATCATAACGGCCGATCGCGTCGGTCATCAGAGGACCCATGCCGGGAATGGAGAAGAAACGTTCTACCAGCAGGGAACCGCCGATAGTTAACAGCAGAGATGCGGGAACGTACGCGATCATGGGAACGAATGCGTTCTTGAGCACATGCTTGAACATAATGTCTTTGGAAGACATACCTTTGATGCGGGCAAGACGAATGTAGTCCTTGTTCAGTTCATCTACCATGTAACGTCTGGTCCACAATGCATAATAAGCAATAGAACCGATGGACAAACATACTACAGGGAGTATACTTGTACGAATCACATCGTTCGTAGAATACAGGGAGGGAATACCCAATACCTTTGCGCCAAAGATCAGGATCAGGGAATAAGATACCAGCGCAGGAACAGAATTCACAAAAATGATATAAGCCGTACCTATATGATCGAAGATTCGATCTTTATTCAAGGTCTGGGCGACGCCCATGGCGATACCCACAACAAGGGATATCGCCATAGAAATCACACCAAGGCGCATGGATACGGCAACTTTACCTCCCAGAACCTCAAGAACCGGTACACCAGCCTGAATACGACGGGAAATGCCAAAGTCACCATGCAGCATGCCCTTGTAAAATCTTACAAGCTGTGTAGGAATGGGGTCAAGGAGACCTGCAGCCAGCAGACGATCATGTCTGGTCTGTTCATCAAGCTTGATCAGTTCTTCTTCCGTGAAGAAGTAATCCGGCGGCAGCATTCTCATTAAAACAAATACGATAGTTACAATGATCAGTACCGTCAGAGCGGACTGCAGTAATCTTTTAACCGTATACTTTGCCATATGGAACCTCCATAATTGTTTAATTAGTTAGCTCCAGCCTCATATTCTGCTTTGAAGCGTGCATAGTCTTCAGAGGTGTAAGGAACAGTGGAAGTCTCCCAGTTTTTCCAGATAACATCGGAGATACCGGATGCTGCGTAAGGCTTGGAGTAGTCATTTACGTGGGTCAGCTGGAATTTGTTTCTGCTCTTAGCAGGGATAACCAGTGCATGACCGATCATGTAAGCTTCTGCTTCAGCGTAAGCTTCCAGACGAGCATCTCTATCGTTGTGGATAGCGCCAGCCTTGTCAGCCAGTTCGGTGAACTCTTTCCACTGCTCGATGGTGTCTGCATCGGTCATTTCTTCGGTGCACAGTCTTTCTACAGAGTAGATAGCTGCATCGTCATAGATCTTACACTGGTCAACGAAGTTGGAAACGTCACCAAAGTCAGCACCCCAACCAACGATTGCCATAGACATCATCTGAGGGAACATAACTTCTTCGCCGTAGCTGGATACGTAAGTAAGGATATTGAAGTCGATGAAGTCAGTACCAAGTTCTTCGAAGATTTCTTCCAGAATGATAGCACTGTCAAGTTCGGACTGGCTGCCGGCTTTGATGTAGTAGTCAAGTTTTACAGGGAAGGTTACGCCTTCAGCGGTCAGTTCTTCGATAGCCTGAGCTTTGTATTCAGCTGCCTTTTCGGGAACATAACGTCTGGGAGTCTTTTCATCAACCTTTTCAGGAAGTTCAAGCATTTCAACTACACGGGTAGTGAAGTCTTTACCATCAGAGAATACGCCCAGGTTGTTAGCGGTGTAAGCGTTGTTTTCCAGGTTGTAAGGGTTGAGAGCATTGTCAAGGTACCAGTAGTTGGTCCAGTTAAGACCCCAGTTCATAGCCTGACGGAATGCTTCGTTACCGATAGCTTTGTTCCAGTTTTCATCAGGGGTACCATCTTCAAATTTCTTGTCGTAGTTGAACAGACAAGACCAGGAGTATTTTTCAATACGGGTTTCAGTCAGCTTGTCGAAATCGGGATGGCTGGGATCAGCAGCGATGGTGGTCAGAGTAGAAACGTCCAGCTGTGCAACGTGAGTTTCGCCAGTGCTCCAAAGAAGGTCGTCGGTCAGGTTGTCTTCAACGCACTTCATGGTTACGGTGTCGAACAGAGTAGCTTCTTTATCCCAGTACTTGTCGTTCTTGGTGAATACTTTTTCGTTGTTCAGAACCCAGGTGGTCAGTCTGTAGGGACCGGAGTACCAGAAGTCTTCGAACTTGATACCGATCAGACCGTCAACACCTACGTTGTCGATCATACCCTGAGGCATGGGATACATGAACTGTGCAGCACACAGAGTATCAAAGTATGCGCACTTGTCGATCATGGTGTATTTCAGAGTGTAATCATCGGGAGCTTCGATACCAACCATTTCCAGGAACTTAGCATCGGTAGCTTTGGTAGCTTTACCGTCAGCTTCACTTAAGCCCTTGGTGTATTCGTAGTATTCTTCAGCACCTTTGATGGTGGAAGTAGGCATGGAAGTGCACAGACCGCCGTTCTTGTGGAAGTTCAGAACCCATTCAAGAGCAGTGAGCCAGTCCTGAGCGGTACATTTGCCGATTTCGTTGCCCTGATAGTCAACATAAACGATGTCGTCTCTCAGATTGAAAGTCCATACGCTACCGTCTTCAGTACCCCATTCGGTTGCAACTGCGGGGCAGAGCTGACCGTACTTGTTGTACTCAAGAAGGGGAGACAGACAGTTACCACCGAGCTGTCCGTGACCGGAACCTTCGGAGTGCTGCATGATCATGTGATCAAGGTCACCAACGGTGGTGATTACCAGATCCTTGATGGGTTCGCCTGCTGCTGCTACATCTTCGGTAGCGGGAGCTTCTTCAGTTTTTTCTTCTGCTGCTGCACTGTCGTTGGTAGCAGGAGCTTCAGTTTTTGCCGCATCTTCTTTGGTGTCTGCAGCGGGAGTTTCAGCGGTGCTGGAACCACATCCTGCAAGAACCATGGTCATTGTAAGAAGCAATGCGAGCGCCTGACTTACAGATTTTCTTTTCATGATGAAAAGTCTCCTTTCTTTTAGCCGTTTCATATGTTCTTTGAGCGTAAGGGATCTGTCCGGCTTTCACAGTATCCCCACACAAAAATATTTTCCCGGAGAATTATATCCTTTTAACAGAGAAACCCGCCAAGAAAATATTATGATTAAGTATATAACTAATTTTGTGTTTCTTCAAGTAATTTTTTTATCCTACTTTACATATTTTTTACATTTTCAGATCATTTTGCCAAAAAAACCTGATTTTTGCCTGATTTTTCCATGAAAATAAATCAAACAAACCGCTGCGCGTACCCACACCGTTTACATAATTCTTCAGAAGCCGTGCCGCATTGAAACCCTTCCAGCATGGCAAGCGCCCTTTTTGAATGCAGGATGAAACTGATCTCTTCCTTAAATATATTGCCAAGGGCGATCACACCGTCACTGTCCAGACAGCAGGGAACCACCGTACCGTCTGCAAGAATGCCGAACTGGTCTTTTAAACCGTAGCAAAAAAATCTGTCTCCTTTGATCTGTGCCTTACTGTCAGGCCACTCAAAACGTTCTCCCCATTCCAGATGGATCTTGTTCCGGATTCTGATGCCGCGGGTATTTTCCACCCATTCGCCGGGTATGCTTTCTTTTAAAAGCTGATATGTCTTGTCATTTCTGCTGTCGCTGCAGCCCTGATTCCAGAGTCTGAACACCACGATCACGCCCTGTTCTGCCGCTTTTTGGGCAAATACTGCCATTTCACGGATGTAGGCAGCATGTTTTTCGTCATCCTCTTTTTCAAAACTGTGCAGGGATATGTTTACCTTATAAACACCGGCAGCAAGCAGCTCATCTCCCCGTTTTTCCAAAAGTGTTCCGTTGGTGGTGATGACCGATTTATAGCCGCGCCGGCAGGCCAGTCTAATAAAGTCCGGAAGCTGCGGATGGGTAAGAGGCTCTCCCATCAAATGATAATAAAGATATTTGGTCTGATCCGCCAGTTTATCAAGGATCAGCATAAATTCCTCTGTGCTCATTCTTCTGAAAGGTCTTTTGTGACCGTGGCAGAACGAGCAGTTCATATTGCATATATTGGTAATTTCGATATAAACCTTATTATACATAACCTGTCCTCCGCTGTTATTTCCATTATACTTCCGATTCTTTTGCCGGTGTCAATATACTTTCTTCACCCTTCAGTTTTTTTCTTATGCGAATTCTTCAGATATGCCTCTAACGCCACTTGTTATTCACCGCCAAAAGTATTATAGTAAATATTATCAACTATACCGCATCATTTCGATGCAAAAGAAAGGCCGTGACATAATATGAACATCGCAAACACGGTTTCTCTCTTAGGTGGTCTTGCCTTTTTCCTTTTTGGCATGTCACTTTTAGGCGAAGGTCTCAAACGCGTTGCCGGAAGCAAACTGGAAATCATCCTCGCAAAACTGACTTCCACCACCTTCAAGGGTGTTTTGCTCGGAGCACTGGTAACCGCAGTCATCCAGTCCTCCTCTGCAACCACTGTTATGGTGGTCGGTTTTGTTAATTCCGGCATCATGAAACTGGCAAATGCTGTCGGCATTATCATGGGTGCCAATATCGGTACCACCGCCACCAGCTGGATTCTGGTTCTTGCCGGAGTAGAAGGAAGCGGCGGCATTTCCTCCGCAACTGTCTTTGCTTTCGTTGCATTTATCGGTATTATCCTCTATTTTTTCTGCCAGAAACAGACCAAAAAGAATATTGGTATGATCCTGCTGGCGCTCTCTGTTCTGATGAGCGGCATGCAGTCTATGAGCGGCGCAATGGCACCTCTGAAACAAAGCCCGGTATTCATTGACTTTATCTCAGCAGTATCAAATCCTATTTTCGCAATACTGGTCGGTATCGCCGTCACCGCTGTCATCCAGAGTTGTTCTGCCTCCATCGGTATCCTGCAGGCGCTGTCCATCACAGGTGTAATCGGTTATGATGTGGCCATTCCCATGGTGATCGGTATGTGTATCGGTGCCTGTGCTCCTGTTTTATTATCCGCGATCGGCGCCAACATCAACGGCAAACGCACTGCTTTTATTTATCTGTTCTTTAACCTGTCAGGCGCCCTGCTTTTGATGATTCCTTTTTATCTCATCAATGCCATTTTGCATTTTGATATTCTGAACCAGCCCGCAACCAGTCTTGGTATCGCAATCATAAACACCGTCTTTAAAATAGCGGCCACTCTTCTGCTGATGCCCTTCTCCGGACTGCTGGTAAAGCTTGTCACTTTGATCGAAAAAGACAAGTCAGGTGCCGAAGAGGAAGAATACGAAGAAAACCTTCTGGACGACCGTTTCCTCAACTATCCTCCTCTTGCGCTTGAACAGAGCGGCAAAACAATGGATCAGATGTCCTGTGCTGCTTTTAAAAATATCACCAAATCCATTGATCTGCTGTCCACGTTTGACCAGGTAAAATACGACAAGATCATGTGCCGCGAAGAAAAGGTTGACCGTTTCGAGGACAGACTGGGATCTTACCTTGTCCGCCTGCACACAAAGCCGCTAAACGACGGCGAAAATCTGGTTTCTGCCAGATATTTAAGCTATCTGACAAATGTAGAACGAATTTCAGACCATTCCGTCAAGATTGCCGAACTGGCGCAGGAGCTCAATGAGAAAAAACTTGCATTCTCTCCTCAGGCAAGCAGTGATCTTACAATCTATATTGACGCAGTCAAAGAAATCTGCCAGCTGACTCTGGAATCCATGCAGAATATGGATTACATGCTGGCCGGCAAAGTAAAGCCTCTGGAAGAAATCATCAATATGATGGCAAAAAATTTAAAAATCGGCCACATCCAGCGAGTACAGGCCGGTCAGTGTACTTTGGAATTAGGCTTTATTTTCAATGATCTGCTGAACAATTTTGAACGTGTATCAGCCCACTGTTCCAATATCGCCATCACGGTTCTGGAATCCCAGGATTCTCACTTAAAAGAACATGATTATGTTGGTTCACTGGACAGAAGCAATCAGAATACCTACGAACTGCAGCTGCAGTTCTATAAAAACAAGTATCTGGATATGATCGGGAAGAACTAAAAAATATATAATTCAACTGCTTTACAAAAGGGGCTGTAAAAAACAGCCCCTTTTTTCTTTAGGGAGTTTTTTACAGCCCCTTTACAATGTAAGCATGATCATCCAAGCTTTTTATACCATCCATAGCTGACCCATGGCATACCATCCATTTCCCAACTGTACTGCATCAGAAGCGTTCCATCCTCCAACAGCGTAACCGCATAGCGGATAAGTTCATCGCTTGTTGTGTCCACTTCTGCAAACCACTGATTGTTACCACAGCCGGAATACAATTCGCCGAAAGACACGAACAATTTTCTGTCAGTGAAATTGTCCTCCGGGTAATTTCTATCCGAGTAACTAAGCCAGAACAAATCCATACCATCTTTTGTAATCTCCACGGTGCATCCGCCGGGCTTAGCTTCAACCCGATCCCCTTCAACCTCTGTCCATGCAAGCTCCCAAATACCAACCATCCCGTCAGGCGCTCCGCCGGTCAGATTTTCATAATTCAATTGGTCATACGGAGAAAAATCATAATACAGACTTGCACCGTTATTATCGCACAAGCGAGCTATGCGGTTATCCTCGTCAATGAAAGGATACCAAACTGTCACTTCACCACTGGAATCAGTGATAATCACCTCAGTTTCCATACACCATCCCGTGTTGGTCGTCATCAGCAGGATCGGTTCTCCCTTTTCACTGCGGTAAAGGACGATTTTTTCTCCATAGGTTTTCGTGTTTTCATCCCATCGGCTCCAATTTACTGAAACAGTAGCATTTTCATCCGCAGGTACAATGCAGAACAGGTGTCCATCGGTACCCAGAATGTTCTGTTCAGGAATCTGCAGCAGGAAAGGCAAATCATCGCATAACCAAGGAGCTGCCCCCTCCATAACAGCATAAGGATCTGCCGGCATATTGCCGTCAGGAATTGCAAAGCCAAAATAAGCTGCTGCAAACTGCTGCGGTGTGCCCACCAGTGCTTGTCGAAAGGCTGTCAGGGAAGCCGCCGCTGCATCATCCATTTCCTGCGTATTTTCTGCAGGCTCTGTAATTTCAGTATTCTGCGTATTTTCTGCAGGCTCTGTAATTTCAGTATTCTGCGTATTTTCTGCTGCCTGCGTACTTTCAGCAGTTTGTGTCCTTTCTACAGCCTGCGTGCTTTCTGCATTTTGTGCACTTTCAGCAGTTGCCAGGGTTCCGGTATTATCCGTTTTTCCCTCGCTGCTGCCGGATTCTGCCGGAATCGTCTGATCTGACACATTGCGTGCAGTGCTACAGCCTGTCAGCAATAAGCTGCAGATAAGGAATGCAGCACAGACAAACCTGCAGCTTTTGCCTGATAATTTTTTAATTTTTCGCATAAAATCATCTTTCTTTTCACACAAATGGATGCAGCGGGAACCCCCACTGCATCCTGAATTGGTTCAAAAACCAGAAAGCTTAAATACCAGAACCTCGTCTGCTGATTCATCTGCACGCTCTTCGCTCATAACGATCAGAATGCTGCCGTCGTCTGCCATATCAGCTGCAGCAATCCAGGGATAGCTTGTGCCAAACAGATCGCCGTCATCTGCCGCACCGATCCAGGTGCCGTCAGCAGACCACAGTACAACCTCACGCATATTGCCGTCCAGAGCTAAGAAGCCATTAGGGGTACTGGTTGCGTAAGTGATGGAACCCAGACCAAAACCATCGGGTTCTCCGCCCAACTGCAGCTGCAGTTCGCCGCTGTAATCGTATACAAACAGATAGTGCTCATTGTCTTCCTTGGAAGAACCGCTTACCAGAATATAGTTGCTGTCAATACAAACCTGACTGATCGTGTCTACCTCAGCAAAGGGGAAAGGACTTCCGGACAGTGTGCTGTTTTGGAAGGCGTACAATTCGCAATCCTCACCGGAAACGAACCAACTGATACCCCAGGTACCGCCGGGAGCAACAGTAAACTTGTCGGGACCTTCGTAAGAAAACTGAGCAGAATCGCCGTCGTGCCCGAAAACAGGCTCCATAAATCTGGACAAAACCAGATTTCCGTCTGCTCCCTTTTCCAGAATTTCGTATTCACCGGGCAGTTCAATTTCCTTCACAAAAGTCAGGGACTCATTGTCGTAAGCATACTGGTACAGAGCACAGTCGCTGAGCAGGTAAACCTTATCCTCCATTACCACAACATCGTGGGCAAAGGTTTCATAAGTGATCAGGGGTTCTTCCATAGGCAGGAACTGGGCAGTCAGATTATACGTGCCAACCATCTGGCTCAGCGTACTGCCGGAGAAAGGCTCGCCTTCCCAAGGCCAGGGAGGATCGATGTTGTCCGTTCCGGATGCAGTGAAGATGATATTTTCGATCAGCGCAGGAACATTGGGATTCTCCCAATCGGTTACATGGACAGTGTAAGAAACGCCTGCCGCTTCGTCACGTCCAAAGAAATACCATTCTCCGTCCTCTTTATCCACAGCAGCCATCTGCAGGCCGCCGATGGTTTCAGATATCCAGATTCCGTCAACATATGCCTTCATATCAACACCGTTGTCATACAGTGTTTTTCGGAAGGAAGAAGCACTCTCTTCATAGGCTTCGATGTACACTAAAAGTCCGGTGTAGCCATCCTCGTCCAGAATCCGCAGATAGGCATAGCCGCCTCCATCATAAGCTGCAATGTCATCTTCTGCCAGTGTCCAGCCATCCTCTTCCTTGTACCCGACAGTAAAAAAGGTATTTTCATGAATGCTCATGTCTTCATCTATTTCAGCAACGCTGCCGGGGGCTGATTCCTTTTCTCCGGCAGCTTCATTGCCTGCTTTCGGTACAGAAACAGCGGAGGATTTGTTACCTGCATTCGATGCCGCAGGAGCGGCAGTTTCACCGGCAGGGTCGCTGTTTCCTCCACAGGCAGCCATACTGATCAGCATCAGCGCTGCAAGGACAAGAGCAAGTACTTTTTTTATATACTTCATAAATATCAGCTCCTTTCAAAAATAAGAATTATTGAAATGCAGCCAGCGCCTCGTCAGCTTTCCTGATCCATTCGGTTCTGTCGCCGTAAACGGAAGCATCCAGAGCGCCAACGGTTGCTGCCGCCTGCTCTTCGTCCAGGGTTCCGGCTGCGGCTGCCTTTGCTGCAGAGGTAACGGACTTAATGGCATCCATCTGCCGCTTTGCATTCTTGAAGGAATTACGCAGTGTCTTCTGAATTCCGAAGAGGGTATCAAAATACTTTTCTATACTGTCGAAACTTTGGCTGTTGGAAACACCAAGGCGGAATCCGTACATGCCCGCGGTATCCTTAAACATCATAGCACAGTATTTTTTCGTTTCCATCTTACCATCAGAACCCTTGACTTTCTCTTCTTCGTATGTATACTGCATCAGATCCGCCAGTCGATAGACACAAGCCTTTTGGGTCTTGCCGAAGAGGAAAAACTTATAATTGGTTTCAACCAATGCGACCAGGCCGGTGGAAGGAGATACATACAGCAGAGGGCCGCCGGTACCGAGGCACTTTAATTTCTGTTTCTTATCCTTTGCCTTTTTCAGCGGCAGCAGCAGTTCATTCCAAATCCGTGTGCCTTTTTCCACCTGTTCGATATGAGCAGTCACATCGCCCAAAGTTGCATTAACCTTGTCATAGATCTTAAAGGTCTTTTTGCTGCAGACCTTTCTGCAAATAAAGTTTCCGTCCGCAAGTTTCTGTTCAGACACCAAACCGATCTCTGCACCACAGATTGCACAATTATGCTTTGTCATTTTTATTTCCTCCTAAAAATTATTTTCTTTTCAGGCGTATGCGAAACGCCCGGACAAAATATTAAAATAAGGTTGGCTGTGTGTTCATTGACACGCTGCCCCCCTGCTTACACTTCATATTATAAGGACTATCCCTGATTACACCCCACCCAAATAATACCAAACGGGTAGGCAGGTAGTTTTTCTTCTAAAAAGGGTAGGAATTTGGGTAGGATATCCGGAGGGCTTTTTGACAGAGGCAAGTGTCTGTTAATTTCCTGATCATCAGCAGCACGGATTGAACCAATTGTTGCGAACAGATCCAGACAATCCGACATAGTGCTTGCGTTGGTAACTGCGCCATTTTCTGTGCAGGCAATATTCGTCTCATTCTTCAAATGATTCTACATTTCAATTGTTTCAGTGTCTTGGTTTATTTTCGATATGCTATTCCTACCAAAACAACCGAAAAACCTTCAATTATAGAATCGTCTTCTATATTTATCTTCTCAATAGCCGATGGAACACCTTCTATATTATCAATACTTATCTCGTTCATCTTTAGATTTCCTTTGACAGAACGCTTATTCCTAAGCTTCTTGGAATACCGATTGCTAAGACCATTATCACTGTCATCGAATAAAGCAAACTCTTCATTCTCTACAGCGCCTACACGAATAAAGAATCTTGTACCCTCAGACGAATGAATCTTCCCTCACACTCAACGCCTGCAGCAATCACCTCAAGCGTTACTCCCGCTTCGTGATCGATATACCCATATACAAGCATGCAATTTGCATCGTCCACATTGGGATAGCCTTCCATAGCCTTTCTAAATTTATCATTCAGTGGAAATGCTGCGAAATTCTTATATAAGGCTCTAAACCCTGTTTCTTGATACTTCATAATTTTCCTCCTTTACTTCAAACCTTTAACACCAAACCCGAGCATCTCAGAATACTTTTCTTTTACATTTTCAGGCCCTTTGAGCAAGAACAGATCAGCTGTCCGACCTCACTGTTGCGATATTCGAACTCCACCTCATAGCTATCGCTACCTTCCACGATAACATATTGTAATACTCACAACAGACACAGCAATGGCGACAGTTCTTACCTTGCGATAGCCAAGCTTTGCAAGTATGCTGCTTCTGCTTCTTCAGCCTGTTGTTTCTTACTTAAATAGTAGCCTCTGTTGTCCTCATCCATTTCGTAGAGGATTCTCGCAACGCTATACTTTCCATCCGGCCACTTGGTAAACTTAAAGCGAACAAACAGCTCCTCGCCGTTTTCACATTTTCCGATACAAATAAACTTATCAGAATTCTGACGAACAAAATCCACGCACTCGACATTTGCACCATAGGCAGGATAAAAGAAGTTTATAAGTTCAGGATCATTAAGTGCAGCTTCACGAGTGGAATACGTTTGTGCAGATTGACTTCGTTCTTTTGCATAGCTTCCGCAGTATTTCTGCTGCTTCTGCAAAGCAGCATATTCTGCCAATCCTTTAACCATATCCAAATGTAAGCAGATACATACCGTGTTTCTTGCGTCATTCAATGCATCATGCGCTTCAAGCGCCGGTTCACCAATTCTCTCCATTGCATCAGAAAGGGAATACTGTCTTTTTTCCTTCGCAATTTGGTCATTGAAGATAACCTGAATGTTGTATGTACCCGGAATCCATTCCGTGTCCAGATCATGCAGCATCATATTATCCCGAAGTATATCAATGTCATCCTCTCCCCAAGTAAGGAATGTAAATTCCTTGCCGCACCATTTTTGGAAATGCTTAAATGCTATCGGGAACGGAAAGCCATATTGAAGTTCCTCAGTGGTAATCTTTGTGAGCTGAGATACCTTCTTATGCATCTTGGTATAATATTTAGGAGATACCATAATTTTGAATGTATCCAGAATATGATAATTCTCGTCCAATTTCACCGCGCCGATCTGCACGATCTCGCCGCGAAGCATCAATGTTTTTTTGACCATGCTTTTCATATTAAAGGGCTGATTCCATTCCATATCTAATACTATGTAATTCATATGCTGCTCCTTTTTTGGTGCTTTTGACACCTCATTTTTCTTTTCTGTCCTTATTTTACATCACCACATGTCCTATAAAACGGACTCCTCAAAAAAAATATTGTAACACCAGATTGTGCGTTTACGGCACGAAGCATCTTTGCCAAACTCCGCGATGCATCGTAAGTGACTGCGTCACTTACTACGCGCACATGCGCGTTATACATGCAAATAAAAAAATGCGCCTTTGACAAGCAAGCTTGCCAAGGCGCAATTTTTATTTGCATATGCATCGCTTATTGTGTTCGCGATTATTCCCACTCGCTTACGAGTTCTTTCCCACAGTTACTTTTCGCCTTATTTTGGGCTAATTTCCGTGAGATTTCTCTCGTTTTGCTTCGTTTTTCTCTGTATTCTCTGTGTTCTCAGCCTGTTTGGTACTGTTTTGGTATCAAAGTTTGGTATCAATTTTCTGAATAATTGGCGGAGAAAAATTTCGTTATTCTTTTTCAGTAAGTGATACTTGGCTCTGTCCTACATTTCAACTGGCTTTGATGTTTGAGCACAAAGAGTGATGTAAAGGTCGTGCTCCTTCAAGAGCAATTATATTATAGCAGAAAAATGTAATCAAATCAATGATACTAATGCGTCAACAAATGCAGTCATCGCATAATTTAGTTTCAAAGCCGTTTAAGGCATGAGTGCTTCTTATCAATTTCAAATCCGTTTTTCCTGTAAAAGTTCAGCGTGCTTTCTTTGTTGGAACCCGTTTCAAGGGACATTTTGTAACAGCCTTTTTCTTTGGCTAGTTCAGTTGCTTTCATAAGTAAAGCCGAAGCGTAGCCTCTGTTACGATGATCCGCATGGGTAACCACATTTTCAACGACGGCAAACGGTCTGACGTTGTGCGTTAAGCTTTCAATGATTGCCATTTGAACGGAGGCAACCACTTGGTTGTCTGCCTCTAATACAAGCAGGTACATATTTTGATCTTGTTCAAACTTATCAAGCATTTTTCGCCACAATGCCATATCTTGTTCTTCCTGCGGTGGGAATCTTGTCAAATGTTCAAAATATAATATTTTCAAAGCTTCTGCATCAGAAGCTTTTGCCTTTCGAATATTCATGCCGACCCCTTTCTTACAAAGTAAAGATTCTAAAATGGTATCAATTTGGTATCGCTTGCGGTATCATCAAGATGATATTTGCCAAAAGTGCCCGAAAACACAAGGGTTTCCGGGCATTTGTAAGCCATATAGGATTATTCCCACTCGGCAAAGGCCGCTTATTTACTAAACATATTTATTTAGCATCCGTGCCAAATCAGGAGATTTTTACTTTGGTTACATAATTTATATTGGCTTACTGATTTTGCGTTGCCAAGGTGTTGCCAAACAGCCATTATATCAGAAATTGCAGATTAAGCAACTTCTAACATTCTTTCTGCTTATTCTGGCAAAATTCCGATACTAACCGAATTAATTTATCTGCCGTTTCTATCTGCTGAACAGTATCTTCCTTTGATGCAATATAAAAAGTATCATAATCACTTGCATGGCGAATTTCTTCAGCCTTGACAATCTTACGTCCCATCTCTCTGGGAAATAATTCTGTTGCCACATAATTCTTATTGAAATAAGCCAAGGTATCTTTGTGTTTCTTGAACGCAATACCTTCCAGCGCTAAGACTGCAGATACCGCATGAAAAATCGCGTAATATGCTCGATTATTCGCGCCACGATAAGAATTTGCTTCCAGAAGCAGCTTTGCTGCAGTAAAATCTTCTCGAGCCACCTGCAGACGATGTTCTGCTACATCTTTCTTGTTTCCAATATCCGGCAAATCAGGCTGCTTCATATAACGATATCCCCTCCTTTGCCACGTTTGAATAGAAAGGATATGCCTGGCTCCAATAATGAAAATGATCAATATTCTTGACCACCGGCATAAACCAAATATCATGATCTACATTGTAGTCAAAGCCCAGTTCTGATAATGCGTCCGAAAACTCACTCATTCTATCATCAGGCAGATCAACTAATACCATAATATCCACATCTGAGTCGCTATTGAAGTCTCCTCTGGCATAAGAGCCATATAAAATGACCTGTTTTAAATGCGTTCCGTATATCTCATGGATTGCTGACGCGTATTCATGGATCAGATTGTTCATTGATTGCGGCATATACTCACCTTCTTTCAAATATATTATATACATTTTTTCTCATACCCACAACCTTAACTTTTATTCTTTATCTACTTTCCAATGGCAACATTTTCATAGTTAACTTCATGTAATAGCAACGAATTAAGTACGGAAAGGTAAACTCCAAGGAGTTACCTAACCTCTAAAATACTCTGTGTTAAGTTGTATATTCCCACTTCTAAGTCTGCCATGTTTATGGCTTAAATCGTGATGTATAATAAGCATTTGGGTAACCTAAAATCTCGGAAATACCGCCTATCTTCGTAGTCAATAAACAGAATGGCATCAATAATTATGATTCAAAACTCAACTTCCAGAATAGTGATTCATAATTATTTCTTCGACTTCATCGAAGTGTGGATATATCTCTTCCAATGACTTGTAATTGACAAACATATCATACAAGTCTTTCATCCAAGGATTATTGTTTATCAATTCACATATAAAGCTGGAGTTAAAAGTTTCTGGATATAAGTACTGCCAAACTGATATTCTGCCCAAGAAATGAACTATTACATACATTTGCCTATCAGCATCCGGTGTAATACCAACTTCTTGAACCAAATAATTTATTTGATATGGAAGTTCTGCATTTAAAATATGCTCAATATGACATACATCTTTAAAGTTTCTAAGAGTATATTTTCTCAAAAAATAATATCCAATTGCTCTAGCGTGAAACTCCGTCCAATATAGAAAAATTCTATGTGGCTCATATTCATATAGTTCATCATAAGACTTTGGTCGAATTATTTTGAAATAACCTTTAAAATCATTCACGTGCGCTGCCTCATGAATCAGTGTTCCAATCCAATCAACATTGTTTTTGGTTACGGTTTCTAAAACATATTCACTATTAAGCAAGATTGTAAATTCACCATCATTTTCTAACGGTTAAACAGTTAAACCATGATACCTGTTTAGTTCGTTAAGATTAATTTTACCTTCTTCAATAAGGTCATTTCTAATCTTCTTATACGAATCTGCCATGTCCTCAGTAATTACAACATTCCCGCAAAAAGGCTCGACACCACAAGTAGAAGCATAATCCGATAGTATGCCACTAATAATGTTTAGTAGTTGTTCCGTATTATTATTATCCATTGATTAACGCCTTTCCTCTGCAAATCATCTTTGCATTTTACTATAATGACAACAATATTGTTCCAGTTAAAATCTCGCACCAATGGTGCGAGATTTTTCAACTATAATATATAAATACAAAAATCCTTTTTTGTTACATTTCCACAATTTTATTATACAACGCTTATTGTTAATGCTCCTTTAAATTAACATATTTTAGATTTAGTTGCCTGTCACCGGAATATGCATCTGAGATCAAACCGTGGACAATCTCCTGTCCTGCCGAAATCCGATTTCATTTCAATTACACATGGTTTTGTGACAGTATGGCAGAAGCGCTGCCGCATTGGACCCGCACAGACGGCAAAACGCTCGTCAGAACCATCGAACGTGTTGTTACCTATAACGATCTGAACCTTTGCTGAAACAAGAAGAATCGGCTCATGCCGATTCTTCTTGTTTTGTCAGCTGCTTCTGCCTCCCGAACCGGGAAGAACTCAACAGAGTCTGCATACTCTTCAGCTTAAACATTTCCTTCTTATTTCTTTTTCATCAAAATGACCGTTACACCAACACCGATACCTGCTGCGCCGAAACCTACCAGCACCAGTACCCACCATGGAATCGTCTTGGGGAACGTATCGATTTGTGTCGTGGGTTCGGTAGTGGGCTTGGTAGCGGGTTCAGTAGTGGGTTCGCCAGCGGGTTCTGTAGTGGATTCGGTAGTAGGTTCGCTGGTATATGCGGCATCAACATTTGATTCCGCGATGGTAGGTTCTGTGGCTTGTGTACTTTCAGTGAGTTGAGAAGTTTCCGTTTGAATCTTGGGAGCGGCAGCGGTTGTAGTATCTGCTGCTGCATTTTCCTCTGCCCTGCTGCTATCTGCCGCATCAGGAACATATCCACAGAGCTTACATTTGCCCTGGACGATTTCGTGGGGTGCCTTTGTATCTGACAAATCTTCTCCACAAGTCAGACAGACTTGCCAATGGGACTGCTCATCATAGTCAAAACCATTGGCAACAGTATGACCGGTAGCAGGAAGCAGGATGCTGTCTGTCAGTGGTGTATTTCCGTTGCTATCCGCAAACAGCTGCTCACAGTCAACGCACACATAGCATGCAGAATTACCGATTCGTGTGCAAGTTGGGGTGTTTGCCTCAACTTTCTTCAGGCTGTGAGTATGGTTGACTGCTTGTGCGATCACATAGCCGCACACAGTACACTGTTGCGGCGTGGTTTCGGTTGCCTCCGGACCGGGAGTGTGATCCTGGGCATCACAATGGGCACCACAGAACTTACACAGATGGGCGTGGTAGAGATTGCCGCAGGCCGTCCACTTGGTGGTATCCGGTGTATGATTTTCATGGGATCCTATGTAGGCATAGCCGCAAACAGTACATGTGCCTTCTTCTGCACAGGTAGCTGCACCGCCCAGATGGTCTTCTGCTGTCAGGAAATCACCACAGCTGGTGCAAGCCTTATAGTGGTAAGCACCGGTGCTGCGCCAATCAGACGGGGTGTGGGTATGGGCAGGGAGTTCCGGAGTCTCGGAAGGGGGCGTAATCACAACAGTTTCCGGAGTCTCCGGTGCTGCCTGAGTACTGTTGAAGGTGTAGACCAGCTCGATTACCTCCTTGGGATCCTGCTCGTATGCCTTATTAATATAGGGCGGCAGATTCCCGTTGATGGTACCGGCAAGCTTGGGGTTACCTGATGCATCTATGGGGAACTGATAGCCGGATTTGGCACTCAGCCAAATGGATACGGTGTAACGTTTTCCTTCCTGGAATTTGTCCGTAGGCTTGACAAAATTTCCGGCTTCATCTGTCCAGGTAACGGGGTCTGTGTGATAGAGTGTACAGTCATCGGTCTCCACATTGCAGGTGTCTGAAGGCGACTCCCCTGCCACCGGCCTGGGAATGGTTACCTCCACTTCCTTGATCAGCTTGTCGGTGGTCTCGGTGACTGCACTGACCAAAGATTTTCCCACATAACCTACATAACCGTCGTGGTACACCTGATAGTAACTGCCATCCTCTCCCACAATATTCAGGGTTGTGCCCTTGGGAATTGAGGCCAGCTTTTGAGATTCGTTGTAGGTGTAGCGCAACAGGGAGCAATCCGATTTAGCCTGAGCGGTCATGCGTGTTGAGGGTTGACTGACAGTCACATTGACGGTCTTGGTGTCAAAATAGCCAAGGTCAAATTCGCCGATGGTCACCTTCTGCTTAAACTCCACCTTAAGCTGTCCCACGGTATAAGGAATATACGAGGTGTTATTGGTGGTGACGGTGGTATGGCCATTTTCGGTAATGTGGATCTCTGTTTTAAAGGCTACTTCGGATTTGCGCAGAACAGGCTTTTCATCTATGGATTTGTTGCCGCACCACATCTGCAGCTTTGTGCCTGCATAGGTGGAAGCTGTGTAATTCACCTCGTCGGCGGTGTAGAGGTCTATCGTATTGGTCACATGCGGAGCATACAACCCATAACCCCATTTTTGCATAACCGGAAACAGTTTTTCCGTAGGATAGATTTCAATGTAAATGTTGTTGCTTTTCCGCACGGTGCCATCGGATGACGTAACCACGCACTGGAAGGGAATTGCATCCCACCCGTCATAAACACCGATGGATGTGTGAATCTGCAGGTGGTTGGTATTGCCGCCGGAGTACTTATCGTTATCCGGCACATCGTACCAGCTGTGGCAGTCACCGAAACCGGCATCAAACTGCCACTGGTAGGTATAGTCTTCCGGATTTCCGACGCTGGGGTACGCATAGAGATCCACGGTACCGCCGGCGTAAATGCCTTCCTCATAATGGGACACATAATACTCAAATGCTGAAACCGGCAGCTCCAGGATGCTGCCCAGCATCAGAACACAAAACAGGATTGCAAGTAATCGTTTCATCTTGATCTCCTCCTCGTTTGTTTAATTGATGATGTCTGCACCGCAGTCGATGCAGGTGACTTCTCCGGAGGGGATGTTATGATTCGCGGTTTCTTCTTCACCACATTCCGAACAAGTACGCTTGTGTACCAAACCGGTCTCATTGACCCAGACAGACCATGCATGACCGGCAACAGGCAAATCAACGGTAAAGACTTCGCCGCAGATCTTGCAGGAAGTGGTTTTTTGACCTTCCCGAATGCAGGTGGCAGGTGTCTCGTTCCATTCATTCAGGTCATGCCCCAGTGCGGGTATGATCTCCGTTTTTGTTTCACCGCAGATCTTGCAGAAGGTGGTTTTTTGACCGTCCTGAGTACAGGTGGCAGGTGTCTCGTTCCAATTCAGATCATGCCCCGGTGCGGGTATGATCTCTGTTTTTGCTTCGCCGCAGACTTTGCAGAAGGTAGTTTTTTGACCGTCCTGGGTACAGGTGGCAGGTGTCTCGTTCCAACTCAGGTCATGCCCCGGTGCGGGTATGGTCTCTGTTTTTGTTTCGCCGCAGCTGCACTGGAATGTCCTTGTTCTGTCCAGACTGCAATCTATGACACTGGTATCTGGCAATTCTATCCAGTTGTGGGTATGCTGAGGTTGTGTTTCCCTAGGTTCAGTGGGTTGAATCTGCTCCGCAGATTCTGTCTCAGGGGGCAGTGGCTCTTTGCCATAGAAAGCACGGGACCATGCCTCCACATTGCCCTGTGCATCGAAGCTGACACTGCCGGTACCGTCATAGTTGCCGCTGTTGCATTCCACGATGAGGTTAACATCATCCACATCACAGCCCTTGGGAAGGGAATAGAATATATCCACACGAACGGCAAAGGGCTCCGGCACAGGTTCATCCTCTGCCATTTCCCAATAGCCGTCCCAGTCGAAACCTGTAAGCTTTACCCGGCTAGCCACCGGCTGGTTATCGATGGTCACTTCCACAAAAACATCCTTTACGGTCATGCCCGGCTCAACTTTGCCTACGGTGATATGCACCTGCGGTGTATTGGAAGTCACTTCTGCCTCCAACGCGGAACAACCACACAGCGATAGTGCCATCACCATGATTATCAGAATCGCAAATATCTTTTTCATAATGAAATGCCTCCTTTTACAACCTGCATTTATATTGTATCGATTCTTTCCCGCAAAGTCCCCACCCCAGCGCTGTAAAAAGTGTGGTATTCAGGCTTTATTTGCCAAAAGTGTGGATTAAAATACGGAGATACCTTCTAATTGCTGCCAGCCCAGACTATCTGCCCTTCTACTTCAAATCCCCGAATATGGAAAAAGCTACGAGCCACGCTTCGGCAGCTCCACCTGAGGCGGAGCTGCCTCAACACGGGCTGTCGCCGCATGCCCGAATACAAAAAACACCTTCTGAAAGAATGCAAGCACTCTTTCGGAAGGTGTTTTGTATTCGGGCGCGTGGCTCGTAGCTTTCGCGATTATTCCCACTCGTACAAGAGCTTCTGGTGCTAAACATATTTGTTTAGTTTTTGTACTGAATTAAGAGGTTTTTTACTTTGGTTACATAATTTGTATTGGCTTACCGATTTTGCGTTGCCAGGGTGTTGCCACCACAATCATTATATCAGAAATTACCAATTAAGCAACTTCTAACACTCTTTTTGCTTATTCCGGCAATACTCTGCCACTAACTGAATCAATTTATCTGCTGTTTCTATCTGCCAAACAGTATCTTCTTTTGATGCAATATAAAAAGTATCATAATCACTTGCGTGGCGAATTTCTTCAGCTTTGACAATCTTACGTCCCATCTCTCTGGGAAATAATTCTGCTGCCACGTAATTCTTATTGAAATAAGCCAAGGTATCTTTGTGTTTTTTGAATGCAATACCTTCCAGCGCTAAGACTGCAGATACCGCATGAAAAATCGCGTAATATGCTCGATTATTCGCGCCACGATAAGAATTTGCTTCCAGAAGCAGCTTCGCTGCATGAAAATCTTCCTGAGCCACCTGCAGACGATGTTCTGCTACATCTTTTTTATTTCCAATATCCGGCAAATCAGGCTGCTTCATATAACGATATCCCCTCCTTTGCCACGTTCGAATAGAAAGGATATGCCTGACTCCAATAATGAAAATGATCAATGTTCTTGACTACAGGCATAAACCAAATATCATGATCTACATTGTAGTCAAATCCAAGTTCTGATAATGCGTCCGAAAACTCACTCATTCTATCATCAGGCAGATCAACTAATACCATAATATCTACATCTGAGTCGCTATTGAAGTCTCCTCTGGCATAAGAGCCATATAAAATGACCTGTTTTAAATGTGTTCCGTATATCTGGTGGATCGCTGACACATATTCATGAATCAGATTGTTCATAGTTTGCGGCATATACTCACCTTCTTTCAAGTATATTATATACATTTTTTTATTTGCTCACAACCTTAACTTTTAATCGTTTTTCGTATACAATTTAAAAAGCCTCAAAAAACATATTGTTTTTGTAAGAACGACGTTATGACGGCGTTCTATTTTTTTGACTTACACTGAAGATATACCGTTTTCTTGATTCTTTGGACTATTGGAATATTTTCCATAATTTTCTGTTTCTTTTAATTTGTGTCCTATTCCATCCATAAGTTATCTCTTTGGTAACCATGAATGCCTGAATTTACGGGCTCTACAGGGTGTGATGTTGCAAACACGTTACAAACGTGGACTTCTCATTACTCGTCACCGCACCTCACACGACTGTAAATTGTTAACATTCATCAATGATGTGACGGTTTTCTACCTCTTTTTTCAAAAATAGTATTAACCTACTGCCACCTAAAAAATAGCTTCCGAAAGCCTTATAAATCAAGGCTTCTGGAGTAGAAAACCGTTACATTTTACTTTTTCAGAATTTGTGTTCTTATCCGAAACATGGCTTTTAAAATATTCTTCATTTCTAATCAATGAACAGAGCATATTTCATTATTTTCTTCAAATTCAAAATTCGACAACTTTGTGTTTATTCACTTATTTTATCATTCCACATCACTCAATATTGCATTGTAGTTCCCGTTTCATCACCAAGAAAATCAGATATATTGTCAGCAGAAACAGGGCGATAAAGATAAAAATCTACACCAATGCCTCGTGTTGCCATTTCATCATTTTCCTCAAGATATTGAACATAAGTATTATTTTCAAATACTTTTGAATATTCTTCACTATATTGACCAATTTGTATCAATGCACCTGTAGCAAATGCAAATATGTTATTACGAATATGCAAATCTTCGTTTGCACATGGACCACCTTGGAAAACAACAGCATTACTATAATTTGTTTCGTAATCTGAACTAAACATATTATTGACACCACAATCCAAAACAATATTGTTTTCTACTATAACATTCTTATGTATGTGATTTTCATTAACTTCTGTATCCCAGTTGCAGATTAATATTCCTTGCGTTGCCCGTTCAATTAAATTACCGGATACTACATTATTACACATGGATTCACAATGCTCAAAGGTTTCCAATGAAATACCTTCCTGATAGGCATCATGAACATAATTGTTCCTGATTGTATAATCACTTCCATTAACGGATAAATTACCACCATTTCGCCCAAAAAGACTATAGTTTAATGTAATCCTTGTATCACCTTCTTCATTGCCTGTCGCATAAGAGAATACTTGACCTCCCATCCAAGCAACTTCACAATTTTGGATTACTCCACTACAACCTTCTTTGACACCATTATAACCGGTGGTATGTCCCAAAGCACCATACATGGTACAGATATTATCGTATGTCTGGTCATCTGCCATACCATCATTAATAGTATATGGTGAAATAAATTCAATTTCTTCATACAATTCTCCAGGATTACCCTTATCACATCTAAAATACAAAGTTCCTCGATGGAAAATAGGATTACCGTCATTATCCCAACTTTGATAAATGCGATCACCAAGATTTTCAACAGTAATATTAGGATATTGAATTTCCGGAAAACACCACATATCAGGGAGATGTAATGTTACATCGTAAACCTTGTCTGTTAGTTTTTCATGTGATTCGTCAAGCTCATAGTATGTTATTCCATCCCACCAAGCAATATCTCTGTAAATAATTTCTGCTCCATCAATAATAATACTTGCTGTTTCCGGCATATCACGATAAAATTTCCATACTTTTTTGCCATTATCATCAGAATAATAGAGTTCCCATTTTTCGGAGCCCACACCACTTTCTTCGCTACCATAGAATGCGGGTTTTGGACCTTCGCCATAGGCAGAAAAAGTGATACCTTCTATTTCACGTACTGTGTATGGGAAACCATCTCCGCGCCATATACTGCCTCGTTCAAAGAAGATAGCATCACCATACTGTAATTTAATATGTTCAAATACATCCATATTTGCAAATGGTGTTTGTTCACTAAGTCCATCGTTATTATTATTTCCTTTATTTGATACATAGTAAGCAGTTCCAGTATAAGTTTGACCCATAATATAAGTATCTGATCTTACTATTGTTGTTGAACTATTAAGAATAGATTCTTTTCGTTCCTCTGCCATTGCATAAATTGCAGCAATTTCTTCATCTGTAGCAATATTATCTATAGCGGAATTTAAATATTGGTTTGTAACATTCAAATCGGATTCATATAGACGAACAACAGACAGCATAGCATCATGCATCATAAAAGGCTGATCTAAAAACCAGTCCCCATTTTCATCACACTCAAACAAGGAAGCGGCGTTAAAAGCAGACACGCGACACACACAATAATCAAAAGCCGGTTTAACAGCGTCATTGTCTTTACATGTCTCTGTAATTTCAATAGGTGTATTCCAGGTAAAAATCGGATAATCCATTGAAACGACATCCGGCAGTTTGGATACGTATGCTTCATATTCTCCTGAATACTTGGAATTAAATTCCAGTAATCCTATTGTTTTTGCAGCAAATAACAGGGATATCATTCCACCGTCACGATTCATTTTTAGATCAGGTGCCTGATTTGTCATTTCTTCCCACTCGGCTAAAACAATGGCATCATATTTCTCAATCATTTTTCCTAACATGGAGCAGTACTGTTTCCATGTTACTACTGTGTCATGAGGGTCCGCTTCATTCAACTCCTCCGGCAGGAAACCGTACCAAATACCTCGCTCATATTCATCATCAGGTATCGGTATATCATTTTGTTCTGTCAGTACATCATCCTGTTCTGTCTGTACATCATCCTGTTCTGTCTGTACATCATCCTGTTCTGTCTGTACATCATCCTGTTCCGTCAGTACATTTTCACTATTTTTCCTGAGACACAGATACTTCTGTCTCCACATGGGAATCGCCACATCCGGTAAAAATCCCCAGTATCATAGCTAAACTTAATAGCAAACCCCAAAAACGATAAAATTTCATTTTTTCCCCTTTCCTGTCACTTACATTTCACAAATCCTTATATTCCAATTGCAGCAAATTTAAGTAAATCTGCATTTATTATCATCTATTTCTGATAAATCTACAATACATAGATTTATCATGATTAACCTTTATTAAGAAACTTTCCGTAACTTTCAACAATAATCTCATTCAGCCAACAACTCCGCATAACTCACCTTCAGAACCTCAGCAATCACTTTCAGCTCAATATCCGTGACAAATCTCTTTCCACATTCAATCCTCTGAATCGCATTCTTGTCCACGTCCAGACCGGCTACCTGCAGCATATCTGCAAACCGCTTCTGTGAAGGTTTCTCCGGCAAACTTTCCCTGATTCTTTTGATATTCTTACCGCAAATATTGTTGGCTCCATTATCAGCTTTGTTCTTATACATAATACCATACTCTCCCAATTTTGACATTTACTAATTGTCATTTTGGTCATTGTATGATATCCTTATTCCTAAATTGACATTTACTGAATGTCATCAAAAATTAATATATGGAGACAATATTATGAGCAGTTTTCTTAAAGACCTGTATTACGGAAAGATCATTCCAGAAGATAATTTTAGCCCCAAATTTGAAGAGTATAAAGAAATGCGTCAACAGCATAATGAACACTTTACAGACTTTGTCGAAAAACTAAAGGCCTTAGACTCTTCACTTCCGACACAGCTTCTCACTATTCTGGATGAACAGGCCGAAGCTATTCCTATCGAAACTGCTGAAATGTTCATATATGGATTTCGCATGGGCGCGAAAATGATGCTTGAAGTTCTGATTGATCCCACCGAATCTACCAAATAGAAAAACCGACATAATACGAAAGGGATGGACAATATATGCTCCATCCCTTTACAGTTATCTTCTCACTTCTTTCATTCTTTTACGTTTATCTTCCACATCTTTCGATGACAGATTGACCGTTTTCCTTTTCTCCCTGTTGGCAAGAATACTTTGAGTTTTCTCCACTCCCAGAAATTCTTTTAAATAATTAAATTCATCAGATATTTTCAACAACACCGTTGTTTTCGCTTTTTCTTCTCCCACCTGCTTTTTCAGGAATTTTACTACTTCCTCCATCCGCTCCATTCGGATACTTAATTCCTTGTTTCGTCCCATCAACTGCACACACTTCACTGTCAGATCCTTCACAATCTTTTTCAGCTTATTTACCAGTGGCAAAGCATAATTATCCCTGTAAGTTTTCGCACTCATCAGCATCGTTGCTTCCGGTAACTGCCACTTTTTATCCTCATCGTAAGCATGTACATTCCGTTCCAGAGCCGTTTTTGATGTAACCATCTGCTCCAGACTTTCCTGTAATTCTTTCTGTTCGGATTCCAATTGTAAGTTTTCTGATTGCAGTTCCTCATTCTCTACTTCCAACGCTTTATTCTCCTGCCGCAGTTCTTCCTGTTCCATCCCTAACTGCTGATTCTCTGCCTGCAACATTTCTTTTTCTACAGTTAATGCTTCCACTTCTTTAGCACGTTCTTTCTTTTCAAATTCCAGCACAGACAGATGTTTTTCATGCGTACCTTTCTGCAGCCACTCTATATCATGAGCTTTCATAGTTTCTGCCAGGACTTTCTTTTCTGCGGCTATCCATTGATTCAATTCCGTGTCACCTCTGGTTCCGCCGATAAAGCCCTGAGCACCTAATGCGCTCCTCAGTGACACTCTGGTGTCCAACCCACGCTTACTTTCCCGGATAACCAGAACAAAATCAATATGCAAATGCGGTGTTTCTTCGTCCATATGCAGATGCGCGGAAAACACATGGAGATTTGGATTACGCCGCTGAAACTGTTCCATAAATTCCGTCAGAATCTCTTTGGCAAGCTGACCTTCCTCACTCTTTGCATTGGTATCATCCCTGTTTCCAATCTGAAAGATCACCTCATGAAACAGCTTTTCCTGTTTCCCCTGCCGGATTTTCTCATAATAATCATCAATCTTTCTGTCATTGCGTTTCTGCTTTGCATTGTATCGCTCCAGAGCATCATCAAATAATTCGTGATAGACTTCTTTCAAATTCCTGTTACAAAACTCGATATTCTTACAACTTCTTTCTTTATCTACATTCTTTGCTGAAAAGGATCTGGTATTGTGAGCCACAGAACCTTTTCCCACCATTCCACTGATTGTTCTTTGCAATAATAATCCCTTCTTTTGAAAAAATTACGCTGTTGCGGGTCGCCAGGCTTTGTTACTTTCGTCGAAAGTAACGCAAAAGCACTTTTGACAGCCGTACCGACCATCATAAGTGCAACCTGATAAATCAGGTTTTGCGCCCTGTCGGGAGCCTAAAATGCCATTTTCCCTTGTCTGTCATTTACAGGAACGTGCCACGTTCCCGTATCTTACAAACAAAGAAAAATCCTGGCTGTTTCGTTCCGCAAACATCCATCCTGCCCGTCAGTATCGAAAATCCCGATGCATTCCGACTTTCTCCAGATACTCCTGCCGGGCATGTTCCTTTTCTTCTTCCGTTTCAGCGGTTTTGTACTTCGTGTACAGATCCCGCTTCACCATTGCTTCTGCCTTTTCTTCCAGTCCTCTGCGTATCTGAGGCAAAACATCCGCATTATCCAACAAATGATATTTCACCAGATCATAAAATAACGATTCCGGTATCTGTATATTTTTCATCACAAGTTCCTTCCTGGTTGTTTCCGGTGACGATAGTGACGATATGTGACGATATTTTACATACCATGTCGATATTGAAAATACCGTCACTATCGTCACTTATCGTCATTGATTACGTTCCAACAGTGTCAACCTTACCCATCGGCTGCAATTATCACGACTGATCTCATATCGGATTCCATACTCCAACAGCAACTGCTCTGCCATAGTATTCAGCTTTCGACTCAGTGTATTCGCATGCAAATCCGGCTCCTGCAAAAGTCCCAAAAGCTCCGTTGCCGTTCCCTGCCATACAGGATGCTCCTCACTCACGATTCCTTTGACTTTTTCCATCAATGGATTCACTGGCTCTTTCCAAAGTTCTGTTTCCATTTTCTGCAATTTCCACAGGCACTGTTCCCGGTCAAACTCCAACGATAATCGTTGATCCTGCTGATCCCGTCCGGTCACTTCCAGTACCGCTTTATTCTCTGTCCGTTTTTCTTTCTGCATCACAAATGCTCCATCTGCAGCACCTAGCAACCCGTTAGTGCCAGATATCATGTCAAAGGTATCAGATGATTCCATTTTTCTGGTATGATGCACCACCAGCAGGCAGATACCATGTAAATCGCTGAACTCCTTTAATTTCGCTACGATTTCATAGTCATTGGCATAACTGAATTTATCGCCGGAAACCTCTCTGACTTTCTGTAACGTATCAATAATGATCAGCCGGGCATCTGAATGCTCTCTTACAAATTGATCCAGCTGCTGCTCCAGACCTTCCTGCAGACTCTTTGCATGTGTTGCGAAGTAGAAGTTTTCACTGCTCTCCACTCCAAACATCCTTGAAAGACGTTTCTGCAGTCTGGCATAATCGTCCTCCAATGCCAAGTACAGTACCGTTCCTTTACGCACCGGGAAATCCCATAAAGGGATTCCCATGCTCACATGGTAGCCAAGCTGTGCCATAAAAAAGGATTTTCCAACCTTCGGCGCACCGACAAACAAAAAAGTGCCGGGATAAATCAGACCATCCACAATCGGAAGTTTCGGTGCATAACAGGTGTCATAAAGTTCAGACATGGAAATCGTCATCAGAGCCTCCACGGAATCAGCATTTTTTCCGTTAAAATCACGACTTTGCGCGGCTTGCAGATTGCTTTGTTCCTGTTTCTTTGATATAATTTCATTGCGTATTAGTTGCAGTGACTGTTTCACATCTGCGCCAACAGATGAGCCTGAAACAGTCGCTTTTTTCATTTTTCCCATCAAGCTTCTCCTTTCCATCCAGTTATCATTTCAGTAATCATCTGAATTGTGATAAGTAATTCCTCCTGCTGGTCACTGCACTTTCGCAGGCGTAGCAGCTGCGCATAAATCTCAGCCATCAGTGTCCGCATTTCCCGGTACACCTTTGCATTTCCATATACCACAAATTCCCTGTTCTGCAGCCGGGCTGTGATATAATCCTGTTTTGACATACCGGATAATCTTACCAGTGTACCAATTTGCCGTGCTTCTTCTTCTGAAACCCGAAAAGCGATTGTTTTCCTTCTCCATCGTCCATGACCGTCCAGATTTTTCTTCATAATGCCATCACTCCCCTCTCTTCTTCCATACGTTCCAATTCCAGTGTCTGAGCCATTTCTGCCTGTTTGGACGGAAACAGATGGGCATACTTGTATGTGATATCAATACTTTCATGCCCCACTCTTTCTGCGATTGCCAGGGCAGAAAATCCCCGATCGATCAAAAGCGAAATTGCGCTATGACGCAGATCATGAATCCTGATACGTTTGACTCCTGCAATATTTGCCCCTCTTGTCATCTCACTATGGAGACCATGTTTGGTGACCTGAAACAATCGTTCATTTTCCTCCAGTTCATAATGTATCTGGATCTATTCCTGTATTTCCTCACATAAAAACTGTGGCATGGAAATAGTTCGATTGCTCTTTACCGTCTTTGGTGACGTGATCACATCCTCTCCTTTGATCCGCTGATAGGATTTATTAATCCGGACTGTCTTGCGTTCAAAATCAAAATCCGCAGGAGTCAGTGCCAGCAGTTCTCCTTCCCGGATTCCGCACCAGTAAAGCATTTCAAACGCATAATAATAGTTCGGCTTGTCCATCACTGCATCTGCAAACTTCAGATACTCTTCTTTGGTCCAGAACAGCATCTCCTGATGTTTTTCACTTCCCATATTTCCAGCCCGCTGCGCCGGATTATACGGTAAATGATAGTATCTGACCGCATGGTTAAAGATTGCACTCAGCTGATTATGAATCGTTTTCAGATATGTTGGGGAATACGCTTCTCCGCTTTCATCCCGATATGCCAGCAATTCATTCTGCCAGGCAATCACATCTCGGGCTTCAATCTCTTTCATCTTTCTTTTTGCAAAGTAGGGCAGGATTTTCGACCTGATCAGATAGCTTTTGGATTCCCATGTGTTTTGCTTTACCCGTTTCTTTTTGTCTGTCTCATAGATTTCAAAGAAACTTTCAAAGGTCATATCCAATTCAGCGCCGTTCTGCAGCATCACCTCTCTTTCCCACGCAGTTGCTTCTCGTTTTGTTGCAAATCCTCGTTTCTGCGTCTGTTTATGCTCACCTTTGTAATTGGTGTAGCGATAAACCACACGCCATTTGTCTCCGTCTTTGTATACAGCCATTGCATCACTCTCCTTTCTCATTTCATCTTACGGCTCACGCCAACTGGGTGAAAAACTTGGTTTTCTTGGAAAAACCTCAGATGTTCGCATGGCACAGTATGAAACAGAAACACGCATTCCCAAAGATGACCTGATCAAAGCAATGGCTTATATCTTCCAGATTGATCCCCGCGCACTGACAGTTCCGGAAATAGATACCTATGTCGGACTGATGCACACCCTTTTTGCACTGGAAGATATGTATGGTCTGAAAATCGGCAGAATTGATGATGAACTCTGTCTCCGACTGGATAAAAAAATAAATCCACCTTCTTCTACCATGTTTGATTTATTCTTTTCATGGCAGGAACAGGCTGCCAAACTGGAACGGGGAGAGATCAGCCAGGAAGAATACGATGACTGGCGTTACAAATATCCGTCATCAGAATTTATCAAAAGATAATCAGAAAAAAAGAAAAACCTTACTGATCTCCGTTTTTGAAAATCAGTAAGGTTTTATTATGCTTGAAAAAGTAAATTTACCCTAAAAATAACGCTGCTTTGTTGCCAAATCGTTGCCACTTCCTAAACAAATTTGTTTGGAAGCCGCATAAACACTGGCTTTTCAGACGAAATTTTTTATTCCCACTCGACAAAGTCTAACTTGTTTTGTTTAGGAATTATTATCTGTCGTATTTTCTATTCTTTTGATTATTTGAGAAATCCATATTATATTACCTATACGAGTTAATGTTATCATTTTGTTATCGCGGATGATAACACCTACTCTGTAACTGTGGATAATAATTATATGTTCTTTCGCAAATTATAAGCCATTTTGCTTATGAAAACATTTCTTTTTATATGTACTCTAAAAAAGTTTCTCTCCTCTTCTTTTACAGCATCGGAGTATCATTATCTTGTTTTCGATTGCATTTTGTTATATGTAAAAAAATATTTTGCATAAGATTAATACTCGTCAAAATAGACTCACCTTGATTTAGTTTTTTCACCTGTTTAACAGAATATTCATCCAAATGATTTTTAATTGCTCTGATTTCATCATTATGTGTCAATCGATGTATCAACATAGTTCCAATTTGTCCTAACAGTACAGGAGACACATCTTGCGGATTTTGAGATGTTAAAAAAAGGAAAATCCCTTTTTTTCTTCCCTCTCTAGCCACAAGCGTTAACCCCTTGTGAAATTCTTCTTCTGAATATTGTGATTTCGTATATCTATGAACCTCGTCTATAAAGAAAACAAATGGAATAATATTACTTTGTGAAAGTACATAATTACATATGAGATCAATAATCATGCCTCCAATTCCCTCAGAAGCTCCAAGAGTCGAAGCATTTACATACAAACAAACGTCTGGTGTGTGTATAAACGAATTAATCTCATCTAAGAGATTCATTAATTGTAGATTATGATTAAAAAAATTCAAAAAATTTGTATTTCCCAACTGATATGTTACTTTTTGGACAAGATAACTATTTGTATTTGCTCTAAAAGAATCATATTCATAAATATCTCCTCTTCTAGATTCTGATATTGATTCCGCAGCTATCTGCTCTGGTAAAAGTGATATATCGAAATCTGTATCTGTTTTACTCACTGAGGCTAATTGTTGTTGTAATTGTGCAATGTTTTGTCCTGCTTTCACCAAGCAAGAAGTTTGTCCTCTTTTCTGCTGATAACGCAGAGAATGGATTGCCTCGGCCAATACTGCACTTTGAGTATTGCTATTCGTTTCAAAAAGCATAGACCACTGTTGCATCGAAAGTTTTCCCGGCGAAATGGTTGTATCAATTCCCAAATTCAACTTTTTCACTTTTTGTTCAGGAAACGAATCCTTATATTCACCTGTCGGATCAATAATTAAAGTTTTTTTATTTGCAATAATAACTTTATCCAATATAGATAAAGCCGATGTGGACTTTCCACTATTAGTTGCCCCGACCACGAACAAATGATGATCAAACAATGTGCTTGGTTTCAACGATACCTCTTCCTCATTCATATCAAGATATGTTGCAAATGATTGCATCTTTTCCTCTAATGAATTTGCTGTTTCAATTGATTCTAAATATTTCTGAAGAACCACCCTATTAGCTAAATAAACTTTTTCAGAAACACCAACCGTCATAAATTCTGGTAGCCTAAATTTTTTATCGTGATGTGTCATAACCCCGATAATATCTATATTTATTTCCGGAAATACTGCCTCTGGTTTTCCATAGTTTATAGAATCATGCAACTTATCAGAAGATGCAACTTTTGTCTGAAACACTTCTCCAAGAAAAATTCCACGAACAGAATCGACAACTACTAAGTAGTTAATAGTATTAGGAACCAATGATTCTTTGTAAATTTTCCTATGTGACAATAAAGATAAGTTTTCCACCTGTGCAATACTATTATCTCTATACACTTGTGAAATTCTTCCAATATAAAAATTATTTTTATCCATTTTGTCATACAAGGAATCAATCGTCATAATATTCTCCTAAGTAGTCTGTTAAATCTGTATTCATTGTTGCTTTTAAAAAAGCAACTTTATAATTATGTTGCACCAAATCTTCTATTTTTTTCCAATTCGCGTTGTTCTGAGTAATATTAAAATCAGTAATTAACGTTGCAAAGCTCTTATTATGTAATATTGCTTGTATTATCATTTGTGAAATATGATTATCTGCAAAACTGAATCCTGTAGTAATCAATAATGTATTAGGTCTTTTCAATAATTCTTGGAACTTTGTAAATAGTTCAAAATATGGTTCTTGATAACTCTGCATATATTTATGAGAACTCGGAAAAATCATAATCGGTTCTGTAACCTCACCTTTTTCTTTTCTAAAAATCCCTTTTTCACTACGTTCCCAAGTTAATGACCCATGCAATTTAAGCAAATTGATGATATTTTTCTTATATTCCATTTCCCTCGTCTTTATATTTTCTATATCTTTTACAAGATTCCACTCAAACATATCGCTATCGAAATGTGGCCTATGGGTAAACGTAAATCCATCTATCACTGTGTATTCTATACTGTCAGCAGCATCTTCAATTAACGTGTCATAGTTCGTGGTTACCAGTGTTAGTTTACTTGGTGTTCTAACGAGATGAGCTACCGTATTTATAAAAGCTGAATGCTTCAAACAAGTATTGTCATACTCATAACTTGTATTTGACACAATCAATTCAAAAATTTTGTTTTTTGACAAGATATATTTATCATAATCACTATCTGATACATACTTTTCAAACGAAAGCATATCAGATAAAAAATCTTCTAAGTTAAATAATGGATTTAATTTGGTTCCTACATCATTTTCTTCAACCTCAACCGAAATAGGATATTTACATAAATCAGATAACTCTTGAAGTGAATAATACTTAGAATCTGTTTTGAGCTCGGTATTTATCAAGTCTGCCAACATTGCAACAGTCTTTCCAAAACGGTTATCTATTACATTATTAGTACATAAAACAGAGGCTCCCGCACCGACAAGAACAATTATATTACTATAGTTTTGATGCACAAAATTAGCTGTTTCCTTTTGTATATAGTGTTTAAACAAAACCGCATCTATACTTTTACCGTCCTCATCTAAAAGTTCTGCTCCGTTTTTCAAATATTTTCCTTCTTCATATGCATATTTAATATTTGACGAAATAAAATATTCTGTCATTTGAGCTACTGACCTCCTTATTTTCTACGCATGAATAAATACTCGTGTACTATCGGTTAAAAATTATATTTTGCCAAACAAATCGATTAAGCCTTTTATTACGATATCAATATAAATACCTATCACTCATCTACACATCAAACCTATCGAATTCGATTTGGTTTAGAAATTAAAGTACCTATTCTTCAATCAATGGCATATTTACCAATTCCTGCAATTTCTTCTGCAATACCGCTTTATCCGGCAACTGTAGTTGATATTCTGCCACCATCATAGGCGATAAGGTTCTGCTCATTGCATATTCCACCACTTCATCATCCTTTGAAGCACAAAGTATCATTCCAACACTTGGATTTTCGTTTTCTTTTTTCTTCTGACGATCCAATGCTTCCAGATAGAAGTCCATTTTAGAAATATATTCCGGCTTAAATTTGCCAATTTTCAATTCAAAAGCAACCAGACACTGTAACCCTCTGTGGAAAAAAAGTAAATCTATACGGAAATCTTCTCCTCCGACCTGCACTCGGAATTCTTCGTCAATGAAAGTAAAATCCTTGCCAACTTCCAGAATAAACTCCTTCATATTCTGAATGAGCCCCTTGCGTAAATCGGCTTCCTTAAAATTCTTTGGCAAATCTAAAAATTCTATTACATATGAATCCAAGAACGGATTTTCTTTCAATCCTCTTATCGGCTCCGGCATAAGTTTTTCTGTAGAGAGCATATATCTTTCATAATATCCGCTATTGATTTGTCTGTCTAATTCTCTGGCGGAATATGATTCTTTTATGCATAGGGTTATATAGAAATGTCTCTCTTTCTGTGTTTTTGCTTTTGACATAATTGCCAAATGATTACTCCAACTAATTTGTGTCAACAGTGTTGTCACAAATTCATCGTCAGAATATGTTTCATAAAACTGCTTCATTCTATAAAGACCACGCCTGTTAAATCCTTTAATACCCGGAAAAGCATCCTGAATCTCTTTAACCATAGAATCGATATAAGCATCTCCAAACACTGCCTTTTCTGACTCATGGCTTAAATATTCGCCCACTTTCCAATACATTCGAATAAGTTCTTCATTTACTTTTTTTAATGCATTGTTTCTTGAGTCTTCTATAATTCTTATAAGATTCCCTGCGGAACTTATTTCATTTTTCATCCATTTCATCCTTTCCGTCATACATTACCATATATCTTTACCACATAAATCTGTGTCAACACTGTTGACACAAATTTTGTATATAACAACTGCTATGCAACTGGGGATCAAATTCTCAATCTTCCAGGATCTGCCTCATACCGGCTGCCTTTGCGGCTACTTGCATAGCAAAGTTATCGGGGCGCGTAGTGAGTATTGCGCACTTACCTGACTCTAAAACTCTGTGTATTGTTTCGCTGATTACCCGACGGCAAAATTCTTTATTTCTTTAGGTTAGTAATGTTGCCACGGCGCCGATCTCGCCCTCTTTAAATGAAAAAGAGATGGCAAAAGAAAGTATATTGCCGCTATTTACAAATGCAATTGAATTTCCAACCATGAATTATTCAAACGCTGTCTATCCCGCCATGTGCATTTTACGGATCTCAGCGGCCGCGATTCCGTTTTTGGGCGGCCGCTTTACGAAAACCAACGGTCACATACCACAGTCTTCAATCTGAGTCAATGACAAGGGCTAAAGCCGTCATAAATGCCCCATTGACACAGCTTCAGCCTGTAGTAGAGGGTAATCAAGCAGAACAAAGAGATGTTCTGCTGACGCTACCTCTTATGGCCGTTTACCTTCGGAATGTGACCGTTATACTCCGTAAAACAGGCTGTTGAGCTTCGCAATATGCAGCCATGTACTTACTATTTTAATTACAAGCAATATTCTACTGAACAAAACAATAACTTTCTATCTTCACATACACAATAGGGCACTATCGATGAACTTTTATATCATGATTCTGCTTAGGTCCATCCAACAATTTCCCCTCATACGAAAATTCCCCCATATGATGTCCATCAGCATCACAAACTTCAACAGCTCCATGTTCGATATCAATTGATAAATGTATCTTTGATTCACTTCCCAGGCTATAAATCTCTCTTATTGCAGAATTATTAATCCTCGTCAACCCTGCATTAAATTGATATCCATTTCTATAAGCAACCTCTCTCCCTAATGATTTAAAATTTGAAATAGTGCCTTCTCCATTCTCTATAAAAGCAACTCGTATTTCCGAATATTCTTTGCACAGTTCAGCATTCGGCAGTGGATTAATTTTTGTAGGTTTTATTACACTTTCTTGTTTTATTACTTCCCCTTCGCTGAATAGTTCTCCCAAATATGAATTTAATTCCCTATAAACGTGTTTTACAAAATGCAACTTTTCTTTTATCACTATAGCCCAATTATGATTTTGTCGTCCCAAGAAAAAAAGTATTTCTTGATTACCATCACTCATCAATTTCCAAATATTATTTGTGTATTTTTTTATATCATCCCGTTTTACAGTCTTAAAAGAATCTGGGATTTGCAATTCCTCTATATCTTCCAAGTAAATAACATCATCGAGACCATCCAAAGATTTCCATATTTTACTGATTATATCATTCTTCACCTCGCTGCTTTCTCGATATTCTCCCATCGGATCTTTTGCCATCATATACAATAATTGTAAAAATTGATCCGTCAACAAGTAATTAATATCCAAGTATTTATGTATAAAATCTACCACTTCCCTTAAATATAAAAATTCATGTTCTTCATCCTTCTTATCAAACCAAATTAATTGGGGATCCAAGACGATTCTCATTGTATACTCCTTAACATATTTTCAAGTCCAGTATTCACTATATCTTTAGATTCTGCTGTATATTGCGTAAAAAAATTCTTATATATGTTTTTAGTTCCTTTAAATTTATCAATTTCAATTTGTGGATAAATTACTGCTCCTTCCGTAGTGTTCTCAACAAAATAAATCTTCACAAGTGTATTTAACTCCTCATAATTTTCCATTACTCTATGAATAATTCTATTTATAATATGGTCACTATGGGTCTCAACAATTAAATTTCTTTCACTTTTTACAAGTTCAAGCAGATAATCAGCCATATCTAATTCCATTTTAGGATGTAAATGTATTTCAGGTTGTTCAATTATTAACGTTTCTTCCTTATTCATATAAATCCCTTGTGTAATAATTGGTAAAACCTGACTAACACCAAAACCAATATCAGAAATATTATGTTCATCTAAAGCAATTGAAATAGCTCCATTTTTTCCAGATACAGATAATTTACCCATTTCAAAATATGTCAACCAATACTGAATCACCTCGAAATAAGAGTTTTCATGGACTTTTGGGAAATTTTCAATAAAAGAAAAATCATTGGCAAATTTTTTATCTTTTATTTTAGCCAATAATGTTGGTGTATTTTCCCCACTAACTCCAACTGAATTCACATTTCCCTTTATCAAATATGTTCTTTCTGGTGTATGACGTAATGGAGCAATAAAATTGACTCCCTCATACTGAGCAAACGTAATTCGCACAATTGTTAAAATATTAGGTATAATACTTTTAACTGAGTTGGGCATATTATAAGCAAATACACTCGTTATAACTAATCCATTAAAAGAACAGGTACATGAGTATTCTGACCAAGAATTCGCTGCTTTGGAAAATCCCGGAACATTCTCCCAAGATAAAGAATGTGAATCACCTTTATCTTTGTTCTCATATTTGATATAACTATCACATTCTGGGATTTGTTCTCCATCCGTTGTAAATGCAGACACAGAGATCGAATATTCTTTGATATAATTATCTGTAATATACTGACTAAATTCATTGTCATTTTCTTGCTTACATGTAACAATTTTTAACCGAAGAATAAATTTTTCTATTTCCCCACCAACAGAAGAATATACTCTTCTCAGTTCATTAAAAGCCTTTGCGTCTTGTCGTTTTATAAATTTTCCTAATTTCTTTATTGTATGATTATGCACTTCAAAGTCATGCTCAACAATAAATAAATCACGTTTTCCGTTGCTATCTGAGAAAACCACATCGTCAAAAGTACCATTATCTACTAATTGTCCCGCTAACACAATAGCTGGATCTGGTGACTTACTTTCTACAGTTTGCTTCATCATTAAAATACTTTTCAATATAGAACTTTTCCCACTACTATTCGTTCCACAAAGAATCGTAAGTGGTGCCAAATCAATCTCTCTATTTTCACTAAAGCACTTATAATTATTTAATGCAATTTTTCTAATCATTTTTTCTCCTTTCCCAGACCATTCTATTTTCACAAGCAAGTAGCGATTGTGAATTTCAACGATCATCCATTTATGCTTGTCTCTTCTTAGATATCCTGTCGATATTCCAACTTGATATTACCGGTTCTATTGAAACGCCATTCCAACGCCGCTCCATAATCCCCACATCTTCAGGCAATATATTTTGGAAAGTGCTATCCATACTGGATATCTTCACTTCTTGTCCATCTATTTCCACAATACAATAAAGTGGTCTCTCATATAAAATAACATCTTTCAAATAAGGATACTTATTATGTATTTCTTCTGTGTACGAAAACATTGGTTTCATACCATGCCATATATATGACATTGAATTTACTGTAAAATACGTAATACTGTCCACTGTTTTGATATCATCGCCATGATCATGTCCATTCATACACAGGAGTACCTTCTTAGTTTTCAATATTTCGCGTATAGCCCCTCTGTTGCTTACTCCACGTTTTGGATACTCATTTACCAGACTATGATGGGAAAATATCACATAATTCATATCATCTCGTATCTCCCTCTTCAACCATTCAAATTCAGTCTGAGGAATAATCGGATATGTATCTATCGTTTTATTATATAATCCTTTTTGATAGATTATCTCTACGTTTTCATGATTCATATAACATGAATTTAAAACTATGAACTTGGTTTTCTCAATTACAAAGGAATAAAACAGATCATTTCTTTTCCAAAAGTCTTTTAATTCTTCCATCCTGTAATGTTCGCAGTCGTGATTACCGACACAAGGATAAAATGGAACCGATAGATTACAAAAACTCTCTGCAATATGCATATTTTCCTTAATCGGACAACATAAATCGCCAAGTGATATTACAAAATTCAGCTTTTCTCTCTGTATCACGTCAAGTAATTTCTGTATTCTCTTGTCTGCATCAAATATATGATCATAATGTAAATCTGAGAAGACTAAAAAACGTATCATCTGTATTCCCTCATAACATTTCCTTTAACCAAGGATTTTCAAGATATATTTTTATATTACTCATAAAATCTCCTTGTCTGCAAATTCTAATCTTTCTCTACAACTTGCACCTTGTCACGATACAATTATTTAGAAATTCGCATATGACATCTTCCCCAAGATTCGTCCTTAAATGTAAACGCATTTGTCACAAGACTGTCTTGAACAAATCCAACCTTAGAATAACACCTTTTCGCACTATCATTCGTATCAAAAACATTTAATTGCACTGATGATACTCCTGCAATATCAAATGCAAATCTTAACATTAAATTAATCATCTGAGTGCCATATCCTTTTCCTCTTAATTCATCGTTTACGATTACAAATTTTAGGAAACCAGAATTATTAGATACATTTACCGATAAAACAAAGAACCCAACCTGTTCTCCATCCTCTTTTGTTGCAATATAGGCACAACCGCCCCAATCTTGAGCATCTTTATCTAATATCTCTTGCAATTTTTTAGAGGTCATTGGATAGGGAATTAAGTTTGCACACCATAAAGCATGAGTTCTTTCATTATTTACCCATTTTTGTAAATATTCATAATCTGTTAAAGGAATATATGGTCTTAATCGCATACTAATGCCCCTTATAAGCTGAAAGTTTCATGTCTTTAATTCAAATTAAAAGTTATAAATTTCTCCTTCATATTCCATCGAACGCATCTTATTGCTACCATCAAGTTTTTGGAACTGACCATATTTAGTAAAGCGAAGACCGCATTTCTCCATAACATGACCAGAAGCTTTGTTCTGTTCCACATGGCTAGATGAAAACTTGACCACATCAAAGTGTTCATTAGCAAACTTCATCATTGCTTTAGTTGCTTCAGTAGCAAAACCATTCCCCCAACAGTCATAGCGCAAATTATAGCCAAAACCCCAGAAGTCTCTTCTATCACTATCAGGACCAATACTTCCACTTCCAATAAGCAAACCATCTTCTTTTCGCACAAAACCAAAATGGTATTCTTCATCTGGTTTCTGAAGCATAGTAAGCCACGCTACAACTGCTTCCAATGATGTGTATGTATTATAAACCATATGTTTTGCAACTCGTTCATCACTTACCCACTGATATACCGCTTCCGCATCGTCGATTTTAAGAGGTCGCAATATTAGTCTCTCTGTTTCAATGATATAATCATGCATTTCCCTACCTCCAGCAACTTCTAGTTTTTCTAACTGTTCTACATATTGGAATTTTTGGATATTGTTATCTTATCGTTTTATGCCAGAAACCAATGCTGTCTTCTGTAATAAATCCTGCCGCATTATAGAACTTTCTTCTCCAATCATAAGAATTCACATAACATTTTTCAATACACTTTTCCTTACATTTGAGCATAACCCCATGCATCATTGCTATTCCTATACCTTTGTGCCTGTATTTTTCTCTGGTACTGACAGGCTCTATAAATGCTGTTTTTGATTGTTCATCCACATAAACAAAGCAATAAGAGCAAACATCGTTTCTCTCATTGGAATTTTCATCAATAACAATACACTCAAAACTGTCTGGATACATTGACGAGTTTTTCCTCAAAATGTAGGGGTTCATACCATTTCTGTAATCGGGAGCCTCAAGGTCTGGGTGAAAACCCAAATTACAGGCACTCCACTTATTCTCTTCGTCACCATATTCATCACCGTAGAGAAGTTTGAAACCTTCGGGCAAATCTACCGAAATGTTAATCTTCATGGGATATACATAGTTATCATAATCCTCCTCAGTCTGTCTTTCATAACCTGAAAGCATAAGAATATCCTGTCTGTAAGTAAGGCTGTCATTTGCAATAACCCAAAAATCCACAGAGCCGTCCTCTTCCTTTTAAACAGGGGTAGGCAGTTTTGCTCAGCGTAGGCAAGAACGGTGCTAAAAAGGTGCTCAAATCCATTTTTAATACTCATATAAATTGCATCGCCGTCGGGAAGAATACAGGCAACGATTTCTTCGTTTTCTTCCCACAAAAAGATATATTCCACGGACTTTTTTCTACCGCCATCAACCTCTTGTGCTCCCATTCTGTAAATCAAGTCGTGGAGTCTTTCTGGTAGCCATGAAGTCATATTTCTATTCACCATATATTGATTTCTTAAGTATGCCTCAAGCCTTTGCAAATCCTTTTGCGGTTGGAATTTTCTTATTTTCATAAAGCACCCCTTCATTACTGTATATTTATCTGTTCGCTAATTTCAATTTTTTATTCCCCTCAATTCTATCACACTCACCATACCAATTCCACGAAATCGATCGACTTTATACTAACCGTATACATTTTCTCCTCATTTTTAAGCCTAACATACAAAACATAAGTCCTGCTCATTTTCGACTCCACGAAGCCAGTATTTATAAGGCTTCCAGAGTCGAAAATGTTCACACTTTATGCTTTCTTATCTCTCCTCTCGCTTATTATCTTTTGCAGCCTTCCTGACTGATACGTCCTTCTGTTTCTGCTCCTGTTCCAGCCTCCTGGCAGCCAATTCCTTTAATACACTAATCTTTTCCTGCTGAGTAACAGGGTTCGGATTGCTGATTTCCACACCGTCCCACTGAGCCTGTTTACGGCGTATATCATCCAAAGCAGTTTTGGCATGTTTATATACAGTTTCTGCACTCTTGACACTGTCATATCCATGCATCTGTGGAATGTATTCCATTTCTTTTCTGGTGGAATCAATCTGGTTCTGTAGACCGGCGATTCGTTTTTCGAGTTCTTTTCGTTCTTTACGGTGGAAAATATCCTTCGATGTCACATCAAGCGCCTTCTCCAGTACAGCCTTCTGCTTCTGCAGGGCATAGATTTTACGATTACATCTGCTCAATTCCCGATGAATCGGTTCAATCTTCCGAAATGCCAGTTCTTCTTTTCTGGAATCTGGGCGAGGTCCTTTGCGCACAGCTGAATCTGATATCTCCACAGGCTTGACAGTTGATTCCACGGATTCTGTCTGTTCAGGTGCGTCTTTACTCATCAGTAGTTTCAGAAATTCTTTTAATACCTCAATCGCAAACAGCAGGAGTGTGGCGAACAGTTTAGGATTTTCTCCCTGAAGCTTGACAGATTCCGCAATCTTTTCTGTTATCTCCTCCTTTTTAAAGGCAGTGACTTCCTCATGAGTTCCACCTGCGATAAGTACTTGATCCACAGTCTGATTCCACTCTTTTCTCAATGCATTATCTGCACGGATTTCTTTTTCTTTCGGATTATTCTTTCCGATCTTCTTTGTAGGAAGATAAGGCCCAGATGGATCAAATACCTTCAATCGTTCTGCATCTTCCTTCACCATCCTGTTGATGATGCCGGTATACATTTCTTTCACATCATTTATAAACTGTTTTTCCTTGAAGCGGTCATCCCTGGGACCAAACCATTTGATTTCATAGATTTCTCCTTTGGCAATCACATGGCATCCCGGACGCACGTTTCCCTGTTCATCCAGGATCTCCTTTTTCGTTCTCACATGTCTGCCTTCCTCATTATAAAACATATTACGGGAAGCATATTTAACTTCAGTCGTTTCCAGAACCTCTCTTTCCGAAAAAATCAGATGAATGTGATAATTGGTCTTTGACTTGTTATGATGCAAAGCAGAGGAACACTGCATTCCATACTTTTGTCGGAATTGTTCCGTAAATAGTTTCAATAATTCATTCGGATCTTCCTGCTGCAAGCTTTCCGGTAAAGCGATTACCAGCTCTCTGCCTTCAATACATGATCCTTTCTTCTGATTGCTGCGCCAGAAATCATACTGGGACTGTTCCGACAAATGCTCCCAGAATTCCGGTTCAGCAGTATCATAAGTCGCATACAAATATTCCTGACGCTCCGGATTGCTGATATAATCAATCCTGCCCTGAACGCTGGTCAGCTTGGTAACCCTGACATAGGAACGTCTTGGCATATTTTCGTATTTTTCTCCTTTATCTCGTGCAACGAGCCCCCGGAGGGCGAAATACCTTTGTCATAAATCTTCAGATTTGTGCAAAGGGAGTATTTCGCTCTCAAACGCCGAGGGCTCTGGTCTCATATCGTTATGGGCGTTCCATAAATAATAAAATAATCTCTTTTTACGCGTATAAGCGTATATCCGTCATATTCGACTCTTGAAAATCTCTTGATTCCAGTACCTTTATACACATATACGCGTATTTTCGGACTTATTCTTTGTGTATACTTAATTGTCATCCGTGCGTATTTTTACAAACACTCCCACTGAGACTTTTAGCGCTCATAGGTTTTTCGGTATTGTCGTCACACCATTTACAGTAAGCTGCATACAATGATTTTGATGTTGCCATCGTTCCTTTTTCCAGGCGAATATAACCTTCGGATTCCATAAAAGAAATAATATTGTTTCCATCTTCCATGGCTTCTCTCAAATTTCGTTCTGTTTTCGCACTGATTGTAAATTTATAATTGTTTTGTATAAGTCGCTCAAGCCCCTCCAAACACCAGTGAAAGATACCTTCTGTCTCAAGTCTTAATTTTTCTATAAGGAAAGGATCGTCCACCCGGTCTTTTGGTCTGTCTTTTGTTGTCAGTATCAACTGTCTTCGATAAAATCCATAGGACCTGTCATGAAGTGCACTCAGACTTCCATTCCCTAAGCCGAGGAATCTGACATAGAGCGTTCCCTGTACACTCTGTTGAGATTTACGTTCTATATCAATTTTATCTTCAAGAGTAACAATGGATTTGATATAATTCGTTTCTTCAAGTGCCTTCATCTTCATCTCATCATCTACCATGAGAAGCCGATGCTCCAGATCAGCTCTGGCAAAGCGATTTGTTTCTACCTTTTGAATACTGCTCATATTCATGTTGGTGCCAAGAATGCTCCTCATGACCAGGCTCACTCTGGATTTACCTTCTCCACCTTTGCCAAGAATCAGCATCAGCTTCTGTGCCTTATTAGATGGGATCAGGCAATAACCCATATACTCCTGCAATGTGGGAATATCCTCTTCATCCAACAGATCTTTCAAAAAGGAAAGCCACGTTATCGGTTCACCCTTCTCCTGTATAAACTCAACCGGCAGTCTGTTCAGACAAAATTCTTTTTCCTCTGTAAAACTTCCATCCAGAAAATAAGTACCATTCTTTACATGAATCCGATCCATCTGAATCGGCAGTTCTTCCGAATGAGCCTCCAGTCGGAGTACTTCCACCAACTGTTTTACTTTTTTTGAAATACCTTTTGTCAGAACCAGTTTTATCATCTGATAGATTTCTTTTTCTATCTCCTGATCTGAAATCATCCCATCAAGCCCAAAGAAATTTCCATTGATACATTTCAAGGGTTTTCTCTGGAGAAAGCATTCACAAAACAGAATTTCATTGATCTGACCATCATCGAACCATTTCTCTGAATCTATGATTTTCTCAGGCTGAGATTCCATCACAGACACTGCTTCTTCCATCTGCTTGAGCGTCCCTTCTTCTATATTCATCCAATCTTCCCGCAATATTTTTCACCTCCCTCCCTTTCTCTGACATGAAACGAATTTGTTCCTCAAGGCTCCCGTTCAAAAGAATTTCAAGATAATTATCGATGATCGGGATTTGACTGCTGGCATTGCAAAACTCGGTATTCCATTCTTCATCCATTTTTACCGGCGCATATTTCTTTTTAAGTTCCTCCAGGTACCGAAGATAATCTGATAAAACTCGGATACAATATTGAACCCAATCATGAAATGTTTTTGCTGTCTGATATGGATTTCGTTCCACTCTCTTATGTGAAACCCTTTTCGAACTTTTCTGTTTCTTTTCAATCGTAACCTCAAAATCTTCAGCCAGCTTTCTGGCTGCTTCGTAAGGTCTGATGCCAAACAATTTTTCCACAAAATGAATCACATCACCTTTTTCTCCGCAGGCAAAACAATAATATCCCTTATCAATCTTCATACTCGGATGCCTGTCATTATGAAAAGGACAACATGCCATTCCGTTACGATTCACTCTGATTCCATATTGCTCAGCTGCCTGTCTGGCACTGACTTTTTCCTTCACAGACTCAAAAATATTCATATATCCCTTGAAATCCGTGCTTTGATTAACTATACTATTTACAGTACATTTTGAAATCGACTGCTCCGTATCTGTTGCCGCAGATATTACCGGAGTGGTCATTTCTTTTTTATCCTCCATTCGTATCTTCTCCTTTCAAACCGCCCAGGATAATGGAAATCAGTTCGATAATGTTTAAAAGTTCCTCATCCACTTTTTCACCTGCTTCAATCCTTTTTAGCTCCGTATGAACGGCAGTAAGTTCTGTTTTCAAAGCCTTATAAACTCTCGGATTTCCTTGCACCACCACATCCTGATTTAAGCAGCGGCGATAACAGTATTCCTGCTTAGGAAGTCCTGACAGCGCAACAGCCTTGTTAATGAGTTCATTTTCCTCAGGTGATACTCGAAACCCAACTGTAATATTTCTCCAACGGTTTTTGTTATCTCTGTTTTTAGCTGACATTTTCAAAATCTCCTTTCCCTAAATCATCCAGTTTTTCTGCCATTTCTGTCTGTTTGGACGGAAACAGATGTGCATATTGATAAGTGATATCGATACTTTCATGTCCTACTCGATCCGCAATTGCCACTGCTGAAAATCCCATATCGATCAGCAGACTGATGTGACTATGGCGAAGATCATGAATCCGTATACGCTTTACCCCTGCCGCTTTAGCCCCTCTGTCCATTTCGTGATGAAGAAAGCTTTTGGTTATTGTGAAAATACGATCTTTCTTCTTCAATCCATAAAGCATTCCCAGATATTCTTTCATCTCCTCGCACAAAAACTTTGGCATTTTAATGGTACGATTACTTTTCTTTGTCTTGGGAGAAGTAATCACATCCTGTCCTTTCAGACGCTGATAAGATTTACTGATTTTGACCGTTCCCTTAGCAAAATCAAAGTCTGCAGGAGTCAAAGCCAACAGTTCTCCTTCTCGAATTCCGCACCAATAAAGCATTTCAAAGGCATAAAAGGAAACCGGCTTGTCCATTATTTCAAAAGAAAACTTCTTATATTCTTCCCTTGTCCAAAACAGCATTTCCTTATGATCCTCACTTCCCATATTTCCTGCTTTAGCTGCAGGATTAGACCTTAAATCGTAATAACGTACTGCATGATTGAAAATAGCTGACAACTGATTGTGTACAGTTTTCAGATATGTCGGCGAATAAGGCTTCCTTTTGTCATCGCGATATGCAAGCATTTCATTCTGCCAGGCAATAATTTCTTTCGTACCTATTTCACCAATTTTCATATTTCCAAAATACGGAAGTATCTTGGTTGAAATAATATGCTCCTTTGTCAGCCACGTATTTTCTTTCAGCCGGTTCTTTACATCATTGATATAAAGCTCCGTAAAAGCTGCAAAACTCATGTCAAGGTCTGAGGCATTCTGTAATTGGAATTTTCTTTCCCATTCCTGAGCTTCTCTTTTTGTAGCAAACCCTCTCTTACATTTCTGTTTACGCTCTCCCTTCCAGTTCACATACCTTGCCATAACATACCAGGTTCCATTGTTTTCGTTCTTAAATACCGGCATTTACTCTTCCCCCCTTTCTGCCCCATAGAATCTTTCATAAAAATACTGGCGGTTCACACGCCCAGCGATTGTGATAAAACCTTTGGCTTTTAACTCTTCATTTAATTGCTTAATGATCTTGTAAGCATAAGGTTTCGACACACTCAGTTCCTGTGCCACATCGTCGGCACGAATAAATTTGTTTTCCATCTTTTCCCTCCTTTCTCACAAATTTTTGTTGCCGTTCTATCCGACAACAAATCCATACTTATCAGCATGGCATTAAACTTCTTTAAACATATTTGTTTAATAGCATTCTCATTATACTAAGCATATTTGCTTGCGTCAAGTGGCTTGCGAAAAAATATTAAACTTTTTTGTTTGGTATTTTCATTGACTGCACTAAGCATTTCTGCTATACTGATTTCACTATATATAAGGAGCGATTGACTATGGCTATCGGAGAAAGAATACATTTTTTCAGACTTATGCGTGGAATGACCCAAAAGTATCTCGGTACAGCAGTTGGTTTTCCGGAGAGAAGCGCAGATGTGCGCCTGGCACAATACGAAACCGGTACTCGCACACCTAAAGCAGACCTTACAAGAGCATTGGCTCAAGTGCTTGACGTTTCACCGTATGCCCTCGATGTACCAGACATTGACACTTATACTGGTCTTATGCACACCTTATTTACCCTTGAGGATTTATATGGCCTTACGATAAGCGACATTGATGGAGATATTTGTCTGAGAGTCAACAGAAAGAAAGGCAAAGACGCCTATCGATTACTTGATTTACTTCGTCCATGGAAAGAACAGGCTGCTAAACTGTCTGCCGGAGAGATCAGTCAGGAGGAATACGATAAATGGCGTTATCACTACCCTGAATTTGATACCTCACATATTCGAGTAAAAGTTCCCTCTCAGGAACTCAGTGACTTCATCGTAAAAGCTTTAAAAGATCATCCAGATGACAAATAAAGGATTTGATACTCTCAATCCTGTTGTTCCTATTTACCTTGATTAAAAACATAACAAGCTGCATAAAAACACAAAAAAGCCCTTAGCTATGAGTTATTACCCACAGCTAAGGGCTTCTTAATACGGATTTATTCGGTTCGGCAACCACCTATGATTATTCTCTTACTCCGAAACCATCGGATACCGAGAATAATGGTGCTTACCCACAATGTTATCAAATTGTTATCAAATCACGATTCAAAATCCTTCAAACCCGCATAATTACTGGGTTTTTCGGCTTTTTCAAATTATTCCCACTCAATAGTGCCGATCGGCTTGGGAGTCAGATCCAGCAGCACTCTGTTGATGCCTTCTACTTCATGAGTAATTCTGTAGGTGATGTGGTGCAGGATGGAGTAAGGAATTTCTTCGATGGTAGCGCTCATAGCGTCAGTGGTGTTGACAGCGCGGATGATCGCAGGCCAGCCTTCGTAACGGCTTTCGTCCTTAACGCCAACGCTCTTGATGTCCGGAACAGCGATGAAATACTGCCATACCTTCTCGCTTAAGCCGTTCTTGTCGAACTCTTCGCGCAGGATCGCATCTGCTTCACGCAGTGCTTCCAGACGGTCGCGGGTGATAGCGCCCAGACAGCGTACGCCAAGGCCGGGGCCGGGGAAGGGCTGACGGTAAACCATGGAGTGAGGAAGACCTAAAGCTTCGCCTACTACACGTACTTCGTCCTTGAATAACAGTTTGATGGGCTCAACCAGCTCAAAGTTAAGATCTTCAGGGAGACCGCCTACATTGTGGTGGGACTTAACTGCCTTCTTGCCTTCAGCTGCCTTGAAAGATTCCAGAATATCGGGATAAATGGTTCCCTGCGCAAGGAAAGTGATATCTTCCAGTTTTCTTGCTTCTTCTGCAAAAACGGTAATGAACTCTGCGCCGATGATCTTACGTTTGCGCTCGGGCTCGGAAACACCTGCCAGCAGACCCAGGAAATGATCGGTAGCGTCAACATAGATCAGGTTAGCATCAAGACCGTCCTTGAACATCTTGATTACGCTCTCAGATTCATTCTTACGCATCAGACCATGGTTAACGTGTACACATACCAGCTGTTTGCCGATTGCCTTGATCAGAAGGGCTGCAACTACAGAACTGTCTACGCCGCCGGATAATGCCAGAAGCACTTTCTTGTCGCCTACCTGTTTGCGCACAGCAGCAACCTGTTCGTCGATGAACTTATTAGCCAGTTCAAACGTTGTAATACGTTCCATCGTATCGGGTCTCTTATTAGAATCCATTTTCGATTCCTCCTCGCATAAAATATAAACATTAACGGGTTATAAAACTCAATCCTTTAACAGAAAATATTATAAACAATCCTTTTTTAGAAATCAATTATTTTCTTGTATACAGAAAAGTTTTCTCAATTTTTCACAAAAGAATACCCGTAAAAATAATTTTTTACCGACAATTTACTCTCATATATCGACACAGCGACAAGAAGCATTTATAATTGAAATAATAAATGCAGGTAGGTAGCTTATGTATCAGGTTGTTATTGCAGAAGATGAATTTTTTGTACGTCTTGGAATCAAGAGCAGTGTTGCGTGGGAAGAGAATGATATGCAGGTAGTCTGCGATGTCGGCAACGGCGCAGACGCCTGGGAATTTATCCGTCAGAATCCGCCCGACATTCTGCTCACCGATCTTCGTATGCCTCAGATGGACGGGGAACAGCTGATCGAGAACATTGCCCGCGAGGGGCTGAATACTTACATCATCGTCATCACCTGTCTGGAAGAATTCCGCATGGTCCAGAAGATGATGTCTTTTGGCGTGCGCGATTATCTGTTAAAAGCGACCATGACCGAAGCAGAGATCAGCGCCAGTGTTTTAAAGGCAAAACAGGAACTTGATAAAAAGCAGACCGCTGTCCCCAGCCGCCCCACGCAAAAACAGCAGTTATCTTCCCTGCTGCATTCTTTTCTGACAGCTCCCGGTCAGTATGATGAAGTCAGAGAGCTGCTTCTTTCCCGCGGCATTCCGGAATCACTTTTTAAGCATACCACTGCCGTGTTAGGCATTATCGATGACACCAATGATGCCCTGTACAATTCCGAGCAGGCCGTAAACGGCAATATTCTCCAGAACCTGCTTGAGATTCTGGAGCATGATCTGTCCTCAGAACACTGTATTACGCTGGCTCTGGATTCCCAGCGTTTTCTGATGCTGCTTTTCTCCCGTTCTGCCCGTGCAGAAATCCACGAGAAGCTTCATTGTGTGCGCAAAGAGAGCGCCGATTACCTGAATCTGCGTTTTTCCATGCTGACAGCTCCCGATATTTATATAGAAGATCTTCCCGGAATCTATGACAGACTTTCTGCCCTGTCCCAGAAACACTACCTGCATGGCAGCAACAGCCTGATCAGCACAGCAGATTCTTACAGTCCTGACATTGCGCATATCTGCGGTCCTTTAAATGAATACCGTGACTGGTTCGGCGAAGCCTGCGGTCCCAGCGCTGCGGTACGTTTCCAGATCTGTCTGGACAACATCGCAGAGCGTTCCGTGATCTCCCAGGAGGAAATGCTGTATTCACTGTTAAATCTCACGCATCTGATCGGCAGTTATTTTGATTCCCCTCTGGAAAGACTCAGACGCCAGTGTGAAACCACCATTTTAAACCGTCCCTATTTAAATGATGCGGTTGCTTCTCTGGATCTGTTTTTAAATGCCTGCCGTCAGCACCAGCAGATCGTGCAGGTCAGCAGCCGTCCGGAGATCCGAGCGATCCTTACCTATATCCATGAAAACCTGTCAGATCCGGATCTGACTTTAAATGCGGTTGCCAGACATGTGGGACTGAGCGAAACCTATCTTTCCTCCCTGTTCCACGCAGAGGTCAGACAGTCCTTCCGCAAATATCTGACCCATGTCAGAATTGAAACCGCCAAGCATCTTCTGGAAGATACCAATGAAAAAATCAGCAATATCGCCCTGATGACCGGTTTTTCCGACGAAGGATACTTTTCCAGAGTCTTTAAAAAAGTAACCGATATTTCCCCCAAAGACTGGAGAAATCTATGAAACACCAGAAAAGCGGCTGCAAAAGCCTGTTAAAAACCTTCAACAAATCCATCTTTCTGGCTCACCTGTGCGTATTAGCCCTGTCTTTGCTGTTAAGCTTTACCGTGCTGCTTTCCGTATCCAGGAAACAGTATATCCGCCAGAGTCAGGCAAGCATGGATCTTTTGGTTTTACAGTTGGAAAGCCTTTCCGAAAACCTGATCACGATCCGCAACAACCTGTTGGTTGATAACGCCTTCTGCGAATATCTTTCCACCCCGCGCAAACAGACCGTTGCCGATACCAAGCTGCAGAACGAAATCAACAACCAACTTTCCTCGCTGATCCTTTCCAACCACTACATCGATTCCTTTGCAGTTTACCAGGGGGAATCCACTGTTTTAAATATTTCCTCCGATAACCGTATCATCAGTCCGCAGTCCCGCACCTCCATGGTTCTGCAGCAGATGCCGGTCTATCAGAGCGTTTCCAAATCCCGTCTGACCTGGGGCGGCATCCGCAAATACACAGACCTTCTGCCCTCTTATTATGATGCCTACTACGCCGAGGGCGGATCCAGAAAAATCATCCCGCTTCTTCTTTCCCTTGGCAATCTTTCACCCGACCGCCAGCATTCCGTTCTTGCTGCCAATATTCCGTTATCCTATCTGGAAATGGTTTTTGACCAGAATGTTCCTGCCGGCTGTTTTGCTTCCCTTTATGACGGTTCAGGAGATCTGCTCTACACAAATGCTAAATCCAACAAGCACCACAGACTGGATTCCGTGATCGAAAGTCCTTTAAATTACAGTAACTGGCAGGTAAAGATCACCATTCCTTTTTCTGTCTTTTTCCATAATGTCAGTATGCTGCTTGTCACTGCATTCTGCATCTTTTTAGGATCCAGTCTTTTGGTATCTGCCATCAGCACCTACATCGGCCGCAAGCTGCTCAATCCTTTTCAGGATATCATTGCGCAGATGGATGAAATCCGCAGTGAAAATCTGGAGCAGCGCATCTCTGCCCAGCAGTACACGGAGTTAAACAACCTGACAGACCACTTCAACAATCTGATGGACCGTGTCCAGCATCTGATCAAGGTTACCCAGAATTATGCCGAAGAAAAACGTGTTCTGGAGGTGCAGGCGCTGCAGTCCCAGATCAATCCGCATTTTGTCTATAATTCCCTTACCACGATCCGCTGGATGGCTTCCATGGCCAGATCCGAAAATGTCTGCCAGGCACTGCTTTCTTTAAGCAACACCCTGCGCCCGATCTTTTCTGATTCCAGCACCTTCTGGTCCTTAAATGCCGAACAGAATTTCCTTGAAAACTACTGTTCCATCATGGGATACCGCATCGGATATAAGACCCGGCTCATCTTTGAAATCCCGGATTCTTTTGCCGAAATCATGGTACCGCGCTTCATCCTGCAGCCTATCGTGGAAAATTCGCTGATACACGGTCTTTCCACCGTTTACGATGATTCCTCCCGCGAGATCCGGATCACGGCGGCACAAAACGGTCCTTTCCTGGAACTGCACATTACCGACAACGGCATCGGCGTTCCCGAAGAAAAACGGCTCCGGATGAATAGCGATTTTGAAAAAAGCATTCCGCTGCACACCACCACCAACCTTGGCAAACACAGCATCGGTCTTTACAACGTTAACCGCCGTCTGCAGCTGCAGTACGGGGAAGGCTCCGGCCTTCGTTTTCTGGAAACCCAAAGCGGCACCTGTGTGCGGATGCGGCTGCTCTTACCGGACAAAAATAATGTTTAATTGAACATTCTCCTCCTTTCTTCCGTTCCATTATTGTGTTACACTAAACACAGTACATCCCGGAAAGGAGAATCCGTATGACCAGCAGCCAAAGACGAGAAAAAATCCTCAATTGCCTCCACCGCCAGAAATCTGTCTCTGTTAATGTTCTGATCGAGATGTTCGGCGTTTCGGGCATGACCATCCGGAGAGACTTAAACTATCTGGTGGAACACGGTCTTGTCACCCGCGCCTACGGAAAAGTATCTCTGGCAGAGGCTTATTCCTATGAATCCACCTTCGACACCCGCGAAGTGAAAAATCTGTATGAAAAACAGCAGATCGCTGCACGGGCGCTTTCCTTATTAAAAGAGTGCGATACCGTGTTTATAGACGGCTCCACCACCTGCAGTGAACTGGCCCGGCTGATCCCGCAAAACAGCAGTATCACCGTGTATACCAACAGCATTGCTTCTTTTATGATCCTGCGTCACCTCCCCAGCATCCGCCTTTTTTTCATCGGCGGTTTTCTGGCACCTGACCGCAATACCGTTGACGGTACGGAATCGCTTTCCATTGCCAGAGACATTTTCGTGGATGCCGCCTTTATTTCCTGCAGCGGTTTTTCCCGGGAGGAGATCGTCAACAGCGGAAGCTCCGGTTCCCACTTAAAATCCATCATGTTAAAAAATGCCCACAGACGCTACCTGCTTGCCGACCACACCAAACAGGATATCAAAGGGCTGTATCATTTGAGTACCTGGCAGGATATCGACACCCTGATCACAGACCGGCCGCTTTCCAAAGACTTTGCGGCATTTCTGCAGTCTGCCGGTGTATCCATCCTGACTGCATGATCCCATAAGACACTTACAGCATCCTGCCTGCATTGACCGCTTCTGCGGTTTTGCTTTACCGGCAGGATGTTTTTTTCTTTCTGTACTCTGTTCAAATAAACACCTGCTGCATTGACGGTGTGCACTTATGTCAATACTATAAAATCAAGAACATTTGGCACCTGTAATCTTATTTTTCCCACAATAATATAGGAGGTTTTCAGCATGAAAAACCGCAACGATTACACACTTGTTACCGATCCTGCAAAGATCATTGAACTGGTAAATAAAGAATTTGAACGCACCGGCGGCATCTTCCGTCTGGCTCCCGCATGGGTAGGAAGACCCGGCATCATCAAGCCCGGCAGACGCTTAAAACTGCTCAATGACTATCTGCGCAACGATATCGCAGTCAATGAGCGCTGGTTTTCTTCCGTTACCTATTCCGACAACGGCGTTTACAATCCCATCTGTCCGCCCGACCACGGTTTGAGTTACATGCTCATCGACAATTACCGCATTCTGTTCCGTGAGGCCATCGAACTTTGCGGCGATCTGATCCTGGGCGAAGGCAGAAAGTGGGACATTCTGCCCAAGTTTTTTGACAACTGGGAAAGAATCCCCAACCATATCCACCCCTGTGACAATCACATCGAAGAAGGCAAGGTCGGCAAGCCCGAATCCTACCACTTCCCCGTGGAACTGAACATGGACAGAAATGCCCAGGCTTACACCGCAGTGGGCGTGGACCCTTCCTTAAGCGATGCGCAGGTTAAAAATTATCTGATGCAGTATTTTAAGGGCGACAACCGCCTCACAGACATCAGCAATATCGTTAATCTCATTCCCGGCACCGGCTACTATATGCCTCCCTGCACGCTTCATGCGCCCGGCTCTTTGCTGACCTATGAGCTGCAGTGTGCAAGTGACGTATCCTGTATCCCGGAATCCCGCGTAAACGATATGCCCATGCCCTCCGACATGATCGACAGAGATCTTCCCGTTAAAATAGAAACAGACGGTTTCGAGGCAGTCTGCGATTACATTCTTTCCATGCTCCGCTGTCCCGATTCCGGCAACGGTGCCGCATTCCGCAGCGAATACTTCCGTCCTCCTGTTAAGATTCGCTGCGAAGAGGGCGGTACGCAGGAATATGTTATCTACAGAACCGGCCGCGCAAGCGAAGAAAAAAATCCCGACCTTTACAGCGCAAAGAAAACCGTTGTCAGCTCCGAACTGACCCTGAATGAAAACGGTGCTTTCGGCACCATCGTCCTTGGCGGCTACGGCAGCTTCACCGTTCCCGGCAAAGAAAGCGTTATCGTGGAAAACGTTGCTCTTTATGAAAATATCGACCAGATCGGCATGGATGAAGTGTTTGTTTCCGCATCTGCTGCAAAGAATCTGAAAGTTACCTGTATCAGCGACAGCCAGCTTCGTTTCTACCAGCACTTTGCTTCCGACACCAATCCCGAATCCCAGAGTCTGGATGTGCCTGAATTTATCACTTTTTAGGAGAATACCCTCATGAAAGCTTTTGTATTATACGGCCCCAATGATTATCGTCTGGAAGAGTACCCCACTCCCTGCGCCAAAGATGACTGGGCGGTGGTAAAGGTTTCCTACGCAGGTATCTGCGGCTCCGACATGCCCCGTTTTTTCCAGACCGGTTCCTATCACTCCCCTATGGTTTTAGGACATGAATTTTCCGGCGTGATCTGCGAAGCTGCTCCCAACGGCAAGCTTCCTGTGGGAACCCCCGTTGCGATCATGCCCATCATCCCCTGCGGAACCTGTGACGGCTGCATCACTTACAACGAGCCCTTCCAGTGTGAACGCTACCAGTTTATCGGCTCCCGCAACGACGGCGGTTTTGCCCAGTACTGTCTGGTAAAGGAAAGCAATCTCTTTGTACTGCATGATGAAAGCGAACTGATGCAGGGTGCTTTTATCGAGCTGTTATCCGTAGGTCTGCATGCGGTGCGCCGCAGCGGCATCACCGATACGCCCGGCTCCAAAAAAGCGGCTGTTTTCGGTGCAGGCCCCATCGGCTTAAGCATCGCTTACTGGCTGCAGTTTTTCGGTCATGATGTAACCGTTGTGGATATCCGTTCCTACAGTCTGGATATCGCCAAAGCCATCGGCATCGAAAAGACCGTTTTCTTTGATGATCTGAATGAAAAAGGCTTTGCCTACACCTTTGAAGCCTCCGGCGCCGGTGCTGCCGTGAAAAAAGCAGTGGAGATCATGGCTCCCAAAGGCACTTTCACCGTAGTGGGCAGAAACAGCAAAGATACCGTGATCCCCACCGCCACCTTTGAATGGCTGATGCGCCGCGAAATGACCTTAAAGGGCTGCTGGGGCTACAATCTTTCAGGTGAAGACGAAGTGATGCAGAAGGGCATTGCCGCCTTTAAGGCAAAGAAACTGGTAAGCCACCTGTTAAAACCCGAAGAAATGTCCGATATGCTGGACAATATGTGGAATCACACCTGTGATTTCTGCAAAGTACTGATTGATTTTACGGAGGAATCCTGATGAATAATACTATGCTTGCGGCTGTTGTATACGGCCAGGGAGATCTGCGCATCGAAAACGCACCCATTCCCAAATGTGCCCCCGGTTCCATTCTGATCAAAGTGGAAGCATGTGCAATCTGCGGCACTGATATGCGTATCTACAAAAAAGGCGACTACCGTGCCCAGTATCCCGTGATCACCGGTCATGAGATCGCCGGTACTGTTGTGGAAGTTGCAGAAGGCGTTGAATCCGTAAAAGTCGGCGACCGTGTCTGTGTAGCACCCGGCCATGGCTGCGGTTACTGCAAGATGTGTCTGTCCGGCCAGCCCAATGTCTGCCAGACTCCCCATCCCTCCCTTGGTTATAAGTTAAACGGCGGTTTTGCGGAATACATGGCTGTTCCCGAGCACATTTTCCGCCTTGGCTTTGTAAATCCCATTCCCGAAAACCTTACCTTTGAACAGGCTTCCATGTCCGAGATCATCGCGTGCTGCATCAATGCACAGTTAAATGCTCCCGTCAAGCCCGATGACACCGTTTTGATCTTCGGTGCAGGCCCTGCGGGCATCATCCACGCACATCTGGCACGCCTTGCCGGTGCAAAGAAAGTCATCATCACCCAGAGAAGCCCCATGCGTCTGAACATGATCGCAGAACGCTTCCCCGGACTTGCGGATGTTCTGATCAGCTCTCTTGAGACTGACTTAAAGACCGCAGTGATGGAAGCAACCGACGGCCTGGGTGCCGATGCAGTATTTGTATGCGCTCCTTCCGCAGATGCACAGCAGCAGGCTCTTGAGCTGGTTGCAAACCGCGGCCGCGTAAACTTCTTCGGCGGACTGCCCAAGGATAACTGCCATGTGACCCTGGATTCCAACGCACTTCATTACAAGGAATTCTTCATCTCCGGCGCATCCTCATCCCTGCCCGAGACCAACCGCCAGGCGCTCAAGCTTCTTTCCGAGCGCAAGATCGATCCCGATCTTTTGATCACCAAGGTGCTTCCCCTTTCCGAAGCCCATAAAGGCTATGAGCTGATGGAAAGCCGCGAATGCATCAAAGTTGTTTTAAAACCCTGACTTTTAACCCAGTGCAGCCGACCGGTCCCGGTCAGCTGCACGTCATCACAAACTGAGGTCTCAGAATATGGATAAGATCAAACTTGGATTTAACTGTAACTGCTTTACCAACCGCTATGACGAGCCCGAAGAATGGACCGCCATCTGCCGCGATCTGGGCATTCACCATGTCATGTTCAACATCGACTTAATCGACCCCTACTGGCCCTGGGAAGTTCAGAAAAAGCTTCTGGACCGCACCCTGGAAGCCTGTGCGAAAAATGACATCAAGATCAACGCCTCCTTCGGCGGCCAGCACGGTCATCAGCACTATCTTGGCCACTTTGATCCCGATGTGCGCAAAGAAGCTGAAAACTTCTTCCGCCGCGCAATCCGCCAGAGTGCTTATCTGGGCGCCAAAAGCTTTGGTACCTGCTTTGCGATCCAGACTGTGCGCACCCATTCCGATCCCGCTTTAAGAAAAGAGATCATGGACAGTGCCGTAGACTCCTATCACAGACTGGCTGAATATGCCGCAGAAGTAGGACTTCCCGCTCTCGCATACGAAATGACCAGTATCGAGCGTGAAACCTGCGCCACCTTCGCAGAAAATGATGAAGTGCTGGCCCGCTGCTCCGACATGGCAGTTCCCATGCGCATCTGTCTGGATATGGGTCACAGAAACCGCGAAGGTCTTCCCGAAGAAGCTGACCATCTGGCATGGATCCGCCGCTACGGCAAAGACTGTGACGTGATCGACTGCCAGCAGTCTGCCCTTGAAAGCAGCGGTCACTGGCCTTTCACCGAAGAAAACAACAAAAAAGGCATCATCGACGGTGCTGAAGTTGTGCAGGCCATCAAAGACTCCGGCAACACCGATGTGCTGCTTGCCTTTGAACTGCGCTGTGCCGCCTTCTATCCTCAGGAAAAATCCTTCTTAAAGAATCTGGAAGCTTCCGTTTCCTACTGGAGAAACTACGTAAAACTTTAATCTGAAGATGCCTGTCTTTGCCGGATGCACAGACAGGCATCCATCCTTACCGGAGGATTTCTATGTATTATCTTGGACTTGATATCGGCACCAGCGGATGCAAAGCCGCTGTCTTTGATCTAAACGGCGAATGTCTGCATGTTGCCTACAGAAGTTATTCCGTCATGCAGCCGGTACACGGTGCCATGGAACTGGATGTTGCCTATGTCTGGAACAGCTGCTTAAGCTGTCTGGAAGAATGCGGCAGCAAGTTCGGCAGCCGGATCGCTGCCATCAGCGTTGCCTCCCAGGGTGAAGCCATCTTCCCCATCGACCGTGAAGGCAATGCACTGTCCTGTGCAATGACCACTTTCGATACCCGCAGCACCAGTCAGGCCGCATACTTAAAAGAACGCCTCGGCAATCTCCCTGCAGATGTCCTGCTGCGCCCTGCCGACAATATGTACTCAGCTGCCAAGATCCTGTATCAGAAGGAAAACGGCGCACAAAATGCCGATTTTGAGAAAAAAATCTGGAAATACATGTGCTTTTCCGACTATGCATGCTGGATGCTCTGCGGTATTGCCGGCATTGACTATTCCATGGCCAGCAGAACACTTTTGTTTAATGTAAAAGATAAAACCTGGAATCAGCAGGCCCTGGATATCTGCGGCATCAGCAGCGACCTTCTTTCTGCTCCCGTTCCCAGCGGAACCGCACTGGCTCCCATACACGCAAAGCTTGCTGCACAGCTCAACTTCTCTCCCGATACCCTGATCGTTTCCGGCGGTCATGACCAGCAGTGCTGCTCCTTCGGTGTCGGCGCTGTGGCAGACGGCGTGATCATGGATACACTGGGCACGACAGAAAGCTTACTTGCAGTCAGCCCCGACTGCGCTTATGATGAAAGACTTTTAAATACCGGCATTCCCTGTGACGGCTTTTTGTTCACCGGCAGCTACGCATATCTGGGCTTTTTATCCACCAGCGGTCAGGTCACTGACTGGTATAAACGAACCCTGCTGAAAAATCAGCTGACCTTTGCGCAGCTCTCCGAAGGCCCCAAAGCTCCCACCGGACTGCTTGCGATCCCGCATTTTGCAGGCTCCGGCACACCGGTTCTGGATGCCAAAAACCGCGGTCTGATCTACGGTCTGACAGCAGCCACCGATACCAACACCCTCTTTAAGGGTCTGCTGGAAGGAACTGCCTATGAAGTCCGCTTAAACATCGATAAGCTTAAGGAATACGATTTTGCCATCCGTGAAATCCGCGTTACCGGCGGCGGTGCTTCCTCTGCCCAGTGGGTTCAGGCAAAAGCCGATGTCACCGGTCTGTGCCAGACAGTCATGAAAGCCAGCGAAAGCGGATGCCTTGGCGCGGCAATGCTGGCTGCCCGAGGTGCAGGACACATCCGTGACGGTGAGTATCCCTGGGTTAAGATCGACCATGTGACAGAACCAGATCCCGAAAACCACAAACGTTACGAAGCACTGTACCAGCAATATAAACTTTTACACCAGATCATTGGAGAACACAGACATGAACTCTACTTACCGTAATTGTTCGGAACTGATTCTTTCAGAAATCACACAGAGCCTGACTTCCATCAGCGAAGAACAGGTTATGACCCTCGTATCAGAAATCGAAAAGGCAGAAAAAGTCTTTGTCGTTGGCGTGGGCAGAGTCCTTCTGGCGCTGCAGACCTTTGTCAAACGCTTAAATCATCTGGGGATTCCCGCCTACTATGTAGGACAGCTTGACGAACCTGCCATTACCGAGAAAGACCTTCTGATCGTCGGAAGCGGTTCCGGCGAATCCGTGGTTCCGGTTGCCATCACCAAAGTAGCCGAAAAGTATCATCCCCGCATTGTGCACATCGGCTCCAACATGCACAGCACCGTAACTTCCATGAGTGTGGCACAGGTACGTATCCCCTGCCGCACCAAACTGGGACTGGAAGATGAGATTTCCTCCTCCCAGCCCATGAGCTCCCTTTTTGAGCAAAGCCTGATGCTTCTTCTGGATACCGTAAGCCTGATGCTTGTCCGCAAAAACGACATTCATCTGCCGGATCTCTGGAAACAGCATGCCAATCTGGAATGAAAAATCTGTAACCTGGCAAGCGCGATTTTTTATAAAGGAAAAGAAATGTTATGAACCTACGCCAGAATGTAAATGCGATTCTGCATTATGAGAAATTCGACCATTTTCCTGTTCTTTCCATGGGCTATTGGAAGGAAACACTGGAAAAATGGGCTTCCGAAGGTCATATCAGAATGGAGGATGCGCAGGAATACATGAACTGCATCTGGAAACCCATGCCCGATGAAGATGCTCCTGCAGTCAAAGCAATCCGGGAACGGCTGGAATTTGACTATAACTGGGATAATTATTTTCGTCCCAAGGCATTTCTCTTTCCCGAATTTGAGCGGGAACTTCTGGAAGTCAAACCGGACGGAAGCAGGATCATCCGCGATCCCATGGGACTGATCGTCATGGAAAAACCGGGACTGATCTCCATCCCTGCTGAAATCGGGACCACCTTAACCGGCCGGGAGGCATGGGAAGAACATTATCTGCCAAAGTTTCAGTGAAAAAAAGAACGTATTTTTGAAACCCATATCTTGTCCCCCATTACAGACGGATCACTTCCCTGTTACAGGAATACGGCATTGATATTGTAACGGTGGACTGTGACGATGATATCACCCATCTTGTCAAATACTGGCTGGAGGGCGGCGTCAATACCATGTTCCCCCTGGAAGTGGGAGCCTGGGGCCAAAGCTTTGCCCCCCTGCGCGAAACATACGGAAAGGCACTAAGAGGTATCGGCGGCATGAACAAAAATGTCTTCTCCAAAGACTACAAAGCCGTTGAGAAAGAAATTGAGCGTTTAAAACCAATCATACACATGGGCGGCTACATTCCCTGCCCTGACCATCTGATCGCACCGGATGCAAAGTTTGAGAATGTACAGTATTACTGCGATAAGATGCAGAATATCAGATTATAATCAATCAAAAAGTCGGGAGGAACCATCCAATGCGATTCCTCCCGTTTTTTGTTTACATGTTTAACTGTCAGCGCAATGCTTCTTCCATAGCGATCCGATTCCACACGATCAGATTTTCCAGACTGTTTCCGGCGGTACTGATGTCCTTTAACGTAATCTCGCAGGGACAGCCGTTCTTTCTGCACACGTCGATATAGGTCCGGATTTCCCTGCGAACCACCTCCGGTTCTGACGCTGCATAGGGTAAATATGCCGGATTTGCCTTGGCGGAAAGCACATATTTTTTGCCGATGGCCTCCGCTGCCACATGGATATCTGCCCATGGTGTGATGGAAATCTTGCGCAGCCTGGGAATACGGCTCACAATATCGATCTTGGTATCCAGCGGTTCACAGCATCCGTAATACACCAGCCCAAACGGTTCCATTGCCTTGATGGCATAGTCGATCTCAAATTCATCGTGCATGGCCGGAGATACGGTGGACAGAATCTGCGCCAGTGCTCTGCCCCATACATTATTTGCTTTCACATGCTCATGATCAATGCCGCTGGCTGCCAGTTCCCGGGAAGCCGCTGCCGTACAGTGGCAGTACGCCGGATCGGGATCCAAAAGGCCGAGTGCTTCATACTGTTTTATGGTGCTGATAAAGCCTTGGGTCAGCTTTTCCATCAGCGCATGCATCATCTCCGGCTCATCCACTAGCGCATACAAAAGATTATCTGCATTCATCATGGTGGAAATGGTGTCCCATGCCTTGTGACCCAAACCGTAGCCTGTGGCCTCTCCCACCAGCTTGACCGGACAAATATCACCGATGGCTTCACTGATCTTAAAAAAGTTTTTCAGGGAAGCATCCCTGTCATATGTGATCACGGGCTCTGTGATCGCCTCCACGTCTTCCATTGTCTGAAACTGATTTTCATATTTGTGGGATACAATGCTTCCGCCATTCTGCAAAGACAGCGTCTCCTCTTTGACTTCCACCCCGATACCGGTGGTATGAATGATCTTCTCCACAGGAAAATAAGACTTCACCAGCATATCCGCCGGGAAGTACCTGTATTGAAATAGGATACGCCTGAGATACTCTTCCGCCCTGCGAAAATCAGGATCCACGCACTGCAGTGTCAGAAATCCATCCTGATTCAGCTCATGCCAGGGCAGTTCATTGATAAATACAATGGGTCTTTGCGGACAAAGATCATTGGTATCCGCATGCAGCTCCCAGATTTTTTTCTCCTGTGCCGCAGCCGCGATCTGTGCATATTGATTTGCCAGTTCTCTTATGATTTTGATATCCTGATTCATACGTTTTCTCCTGATATATTCTGTATTTATTGCAGAAAATCCAGACAGTCCGCAAACTGCCTGGATTTTCTGTTTTTATGAACAAGGGGGTAATCAGCAAAATTCAATTTCCGCCATTGTGAAAGTGTCCAGATAGGGGATTACAAATTCAACATACCCCTCTTTTTCCTTCCAGTCAAGCAGGTTTTCTTCCGGCAGATGTCTGACTGCTTTTACGCATTTACCGTCTGTGCGCACTTTCACACAAATATTGTAAAGAGGAATGTTGGGCAGTACCTTCTGGAAGGTAACCAGATTCAGGCGCAGCATATCTCCATCCTCAAACAGGGTCATATCCACTACCGGATGAGCATCACTTTCAAAAGAAAGAGGCTCTTTACAGATATATTTGATCAGATCCGCAAAATGGGTGCGCAGATGAGGTTCCGACTCCAGTGCTGCCGTGCAGTAATAGGCTTTGCCCTTTCCGAAAGCATGCTCCGTGATGGCAGCATCACCGTTCCATACGCCGGGAGGATTGCTGTGAATGGATGCAAACACACTTAAGTCATGGGAATTGGTATAAGGAAGCACAATATCTGCCAGTGCTTTTGTGTCGTCGTGCATCCTGATCTGCATCTGATCTGCATGGATCGCCAGCGGATATTTGGGGTTCACACCGTTTAAAATGCCCGATACAGGCTCTTTTGCAGCGGGGCCGATATAAGTAAAGTCGGATTCTGTTTTGCCTCCAAAATCGACGCCAAACACGTCAGAGAGCAGGAAATTGTCATGGCGTACGCCGTCTTTGGTCACCAGAGATGTATTCTTGCTGGCGTAAAGGATGCCGCCCTCTGCCACGTACCTGCGCATTGCTTCGATCTCATCATAATCCATGACCAGGATCTCCGGCAGAATGATCACTTTAAACTGAGACAATTCTTCCAGCTGTGCATAGCTGATGATACCAAAAGGAATATGATGTCTGGACAGCGCATCGCAGGCACCCAGGGATGCCGTCAGATGAGGCATGGAGCCTTCCAGATCGGAACCGATCACGCCGGCTTTGGCATACTCGCTGACAGGAGTGCCGTTCTGGGCCAGATCCATCTTGGAATTGGTACAAAAATAGATCGCTACATCCTGACGCATCTTCCCGCCCCGGTATTTATCAAAAACGGAAGCCTCCTCAAAAAGCTGCGCCATCACATCATAAACAGGCGTATTGATGGTTCCCACAGGGTCAATGGCATCAATGAACACGAAGGCACCGCCGTTTGCCATGGAAACGCAAAGTTTGGACTTTAACAGATCCCTGGATTTTAAGGAGGTGTGATCCTGCAGACTCAAATTGGAAGAAGTTTCATAGCCAAACATGGGGTTGGGCGTGATGTTGTACAAAAACTTGTTTACAAACATCGCCTGCATTTCATCGCCGTAAAAATCTGCCTGCATGAAATCCACTTCATTGCGCAGTTCGGAAGAAATACCAAAACGCCAGTTATTGATCACAGGTCCCACCTGATGTTCCACACTGACACCGGGTGCAAATTCCCGCACCGCGTCAGTACAGAATTTGGCAATGTCGATGATCCACTCTTCCCGTTTGGTCTGGAACTGCGCCCATACGGGATCTTCCCAATCCACAACTTCAGGCATCACTTCCCGTCCGGTTTCCTTGGTATATCTTTCCCGGCAGGAATCGCAGTAACATACGCAGGGCCAGAAGGTCATGTCAAAACGTACGTCATCAATCTCATAGCTGCAGATTTCTTTGATCTGTTCTCTTAAGAAGGCTCTGTATGCTGCATTGTTGGGGCAGGCATGTTTGTATCTGCCGGTGATGTGGGAGGGATTTCCGTCAGAGAGCTTCATGCTCCATTCGGGATGCTTTTCCACTGCCCAGTTATTGAACAGAATACTGTAGTAAGCCACAACCTTGATGCCTTTTTCCCTGCACAGAGTGCTGACATCCTTGAACATGTCGCGGCCTTTGAAGCCTTTGTGGAATTCACCGCTCTTTGTGGGATAATTGCACAGACCCACATGAGACTGGGTATAGATAACAGCAGACTGGGCACCTACTTTTTCAAGCATTTCCACATACTGCTCTGCACGAAACTGGGAAAGAAAGCTTTCATCCAGGTCGGTGATATGCATATCAATTACATTTCTTCTATAGGCATGGTTGTACCAGCCATCTCTGTTTTTCATATCTGATCTCCTTACGCTGCTGTCTGAAACACTTCGTTTGGCGACTGGTGTATCTGTTTACGGATACATCTGCAGAAGCAGTGCGCCGATGTAAGATGCGAAACCGTGGTTCAAACTTGCCAGCATATGTTTATGCTCCCAGAGCGTGCCTGTGATATCAGCCATATGACCGAAGAAATCCTTGATTTCTTCTTCCAGCACATCATGCAGGCCCCATTCGTTCAAAAGTTCCATACGCATATACATACCCATCAGGGAATTGAGCTTGGGGAAGCCCCATTTCTGCACGCTGGGTTTTAATTCTTCCAAAAGAATCCGGTAAAGTTCCGGATAACTCTCACTGTCTGCCACGCCGAAGCGGAATGCATAATGCTGGCAGACTTCGGAAATATCCTCGCACAGGATCAGTTCGTTCTTCTCGTTTCTGACAGAATGATCCCGGAAGAACTGTCCGTCAAAGGACATTTCTCTGATGGTCTGGCGGATGCTTTCTGCTTTTTTAAGCAGCTTTTCGTCCTGATACCACTTGCCGATCACTTCCAGCATCTCGCTGTAGAGCATATTGCTGGGGTAATTGACATCCTGCCCCCAGTCGTTTGCCTTGGACCATTCAAGAAAATTGTTGGGTGTTCTTTCCAGCAGACCATATTCATTTTCATACCCTTCAAAATGTGCCAGCAAATCATAGGCTGTTTGATAGAAGCTGTCCACAGAAACTGCTTTGTTGCGATCTTTGTACTGATCCAGCTCCAGAATAAACCACATCGCCCATTGAGGCATATAAGAACCGCTGATCAAATCTGTCGGATACATGGAAGGCAGCATTCCCCTGGGTATGGTTTCACAAGTCTGTATCAGGTAATTTTCTACAAAATCATCCTCTACCCACGTCTCCCCGGTAAACGCGTACTCTGCCTGCGCAGTAAAGTAGCTGTCACAAAGCCATCCGGCTCTTTCTCTGGAGGGGCAATCCATGTAAATGCCCAGAGAATTACATTTGTAAGTTTCCACCGCGGCATCATAAATTTTCTGCAGCACTTCGTCCTCTGTGTTGGGTCTGGGAATCTCCGGCATGGAATTTCTGCACTTGATCACTTCTGCGCTGTCTAAATCGATGGCGCCTTCCAGCACATAGATCGCCCATAACTGGAATCCGCTGATGACGAAGTTGGTAAAATCGACTTTACCGGACATTGCCACACTGAAAGTATTTACGATCTCCCAGTGTTTATAGCGAAACTGCCCGTCCACCAGCTTTTCATCAAAGACAAATAAAAGCTTGGTGCCTTCTGCCGCTGTTCCCGTGATATGGAACAGACCTGCCGTGTTCTTTTTGTTCTTAAACATGGCAAACTGCCCTTTTGCAAGCTTCATGGGCACAGTCTGCGGTTTATCGGAAATGGTATATCCTAACTTTGACACGGTCAGCCAGGGTGTTTCCGTGATCTCATCCAGCACAAAACCGTTGCGCTGCTCATCAATGCGGTCAATGGCCCCCTGCAGGCTGTCCATCTGCCAGTCATTTTCGATCCAGCTGTAAGTATCCACACAAATGGCTTTCTCAATGGTCTCCGGCTCCAGATCGGGCATGGGCGCACGTCTCTTCAGATAGATCACATCCAGATCCCGGATCTCAATCTCACAGGCCGTATCCGGCAGATGCAGATTCCAGCATTCCGCAAACTGACGCTGGAAAGAATATCTGGTAGTCTTTTGCAGACGGGAGTTGACTCTGTAACCTGCAAAATCATAACCGGTGGCCGCCAGCACCGTGCCGTCGGCACTCACGATTTCCGCCTGTATAAAACCGGGCTGTTTGACACATTCAAAATTGTAGCAGTTATAGCTTGCTGCCTCAATCTCCAACCGATTACTGCCCGCTTCTGCCGCCAGCGCGATCTCATCCACTCTGGCATAACCCTTTGCGGTAGGGGCAGGTCCGTAATGGATCAGCCTGCCGTTTAACAGCACTTTGTAAAAGCTTGCGCCGGTGAGTTTTAAGAGCAGATTGTCTGCCCCCGTAAACTCTGTAACAAACCGGGCCTGAATATTCATTTCATATGCAAGGTCTTTTAACCAGACCGGTTTTGCTTTCAGAAACATATGCGCACCGCTCCTTTCCGAATTGTGTATTTCATGCAAATTTAGGTTTTTGGCAAATTTACATGCTTTCTCAAATTGCCAATTCATGCAAATTCCAGTATTTTACTTTCTTGCATGCTCTTAAATACTGGCGATTCATGAAAATTTTAAATTTTCTCATTTTTGCATGCTTCTATCAATTACCATTTCATGAAAATTTAAGTTTTTTGTTTTTTGAATGCTTTCTTCCGAACAGCACTGTATGCAAATTTGCCGTTTTCCTGATTTTGCATGATTTATCATTTTGATACTGCATTCAAATTTGCTTTTTTCTTATATTTGCATGCAATCTCATTTGCAAGCTACATGCAAATTCCGTTTTTCCACAATTTTGCATGCTCTCCCAATAACCGCAAGCATGCAAATCTCAATTTTTCTTATATTTGCCTGCCGGAAACCAAATCCCCGGCAGGCAAATTCACATTTTTACAAATCAGGATCAGCAAAGCCGCCCATCATTCCTGCGCAGCAGCGTAGATCGCATCAATATCCTCGCAGTATTTGGTCCATACATTGACACGTTTCTGCCAGTCTTCTTCTGTCATCACAACGGTTCTCTTACCGAAGTCTTCGGTCATTTTGTCGATCAGAGGAGAACCGAAGGTGATGGATTCTTCCATGAAGTTGAGCAGTTCTTCGTGGCTGCCGATACCGCCGCCGTCAGAGTCAATGAGAACGCCGGGGATAGCGGTGGAGAACAGGTCTGCACGCCATCTCATACAGGAAGACAGGTTGCGCAGTTCTGCCTGCAGGTCATGCAATCTTGCCTGGTCGGTACATTCTGCAAAGTAAGGGTTGCCGGAGGAGCAGTTGATCAGCGCGTCGGGTTTTATGGATTTTACGGTGTTGTAGATCAGGGACTGCATGCGCTTTAACAGTTCCACACCGTATACTTCGGTCTCGAAAATGTAGCACTCAGGATTTCTGGGACGGGTATCTGCATAATCGATCTTGAAGCCGTCACAGTTGAAGCATCCTTCATCGGGAGAAAGCAGGGTATAGATTGCCTTCTGCAGATATTCTGCATAAGCAGGAGAAGTAGGGTCAGCATGCTGCACAGCGTCTGCATGTCTTGCGCACTGTTCCCACTGAAGACCTTCTGCATCCCACATCTTGAACCATAACAGAACCTTGCGGCCTTTTGCGTGCTGTTCTTCCACGAATCCGCGCATATCAGGCCATTTTTCCTCGTCAACGATCAGATCGCCGTAGTTTTTCTGCCACTTGTCATCAATAACGATAACCTTCACGGGAAGGTTTCTTTCTTCGATCTTGTCAACACAACCCTGATACAGTTCCTGGGTAGCCAGCTGTTTTGCCTTCTTCCATGCCAGCCATTCGATGTGTTTTAAGTGTGCAACGGACGCATCCTTAAGAGCTTCTTTGTCTTCAAAGTATTCCTGTCTTGCCTTGCAGTTCTGTTCGCCCCAGCCGCAGAAGAAAGGTCCGCGCCACCAGCGGGGAACATCGGTATATTTAGCGGTATGAAGAGGCGCGCGCTTGCAGCCGTTGTACTTAAAGTTCCATTCGGTATATGCCTTCATGGCATCCAGTTCATCGGAACCGAAAGTGATCAGCAGATTTGCAGTTTCCCAGCTGCCGCCTTCGCCTACTTTACGGGGACGGGGATAAGGAACCACAAAGCTGCAGCGGTTTTCAAACAGTTTGTACTGGAATTCGTCGAAATTGTATTCGCCGGGTGCCGGACAAAGGCTTACTGCGATAGAGCCTGCAGCTTTTTCGGATACGAAGGGGAAACCAAACATGGGAGGAGCCAGCAGAGTGGAAGTAATGGTGCTGCTCTCAATGATCTCGCGGTACATTCTCTTCTTGGAGCAATGCAGTGCCAGAGGCAGGGTGTAACCGGATGCTTCATATTCGGTATCATAGCAGTAAACAACCTTGCCTACAGACTGGAAACCTTCCAGACCGGTGCAGGCATTTTCCAGATCGGGTGCACCGAAATTATAAACATTTTTGCGGGGTTCGCTTACCTTAGCCTTAAAGCTGATGCCATCTTCTGCAACATCGAGAGTGTAGAGCTTCTTGGCCCAGCGGGTGCTGGCAGTTTCAAACTGGATCACGGTGTGACCGTCTTTTTCGCAAACCACTTCTGCTTCCTTCAGGATTCTGCGGTCTTTATCCTCTTCACCCACGTAGATGGTGAGGGGGAACTTAAACCATGTAAGCCCGTTGTAAGTTACGTGCAGAACATTGTCGATCACTTCCGCTTTGTAAGCAGGGAAATTAAAGGTGATAGGATTCATAGGAATTCTCCTTTCATATCTGATCCGGTCCGTGTCACGGTCTGCCGGAATTTTTTCATATAACAGCTGCTGCAGAATCCGCAGGTATCACCAAACTGTCTGCAAAAGCAGTCAGTTCGCTGTCGTCTACCAGACGGTACTGTGTAAGTCTGCTGCCGTCATCCAGAATGGGGATCACTCTGACCGGTTCATCTGTGTAGTTGCAGATGATCATGCCTTTTTTGCCGTCTGCCGTCTCAAACACGGAATAATATGCCATATTTTCGCCGGACTCCAGCATTACTTTGCCGCCTTCCTTATCTTTGAAGGTGCCGTCCCAGAAATATTCACGCAGCTGGGTTCTCAAGGCGTCCATCTTATTGCCGTAAGCAATGGTGGCTGCCGCATCGGAGGGCATTCCTTTGAACATATAAGGCTCGTAGCTCATGATATAGCGGTTTAACAGACTCTGATTTACCATTGCCCTGTCATTGAAGCCGTGAAGAGATGTCATGATGCTGCGATGGGGGCGCTGACGCCGCATGTTGGGTTTATGATCTCTGCCCCAGCTTCTGAAATAGGTAAAATCATAATACTGGTACTGGAAATCATAAAGTTCTTCGCCGGCAAAGAGGAATTCTCTGTCACCGACAATCTCGCGGAAGCCGTTGATCAGTGTTTCATCCCAGGCAAAAATACTTTCTCCGTAACGGTGTCCGTGACTGGTATCAAAACAGCACATGCTGGGTCCGTGGGAACAACCCTCGTCAAAAAGAATACCGTCCGCTCCCAGATCCACACATTTTTGGAATTCCCGGTTACAGATCTCCCGGTATTCGGCAGAACCGAAACACATGGGGATCAGACGTCTGGTACTTACATCGGTCATCTGGGATAAACTCTGGTAATTGTATCCCCTGGTCACATAATAGTTGCCATAAGGATCTTTTGCCGCGTATTTGCGGTATATCTGTTCAAAATCTGCTCTGGACTGGTCCGCCCAGGTAAACTTTGCAAACAGGATCACCTTGACGCCCATTTCCCGGATCTGGCGGATGGCTTCTTTCAGTTCTTCAAAAGTACCCAGTCGGGGATCGGGATCATGGCAGGGATTGTTTCTGTCCTGTCCGCCATGGTTCCAGCCAACCAGCTGAATCGCCCTGATGCCGTATTTTTTACACTCCTCTCCCACTTTGGGCAGGTCTGTAAAACGCATGCGGAGCTCATCTTCCGGGGAATTGATGTGAAGCTGCAGCCAGGAATGAGGCTCGCAGACCCATCCGGGAATCTTGCGGGCGGTATTTTCCCATTCATCGGCCCATTTCTGATAGCATTCGATGCCGCCGGCCCAGTCATTGGTGCAGGCATCCAGTGCAAAAGGCAGAAGTTCGAAATCCATGCCCGGGGCAACAAAGGGAAGATGTCCTACGCTGAAACGGATGTAAACATCCTTGCCGCCAAAGCTGTCCTCTTCAAAAACCCTGAAGTCGTTGGTATTGCTCCAGCCGGGCAGACACTCTGCAAACCAGGCACAGGCTTCCATCCTGCGCTGTGTGGCGCAGATCACAAGACTGCTGCCCTTTTCATCGCATACCAGACTCATGGGATTCAACGGCGGATTGCTCTGGTCACTGAGACTGAAGGTGGGCTGATCCATGGACCAGGAACCGTTGCGGTTGGGGAAAGTGGGATACATCTCCGCCTCTCTCACATTGCACTGGGCACCGTACATGAATTTGTATCGTTTTGCCCCTTCCGGTCTGTGCAGATCCCCGATGCAGGGATAATACACATTCTCTACCACAAGATCGTCTCTGTTTTGAATCTGCATAAAAAAAACAGCCTGTTCTTTTTCAATGCAGCATTTTGTTGTGATTTTAATATTATGGGTGCCGCCGAACCTGCTCTTTACCTGATTCCAGGTAAAAGCCACATGATTTTCATCAGCTTCCCATTCAGGAGCGTCCTGTTCATTGCCCCAGGCCTGATTGTTGCGTTTTCCCTCCAGCGGGATCATCAGACGCCAGGACAGGCCCAAGTGAGGTCTTTTTATAATATTCCAATCTGAAACTTTAGAATATAAGCCCACCAGAGAACCGGTGCCGGAATCAAATTCCAAAGTCAGATTTTGGGTTTCCAGTTTCAGAAGTCCCATAACGTACTCCTCCCACAACTGCATTTTCCGGCAGGCCCGGATACAGACCTGCCGCAAACATCATTCTTATTTGTAAATCTTTACCTGTGCGATGCAGTAAGGATCAACCGCAAATGCAACCGTATTTCCGTCAGCCGCAGCTTCTGCCAGAGTATTGCCGTCAAGATCAGTCATGACCGCTTTGGAAACTTCAAAAGGAACACGTACCGTCACTTTATCCTCTTTGCCCATGGTTTCATACATACGGATGGTCAGCGCATCATCTGCAGATACAAAGATACTGCTGATCACGGTTCCTGCTGCTTCAAATCCGAGCAGACTGCCTTCTGCCGCCAGCTTGCCGTCATGATATCCGGTAGGCACACCGATCATAGGTCTTGTCAGACGTTCTGCATCGTATTTGAGCTGTACAGGATTGCCGTCAGTCAGTTTCACAAACACTTTGATGGCATGAATACCGCGCTCCGGATAAGGATCGGGATCATAGGAGGTATTGATGAGGCTGACAGACAGTGTATTATCCACAAAACGCATACCATACTTACAGTCAGTCATAAGTGCCAGTGTAGTCTGGTCGGTTACCGCACAGATACCGGTCAGCGCAGGAATATCAATATAATCTGCCTTGGTAACAGCTGTACCGGCCGGAACGTCTCTCTGTACGCAGTCGGAACCGTTCTTTAAGGGAACGCGGAAGGTCAGCAGCGGAATGTTGGCCTGCGCCTGACGGATCTCGTGCCAGTCTACCTTCAGATCATAGGAAAGAGCATCTGCATCTTTATCCAGTGCAATGGTCATGGTCACATCGGAATGCATTACTTTCTGTTTGAAAGTCACGCTGTCACGCACTTTTCCGCGGCTGTACGCCACCTCATAGGTATCGGTTACAGGAACGGTCTTCAGATGACGTCCGATCTGCCATGCGGTACCGGGCATTTCCTGGGTCTCCACCAGATACAGACCTGCGGGTGCTGCCAGCATTTCTTCTCCGGTTTTCTTATCGGTCAAAGAAAGGACCATACCGCTTCCGGTATCAAATTTTGCACAGAGCCTGCTGTTCTCGAGAGTAACAAGGCCCTTGGGTAAATTGTCATAATTGCCTCTGTCATCTTCCGGACGAACCTTATAATCTGTGGTTTCTTTTTCATAAAGTGCACAGGTGGTATAGCCGAAAGGTTCCACACTCATCTTTACCATCACGCGGAAATAGTTGTGGCCCCAGTACCAGAAGGGTCTGTCTTTGCCGCAGATTATCTGGAATTCCAGAGGATTTCCATTCTGGTCGATCATCTCCAGCTGATTCATCTTGCCGGTATAATCCCAGACGGTCAGTTCCACCACTTCGTCTCTCTTGACTGCAGTAGGATTGAACACTGTGTAAATACGGCATTTTCCCGCGCCTCTTTCAGGGTTTGGCACGCCTGCATAATTCTTGATGGCATATCCCACGCCCGCACTTTCGGAAGTGGTATCTGCGATATCATCATCATAAGGATACATGGTGGTATCCACATTGCGGGAAATGGTTTCGTAGGCTTTTGCCTGCTGGGTCTGTGCAGTTGCGATGGCATCTGCAAATTTGCCCATGGCATACTCTCTGGTTTCCTGTACACCGGAACCGGTGAGAATATCATGGAAATGATTAAACAGCACACCTTCCCATGCTTTGCTGTAATGTTTGCCCAGGAAGTCTGTTCCAAGGGTAAAATGAGACAGTGCGCTCATTTTTTCGGAATCCAGAAGTCCTGCTTCCGCACGTCTGTTGCCCAGTTTCACGCGGCTCTGAGTGGTGAAACATCCGTCGAAGATAAAGTTTAATTCGCTGTCCAGTACAGGAAGTGTATCTCTGACAGACTCTGCCTTCTCGAAGAATTCATGCAAAGTACCGAATTTAATGACAGGGAATACCGGCCATTTCTGCATTTCCAGAATGTTCTCAATATCTCTTCTGGAAGGGCCGCCGCCATGATTACCCACGCCATATACGATCAGCGCAGTTTTCAGACCGTTGAACATCTTTTCACATTCAATGGCGAAAGGTGCGCATTCTGTATGTACGCGGCTGTTATACCAGTAAAATTCCTTGTACACCAGGATTTCTTTACCGGAAGGAGCCTTGTAGCGGTACAGATGTAAACCGGGCGCATACACACCGCGGCAGTGATAGTAGTAAGGCACATTACCGAAGTTGTTGATTTCCGGTACAAAACGGCTGTGTCCGAAGGTATCCGGCGAAAAGTCCACTTTGATATTTTCAACGCCCCATACATCTCTTAAATAGTCTCTGGTGATACTGATATGGCGGATCAGAGATTCGGTGTCAGGCATATTTTTGTCGGTTTCCACCCATGCATTGGCGGTCACTTCCCAACGGCCTTCCGCGATTCTTGCCTTAATCTCTTCCATCATGGCAGGATCGTACTCTTCCACGATCTTATAAGTGGATGCCTGTGACTGGGAATAGGTAAATTCCGGATACTCCTGCATCAGATTCAGCATGGTACGGAAGGAGGAAAGGGTGATCGCCACGGTTTCCTGCCAGCCCCACTGCCAGTTCATATCAATATGGGCATGAGATGCAAAAAGCACTTCGTATGTCTTTGCATCACTCTCCATGGGCAGAAGGATCTCTTCTGCTTTGCGGCAGACAGCTTTGCTTAAAACGCCGTCTTCTTCCATGCTGTTTTCCAGAAGTTCCAGGGAAGCGGTTACTTCCTTCTCATATTTTCCTTCCAGGCGGTCGGAAAGCTTCATTGCAAATAACAATTCAGCCAGGATACGCTCAATATGTTTGGGTACCTTGGTGATATTCATGTTATCTTCCACCATAAGAAGGTTCATATCGTGGAAGTTTCTTGACACTTCGCGATTGCCGCCCACCTGTTTTTTTAATTTTTCATAACGTCCGTATAAGTTCATAGAAAGCCCCTTTCGTTTAAGGAAGTTTATCGAATCAGTCTGAACTCAGTTATTTTCGGCGTAGATTGCATCCTGTTCGGCCGCATATGCTTTCCAGGTCTGACGTCTTACATCCCAGTCTTCCTTGGTAAACTTGACTTCTCTTTCACCGCTGTCTTCCGTGATGGTGTACATAACGGGAATACCAAGTTTCACAGAGTTTTCCATAAAACGGGCCATTTCTGCATGGCTGCCGGATCCGCCGCTGTCGGTGTCTTTTAATACCCCGGGCATTGCTGCGTCAAACAGCTCAGCACGCCATTTCATGCAGTAGTAAGTGTTGCGCAGTTCGCCTGCCAGGTCATGCAGTCTTACCTGATCGACAACTTCTGCAAAATAAGGATGTGCGGAAGAACAGTTGATCAGCGCGTCGGGCTTTACAGCCTTGGCTGCATCATGGATCAGGGTGAGCATCCGCTTTAACAGTTCCACGCCGAATGCGTTATTGTCATATGTCTCAATGCGGGGATCTTTGGGTCTGCAGTCAGTGTAATCGATCTTAAAGCCGTCACAGTTAAAACAGCCTTCATCTGCGGAAAGCAGCTTATACATAGCCTTCTGCACACGCTCTGCATAAGCGGGAGCGGTGGGATCCGCATACTGAACCGCGTCGGTAATTCTCGCACATTCATGCCAGGTAAGTCCCTCTGCATCCCAGGTCTTAAACCACAGCATTACTCTGCGGCCTTTTTTGTGTTCTGCTTCTACAAATCCGCGCAGATCAGGCCATCTTTCGGTATCCACTTCCAGATCACCGTAGTTTTTCTGCCACTTATCGTCAATGATGATCGCAGAAACAGGAAGATCCAGTTCATCCAACATGCGGGATGCATTTGTATAAACTTCCTGTGTTGCCAGAGTTTTGGCATCGATCCATGCAAGGCGATCCAGAGCCTTGATATGGGCGGGACTTGCATTTTTGATCTCTTCTTTATCAGAAAAATATTTCTTTCTTGCGATGGCGTTCTGCTCACCCCAACCGCAGAAGAAAGGACCTCTCCACCAACGGGGAATGGCTGCAGGGCCGCCTTCATAAGCAGGATTTTTCTTACAGCCGTTGTGGTTGTAATGCCACTGCGCATGGGATGCCAGGGAACCAATTTCGTCCTCGCCAAAAGTGACTACCAGCGCAGGGCTTTCCCAGCTGTCATTGGAACCCACAAAACGGGGTTTGGGATAAGGCAGGATAAAGCTGCATCTGTTTTCCAGCATCTGATAGCGGAAAATATCGAAGTGATATTCGCCGGGTGCGGGTGCGATACCGATGGCTACAGAGCCTTTGGCATATTCGGTCACGAAAGGAAATGCAAACATGGGAGGAGACAGGTAGGTGGAGGAAATGGTTCCGTTTTCTCTTGTCTCACGATACATGCGAAGTTTGGATGCATGGGTTGCAAAGGGAAGATAGTAGCCGGATGCCTCATACATGGACTTGGGGCAAAACTCCACTTCACCGATCGTCTGCTGGGGAATCATGTCCGCACCGGTGTATCCCATATCGCCGGCGTCCATTCCTGCCACACTGATGGCAGGCTGGCTTACCTTTACTTTCAGGCTGATGCCGTCAGGAAGCAAAGAAAGGGTGTAAAGCTTTTCGCCCCAGCATCTGCTGGTTGCGGTAACAGTCAGAGTGGTTTCCTCTGCATTCTGTGTCACGATGGCAGGACCGCTTAAAATACGGCGCTCTTTGTCGTTTTCACCAACTCTGATGTAAATGGGAAGCTGAAACCAGTTCAGTCCGTTATAGGTAATGCTGATCACATTGTCAGCAACAACTGCGCTGTAAGCAGGATAATTGCAAGTGATAGGCTGCATATCATACCTCCTGTTGATTTTTGTACGGGTCTGCGCTCCGGGAACGCAGACCCTGTGAAATGTTTGTTATTTTACCATATAATCCGGGATCGGGGGTGCGTCATAGGAGAAAGGCACGGAAATCTCAATGCTGGGATCAAAATGACTTTCCACAAAACGGATGAAAGGAGGAATGACTGCACCGTAGCTTAACAGGTGACCTTCCACGCTGCGGTCTGCAATGTTTTCACCGTACAGATCCAGATATTCCTGTGCGTAGGCGTAAGCGGATGTCAGTGCTGCGTTAATGGCTGCACGCTGCTCTGCGGTGGGTTCTTTTCCTTCTTTATAATCATAAATCTGCTTGATCTCTTCCAGTTTCACCTGAGTGTGAAGATGAACCCAGCTTGCCTTGCAGCGGTTGATCATCAGGCGGATAAATGCAATGGCTTCTTTGCTCTTTGCAGTATCCAGCATTGCGGTAAATGCTTCTTCCAGCCAGCGGTATTCCGCGATAGCATGCTCCATTTTTTCGGTGTCCCATCCGATAGGAGGCTCATATCCATTTTCTTTTACCCAAACTTCCAGACTGCAGAAACCAACGTTGAACAGATAATCTCTGTTGAAGCTGTCCAGAATCGCCATTCTGTCACAGGCTTCCACAAACAGATCTGCGTTGCCGATGCCGATTGTTTCTGCGTATTCCTGATAATATGCCTTGGTGGTAACAGGAGTCACGGAAGTCTTTGCACCGTAAGCGATCGCCACTTTGTTTTCGGACAGACGCCAATGGTTGATGCAAAGTCCGTATGCATTATCTACGCAGGGCATCTGGGTCATCTTTTCCAAGCCGTCAGTGGACATCTGCTGTAAGTACATATTGCCGTCAAATTCTGCCCAGGAATAAACCATGGTATTTCCCCAGTCAAATTCACCAAAGCCGATCTTTTCCACATTGTTGGCAACTGCCAGTGCACCGTGAGCGGGAAGGATACTTCTGGTCACATCAGCAGGCACTTTCTTGCGCATGATGGGCCATAAAATCTTTAAGGTATCTGCGCAGGTCAGATACAGACCGGCACGGAGTGCGGGTTTCTTTTCCAGACCTGCCAGCCAGGTATCTCTGCAGTCAATCGCACGCAGGATTCTGTCAAGGGAGATTGCACCGCCGCCCAGCTGCTTGAAGGAGAAGGTGGTTCCTTTGCCTTCCACTTCGCCGTTTTCATCCAGAATATCGTCACCAAACAATGCCGCCATATTTCTGTCAACGGTGTCCATGGACAGATCCCAGATACGGTTGTCTGCACCGCCTTCAAAGGATAACAGCTCCAGAGTGTCGATCAGAGGATAGGTCTTGCATACTTCATGCAGCATTCTGCCCATTTTTTCCATATCGTCAAATACCGGTTCTACGGAAAGGGTAAGCTCCATACCGCATTCCTTCACGCAGTCCATCACCTGATTGAGCCAGTATTTTGCATATTCACCGCGGGCTGCTTCGTTAAAATAAACTTCTTCCATTTCGGGAATGGAAAGAACGGTCTTGTTGTTCACACGGCTGCGGGTCAGTGGATCTGCATCTGCCAGAGGATAATCCAGACCATAGTATAAATGTCCTGCCAGGCTTTCCGGATTGTCAGGTTCCGTTTCATGCCACTGTCCGGGATAGCTGTGGAAAGTGATGGCATTGTACTGCATACGGGCCAGATTTCTGAAATATTCTTTGGCATCCTTTAAGGTATAGATGGAAACATCCATGGGGAAGTTGATATGCTGTCTGATACCGCGGAGCTTGAATTTGGGATCAAACTCTTTTTTCACGTTAAAAAGAGCATTCATATCAAAGGAAGCGGGCAGGGAATAGCCGGTTGCTTCAAATAAAACACCTGCTTCTGTCAGTGCTGCATACACGCCGCAAAGAACAGAGGAGGCATTGCCGCCTGCGATCTTTAAGTTTGCACCATCACCGCAGAGGGTATAGCAATGGGGCTTTAAGGTATCGTCTGTGCACAGACAGATGTTTGCATCTGCTTCGTTTTCATTGCAGGTTACCACTGCGGCGGTATACAGGTTCAGAAACATTTTCAGTTCCTGTGCTGCATATTCTGTGGTACGGCATCCTTTTGCAAAATTAAGATTGATCTTCATTTCGGACTCCTTTCCGTTTTTGAGTTAAAAACGCTTTTCGGATCGCTGTATGTTCCAATTCTGCAATCCCGCGTCATATATCGTAACTGCATCTTCCTCTGCAGTTATATTCCATGTAAAAACTATGATCTGTTCTAAGTATAACACACTCTCGTGTTGGGTAAAATGACTAATTTTAAAAGAGAAAAGCCGCCCGGCTTTGTGAAATAATCCAAAACCGAGCGGCTTTCTTATGTGCTCAAAGAGTTAAATTACGCACACACTTTTTAAGTTTAACTAATATTAGTTATATAAGGTATTGTAGATTTCGTCTGCACGGCCGGACCAGTAAGCTTCAACTTCTTCTACACCCAGTTCGATACATTCTGCAATGATCTCATCCTGAATCTTCTTGAATTCTGCATCGTCCTTAGCCAGTACACATTCATGTGCTCTTGCAACGAATGCTTCAGCGATACGGCTTTCCATACGAGCGATGTCGTCGGGACCGTTGCCGCCGATGATATTGTATACGTCAGTGATGTTGCGCAGGTCATATGCCTTGCCTGCTTCGATCTGGTTACGGGAAGTTTCGATAGGTAAGTTTACACCATAGAACTCAGAATAGTCTTTTTCCATGGGAGTCATAGCGTCCATCAGCACCTGATCGGAGAACCACAGGTTCATAGGATATCCGTCAGAGTGGGTAGCTCTCATGGAAATACCGTAGAACATGTTGTTCAGATATCTGGTCTGCAGCTTAGCGGTAGCATCACCGGTCTTGTTGATTTCGATCATTTCAGGCTTGATGGTAGGAACGCCATCTACGTAATCCCACTGACGGCCTTCCACGCCGTTACCGCACATTCTTGCGCCTTCTTCACTGTTGAGGTATTCAAATACCTTCATCATCTGTTCCTGATAAGGAGAATCCTTAACAGCACCGATGTAGCAGCCCCAACCGTAATCGGAGTACTTGTTATCCCAGTAGCTTACGCCTTCAACGGGAACAGAAATGTAACCTGCGATGGAGTTGGGATCTTCCACCAGAGAGTTTGCTTCCAGATCGCCGCCGTATGCAGGGGAGAAAGGACCTGCCAGCTGACCGTTGGTAGCTTTCGCTTCCATATCGTCACGGGTCTGGGTCAGAGCGTCGGGATCCATGATACCCATCTGGTTAGCCATGTATGCCCATTCGATTGCAAACCAAACACCGGATCTTTCCACATCAGTGATCAGGTTGCAGAATTTACCGTTGATGGTATCCCAACCCATAGTAGGGCTGAAATGAGTGGTTCCGTTAATGTTACCCATAGTTGCCCAGGTAGCGATATCGGGAGCCTGATGGAAGGAGAAGCCGTATACCTTATCGCCGTTTTCGGTTTCGGGATGTGCTTCCACCATCTGTTTAAGAACGTTCAGATAAGATTCTCTGTCAGTGATTTCAGGGCAGCCAAGTTCTTTGTACCAATCCCATCTTACAGTGTAACCGTAGTTCTGGGTTCTGCCGTTTAATTCGGGACCTACTGCGGTGGTCCATACATGCAGATCGCCGGTATCACCGGAGTTGAAAGCACGCAGAGCGTTTACTCTTACATCGTTGGAGAATACGTTGGGAAGCTGATCCTTGTAGTCTTCCAGATTGGTAACCATGCCTGCTTTGATCATGGTATCAACGTAGCTTGAGCCAAGCTTGAACATATCGAAGTTCAGATCGCCGGATGCCAGCATCATATCGATCTGTTCGTTAGCGCCGTTAACCATTACCAGTTCTGCGCCAGCATATTCACGCAGTGCTGCATTCAGGTCGTTGAATACTTCGGTAGGCCAGTTGCTGTCAAAGTTGCCGCCTTCATAGATAAAACGGATCTGAACGATTTCTTCTTCCTCTTCCGCTTCTTCCACCTTTTCTTCAGCGGGCTCTTCTGCCTTTTCTTCTGCAGGAGCTTCTGCCTTCTCTTCGGTCTTGGTCTCAGCAGCAGGCTGCTGTGTTTCTTCTGCTTTCTCGCTGCCGCAGCCAATCAGAGTGGATGCCAGCAGACCAGTCACCAGAATCATGCTGATCAATTTCTTTTTCATAATTTTTCCCCTTTCTTAAAAAGAATTGATATTTCATCTCTCTCTCAAGAGTTGAATACAAAGTGAATCAAAAATAAATTAACCTTTTACCGCACCGATCATAATACCTTCGGTGAAATATCTTTGCAGGAACGGATAGACACAAAAGATCGGGATTGTCACGATCATGGTCAGGGTCAGACGTACCGAATCCGGTGTCATTGCCATCCGTTCGCTCAGATCCATCAGACCCTGCTGCTTGGACAGCGTCGCAAGTTCGCTGGCTTCTGTCAGTTTTTTCTGCAGCAGATACTGCAGGGTATCGTACTGCGGTGCATTCATATTGTAAATCTTGCTGTCATACCAGCTGTTCCACTGTCCCACTGCAGAAAACAGTGCTACTGTGGCAAGGATCGGTGTGGACAGCGGAAGGATGATCTTGGAAAAGATCTTTAACTCGCCGGCACCGTCCAGCATGGCAGATTCTCTCAAGGATGCCGGAATACCGTTTTCCACATAGGTCTTGATCAGGATCATGTTATAGGTTCCCAGCAGGCCGGGAATGATGTATACCCAGAAATTGTTGAGCAGTCCGTAAGCTCTGAATGTTAAGAATACCGGGATCATACCCGCATTCAGATACATGGTCACGATCACCATTCTGTAGAAAAACTTACGGGCGGGCATTCTCTCCAGGGTAAACAGATACGCCATGTATGCGGTAAACAGCAGGGAGGTGAAGGTTCCCAGCACCGTACGGACAACTGATACGATGGTTGCCTGCAGGATACCGTCCTGTTTCATGATCTCCATGTAGTTAAACATTGTAACCTGCTTGGGCAAAAGTGTCAGGGTTCTAACCGGAATGTTGGGATTGCTGATACTGCCGATAAAGATGTACCAGAAAGGATAGATACATACAAAACTCATAAGCAGCAGCACTATTACATTGATCACATCACCGATAGTTGTGCGTTGTTTCTTCATGATAAGCATTTTCTCCTTTCCGATAATTTAGAAGATACTTTCATCTCTGACTCTCTTGGACAGATTGTTGACAATAAGCAGCAGCATGATGGAGATCAGGGATTTTGACATACCGATAACAGTACCGTAGGAGTAATCGGATTTTAACAGGGTTGCACGGTATACATACAGGTCGATGGTTTCGATGTTATTCTTTACAACGGTATTATAGAAGTTCAGATACTGGTCAAGTCCGCTGTTTACGAAGCTGGATACCTGCAGCAGCATCAATACGATAAAGGTAGGCATCAGGGAGGGAATGGTTATGTAACGGATCCGCTGCATACGGGATGCGCCGTCGATCTCGGCTGCCTCAAACTGTTCTCTGTCGATACCGGCGATCGCTGCCAGGTAAACGATAGAACTCCATCCCAGACCTTTCCAAAGCCCCAAAGCAGTCTGGAACCAATATACTGCATCCTGATCTGCGATCAGACTGAAAGGTTCCTTGATCCATCCAAAATCCATCAGCACTGCAGAAACCTTACCGTCAAAGGAGAAAAACTGGAAAGCCAGCGCATACACGATAACCCAGCTTACAAAGTGGGGGAAAGTGGTCAGCGTCTGGATCAGACGTTTCAATTTGCTGCTCCGTACTTCGTTCAGCGCAATTGCCAGAACCATGGAAAGCGGTGCTGTCAGATACCCCAGCAGTGCAAAGACCGCGGTATTTTTCATAACACGGAGCATGTTTTTGGAATCTTCCATTAAGATCTTAAAATTGTCCAGTCCAACAAAAGGTGTCTTGCTTAACGGAATACCGGGTTTGTAATTCATAAAGCCGATGATCCATCCTGCAAGGGGCACATAGGAAAACATAATAACAAATACGATACCGGGCAGCAGGTAAAGCAGAAGCTTATAGTTTTTCTTGATTGGTTTTACATTCGGGTTTTTCTCTTTTTTTGCGACAGCCATCTTACTTCCCCCTTCTTTTTCTGCTGTTTCGTCTATAAACCAAATTAACGATAATAGAATAAGTTTAATACTTTAAACAAACACAGCCAACACATTACATGTTCATTTGAACGCATGTCTGATTATGTAATCATCGACAATAACAGTATAGCATTCTATATCCGCCGACTGAATGTACTTACTTCCTGCCTGTCTGCGTTTTTTTAGTATGTTTGGTTTCTGTTTTTTTATTATTTTTGTACTTTTTTATGGTAAATGGGATTTTTTTATGATAATTATTTATTATAGATGAGTTGTTTTTTGATTTTGCGCGTTTGACTGTATGTTTGATCCGACCTTTAATCAAGGTGAAATTGTTAAAAAGAAAGCGATAACAAGCAAGATGAAAGTTTTGGGGTCTGATGCTTGTTGTTGATGCATAGGTGATGGAATTTCCAACAAGCACACAAGCCTTTTTCCGCTCTGATGCTTGTCAACAACGTATAGAGGCGGAATTTCCAACAAGCACGCAAGCCTTTTTCCACTCTGATGCTTGTCAATGACATGCGGCGGGGAGTGGTTGGCATCATACAAACCGGAAAAGATACATAGACATCAAAAAAGCAACCGCCCCGACCAAGGATTAGGTTGCTTTTTTGATTTCACAATTTAACCAGGGCGAACCGTTTGCTCACGGCAGCACCTCTTTATATGATTCTTGTAAGTTCATTCCACTATTTTGTCAATCATTTTATGTTATGTCGTATTATTTCTGTTTCAAAACCGGAAAGGAGTTCTCATGATCATCACAAACATCACCGGGATCGGCGACCCGCAGATTCTGCTTTATGAAGATACTTATTATTGCTATGCCACAAGCTGGCATGACGGTTTCGCAGTCTGGAGCAGCAAAGATCTGATCCATTGGAGTAAGCCAAAGCTTGCCCTGGATGCTTCTGTCCATTGGGGTAACGGATGCTTTTGGGCACCGGAGGTAGTTTTCCACAATGGCAGCTTTATCATGCACTATTCTGCCCGCTGGGGCAAACCCGACACGCTGCGGATGGGTGTGGCTGTCAGCAGCCATCCGGAAGGTCCCTTTGCCGATGTTACCGGGCAGCCCATGTTTGATCCGGGCCATTCTGTCATTGACGGTTCCATACTGCGCTGGCAGGGCAGAAACTACTTATATTATTCCAAAGACTGCAGCACCAATCTCGTTGATGGTCATCCAACCAGTCAGGTCTATGTTGTGGAACTGGACGAAACGCTCACCCGCCCCATTGGCGAACACAAGCTGATGACTACTCCCGAATTTGCATGGGAACGCCTGAGTGCGCCCAAACATCCGCTCTGGAACGAAGGCCCCAATGTGATCGAGTGGAACGGCAAGCTGATCATGAACTATTCTGCCAACCATTACGCTTCCAACGACTATGCGATCTGCATTGCGCAAAGCGAACATCCGGAAGGGCCCTGGATAAAGCATGACTGTGCCAATCCGGTGCTTTCCTGCCGCGAGGATCTTTTCGGTGCGGGACACAATGCTTTCTTCTATGATAAGGAAGGCGTTTTAAGAACCGCCTTCCATGTGCAGACTGATCCGGCACATCCAAGCGGTGACAGACGGGTGTGTATCGGAACGGTTGTATTTAAGGAAGCGGACGGAGTTGTGTATCAGGAAATCATATAACGTACAAATTTCAAAAAGAACTGTCGGCACTTCATCGTACCGACAGTTTTTTTCTGATTCCGCTTATTATTTATTTCTCCAACGGTTCAGCGCAGACACAGCCTATTGCCATGTTCTTCTGAACAGGGCATGCCCATCTGACTGCATTTTTGAGAATCTTCTGAATATTTTCGTTATAATAAATAGGATAGGTTTCATGTCCGGGCTGGAAATAAAAGACTTTTCCGTTTCCTTTCACCCAGGTACAGCCGCTTCTGAAGACTTCGCCGCTCTTAAACCAGCCGATAAAAACAGTTTCCATCGGTTCGGGAATGAAGAAGGGTTCCCCGTACATTTCTTCTTTTTCCAGCACTTCTTCGGTCAGATCAGAATTTTGATCATGTTCAGACCCTGAACCGGTACGGGATTTCCCATAAGCCAGATTGTCAGATCGATCATATGCACGCCCAGGTCGATCAGAGGGCCGCCGCCGGACTGTGCCTTGGTGGTAAACCAGCCGCCTTTTCCCGGAATACCGCGTCTTCTCTGCCATCCGCATCTGCAGCAGTAAATTTCTCCCATTCTGCCGTCATTGATAAATTCTTTCAGATATTTTGCAGTCACACGGTGACGGTTATTTCTGATGACCATCAGATGTTTGCCGGAAGCTTCTGCTGCTGCTTTCATTTTCTCTGCTTCCTCAACAGACACGGCATCGGGTTTTTCACATAACACATGCAGTCCCTTATTCAGCGCATCCACCGCGATCACGGAATGCAGATAGTTGGGCGCCGTTTATCTCAGAAAACTACAATACCATCACGGAAAAGGATGCAGCGGATCACTGTAACTTAAGCTATCATCATTTTTCTTTTGCTATTAAACAGCTGATGGGCAAAAATTTCAGCGAGTATCTGACTTCCATCAAAATCAAGGAAGCAGAAAAAATGCTGCTGACAACAGATCATTCCATCACCGATATTGCCTATGAAACCGGTTTTTCCAATGTCAGTCACTTTATTTCCCGGTTTCGGCAGTATAAGGGGATCACGCCGGCAAAATTTCGGAAGCATGTGATCATTGATAACATGCGCTGAAAGCTGGCCGCATCTCCTCTATCAACCGTATCATTTCCAAAAAAAGTCCAAACAGGCATGAAAGAAATACATTCATCCAGTCTCCAGAGAATGCTATACTGATACCATCCAATCGCATTGTTTATATTCAACTTATTCCATAAAAAGGAGATGCCTTATGTGGTTTTGCGAAATAATCAAAAATCTGAAAATTGACGACGCCATGATCAATTTTCTGCCCTCCTGGTGGTACAGAAATTACGGCATCGCCTATGGGCCGGATATGTATTTTAACCCGGATTACCGTGTAGAAGCATATCAGAAGATGAAAGCGCATTTTTATGAACGTTTTGGAAAAGCCATGGGGATGGAACAGACTGCGCCCGGTCCCCTCGTCATCGCGCCGGATTTTGACAATACCTATTTTCAGTCCATGATGGGCTTTGAAGTAAGATTTCCTGCGGATCAGTATCCGGTAGCCGAGGGCTGTCTGACACAGGATCAACGCCTCTCCCTGCAGGTGCCGGATGATTTATGGCAGGTATATCCTTTTACCGAAGTTGCTTCCCAGACAGCATACCTGAATGAAAAGTTTAAACAGAATCGCCCCCTGTTATTCAGCACCAGAGGTGTCCTCAACGAAGCTGTACAGATCTGTTCCACTGAGTTTTACTGTGATCTGCTGGATGAGGACATGGACGAAGAAACCGACCGGGTAATGCGTTTTATCTGCGATGTCTTAAAACAGCAGCTTTTACATAATCACACACAGGACCCTTCCTTTATGCACACAATGATGAACTGCACCTGCGGCATTGCCGGTGCACCGGTCTATAAACAGCGTGTATTTTCTTACGATTGGGAGATTTATCGCTTCTGTCTGGAGCATGGCATTCCTGTGGCACTCCATCACTGCGGCAAATTTGACGATTTTCTGGATATTTACGGTCAGATGACACAGCTGCGCAGCATCGATATCGGACACGAAAGCGCGATCCGACCTGCGCTGGAGCGTTTTCCCAACGCACATATCCGCTATATCATCAGTACCAACCTGCTCAATTTTGGTTCTGTGGAACAGATCCGGCAAAAAGCTGCAGATATCCTGCTCCAATGTAAAGGACATGAACACCGCTTTTCCGTTCAGGTACCGGATATTGAATACGGTATGCCGGACGAGAATCTGTTTGCGCTGATCGAGGCACTGAAATAATTGAGCAAAGGAAAAGATCTCTATAAAAATATCAAACTTACAAAAGCGCGGAAACCGGCCTTAAAGACATTGTTGGGAGCCTGTCTGGAGGACGTAAACCACGAACTTTACGGCGGCATCTATTCCCAGATGATATTTGGTGAAGCCTTTGAAGAACCGGAAGCAGACGCAGCCGGTGTATCCGGTATGTGGCTGCCCTTTGGAGACGGCACACATAAGCTTGTAAACGGCGGCTTTTTAGGCAGCCACAGTCAGGTTTTAACAGATGCCGGCGTGTATAACCGCGGTCTACCTATTACAAAGACCTCACCACACTGGCTCCTCATCAGCGGATGTTAAAATACGGACTTTCACAGGGTCTGACAGGAAAAGTGTGGCTTGATTTTCACTGGTCCTCCGACCACGATGATGCACCTGTACCCAGCCCTGAGATCACCTGGTCTATGATGAAACATCTGGATCATATCGCCCCCGGACACAATGGCAAGCTTTGTGTATTTGAACTGAATGCAGACCGCCACACCTGGGAATGCGGCATGTGCAATGCCTATTCCATTCTCGAAGGCATCAATCACAGCGAAATTCTTCCTTTTATGTGCAGCGCCAACTGCCTGCAGGTCGATAAGCACAATGACGACGGATGGGATCAGGGTCTTGTATTCTTAAATAACAGAAACGTCTGGTATCAGGCTCCTGCCTGTGTAAACCTTCTGATCAGCAAAATGATGCTGGACAAATGTTTTGATACGGACGAAACACAGATCGATCTAAAATTCAATTATGCGGCAGCGGAGACGGAAATCTCTGCATTACAATTCCCGGAAATACAATCATGATCTTTATGGTCGAATATTAAAGAAGAGCACCTGATACTAATTCCCCGGTATCAGGTGCTCTTTGGCTTTGTATTCTTTTTTATTTTGTGCTCATCTCAAGCAGCTTCTGACGCATTTCATCCTCGATCTGACGAAGCTGCATTTCCGCATCGGCACGTCTGGTACGTCCTTCCTGCTGAATGGTCATCACTTCATCCAGAGTGGCGATCAGGGTCTGATTGGTCTGCTTTAAGGTTTCGATATCCACGATACCGCGTTCGGATTCGCGTGCTGTTTCAATGGTGGCAAGTTTTAAGGCTTCTGCATTCTTTTTCAGCAGTTCGTTGGTCATGTCTGTCACTTCACGCTGTGCCTGTGCTGCCTGCGCGGAATGATCCACACCGATGGCAAGAACCATCTGGCTTTTCCACAGCGGAATGGTATTTACCAGTGTGGACTGGATCTTTTCGGACATAACTGTATCATTATTCTGGATCAGGCGGATCTGGGGTGCCATCTGCATGGCAACGGTTCTGGTCAGATCCAGATCATGAAGTTTTTTCTCAAAACGGTTGCAGAGTTCTGCCATGTCGCGCGCTTTCTGAGTATCCTCAGCCAGTCCGGTCATGTTGGCGCGTTCCAAAAGCATGGGCAGTTCCTGCTGGCGCACCTGATTGAGTTTCTGGCGGCCGGCCAGAATGTACATGGAAAGCTCTTTATAATAAGTCAGATTCATCTCATACATCTGATCCAGCATCGCCGCATCTTTTAAGAGCTGATGCTGATGACCTTCCAGCACTTCGCAGATTGCGTTGACATTATTTTCAGCTTTGGCATATTTGGCCTTCATGGAAGCCAGCTTATTGCCGCCTTTTTTAAAAAGTCCTAAAAATCCTCTTTCTTCCTCATCCTCGTCGATACTTCTTAATTCTGTCACAACAGAAGAAAGTGCGGTACCGATCTCGCCCAGGTCTCTGGTACGTACATTATTGAGTGCTGTCTGGGAAAAATCAGCGATTTTTTTCTGGGAACCAGCTCCGTACTGCAGCACCATCTGGGAATTGGTGATGTCGATCTGTGCAGAAAACGCATCTACCTGACGCAGTTCTTCCGGGGTAAGGATCGCACGGATCTGTTCTTCCTGTGTCATGACAGGCTGTTCCTGTACCACTTCCACGATCTGATTCTGCACCGGTGCCGCAGGTGCTTCCTGTGCAAAGGGGTCCAGTGTAAGAGTGGGGCCGTTTTTTATCATCTGTTCCATGTTCTGATTCATCGTTTCTCCTTATCCTTTCATTTCAAAATCATTTGCCGCATAGCCGTCCTGCGCAAGTAAAGTTTTCAGCACTTTTGCATCGGCTGTGGTTTCCATAGCAGCATCCAGATACAGATCATCCAGAAGCTTTATAAAAGCCTGATTTATCGTATCCATTGTCTCTTCAATTTCTGCTTTGGCTTTCTGTATATTGTCTCCCTGTACGCCTGCTTTGTCAAACTCCGCATAGGACTCCACCAGTTTAACGGTTGTGGGCAGGTAGTATTCCATAAATTTGCGCAGCTGGGGCGCCTTTTGCGGCTGCTGCCGGACAACATTGAAAATTCTGGTCAGCAGATAATCCAGCTCATAAAGCTTGTTGGAGATCACCTCGCCGGGAATATCAATATTTAACTGACGCAGTCTGCCCATATAAGCCTGTCCGTCACGCACGATCTGTGCTTCGCTTCCATTTTCGGCCGCAGCAGCATCCGCTGTTGCATCGGTATGCATCGCTTCTGCAGCATCCGCCGACTGATCTGTGTTTTCCTTTCCGCTGTTCTTCCCACCGCCGTTTTCTTCCAGAAGCTTTCTGTTCTCATATTGTTTCTGTGTCAGCTTATACTGCTGCCAGGTCTCATCGTCCAGAATCAGGCAGCTTTCCTGACTGTCCATATGCCCCTGCGGAAAAATCCCAAGCTTCAGCATCTTGCGCACATCCGCACGTACTTTCCGGATACTCCTGCCGGTATTGCGGGCAATATCTTCCAGTTCCAAAAACTTTTGTCTGCTGCCGAGCTGTGCATAGCGTTTTGCACGGTTTAAACGTCCAAGGATCTTACATCCCTTTCCGATAAAGCTGCCGCTTAACGCACATAAAAGGCCTGCTCCGACAATCTGTGTTGTGATCATAACGGTTGGTTTGATCAGCCATATCAAAAGATATGCCAATAACAGCATTCCAAATACACCCGTTCCAATCCCGCCAAACACCGTCCAGAGAATACCTCCCACCTTGCCGGAGGTATTGACCTGCACACCGGTATTTTCCTTTGTCTTTAACGCGGTCTGTTCAGAAGTCTGCTTCGGCTGCCCGGAAGTATGCTTTTGCGCTTCGCCGGAAACCGGCGTTTTTGTCTTCTGGGAAGAATACATGGTTCTGCTGTTTCCGTGCTGTTTATATGTATAGCGATAGCGTTCGGAATAAGACTGACCGGTCTCTGCTTTGTTTCCCGGACTGTTTACTGTCTGGGAAAAACTGTCCACCTGTCTGCGCACTTCATCCACTGCGCTGTTAACAGAATCCGTCACCACACGGTGCAGCTGTGCAAAATCCTTAGATTCTATTGCATCCTTTAATGCGCCTGAAATCCGCTCCCCAATATCAGAGTAATCCTGCCTGTCATTCATGTACTTCCTCCGGTCTTTGGCCTACCGATTTTGCACAAACAGCAATCCGGCAGTCTGCCACAAACTGATAATCTGCTTCCAGTGTATACTCAATGTTTAACAAAAGCTCGTCTCCGGTTTCTGAAACCTGTACGCTGTGGGTATCCACACCGAGCATGATCACACCAAAAGGCGTTCTGTAACTGGTCAGATTCTTTTTTCCTTCCTCAAAATCCAGCTGCACATTGATCAGCCCGCGCTTTGTAAGGGTCATTTCGTTATCATTAAAGCGCATGATATTTTTGGCAGGTTCCTGAAATCCTTCCATATACTCATCAAACAAAAGGAAACGGCTGCCGTTTTTCTCATAATACTGCCCGCGCTGCACGGTTTCAATTTCGTCATCCGAATCATCATCCATAAACTGCAGGCCGCGGATGGAGATCATCACATCTTTCGTCATACTGTTAAAATTCCTCTATATTAATGATCTTGGTCGATAAAATGCCATACTTGATGATGGAATTGGCAAACTGCATGAATCTGTCCGCGCCGTCACTGACAAAAAACTGATACTTGTTAGTGCCAAGCTGGGGCGGAATCGGATTAAACAGCCCCTTTTCCATCAAAAGTTCCTTTAATTCCCGCGCTGTCTCATAGGCGGGGTTTACCAGTGTCACATGTTCTCCCATGATCCTGCCCACCGTGGAACGGATCAGCGGGTAATGGGTGCAGCCCAGGATCAGGGTATCAATGCCGATATCGATCAGCTCGCTCAGATAACGCATGGCGATCTCATCCGTCACCGGGTCCTGCCAGAGCCCTTCTTCCACCAGCGGCACAAACAAAGGACAGGCTTTGCTTGTTACCTCCGCATTGGGCTTGATCTGTTTGATATATGTACTGTATATATTACTTCCCACCGTACCGGCGGTTCCGATCACGCCGACACGTCCGTTGCGGGTTGCCTCCGCAGCCACTTTGGCTCCGGGACGCACCACACCGATGATGGGAATATCAATTTCTTTTTCAATTTCATCCAAAGCAAACGCACTGGCAGTGTTGCAGGCCACCACGATGGCCTTTACCTGCTTTGTCTGCAAAAAACGCACAATCTGCCTGGAATAACGGGTGACAGTCTCTTTGGACTTGTTTCCGTAAGGCACACGTGCGGTATCGCCGAAATATACGATTTTTTCATTGGGTATCTGGCGCATGATCTCACGGACCACTGTCAGACCACCGACACCGGAATCAAAAACACCGATTGGTGCCTCGCGCAACGCGTTAATTTCCTCTGTCTTCATAGGTTTTCTTTTCTCCAAACCATTCATCCAGTTTTTCAATCAGGGCAAAACGGATTTTTACCTCTCCTGCCCCTGCCGCGCTGATGCGGGCATAATCAGCAGCCGGATCTTTTTTTAAACTTCTGTCGTAAGCATCCGTCACTGTGTAAATGTCTTCTGTCAGCGCATACTGGGGATATAAGTTCCCCCAGAACAATAATAATACCACAAAACAGACATATGTGCGAAAATTATTTTTCATCAATGCTTCCCTCCACAGCTTTCCTGATAAGTACAGGGCGGGAAAGGGGTTCTTTCCTGCCCTGTCTGAAAGCATTGACATTTTTTCACGGTTTATTCATACAAGCTGCCGTGTATTACTTTCTTCTGCGTGCTGCAATGGAACGCATAATGGATTTTTCCTGATTGTCGATATGGGAAATGATCGCTTCCGCTCCCACTTTGCTGTCACGTCTGCTGATCGCGTCAAAAATAATATTGTGCTCCTCGATCAGACGGTCATAATGCTCGTCATCCTTGACATATTCCAGTCTGTAACGGTACATCTGCTGGGAAAGATTGGAAAGCATCTGCATCAGTCTGTCATTGCGGGATGCGATCAGGATAATATCATGGAACGCAACGTCCGCCTGCGCGATCTTGTTGGCATCCTTGGTCTTGATCGCCTTTGCAAAAAGATCGCGGGCATCCATCAGATCTGCCAGTTCATCCTGTGTGATGCGCTCACATGCCAGTTCCACGGTAAGTGCATCCAGCGCACGGCGCACTTCCAGTACATCTTTTAAATGTTTTTCGGTAATCTGCGCCACTTCTGCGCCGCGGCGGGGAATCATGGTCACAAGACCTTCCAGCTCCAGCTTACGGATTGCTTCACGGATGGGAGTACGGGAAACACCCAGTTTATCTGCCAGATGGATTTCCATCAAACGCTCGCCGGGTTTTAATTCACCAGTTAAAATGCTCTGTCTGAGTGTGTTAAATACAACATCACGAAGCGGTAAATAATCGTTATCACCGTCTTTTGCAAATTCGTTCATTCTTCTGTCCCCTCTTTTACACAGGTTTCATGGGTAAAGCCGGTAAAAAATACCTGTTTGGTAAATCCGGCGCCGCACATGGCATCATATGCTGCCTTTGCTGTTTCTTCTTTATCAAAAATACCGAACACGGTGGGGCCGCTGCCGCTCATCAGTGCATTGACTGCACCCTGTTCTTTTAAAAATGTCTTCATCTCTTCAATGATCGGATAAGCTTTGACTGTCACTGTCTCCAGAACATTGCCCATCCGGTCTGTGATCCCATACAGATCCTGACTGCGGATCGCCTCCACCATACCGTCAATATCGGGATGATACTGCAGGGTATTGGCATGAAGATTTTCATACACAAACTTGGTAGATACATTGATATCGGGCTTGGCAATGACCAGCCAGGCATCCGGCACATCGGGAAGCTTTGTCAGAATCTCACCGATGCCTTCCGACAGCGCGGTTCCTCCCATCAGACAATAGGGTACATCCGCCCCGATCTTTACTCCAACCTGCTGCATCTGCTCCATGGTAAGTCCAAGTTCAAACAGTTCATTCATGCCAAAAATGGCTGCTGCCGCATCTGTGCTGCCGCCCGCCATTCCTGCCGCAATGGGAATATTCTTCTCAAGCTTTACCGAAACACCGCCGTTTATGCCAAAGGTCTCCTTCATCCGTTTGGCAGCTTTATAGATCAGATTGCTCTCATCTGCCGGAAGCTCTTCTTTGTCTGTTGTCACCCGGATCTCATCACTATCCAGTCTGCACATGGTAAGCACATCGTAAATGCCCACCGTCTGCATTACCATCTTCACTTCATGGTAGCCATCCGGGCGTCTTCTGAGTACGTCCAGTCCAAGATTGATCTTGGCCATGGCTTTGTAGCGCAGCTGTACCATTTGCGTCACCTCTGTTTGTACTTTCTGTGTATTTTGTATACATAGATTGTATCTATTTTAATACAATTTACACCTGTTTGTCAACCCGGATATGCAGATATATTATGCTGTGAGGGGCTGTAAAATGCAGGAAATATGCGGATTTTTTCTGTTTCCAAAAGATTAACAGCCGCAGATATTCCATCACATCTGCGGCTGTCCAACTCATCATCTATTATTTCAGCTTCTTCGGGTAATTCTCCAACCCATGAAAAATCCCAAGTATGTAGACAACATGATTTACCACTTCAAACACAATCAAATAATTCATATCCGATACCAATGCTTCCCTATACTCCCTTTTGGCAAGAAACGGATTATTACTGATTGGAAACTGATACGGATTTTCTTCCAGACGTTTATAAAGCTTGTCAATCCCATTGATCAAATGAGAAGCTGCATCCGGATTCTTTTTTTCAAAAATCAGATATCCTACCAAACCGTCCAGCAGGGTATCTGCATGTTCTGTAATTTCAAGCCTATAAGCTATACTTCTCCCTCATAGTCTGTAACGCAGCTTTCGCATCCCTGGTATTCCCTGATTCTACCTGCTGTGCAGAAATTTCAAGATCTGTATACATTTTTTCTCTGCGCATCGTTTTTTCGTATGCTTCCATACTCATAATGACCAGATCTCCATATCCGTTTTTTGTTACATAAATAGGTTCATTGGTGCTGTGGCACATTTCAGATATTTCGGATGTATTTTTTAAATCTTTAATCGGTATAATAGTCGGCATATAGTCACCACCTTTCTTGCATGGCCATATTATACCATTATTATGCCACATTCACAATCATTCATTTCGGATAAGTTCAGGAAGATTCAGGCAATTTTCAAGATTCCGCATTTTCACAATATAAACATATTTATTTCATATAATAAATTCCGGCACATTCTCTGTGCCTGTGTTACATAACAATAACACCCTGCAAAATCTTAAAAAGAAAGGTATGTATCATGAAAAAAACTGTGTGATTCTCGCTATTGCCCTCTCAGCTTCCTGTCTGCTGAGCGCATGTTCTTCCCAGGCCCCTGCCTCTGCCGGCACTGACGCGGCAGAACTGGTCATGGATATTGCCACGACCCAGTATTTTACCGACGAAGCCGTAAACGATAAGGATATTGAAAAAATCCTGCTTGTCGGCAAAGAAGACACCTCTGTTGACAAAAACGCTGACGGATATACCGGTGCAACAGAACGTAATCCTCTGGATGAAGTTGTTACATATGTGACCAAATAAAAACACACATCTCCGTGTGTGCCCATCTAAAAAAAGTGTGCGTCCCCCAAACGACGCACACTTTTTTTCCTGCAATTTCTCTGTTTTCACGCACCCTTCACGATCAGCAGCTTATCCCCGACCCTGATTTCATCCCCGGTCAGCCCATTCATCTCTTTCAGGCTCTGCACCGGCACATAATAGCGTTTGCCGATATTCCAGAGAGTATCTGCAGGCTGTACAAAATAAACCACCATCCCCGGCAGCGCGTTGATCCGCACATGATCCAGTTCCTTTACCTGAATATCTGTCACGACCGGCTCCTCAAACTGGCGGCAGACAAAGCTTTTCAAAGACAGCTGCGCTTTAACTTCCACCTCTTTTGTATCCACCGCTGCTGCCTGCAGCTGCTCCAGCACAGGGTCGATCCGCCAGATACCGTCCGCTTTCTGCGCCTGCGGAATTTCCAGCGTATAGGAAAACGGAATACTTTCTCTTTTGCCTCCAAAAGGCATATCCGGATTTTTACTGCTGTAAAGCATTCTCACCTCTACACTGCCCCTGACCAGAATCCCTTCGGCAGTCACCTCGGTATGATCTACGATCACATCCCCGGCAATCATGCAGATTTTATGGAGTTCTGCCTCCTGTCCGGTAAGCTGTATCCGTCCGTTCACCCTGCATTTTCCTGTATTTTTACTCAACAGCATCTGAAACTGTCCTGTCTGTCGGATGGCTTCCACTTCTTTTTCCACGCTGTAGATATCAGAAAGAAGCTCTGTTTCGATCTCCTCATACAGCTTCATATCCAGATCCAGCACCAGTTCCAGACCAATTTTCCGTTCCTCGCCGTCCTCGTCGGCTTTTATCTCCATCTCCTTATGTCCGATCCGGCAGCGGATATCTTCCAGCATCTCCCGGCGCATTCCCTGACATTCCAGCGAGCCGGAAATCGGGATACTGGTTTCATACCATTGAAACGGCCGCTGTTCTCCCTCTCCCTCATAAAAAAGAAAAACCTCCAATTCTCCGTGCAGGCGCATGTTTTCGTCACCGATTTCATAGCCAATATCCTTTACCCGGCAGGACTGCCAGACAGGCTGAAAAATATTGGGCATCCCGGCAGGCAGCTCCAATTCTTTGCGGATTCTGAAAATATCCTTTTTACAGATGGCAAGATGCAGGGATTTTACATTCTTTTTCTGAATCTCTGCATTTTCATCATTGACGATCCCCACTGCCGGCATCACATCTTCAAAGCCCTCCGCACACACATGCAGCCTTGCCACTGCCTGTACGGATAATTTGCGGGAATTGATCATGCCCACGCTCAGATCCTCCAGCAAAGTCTCAACCACTGCATTATCACCGCCTGCAATCCCTTTTACAAAAATTTTTTCCTCAAACGGTAAGGTTCCTTCCATACTGGCCGGTCTGTGGATTTCTTCGTCCGAAAGATAAAAAACGCAGAAATGCAGTTTTCCCCTGACATGTACATGGTCTTCCATGACCCGGATTTCTTCCGTCTGAATATCCCCTTTTTCTGTCACCAGTATAAAAACATCGGGTTTTGCATCCGTGATGTTGATGTCATCCTCCAGTACGATCTGTGTCTGCGCCTCACCCTTTATCCGGTCCATATGTATATTTTTCCGAAGCAGTTCCAAAACAAAAACCTCCCCTGTGCATACTGATTCCTTAAAACATATGCACAGGAGAGGGGTTTCATTACTTCTTTTATATGCTCCGATACCTCCCGGATTGCTCCGCGCTTCGCGTTCCCGCAATCCGGCCCGCCATTCGGATATCGTGGTGCTTACGCCCTTGGTATCTTATTTTACACAGCCAATCATGTCATTAATATCTTCAATACCGTGTTTTGCCATGAACGCTTCGATACCGTCTGCCACTTCCACAGTGGTGTAGGGATTGACAAAGTTCATTGCGCCGACAGCAACTGCGGTTGCACCGGCCATCATAAATTCGATGGCATCTTCTGCGGTTGCGATACCGCCCATACCGATGATCGGGATCTTAACTGCATTTGCACACTGGTAAACCATGCGAACAGCCACAGGCTTGATGGCAGGGCCGGACATACCGCCGGTCTTGTTTGCCAGCACGAATTTTCTTCTCTCGATATCGATCTTCATACCGGTCAGGGTGTTGATCAGAGAAATTGCATCTGCACCTGCCGCTTCAGCCGCACGCGCCATCTCGGTGATGTCGGTGACATTGGGAGAAAGCTTCATGATCACGGGCTGTTTTGCGATCTTTTTGATGCGGGAGGTGATGTCAAAGAGAGCATCTGCCTTCTGGCCGAATGCGATGGCACCTTCTTTTACGTTGGGACAGGAAACGTTGATTTCAAGCATATCGACTCTGTCCTGATCGCCCAGCTTTTCTACCACATCCAGATAATCTTCCACGGATTTGCCGCAGACATTTACGATCACCTTGGTGTCATACTGCTTTAAAAAAGCAAGATCGCGCTCGATAAACACATCGATGCCGGGATTCTGCAGACCGATGGCATTGAGCATACCGCCGTAAACTTCTGCCACTCTGGGAGTGGGGTTTCCGGGCCAGGGTACATTTGCCACGCCCTTGGTCACAACTGCGCCCAGACGGTTTAAGTCCACAAATTCACCGTATTCCATACCGGAACCAAAGGTACCGGAGCCGGTCATAACCGGATTGTTAAATTCCACACCTGCAATGGTAACTTTTGTATTCATCAGATGTCTACCTCCCTTGCTTCAAATACAGGGCCGTCTGTACAGATACGTGTATTGTTTACATGAGAATGGTGATCTACTTCTTTTGTCTTGCAGACACAGCCCAGACATGCGCCTACGCCGCAGGCCATGCGCTCTTCCAGAGAAATATAGGCAGGAATGCCTTCTTTTTCTGCGTACTGTTTGATGGCACGAAGCATCGGCATAGGACCGCATGCAAATATCACATCTGCCTTTAAGCCGTTTGCTGCGATCGCATCCATAACATTGCCCTTTGTTCCAACGCTTCCGTCTTCTGTTGCAACGATTACTTCGCCGTTTGCCTCAAAATCTTCTTTTAAGAAGGTCTGGCTGTCACGGTAACCAACAATGATCTTTTTATCGCAATTTAATTCCTTTGCAAGCTGCAGGATCGGAGGAACACCGATACCGCCGCCCATTAAAAATGCGGTCATGCCTTCTTTGGCTGCATCTACGGGGAAGCCGTTGCCCAGTACGCCCAGAATGTCAACGGTATCTCCTTCTTTTAAATTGGAAAATTCTGCGGTTCCCTTGCCTGCTACACGGTAAACCAGACGCAGGGTGTCCTCACCCACTTCACAGATACTGATGGGACGGGGGAGCAGTGTGCTCTTATCCTTGGGGTAAACTGCCACAAACTGTCCGCATCCTGCCTGCGCTGCCAGATCGGTCTTTAAACGCAGATCAAAAATGCCTTCTGCCAGCTTTGTCTGGCTGATGACAGTGGCTGCATGTTTCTTTTTCATAGCCTTTATCTCCTTATTTTTTGCGTTTTATCAATTTTCAGACTGCTTTTATGCCTCATAAACCACTTTGCCTTTGCAGATGGTCATCATGATCTGACCGGTCAGATCTGCACCGATAAAAGGGGTATTCTGGGATTTCGACACAAATTTTTCCGGTTTCCATGCTCTGTCTGCATCAAACAGCACCAGATCGGCAGGGCCGCCTTCCGCCAGATAACCTGCATCCAGTTTGTAAAGCTTAGCTGGGTTATAGCTTGCCTTTTCCATCAGCTGCAGAGCAGTCAGTTCTCCGGTTTTTACCAGATGCATCCAGCCCAGTGTCAGGGAAGTTTCCAGACCGATGATACCGCTGGGAGCCTTGGTCACATCCTGCGCTTTTTCTTCTGCGGTATGGGGTGCATGGTCTGTCGCGATCAGGTCAATGGTGCCGTCTTTGAGTGCGGCAATGATAGCCTGTCTGTCCGCTTCTTCGCGAAGAGGCGGATTCATTTTTGCCATGGTGCCATGCGCGATCGCAGCATCCTCTGTCAGGGAAAAATGATGGGGTGTCGCTTCTGCATGAATACGGCTGCTCTTTGCTGCCGCACAGCGCACCAGCTCCACCGCTTCCTTGCTGCTGATATGCTGGATCACCACATCTGCGCCGGTTTCCAGTGCAATGGCAAGATCACGCTCCACCATATCGATCTCGGCCTGTCTGTCGGAACCGCCAATGCCGAAATGGGCACTTGCCTTACCTGCATTGATACCGTTGTTTTTGATAAATGCCGGATTTTCTTCATGGAAACTGATGGGTGCATCCAGACGCGCTGCTTCTTCCATGGCTTTTCTGGCAAGATTGGCGTCAAGGATCGGCACACCGTCATCGGTAAAACCGACTGCCCCTGCTTTTAACAGACTTTCCATGTCCACCATTTCCTTGCCTGCCATGTCCATGGTTACATTGGCACAGGTGTACACGTTGATGCCTGTTTTTGCGCCTTTTTCCATGACATAACGCAGGGTTTCCACGTTATCCACATGGGGATTGGTGTTGGCCATCAGCACCACGCTGGTCACGCCGCCTGCTGCCGCAGAACGGGCACCGGTTTCAATGTCTTCTTTATGGGTAAATCCGGGATCCCTGAAATGGACATGGGCATCCACAAGACCGGGCAGGGCATACATGCCGTCTGCGTCGATGACACGCAGGCAACAGCCGCAGTCAGCGGTATTTTCAGCTGTTTTGGCAGTCTCTGCATCGGTTTTGGCATCATATCCGCTGATCACTTCTGCAGCGATCGCAGCTTTAATGGCTGCGATCCTGCCGTCTTTGATCAGAATATCACGCTTGCCGTCTGTCTGGGTTTTCGGGTCGATCAGATGGCAGTTTTTGATCAAAATCATGTTGGTGTTTCCTCTCGTTGTCAATTACATATCATACTCTGTCAGAAGCACTTCTTTCCATTCTGCCGCGCCGTCTGCCAGATAATAGGTGTTTGCAGAGTAAGGGGTGAACGATGCTTTTAACGCCACGGGTACCATATCACCGCTGACAGTCACATCACATGCCCTGCCGTCTGTCTCATACAGACGCAGGATCATGCCGGTTCCATCTTCGCTTCTCTTGCATGCAGACAGGATCACATTGTCCTGATCCACCTTGATCGCACCGTAGGTTAATGCCTTGATGGGGCCTTCATGCCAGTTTTCCACAATATTGCTCATGGGCTTGTTCAGCTGACGGGCTGCTTTGATCACAGGTGCCCAGCTGTCTGCCACAGGCATCCATTCGTAGGAAAATTCGATTCTGCCCTGGCTGGTAAATTCACTCTCGGTATCTCTGGGGCCGCCGTGGTCGCCATAAACAGGGCTTCTGAGTACAGTCTGGTAAATGGTGCCGTCTTTTACGCTTGAGCTGTAAGTATTGTTGTTTAAGATCGCGTAGCCGCCGTTATCGCCCTTGACTGCAGTCCAGGTCAGCCCGGGTTCTTCCTCGCCGTCTGCGGGACGCTCGATCACGCCGAAGGGAATCTCATAGAATGCCTTGGGATTTTCCACCTTCATGGGCCATGCCAGCTTCAGCATCTTGTATTTTTCATGCCAGTCTGCAACTGCCTTTACCTTCAGATGATCGCTGCCTGCTTCCAGAGAGAAATACTGGGTCAGTCTGGAATCGTTGTAACGGCTTACCACTTTTACGGTTGCGCGCACAGGACCGTTTTCTGTCACAGTTACTTCTGCGTCGGAAAAACGTGCCATCGCATCGGTAAAGAAGTTCTTATTGTGGCTCCAGCAGTCATGATAATACTCGTCAATCACAGTGGGAACCGCCGCGCGGCCGCAAATCAGCTCTTTGCCGGTACGCTTGTCAATAAAGGAGGTAATGTAGCCGCTGTAATGTTCAAAACGGATCTTATAAAATTCATTTTCCAGTACAGTGCCTTCGTGGCTGTTTGCTGTGAAGGTTCCTGTATATGCAGCTGCTTTTACGCTGCTTTCTTCTTTATTTACAAAAGGTACAAACTGTTCTGCCGGTCTTGCCATCACATCGCCCTGCAGATAATAAACCGCATAGCCAAGGGCCGGCACTTTTGCCTTAAAAATAACATCTTCACGGTGGAAGCATTCCTGCACGGTAGAATGAGTCAGCTGGCTGGGAACCACATTGCCTTCACTGTCAACCACGCTGTCTGCGTGTTTGTTGATGCGCACCAGTTCCTCTGCGTCAAATCCATGAGGGTTAAAGATCACAACCGGCAGACCCTTGGATTTGTCTGTTGTATCCACAGCCCAGGAAATGGTCTGCAGTGCATTGTTTTCCTCGATTGCCGCAGTATGCAGTGCCATACCGTACAGATACTGTGCATCGTCATAAACTTCCTTGATGGAGCAGCCGTCCATGGAATCATGGAAATGCAGGAAGCATACATTGCGCCATGCATCTGCAAATTTTTCAGTTTTTACCTTTCTGCCGCAAAGCTTATTGTTGAGCATTGCGAAATTCTCTGCTGCGCCCAGTTCCACTTCGCTTCTGCGGATACCGTTCTTGATGGCAGCAACGGTTGCATAACAGCCTGCCGCATGGTGCTGCAGATCGTCATGATATTCCGGAATTTCTGCGCCGGACTCACGAACTGCCTTGAAAAAGTCACTGACATCGGAATACACCAGTTCTCTGTCAGGATTTGCCTTCTGATATTCTCTAAAAAGCTCTAAATTGCGGATGGTAGGACCGCCGCCATGGTTGCCGACACCGTAAAACAAAGGCGCCTGGTCAAGATCATTGAGCATCTCGTCCAGCTGTCCCACACGCTTGTCAATATCTTCCAGTTCATTTGCATTAAAGTTGTAGCCATCCAGAATACGGCAGGTCAGTACGGAGGAGCCGTCAGGAGATACCCATTCAAACACATCGGTTTCCATAGGCTTTTCAATATTGGAGGGACGCATATAAATGTAGCTGTCCATACCGCTCTTTTTTAAGATCTGGGGCAGCATCAGATTATGACCGAAGCTGTCCACATTGTAGCCGACTTTGGCAGTCACGCCCAGATTTTCTTTAAAATAACGCTGCGCATACAGAGACTGTCTTGCATATGCTTCGCCGGAGGGCAAATTACAGTCGGGCTGTACATGCCAGCCGCCAACCACGGTAAAACGGCCTTCTTTTACTCTTTCTTTGATCTCTTCAAACATTTCGGGGGCAAACTCCTGTACCCACTGATAAACGGATGCTGAAGAACATACAAAACGGAATTCGGGAAATTCTTTCATACGGTCCAATGCGGAACGGATTGTTGCTTTGGCTTCTGCAGAACCTTCCTGCCAGCGCCACTGCCACACGGGATCCAAATGTGCGTTGCCTACGAGAAATACCTGATTTTTCTTTTTCATAGAAATGTATTCCTTTCTGTTCTGAATTTGCTTTTGGGACCTTAAAACACACTTTGCCCACTTTATAACATTATGTCATAGGCAAACGGGAAGGTCAATGAAAAAAGCAGCCACCCGGTGTTCTTTTGAGTGACTGCTTTTCTTTATCTTACTTCAATCTTCATTTCTTTCGCGCGCTGCATATCGGTACGCGATAATTCCCTGGTCGCCACCAGCACTTTCTTTGCATGCCTGCCGCCGAACTTTTCTGCTACGGTATGAAGCTCATACAGCGCATTTTTATCCACTTGTCCGTTTTTACAGGAAATAAAGGTCGGTACACATCCATGCAAAACCAGCACATCCACTTCGTTTAATACATCTTCCCTGCCGTCCCTCTGGATATAGCCGTCCCAATCCAGATGAATGCCCACAAGGCAGTCTGTGCTGTTTTTCTTTTCTTCCATATAAGTGTGCAGCTCCAGAATGCTTCCGGTATTTAACATACACTCTTTTACAAAGCCATTCAGATAACGGAACGAAAGATCTCCGTCATATACAGCCTGCCAGATCAGTCCTTCGCGTTCACATTCTGTCAGCAAGCCGGACAGTTTCTCCGGTGAATCCAGCTTTCTGCTTTCCTTAAGATAGGAAGACACTTCTTTTTGAGTCAGCTCCACACTCAGGCCATATTCCGTATTGGAATAGCGTTTGAGCATGTCTGAAAAGGCATTCCAGATATCAGCATTGCCATCGGAAACTTTCCATAATTTGGGCATCAGCTCCTCAAAGTCCTCATGTTCTGCAGATGCCAGCGCCTTGTTTAATCTGTAATTGATCACACCGCCCTGCATCTCGATAAACTTATTCAGGTCCAATTTAATATCTTGCTTTTCCGCCACTTTGCTGATGCCGTGTCCGGCACCGGTATTTAACTCGATCAGTGTATCACTGTCGATATCATAACAGTGCATAGGGGCATGCAGCTCTCCCGAGAGCACACCAAAGGCTGCCAATATCAGCGGTTCTCCGCCGGTGATATCAAAAAACACATGATTGTTATCATCATATTCCCGCTGCAGAACCTTGCGCATGGTGCGCAGCACGGACTCAAAATCCTTGTGGGAAACCTCATAAAAAGCAGTTTCCTCTACCCCGCAGTGCCGAAGCAGGAAACGTTCGACCTGTCGCTTCTGTTCCTGAATCACTTCTTTATAGCCAAAAAAGATGGTTTTATCCACCTGATAGTGCAGGCTGGTGATCACATTTTCTATGGCTTCATTTACTAAAAATTCTACATTGACGATCATTTCACATAAATCCCATCTGTTTTAATACAAAGATCCAGACAAAAATCGTCAGGATCGCAAGCCCTGAGGTAAACACCACGATCTGTCCTGCCAGCTCGCCGTCACCGCCCATCTGCTGTGCCATCGGATAAGAGGAAACTGCCGTGGGTGCGCCGAACATGATCAGGATCGGAACCAGCATTTCATTGCGGAACCCAAGCAGCACGCCAGCCGTGATCATAAGAAGCGGTGAGAGCACCAGTTTGCCGCCGACCGCGATCAGAAGCTGTTTTGCATAGCCTTTGATCCTGCCGAATTTAAAGTCGCCGCCCAACGCCACCAAAGAAAGCGGCGTTGCCACTCTGCCAAGATCCGTGATGGACTTTTCCACAGCGGAGGGCAGATTGAGTCCTGCCAGATTGCATAAAATACCTGCCAGTGAAGCGATGATCAGCGGATTGGTCGCGATGCCTTTTGCAATTTTTCTGACACTGGGCTTGCCGCCGCGGAAGGTTTCCAGCGTCACCACTGCCAGCACATTAAAAACCGGAACAATGATTCCCACCAAAAGAGAAGTCGGTCCTGCTTTTTCTTCGCCGCACAGAGAAATCGCCACAGGCAGTCCAAACAGGGCAAAATTGCTTCTGAAAATCCCCTGTACGATAACGCCGCATCTGGAAGGTTCTTTTTCCAGCTTTGGAATCAGCCAAAACAACACGGCAAAGAGCACCAGGATCGCCGCCACGGCAAAGAGCAGAAGCTTTGCGTCAAAGGCATCAGCCAGATTTGTGGTATACACATTGTTGAACAGATAGATAGGCAGAAACACCTTAAAACACAGTTTATTTAATTTTTTCAGGGTCGGTTCGTCATACATGTTGATCCGGCGCAGAAAATAACCCAGCGCAATACAGATAAACAAGGGCAGAACCACATTAAAGGAAATGATCAGATTTTCCATAAAGTATACTCCTGCTGCAGCCGTATTTTACTGCAGTTTTTCCACGATCCTGTCATATGCCATGCCATGGGATGCCTTGATCAGCACAGAATCTCCGGGCTTGAGATATGTACAGATCTCTGCCAGCAGCGCATCCGTATCTGCAAAATGATACACCTCTGTCATACCGGCCTCTTTCGCAGCTTCTGCCATATTTTCAGACAGCTTTCCGGCACAAAGCAGACAGTCCACACCGTTTTGGGCCGCATAAGCACCGATCTTGGCGTGCATCTGCACTTCATTTTCGCCCAGTTCAAACATATCGCCAAGCACAGCTACTTTTCTGCCCAGTGCCTGCCCCAGCATATCGATGGCAGCCTTCATGGAAACAGGGTTTGCATTGTAGCAGTCATCGATCAGGACCAGTTCTTTTGCTTCCACCACACGGCTCCTGCCTTTGACTGCTTCCACGCAAGCGATACCGGCTGCGATCTGCTCTGCGTTCAGTCCAAGCTGCAGTCCCACCGCAGTGGCTGCCAGGGCATTTAATACCATATGCATACCCGGAAGCGGAATCTGTACCGCAAAGCTCTGTTCTTCCCGCACATGGATCACTGCCGTGCTGCCCAGAAGTCCGCGGCTGACAATGTCTGTCGCATAAATGTCATTGTGTTCGGAAAGGCCAAAACGCACAGGCGCTTTTCCATGTACCTCGGAAATGGTGATCAGTTTGTCATCATCGCCGTTGACACACACACTGCCCCCGGGATTCATATTGGTAAAAATCTCGGATTTTGCACGCAGGATACCGTCTCTGTCACCCAGATATTCCAGATGACACTGACCGATATTGGTCATCACGCAGATGTCGGGTTTTGCGATCTCGCTCAGGCGGGTCATTTCACCGAAATGATTGATGCCCATTTCCACAACTGCGCATTCTGCATCTTCGGGCATGGCAAACAAAGTCAGCGGCACGCCAACTTCATTATTAAAATTCCCCATGGTTTTATGGGTTTTATATTTCTGTGCCAGTACGGAAGCCACAAATTCCTTGGTGCTGGTCTTTCCCACACTGCCCGTGATACCCACCACGGGAATCTCCATCTGGCTGCGGTAAAATGCTGCGATCTTACGCAGTGCTTCAAAGGAATCCTTTACCACAATACAGGGGCCGTACAGTTCTTCCGGTTCTTTTTCACAGACAACACCAATGGCGCCTTTTTCAAACACCTGCCTGATAAAGCTGTGTCCGTCCACTCTCTCACCGACGGTTGCCACAAACACAAAACCCGGCTCTGCTTTACGGGAATCCAGTACGATCCCCTTTGCCTGCTGCGCAGACGCGCTGCGGATCACAGCCATCCCCCTTGCCGGGCAGCTCTCTGCGCCCTTGCTGCCGGAGGGGATCAGCAGTCTTCCCTGGCAGGCTCTGGCGATATTCCATAAAGTCATATTTTTCATAAATAACCTCCAAATGCGGCACGAGTCTGACCGACTTATGCCGCATTTTCCAACTTTTCAATGTCTTTTACAATTCTGTTACTCTTCAAATGCCATATCGATGATCTTCTGGCAAAGCTGATCATAACCGATTCCCACTGCTGCCGCTTCCTGCGGGATCAGGGAGGTGGGAGTCATACCCGGAAGGGTGTTGGCTTCCAGACAGTAAGGATTGCCGTCTTCATCCATCATAAAGTCCATGCGGGCATATTTTTTCAGGCGCAGAGCCTTAAATACGTCTTTGGCAATCTGCTGGATCTGCAGAGTATGCGCTTCGTCCAGATCAGCGGGACAGGTTTCCACTGCGCTGCCTGCCTGATATTTATTTTTATAATCGTAAAAACCAACCTTGGGTGCAATCTCAACGATGGGCAGTGCTTCGCCGTTCATCACGCCGCAGGTAAACTCTCTGCCCTTAATATACTGCTCTACCACAACCTGATCGCCGTAACGGAAGGCATCTGCCAGAGCAGCTTCGTATTCACTCTCTTGCTTTACAATGGAAACACCTACGCTGGAACCGCCCTCGGAAACCTTAACCACACAGGGAAATACCGGCTTTTCGGTACAGGGTACACCTTTTTTCACCACAAATCCCCTGGGAGTGGGAATACCGTTCATGACAAACAGTTCCTTTGCCAGTCCCTTATCCATTGCCAGCGCGCTGCTGACATAATCGGTACCGGTATAACGGATGCCAAGCAGGTCGAATGCCGCCTGAAGCTTGCCGTTTTCACCCTCTTCTCCGTGCAGCGCCAGAAATGCCACATCGGCCATCTGGCAAAGCTCGATCACATTGGGGCCAAAAAAGCTCTTGCCGCCGTCCCTGCGCATTGCCTTTACCGCACTGATATCCGGATTGATCTCCTTGATATTGGCAATATCCCTGCTCCAGTCCTCATCCAGTTCAAAAATGCCTTCCAGAGAGTCTCTTTCCAGACCAAGATACACATCTGCTAAAATCACCTGGTGTCCAAGACGCTTTAACGCCTGATATATCATTTTCCCGGAAATCAGGGAAACATCTCTCTCGGTGCTGATACCACCGCATAAAACCACGATTTTCATAAAAAACTCCTTTTATCTGTTAAATGACCTTTCCGTTTAGTATACGCTCCAAATCCCCTGACGTAAAGAGACTTTTCGCAAAACCGTCTGCTTACCGGTACTTCTCCACTGCAGCCAGCGCTCTCTTTGCATCTTCTTCATCCTGCGCATAGTACCAGATCACGGTTTTGGAATCTGACAGAAGATCACCCATATTCACAAGCTCGTCATAGGTAGGTGCGATCACGATCACCTTATCCTGCAGCACCTCTCTGTGCTTACGGTATACCTCCACCGCACGCGCACAGTTGGGATCGCTGGAAAGCTCCATGAGCTTGATCTTATCCACACCGGCAAACACAGGGATCATGCGCTCACCAAGGGAATGCACATGCAGCATCGCCATATCGCAGTCCGCCACACAGGCCTTTAAGGCATCAAAGAAATGTTCCTCGTAAACTTCACGCGAGATCATGGTAGAGAAATCCTCTGAAATATGCCCTACGCACTTGCCCGGCATCCACATGCCAAAACCGGTGATGGTGCCGCCTGCGATCTTTGTCGCCTGTTCGCGCTGCAGATCCAGTGTGAAATTTACCGCCTTTGCACAAAACTTCATCATCTCGTGCAGGGTATCCTCATCATCGTAAATATCATAAAAAAGATCATTGCCGCGGATCGCATTGGCGATGTCAGACGGGCCGTCTGCGCCGCGCATACGCACAGGAATGTAGCTGCCCCATTTTTCCCGCATATAGGCGATGCCGTCCACCACAAGACGGATCCACAGATTGTTTCTGTCCAGCTTTAAATTTCTGAAGCCTTCGATAAATCGCAGATCTGATGCTGGAAGGTGGTCTCTTCCGTAAAATCCACCTGTCCGCCCAGAAAGGCCGTATGCTCTGCAATCCCGTACCAGGGAGAAGTGGAAGGGATAAAATCATCCTCGATCTTATCGTGAAAACGCGCAAACAGATAATCCCTCTCTGCGATCTTGTCCAGATATCTTTCCATATCCTGCGGGAAAGAAAAGCTGTTTAACGGCTCTGCCGCCGGAAGCTTCAAAGATGCACAGGATTTGATCTGAATCTGCACACCGCTTTTTTTCTGTTCATAAAAAGCCCGTGCGCGCTCTGCTGTCTTTTCTGCTTTTTTGTAGTCAAAAGGGATATACTCTCTGTTCATCGTCTGTTCCTTTCTTTTCACAAAATCCTCCGGGACTCTGCCGTTCCCGGAGGATCAAAATCTCAACATTTTACATTCTTTCCAACATCCATAAAGGGCTGGCAGAATGCCTGCATCGGAAAGCTTTTTAATATTTTCCTTGATCAGCTGATTATGTACGCCGACAGCCTTTACATGTGCCTCATCGTCCATGCACTTTAAATCATAGAGAAACAGATCCACATAGGGAAGCACCTCTTCCGGCGTATAGGTTTTTCCCATCATCGTCAGCGCTTCCGCATAACATCTGTCGGTGCACCTGCCGCAGGCAATACATTTTTCCCGTTCAAATTACCGCACGCCGTCTTTCATGACATGCCACTGGTTCGGACAAATCTCAAAGCACTTACCGCATCCGATGCACTTTACAGGCAAAAATTCCACCTCTCTGCCCGGATGTATGGATTTCGGATTGTGACACCAAAAGCAGTGCAGATTGCATCCTTTGAAAAAACAGTGGTCCGGATTCCCGGTCCGTCATGTACAGAAAAACGCTGGATGTCAAAAATCGTAGCCTGCATAATTGACTCCTCCATGTCCTTTTACCATTGAAAAATACACAGCAGCTGTTTTTTTCAACTTAACATATCCGGACATGGGAGTCAATCGAATTTGCAGTTTTCTGAAAATCACCCCAGAAAATCCAGCGGATTCACAGGCTCCTGCTCTTTGGTCAGTTTCAGATAGACATTTGTCCCCTCTTTGGCGTAATACTTGGTGGGCGCTGCCACTTTTCCAATATAAACACCGCTCTCAACCAGTTCCCCTTCTTCCACACTGACATCTGTCAGCTGTCCGTAAGTCAGTTCATAGCCGTTTCCCAGATTCATCACCACGGTTGTTCCGGTCTGCGGATCATTGTAAACCGCCTTTACGATCCCATCTGCCGCACAGGCGATATTGGTTCCCTGCACTGCACCGATGACGATCGCCGGGTTATATTTATACTGCTGCAGGGTCTGAAAATATACCGTCTTATCCATGCTGTAATTTAACAGTACATTTCCGACAACCGGCCAGTTTAAATCCGTATTTTCATCAAAATGCAGATTTCTTTCTTCCTGCATGGCATTGGCAACAGCTTCCAGTGCCGCCTCCTCTGCGGTCTGTGTCTGGCTCTCCCCTTCGCTTTCTGCTGCCGTTCTTTCAGTTTCCTTACGTGCAACGGCATTTCCGTTTACCGTGTCATACTCCGCATATCCCACGTTTTCTGCCTGTTGCGTAACCTCATTGGGCTCCGGCATGCTTTCAGCCTGCAGTCCTTCCTCTGCTGCCGGACTGCTGTTTTGTGCTGTATCCTGTTGACTGTCGTTCAGCAGGGCATCCTGCTGTACATAATAGGGATCGTAATCCAGTTCCCCGATGTCATTTTTGCTGGTGTAGTTTTCCACCTCACGATTCTGGGTCTGCGCAGAATCCTCTTCCTCCAGCACGGAAAAATCCAGAATATTTTCTTCCTGCGGCACAGACTGACTGTTTTGATAAACAGTAACACCGGCAGCACTCACAGCGGTCAGTACCATGACACTTCCTGCGATCATCACAAACTTTTCTCTGCGGCGCATCTGGCTTGCTCTTCTTCTCTTCATACAAAACGCTTCCTTTCTGTAATTCATCGTTCAAGCATAGTTTTGCCAGCCGCCGAAAAGTTATTCCATTTTTTCCAGTGTTACCCCTTCAAAAAAGACATCCAGAAGTTTTTGATAATCATTTCCCTCCTGTGCAAGAAGTTCTGCGGCATACTGGTCAAATCCCACACCATGCCCGATTCCTCTGGTGGTAAAAATCAGATTTTCTCCTTCCTGCTCCAGACTGATATGTGCCGAAGCCAGTCCGAACATCTGCCGGAAGCGTTCTCCCTCCACATGCTGTCCGTTACATTCTGCATACATGACATATCCTGTGCTGTCCTTGACCAATCTGATCCGCAAATTCTGCTCTGTCACCGGAATCTGCTCTTTTTCAAAAACTGCCAGCACATCCTTTTGTTTTAAGATCACCTTCTGCAGATACTCTGCCGCTTCCAGATTATGCGGACATTCCACGCTTTTACACCACGAAAAACTTTTGTCCTCCCATATTTGTGCGCTGTCGCGTGTCTTTCCGGCACTCAGCCTGAAATAGGGCGGGCTGATGACCTGCCCTTCATAACAAAGTATAATGCCGGCAGTTGTCTGCACCGCGTCCGTAAATTTATCTTCGTACTCTTTGGTTTTATCCTGCCACAGTTTTTTTCTGTCTGTTTTATCCAGATAAGAAAAGTCTGTTGCTTCCCCGTCTGCCTTAAAAAGACTGCGCAGGATCACCGCCTGGGCTTTGAGTGTTTCTGTGCTGTAATGTCCCGGTATACAGGCCGCCAGCACTCCTGTCAGAAATTCGGTTTCTGTCAGATTGACAGTGCCGTTTTTGACAGGCCAGGCAATGTCGTGTTTTTCAGATACCGCTGTTCTTTGTCTTTCGGTCTGTTCTGCCACTCGCCCTGCCGTCTGTTCTGCATACTGTCCTGCTGACGGTTCTGCGTACTGCCCTGCCGTCTGTCCGGCCGCTTCACCGGCGGGCGGTGACGGAAGTCTGGCGCAGATGTAAACCAGCCATCCCAAAAACAAAAGAACCGCAAGAAGGCTGCGGCAATGCTTTCCTCTTACGGTTCTTCTTATTCTTTGTTCTGTTTTTCTGCGATGCATAAATCCTCCCGGACAGCTTTTTAAGTGATCTGTCTCTCCCACACTATATGGGACAGGGAGTATCTTTATGCATGTCTGCCATATTTAAGACAGCACAATTTTTATCAGGCTCATCCGTCCACACGGTTATAGTTGATCAGGCAGCCCTTTAAGATGATCTGTCTTTCCTCATCGGTAAGCTCACCCATAGTCAGAGTGAAGGGAACAAGGGAGTCCTCTTTTACCACATAAGCCTGAATTTCGGAAGCTTTTGATTCAACCGCTTCTCTGATGCCGGGCAGGAACAGATAGTCAAGGTTTTTGAAAGGAAGCTCTCCTTCGGGGATCAGCAGGGGAAGCATACCCCAGTTGATCAGATTGGAGCGGTAACGCTTGGTGGCATATTCGTTGGCAATGTTTGCCCAGCCGCCAAGTACCTTCTGACAGCTTGCCGCCTGTTCACGGGCAGAGCCGTCACCGGGTTTTACTGCAAAAATGGTGGAGCCAAAGCCCAGATTTTCTTTGGAAAGTCCGGAAAACTGCTTGCCGATCACCTGTACCACGGGCAGAAGTTCCGGTTTTGCCTCGATGGGACATCTGCCTTCCATGATGGCAGTCTGTGCCACCTGAATGTCCTTGGCAAGACCTACATATGCGGGATCTTTTCTGGATAAGGTAAATTCAGCCAGACCAAGGGGATTTGATCTGTAAGAGCTGGTTTCACCGGAAGGAATCAGTTCATCTGTGGTGGTAACGGGATCATGGATCTCGGAAACCACACGCAGCACCATATTGTCAGGGAGTGCGCACATTTTCGGCCAGTCCTTGATATTGGGACCAAACTGGATTTCCACATCAGGATCAGCAGCACCGTGGGAATCAAAGACACGGTTTGCGTAAATGTTTGCATCAAAATGATATTTGTATTTGCCGATCTCACCGTCAAACTCGGTTGCCGCAGTCAGCAGGCCCTTATTGGCTGCAGTCGCTGCAATGGAACGTGCGTCCATAAGCGCAACGGAAGAAATCTGACCGTTCTGGAGCTTGGAGCCTTCACGGTTGGGGAAGTTTCTGGTGGAGTGGCGGATGGAGAATGCATTGTTTGCGGGAGTGTCGCCTGCGCCGAAGCAGGGGCCGCAGAATGCAGTCTTTAATACGGCGCCGGTTTCCAAAATAGCTGCCGCACAGCCGTTTTTGATCAGTTCCATATATACGGGCATGGATGCAGGATATACGCTTAAGGTAAATCCGTCATTTCCAATATAGCTGCCTTTCAGGATATCTGCTGCAGCGCAGATATTTTCAAATCCGCCGCCTGCACAGCCTGCAATGATACCCTGATCCACATAGAATCTGCCGTTTTTCACCTTATCTTTTAAGCTGTAGGGTACTGCATTGTCCAGGCTGACAGCTGCATTTTTTTCTACATCCGCAAGGATATCGGTAAGGTTTGCATTGAGTTCTTCAATGGTATAGGTATTGCTGGGATGGAAAGGCATTGCGATCATGGGTTTTACCTTGTCCAGATCCACACAGATCAGACCGTCATAGTAAGCAACCGCGCCGGGATTTAACTCTTTGTATTCCTCTTTGCGGCCATGGATCTCGTAAAACTCTTTGATCTGGTCATCTGTTTTCCAGATGGAGGACAGACAGGTGGTTTCTGTGGTCATAACGTCGATGCCGATACGGAAATCTGCGCTCATGTTTGCCACACCGGGGCCAACAAATTCCATCACTTTGTTTTTGACAAAGCCATTTTTAAATACAGCACCAATAATTGCCAGTGCCACGTCCTGAGGACCAACACCCTTTGCGGGAGTTCCGGTCATATAAACACAGACAACACCAGGCATGTTGATGTCATAGGTCTGATTGAGCAGCTGTTTTACCAGCTCAGGGCCGCCTTCGCCCATCGCCATGGTTCCCAGTGCACCGTAACGGGTGTGGGAGTCAGAGCCAAGGATCATCTTGCCGCCGCCGGCCATCATTTCTCTTGCAAACTGATGGATAACTGCCTGATGAGGGGGCACATAAACGCCGCCGTATTTTTTTGCACAGGTCAGACCGAACATGTGGTCATCTTCATTGATGGTACCGCCTACTGCACACAGGGAATTATGGCAGTTGGTAAGTACATAGGGGATTGGAAACTTTGTCAGGCCTGATGCTCTTGCAGTCTGGATGATACCGACGAAGGTGATATCATGGCTGGTCAGCTTGTCAAACTTGATGCGAAGTTTTTCCATATTGCCGGAAGTATTGTGATTTTCCAGAATGCCGTAAGCAATAGTCTGTTTTGCTGCTTCCTGCTTTGTTACGTTACAGCCGGTCTTTGCCGCAAGACATGCAGCCGCCTCGGGACCGTCTGCGATCAGTTCGGTGCCGTTTACCAGGTAAACGCCGCCTTTGTGTAATGTAACCATTGTTTTTACCTCTCTCTAAAACATTGTGTGCTGCCAGTGCACACGGAGTATATGCAATTTCGGCCATGTGCCGGAGCGCATGGCCGCTTGGGATTAAATATACTTTTCTACAACTGCTGCCATCTCATCCCATCTGGCTTCCATATCGGCAACCAGCTTAAACTGGGTTCTGCAGCGGTCCAGATTGTGATTTTCACGATGGATCTTGAAATATACATCGTTCTGCAGATGGTCTGTCAAAAAACGCATGCCGCATTCTAAGGTCATCATCTTTGCACCCACAGGCATCATGCGGATCTCCTTTTCAGTCAGACTGCCGCCGCAGCCTTCCACATAGCCTTTGGTGAATGCTTCAAACAGTTCCAGATCAAAGTTTACCAGTTCCAGATCCTGTTCATCCTCTGCACCGGTGGTCGCACCGAAACGGATGGAATCGCCGTAGTCATACAGCGCAGAACCGGGCATAACGGTATCCAGATCCACAACGCATAATACTTCACCGGTCTTATCGTCAAACATAACATTGTTTAACTTGGTGTCGTTGTGGGTAACGCGCAGCGGAAGCTCGCCCTTATCCAGCGCATCACAGATCAGGTGACAGAATGCTTCTCTTTCCAGTACAAACTGAATTTCTTCCTGTACATCCTTGGCTCTGCCGCAGATATCTTCTTCCAGGGCCTGTTTGAACTTGGCAAAACGATCCACTGTATTGTGGAAATTGGGAATTGTTTCATAAAGAGTTGCCGCAGGATACTCTGCCAGCTTGCGCTGGAACTGTCCGAATGCCACTGCACTCTTGTAAAAATCTTCCGCACTTTCCACAAGATCATAGGAAACTGCATTCTCGATGCAGAGATATGTTCTCCAGTAATCGCCATTTTCATCAGACATGAAGTTGGCTTGGTCTCTGGTCTGGATGACATTTAAGGTTTCTCTGTTCACATCACCGCCTGCTGCCTGGATCTGATCACGCAGAAATGCTGTTACATGAACAACGTTTTCCATCAGCTGCGCAGGATTCTTGAAAATCTCATGATTCATTCTCTGAAGAATGTAGCGGTTTACACTGCCGTCTTCTTCTTTGCAGGTAACACGCAGGGTATCATTGATATGACCGCTGCCAAAGGGAATCACTTCGACAACTTCACCCTTCATGTCAAAACAGGGAACAACATTGTGTTTGATCTCTTCTAATCCGATCGGTCCCATGAGTCTAAAGCCTCCTTATCTTCTGAGGTCAGCGCATAGCGCATATTTTTTATCTCTTATTTGGAAAGAACTTCCTTCTGGGGAAGAACAACCTTGTCAAGATGCCAGATTTCATCCACGTACTGCTGGATGGTTCTGTCGGAAGTAAACTTACCGGAGCAAGCTACGTTTAAGATTGCGCTCTTAGCCCAGTTCTTTTCATCTCTGTAAGCAGCTTCCACTCTGCGCTGTGCATCGGCATATGCCTTAAAGTCAGCCAGAATGAAGTAGGTATCTGCCTTAGAAGTGCTCTGGGTGTTGAGCAGGGAGTTGTACAGAGGGCGGAACAGCTCTGTATCGCTGGAATAGGTTCCGTTGATCAGCTGCATCAGCACGCGGCGGATATCCTGGTCATTGTTGAAGATATCCATGGGGTTGTAGCCGCCGTAGTTTTCATAATGAATAACCTGATCGGAGCTTAAACCAAAGATAAATGCGTGATCCTGGCCAACTTCTTCCACGATTTCCACGTTAGCACCGTCCATGGTACCCAGGGTCAGTGCGCCGTTTAACATAAACTTCATATTACCGGTACCGGACGCTTCCTTGGATGCAGTGGAGATTTGCTCGGAAACGTCTGCAGCAGCAAAGATCCATTCAGCGTTGGATACACGGTAGTTTTCGATAAATACAACTTTGATTCTGCCGTTTACAACAGGGTCGTTGTTGATCACATCAGCTACGGAGTTGATCAGCTTGATGGTCAGCTTCGCATTGCGGTAGCCTGCAGCAGCTTTTGCACCAAAGATGAAGGTTCTGGGATAGAATTCCATATCCGGATGATCCTTGATCTCGTTGTACAGATACATTACATGCAGGATATTCAACAGCTGACGCTTGTATTCATGCAGTCTCTTTACCTGTACGTCGAAGATGGAACGGGGATCTACTTCGATGCCGTTGTGCTTCTGGATGTATTCAGCCAGACGAACCTTGTTCCGGTATTTGATGTTCATAAATTCCTGCTGTGCCTTTTCATCATCTGCATAGACAGCCAGCTTGGAGATCTTGGGCAGATCGGTGATCCAGTCATTGCCTACATGAGCGCTTACCCAGTCAGCAAGAAGGGGGTTGCCGTGAAGCAGGAAACGTCTCTGGGTGATACCGTTGGTCTTATTGTTGAACTTTTCAGGCATCATTTCATAGAACTCTTTTAATTCCTGATGCTTTAAGATCTCGGTATGCAGTCTTGCAACACCATTTACGGAGTAGCCTGCTGCGATTGCCAGATGAGCCATCTTAACCTGTCCGTCGTAGATGATCGCCATCTTGCGCACTTTTTCCTGATTGCCGGGGTAAACCTGCTGGATCTGTGCTACAAATCTCTTGTTGATCTCTTCTACGATCTGATAGATTCTGGGAAGCAGTCTGGAGAAGAGCTCGATAGGCCATTTTTCCAGAGCTTCGGACATGATGGTGTGGTTGGTGTAAGCACAGGTCTTGGTGGTAACTGCCCACGCTTCATTCCAGGTCAGATAATGTTCATCCATCAGCACGCGCATCAGTTCTGCAACTGCTACGGTAGGATGGGTATCGTTTAACTGGAAGGTTACTTTTTCATGGAACTTGCGGATATCATCATGCTTTCTCATGTACTTGGCAACTGCTTCCTGTACAGATGCAGAGATGAAGAAGTACTGCTGTTTTAAACGCAGCTCCTTACCTGCATAGTGGTTGTCATTGGGATAAAGAACTTCTACAATGTTCTTTGCCAGGTTTTCCTGTTCTACTGCCTTCTGATAGTCACCTTTATCAAAGGAGTCAAGGCTGAAGCAGTTTACAGGCTCTGCATCCCAGATACGCAGGGTATTTACGATACCGTTGCCATAGCCAACGATGGGCATGTCATAGGGAATTGCCTTAACGGACTGATAGCCTTCGTGGGTGAACACTGCACGGCCGTCAGCATTGATAGTGGTGCGGACCCAGCCGCCGAACTTAACGGTCTTTTCATACTCAGGACGGCGCAGTTCAAAAGGATTGCCGTCAACCAGCCAGTTGTCCGGAACTTCCACCTGATAACCGTTTCTGATCTCCTGCTTGAACATACCGTAGTGGTAACGGATACCGCATCCGTAAGCGGGATAACCCAGAGTTGCCAGGGAATCCAGGAAACATGCAGCCAGACGGCCAAGACCGCCGTTACCAAGCGCTGCATCGGGCTCCTGATCTTCGATCACATTGATATCCAGACCAAGTTCAGCCAGAGCTTCCTTTACACTTTCATAAGCCTGCAGGTTGATCATATTGTTGCCCAGAGCACGGCCCATTAAGAACTCCATGGACATGTAATATACCATTTTGGGATCCTGCTCGTCATATTCTTTCTGGGTGGTCATCCAGTTATCAACGATCACGTCCTTGATCGCATAGGAAACCGCCTGAAAGATCTGCTGTTCATTCGCTTCTTCAAGAGTCTTTCTGAAAAGCATTTTCACATTGCTTTCCACTGTTCTTTTAAAGAGCTCTTTATCGAATTTAATAGATGATTTTTTCAACATGTTACTCCTCCTCAAGTTTTGCGTCTTTCGTAAAGCGCGTACTTTGCGCGCCTGATATGGCAACTATAACTCTACTATTATACCATGCAAAAAATTCTTTGCAACAGACGAATTGCCAATTTTCGATATGTTTTTTAAGCATTATGCGTAAAAAGTGTCTATTTTTCTGCTAAAACAGCGGTTTTTCCGCCTGAGGCTTCAGACTCTTTGGATAAATTCAGGTCTATGCATCAAAAATATGTCCCCGGAATCTGTCCGTATGCTCATTTGGGTATATACGGTATTTTCTTCACTGAAGAATCCTTTCTGTCACGGTTCTTTTTCCAGACTGCCGTTCCCAGATTCCACAACGGAATAAAATACAGATACCAGGCTGTCAGGATACATGCCATCGGAGCTTCAACTGCCGCCAGCACAACCGCTCCGGCAATGGACCATGGAATGAGAGGCGCAATGACAACCGCCGTATTTTCAAGATTCACCGCCATCTTTTCCGGATCCTTTTCAACATCAGCGCAAAGCTGATGGGTCAGCATGATGGTCAGTGTCTGATTGCAGGAAATCATACCGGTGATAATGGAAGTCAGCAAAATCGTCCCGAAAGGCGTTGCCTTCTGACTGATCTGTTCCAGCTTGCTTTTGATGCCATCCAACAGGCCGGTTCCGTTAAACATACCCGCATAACAGGAAGAAATGCACACGATCAAAACCACCTTGATCATGGACAAAACACCGCCGCCGGACATGATCTCTGCCAGTTCTGACGGCTGCGGCTGATATCCATACAAAGCCATTCTGACAAGCTCTGCAGGGGCAATCTTCTGAATCAGAACGCATACCGCCACACTGCAGAGTACGCTGATACTCATGGCAATGCGCACATTCACCCGCAGCACTGACAACAGTAAGATCACAACTGCCGGAATCACCGCCGCCGGATGCAGTACAAAGTATTTTTCAAATATCTGCTGGATTCCCGAGTTATCGCCGTGTACCTCGATGCCCGACCCGACTATTGTATACAATATACATGCTGCTGCAAAAGGAACCGCCGCTGTTTTCACCATATTGATCAGATTCCGGTAAATCTCCGTTTTAGTCAGGGAACTGACCAACAGCGCGCTGGTAGACATCGCAGAACACCTGTCTCCAAAATAGGAGCCTGCCAGAACCGCACCGCCCGTAAAAAAAAGCGGAACGCCCATACTTTGAGCCATGGCAACACAGATCACGCCCATTGTCGCCGCGGTTCCCATCGCCGTTCCTGTCAGAAACGAAATCATGCAGCACAGCAAAAACGTGATCAGCACCATGATCTGCGGCGCACAGATTTTGGTGGAATGGAATACAATATAAGGAATGGTTCCCCCGGCACGCCATAGGGCTGTGAGAATACCGATCAGTACAAATGTGATCAATATGTTTTTTACTGTCTTAATACCTGAAAAAGCAAGCGTAAACATTTCCCGCACGGTATGTTTTTTGTATATGCCATAAGCGAAAAATACCCAAAATCCAAAGAGCAGCGCATACACAATGGACAGGTCCAATCCGATACACAAAAACAATGCCAGAACAAAAATCACCAGTACAGTTATTTCCATCATTTGTCAAATTCTCCCCTTTTGTACTTTGTACGTCGGTCTTGGTTCAAATATAGCTTTTTTCACAAAATAAGACAACATAAAAAGGCAGGTTTCCCCGCCTTTTTGTCTGGCTCTCAAGCAAGGCTTTTCAGCCAGTATGTCTCCATCCGTTCATCGTCCAGTTTGAACAGCTTTTTTAGTTTGGAAAAGATTGTATCTTTCGTTTCTCCTTCCGCAATATCTGAGCGAATCAGCGTAATGATACACCATTCCATGCCAAGCTCCATACCGCGTCTGTGTCCCTGCATAATGCCCTGTTTTATTCCCAATTCTTTTCCTTGTTCTAATCCCTGCTTAACCCCGGCATTAAATCCATCATCGTAAATCAAATTTCCTAAATATGACATATTCACGACCTCCTTTATCTCAGTCCCGCAAACCTTTCCCGGTATTTTCAGCCAAGCTAAAACCTCCTTTCAAAAATACTGTGACGCAGCTTTATGCACAATATCCTCTGCATGGCTGACGGACTGTTCTCTTCTGTCATCAACAGATGTCTTCTTTTTTTCCTTCTGCATTTCCCTCTCTTTCCGGAATGCGCAGCATTGTTGTGTGTACGTTTTTTTATTATCGCAATTTCATTATATAACACAACAAATACACAGGCAATAAAAATCATTCTTTTTTCGATATTCAATTTTTGTTTTTTCATTCAGATTTGCTTGCCGATACGGCATGACTCACAAAACCCTCTGCGTTTTGTGCAAGAAACCGCGCTCACCTACATGATGCGGCTAAAACAATGTTACCATTCACAGTAACAAAAAAGATACAGCGGCATCTTCATCCCAACCGCTGCTGTGACAGTCTGCACATTCCTGCTGCCTGTTGTATTACTATAACACAGACAGCAGGAAAATGTAACCTCTAAATTCCTTTTACCAAAAACAATTCCATCGGCTGTTCGTACCTGGGAATATCAACCACAAAACCGCCGCAGTCCTTATATCCTGCCTTTCTGTAAAAATGCTGTGCCTGCTCATCCACCTGCGTGGAAGTCAGAAGCATACCGTATCCCTGCGCTTTCATATCTTTTTCCCAGTGCTCCATCAGCATTCTTCCATAGCCTTTTTTCTGAAATTTCCAATCCACAAAAAGCAGGGTACAAAACGGGGTATTGTCCCAGAAAAGATTGTATCGCAAAATACCGGCCGGACGACCGTCTTCTAACAGCACATAGCCTCTTTTGTCACGTACTTTTCCGGCAAATTCTTCTTCCGGCAGATGTCTGTCCAGGGTGTACCAGAAATCCTTATCTTCTGTTTGCACATATCTGATCACTGTCATTTGCTTTCTCCTTTACTTCTCTCCGGCAGCTTCCTGGTATTCCTTTGTTCCAACATCCTCCCAGGCTTTTTTCCCGGAGGCGATCACCCGGTCTGATCCGGTTTCCGCCGCGTATGTATTCAGAATGACTGTGTTGTTTAAAAACAGACTGCCATCTTCATCCCTGCAGTACTCTTCCCGGTACAGCACAAAAAGCTCACATTTTCCGTTTTTGGATGGCCGGTCATATACCAGTGTGTACAGATATTTATCTGCGCTGCTGCCATCTGCGGTCTCTTCTCCCAGTTCCAGATAAAAATTACCTTTTGCGTTATGACAGGGTTTGTAAGAATATCCTTCCGCTGCTAGTACCTCTTGATAGATTGCTTCTGCTGCTTTTTCCACCGGATTCTCTGCGATCATCTCTGTCTGTACGTGCACTTTTGTTCCTGCACTGTATTGTTCACTTTCCTTAAGCTGCTCCTCATATTCTTCCCAAAACCGGACACTGTCCTCATACTCAGCAGTCACTCTTTCTTCCACAAGCTCTGCATCCAGATAATATTCTTCCTCCAGCCGTTCCCATTGATCCAGCTTTCCAAACGGCACAATACCCGAAATGTTATCTTCTCCGTCTTCGCAGTAAAATCCGATCACACCTCTGTGTTTTTCAAAAAAGGCCGTCTGTGACATCATATATCCGATCAAACCGGTAATTTCCTCCGAAAAATCCCGGATATCCTCTTTTCCTTCCAGCTCCAGATACAGCCCTCTGTCCATATCGTAATGATTTGCGGCAATCTCAAACTTACGCTCCATCCGTTGTTCCTGCATACCTTTCTTTGCCAGATAAACAGTCACACATTCTGCAAAATTATCCTCCAGAGCCATACCGCTGCCGTACACCTGAACATCCAGAACAGAAAATTCCTCCGCAAAATCCCCGTATTTCTTCTGCAGATATTCCTCTTTCGCTTTTACAGTCAATTCCCCCGGCTTTCTGAGCACGACTGCCGCCGGTTCATAATATTCATAGTGTGATGCCCCCAAAAACTCCGATTCATTGACCACCAGCAAATGTCTTGTCAGCTGTTTTTCCTCCTTTACAGAAAAAAGGATAAACAAAAATGCCCAGAATCCCAGATACAGATAGACAGCAGCTGCCGCCGCTGTCAGGATACCTTTTAGCGCAATATGCAGTTTTTCAAGCTTCCACAGCCAGATTCCCGCCAAAACCAGAAGCAGCAGCGGCAAAACAAACGCTGCCATTCCTTTTCCCACAATATCCGTCCACATACGGTAAGAATACTGCGTATGCGGCAGGATCAGGCAGCCGATCAGATAAAGAAGCGACAAAACTGCCGTTCCAACTGCCATTCTTTTCAGAAATTTCATCATAATCAATCTTTTCTCCAAAACCATGTATCTTTTTCACATTTATTGGTCTTAAGATATCACATCATGCATCATATCGGCAACCCGCCCTGCATAATGCAGCACAGCCCGCCAAAACTGGCGGGCTGCATCAAACAAACATTTATTATTTCTTTTCTACGCAGATGGTCACGGTTTCGCCGTTTACATTCCACTCTTTTACGATTGCCAGTTCCTGTCCGCAAACGATTTCGTCTGCCAGAACTTTGCCTGCAACAGTGTCCACGTTTTTCAGAACGATCTGTGCGATCTTGTCATTGCCGTTTAAGGAAACAGCGATGTGATCCATTACTTCAAAGCCGGAATCCTTACGCATGGTCTGAATCTTGCTGATCACTTCGTATACAAAACCTTCTTCGATCAGTTCTTCGGTCAGGTTGGTATCCAGAACAACGGTCATGTTGTTGTCAGCTTCGGAAACATAGCCTGCTTTCTGGCTCATGTCGATGAGCAGGTCGTCCTTGGTCAGGGCAACTTCCACATCGCCGACCATGAACTTGAGTACACCGGTCTCATTAAGTTCATCCATAGCTGCATTGCCGTCCAGAGTTTCCAGATTCTTCTTGATGCCGCCAAGCTGTTTGCCGTATTTGGGACCAACGGTACGAAGCTGGGGCTTGAAGGTATAGGATGTGAAGTTTCTTACGTCATCGGTAAATTCCACCTTCTTCACATTCAGTTCGTCTTCGATGATCTCCTGGAAGAATGCAGACAGGGTGTTTTCTGCCTTTACAAACATGGTACCGATGGGCTGACGGTTCTTGATGTTTGCGTTGTTGCGGCATGCGCGGCCCATAACAACAATCTTTAATACTTCAGCCATATCAGCTTCCAGCTGTGCATCGATCATGCTTTCATCCACAACAGGGAAATCGCACATATGGATACTTTCGGGAGCGGATGCATCGTTTACTCTTACCAGATTCTGGTAGATTTCTTCAGTCATGAAAGGAATCATGGGTGCTGCTGCCTTTGCAACAGTTACCAGTGCAGTGTACAGGGTCATGTATGCATTGATCTTATCCTGCTCCATGCCCTTTGCCCAGAAACGTTCACGGCTTCTTCTTACATACCAGTTGCTTAAGTCATCCACGAAGTCTTCCAGCACTCTTGCTGCTTCGGGAATCTTATACTGATCGAGGTTATTGTCCACTGCTTTTACCATGGTGTTCATCTTGGAAAGCAGCCACTTATCCATAACAGGAAGCTTATCGTATTCAAGCGCATAATCCTGTGCGTTGAAGCTGTCGATATTTGCATAGAGCACGAAGAATGCATAAGTATTCCACAGTGTGCTCATGAACTTACGCTGACCTTCGATAACGGCTTTGCCGCTGTAGCGCTTGGGAATCCAGGGTGCGGAAACGGTATAGAAATACCAGCGGTTTGCGTCTGCGCCGTACTGCTCTAAGGATTCAAAAGGATCTACCGCGTTGCCCTTGCTCTTACTCATCTTCTGGCCGTTTTCATCCTGTACATGACCCATTACGATAACGTTTTCGTAAGGAGACTTGTTAAACAGCAGGGTGGATTCTGCCAGCAGGGAATAGAACCATCCGCGGGTCTGGTCAACTGCTTCGGAGATGAATTTTGCAGGGAACTGCTGTTCAAACAGATCCTGATTTTCAAAAGGATAATGATGCTGTGCAAAAGGCATTGCGCCGGAGTCAAACCAGCAGTCAATTACTTCGGGCACACGGTGCATGGGCTTGCCGCAATGAGGACATGCGAAAGTCACTTCATCAATATAAGGGCGGTGCAGCTCTACATTCAGATCAGGATTGCCGGTCTTTTCAGCCAGTTCTGCCTTGCTGCCGATGGATTCCATATGACCGCATTCACATTCCCAGATATTTAAAGGAGTACCCCAGTAACGGTTTCTGGAGATTGCCCAGTCCTGTACATTTTCAAGCCAGTCACCAAAACGGCCCTTACCGATGGATTCGGGGATCCAGTTAACGGTATTGTTATTGCGGATCAGATCTTCTTTTACGGCGGTCATCTTGATGTACCAGGATTCACGCGCATAGTAGATAAGGGGAGTGTCACATCTCCAGCAGTGAGGATAGCTGTGCTCGTACTTGGGTGCGGAGAACAAAAGGTTTGCCTTGATCAGATCATCAATGATCATGGGATCTGCCTTTTTGCAGAATACGCCTGCCCAGGGAGTTTCCTTGGTCATCTCACCTTTGCCGTCAACCAGCTGTACGAAAGGAAGGTCGTATTCACGGCCCACATTGGCATCGTCTTCACCGAATGCAGGTGCGATATGAACCACACCGGTACCGTCGGATAAGGTTACATAGTCAGCACAGGTTACATAGTGTGCTTTTTTCTTCTGTCTTTCACAGATTTCAACTGCACAGTCAAATAAAGGCTCATATTCCTTGTATTCAAGGTCTTTGCCCACATAGGTTTCCAGCACTTCGTATGCAGGAGTTTCTTCGCTGCCAAGCTTGCCAAGAACAGTGTCTAACAGAGCCTGTGCCATATAATAGGTAAAGCCGTCAGCTGCTTTTACCTTGCAGTAGGTTTCCACAGGGTTTACGCAGAGCGCCACGTTGGAAGGCAGAGTCCAGGGAGTGGTGGTCCATGCCAGAATGTATGCCTCTTCACCTTTTACTTTAAAACGTGCGATGGCGGAACGTTCTTTTACATCCTTATAGCCCTGTGCAACTTCCTGTGCAGACAGAGGGGTTCCGCAGCGGGGACAGTAAGGAACGATCTTAAAGCCCTTGTAAAGCAGGCCCTTGTCCCAGATCTGCTTTAATGCCCACCATTCGGATTCGATATAATTGTCATGATAAGTTACGTAAGGATCATCCATATCCGCCCAGAAACCAACGGTGCCGGAGAAATCTTCCCACATGCCCTTGTATTTCCATACGCTTTCCTTACATTTGTCAATGAAAGGCTCCAGACCGTATTCTTCGATCTGTTCCTTGCCGTCTAAGCCCAGAAGCTTTTCCACTTCCAGCTCAACGGGCAGACCGTGGGTATCCCAGCCTGCTTTTCTCAAAACGGAATAGCCCTTCATTATTTTATAACGGGGAATAATATCCTTCATTACACGGGTCAGGATATGACCGATATGAGGCTTGCCGTTTGCCGTCGGCGGTCCGTCGTAAAACGTAAAGACGGGCTTGCCCTTTGTATCTTCGTTGGTTTTTTCAAAAACCTTGTTTTCTTTCCAGTAATCAAGAACTCGTTTTTCTCTTTCAACGAAATTGAGTCCGGTATCTACTTTTTTATACATAAAAAACTCCTTGTAAACCGAAGCGTTTATCTTCCACAACGGTTCAGGTTTTATAAAATTAAGCCGATTTTAACTGTACACGACTTCATTCTAATAATTTTAACAAAAAAAGTCTGCCTTGTAAAGCATTTTAAGGCACAACTTTTATTATATGGGATATTTCCTGAATCGCCACGCATATATATCTATGACGTAACAAACGACTATTTCAAATATATATGACAAACAGTTATATATAACAAATAACTATTTCAAATGCGGACGGTAGGATTATTATGAGATTTTTTAATCGTGCGTACGGCACCCGTATGAAAAACGTTTACGATTACAGCGGATATACGATAAATCGCAGAAAAAAACGTGTTTACGGTAAAAAAACCGACAATATAAAAGCGGGCGGAGCTACAAAAAATTCTTCGGGAAATAAAATTACGCTCAAGGAAAACGCCGTTGCACGGCTTATTCACTCCGTTATAGATTTTTTTGCAGGCAAAAAAACATTCTTCTTCATAGCATTTATCGTCATAGTTGCCCTTTTTTCTCTTATCCCCACGGAGCGTGTTATAATCCTGGGAGAAAAAACTTATTTTGCTATGGAAATGGCAGTTCTTGCAGACGAGGGTACAGCTTATACTCTTGCCGGCGAAATTATGGCACTTGGTGGCGGCAATATAATACGCAAGGACGACGGCTTCAGAATTCTTGCGTC
>JAFVXW010000012.1 GCA_017500935.1 Lachnospiraceae bacterium
CAATTCAGTTGAATCGCTTGTCGCTTTAAGACATATTCAAAAAACAATATATTGAAGATTCCCTTATCTGCGCAATGAACCAAAAACAGTTCAGAAAGGATATAAGAATATGAAAAATGCAGATTACTGTGGGATTATCATTATGCTGCGACAGCTGGTGAATAATGGAGTTTTGAGCAAAAAGGAAGCGGGGAAGGTTTCCGCCCGCATCGCGACGCAGCTAGGTGCGGACATAATTTTCCCTCTGTGATGGAAATTGTAGCATATATTGCATTACATTTTCGCCCAAAAAGATTAGTGCTTATTCCATATAGCTATTGAAAAAACGTTGTGGTATTGTTTGTTGCTGATAAGGAGGTGAACAGCATGGGTAGACATAAAACGGAAGGCAGCCTCGCACTTCAAGAGAAAAAAGTTATCGTAATTGACTCTGTCGAGAAGCCGGAACTCCAGAAACTCCGTGTGGCTGCCTATGCCCGTGTCAGCTCTGATTCCAGCGACCAGTTGAATTCCTTCATGGCGCAAACCAGATACTATACCGGCCTCATCACCAGTCGTGAGAACTGGACGATGGCAGATATCTATGCCGATGAGGGTATCACCGGTACATCCGCAGAGAAGCGCCAGGAGTTTCAGCGTATGCTTGCCGATTGCCGAAAAGGTCGGATTGACCACATTCTGGTAAAATCCATCTCCCGCTTTGCACGCAACGCCAAGGACTGCCTTGAAACCATTCGTGCGCTTAAAGCTATCGGCGTTAGCGTCTACTTTGAGGAACAGAACATCGACACCAGTAAAATGAGCGGAGAACTAATGACGGCCATGTTTGCTGCCATCGCCCAAAAAGAGAGCGAGAGCATCTCCGGAAACATGCGCTGGAGTTATAAGCAGCGGATGGAGAAAGGGACATATCTCCCATCTTCAATGCCGTATGGATATATCATTAAAGATCGTAAGATTGTAGTAAACGAAGCCCAGGCGCAGATTGTCCGTGAGATATTCAGCAGCTACCTATCAGGAATGAACATAATGGAGATTGCGGACAAACTAAACCAGACAGGAATACCGGTTAAAAGTGGTAATCCCAAACACAGATGGGGGTATTCGGCGGTATGCTACATCCTGACCAATGAAAAATATATCGGAAATTCCCTCTGGCAAAAAACTTATTCTACGGACACTTTTCCTGTAAAAAGGTTTAAAAATAAGGGAAATAGAGAGCAGTATTATGCAGAAAATACCCATCCTCCAATTATCGATGCCGATACATTCCTTGCGGTGCAGGAATTGAAAAAAATACGAGGAGAAAACGCTGTCGGCCATATAAGGCAGCATAATGCACTTAACAGAAAAATATACTGTGGCTTCTGCGGTACAGGATTTCGAAAAAAAGCAAGCAGCGGGACGCTGTATTGGGAATGCCGGAATCACAACCATAGCAGAGAAAACTGCCATATTACACAGGTCCCGGAAAGCGAAATTCACGCCGCTTTTCTGCGGATGTATCACAAACTCAAACTTCATGGAGAGCCGATCCTGAATGAACTGCTCTCCAATCTCCAGAC
>JAFVXW010000013.1 GCA_017500935.1 Lachnospiraceae bacterium
AAATGTGCAGGCACATTGCCTGGCTGTGAAAGAGCAGGCAGGAAAGATCTGTAACGCATTAAAAGCGGCAGGAATACTGCTTGATGAAGAATTGCTTTTAACCTCCGCGATGCTTCATGACATCGCCAGAACAGAAAAGAAGCATGCAGAATGTGGCGGAGCATGGCTGACAAAAGCAGGATACCCATTACATGGTGCGATGATTGCTTCGCATCATGAGATAATAAATGTTGATATAATTGATGAAAGGGCAGTGTTGACGATTGCTGATTGCAGCGTGCAGGAGACAGAGGTTGTCTCTATTGCAAAACGCTTTTCTGACAGCAGAAGAAAATGCATGACAGAAGAAGCAATCAAAATGCATCAGAAACGTTATACGAATGCACTGTGTTTAAAAAACAGGATAAATACAATCTGCGGAAAGGAGATCATTTCATGAAAAAGATGTTTGAATATCTCAGAGAAGGAAAGGAAATGGTACTGGTTACCGTTGTGGCATCTTCTGGTGCAACACCGCGAGGTGCGGGAGCACGCATGGTCGTAACCGAGGAAGGTCGCATCTGGGGAACGATTGGCGGTGGAGCTGTTGAATATCGTTCTGAACAGATGGCAAAGCAGGTTTTAAAGGAAAAAAGCAGCCTTGGTCACGACTTTTCTTTGACAAGAGATGATGTACAGAATCTTGGAATGATCTGCGGAGGTGCAGTGCAGGTGTTTTTTCACTATATCCCTGAAAATGATGAAGGATATATCAGCCTGGCTAAAAAGGCGCTGGAGCTTTGTGCGGCAGATGAAGATGTTTGGCTGATCAGCGATATTGGAAAAGGTGGAGAACTATCACTTTATCATGCCAAGGAAGGGTTTATAGGGACAGATGACGGGAAGTGGCTTATTCAGCATTTGGGACGTCAACCGAAGCTGATTAAAGAAAACGGAAGAGAAGTGTATGCAGAGCAGATTTTTTCTTCTGGAAAAGTATATATTTTTGGGTGTGGCCATGTATCTCAGGAATTGGTACCGGTGCTTTCGCATGTGGGATTCCGCTGTGTTGCAATGGATGACAGAGAGGAATTTGCCAATGAGAGATTGTTTCCAACGGCTGAGAATGTGATGCTCATTGATTTTGAAAAAATTGCAGATTATGTGACGATTAAAGAGAATGATTATGTTTGTGTTATGACCAGAGGACATGCTTATGATACGACTGTTCAGGCACAGATTTTAAAGACACCGGCATGTTATATCGGTGTGATTGGCTCCAAAGCAAAAAAAGCAGGTGTATACCAAAAACTTTATGGGATGGGATTTACAGAAGCGGATACGGATCGAATTACAAGTCCGATTGGGCTTAGTATCAAAGCTGAGACTCCGGCAGAAATTGCGATTTCTATAGCTGGACAGATGATCATGCATCGTGCGCTGAGAAATCAGCAGAAAGAATAGGGGATATATATGGGAACAGAAATGAACCATTTTGACGAAAAAGGGAATGCGGTTATGGTGGATGTATCCGGAAAAGAACCGACTTTTCGTACTGCAATCGCAGAAGG
>JAFVXW010000014.1 GCA_017500935.1 Lachnospiraceae bacterium
GGTGCCGGTGAATGGAGGATCCTCCTTCAGATGTATCTGCCTCTTGCAAAGCCGGTACTGGCAACATTGGCGGTCTTTAATATGGTGGGCAGCTGGAATGCTTATTTTGATGGTATGCTTTACATGCACAGAGCAGAAAAATATCCGATGCAGACATATCTGCGTACCGTTATGACTGAAATTGATATGGATAAGGTGACGGATATTCGCCAGATTCAGAATCTGACCGAAGAAAATGCAAAAGCAGCGCAGATTGTGGTTGCACTGATTCCCATTTTATGTGTTTATCCCTTCTTACAGAAATACTTTACCAGCGGCATTGTGATGGGAAGTGTAAAAGGCTAGAATATGAACAGGAGGAAACTTCTGAAATATTAATGTATGGACTGTAAGGGTAGTTTGGGAATGAAGAAGAAAACGATTTATAGGCAATTTATTATCGCGTTTGGCTGTGTTGTACTTCCGATCGTATTATATGGTGTTATATTTGGCTTCTGGCAGACAAAAGTTATCCGGAAGGAAGTAGAGGCCAATGCGGTTGAAAATCTGAGATATGGTATGGAACGGTTGGAATTTCAGGTAAAAGCGGCCGAGGAACTGCAATACAGCCTGATCAACAGTGAACCGCTCCTGGATTTCAGGCGTCTTCATGATAAAGTACCCACTTACAGATACTATTCTATGGTATCCCAATTGCTGGATCATCTGGGAATGCTGCGTGAAAGCAATGAATATATCAAACAGATCAATGTTTATTTTGGTGATCTTGATATCGGAGTATCCAGTGATGATGCCTATATGCACCTGCAGGAAGGAGAGTATGATCATCTGCGTTCATTGATCGGCAGCAGAAAAGGTCCTGTTTGTATGGACGAAGATGGTTTGCGGGTATTGATGGAATATCCGTTTGCATCTAACAGTATGTGGATGCGTTATATTGTAGAAATCTATTTGGAACAGGATGCTCTGATAAAGGATGCTTTTGCTCGTGACAGTCAGAAACAGAATTATTTCTTTTTGTATGATTACAGCAGCGAACAGTTTTTTGCATTGATTGATAAATTACCGGAAGAACTGGAACAAAAAGTCACTTCTTATCTGAATCGCTCTGATCGGATAGAAAGAGTCCGTATCCATGAAGAAAGTTATTTGATGGTATCCAGATATTCGCACTATCTGGAACAGTCGTTTTTTCAGTGTATTCCTATCAGAGATATTATGCAGATGCAGGTATTTTCCTATACATTACTGGTTGTTTACAGCTTTTTATGTTTGGGATTGATCTTATATTTTTCATTTTTTGTTCATAAGAACGTTAATGAACCGGTTAACTGTCTGGTGAAAGGATTTCAGGAAATCAAAAAGGAAAACTTTGATATCAGAATATCAAACCAGGCGGCTGAAGAGTTTAATTATCTGTATGAGGAATTTAACCGAATGACAGAACGTTTAAAAGATTTGATTGACGAGAATTATAAGGCCAGAATCTATGCACAAACAGCAGAGTTAAAACAGATGCAGGCACAGATTAGTCCTCATTTTCTGTATAATACCTATTTTATGCTTCACAGAATGGTATTGGATGAAGATTGGGAGTATGTGGAAAAGTTATCCACCTATCTGGGAGGGTATCTTGAATATGTTACCCGGGATTTTATGGAGGAAGTGACACTGAAACGAGAAGTAGAACATATGCGCAATTATCTGGAAATTCAGCATATGCGCTTTGAAAACAGAATGAAAGTCATAATTCCCGGACTGCCGCAAAATTTGGAAAAACTGACAGTGCCCAGACTGATTCTGCAGCCTATCGTAGAGAATTATTGTAAATATGGTTTTGAAGCTTCCGGGAGAAAAGGAACACTGGAAGTTGTATTTGAGCAGGAAGTAAATTCCTGTACAGTTATCATAAAATGTGACAGTTCCTACATTGAAGAAGAAAGATTTATGGAACTGGTGGAACGGCTTAGGGATGAGTCTTCCTCAGAAGTAACCGGACTGATAAATGTCAGCCGTCGGGTACACAGAAAGTTTGGCGGTAATTCCGGAATCTTTCTGACAAGAGAAAAACAGGGTCAGCTGACAACAAAAATCAGGCTGGATCAGATTTGGGAGAAAGAAAATGTTAAGAATACTGGTATTGGATGATGAACCATATGTGGTGGATTGGATTTCTATGCTTCTGGAAATGCAGATTCAGCGGGAACTTGACATCTGCCGTTCCTACAGCGTTGAAGAAGCATTGGAATTTATGACCCGGACACGTGTGGATATTGTAATCAGTGATATTTGTATGCCCGGAATGGATGGAATTGCGTTTGCCGGGCAGGTTAAAGATCGCTGGCCTTTTGCAAAAGTCATCCTGATCACCGGATATACACAGTTTGACATGGCAGTAAATGCCATCCGGAATAACGTGGTGAGTTATATTGTAAAAACCCAAGGTGATGATATTGTGGTGGAAGAAGTGAAGCGCGTCATTGAAATGATAGACAGGGAATTGGGACAAAGCGGTGCCAGACGGGAAATCGATGTGGAAACATTATTACCGGGACTTCGCAATGACTTTTTCAGGACAGTTTTTGAACAGGGAGAAGACGATGCTGAGAAGATTGCCATGAATCTGGAAATGCTGCGGGTTTCCTTTCAGGCAGATACACCGGTCCGTATTATTTTGGGTCATATAAATAAATGGGAGAATATGGTAAATCCCATTCTGCGTCAACAGTCTGCAGCCAAAATGGTTGAACTGATGAATTCTTATCTGGGAGATTTGGGGATTGTTTATCCGGTGCCTCTTGCCGGATGTCGGATGGGGTGGATCATTAATGAGCAGCATAAAAAAGAGGGAGTTTCAGATTATCTGATTCAGGGACGCCTTGAGATGCTGCAGGATGCTTATGCGGCAGGTGGTGGCGAAGAGGTTTCGTTTATTCTGTATTCCAGAGCAGTCTGTATTCACGAGATTAGAGAGGCATATCGTTCACTGCAGATATTAATGAACAGGATTATTCAGGAAAAGAATAGTTTTGTGATTTTTGGCGGAGAAGAATTTGAACAGTGGAAAATAGATGTGGCTGGTGTTTCTCGGCGAATGACAGAACTTCTGTCAGAAAAGAAATATCAGGAATTTAAGATGATAATGCAGCATTACAGAATGCTGGTAGAACAAGAAAAAATTAACAGCGGAGACTGTTACAGCCTTTATTATTCCATCGCACTTCTGATTCATATGTATATGGAAGAAAATCTGCAGGAGTTATCCGAGAAGTTTGATGTCGGAAAAACACTCTTTATTCCGCCGGTTGATGGAGTATGGGGAAGAAAGTTTGAAGAATTGAGTATTATTGTGGAAAAAATCCTGTCAGCAGAAATGGAAATCAAAGATACTTTGCTTCAGAAAACAGTTGATACCATGAAGAATTATATTCTTGATCATATTACAGAAGATATATCCCTTACCTGTCTGAGTGAAGTTACCGGATATAATACCTGTTATCTTTCACGTATTTTTAAAGCTCAGGAAGGAATCAATCTGTCGGAATTTATCAGTGACAGAAAGATGCAACGTGTACGAACACTGATGAGTGATACAGAAATGGGAATAGGTGAAATCGCGGAAGCAATGGGATTTTCTTCTCGTACTTACTTTAATCGTTTTATACGGAAAAACACGGGGATGTCCCCAAGAGATTATAAAGCATCATTAATGAAATGATGTACAATAACGCGAAAGGAGTTGGAGTTATGACAAAAAAAGAAAGTATTCCTGTGATTCAGGAAGTAATCCGACGTCAGCTGGCAGCGAAAGTACCGGAGACAGTGACACTTCTGGATGGTAAGTGGGAGACAAAGCTTACTCCTGTTGTACAGCAGCTTCCGGTATGCTGTCCCGATAGGACTGTATCTCTGGATGGAACCTGGAAAGTAGTCCGTTGGCCGTTTGAAATACCGGAGGAAAAATTGGTTTGTCCATATACTCCTGATTTTGGGTGGGAGACTGCACAGCAGCCGGGCAGAATTTTTACACAAGATCCCGAAATTCCACCGGATGCCACTGAAAATGTGGATCGCGTGGGCTTAACCCATATTGATCCGGATGACGGGGCAGTAATCAGGTATACGGTAAAAATTCCGGAATCCTGGACAGATAAAGAAATCTGGCTGCGTATGGATGGCATTTATCCTGCGGGCAGGGTGTATTGTAATGGAAAATTACTGGGAGAGCAGATGACAGGTCTGACTCCCGGGCATTATAATGTGACAGATTTGGCAGAACCCGGAAAAGAAGTTTTGATTGCGGTGCGTCTGCTTCGACGCCATGCTTATGTAAAGATGGATATGGTACGTCATGCGGCTGAATTCTGTGGATTAAGCCAACACGGAATTTTGTTTGCTGTGGAAAAATGTCATATCGTTTCTTATGATCTGCCGGTGACTCTGGATGAAAGTCTGACGGTGGGAACTGTAAAAGGTACTGTACTGATTGAAAATACCGGAAATACAGAGTGCAGCGGCAAACTGACTCTTGAATTGACAGCTCCTGACGGAACTTATGCCGCAAATGCATCCGCAGCATTTAACCTGGCAGCGGATGGGAAGCAGGAAGTTCCTATTGAACTTACTGTAAGTAATCCGGCATTATGGAATGATGAATATCCCAATCTTTATACGTCGGTGCTGAAAATTGAAGCAGAAGGATTTGCTGCGCAGAAAATATGCTGGAAAGCAGGTTTCCGCAGAATGGAGATCCGTGACGGCGGATATCCGTACTTAAATGGAAATCCAGTAAAATTCCGCGGTGTCAATCATCTGACATACCATCCCAAGGGCGGTATGTTTACACCGAAGGAATGGTTGTATCGGAATCTGGAACTGATGAAAAAGGCAAATGTTAACTGTATCAGAACACATTTCTGCGGCCCCCGTTATCTGGCAGATATTTGTGATGAACTGGGTATTTATCTGATGCAGGAACTGCCGGTTGACTGGGGAACAAACTATATTCATGATCCTGAATGGGTAGGTCCTGCCATGATGCGTCTGCATGCCGCTGTTTTGCGCGACAGACATCATCCCAGTATCATGGTATGGAGTATCGGTAATGAAAATATGCCTGAAAGCAAGGAAGTGGCAGATTACGGTTACATGCATCTGAGAATGTATGACGCTTTTGTAAAAACACTTGATGGCACACGTTTCACCATGTTTCCGCCTCCGGGACCGACTAACGTTATCGAGGGTATTTTTGAGGTAAGAGTGGGTGATATTGCAGATACTCACTATTCCTTCAAATTGGCAAAGAGCTTTTTGGAGAGTGGTATTGTGGAAAACCCCATTGCATGGACAATGGATATGGAAACAATGACCAGACAGGAAGCAATTGATAATGGTTGGAGTCAGGCATGGTTCAGCTCAGAATATGGAATCTATGATCTGCAGCCGGATATTATGTATGCTCCCTATGGTTGTATCATCTGTGATATGGAGGTGGATAAAACTGCGAAAGTCACTTCTCTGCAGGTATTTCTGGATAGACTGCGTGATGAATGGGGATTTATGCGTCATGAACCTACCTGCCTGGGCGGAGCTTACTTCCCGTGGATGTGTTCTGCAACCGGCGACAATCCTTTTGGCTGGGTAGTATATGCAGAAGACAATGATTGGGGGGTTATGACAGCAGAATTGCTTCCCAAGCCTCAGTTCTGGGGACTGCGTACACTGTTTTCACCTGTCTGGTTTCCTGAGGAAATAGAATGGGTACCCGGTGATACAACACTTAAATTTGAGTTATGGAATCAGTATAATCAGATTGATTTGAGTGAATGTACCATCCGTACGATGATGGCATATGGAACGGAAGCCAATACACGTAAATGGCAGGATATTCCCATTTCCTTAAAACCTGGCGAGAAGAAAATTGTGGAGATTCCTATCTGGAATCCCAGAACACTGGAGTCTTTAAATGACGGAAATATGACCATCTGCCGCGTGACTATGATTGATCCTAAGGGATTCAGACCGATAACGGCTGATATCAGAATTATTCCGAATCAGGAGAAGGCGGTACAGAAGGCGCGTCCTTTGGCGATCGGACCGGACGCAATCATTGAAAAGTAAATAGATGTAAGCATTATAAGGCTGCCGTGCAGGATTAACACTGCGGCAGCCTTTATTTTAAGAGTATGTATGAGGAAAAGACCTATTAATTCTATGAAAATTCTATTGCAAAATAAACAGTAACCACATAGAATGAACTTGTATTAAAATAAATACAAAGCTCAAAAGTACGAAGTTTTTACACGATCATTATTATTTGTAAGGGGGTTACAACGATATGAAACTTGGCGTGAACACTGTACTTTTCAAATGCGTGGATGCAAAATCCGCAATGAAAGCCATCAAGATGGCAGGCTTTGACGGCGTGGAACTTTCCGCAATCCAGGGTATGTGCGAGCATCTGGTTCTGGATGCATGGGAAACACAGGCTCCTTTAATTAAGGCAGCGGCTATGGAAGCGGGTGTTGAGCTTCTTTCCATGGAAGTGGCATCTTTAGATGAAGACCGTCTGACCAAGGCATTCAAGGCAGCACAGTATCTGGGGATTCCCGTGGTCAATGTAGGCCCCGGCGGCAAGAGCGATGTGGAAGAAGATATCGTGGCTGCAATCGAAACTTTGACTGCACGCGCAAAGCTGGCAGCAGAGTACGGCGTAAAATTATGCTGCAAGGCACATGTTAACAGTGCAATCTACAGTACACCCACCACTTTAAGAGCAATGGAAGAGATCCAGCTGGATTCCTTTGGTGTGGATATGGATCCCAGCCACATTCACCGTGCAGGCGAGAAGCCCGAAGAGGCACTGGCACAGGTGGTTTCCCGCATGGGACATGTACATATCCGTGACTGCAAAGGCCCCGGCCCCAGCCCCGGTGCACCTGCCGATCAGGCATGCGGACGCGGCGAGATCAACCTTTACGGCTATTTCAAAGCACTGGTTGATGCAGGCTATGAAGGTCCTGTATGTCTGGAAGTGATCGGACCTGAACTTACTGTTCAGCAGGCGCAGGCGATCGCATCCGAAAGCTACGGCTACATGAATGCGATCTTAAAGAGTATGAATGCAAGATAAAAGGCAGGTAAGCATATGATCCGCATCGGAATACTGGGCTTTGCCCATGGACATATAGGTGCTATTGTCAATCAGTGGAAAGCGCATCCCGAATACGGCGTGGAAGTGACCTGCGGATGGGATCACGACAGTGACCGGATGCAGAAAAACTGCACGGATTTCGGTCTGTGCAGCTGTGACAGCGCACAGGCACTTTTGCAGCAGGATATTGAGGCTGTTATCATCACATCCGAGACAAGCCTTCATGCAGAACTTGTGGAAGCAGCGGCAGCAGCAGGCAAAAATATCATCCTCTATAAGCCCATGGCCCTGACCATGGAAGAAGCAGACCGCATTGTAAAAGCGGTGGAGGATCATGGCGTGCGCTTTACCATGGCATGGCAGATGCGCACAGACCCGCAGAACCAGAAGATACGGGAACTGATCCGGACACAGGAACTGGGAAAAGTCTGTCTCTACAGACGCAGACACTGTCTTCCTACCCATGTATGGGCAGATTTTGAGAATACCTGGCATGCATCTGCTGTTTACAACAGAGATATCTTTGCCGATGATTCCTCCCATCCCTTTGATATGATGCAGTGGATCTTTGGTATGCCGGAATCCGTTACCTGTGAAATGAGTACCATGGTCAATCCCAAAGTGCCCAATGACAATGCTGTGGCATTGTTTAAATATGCGGACGGCATGATCGCGGAGATTTCCTGTTCCTTTACCTGCAGCGCTTCCGAGATCACCACGGAAGTTTACTGTGAAAAAGGCACGATCCAGCAGTATTTCGGCGACAATCCCGCAACAAGGCTGCCAAGACCCGCTATGCCCGGCTTAAAGTGGTTTAAGGAGGGGGACAGCGACTGGACTGACAGTCAGATCGCAAGCCCTGAAAACCATGGACTGCGCCTTGGCTGGCAGGCAATACCGCTGGCAGATTTTCTGGCAGGCGGCGCTTGCATCTGCAGCGCACAGGAGGGACGAAACACCCTGCGCCTGGTGCTGGCATGTTATGTATCTGCGCGTGAAGGACGCCGTGTGATGATCGGCGATCCGGCTGTTTACAGTATCTGATCATGCATTCGGAAACAGTATTATATCTGAAAAAAGTCCGGTGATACCGGCAGTAAAATAAGAACAAAGACATCGAAAGGGGTTATCTTTATGAGCAAAAAATTACCCAATCTGCTTTTTTTCGGCATCGACAGCTTACGCCGTGACCACATGAGCCATTATGGCTATGGCCGTCTGACCACCCCCCATATTTCTGAATATGCAAAGGGCGGTATTACCTTTGAAAACTGTTTTTCCGCACACATTCCCACGACTCCCGGTTATGCCAACATGCTGACCGGCCGTGACTGCTTCGGTACTGACGTAGTAGGTCTGTCCCAGACTCATATCGTGGAAGGTGTTCCCGTTCTGGCAGAGATTCTGCGTGAAAATGGATACACCACCACCTGTATCGGTTTTGAAGGCAATGCTTCAGGCCGCGGCTATGACAATTACATCGGATTCCCCGGATGGGGCCCTGACCATGATGACGGACGTGCACACAAGGCACAGAACTTAAATGAAGTGGCAATTCCCGAGCTGGAGCGTCTTGCTGCACAGGATAAGCCCTTTATGCTTTTCCTTCGTCATATGGACCCTCATTCTCCTTATCTGGCACCTGTGCCTTTTCAGGATATGTTCTTCCAGGGCGATGCCTGTGATCCGACCGATAACCGCATGCAGAAAGTATATGATTTTAAACCTTTCGGCGATTATATCAAGAGCTGGGTTCCCGAAGGCTGCACCAATCCCGATTATGTAATTGCACAGTATGACGCAGCCGTTGCTTACATGGATACCTGCATCAACCAGCTGCTGGTAAAACTGGAACAGCTTGGTCTGGAAGAAGATACCGTTGTGATCTTTACTTCCGATCACGGTGAAACCTTATACGATCATGACTGCTATTTTGACCATCACGGCATGTATGACTGCACTTTGGTTGTGCCGCTCATCATCCGCTGGAAAGGCCATCTGCCCGAAGGCAAACGCTATGCAGAATACTGCCAGTTAAAAGATGTTACCCCTACCCTGATGGAGATCATGGGCATTGAAAATAACCTGCCTATGGAAGGCCGCAGCCTGATGCCTTTGGTACGCGGTGAAGAAAGAGAAGCAGAACCCGAATTCTACATCACTGAATGTACCTGGATGCGCAAACATGGCTGGCGTACCCCTGAATGGAAGCTGATCGTGGCACTGGAGCCCGATTTCCATTTCAAACCCGAAATCGAACTGTACAACCTGATCAAGGATCCCGAAGAAAACAACAACGTGGCTGATGAGAATCCCGAAGTTGTGGAAATGTTAAAGACCCGCATGTATAACTGGATCGAAAAGCGTGAAAAGGAAACCGGACGCCCTGCGCCCATTTATACCAATTTCCTGATGAACGATCGTCCCTTTACATCTTCTCAGGAAGCGTATGACAGCAAGTATATCGGCGGTATTGCAGACGCTGTGAAGCTGCAGAAAAAATAAAGGAGGCTCGCTATGTTAAGAGTCTGTGTGATCGGTCTTGGCCATATCGGCAATCTGCATTCCAGAATTTATATGGAAGATGAAATGGTGGAACTGGTGGGCGTATGCGACATCAGAGAGGACCGTGCGATTGCCGCATCCAAAAAATTCGGTGTGCCCTATTATCTGGATGCACCTACCATGTTAAAGGAATTAAAACCGGATCTGGTATCTGTTGCCACCGGCGGTTATGAATATTCCTCCGACCATTATCTGCCCACGATCCAGGCCCTGGAAGCCGGCTGTCATGTTCTGACAGAAAAGCCCATCAGTAACCTGATCGAACACGGCCAGCATATGGTGGACACCGCAGAACGTCTGGGAAGATGTTTTGCCATCGATTTTAACCATCGTTTTACCCCCGCAGCCCGTGCTGCCAAGAAGTGGCAGGATGAAGGTCTGATCGGCGATCTGCTTTTCTGCAATATGGCGCTGTGGATCGGCAAACCCATGGATTTTGAATCCCCTTATTATCATTTAAAGGCATTGAATCCTCATTCCTGCGAAATTATCCGTTATTTCATGGGCGATGTGGAAGCGGTACAGTGTTTTGCCATGAAATCTCCCGGCAGAAGCATCTGGTCCACCGCCAGCATCAATATGAAATTCAAATGCGGCGCAGTTGGCCATCTGACCTCCAGTTACGACATCGAGCGCGGTCATCCCATGGAGCGCTGTGAAGTGGCTGGTTTAAAAGGCCGTCTGGTATTTGAGGATATGTGGCGTGAAGCAACCCTGTATCCGGCAGGAAATCCGGAAAAACGCGTATATACCAACCCTGTTTTCGGCGGTTACGCCAACTTTGACGATACCTTCCGTGACCGTATCCGCACCTTTGTGCGTCAGGTCGACGCAGGCGTAAAGCCTGAAGACATCGACGGCAGCGGTCTGCAGGGCTTAAAGGCACAGCAGGTGATCCATGCGGCGATCGAATCTTTAGACACCGGCAGAGTGGTATATCTGGACGAAATGTTCCCCAAAAAATAAATTAGGAGGAAATTTTTATGGCACTGAAAGTTGCAGTTGTAGGTATGGGCGGCATCGGCATGACCCATGCAAAATGTTACAAGGAAAATCCTCTTGCAGAACTGGTTGCTGTGTGTGACCTGGTTCCCGAAAAAGCTGACAAAGCAGCAGAACAGTTTGGCTGCCGTGCTTTCTATGATGAAGAAGAAATGTTAAAATGCATGCCTGAGATCGACGTGGTATCTGTTACCACCTCCGGTTACGAAAACGGCTCCATGCATTTTGAACCCGCTATGATCGCGTTAAACTACAAGAAGGCAGTTTTGGTTGAAAAACCCATTTGCTCCGACGTACGTGACGCACGCGAACTGGTTACTTATGCAGCAAAGAACAAGCTGTATCTTGGCTGTGACTTAAACCATTATTTTACCGGTCCTGCAGACGATGCAAAACAGCGTCAGCTGGACGGCAAAGTAGGCGAACTGATCTATTGTATCCACAAAGTAGGTTTCAATGGCACCGAAGCTACTTACAATAAGATGACAGCACCCCGCTGGCAGATGCCTTACTCTCACTTAAAGGCATTCTGTGCACATCCTTTCTCCGTAATGCGTTATTTCTGCGGCGATATCGTTGCGATCCAGGCATTCCTTGACAAGCCCGGCGTACGCAGCACAGCCGAAGATGCAATGCTGAGCATCAACTCCATCCACTGTAAATTCGCAAACGGCGGCGTGGGCTATCTGATCTCCCAGCGCGGCGACGCAATGTTTGGTTACGGCGGCTGGTGGAGTTATGAGCACTGCGGTGCAAAATCCACCTTCGCGATCGAAAACTGTGTGGAAAAACTCCATGTATGGGATCCCTCCGAACTGGATCCTTCCCGCGGCACCATGAATCAGGCGACTCCTGATCCCATGACTAAGGAATACGGCGTATCTGACTTTGGTTCCACCTTCCCCCGCAGAATCAATGCGTTCCTGGAAGATGTCACCAACAAAGTGCCTCATGAATACATCCGTGCGTCAGGCCGCGATGCTCTGGCAACTCTGGAATACACCTTTGCAGCCATCAAGTCCTATGAAAACGGCGGTATGCTGGTAGTTCCCGAAATGCTTCCTCCCATGCACGGCGATATCACCAGAATCTGATAATAATAATTGCCGGATATATGCGAAAAACCAGCCGCAGTGCTGGTTTTTCGTACTTCTGATCTGTGTTTTATGTATCACGTATCAGCATATAATCGGCTCAGTATTTATACATCGTATCAACTTTTTGATATACCATATCCTTTTTTGAAAAGAGGGACTATATATGAACCTTTTAATGATCAATGCAGACCAGCTTCGGCATGATTGTGTCGGCTACCGGGGGATCAGACCTGTCAGCACTCCAAATTTGGACCGTCTTGCGGCTGAGAGCGTGGTATATACCAATGCTTTTACACCGCTTCCCGTCTGTGCACCCGCCAGACAGGCCATTTTGTGCGGACAGCATCCGGACTGCTTCGGCGCGCAGTGGAACTATGATTTTATGCCCACTCCCACGGTACAGCCGCAGTGGTGCTGGACAAGCCAGCTTCCCGCACAGGGTTATAACAGTGCCTATTTGGGAAGATTCCATGTTTCTCCGGATTTAAAGCCTGCAGATTTTGGCTATCAGGAATGGGTGGACTGGAGTGGTCACAAACAGCTTTTAAAAGAAAAATATCCCGATATTTCCTATACCGGCGGCTGGATGGGCTGCGAAAGTCCCGTTGCAGTGGAAGATTCCGGAACGCACTGGATGGCAGATCAGGCAGCGGCCATGATCGAAAAATTTGCGTCACAGGACAAACCCTGGCATATCTGGGTGGATTATGAAGAACCCCACCTTCCCTGCAGACCCTCTGCGCCTTTTTCCAATATGTACAAGGGAGAAGAAATCGCTCCCTGGGACGGTTACGGAGATACCTTTGTAAACAAACCCTACTGCCATAAACAGCAGACCTTAAGCTGGGGGACTGACAGCTTAACCTGGGAAGATGATTTCTGCCATATGGCAGCCCGCTATTACGGTGTGGTCAGCCAGCTGGATCAGGCCATCGGCAAAATCCTGGATGCGCTGGAACGCAGCGGACAAAAAGACAACACCATTGTAGCATTTTTCTCCGATCACGGCGACATGTGCGGCAGCCATCAGATGCTGGACAAACATTATGTGCTCTACGACGATATCTGCCGCGTGCCTTTCCTGATCCGGTATCCCGGTGCGGAGCACCGCGTATGCGACGGATTTGTTTCCTCCTGTCTGGATCTGCCTTATTCCATCGCGGACTGGCTGGAACTTAAACATCCTGCAGTGGAACACGGACAGAAACTTCCCCTGACTGCCGAAGAAGATGCTTCCTGCCGCAGTCAGATGGTCTGCACCTCCAACGGCCAGCAGTTTGGCCTCTACAGCACCCGTATGATCCGGGATGGCCGCTACAAATATGTCTGGAATCTGACCGATGTGGATGAACTCTATGACCTTGAAACCGACCCCGGTGAAAAATGCAACCTGATCGCAGAACCTGCCCAGCAGAACCGCATTGCAGCCCTGCGCCTTGATCTTGTGCGCGAACTGGAAACCCACGGCGATAAATTTGTCAGAAACGAGTGGATGCGCCGCCAGCTGATTGACGGCCGCAAGCACCTTGGGGCGTGGTTTGAAGCAGAGAGGTAATCCTATGCCCCCGATTTCCGTCATGATCAAGCCGGTGTCCGGCTTATGCAACATGCGCTGCCAATATTGCTTTTATACCGACGAACTGACCCATAGGGGAGAGGGTATCTTTTCCCCTATGGAGGAAGAAACGCTGGAAACTTTGATCCGGAAAATATTCATATATGCAGAAAACTTTGTGTATCTGGCATTTCAGGGCGGTGAGCCGACGCTTGCCGGCGCAGCTTTTTACAGAAAAGTGCTGGCGTTTGAAAAGAAATATAACAGCCGTATGCTGCCTGTTTCCCATGCAATCCAGACAAACGGGCTTGCCTTGGATGAAGAAATGCTGTCTGTTCTGAAAGAGGGGAATTTTCTGGTAGGACTGTCTGTGGATGGAACAAAGGAAATCCATGATGCCATGCGCAAAGATGCTTTGGGAAACGGTACATATGAGCGGGTAAGCAAAACGGCAGAGAAGCTGCGGCAGACCGGAATTGATTACAATATTCTGTGCGTGGTGGGAAAAACTGCTGCCAGACAACCCAAAGAAGTGTTTCAGGCGCTTGCACCGCATGGATATCTGCAGTTTATTCCGCGGCTGGAACCCTTCGGAGAGGAAAATGAAGTTGATGCCGATGCGCTTACCGCTGCAGATTACGGTTATTTCCTGACAGAAATCTGGAAACTGTATGCGCAGGAACTGAGAAACGGTCATTATGTCAGTGTCCGCGCCTTTGACAACTGGCTGAATATGCTGGCAGGCCGTCCGCCGGAGAACTGCGGATTTGCCGGACGCTGTGTCCCCAATTATCTGGTGGAAAGCAACGGAAATGTATATCCCTGTGATTTTTATGCGTTGGATGAGTGGTTTCTGGGAAATATCAGACAAAGCAATTTCAAAAGACTGGCAGCATCAGACAAGATGCGGAATTTCTGCGAAAGCTCTTATAAACCGGATGCAGACTGCCTGATATGCCCTTATGGCTATATCTGCCGCGGCGGATGCCGGAGGGACAGAGAACCGGTGCTGGCAGACGGCAATTATGGAAAAAACAGACTGTGCGAAGGATACAGGATGTTTTTTGAAAATTGTCTGGCAGATATGCAGCTTTTGCAAAGCCAGATCAGAGAGGGAAAGGTTAAAATCCAATCCCCTTAAAACTTACGGATTTAAAAATCCAGAACTTTTTCAGTCCAAAGATTACCTCGTCATCATATTCCAGAGGGTATTTGGGCAGCAGGACGCGGCCGTGCCCGGTTTCGACAGGCTTATAGTTGTGTTCAGAGATATGAAAATCCGCCATTTTATCGCTGATGGCATGCACGTGAATCTCCTGAATTTCGATGTCGGAATGGGTTTCGGCCACCTGCACAATGATGTTTTTTAAATTTTTCTGATTCATATATTCCAGTAATTCTGCTTCATATGTAAATTTCATGATCAATTCCTCATAGGCATGTATTTGCTTTATATTAACATTTGAGGATAACACCGCGCAACATACAAAATGACACACCAAACGAAAAAACATACCATGACACGTACCATAAACATCGACGGACAGCCCGTGGAATACGAGCTTGAATATAAAAAAGTAAAAAACATGAACCTGCGCATACGAAAAGACGGCAGCATTTATGTCTCCGTCAACCGGTATGTAACCCGGCAGCAGGCAGATGCATTTGTCCTGAAAAATGCAGAATTCATCAAAAAGGCCCGTGAACGCATACAAAAGCGCCGGCAGCTTGAGGGCTGCGAACCGGTGGGAAAAGACAGAACCTATAAAGATGGCGAAATGATCAATCTTTATGGAGAACCTTACAAAATCAGATTGTTCACTGGAAATAAAGAAGGTGCAGAAGTACTGGGACAAGTTTTGATCGTAACACTGAAAGAGAAAGAAAATGCTGCGCGGCAAAAACGCATTGTAGAAAAATTCCTTGCAGATGAGTGTGCTGCACAGATGGAGAGATTATGCCGTCAGGTTTATCCGTCCTTTGCTTTGTATGGCATTCCTTATCCTGAAATCCGCATCCGCAGCATGACATCCCGCTGGGGAAGCTGTCAGCCGCAGAAAGGGGTGCTGACCTTTGCACGCCAGCTGCTTTCCGCACCGACGGCCTGTCAGGAATATGTGGTAGTGCATGAATTTACACATTTTCTGCAGGCGGATCATTCGCCGAAGTTTCATGCACTGATGACAGATCAGATGCCGGACTGGAAAGAGAGAAAAAAGCTGCTCAACAGCCGCACCTGGGTATAAAAAAGGATGAGGCAGCCAGCCTCATCCCCCATATTTTTCCAGAACAGCCTTCACACGCCCCTCTGAGATCTCATGCACGCTTCTGAGTGCAGGCGGAGGGTCCATGACAGACAGATTCATCTCATACCAGGCAACATCATGCCATTTCCCCAGTTTATAACCGCTGTGATGCCAGATACTGCATTGTGAAAAGCCCATTTTGCGGTGCAGTGCATCGCTTGCCGCATTGGGCATGGTCACACAGCCATAGAAATTCTGGACACCCTGTAAAAGCAGAAGCTCGATCAGTGCGCCGTAAAGCGCGGTGCCGATGCCGCGTCCTGTCGCTGACGGAGTAAGATACACAGAAAGCTCTGCGTTCCACTGAAAAGCAGCGCGTTCGCGATGGCGGTGGGCATAGGCATATCCAAGAATGTGTCCGTCTTCTTCCCAGACAAGATAAGGGTAAAAAGAAGTGGTTTCTGCGATTCTCTGTGCAAATTCCTCTGAAGAAGGAACTGTGTATTCAAAGGTGACAGCAGTATTCTCAATATAAGGTCTGTAAATGGCAAGAAGCGCGGCAGCATCAGCCGGGACTGCCGGACGGATCTTAACGTTCATGCTCAAAAGTCTCCTTTACAGAGTCAGGATCTTGTCCACGCGTTCCAGATCCTGACGGATCTTTAAATGCTGAGGGCAGGCTTTTTCACATTTGCCGCAGTTTAAGCAGTCAGCAATGGTCTTGCCGCCGTCTGCTTTGTATTTTGCGTATGTATTGATGGCGTGATCTTTTAAGCCGTATACATTGTAATAGGTATAAAGATTGAAAATTTTGGGAATATCAATTTCAGCAGGGCAGGGCTGGCAGTATTTGCAGCCGGTGCAGTACAGGTCATTGAATTTTTTCAGCTGTTCCATGGATTCGCCAAGCTGCTGCCATTCTGCTTCGGTAAGAACGGTGTCAGAGGAAGCGATGGCTGCGTTCTGTTCCACCATTTCGATGGTCTGCATACCGGAAAGCGCGCAGGAAAGACCGGGGTGACCCAGACAGAACTTAAATGCCAGCTCATAAGTAGCAATCGCAGGTTTACCGGTGAGCTTGGTGTACAGATCAGTGGGGGCGGAGAGTCTGCCGCCGCCGACAGGACCCATGGCAACGGTGCCAAGTCCCATTTCATGCGCATAAGAGATCATTTCCTCATTGCTTCTGTCCAGCAGATTATACTGGCAAAGCATGGATTCCATGGGAACGCCGTGTGCAATGGCAGTATCGATGATATATTTGATGGAGGAAGGATCATCGTGGAAAGAGAAGGAAATATGACGGATCAGACCTTCTTCCTTTACCTTGCGGGCTTCATCCAAAAGACCGGCAGCAACAATATTTTCATCGAAATCCTTCTTGTTGGTTCCCCAGAAATGGTAAAAATCAACATGGTCGGTATCCAGTCTGCGCAGACTCTGTTCCAGAAAACGGCGGTAACCGGCGGGATCTTTTGCTTTATCGGCAGGACATTTGGTGGACAGCAGGATCTTGTCGCGGAAAGGCTTTACTGCCTTGCCGAGAGCTTCTTCGCTGTTCTGATTACAGTAGAAAGGCGCAGTGTCAAAATAATTGACGCCAAGTTCATAGGCACGGCGAACCATTGCGTCAGTCTTTTCCTGATCAACAAACCATTTTCCGTCCTCCTGATATTCCGGGAAACGCATACAGCCAAAACCCAGAGCAGAAATCTTTTCTCCTGTTTTTCCAAATTCGCGGTAATTCATAAATTCCTCCTTAATAAATAAACATTTCAGGCAATTACCAAGATTATAGCAAAAGCCGGAAATGTTTGCAATTAGCGAATATGATTTAACGATTTATCCATACAAAGAGGTGCAATGATAATGCGATAAAGTAAATGATTGCAAAAAAAGCACCACCCCCAAGACTCTAGGTCTCAAAAATGGCACTTACAGTGGACCGCCAGGGGCTCGAACCCTGGACACCCTGATTAAGAGTCAGGTGCTCTACCAGCTGAGCTAGCGGTCCATTCGTTTTCGGTTTTGCTTTGTTGCTGTTCCCTCAACGCAAGACATACTATAGCACATGAATTTTAGAAATGCAACCCTTTTTTTGAAAAAAATTAAAAAAATTTTCAGAGAGGTTTTTGCGGCGTTGACTTACACCAATAAATGCAATAAGATGGAAACGGAAAGTAATGGCAGGAGGAACCTGAAATTGATATTTGAAAGCCATGCCCATTATGATGACAGGGCATTTGATGAAGATAGAGACATACTGCTTGGCAGCATGCCGCAAAACGGGATTGAATATATTTTAAATGCGTGTTCTACAGTGGATTCCGTGACCCGTACCCTGCAGCTGATGGATACCTATCCTTTTGTATACGGCGCGCTGGGCGTTCATCCTTCCGAGATCGCAGAACTGGATGAAGAGAGATTTGCGTGGATCAGGGAACAGTTTTCCCATCCTAAGGCGGTTGCGGTCGGCGAGATCGGTCTGGACTATTATTGGGATAAAGAAGATGAAGTACAGGCAAGGCAGCGGGAATGGTTTGCACGCCACCTGGCAATGGCAAAAGAGCTGGACAAACCTGTCGTGATTCATTCCCGTGATGCAGCGAAGGATACCTATGATGTGTTAAGTGCCTGCGGCGGCAATGATCTGCGCGCGGTGGTACATTGCTTTTCCTATACAAAAGAAACTGCAAAACAGTATCTGAACTGGGATTACTATTTTGGCATCGGCGGCGTTGTAACCTTTGCCAACGGTAAAAAGCTCAAGGAGGTTGTGGAATACATCCCGCTGGAGCGTATTCTTCTGGAAACGGACAGCCCCTATCTTTCCCCTGTGCCGTTCCGCGGCAAACGCAATTCATCCCTGCATCTGCCTTACGTGGCACAGGAAATCGCGCGCATCAAGGGAATTGACGCAGAAACCGTCATTGAAGTGACCAACCGCAATGCAAAGCAGCTGTTTGGCATCAGATAAGGAGAGCATTTATGGCTAATCTTGGAATTCCTTCCAATACAATTGAAATTTTACAGAAATACAATTTTAATTTCCAGAAAAAATTCGGACAGAACTTCCTGATCGATACACATGTGCTGGAAAAGATCATCAGCGCGGCAGAAATCACCAAAGATGACTGTGTTGTGGAGATAGGCCCCGGTATCGGTACTATGACCCAGTATCTGGCTGAAGCGGCCGGACATGTCGTGGCAGTAGAAATCGACAAAAACCTGATTCCCATCCTTGCAGATACCCTTTCTTCCTATGACAACGTGGAAGTGATCAACGAAGATATCCTGAAAGTGGACATTAACCGCCTTGTGCAGGAGAAAAACGGCGGCAGACCCATCAAAGTCGTTGCAAATCTTCCCTATTATATCACTACCCCCATTATCATGGGCCTGTTTGAAAGCCATGTTCCCATGGACAGCATCACCATTATGGTGCAGAAGGAAGTTGCAGACCGTATGCAGGAAGGCCCCGGCACCAAGGATTACGGTGCGCTGTCACTTGCTGTGCAGTATTATGCAAAACCGGAGATTGTGGCGAATGTACCGCCGAACTGTTTTATCCCCAGACCCAATGTGGGAAGTGCAGTGATTCGTCTGACACGTTATCAGGAGCCGCCGGTAAAGGCAGAGAATGAAAAGCTGATGTTTGCGCTCATCCGTGCCTCTTTCAACCAGCGCAGAAAAACCCTGGTAAACGGTCTGGGCAATGCGTCCAATGTCAATGTCAGCAAAGATGCGGTCAGAGAAGCTCTGGAGCAGATGGGACTGCCCGAGACGATCCGCGGCGAAGCGCTTACTTTGGAACAGTTTGCACAGTTAAGCAACCTGCTGGGCAGAAAATAAAGGATAACAGGAGAAATACAATGTTCAAAGCAGTCGTATTTGATATGGACGGCATTTTGTTCGATACAGAAAGAATCAGCGTGGAAAGTTTTTTCCAGACAGCAAAAGAAATGGGCTTATCCATTCCGGATCATGCGGTTTACGGACTGCTTGGCTTGAATGCTGCGGCGGGACATGCTTTTTTTACCAGTGAAATGGAAAAAATCTATCCCGGAACTTTCCCATATGAAGCGTTTACACAGAAAAACAGGGAAATTCACGCAGCTATCATGGCAAAAGGTGTACCTTTGATGAAGGGCGTGAAGGAGATCCTTTCTTTTTTAAAGGAAAAAGGAATTAAAATAGCAGTGGCTTCCTCCACCGCACAGGAAAGAGTACGGAAAAATCTGAAGGAACATCAGCTGACAGGCTATTTCGATGCGATCATCACCGGCGATATGGTGGAGCGCAGCAAGCCCGAGCCTGATATTTTTCAGAAGGCCTGCGAAGCGCTGGGAGTGGAGTGCCAAAAGGCAGTGGCAGTGGAAGATTCCCCCAACGGTATCCGTGCTGCCCATGCCGCAGAGATGTTTACGGTCATGGTGCCGGACATGATGCCTCCCACAGAGGAGCTGCGTCAGCTTTCTGACCTGATCTGTGATGATCTGCTGGTGCTCAAAGCCTATCTGGAGGATGTGCTCAAATGACACCTGTGGAAAGGATGCAGTTTAAAAATAAAGTACAGATGGTTCTGCACGCACCGGGCGGTCCGCTGGCTGATGCAGCCCATGGCGGCCCAAAGTCAGGTACTGGCAGCCCTGTGCTGGAAATGACACTGATCTTTGACTGCAGCCTGTCAAAGGAAGAAGCATCGCTTGCAGGAAAGGAAATCGTTACCGTACTCAAGCAGACCCATGAAATATTCCGGAATGTGCGTCTGAATGCCGTGCGCTGGATTTCAGATGAACAATGCAGACGGGAAGTGACTGCGGCACCGATTCTGCAGATGGGACGTTATTTTGAAGACTATGAGCAGGACATTCAGTGTAAACGGCTGGAAGAACTGGCCGCATATCTGAAAAAATATGATGCCCGTTCAAGGCTTCTGATCCTTGTGACAGACGGGGAATATATAATAGAAGACAAAGAACTTTTGAATAAACAGCTGAATCCCTTCCTATACAGAAAACTTTTGCTTCTGGAAAAAGGAAAGGTAAAAACCGGGCGTCAGCTAATGATGTAAACATACAGATGCAGGCAAATGGCCTGACAGGAGAATAAAATTGAGAACAGTACAGACAGCTGCGGTTACAGAAGCAGTCAAGGAAATGTGTATAGAAGCCAATCACAGGCTTTCTGAAGATATGTGCCGGGTGTTTGAAAAGGCAGTGCAGGAAGAACGCGCACCTTTGGGCAGACAGATCCTGGAACAGCTGGCAGAAAACTTAAACATTGCACAGCAGGATATGATCCCGATCTGTCAGGATACCGGTATGGCGGTTATTTTTCTGGAAGTGGGACAGGATGTGCACTTCGAGGGCGGAAATATTGAAGAGGCTGTCAATGAAGGTGTACGCAGAGGCTATGTGGAGGGTTATCTGAGAAAATCCGTGGTTTCTGATCCGCTGATCCGCGAAAACACCAAAGACAATACACCGGCCGTGATACATTACCGCATTGTGCCCGGAGACAAGGTAAAGATCACCGTTGCCCCCAAGGGTTTTGGCAGCGAAAATATGAGCCGTGTTTTTATGCTCAAACCGGCAGACGGCATGGATGGCGTCAAAAATGCAGTCCTGACAGCGGTAAGAGATGCAGGCCCCAATGCCTGCCCGCCTATGGTTGTGGGTGTGGGAATCGGCGGTACCTTTGAAAAATGTGCGCTGATGGCCAAGGAAGCGCTTACCAGACCGGCAGGAGAACGTTCTTGTATTCCTTATATTAAAGAAATGGAAGAGGAACTGCTTATGCGGATCAACCGGACCGGCATCGGACCGGGAGGACTTGGCGGAAGCACGACAGCCTTTGCAGTCAATATCAATACCTATCCCACACATATCGCAGGACTTCCTGTGGCAGTCAATATCTGCTGTCATGTAAACCGTCATGTGGTTCGGGAAATTTAAGAGGATACTATCATGGAAAAACATATCAGTCTTCCTCTTTCCAGAGAGGATGCCAATGCGCTGCGCGCAGGTGATTATGTATATTTAAGCGGAACAATGTATACAGCAAGAGACGCTGCCCATAAAAGAATGCAGGAAACACTGGATGCAAAGGAACCTCTTCCTATTAGTATGGAAGGAAATGTCATTTATTATATGGGACCTTCCCCTGCCCGTAAAGGACGTCCCATCGGTTCTGCAGGCCCCACCACATCCAGCAGAATGGACAAATACGCTCCTGCACTCATGGATCTGGGACTGCGCGGCATGATCGGCAAAGGAAAACGCTCTGCAGCTGTCAAAGAAGCCATTGTGCGTAACGGTACGGTATATTTTGCAGCGGTCGGCGGAGCAGGTGCCCTTCTTTCAAAAGCGATCACTGCTTCCGAGGTGGTGGCATATGATGACCTTGGAACAGAAGCAATCCGTAAACTGACAGTAAAGGACTTTCCTGTGATCGTGGTGATGGACACCTGCGGAAACGACCTTTATGAAACTGCTGTGAAGGCTTATTGTGAAGAAAAAAGATGAATTATTCCGATCACAGATACAGACGGAAACAGCTTAAAAAAAACAGTTAAAAAAATATAATAAAACCGTTGACAAATAAGAAAAAGTCAAATATAATAACAAATGCGTCACAGCTAGTGGCGAACAACTGTATATTGGCAGGGCAAAGCATTCGGTAAGATTTGGAGAAATACTCAAGAGGCCGAAGAGGCGCCCCTGCTAAGGGTGTAGGTCGGGCAACCGGCGCGAGGGTTCAAATCCCTCTTTCTCCGTTAGCTCTGTCAATATGTCTGGTGTAAACCGGACGGTGAAAAAAGAATCCTGTTAAAAGGTTCTTTTTTTTCGCCAGAAAACAGAAGTTAAAAACTTTGAAAAAAGTTAAAAAACATGCTTGACAAACCAAAACGTATCTGATATACTTCAAAAACGTTGCTGCTGACAAGCGCGACGGAAGCAAAAATGCTTCAAAAAAGTTTGAAAAAACTTTGAAAAAGTTGTTGACAAACAAGAAACTAAGTGATAAGATGACTGAGTCGCTTGCGAGTGACAACAAAAAGTACCTTGACAAATAAACAGTAATGCAACCCTGAAAATTCCATTGACAAAACAGGACATAGGTAAGTCCTGACTGGAAAATTCAGA
>JAFVXW010000015.1 GCA_017500935.1 Lachnospiraceae bacterium
GCCGTCAACTGCCTTTACTTCACCTACGGGAGTGAAGAAGGATACTTTTAAGTCTTTGACTTCGATTAATTTCTTATTGTCTTCCATGTCGTACCTCCCTTATTTCAGTCGAGGATCCAGTGCGTCACGCAGACCGTCACCAACCAGGTTCAGGGTTAATACGATCAAGCTCAGCAGGATAGAAGGAACCAGCAGACGCAGAGGGAATGCGCTCAGGGATGCGATAGATTCACTACACAGTGCACCCAGGGATGTATGAGGAGGTGTTACACCTACACCCAGGTAGGACAGAGAGGACTCGGTGAAGATCGCACCGGGAATCTGACCTACGGTAGCCATGATCAGCTGACCCATACAGTTGGGAAGCAGATGCTTTAAGATGATTCTCTTGTTGTTTGCACCCAGAACATATTCTGCAGTGATGAATTCCTGGTTACGAAGCATCAGTACCTGACCACGAACGATACGTGCCATACCGGTCCAGTACAGCAGTGCGTAGATGATCAGCAGGGAGATAACGGAGTGACCCATACCGTTTACCAGAGGAACCAGAGGTGAATCGGAATAGTCGATCCAGTTCTGCAGAGGCTGTTTGATAACAACCTGTAACAGCATTACCATCAGCAGGTTGGGGATAGAGCTTAACAGGTCGATATATCTCATGATAATCATATCCACTTTGCCGCCCAGCAGACCTGCCAGCGCACCGATGGTGGAACCGATAACCAGAACGATCGCAGCCGCACAGATACCGATCAGCATGGAGATACGGGTACCATACATGGTACGTGCCATAACGTCACGACCTACGTTGTCAGTACCGAATACGTGAGGGAATACCTTTTTGATCATTTTGATCTCAATAGCATCTTCCGCAGGATCACCGATGGTGTAAGGAAGTGCTTCGACAGACTCAAAGCTGCCGTCTTCCTGCATCTCCTTTAACGGAGCAAACATCAGCTTATCAGCAGAATCTTCATCATAGATAAGCATTTTTTCTGCAAATGCCTTCTCAAAAGTGAAGTTATAGGTTGTGCCGCCGATCTTGGTATAATAGTTGCCCTTTAAGGACTGCAGGGAACCATAGATCATCGCACAGGAATAGACTCTGTCATAAACACCGAGCGCTTTCTGCGCATCCATTTCCGCTTCGGAATATTCAAAAGCGCCCAGCTGGATCGCATTACGGCTCTGAAGTTCATAACTGTAAGGGATCAGATAAGGACCAATATAAGCGTAGAACATGATCACAAGGAACAGGATCAGCGCAAACATGGAAACCTTATTCTTTTTGAAACGTCTTGCTGCATCTTTCCAGTAACCGATGCTTTCATGCATCTGTACAACGGATTCCCTTTCAGCCTGGTCTGCAGGAGCAAACAGCTCCGCAGTCAGCTCGTTCAGATTGATGTCAGCCGCATTGTTTGTATTAAGAATAATCTTTTTATCTTTCACAGCTTAGTCCCCCTTTGATGTAAAGGTGATTCGAGGATCCGCTAATGTATAGGCGATATCAACCAGCAGGTTCATGGTGATCAGCACGGATGAGAAAATAATGGTAGTCGCCATGATAACCGGATAGTCTTTAACCTGAACCGCACCGGTCATGTAGGTACCAAGACCGGGAATGATGAAGGTATTTTCGATAATGAAGGAGCCCAACAGCAGGGAAGCGATGGTGGGACCGAAATGGGTGATTACAGGAATCAGCGCATTACGGAACGCATGCTTGAACATGATTACGCTGTTCTTACAGCCCTTAGCCTTAGCGGTACGGATATAGTCCTGACCAACAACGTCAAGCACGCTGGTACGGGTCAGACGGGCGGTACTGAAAATCTGGCCAAGAGACATACAGATAATGGGCATCACCCATGCCTTGGGTTCTTCCAGCATACCGGAAACCGCAGGCAGTGCCTTCATCTTAATAGTGAAAATCAGCAGCAGGAATACAGATAATACGAAACGGGGCATGGAGGTAAATAATACGGATAAGATACGGATCGTATCATCGATTATTTTACCTCTGTTAAATGCTGCCAGACATCCCAGCGGGATACCGCAAACAACAATAATGATCAGGGTAACCAGACCAAGTCTCATAGAAACGCTGAATTTGCCGGAGTTAAAGATCAGCTCGTTGATATTCGCATCCAGCTTCATAGCCAGGGAAACACCAAGATCACCATGGGTATACATCTTGATGTATGTAAAATACTGTTTGTAAAGGGGGTCATTCAGACCGTATTTTTCTTCCAGACGTGCCTGGATCTCAGGTGAAAGGTCTTCCTTAACGAAGGGGCCGCCGGGAACCAGATTCATCAGGAAGAATGTAATGGTGAACACGAGAAAGATCGTTGCACACGCATAGAGAATTCTCTTTAAAATGTACTTTGCCATATTAATTCTCCTATAAACATGCCCCTGCGTACATCAGGCATGTACTTGAATACGCAGGGGCATAAGTTTGTTAGATTCAATTCAGACCGTTCAAATTAATAGTGAGCGTATTTGAAGAAGGTCATGGAAGAAATCGGGGAGTAGAATACGTCTTTCAGTTCAGGATCGATAACGTATACTAAGGAACCGCCGTGCAGAGGAACGATGGAGAAGCCCTTGTCGGAGAACATCAGTTTTTCGAGTTCAAGCATCTTTTCATCACGAGCTACGCCGCCTTCCATGGACTTGATTTCCTTAAGCAGAGCGTCGTATTCAGCTGCATGACCATTTTCTGCGTTGTAGTAAGCCAGTTCGTACTGACCCTGAGAACCCCAGCAGTTGAAGTAGGTGGTAGGATCGTTGTACTTACCAGTGTAGGACAGACGGCCAAGACCGTAATCGGTATCCCAAAGAACCTGAGGTTCCAGAGTCAGGTTAACACCAAGAACGTTCAGCAGGTCAGCCTGAACAGCTTCTGCGGTAAGAGCGTTAACTTCGTTGTCACCGTATCTGTAGATCTGGGACTTGGATGCATCGTGACCATCAGCAACAGCTTCTGCGAACAGAGCCTGAGCCAGTTCTACACGACCAGGATAAGAGGTCAGGTCATAGTCAGGATAGTTTTCGGACAGCCAGCTGTACATAATGTCGCCAGCGTAGTCGATCCACTGTTCACCCTGGCTGTTGGTGATACCGTAAGGGATGATACCAGTAGCTGCAAGGGAACCGTTCTTAACGATGTTGTCAACGATGTTGTCACGGTCGATTGCCAGAGTGTATGCTGCACGTACTCTCCAGTCTTCAGCATGGAGCATGGAGCAGTACAGATAAGAGAATGCAAGGTAAGGAGCCTTGAACAGAACGCCTTCAGCTTCGAGCTGATCGATCTGGTCGGTGGGAACTGCGCTGTGGATGTACTGCCAGTCACCAGCCTGGAAGGATGCCAGAGCGGTAGCTTCGTTGTTACAGATGTACCAGGTAATGGAATCGGGACCGATTTTGTCGCGATCATAGTAGTTTTCGTTGGGAACCATAACCTGCTTAACGTCTTCAACACGTTCGGAAACGTAGAAAGGACCGTTGGTCAGGTAAGGCTGATGATAACCATACTTGTCGCCCCATTTTTCGATTTCGTCTACACGGATAGGCTGGGTAGCGTAGTGAGCAAGCAGCTGAGTGAAGTAACCGCAGGGAGCAGCCATTTCGATGGTCAGAGTCTTGTCATCAACAGCGGTAACGCCGAGTTCTTCTACAGGAACGGTGCCTTCGTATACTTCGCGGGCATTCTTAACGATACCTACGAACATCTGGCACTGAGAAGTAGCGTTAACGGGATCCATCAGTCTGTGCCAAGCATCTACGAAGTGCTGAGCAACAACGGGTTCGCCGTCAGACCAGAAAATGTCATCACGCAGGGTGAAGGTGTAGGTCATGGTTGCTTCGTCATAGGTGTATTCTTTAGCCTGACCAAGAACGAGTTCGGAACCGTATACGTTAGGGTTGGTACCGATAGCTTCGCCGGTGGATTCAAACTTGAACAGACCTTCGCACAGATGGTTGTGGATGTGGTAGTCAGTAGCGCCGCCGCACTTCTGAGGGTCCTGAATGGTGTTGTTCTTGATGGTGATGTGCAGATCAAGGGGTTCGTCAGCTGCAGGTGCTTCTTCTGCAGGTGCTTCTTCCTTAGCGGGCTCTTCAGCCTTTTCTTCTGCCTTTTCTTCTGCCTTTTCTTCGGTCTTGGTGTCAGCTGCAGGTGCTTCGGTAGTGGTTTCTTTGCCGCCACATGCTACCAGAGATACGCCCATAGCTACACAAAGAAGGGTTGCGATTACTCTCTTTTTCATATTGTCCTCCTTGTAAAGTTGAGTAATATTTGTATACACAGTTTTCTATCCTTTTTGTACTGCCTATACATGAAATAAACCATTCTGAAATGGTTTTATTGCATTATAATACCCTAAAGCTTTCGGCTCGTCAATTTCTTTTTTCTATTTTTTCATATATTTTTAAACAAATTTTATTTTTTGTTGACATCTGCACAAAGACTTTTGTGCATTTTGCTGTTTTGAATGTTAACATTTTGTGAACTTTGTCTTGCAGTATTGAAAAACCGCAAAAAAACGATGATGGCAAGTTCTCCCAAAACGTGGTAAAATGTCAGAAAAACAATCAGGAAAGGACTTGTCATGACCACCAGACTTTATTATCAGGACGCTTATCTGAAAGAATTTGATGCCACTGTCACAGCCTGTCTTGCTGACGGAGACGGTTATCTGATCAGCCTGGACCGGACCGCATTTTATCCCGAAGGCGGCGGCCAGCCCTGTGACTGCGGTGTATTGATATATGAAGAAAACACGGTTGCCGTCACCGACACACAGGAAGCCGACGGCACACAATTCCCCCATGGTGAAATTGTACATTTCTGCCGACAGCCAATTCCGGCCGGTACTTCCGTACACGGAAAGCTCGACTGGCAGCGGCGCATCACCAATATGCGGGAACACTCCGGCGAACATATTATTTCCGGCATCATCTGCAGCAGCTATCAGGTAAATAATGTAGGCTTTCATATGGGAAAGGATGCCGTGACCATCGATTTTGACGGTATGCTGAGCCCGGAGCAGATTTTTGCAGCCCAGCAGAAGGCCAATTTAAAAATCATGGAAAATGTACCGGTTTTAGCCGAATATCCCGACCCGCAGACACTCTCATCCCTGTATTACAGAAGCAAAAAGGAACTGGAAGGCGATGTGCGCATCATCACGATCCCCGGCGCCGATGTATGTGCCTGCTGCGGCACCCATGTACGCACCACCGGTGAAGTCGGCCCCATCTGCGTAACCGGAACCGAACATTTTAAAAGCGGTGTCCGTCTGACCCTTCTGATCGGTGAAAAAGCCCTTGCAGATTATGCACAAAAGACAGAAAATATCCGAAAGATATCCACACTTTTATCAGCCAGACCCGAACTGACTGCGGATGCTGTGGACAGACTGCAGAATGCCTATACACAGTTAAAGACCGAATACACGGGTCTTCGCCTTGAGCTTCTCGACCAAAAGGTAGAAGCCATCCCCGCCGGTACTCCCGGTGCCGTTTTGTTTGAGCAGGAGCTTTCTCCCATGGAGCTGCGCAAGCTGGCAGACAAACTGCAGGCAAAAACCGATTTTGCTGCTGTTTTTTCCGGCAATGACACAGAAGGCTATAAATATGTAATCTGTGCCGCCAAAATGGATATTGCAGCCTTCGGAAAAGCCTTCAATGCTGCCTTAAACGGCCGCGGCGGCGGCAGACCGCCTATGATCCAGGGTTCTTTGCTTTGTACACGCAGTCAGATTGAAAAATACCTGGAGGAGACATGCCATGAATACTTCCGATAAGAAAGCAGTTTTTTTTGACATTGACGGCACTTTGGTAGACGACTATAATCAGGTGCCCGAAAGTGCTGCCAAGGCCATCGCAAGGCTCCGTCAAAACGGTCATCTGGCCATCATCAATACCGGCCGCACCTTTGTCAGCGTGGGAGAGCACATCCGAAGTGTCGGCTTCGACGGTTACATCTGTGCCTGCGGCTCACGTGTTTACTATAACGGAGAAGAGATCTTTACACAGACCATACCCACCAAACGTTACCCTGACATCATCCGCATTCTCCGCAAAACAAAAGCGCCGGTTTTCTTTGAAGGACCAGAAGCGGTTTATTTTGATCCTCACAATGAAGGGCAGACGGAGCATTTAAAACATGTAAAGGCATATTTTACCGATATCACCGGTGGCAGAGTCTATGATCTTCCAAAAGACCCGGAAGAATCCTGCTCCCTTTTATTTGACAAGTTTTTCTGTCTTTTTACGCCGGATGAAGATATTTCCGAACTGGAAGAATATGTAAAGGACGATTTTTTAAGCATCCGTCATCGGGACGGGCATTTTGAAGTGACTGCCAAAGGCTGCTCCAAGGCGCAGGGAATCCAGGCGATCATCGATTCGCTGGGAATTTCCCGTGATAACTGCTATGCCCTCGGCGACAGTGCCAACGATCTGGAAATGTTAAAAGCTGTTCCCCACAGCATCGGCATGGGCAACAGTGCAGAGGTGATTCTTCCTTATTGTGAATACATCACAAAAGGCGTGACAGAAGATGGAATCCTGCACGCCTTAGAGCACTACGAACTTATTTGATTGTCAGCGCAGACCTGCTGCCAGCGCAACCGCTAAAAATACGGCAAGTCCTGCAAAGTTGACCACAGAAAACCACAAAAGATACTTTCCGCCGGCCGCATTCTTTGTTTTCATATATAAACGGAAGGAGATCAGGCTGGCCATGGACGCGATGGGGGTTCCCAGACCGCCGATATCAGTTCCCAAAAGCAGCGCTTTCCACTCCTGTGTAAAACCGGATAAAAGCACCGCCGCAGGCACATTGCTGATCACCTGACTGGCAAGCGCAGAGGTCAGAAGCGGTGCACTTCCCATGATGGAACGCAAAAAAGTGTTTACCGCATCGATGGCGCCGATGTTGCCCGCAAAAATAAAGAAACAGACAAAGGTCAGCAAAAGACCGTAATCGAGTCCCTTAAACAGGGAACGGTCAGCTGCAAACAATGCAGCGCACACAATACCCAGAAGAATGCCCCAGTGCAGCACTCTGAAAACCGATAACAGACACAGCACAAACAGCACCAGATACAACACCAGATGTCCGGTGCTGTCTATTTTTTGTTTTTCCGGAAAATCCACTGCAAAGGTCTCATTTTTACAAAAAAGCACGCTGACAGCAACAGCCGCCAGAGAAAGCAATGCATAGGGGAGCACCGCTGCAAAAAACGCACCTGCAGACAGGTCAAAACAGGAATACAGATACAGATTCTGGGGATTTCCCACAGGTGTCGCCATACTGCCCAGATTGGCTGCGATCGTCTGCGCGATCACCACAAAAATAAGATATTTCTGCTGACCGGTCAGTTCCAGGATCAGAATGGCAAACGGCACAAAGGTGATCAGCGCCACATCATTGGTGATCAGCATGGATGTAAAAAAGGGCAGAAGGATCAAAACCAGAAACAGCATCCTGCGTGTCTTTTTCCCGGAAAGCATCTTCTGGGCGATCCAGTTAAACAGACCGTGATGTTCCATACCGGCAACCACCGCCATCAGCGCAAACAAAAGTGCCAGCGTGCGAAAATCAATATGTGCGATCCATTCTTTCGACGGCGGCACAAAAAATGCCGACAAAATCATACAAAGAGCCGCCGCAAACAATACCGGTTCCTTTTTGGGAAACTGCAGTATTTTATCCTTCATCCAGTTCATAATTCCAACATTCCTTCTCGTTTGTAAATATCACCTTTTTGGTCTGACCGTTGACAGATACGCAGATTTCTCCTGCCTGCAGTGCATGTATGGTCAGCTGTGTTACCTTATGATCTTTCCATTTAAAATCAACTTCATAGCCGCCGCGTGCTTTTAATCCGCTGACGCTTCCGTCAGACCAGCTGTCCGGAATTGCCGGCAATATCACGATTTCATTGTCCTGACTCTGCAGAAGCATTTCCGCTACCGCCGCAGTAAATCCAAAGTTTCCGTCAATCTGGAACGGCGGATGCGCACAGAACAGATTATAATAAGTTCCGCCTCCCCAGGCAGCAATGTTTTCCACAGTAGTCGGACGCATCTGGTTATTAAGCAGATCCAGTGCCCGGTTTCCCCTTCCAAGTCTTGCCCAAAGGCTTGCTTTCCATGCAATGCACCAGCCGGATCCGTCGTCACTTCTGCGTTCCAGAACCTTTTCACAGGCATCACGCAAAACCGTTTCTTCTTTATTTATGACATTTGCAGGATACAGACCATACAGATGGGAAACATGACGGTGTGTAACTTCTCTTTCCTCAAAATCTTCAAACCATTCCTGCAGCTGTCCGTGCTTTCCGATCTGATAAGGAGGCAGTTTTTCCAGGGCTTCCTTCGTTTCCTTTACCAGTTCTCCCTTTTTCAGGATCCGGCACATTTCCAGGTAATTTCCAAACAGATCCCGCAAAATACCGATATCCATCGCAGACGCCATGTAACAGGAATGCGCCTCTCTATCTGAACCGATAAAACAGTTCTCGGGAGAAGTGGAGGGGATCGTCACAAGATAATCGTTATAAGGCTGTAAATAACCCAGATAAAATCTCACAGCTCCTTCTGTCAGACGGTAAGCTTTCTTTTCCAGAAAATCCATATCCTGTGTATACAGATAATGCTCCCAAAGATGTCTGCAAAACCATCCCGAACTCATATTCCACATTCCAAAACCACAGATTCCCCCGCTGGGCGCCTCCTGATGCTGATACCCAACCGGCTCCGTAAGCCCCCAAAGATCTGCATTGTGGTGAGATACCCATCCATCCAGCCCATACAGCTCTTTTGCGGTTTTGGCACCGTTTTTTGCCAGTCTTTCCAGAAGATCAAACAAAGGCTCATGAAACTCGCTCAGATTACAGCTTTCTGCAGCCCAGTAATTCATCTCTGTATTGATATTGACGGTATAATTGCTGGCCCAAGGCGCCCGCAGCAGTTCATTCCAGATTCCCTGCAGATTGCTGCACTGACTCTGCGGTGCTGAAGATGTGATCATCAGATACCTGCCATACTGGAACATAAGCGCTGTCAGATCATGATCCTGTTTTGTTTCCTGATAATGGATAAGACGTTCCGGAACAGTCAGTTCCTGTAATTCTTCTCTGTCATCCCCCAACTGCAGATCCATGCGCTCAAAAAAGCCTCTGAAACATGCAGCATGCTCTTTTTTGAGCACATCATATCCAAGACTGTCCGCTTTTTCCAATGCCGCTGTGATCTGTCCGGTCCAGTCATTTCCTGCACAGATCCCGTAATTGCCGTCAGAATCTGACTCAAAATCCGTTGCACCGCTGACAAAAAAGATTACCTCATCCGTATCTTTTACGCTGACAGAATCTTCCTTTATCGTCACACTTCCCGAACTGCTCTGCACAGACAATGTAAATGCAAAACGGATCCCTTTTTCGTCTTCATACCGGATGGGATCATCATCCAGCTGATAATCCGGCGCGCAGTAAGAAGGCGCACGACCGCTGAGTGTAAGGGATTTTCCCGAAACATTCGCCGAAACACTGTGCAAAAGCAGACTTTCCAACCTTGCTGTCACGCCGAAAAGGGTTCCTTTTTCCGCATACATACGGATCGCCAGAACCTGCTCCTTCATGCTGACAAACATTTCCTTTTTGATAAGCGCATCTCCTGCACTGAAACTGCAGTCAAAAATCCCCTCATTCAACAGCAGCTTTCTCCGATAGTTCTGCACCTGCTGCGCACAGGGCAGATCCGTTTCCAGATACAGACTGCCGGCGGGCATATAACATTCTCCCCAGTAACCCAGAATATTGTCGCGGATATAATCTTCGGCCTCCGTAAACTTCTGTTCATGAAGCAGCCCGCGCACATATGCCCAGTCAGGTGCTCCTGCCTGATTTTTCTTATCCGCTCCCCAGCCGGACCAAAGTGTGTCAAGGTTTAAACTGATTCTGTCTTTGTCTGTTCCGCCATAAACCATGGCTCCCATTTTGCCGTTTCCCAGAGGAAGCGCTTCCATCCAGTTTTGGGCGGGACTGTCGTATTTCATAAACCATTGCTTCATATCATATCCTCCCGGACATTTTTTATAAAAGAATTATATCACAGCTTTCCTGTAATTGACATAAAAACCATCAGAACATAAAATATAGACAGATACCTGTATCTTCTATCACAAGGAGAACTTCAAATGAACACCTTAAAACGCTGGACATATACCGCTGTCATTCCGACAGCCATTTACAATGAACCCTGCCTTTTCCACCTTTCTGAAAACGGAAGATGGGTTGTGAGTGCTTCCGTCAAAGACCGCCAGCTGACGGTTCTTGTACGTACCTACGCCAAAGATGCGCCGCTTACACTGACTGCGGATCTGACAAAATACACATCTGTTTCCGCTGACAAAAGTTCAGATTCTGCTGTTGTCGAACTGATCTGGCTCGGATACCGGCTGGAGCTTTGGATCAACGGCATTATGGCAGAAGAGGAATGGCCAATGGGTGAAAGCTTCACCCAGGATGATCCTGTAATCCGCTGTGCATCCTGCATGATCTCCCATAACTGGATCCCGGATGCTGCCCAAAAACCGTTCAATCCGCGCCCCATTAAAGACATCCTGTTCTGGGCGCCGGATATCGGCAATGAAAATGTGGGTGACTGTATGCCTTTTTCCGACGGAGAACGTTACCATCTTTTCTATTTAAAAGACAGACACAGCCACACAAGCAAATGGGGGAAGGGTGCTCATCAGTTTGCCCATATTTCCACCAAAGATCTGGTTAACTGGGAAGAGCATCCCATGGCAGTGGAGATTACCCATCCCTGGGAAGGCTCCATCTGTACCGGCTCCATTTTAAAAACCAACGATAAATATTATGCCTTCTACGCTGCCCGCATGATGGACGAAACCGCGGCACAGCTTTCCTGGGCAGTCAGCGATGACGGCATTCATTTTACCAAATCCGAACAATACTTTGCACTGACAGCTCCCTATGAAACCACCTCCGCCCGCGATCCCGAAGTCTTTTTGGGCGCAGACGGCCTGTATCATATGCTGGTGACCACCAATCTGGCTGACTGCGAAATTCCGGAAAGAAGCGGCTGCCTTGCACATCTTGTCAGCGCCGATCTGGAAAACTGGGAACAAAAAGAACCCTTTCTTGTGCCCGGATATACCGATCAGCCCGAATGTTCCGATTATTTTGAATGGAATGGCTGGTATTACCTGATTTTTTCCAACTATGGTCTTGCCAAATACCGTTACAGCCGCAATCCGTTCGGTCCCTGGATCACCCCTGCAAACGAAACCATCGGCGGACCGCTTTACCGTGTTCCCAAAACCGCTGATTTTGCAGACAGACGTATTGCTGCAGGCTTTCTTGCTGCTTCGGTAACCGGCGAAAGCTATGCCGGAAGCGTTGTGCTGCGCGAGCTGCTCCAGAATAAAGACGGTACCCTTCGTTTTTCCCATGTCAAAGAACTGCTTCCGGAAACTGCCGGTTGTCACAGTGCCGTAACGGAAAGCAGCGTATCCAATGCCTACAGTCAGGCCCATCTATGTGACGGCAGCTGGTATTTATCCTGTAAGATCGAATCTTCCGGCAGCAATTACGGCCTGCTTTTAACCACCGCCAACGGCAGATATGAGATCCGACTGAATGCTGCAGACAGATATATCACCGTTTGTCCTGCGCATGCAGCTCTGTATAATTACAGCAATACCATGCGTACACTGGTAAATGTGGAAGACCTGGACCGCCCCTGCAGCCTTTCCGTATTCTGGAAAAATGGTGTTCTGGATCTGTGCTTAAATGACCGTTATACTCTGTGCTGCCGTCTGGAATCTCCCCAAATGGCTGCCGCAGATCCTCTGCCGCCGGTTTGGGAATGCTATGTAAAAGACGGAAAAGCAGTTTTTCATGCCTGTACCGCAGATAACAACGGATCCGGCAAATAAAAATCATAAAAAAAGGAACTGCTATGGAACATTTCACCCCTGAACAATTCACTGATTTTTTATCTAAAATTGAAACATTAAAATCTGTCCCCAGACACTGCATGACTGCCGCCGGCGTGCAGGAGAGTGTTGCAGCCCACAGTTGGCGTGTATCACTTATGGCATATCTTTTAAAGGATGAACTTGGAGACATCGACACAGACAAAGTGATCCGCATGTGCTTAATTCATGATCTTGGCGAAGCCGTGACCGGAGACATCCCCACCTTTGAAAAGACTTCAGAGCATGAAAGTGCCGAAGACCAGGCACTGGACAAGCTGCTTACATCTCTCCCGGAACCGCTTTATGCAGAATTGAAGGATCTGCTGACAGAAATGAAAGCCCTGCAGACAAAAGAAGCAATCGTATACAAAGCACTTGACAAACTGGAGGCTGTGATACAGCATAATGAGAGTGACATTTCCACCTGGCTGCCTCTGGAATATGATCTGCAGAAAACTTACGCCGCCCAGATTGTAAAAGGATATCCTTTTCTGGAAGGCCTTCAGGAAATCGCCGTGGCAAAAACAAACGAGAAAATAGCCGCGGCAACCGCTGCTGAACCGGCATCCAAACCGTCTGACGAATCATCTGCCGGACAAGTCTCCAGCCAGACCGCAAAAGCTGCTGCCAAACAGGAGAAAAAACAGCAGAAAGCACAGGCAAAACAGGAAGCCAGAACCGCCCACAAGGCCAAACGCAGCGCTGTATGGCAGGAGCGGAGAAAAGAGCTGAGTATTCTGACCCATCTGTTTACACTGGTAATGCTTTTTTCCTTCGTGATTCTTGCGATCGATCAGGTAGGTGTTTACGGCTTTTTGGGTGTATGGCTCTTTATCGCCCTGATGGCAGCCTCAGTTGCCGTTCTGATCGCCGGCGTGATCCGCGTTTCAAAACAAAAACGCGGCGGTATTCTGATCACAGTGTCTGTTGCAGGCATCCTTTTGTGCGCAGCCTGGTTTATCTATTTGTTTTTTGCACAGGGCTCCGGTATCGGACCGCTTCCCAACTGACAAAGTTTTTTTAATTTATTTCATACACAGGTGTCATGCACCGTAAAACAAAGGAGAAATTACCATGGAACAGAAAATGACAAAGGAACAAATCTGTACCCACTATGGAGACGACCCCTCCCGTTACATGGGCGCGGTAAATCCCCCGATCTTCATGAGCTCACTGTTTTGTGACGTTCCCGGCAACGAAGAGGGCAGACCCGGCCGTTACGGCTACTCCCGTCCCACCAACCCTACCGTTGAGATCGCAGAGGCAAAGATCGCTGCACTGGAGAACACCGAAGCAGCATACTGCACCGCTTCCGGCATGGCCGCCATCAGCGCAGCAATCTTTCATTATGTAAAACAGGGTGATCACATTGTATCCGTTGCCAGTGTCTACGGCGGCGCAAGAAGCATTTTTGAAAGTTACATCACACGTTACGGCGTTACTGTAACTTATGTAAACGGCACCAGCATCGAAGAGATCGAAAATGCGATCCAGCCCAACACCACTCTGATCTATATGGAAAGCCCTTCCACTTTCCTGTTTTTAGTTCTTGATCTGAAGGAAATCGCAGCGCTTGCCAAAAAACGCGGCATTGCAACTGTTATCGACAACACTTACAGCACACCTATCTTCCAGAATCCCATTGATTCCGGTATCGATATGGTAGTACATTCCTGCTCCAAATACATGGGCGGTCACAGTGACATCGTCGGCGGTGTTGTCTGCGGCAAAAAAGAAGAGATTGACCAGATCAGAGGCAATGAAGGTGTTCTGTTCGGCGGCATCATGGCTCCCATGGAAGCCTATTTCCTGATCCGCGGTCTGCGCACCCTGCCTGCCCGCATGAAACAGCACATGGCCAACGGTATTGAAATGGCTGAATATTTCCACAATCTGCCCTGCGTAAAAGAAGTGATCTATCCTTTCCATCCTTCTCACCCCCAGTATGAACGTGCGAAAAAAGAGCTGAGAGGCTGCTCAAGCCTTATGAGTATCGTCTTTGATCTGCCCGATGACAAGATCAAGGAAATCGGCAAGGAACTTAAATATTTCCACAAAGCCTGCAGCTGGGGCGGCTACGAAAGCCTGTTTATCGCGCTTGGCATGGGAATGGAAGAGGACACCGACATCATGAAAAAAGGACTTGTCAGAGTACACATCGGTCTTGAAAATGTAGAAGAGCTCAAGGCTGACTGGGATCAGGCACTTAAGAAAGTTTTAGGATAATATTGCACTTCCGCAAAGGAGGAATCGGCTAATGCCGATTCCTCCTTTTGTTTATAACTGTTTTTGCCGATACTCCTTCGGCGTAACACCAAGCTTTTTTTTGAATACCTTATAAAAATATCTGGGATCGTCATACCCAATCATAACCGAGATCTCAGACGCCGGAACATCTGTTGTTTCCAATTCTCTGCAGGCCGCCTCAATCCGTACCTGTGTCAGATAATCTGTAGGACTCAGTCCCTCATCCTTTTTAAAGATTGAAGCAAAATATCTGGGATTCAAATGAAACTGGTTTGCAAGTATGCTCAGAGAAAGATCCTCTCTATAATGCTCCCGAATAAATAACTTGACCCGTTCAGACAGCGGAAGTCCTTCTGCATGAATACGGTGACAGGATTTTTCGAGTTCCTCCCTGATCGACTTTAGGATTTCCGAAAGGTTTGCGCAGTATGTCCAGCTTTTCTTTTCAATATAATCCTTCCAGAATTGTTTGTTGGGATTAAAGCCCAGTTCGATCATCAGATCATACAAATACTGGAACAGAAAATCCAGATTGTAAATATGCGGATATAATTTCACCACAAGCTTTTCAAACTCTGCAGCTGCTTCTTCCCCTTCTTTACCTTTTACCCTGTCTGCAAAACTGGGGACATCAAGGATCTGCGCAATATCCGCACTTTCCCTGATCGCACGGCAGGAATAAACACTGCCGATACCGCGCTCATAACGCTGATTCAATGCTTTTTCTGCCGAAAGCATAAAACCGGAATCTATCACTTTTTCAGGCTTGCTCAACCCCACCGATACAATTGCACCGCTGTTTTTTATACGCTGTACAATATCCTGCCAGACAGAATGTATGACCGTTTCTTTTTCGTTAAGCTGCGTTCCCATAAGCAGAAAAAAACCGTTTTGTGCTCTTTTATAAGGAAGTATTTTACTCAGCACCGGCATTCGGGCAGAAAGCTGCTGTTCCATACTGCGGTATACATCCTCAACAGAAGCATATCTGTCATGCCTGTAGGTACTCACATGCACTGCCGCACACAAAAACTCAAAATCTGTTTCCGCTCCAAGATATACTAAAAGCTTTCCGTATTCCGTTTCCGAAATGATATCCTGACGGCATTTCATAAGCAGATTGGCCAGATTCAGCTGTTCATTTTCCAAAAGTGCCTTCGACAGCCGTGTGGATTCATTCTGCTTATTGATCGCCTTATTGACTGCCGAAAAAAGCTTTTCCTGTGTGATGGGCTTGAGCAGATAGGCGCATACATCATTTTCCAAAGCAGTCTGCATATACTCAAATTCCGCAAATCCGCTTACTACAATAAAAGAAGTCTGTATATTCTGCATGCGGCATCGCTGGATCAGCTCAAGACCGGTGATATACTCCATGCGCACATCTGTGATCACAATATCCGGCCTCATTTCTTCTATAATATGCCACGCCTCCAGACCAGATCCGGCAAAAAAAATCTGTTCAAATTCGTAATTTCCCTTTTTCAGCCGGGCTGCCAATGCCTCTCTTATTAAGTATTCATCATCTGCGATCAGCAGTTTCATTTATTTCTTTACCTCGTACTCATTCTTTTGCAGATCCTCATCGTGCTCAGACTCGGGAAGTATCAGAACGGTGCCCATCCCCTGTCCGGGTGCAGTCTCTATGAAAATCTGATATCTTTCTCCGTATTTTAAGCGAAGGCGGTTATGGATATTGAGAATGCCAATACTGTCATTCTGCTCCCCAAAATCACCGAGAGGATTTCCTTGCAGTTTTTCCATCAGATTCCGGAAGGCATTTTCCTCCATACCGTTTCCGTCATCGCGAAGTTCTATTTTGATAGATTGATCAATCTTACAAACCTGCAGCCGGATATTTCCCGCTGCCGCATTTTTGAAGCCGTGCTTGATGCAGTTTTCAACCAGTGGCTGCAAAATAAGCTTCATCATCGGCAGATCCAGACATTCTTCTTCAATCTCTTCATAAAGACGGTATCTGTTCTGAAACCGCAGATTCTGTATATAAAGGTAATCTCTCATATAATCAAGTTCTTCCCGCAGCGTAACAATGCCGGAAGAATTATGATTGATACTGTAGCGCAGAAGAGAGGAGAGCCGCGCATTTACCTCACAGGCTGTGTCATATTCTCCAATCTCCACCAGCGAATTGATGATCTCCAGAGAGTTGAATAGAAAATGCGGCTGTATCTGCGCCTGCAGAGCCAGAAGCTGAGCATCCTTTTTCTTCATTTCGCTGATATAATTGGTTTCGATCAGCTGCCGTGTTCTGTGCACCATCTCCGTAAAACTGGAATCAAAAATACCGATCTCATCAGAAGCATATACCGCATCAGCCACTTCAAGATCTCCTTTGGCAACCGCATCCACCTTCTCGATCACATGATCAAAACGTCTCTGTATGTGCAAAGACAATGCCATTCCCAAACCAAAGGTCAAAAAAACCAATCCTAACAGTCCTGCTGAAAGCACGCGGTTGAGCAGCTTTACTTCTGCATAAAACTCCTCAAAGGAATCATAATAAACAGCCCGCAGACCTTTGGCAGAATACATACTTGTCAGATACCTTCCCGCAGAACCATCAAAGGGAGCGATCCTGAACCGCGTATACCATTTGTCGATATATTGTCCTGCATATTCCAGATATTCCTCCATATCCGGAGTCTGCGCACCATAGACATATTCTCCTTTGGCATTCACGACAAAAATCTTGCCTGCATACTCCTCACTCATTCCCTTATTAGTTCGGAATACATTTCTGGGCCATACGCTCAGTCGGATCACACAGACCACTTCTCTGCCGTCCGGATCATAAATCGGATACAGTACGGAAACCAGCTTGGTCTGATACGGCTCATTATTGTGCACAAAATAACGGTGAAACTCCTGATTCTCCAGTTTGGTTCGAAAAGTTTCCGACAAATCTTCCTTTTCCCGAATCATATATGTTTTCCCGCTGCGACATCGATTCATAGGATAAAAAGCCATATCATAGAATCCGTATGGAAACTGATCCTTGAGAATACTGCGGATCCGGCGGTCCAAAACAGAATAATCTGCATCGGAAAGCATTTCATGTGAAAAACGTTCTCTCAGCGTTTCATCACCCGCAAAGGCTTCCAGCAATTCTTCATAATCAGCAAAACGATACGCAATATTGTTGACATAGGATTCCAGAAATTGCTCAGAAGCCTCCTGTGACTTGTTGATCACAAGCTGCACCATATAAGGTCTGAGCAAAACATGGGTCAGCAAAAACTCTGCCAGCATCAGAAACAGAAGAAAGCAGATATACTTATGTACCAGCTTGGTATGATACAAAAAACGATTCCAGAGCTTTCGCAGATAGTTCATAAACAGCCTCTTTCATCATTCTAAACAAAAACAACATGATTATATCTATTTTATTCCTCCAAAATGTCTCTGTCAATGCAACTTCCGAACGCTTATATTACAATTTTCCACATGGCTGCGGATAAATTTCTTTTTTTCAAAGCTGCGCATATCCGAAGGTATGAAACTTACATTTCATTTACTTTTTATATCATTTTTTTTACCGAGGTCTCAAAAGGCCCCGGTATTTATGCAAAAAATGCGGGAATCTTACAATAATCCGTGCCCTTATCACGCATTTATGTTCATCTTACTTTTTTCCATACTTAATCTGACAATATTCCATTTTTACACACAGATTGTATTTAGTATAATACATATATGGTCTGAAATAGGGGTATTTCAGATACAAGATAATTTATTGGAGGGAAGTATTTATGAAAAAGAAAGTACTTGCAACATTACTCGCGTCCTCTATGATTATTGGTATGCTCGCTGGCTGTGGCGCAAAAGATGAAACTTCTGCACCCGCTGCTGACACCAAGACCGAAGAGAAGGCCGAAGAAAAAGCAGAAGAACCTGCTGCAACTGGTGAAAAGACTGTTATCAGAATGCTCACCATTCTTGGTAACCCTACCAGAGATGAACTGACCCAGAAGATCGTTGCTGAACATACCGACGGCTCCATCGAACTGGAAATCATTTCTCCTCCCGCTGACCAGTCCAGACAGAAGATGATCACCATGCTGCAGGCTCAGGAAGATATCGATATCGTTGAGCTTGGTAACATCACCATGGTTGACTACATCAACAACAACTGGATCGCTCCTCTCGATGATTACATCGCAGAATGGGAAGATTACGCAACTCTGCAGCAGACTCTGAAAGATCAGGCAGTTTCTTACGACGGACATTTCTACGGCGTAGCGAACGGTCTGTATCAGAAAGCTCTGTTCTATCGTAAAGACTGGTTAGAAGAAGCTGGTCTTAGTGTTCCTACCACTATGGAAGAGTTCTATGATGTAGCTCTGGCTCTTACCGATCCCGCTAACAACAGATATGGTTATTCTTACCGTGCAGGCAGCGGCGGTGCCGGCTTCCTTGATAACCATGTTCGTTCCGATCTGGGCTCCAAATACATCACCACCGCAATGCCCAACGTTACCAATGAACGCAAGAACATCTGGGAATATCCCGAAGCTGTTGCTGCTGCTCAGTACTGGGTAGATCTGTTCCAGAACTGCTCCAATCCCGACGCTGTAGCATGGGGCTATCCTGAAACTGTTGAATCCTTCTACTCCGGCACAGCTGCTATGCTGATTCAGGACCCTGAAGTTATCGCTACCTGTGCAGAATACATGGAAGACGGTACTTGGGACGTTGCTCCCCTTCCCGTTGGTCTGTCCGGCGAATCCTGGAACAACGCTGGTTCCGGCGCTTGGGGTATCACCTCTTACTCCGAAAAGAAAGATGCTGCTTGGGCAGTTATCGCAGCTCTGAGCGGTGTTGAAGGCAACAACGAATGGTGTAAGGTTAACGGTAACCTTCCTATTCATACCACCGCAGCAGAAGACCCTTACTTCGGTGAAGGCTACTATGCAGCTTACTCTGTAATGGCTAACAAGCCCGATGCTCATAAGTGGTATGCAGATGCTAACGAAACTCTGTGGATGACCAAAGAAGAGCTGGATCAGAGAAACTCCAACACTGAAAACGATCTGAAGTTCCAGGAACTGGTTCTTGGTGCGATCTCTCCTGAAGAATACTGCGAATGGAGAGCACAGTTCGATGCATGGTGTCATGATTCCGAATGGGTTAAGGAAGTATATCCTGACTAATACATCATCAATCAAATATTGATTCCATGAATTAATCTGGCGGCCGGAGCTGGCTTACGGCTCCGGCCGTAAGTTTTAATCAAGGAGGTATGAATGAATCCAAACAAAAAATTGATTAGCCGAAAAACAAAAGATACAATCTTTATCATCAGCTTTCTGGCAATTCCTGTCTTTTTGCTGCTGGTATTTTTGTATTATCCCTCCATTGACGGTATCATCATGTCTTTCCAGGATGTTAAGGCATATGATATGTACAACAAATCTTTCGCCGGTTTTGAAAACTACGAAAAACTTTTTAATTCTTCCATTAACGGCGTTATCTGGAAGAATACTTTCCTCTGGCTGGTAGTCTGCTTATCTGCTGAGTTTGTCATGGGCTTTGGTCTGGCACTGCTTCTGCAGGCTGACTTCCCCGGCAGAAAAGTTTACGAAGCAGTTGTATTCGTTCCCTGGGCGCTGTCCGGTTTCGTAGTTGGTGTTATCTGGAAATGGATGTTCAACGGCAACACCGGCGTTATCAACGATATTCTGATGCGTCTTGGTATCATCGAAAAACAGGTTGGTTTCCTTTCCAATCCCAATGCTGCGATCTACTGCGTTATCGTAGCTAAGGTATGGACCGGTATGGCATTCTTCTCCATCGTTACCATGGCAGCGCTGCGTACCGTTCCCAAGGATATGTATGAAGCAGCTGATATCGACGGTGCCAATGGCATACAGAAATTCTTCTACATCACGATCCCTTCCATCAAGACCCTGCTGCTGCTCACCATTATGATGAGAGCGATCGCAATGATGAACTCTCCTGACCTAATCTTTGGTATGACCGGCGGCGGTCCTGCCGGACGAAGCCACACGGTATCTTCCTATATCATGACAGAAGTAGTACACGGTACTGACTACGGTCTGATCTCCGCATCCAGTGTGCTTCTGTGGCTGGCAACCATGGCATTTGCAATTGTTTACCTGATCACCACTAAAGCAACGAAGGGAAGTGATTCATAATGAAGAAAAAGAAAACACCTCAGTATTTTATCGGTAAATTTTTTAAGTTTTTATTACTGGCTTTCTTCGTCATTTATACATTATTCCCTCTGGTTTGGCTGCTGCTTTCCTCCATCAAATCCAAAAAGGAAATGTATAATTTCCCCGTTGAATACTGGCCTGATCATCCGACCCTGATCAACTATCAGGAAGTTATGGGTATGGGTAACTTCGGAAGATTTACCTTAAACAGCTTTTTGCTTGCTCTGGCAGTCGGTGCCGGTGCAGCAGTCTTTTCCCTGATGGTTGCCTATGTCCTTGCCAGAATGGATTTCAAGTTAAAGCCTCTCATTATGGGTCTTTTCCTGATGACCCAGATGCTTCCCGGCGCAGCAGGATTTGCTCCCCTGTACATCTTAATGTCCAAACTGGGTCTGGTTAACAAGCTGACCACCGTAATGGTTATCTTGATCGCCGGCAGTATTACATTTGGTATGTTCCTGCAGTTAGGCTTTTTGCAGAGTATCCCTTCCGCACTGGAAGACGCAGCAATGATCGATGGCTGCGGCAGAGCAAGAATGTTCAGACACGTAATCATTCCTCTGTCCACACCCGGTCTGTTCACCGTATTTATTTTCCAGTTCCTGTCCGGTTGGAATGATGTATACACCTCTGTATTGTACGTAAATGACAATAAGCTCAAAACTCTTGCTGTTGCTATTTACTCCATGATCGGTACCTATGATATCAACTGGGGTCATGTAGCAGCAGGTACCACCATCGCCATGGTTCCCGCGATCGTGCTCTTTACCTGTATGAAGGACGTATTCATTGAAAATATCGGCGGTGCAGTAAAAGAATAATTCTTAAATCGAAACGATACTTCATTGTTTCCGCATAAATTTATTAACTTAAAGGGAGTATTGCCATAATGCAATGCTCCCTTTTTTAAACTAATCTGGTGATTTTATGCAAACTGGTACTATTTTTAATATTCAGCCGTTTTCCATTTACGACGGCCCCGGCATCCGCACCACAGTCTTTTTAAAAGGCTGTAATCTAAGATGTGCATGGTGCCACAATCCGGAATCCTGGATCATTTCACCACAGCTTGAATTTCTCTCCGAAAAATGTATCGGCTGCGGTGCCTGTTTTACGGCTTGTCCCAACAATGCACATATTGCATCTGAATCCGGTCATTTAATAGACAGAAGCAAATGCAAAAACTGCGGTCTTTGTGCCCAGACCTGTTATGCGGGTGCCCTGACAATGGCAGGCAGACAGGTCACATCTGAAGAAGTGTTCGGCCGTATTCTGGAAGATGCCCCCTATTTTAAAAACAGCGGCGGCGGCGTTACTTTTTCCGGCGGTGAATGTATGATGCAGCTGGATTTTCTCTGCGAGCTTTTAAAGTTGTGCAAAGAAGCCGGTATTCATACCGCTGTTGATACTGCAGGACATTTTCCATTCTCCAGCTTTGAAAAAATCCTGCCCTGGACGGATCTTTTCCTCTATGATATCAAAGCCTTTGATCCCGAAACGCATAAGAAGCTTACCGGCGTGCGTAATGAAAGGATTCTTGAAAATCTGCCTCTTTTATGTGAACGCGGTGCCAATGTTTTTATCCGGATTCCCTGTATTCCGGACGGAAACTGGCAGGATATGGAGCAGATTGCGGAATATTTAAAAAATATTCCGGTACAGAAGGTCGAACTTCTGGCATATCACCGCCTGGGTGAAGGAAAACGCAAATCTCTGGGAATGGACGTTGTGACTTTCCGCACACCGTCTCCTGAAGAAATGGAGAATCTGTTAACATTATTTACCGATAAGGGAATACCTGCGGTTTACAATCGCTGATCAGACAGGAGGATTTAACATGTCTGCAATTCATCTCAAACCAATCGTATCTGACTTTTACGCACAGAAAATCCAGTCGCTTCACGACGAAAAAGTAAAGGTCAACAAACGCAAACTTGAACTTTACGGCGGTGCCTATGACACCGATGACCATGGATTTATCTGTTTTGAAGACTTTACATTTACTCCCGAATATCTTCCGGGCAAAAACCGTATCGAAGGCCCCAAAAATGTAGGCGAAAATATCGGCCGTCTGTTTTCGGAGCTTCCTGTCTACATTCATAAGGACAGTGCCCTGGCAGGCGCATGGGCAGGCATCTTTAAAAAATGGTGCAACGGCGGTATGAATCCCGATGATTTTCCTGCCGAGATCAAAGCAGTTCATCAAAAATACCATATGATTTCCTCCGGCATCGGCGGTATGAACCATTTGGGACCCGATATGAACATTGCGCTCCGTGAAGGTTATCCCGGTCTGTTAAATAAAGTCCGTTTTTACCGTACCTTTAACAATCCTGCAGATACCGGTTTCTATGACGGTGAAGAGGCTGTTGTCCTGGGTATTCTGGAATACATCAGACGCCATGCTGCCTATGCCAGAGAGCTTGCTGCCGCTGAAACCGATATCCAGTACCGTAAAAACTATAACCGGATCGCGCAGACCTGTGAAAACCTGCTTGCCGGCCCTCCTGCCACTTTCCTGGAAGCCTGCCAGCTGATCGCTGTTTTCCAGTGTATCGACCGTACTTATTTCCACGGCGGTGCTTTGTCCCAGCTTGACGAACTGCTCCGTCCTTTTTATGAAAGAGACATCAAGGCAGGTATCCTTTCCGATGAAGAAGCGGTCTGGATCCTGGCGAGTCTTTTCTACAATGACACCCATTATTCCCAGATCGGCGGTCAGACTCCTGACGGAAGCCGTGATCTTACCAGCCGTATGTCCTATCTGATCCTGGAAGCAGTACATTTGTTAAAGATTCCCTACAATCTGGCTGTACGCGTTTATCCCGGCATGGATGAGGGACTGCTGCGCAGATCTTTGGAATATATCATGGAAGACGGCTCCGGCCCCGATTTTTCCTGTGCGACCGGTATCGAAGAAGGCTACTGCAAACAGGGTCATCCCAGAGAACTGGCAAGAATGCGTGCCAAAGTGGGATGTAACTGGGTTGCTTTGCCCGGCATCGAATATCCTCTGCAGGATGTAACCCGTCTGAATATGGGATGGCCTTTTGTCATTGCTTTGGATGAAATCATGGAAGAGGGAGAACCTTCCCTTGACAAACTTTGGAACAGATTCGAATATCATCTTGCGCAGATGGTACAGTGTATCAAAGACGGCTATGATTTCCATTATGAAACGGTTTCCGATATCGCTCCCGAAATCGTTCTGAATCTTTTCTGCCACGGTCCGATCGAGCGCGGTCTGAATGCCGCACAGGGCGGTGTTGATATCATCAATCTGAATGTTGACGGTATCGCTCTGGCTACGATCGCAGACTCCTTTGCAGCGATCGAACAGCGTGTTGTAAATGAAAAACGCTTAAGCTGGGACGAAATGTATGCAGCGGTTAAAAACAATTTTGAAGGTGCTGAAAATATCCGCCTGATGCTCAAAAATATTCCCCGTTTCGGAAGTCCCGAATCTCTTGCCCGCAATTGGGCTAAGAAGATCAGCACCACTTACACTGATCTGGTAAACAGCTCACCGACTCCCAAGCACCATCTGCGTGTCGTACCCGGCCTGTTCTCCCACGGAGATATTTACATGCACGGCGCGGATCTTCCCGCAACCCCCAATGGACGTAAAGCAGGAGAGCCAATTTCCCATTCTTCTGAGCCCGATCCCGGATTTGCAAGCGGTCTGACCAGCTTCTCACCCACCTTAAAATCCAATGCCGTGGCAATGGTACAGCCCGGTCTTGGCAATTCCGCACCTCTGCATCTGGATATCGATGCAGATATGGTAAACAGACACGGCGGTATTGACGCACTGGTTGCGCTGATCAAAACCCATGACGAGATGGGCGGTACTCTGATCAACTTAAACTGCATCACAAAAGACCGCATCAAACGTGCCCATGAAGATCCCGACTCCGAGCCTGATCTTTTAGTACGTGTAACCGGTTATTCCGCATTCTTTGCATCTCTTACCAAGGATTACCGTCAGCAGATCGTTGACCGTTATCTGACAGACGAGGCATAAAGACAGCTTCCACCTCATCAGGCTAATAAGTGTATGAAAAAATGTCCCATACCAGCGCAGGCTGGTTGGGACATTTTTATTTACTGTGTCAATGCTTCAAATGATCATGACAGCCTCAGCGGTATCAGCTCAAGCATAAACTGAAACTTTTCTTCCTCAAACCAATACTTCTCCAAAAGTGCAGGACCGCAGCTGTTGGAACCAATACCGTTGTGCGCATGATCCAGACAAAGCACGGTATCACCGCAGGGTATCAGTTCGTAATTATGGCGTTTTTCGGCCAGTTCTTCCTGGGTATAGGCAGATGCATTGAAGCAGAAGGTTTTGTCGCTGACTGCCGCAAGCCCGGCAGATATTCCCTGCAATACCACATAATCACAGTCATAATGGCTGCCGTTTTCCTGCGGGCGTACATAGTCTTCCAGAAGCTCCCCGATATTGGCGGTATATTTTCCGTGACTGGAACCTCTGTGTTTGTCCACATAGCTTTCCTGCGGTCCCATACCGTAGTAAGTTACCTGCTGCATATCCTCAGGCAGAAACATCCGGATGCCAAAGCGGGGCAGTACAGGAAATTCCGGATTTTTCTTCACATCCATTTCCATGCGTATTTTTCCGTGAATATTGATGGTCCATTTTACGAAAATATCCAGAATCCGCTGTACAAAAGGAGCTGCCACAGACAGTGTGCTTGTGATGCAGATGCTCTTTTGGCCGTTTTCATCCGGTATCATTTCACAGTTTGTCTCATAGGCACGCACCACAGACCAATGGAATCGTGCGCGGGTCCATTCCAGATTGGCAATGCGGTCATTATCCGTGGGTGCCCGCCAGATATTGATCTCCATGGGACGGGTGATAAGCGGGCGGCCGCGATGACTCATCTGTTCAAAAAGTCCGGTGAATTTGTTGTATTCATAATAAAAATCCGGTGCAGAGACAGCAATATACTTTTCAGACTCCCTGATCATCATCAGCTGATCATTAAAAGCAGGGTCCATAGACAAAGGACTTACGCAGCAGGATAAAAGAGCCTGTTTCATTTGGTTTTCTCCGTCTGCATTTTGAAGGAGCACTTCATCAAATCCAAGAAGATGACCGGCTGTAAGAAGCTGCGTTTCTTGTTTCAGACGGTAATATACTTTCAGATAACATTTTCCCTTTTCCGGAACGGAAACCAAAAGCGGAATTGTTCCGTCTTCGTGGGGTTTTACGGATCCCATGTCTGCTTCCGCAATCCGGCCGGAAGAAACGATAGTTCCGTCACAGTTTACTTCCCAGTCAATGGTCAGATACTCTTTTAGATCCACAAAGTCCTTATAGTTATGAAGCGTCAGAAGACCATTTTCAAAAGAAACCACTCTTGCCGGACGGCTGACATTTTTAAATTCCAAAAGCCCCGTGTGCGGACGGCGGTCAGGCCATACCAGACCATCCATACAGCAGTTTGTACTGTGGAAATTGATCTCACCGTTGTCTCCGCCGTACTGATAAATTGCCCTTCCGTCATCTGCCTGCCCTGCGTAAATGGCATGATCACACCATTCCCAGACAAAGCCGCCGCAGAAAGCGTCATATTTTTCGATCAATTCAAAATAATCTTCCAGATCACCCGGTCCGTTTCCCATGGCATGACTGTATTCACACATGACAAAGGGCTTATCCGGCGCATTGTCCAGATAATCCGTGATATCTTTCAGCGGCGGATACATGCGGCTGTAGGTATCCAGATTGGAAAAATCATATTCACGGGCACCTTTTTTATAACAAAGGCTCTCATAGTGAGTCAGGCGGTCGGGATCATAGGCTTTGGTCCACCTTAATGCTTCCTCAAATCCGCATCCATATCCGCTTTCATTTCCCATAGACCACATCAGCACACAGGGGCGGTTTTTATCCCGGATCACACAGCGCTGTGTTCTGTCCACAATGGTTTCAATAAAATCCGGGTGATCGGAAATTGTTTCTCCCCAGCGCTGCGCAGAATTTTCCCAGCTGTTATCCTTAAAATAGATAAACTGTGCGCCATTGCATTCATTGTCAGCCTCATCCATCACATAAAATCCGTACTGATCACAAAGCTGGTAAAACTGCGGCGCATTGGGGTAGTGGCTGGTGCGGATCGCATTGACATTGTGCTGACGCATGACCAGCAGATCTTTTTTCATCTGTTCCATGCTGACAGTATAACCGGTCACCGGATCGGAATCGTGACGGTTTACACCGCGGAATTTGATCGGTTTGCGGTTTAACATTACCACATTATCGCAGACAGAAATTTCGCGGATACCCAGCCTGTCTGTGATCACTTCATTTTGGGTTTCCAGAACCATTGTGTATAAATAAGGTTCCTCAGCATTCCATAATCGGGGATTTTCGATCACAAACGTCACAGACTGTGGATATTCTTTTTTCTCTCCTGTGTATTCCGCAGTTTTTTCCACAGAATTCTCCACTGTTTTTCCAGAAGTATCCACAGGATTTTCTGCGGATATCCTCTTACTTTCCACAGCCTCTTCGTCATATGTTGTGGATATTCTTTCATTATCCACAACATCCATGTGGATAACCTCATGGTTTTCCACATCATATACACGGATTATCCCCGTAATGTTTTCCTGCAGCGGTTTGATGCGGACTGTCACCTCTGTCTTATTGCCTGTCAGTTTGGTGGTGGTAAAATAGTCAAAAATAAAGTTTTCAGGGCGTTTTAGCAAGTACACATCCCTGAAAATACCGCTCATGCGGAATTTATCCTGATCCTCCATATAGGTGCCGTCACACCAGCGAAGTACCAGAACCGCCAGTTTATTAATTCCTTCTCTTACATAGTCTGTCACATCAAATTCGCTGGTGGAATGGGAAACCTGACTGTATCCTACATAGCGGCCATTGATCCAGACATAAAAGCAGGAATCCACACCTTCAAAATTCAGATATGCTTTCGGTGCTTTTTCATCCTTCTGATATGTAAATTCGCGGATATAGGCACCGCAAGGATTGTCCCTGCCCACATAGGGCGGATCAAAGGGAAAGGGATAGTTGATCACATAATACCGGTGTTTTTCACATCCGTAATTCTGCCAGACTGCGGGAACCTGTACATCCTGATAACCTTCTGCTGATACCGTTTCCTCATAAAACGGCTCCTGCAGATCATAGATACTTTTATAATAACGGAATTTCCAGTCACCGTTCAACAGCTGTACACGGTCAGAATGTTCGCGGTATTCCACCAGATCATCCCTGCGCACGGATGCCGGGATATAGTAGGAACGGTTTGGCATGGTATTTTCGTGTAATACTTTCAGGTTTTCATAATGTGTAGGTACGATCATGCTTACTCCTTTCACTGACGCCTGTTTTGATGACGGCATTGTTATTCTTTTACGGTGTATAAATACGCACGGCCCCGTTTTCCGGTCTGTTCGATCACATCCAGATAATGCAGGATGTGGACAACGGTCTGTGCCAGTTCTCTGCGGATGTGGACAGCTTTGGCAAAAGAAGCCACGGTAAAAGGTTCCTGCAGTTCATAGGGGATCAGCTGCAGATAGTCCTGCGGACAGCAAAATTCCACCTCTTTTTCCACAGAAACCGGAATACGGTCAAAACGGCTGGATCCTTTCTTTTTATCTTTGCTCCAGCCGTTTAATAACTTATATTCTTCCATGTGTAAAAATGTCAGCCGGATGCGAAGATTGGGGTCTTTTAAATACATTTTGATCTTATAAAGCTCCGGAAACGCATGATAGGGCGTTCCTGTCAGCGGCGACATGCGGCCAGCAGAGATTTCTCCGGTTTCCTCATCGATCCAGAAGAGTTTTTTCTTATAAGGTATCGGATACACAATGGTTACGGGATATAAAGGCAAAAAGCGGTCCAGTTTGGTTCGCATCCTGTCAAAGCTGCGGGTCTGGATCTCGATGATATCCACACCGGTATAGATATCTGCAACACAGTTTTCCACATAAATTTCGTGGGTATCCTCATCGGGTGCATAATAGTTTTTGAGCACCGCATGCACGGTCTTTTCCGCCAACGTGCCGATTCCGCTGCGCTCCCGGTTTTTGCCTATTATTTTTTCGCAGGCTGCCTTAAAACGGCAGATTTCTTCTTCCGTCAATCTGTTTTCCTCCTCCGACAGCATTTTCCGGCCCAATCAGTCCTTTTCCTCAAATAATGCCGGCATTTCTTCTGTCAGGATTTTTTCTGTCATGGCGTCGATCTTTTCCATATGCTGATCTGCATTTTCTGCCGTCACGCGGTATTCTGCACTGTCTGCAGCCGCCTGTTCCACCAGATAATAGTTGATATCCTGTGAAAAATGGATCAGATCCATGTAATTGTCCAGATTCAGCACGATTTCCTCCTCGTGCATAAAGTTATAGACGCGGGCATTTGGATACGCTGTGAGCGTCTCCATGGCGCTCTGCAGGATATAGCGGTACTGCTCCAGCTCACCGGTGCGATACGCATTGTCCCACCAAAGCATGGAATAGGGCGGGATCAGAAAATACCATGTGGTTTCCGGATGCGCTTCCAGCTGCTGTGTCAGCAGTGCGATATTTTTGTCCACACGCTTCTGATAGCTTTCCGGCGCTGCAGGCTCTGTAATCTGCTCTGTACGGTAATAATGGCTCAGTGTTCCTTCTTTGGAAAAAGTTTTGGACTGCGCCCAGTTATAGGAGGTTCCTTCGTCATGGTCTTCCAGAAAATTCACCGCCAGCTGATAGGGGATATCCTCAAAAATAACGTCCTTGTTCAGCAGATATTTCACATCGTTGAGCGGATTTTTGTCAAAGAGATACAGGGGCATATTTTCGTTGACAAAATTCTGGTCAGGATCGCCGTTTAAAGAGAAGGGATCAAGGCTGTAAAACACATATTTTAACTCATGCGTCGCCTGTGCTTCATCCAGATAATATTTTAAGTCAGCTGTGGTTCCGGAACTTTTGATGGCCTTCACCGTGGTACATCCAAAAGCCTCATCAAACCAGCGGTTATTGTAGTTTTCCGCGGTGGAAGAGCCCGCCATTACGCTGTCATAGGCAAAATTGCGGATCGTGCCGATACACTGGTATTCCGATTTTGTGACCACAGATTTTAACCCCGGAAGCGGTCCGTGGTAATGATAAAAAGGGTCAAAGAGCAGCACAAGTGCCGCCGCTGCAAAAAGCAAAACGACGGCAAAAACTGCAAAGGCTGTCAGAAATTTTCTTCCCGTAGATTTCATATTTGTTTCCCTGTTCATTTATAGTGGTGCCGCCGTCAGGCGGCATGTGGATTCAGAATGAAAAATAAATATATTCGCTTACTCCGGTCAGAGAGATCATGGACCAGGCAAATAAAAACGCAAGCCACAGACCATGACGGACTGTCAGCGCCGGTGTCTGCTTTCCGTCTTTTAAACTTCCGTAAGTTCCGGCATTTTTCTGCGCCAGCACGATCACGGAAATTCCGAATACAGCTGCCGTCACACACATATTCATCCAGGGCAAAAGAGCCGGTGCCTTCATGGACAGCAGTTTTTCCACGATATACAATTCAGAAATTTCAAAGGCATCTGCCATTTTCCATAAAAATCCGGTCCAGCCCTTTGTAAAGGCAAGCTTTAAGAGCAAAAAGCCTTCCGCAATATTCGCTGCTCTGAAAAATACAAAGGCAATGCAGACATAGGCAAAGGTCAGAAGCTGATGCATCCATTTTGCAGGAAGTTTTAAGATCTGCAGGCTGTCAAAGGCCACGCCGATGCCGTGCAGAATACCCCATAAGACGAAAGCCCAGCTTGCTCCGTGCCAGAGGCCGCTCAGGGCAAAAATGATCATTGTGTTGAGGATAGTGCGGCATTTTCCTTTCCGGCTGCCGCCCAGCGGAATATAAACGTATCGGGTAAAAAATCTGCCCAGCGTGATATGCCATCTGCGCCAGAATTCCTTAACCGATGCCGCGTGGAACGGGGAATCAAAATTTTCGGGCAGCTTAAGTCCCAGCATTTTGCCGACACCCACCGCCATATCACAGTATCCGCTGAAATCAAAGTATAATTCAAACAGATAGCCAACTGCCAGAAGGATTGCTGAGGGGCTGTCCAAAAATCCGACTTTTCCGTAGCCGAAGTTTACAAAATCTGCCAGTGTATCCGCCAACAGTGCTTTTTTGGCAAGACCGATCACAAAACGCTCTGCGCCGCGGCAAAAACGTTCTGTGTCAAATTTGCCTCTCGCAGGATCAGACAGCTGCGGTAAAAATTCCTTTCCAAGCAGGATCGGTCCCTGCAGAAGCTGCGGAAAATAGATCATAAAAGTCAGATAATCCAGCAAAGAACAGTGTTTTTCCTCTCTGCGGAAACGATCCACTAAAAATGCGATCTGCTGGAACGCATAAAAACTGATGCCCACAGGCAAAATGACATCGATAAAAGCAAAATCTGTCAAAAATACAGCATTGATATTTTCCAGAAAGAAATTGGTATATTTAAAGTACCCCAGAGTGCTCAGATGGAAGAGAAGACCGATCACTAAAAGCAGACGGCGGCCGGTCCCGGTACTGCCTGATTCTTCCAAAACTGCATCTGACACACTCCCGGCTGCATCTGTGCCGACGGTCTCCTTTTTTTGCATCAGCGCGCTTAATGTCCAGTTGACCAGACAGCTTCCCAGAAGCATCCAGAGGTAATGAATATTCAGATAGGCATAAAACCACAGCGACATGGCGATAAGAAACACCTGCGCTGTTTTTTCTTTTTTTATATCATGAAGTCCGTACCAGCCAAGCAGTGTCAGCGGCAGAAACAGAAATACAAATAAATGGGAATGAAAGAGCATGAAATTTCCTTTCCGCATCGAAAAATGAGTTTTTTATAAAAAAGTGCGCAAAGGGGATGCGAACGCTTTCGCACCCCCATATGGATCATTTTTTAAGTCTTGTTAAGCTTAGTCCGGCTTATTTGCGGCTTGCGATGAAGTTTTCTACTTCTTCCACCTCAGGCATAACGCGAAGTGCACCTTTTCTGGTGGTAACGATGGAAGCTGCTGCGTTTGCAAAGGTCAGCATCTCGGTCAGCTTTTCTTCATCCAGATTGTCCAGGCCGTATTTAAGTACATGGTGTAAACAGCATGCGCCAAAGGTATCGCCTGCACCGGTGGTCTCGATGGTGGATTCCTGAATGAAAGGAGCCACTTCCACGCGCAGATCCTTGTAGTATGCACGGCTGCCGTCTCTGCCCATGGAGAGCATGATCAGCGGAATATTGTATTTGCTGCGCAGTTTTGCGATACCAGCATCGAAATCTTCCTCGCCGGTGAACCACTGGATCTCGTTGTCGGAAATCTTTAATACATCACACTGGGAGATCGCATAGTCAACCTGTACCCATGCATCATCCAGAGTCTTCCACAAAGGAGGACGAAGGTTGGGGTCACAGGAGATGATTGCGCCGCTTTCCTTTGCGATACGGATTGCTTCCTTGGTTGCTTCACGTACATCGTCGTGAGTCAGGGAAAGGGTACCGTAGTGGAAAATCTTAGTATCACGGATCAAATCCTCATGCAGATCTTCCTTTTTCAGCATCATGTCAGCACCGGGATTGCGGTAGAAAGAAAAGTCTCTGTCACCGTCTTCAAAGGTCTGTACAAATGCCAGAGTGGTGCGTGCATCTTCATCCAGAATCAGGTTGGAAGTATCAATGCCGACTTCATCCAGAGTTGCTTTTAACTTATTGCCAAAGATATCCTGACCTACTTTACCGATAAATGCGGTCTTACGACCGGCTTTGTTGAGCATTGCCAGTACATTACAGGGTGCTCCTCCCGGATTTGCTTCAAAAATGGTGTTGCCCTGTTCGCTTACGCCGTTGTCAGTAAAGTCGATCAGCAGCTCACCTAATGCTACTACATCAAAATTTTTCATGATAAACACCCTCCGTTGGTGATCTTTTTTGCACGAAAAAAACAGCACGTTTTTTCGTCCCTTATCTTTATTTTAACAGGTGACATAAAAAAAGAAAACCTTATTTTTCATTTATTTCTTAAGATTCCTTCCGCTTCCGCTACATTTTTTGCTATACTGTTTTTACAGGATCTTATCGTTTTCCCAATACATATAAGGAGGCAATTTATGACATTTTCATGGACCAATCCCCAGATTTATAATGGCGACAACAATATTTTCCCGCTGCGCGATCCCTTTATCTTAAAAGAAGGCGATGTATGGTATATGACAGGAACCCTGCCGCCCTACGGTCTGCGTGAGGAAGCTGCGCGTACCAAAGGTGTGCCGCTTTATAAAAGCTCGGACTTAAAAAACTGGACTTTTATCGATCATATCGTAAAAACCCCTGCGGAAGCGGAAGGAAAGTGGTACAGTGAGCGTTTCTGGGCACCGGAAATCTTTCTGCACAACGGCATTTATTATCTGACGGTAAACTGCTGTCAGGTGGATGGGGAAAATCACGGATTTCTGTTTGCAAAAGCAGATCATATCGAAGGTCCCTATACGCTGATGAACCCCGATGCCCCTTTCAAACTGGGCAACGATGCGCATCTGTTTGCAGATGATGACGGTGAGGTTTATCTGTTTGCTTCCGGTATCTGGATGTCAAAGATCGACCTGGAGAATCTGCGCCTGCTGACCGACATTACCTATCCCGTTACTCCCATTCCCGATTCCGATGCATGGAATGCCCTGCGTGAAAAAGTAGGTTTTGAAGGCCCTTATGTTTTGAAATACGATCAGAAATACTACATGTTTTATTCCACCTGGGCGCGCGGCTACGAAGTTGGCATCGCTGCTGCCGATACTCCTGACGGAGAGTGGAACATGTATCCCCAGCCCATGTACGGCGCCATCGACCAGAACTGGTGCAATGAATACGGCGGTATTTATGAGGACAATTATTATACTGCCCAGGACAAATACGGTCAGTGCGGTCACAACTGTGCCTTTGAAGGCCCTGACGGCGGTATCTGGATCGCTGCACATGCTTACGATGTAGGCGTGGACAATTTTATGGATGTTAAATTTGTCATGGACAAGCTCACCTTTGACGATGAACGCGGCATTCTTGCCGTAGATACTCTGACCGGAAAGACGATAAACGGTCCTACCTGGGGTGAACTGAGCGTGGAATGCGGCACTCCGGATTCTGCATATAATGAAAAAACGTCTGCAGTTACTCCTTTATATGCGCTTAATGTACACAGCTACGCGCTGCAAAACAGTGTTTACAAGCTTCCTGCCAAGGCAGATATCCGCCTTTCCAACAGCTTCCGCGTCTGTGCACCTGTAACCTGGCATGAAACAGTCAATCTGACTGTATGCGGTGATCAGAAAATTTGCGGCACTGCTGTTTATCAGGGTATTGAATATCCCGTACAGGCAGTGGTAACCGTTGTGGATGCACTGTAAGAAATTCCGGAAATATCTGTGGATTCATAATTTACATCAAAAAAGCCGGCATCTGCCGGCTTTTTTATATCTCAGGATTATTTTCCAAGTAATTTGTTCGTAAAATGCTTATCACAGAAATGAATGATCGGTCCTAAGCAGAACGCACTGACTGCGGTTCCCAGTCCTACAATGCCGCCCAGCAGCGCACATACAAGCGTTGCAAAGCAGTCTGTAAACATACGATGCCAGAAATAGGGGATTTTGGGCCAGTATTTTTTCATGATCAAAGACATGCTGTCCCAGGGAGATACGCCCATATCGGCTCCCTGATACATGGAAACACCAAAGCTGCTGATGCAGACACCGATGCATACCAGAAGGATCCGCACAACAACACCCTGGGGCACCCCAAAAGGAGCCGTAAGGATTCCATAAAAGAAGGTTGCCACATATCCAAGCAGACAGGCATTCAGGATCGTACCAAGGCCGATCAGTTCTTTTCCAAACCGCAGCTCGATCAGAAAGATCAGAAAATTGATCATCACATTAAAATTGGCATACGCTATGCCGATTCTGTCAGAGATTGCCATGACCATTCCGGTACAGGGATCATTGCCAAATCCCGCAAGTTTAAAGACCGCTACACCCAGTCCCAGAAAAACATTGCCGATCAGCATGACCCAGAATCTTCTTTTGTCCATTTTCTGCAGATATTCCCGTATCATAAAAAAACCTCTTTCTTACTTCCAGCCAAGCATTTTTTTGACATACCGTTCACTGAAAAACTGAATAAACGGCCCAAGGCAAAATGCGCAGAGAGCAGTTCCCAGACCTACCACACCGCCCAGCACGACTGCGATCACAACGGCTAAGGAATCACCGAAAATACGGTGCCAGAAGTAGGGGATTTTAGGCCATCTTTTTACCATGATCAAAGAAAGGCTGTCCCAGGGAGCCACACCCACATCAGGTGTCTGATACATGGATACGCCAAAGCTCACCGCTAAAACACCGGCAAATACCAGAACAAATCTCATCGGCAGATTCTGCGGCACGCCAAACGGTATTGTAAACAGCTCATAAAAGAAGGTGGTAAAAGCCCCCAGCAAACAGGCATTTACGATCGTTCCGATGCCGATCAGCTGCCGTCCGAACGCAATTTCAACGCCAAATATGATCAGATTAAACAGTACAATAAAAATCGCATAGGGAATCCCGACTGTTTCAGACAATGACATGACCATGGCAGAAAAGGGATCTGTTCCCATGCCTGACATTTTAAAAATCGCAACACCCATACCCAAAAACACATTGCCAAGTGTCATGACGAGGATTCTGCGCCATCCCACTTTTTTCAGATAATCCCGTATCATCTGTTTTCCTCATTTCTGTCCTATGTATTTCAGAAAAAATATCTTCCCTGATTTTTTACATCCGGATTTATTATACTTTTCAAAACATCCGACTTCAAGTATGATATTCTTGAAATATTGATATTCGTAAAAAAATAATCCCATGTATTGATTTTTGGAGGTTTCCCATGAAAATAACCATACTCGGCACCGGCAATGCCACCGTCACCAAATGTTACAACACCTGTTTTACCATCTCTGACAATGAGCAGTATTTTCTGATCGATGCCGGCGGCGGAAACGGCATTTTAAAGATTCTGGAGGATAAAAATATCCCCCTGACTGCTGTTCATGACCTGTTTGTGTCCCACGAACACACCGATCATTTGCTTGGGGTCATCTGGGTGATCCGTATGATCGGACAGGCCATGAATCAGAAAAAATATCAGGGAGATTTAAATGTTTACTGCCACAAAGAGCTGGCAGAGCATCTGATCATGTTCTGCAATATTATGCTGGTCAAAAAAGTGACAAAGCACTTTGGAGAGCGAATTCATTTTGTGACCATAGAAGACGGGCAGGAGCTGGAAATTCTGGGCTGTAAGCTGCGCGTTTTTGATATCCTTTCCACCAAAATGAAGCAGTACGGCTTTGTTTTGACTTATGAAAACGGCAAAAAGCTTACCTTTGCAGGCGATGAACCTCTTAATGAACAGCTTTTTGATCTGGCAAAAGACAGTGACTGGCTGATGCATGAAGCCTTCTGCCTCTACAGCGAACGCGATATTTTCAAACCCTACGAAAAACATCACAGCACCGCCAAGGATGCCTGCAAACTGGCACAAAAGCTGAATATCAAAAATCTGATCCTTTATCATACCGAAGATAAGCATATTACAGAGCGCAAGGCGCTTTATACCTCCGAAGGAAAACCTTATTTTGACGGAAATCTTTTTGTGCCGGATGATGGGGAAGAAATTGAAATTTAACAAATTTGAAAAAATGTGTGCTTTGCGCATAAAAAGTGCGGCGGATTGTTTTGAAGAATGCAGTCCGCCGCACTTTTTTTAAGTTGTGATATTACTTGTAATCGCCTCTGATGTCTCTGACGGTTTCAATCATATAAACATAATTGTCAAAAGGCACATAGGTCGGAATGGAATTGCCGGTGGAGAAGGCAAAACCGCCGTGTCCTTTGCATTTTGTGATCACATCGCTGATATACTCGCGGATCGCAGGCTTATCCAAACGGCAGAGCGCGTCTGTATCAATGCCGCCGAAATTACCGATTCTGTCTCCGTAGCGTTCCACCCATTCAGGGAACAATGCGATCTGATCCTCATTGGAGTGCTTTGCATTGATGCCTGCACCGATCAGATCTTCCATGATATTGAAAATATTGCCGCAGGAGTGCAGAAGGAAAGGCTTGTTATAGGAATGCACCACATCAATGATCGCCTTATAGCCGGGAACGATATGGGTTCTGACATCCTCTGTGGAAAGCATGGTGTTGCTCTTGTAGCCAAGGTCATCCCCAAAACGCAGCACACAGAACATATCACTGTATTCCTTCATAAAACGCTTCCAGATTCCCAGATTGGTCTCGCTCACCTTTGCAAACAGATCACGGTACAGTTCCGGATCATCTGCAGAAATATAGCACAGATTCATATATCCTGTGATTTCCTGCACACATTCAAAGATACCGTTGCCGACACCGCCGATTCCCATCATGCCTTTTGGCATTACTTTACGCAGCGCTTCAAAATATTTTCCGAATTTGTTAAAATAAATGTCTTCTACTTCATCCCAGGGATATTTCTGAAAATCTTCATAGGTATTGATTTCCGGGGGCTTATGTCCGCCAAGGCTGCCTGAGCCGGGCATGGCAGAGCCGATACAGCATTCAAAGGAAACGGTATCGTAACCCATGGTTTTGAAAAATTCGCAGTAATTTCTGAAATATTCTTCCAGATCTTTGTCATCTCCGTTTTTAAGATCCATGAATTTGCGGTTCAGCACATATTCCATGACTTCCTCACAGATCAGATGCTCATATACGGGAAGACGGGGTGCTTCGATGTTGCTTGCTGCTTTTAAAATGTTTGTATAATCCGGTGTAAACTGTTTCATAAAATTCTCCTTTTATCAAAACAAACTTACTTGTTATCTTACTGTTTGTATTATATAATCTTTAAAATTGGATTGCATTCAATTGGATATGCCATACAAATTTAAAGTTTTATCTTAAATGGGAGTAACAGCACCAATGATTGAAGCGAAAGATCTGCGGGATACTTACTTAAATACCAAACACCGTATTGTCCTTACCCAGGAACAGTTACATATTCCCGGACTGCGCATGTTCGGACATCATGCAATTTACAGCGCACTGCCTTTTTTGCAATGGCATTATCATGAAAATTCTTTTGAGATCAACGTGCCTGTCAAGGGTAATTTTTCCTTTGATACTCCTGACCGCAATTATTCATTTCGGGGAGGAGATATTTTCATCACTTTCCCAAATGAAATACACGGATCAGGTACAGATCATATCGGGTTGGGAGAATTATACTGGTTTCAGCTTGATATCAGCGATGAAGAAAATTTTCTGTTTTTATGCCCGCAGGCCGCACGTGAAATGATCCGACAGCTTAAATCCATTTCCACCCTGCTTATTCATACAGAAAACCAGAAGATTCTTCCTTTGATCGAAACGGCTTTTACTTATGCATACAACACTGACAACTGTTATATAACAGCATCGTTTTTGCAGCTTTTTCTCCATCTGACAATTCAGTATGCCCAAAAGGAAAATCCACATATCTCTTTAAATATTTTAAAAACCCTGGATTATATACAATCAAATATTACCCTGGAGCTTTCTCTTGAACAGCTTGCTGATCTCTCCGGCTTATCCTGCTCACAGTTTAAACTTAATTTTAAAAAACAGCTTGGGATTTCTCCCCGGCATTACATCAACAAACAAAAAATAGAATATGCCAAAACATTGTTGCTGGAAGGAACATCTGTGACAGAAACTGCAATGCTGTTAAGCTTTACATCCAGCAACTATTTTTCAACTGTATTTAAAAAATTCACCTCATATACACCTCTGGAATTTGTCAGTAAATGCAGAGAACAGAAGCATACCATATGAATACAGTTCCTCATTTTATCTGGTAAGCCAGCCCTCCGGCAGCTCTTTGAGCGCTTCCGGCAGGTTTATCTTTTTGCCGATCTTTGCAAATTCTTCTGCCAGATTGTCGTCCACAAGACCGTTGGGAGCGGGAGACAGATTCAACATAAAGTTGATATTCATAGGGAAATAACCATTCATTTTTTCAATCGCCCAATCTGCAGAAACCGGAGGAGTCACTCTGTCCTCATCCCGCCAAAACCAGGTGGGAGTCAGCTTGTTGCAGGACACACCGGGACCAGAAAAAGCACCTTCCACTTCCTGTCCGGCTGCATTTTCATAAAATACAACATCCGTTCCGCTCAGTCCGTCTGAGCATCCGATATTCATGAGCAGACAGTCAGGCTGCAGCGCTTTTACCAGGCTGTCCAGCTCTTCAAAGGGAAGGACCTCATAAGAAGGACCGCCCCAGGGCGCACTCCAGCCATCCACGATCAAAAACGGAATTTCACCGTAATTGGTCAAAAGTTCCGTGATCTGGCCTTTGATCATTTCTTTCTGTGCTTCTGTACAGCTTTTTCTTCCGATTCCCGCTGTCAGATCCAGCACGGAAAAATAAAGACCTGCTGTAATGCCTTCCTTCCGGAATGCCTCCAGATATTCAGCCACCACATCACGTTTGCATGATGCATTTTTTACACAATGTTCTGTATAGGCAGAGGGCCACAGATCAAAGCCTTCATGATGCTTGGTGGTCATGGCCGCAAACTGGCAGCCTGCACTTTTGGCGATTTTTGCCCACTGGCTGCAGTCCAGATCTGCAGGATTCCAGTCCTTTTCATCGAAAGGATATAATCTGGGAACACCTGCATTTTCATGGTCGATTTCCCAATCTTCAATTTCGTGTGCATGAAACTGCACGGTGGCACTGTTAAAGTGGATAAAAGTTCCAAGACGCAGATTGATAAATTTCATCTGATTTTCAATAAGTCTGTTCATAAATACCTCCGGCCGCAGCAGCGGAATCTTTAGTATATTCTAAGTCTATTTTACGCACTGCTGCATCATTTTGTCCATAGAATAAATTGCAAAGAAACAGCAAAGAAACAGAAACTTGTTTTCTTTTTTCATTCCTGTTAAACTAAAAAAAAACGCTGTATAAATCAGCATTTTTAAAAGAAATACTATGAAGGATACGGAGGATTTCCCATGAAATATCTGGTTATCGGAGCCGGCGGTACAGGCGGGGCCATCGGCGGTTTTATGACAAAAGCAGGAAAGGATGTTACTCTGATCGCCCGCGGCTCTCATCTTGCTGCCATGCAAAAAAACGGACTTAACTTTGATACTCCTGACGGCAAATATACGGTTTCCCCGATCAAAGCCTGCACAATGGAAGAGTATGCAGACACGCCTGACGTTATTTTTGTCTGTGTCAAAGGTTATTCCCTGGAAGATACCATTCCCTTTATCCGCCGTATTGCAGGTGCCCATACCGTGGTGATCCCGATTCTCAACATTTATGGAACCGGCGGCAGAATGCAGAAAGAGCTTCCTGAACTTATCGTCACAGACGGCTGTATCTATATCGCATCCGAGATCAGTGAACCCGGCTCTTTATTCCTTTCCGGCAAGATTTTCCGTGTGGTATACGGTCTGCGCAAAGGCACACCGGCAGATATCGAACAGGAAGTACAGCCTGTGCTGACCGAAGTAAAAAAAGATCTGGAAGAGAGCGGAATTGAAGTTCTTTTTTCCAACCAGATCGAAGTGGATGCCCTGCAGAAATTCTCCTTTGTATCTCCGATGGCAGGTGTAGGAGCTTACTACAATACCCAGGTTTTTGCATTTCAGGTAAAAGGCCAGATGCGCTCCACCTTCTTTTCCATGGTACGTGAGATTAAGGAACTGTCCGATGCTATGGGTGTAAGTCTTCCTGACAATATCGAAGAGATCAATGAAAAAATTCTGGACAACCTTGCGCCCACCGCAACTGCATCCATGCAGCGCGATATCCGCGACGGAAAACCCTCAGAGATTGACGGTCTGATCTTTGAAGTTATCCGTCTTGGCAAACAGTACGGTGTGGAAACCCCTGTTTATGAGATGATAGCGGAAAAATTCCGGTAATATAAAGAAAACCGCTGTTTATAGACCATTATAAAATCAAAAAGGCAGACATCCCACTATGTAACATGCTCTCAATGCAGTGGATTGTCTGCCTTTTATTCTTAATGGATTTTTTCTTGCTCTTGTGCTGATCTTAAGCTTCCAAAACAAACTTCTTTTCAATCCGGATCAGGCGTTTTTCTTCTCCGGGCAAATTCAGTGTTATCTCAGTGGGATTGTCGGAGGTCAATTCAGCCCATATCACTTTTCCGTTCTCCCACTTTGCAGATACTGTAATGCCGCCGCGGGCACGAAGGCCGTTAAACTCACCGTCCAAAAACTCAGGAACTGCCGGCAGAAGCGTGATCGCGCCGTCATGGCTCTGCAGCAGCATTTCTCCAATACCGGCTGCACCTCCAAAATTGCCGTCAATCTGGAAAGTCATGCCTTCCGTTCCCTGTGCTCCCAAAAAACCTTCCTCTGTATGCGGCCAGGGATGTGTATCAAACAGGTTGCAGTAGGTGGAATTGGTTAAAAGCGCGCGGACATTGTCATACGCTTCCTGTCCTTTATGCAGACGCGCAAACAGATTGATCAGCCATGCCCTCGACCAGCCGGTATGGCCGCCGCCGAAGGAAAGACGTCTTTGCAGTGTTTTTTCAATGGCCTGATACAGCTTCGGTGTATTCTGCGTGATCTGTGCTGCCGGATACAGACCGAAAGCATGGGAAATATGTCTGTGTCCGGGTTCTGCTTCGTCATAATCCTTCTGCCATTCCATCAGCTGTCCGTGTTTGCCCACACGAAGCGGCAGCAGTTTTCCACGCATCTGCTTTGCCAGACGGCCGTTATCCACATCAACCTGCAGAATTTCCTCACATTCTGCGTAAAAGTCCAGTAATCCGCCGATGATCTGCAGATCCATGGTAGGAGACATAGCCAGAAAGACTTCTTTTGGTTCTCCATCCACATCCACAAGATATCTGTTTTCCGGTGAAGTGGAAGGTCCTGTATGCAGATATCCGTCTACTCCTTCCTGCAGATTATCCATGAAAAACAACGCACATTCCCTGATATAGGTATAAGCAGTATCCCGCAGGAACTCTTTATCTTCTGTATACAGATAATGCTCCCACATATGATAAGCAAGCCATGCACCGCCCAAAGGCCACATACCCCAAAGTCCGTCAGCGGCAGCCGCAAACTGATAAATATCCGACAGATGATGCACCACCATACCTCGGGTTCCATAGTTTTCCTGTGCTGTCTTTTTGCCGCCGGGAAGCAGCTGGTTATTCATATAATCAAACAGTGCTTCTGTACATTCACTGATATTGGCCTGTTCAGCCTGCCAGTAGTTCATCTGCAGATTGATATTGGTGTGATAATCGGCATTCCAGGGTGTTTTTATGCCATATGCCCATACCCCCTGCAGATTTGCAGGCAGTGTGCCGGGGCGGCTGGAACCGATCAGCAGATATTTTCCGTATGCAAAATAAAGAGACATCAGTCCGGGGTCCTTTGCATCCGGATCTTTTTTCAGGCGTAAAAGCCGCTTGTCCAGCGAAAGCTCATTCAGCTGCTGTTCTGTCAGGCCATCTGCACCGCAATCTGTTGTTTTTGCAAGTGTGAGCTTCACATCAGACTTATGCATCAGGCCGCTGTGGTCTTTTACATGTTCTGCCAGTATACTGTCCCAGTCTGTATCGGACCAAAGGATTCCAACTGCAGAATCAGCCTTCCATCCGGGATTTTTATATTCTGTTTTGATCTGTATGTAGATTTCCAGCTTGTCTGCATTTTTCACAGAAATACCTGTTTCATCCGCTGCAGTCTGACCGTCTGTGACAAGCCTTGCAGCAACCAGAAAACGGTTTTCAGTCTTTGCGGTATAGCATACAGCTGTAAATCCATTTTTCTGATAATTTGCGGAAAGCATGTTAATGCGGTCAAACTTAAGCTTTGCATCAAATTTCTGATCAGCACAAACTCTGGTACAGATCATATTGGCCGGATAGGAGGCGAAGGTTTCTCTTTTGTATCTGATGCCGGCTTTTTGATAAGTTACCGTACAAATCCCGGCTGTCAGATCCAGCTGCCTTCTGTAATCTGTACAGATATTGTCTTCATGAAGACCGATCAGCAGATCCCCCGCATATTCATAAGCCTTTATCTCATGAAAAACATCACCCATATTGGCAATCGCCCACTGATCTGCCTCGTATTCTTTTCCCTCTAAAAAAAGCTGACGGATATGCGCCAGTTTCTTGGCATAATCCTCCGATTTTGTATCCATCGGACCGCCGTCCCAGATGGATTCTTCATTCAGCGTGATCTTTTCTTCTGCAATACTGCCGCAGACCATGGCGCCCATGGCACCGTTACCTACCGGCAGTCCGTAACACCACTGATCTGTGGGTGAATCCAGATGCATAATGTGTTTCATACTTTTCTCCTTCTGTGTCTGATCCAACTGTTCCTGCTGCCATATCATCTGCTTTTGCTGTTCATCAATAATTCTCTGATTTTCCTCAATCATCAATTTCACTGTGTTACGGTCCATTTCAGTTAACTCTCTTGAAAACATATGCATTGTCCTTTCTGTATCCAGACACATATCATAGAGCGTTTGATACATAGCTTTAAACTGAGGATAAACCGTTATCAATTCTATTATTTTATCGGGTTTATCTTCACTCAAAAACGTTAACCACGCTTCTAATTTATTCTCTACAGTTTTATTTTGCATACACTTTTTAAAGATGTCAAGCGGTATCATAACGTAATTCTACAACATATTTTTCTTTCTTCTCATCCCATATGTGCTATACTGATAACATAAATCCGGAGGTGTATCACCATGAAACTTACCACACTCATTGAAAATACCACCTGTAACCCTGCCCTGACCAAAGAACATGGTTTAAGCCTTTTTCTGGAAACCAAAGGCAAACAAATCCTGTTTGACACCGGTCAGACAGCCGCCTTTGCATCCAATGCGGCTGCACTTGGAATCAACTTATCAGAAACTGATATTGCCATTCTTTCCCACGGTCATTATGATCATGGCGGAGGTCTGAAGACTTTTCTGGAACAGAACAAAATTGCCCCTGTTTATATCAGCCGGCATGCTTTTGGGGAATTTTATAATGGTACTGAAAAATATATAGGTCTGGATCCTGCATTGAAATTTTCTGACCGGCTTTGTTTTGTGGAAGAAAAGCAGGAAATTACGCCGGGTCTGACGCTGTATTCCTGTAATGATAAAATAAGCGGAAAACAGGAGTCTTCTCAGGGTCTTACACAAAAGACCGGTGACTTATTTGAGCCAGATATGTTTCTTCATGAACACTACCTGCTGATCGAAGAAAATAACAAAAAAATCCTGATCAGCGGCTGTTCCCACAAAGGTATTGCTGACATTGTTTCCTGGTTTACCCCAGACATTTTAGTGGGAGGATTTCACTTGAAACATCTGACCACGGAAGGAAAGGATGCCAGGATTCTCAAACAGCTGGCAGAGACACTTCTTTTTTATCCCACAGAGTATTACACCGGGCACTGCACCGGAAAGGAGCAGTTTTCTTTCCTGAAAAACCTGATGGGAGAGAGGCTGCATGCCATCTCAACCGGACAGGTATTGGAATTGTAAGATATCTTTGTATAAAAATGGAAAAAGCATGCAAAATCCAATTTTTCTAGATTTTGCATGCTTTTTTTAGTGTTTTTTTCTGGTCATTGCGCTCTTTTTTTCAATTTTTTCAAATTTGAATGCTCATTTTTCCTTGTAAAGCATTCAAATTTTCAATTTTGAATTTTTTGAATGATTTTTCTTTCTATTTTTTCATTCATTTTTGCCTTTTTTGAAAATTTGAATGAATTTCCATCAAGAGCAGGCTTATTTGAGCATGCAAAAACAAGAAATTTTAATTTTTGAATGCTCAAGGCAGAAATATCAAAAATTCTTCTCCATTATCTGTAAATCTTCACCTGTGCAATGCAGTAAGGATCTACGGTAAACTTCACAGCACCGTCTTCCACAGCTGCCTGTGCAAGTTCTTCTTCGTTCAGATTTGTCAGAACTGCCTTAACAGGAGCAAAAGGAGTACGGATCACGATTTCATCTGCTTCACCTGCATTCTCATAAAGACGTACAGTCAGAGCATCGTCTGCAGACATCTGTACGCTGGTGAGTACGGAATGTGCCGCATCAAAGCCAAGTAAAGAAGCCTTTGCAGCCATTTTACCGGGATGACAGCCGGTGGGAACACCAATCATAGGACGTATCAGACATTCGCCTGCACGTTTTAACTGGGTAGGGCAGCCTTCTGTCAGTGCCGCAAACAGCTTGATCGCATGGATGCCGCGTTCCGGATAAGGATCGGGATCAAAGGAAGTATTGATCAGGGAGTAGGTCAGGGTATTGTCAGCAAAACGTACACCGTACTTGCAGTCGCTGATCAGGGCAACTGTTGTTCCTTCTGTCACTGCACATACACCGGTAAGAGCAGGAACGTCCATCTGTTTCTGATTACGGAATGCAGTACCCGCAGGAACATCTGTCATGATCATGTCAGATCCCTTCTTAAGAGGCATACGGTAGGTCAGAAGAGGGATGTATTCCTGATTATTGCGGGCTTCCTTCCAGTCTACGGTAAAATTGTAAGCCAGAGCATCTGCACCTGCATCCAGAGATACATTCACAGTTACTTCAGAGCTCATTACTTTCTGCTTAAAGGTTACGCTGTTCTGCAGATTTCCTTTGGAAACTTCCACTTTCCAGGTATCCACAACAGGTTCAACTTTCAGGTAACGGCCGATGGACCATGCAGTCATGCCGCCGTCTTCGGTATGTACAAGATGCAGACCTGCGGGACCGGAGAGCATTTCTTCCCCTGTCTTTTTGTCGATGAGGGACTGAAGCATACCGCTTCCGGTATCAAAGGTTGCACACAGCTTTTCGTTTTCAAGTACGATCGCTTCCTTGGGATATTCTTCGTGTTCATTCTGCTGCAGCCATACAGGATACTGGGTAATCTCTTTTTCACATACTGCACAGGTTGCATAACCGAATGCCGGAACTTCGATTTCCACAAGAATGCGCACATAGCTGTGATCCCAATAACTCTGAGGTTCTTTGTCTTTTACCTGGAATGCCAGCTTCTTTCCTTCGCTGTCGATGACTTCCAGACGATTCATCACGCCGGTGTAATCCCATACAGTCAGTTCCACAACTTCTTTTCTGTCCATTGCAGAAGGATTAAATACAGTATAAATACGATGCTTACCCGCGCCTCTTTCGGGATTGGGAACGCCTGCATAGTTGGCGATGCCGTAACCTACACCGGCACCCTCTGCACGTTCAAATGCAATGTCATCGTCATTGGGGAACATGGTGGTATCCACGTTCTGGGAGATTGCTTCCATGGCAGCAGACTGTTCAGACTGTGCATGTGCGATCGCCTCTGAAAATTTACCCATCGCATATTCTCTGGTTTCCTGTACGCCGGAGCCGGTCAGAATATCATGGAAATGGTTAAACAGCACATTCTGCCAGGATTTTGTATATCTTTCAGGTGCATATTCAGTATCCAGCACGCAGTGAGTCAGTGCACTCAAACGCTCGGAATCCAGAAGTCCTGCTTCTGCACGGCGGTTGCCAAGCTTTACGCGGCTCTGGGTTGTATAGCAGCCGGTAAAGATCGCATTCAGTTCATGATCCACAACGGGCAGACCTTCGCGGACTTTTTCCGCTTTTTCAAAGAATTCGTGAAGAGTACCGAATTTGAAGGTGGGGAAGATCGGCCACTGCATCATTTCCGTGATGGTTTCAATATCGCGTCTGGTAGGGCCGCCGCCGTGGTCACCGACACCGTAAACCACCAGGGCAGTCTTTAAGCCGTTGCAGCGTTTTTCCATTTCAAATACAAATACGCCGTTTTCGTGGTTGGCACCGCTGTTGTACCAGTAAGGCTCCTTATACATCAGCACTTCCTTGCCGGAGGGTGCTTTATAGCGGTATAAAGTAACTTCTTCCTGCAGACCGCGGCAGTGGTAATAGTAAGGCACGCTGCCGAAATTGTTGATTTCGGGAACAAAACGGCTGTGACCAAAGGTATCGGGAGAAAAGTCTACTTTTACGCCTTCAACGCCCCATACATCACGCAGATAATCACGGGTCAGCTTGATGTGACGGATCAGGGATTCGGTATCAGGCATATTTTTATCGGTTTCAACCCATGCATTTGCAGTTACTTCCCAGCGGCCTTCCGCAATACGCTGCTTGATTTCTTCCATCATGGAAGGACGGTATTCTTCCACAATCTTGTATACAGAAGCCTGAGACTGCGCATAGGTAAAATCAGGATATTCTTTCATCAGATTCAGGATGGTACGGAAAGTGGAAAGAGTGACTGCCACGGTTTCCTGCCAGCCCCACATCCAGTTCATATCGATATGAGCATGGGAAACAAAAAGAACTTCATATTCTTTTGCCGCATCCTTTAAGGGCATCAGAATTTCTTCCGCCTTCATGCATGCAGTTTTGGTAAGAACACTTTCTTCCTCCATGCAGTTTTCCAGTACAGTCAGTGCTGCATCGATCTGGGCATCATATTTGCCTTCAAAACGTTCAGACAAATGCAGGGCAAAATGCAGTTCGGATAAAATGCGGTGATTTGCTTTTGCCGGTCTGGTGATGCGAAACTTGTCTTCATGCGGAATTGCAGATGAATAATTGTACTCGTAATACTCACGGTTGCCGCCAACTTTTCTTTTCAGTTTTTCATAGCGTGCTGCCAAATTCATAAAAGTGCTCCTTTCTTAAGGAAAACGTTCTCTTTTCTGCTGTCTATGCAAACAGCAGATTCTATTAAAATTGTATGTTTGAAATTCCCTGCCGTCAAGCACAATAAATGCCATTTCCCCATTTTCAACCATTTAAAATTATCATATAATTACTGATATAAAAATGTCATTTTCTGAAAGGAGTTTTCCATGGAAAAAATCATAAAATGTCCTGAAACCATGTCTTCCCGCGAGCGTGTGATCAGAACTTTCAACTATGAAAAAACAGACCGCGTGACCATCGGTTATCATGCAAATCCCGGCATCCATCAGCGTTTAAAGGATGCTCTGGGTGTTGTCACAGATGAACAGCTTTTTCAGGCGCTGGGTGTAGATGACAGAAGTATTTCTGCTCCCTACACAGGTCCTCAGATTTTTACCGCACCTCCCAACAGAAGAGTGGATCCTTTAGAAGGCTGTCTGATGCGCAAAGTGGAGCATGACACCGGATACTACTGGGATTTCTGCGATTTCCCGCTGCAGGATGCGGAAGATGAGGATTTTGAAAAATTCCCGGTTCCCAATCCCGATCATTTTGACTATGACCAGGCACTTGCACAGGCAAAATCCTATGAAGGAAAATACGGTTTATATGTAGGAAATGCCGGAACTCCCGACATTATTAATTCAAACGGCCGCATCATGGGTATGGAGGACATACTCTGCCATCTTTTAACCAATGATCCTGCTGCAATGGCTTTTGTAAACCGCCGTGTAGATTTTCAGTTTGGCATGATGGAACGTCTTTTAGACAAATGCAAAGGCTATATTGACTTTATGTGGCTTGGAGAAGATCTTGGTACCCAGATCGGTCCCATGATCAGTCTGGAACTTTACCGTAATACCTTAAAACCCATCCATAAAAAATTTGCGGATCTGGCTGCTGCTTACAACATTCCTTCCATCATCCATACCTGCGGCAGCTCCAGCTGGGTGTATGAAGATTTCATTGAGATCGGTATCAAGGGTGTAGATACCCTGCAGCCTGAAGCAGTCAATATGTCACCGTCTTACCTGACAGAGCATTTTGGCGGCCGTTTGAATTTCCGCGGCTGTATTTCCACCGCAGGTCCTCTGGCTTACGGCACACAGGAAGATGTCTGGAACAATTGTAAGGAAACGCTGGAGATCATGATGCCTCACCGCGGTTATCATTTTGCACCGACCCATGAGATTCAGGACAATACTCCCACTGAAAATGCCATCGCCATGTATCAGGCGGCACATACGCTGGGCAGATATTGATTTTTTCATACCATGCTGAATTGGAGAAACTTATGATGACTGCAAGAGAACGAGTTTTAAAGGCCCTGCATTTTGAAAAACCCGACAGAATGCCCTTTGAGATCAGCTGGGGCGCTTTTACACCCTCTTTGATGAAAGTATATCAGGAGCAGACCGGCAGTGATCTGGATCCTGCTGATTATTTTGATTTTGATACCAGATCTGTCGCGCCCGGTCCGACCCGGAAAAATACCGATTTTTCCAAATATTATTCCTGTCCCATCCCGGAAAATGCCACATTTAATGAATGGGGCATCGGTTTTGTTCCCGGATCCACGGAACATTTTGTGGAATTTAAGTTTCACCCGCTTTCTTTTTGCACGACAGCAGAAGAGGTAAAAGCATTTGAATGGCCGGACATTGATGCCGATTACCGCTACGAAGGCTTAAAAGAGCAGATTGAAGCTTACAAAAAAGCCGGATATGCTGTGACAGGAGACATGGTCTGTACCATTTTTGAGACTGCCTGGCAGCTGCGCGGGCTGGAAACCTTTCTGATGGATATGTACGAAGAAGAGGAGATTGCAGAGGCCATCTGTGAAAAACTCTGTGAACTGCGGATCAATCAGGCAAAAAAACTGGCCGGACTTGGCGTGGATATCCTTCGTCTTGGAGACGATGTGGCAACCCAGAACGGTCCCTTGATGAGCCGTGAACATTACGGCAGATTTTTTAAGAAATATATGAAACAGATCATTGATGCCGCCAGAGAAGTCAATCCTGATATTCTGATATTCCGGCACTGTGACGGCAATGTGATGGATCTGATTGATGATTTTATTGAGGAAGGCATCGATATTCTCAATCCAGTGCAGCCTGAATGCAATGATCTGGCACTCATCTATGAAAAGTACGGTGACAGACTCGCATTCTGGGGCGGTATCGGCACCCAGAGCACCATGCCCTTTGGCAGTTCTTCTGATGTTGAAAAAGCAGTTCTGGAAGTTCAAAAACTGCTCGGCGGCCGCGGTGCGCTTGTCATTGCTCCCAGTCATATTCTGGAACCCGAAGTTCCCTGGGAAAATGTGACTGCCTTTGTGGAAACGGTTAAAAAATCCTTTTATTAGTACAATTTTGTCATTAACAACTGCAGAAAAATAGATTATAATCGTTAGGGAAAAGCGGATTTTGTCTGTTTTTCCCTAATCTTTAATTCCGGAAAGGATAATCGTCTTATGGAGTACATTTATTTACTGATTGCCTGTACGTTCTTTTCCCTGCAGTTTATTTTCCAGAAACTGTTTGAACGTCGTACCATCGGCGGTCTTGGCGTCTGCCTCTGGAACATGATCGTCTGCTGTACCATCGGTTCCATTTTCCTGGTGATCAAATCAGGATTTCCCACACAGTTTACCTGGGGTGCTTTTATTCTTGCGTTTCTGACAAGCGCCTGCGGTATCATCTGTACCGTATCCACCATCACTGCCATGAGCTACGGCAAAGTTTCCGTTGTCACAACCTTCTGTCTTGCCGGCGGCATGATCGTACCTTTTGTATTCGGCATTGCAGCACTCAATGAAACAGCAGGACTTTTCAAATGGATCGGTATGGCAATCCTGTGCATTTCCCTGATTCCCGCACTGATCCAGAAAGGAGACAGTGCCGTTGAGAAAAAGGGTAATCTTAAATTTATCATCTGCAACATCCTGATTTTTATGACCAACGGTATCATCAGTGTCTTTTCCAAGATTCACCAGATTTCTGATTTTGCCGTGGACGAAACCAGTTATCTTTGCACCAGTGCGGCAATCCGCTTGGTGACATCCATTCTGATCCTTCTTCTGCTTGCATTTGTAAAGAAAAACAAAGGCGATGCTGCTCCCATTAAAAATACCCTCTGGGAAATCGGCAGAGAGAAGATGAATATGAAGCTTTATATTTATCTGATCGTGGTTTCCGGTACATACGCAGTCTGCAACACCCTTGGCGAAACCTTTAACCTCTACTGCATGAAGACCATGGATGCCTCCATCCAGTTCCCTGTATTGAGCGCAGTTGTCATCATCATGGGCGCGATCTTCGGAAGACTGTTCTTTAAGGAAAAGATAACCAAATCATCTGCTTTAAGCCTGATTTTATCCGTGATCGGTATTGGGTTGTTTATGATTCAGTAAAGCAAACAGGCATACATAATCAGTAAAACCTGATCTTGTATGCCTGTTTTTATCATTTTCAGCCTTTTTCTATTTCTTCCAGAATTCTTCTGCATTTCTCAAAGTCCAGCACAACCGGTACTTTTTCTTTTTCTTCCACAAAGACAGGATGTTCAAAGTCAATCTCAAGTCCTCCGATAAAATCCTGTCCCATACCGATGATTTCCTCAGAAACTGTTCCTGTCAGTGCTTTGCACATCACGGCAGCGATCAGAAAATCGCCGTAGAGTCCCGCATGTTCCCCATCTGTAAAAAAAAGGTCTATATCATCATACTTATTGATGACGCTCTGCCAGACTCTTCCCACCGGTGCAAGCAGCGCTCCATTATCTGCCGCCAGCTTCTCGCAGGTATCGATCATTTTCTGCTGGTTTTCGGGATAGGCTTTTTCTGCCCAGGTCATATAGATTACAGGTTTTACCCTGCAGCGATGGCAAAGTTCTATGATGTCTTTTCCCCAGAATAACGTTTCCTCAACAGGCGGATAAGGATGTGCAGCCTGCTGGATGATACAATAATCATAACCGCCGTACATCAGATTAAAACGCAGCGCAAAATACTCTTTTCTATGCCATTCCAGCGTTCTTCCGGAATAGGAAAGCATGGTTACATCGGGCTTTTGTCCCGTAGTTTTTAACACAAAACGGGCAAAAAGCTCCGGCATATCATTAAAATAAGTATGGCTGTTGCCTAAAAATAATACTTTCATCACTGTCTCCCCAAATTTATTCCAGATCCACGCCGCCGGTTTGTCCGATACGGATCAGCACAACTGCCGCTGCGATTGCCAGATACCATAAATAGCTTTGGCCTGCCATTGCCAGACCAGCTGTACAGATACAGAAAAATCCAAATCCCACGTCATAAATAGCCCAGAAAATTCCAAGAATCTTATATTCCTTCAGATATCGTCTGGCAGTCAGAAGGGGCATAATCGCAATAAATAAAAACAATGCACCAAGCCAGATCGGATCAAATCCTGCCTGCAGATACTCTGAAAGCCAATGGAATCCTTCTTCTGTAAAAGAAAATTCCCCTTCCACAGCAGAAGTCAGAAGCTTTGCCTGCGCGATAAACTGCGGCAGAAGCCATCCGCACATTACCATCAGTACCGTACAGATAAAATCCATCATTTTTCTTCCAAAATCAGAAAAACATTTCTGTTTTTTTGTAAAATGCATAATCAGGGAAATGACTGCTGCAATTCCATAAAGAACCATGTAATAAAACAGATACTCCGGAAGTTTAGCAGCCTTTTGTTCTGAAAATCCCAAAAGTCCTGTCACAAAGGTATCCGGCCAGGTATTGGTTTTTAAGCCTTCCACCAGGGATTTCATACCGTCAACAATCAACGCATAATCCATATCCAGTTCCTCCTGCGTGCAAATAATTTATTTTTTATCCTGCAGTACTTTTTTATAGGGAGCAAGCATACCCTCATTCATGGCATTGCCCATCTTGGCTTTTACCTTGGGAGAGGAGATCAGTGCACCGACAAGATACATTTTCAGCATGGTTCCCCAGCTTTTCTGCGGGAAATCGTACTGTCCGTGGGCTTTGTAGAATTTGTGGTCTGCCTTCATCATACCCTGCATGATCCAGATCAGATCACGGAAAATCTTCATGCCGCCCACACCATAGAAGTTCTGGGGCTGTTCATAGCGATTGACAATGGCATATTCCAATTTTGCTGCCATTTTATCGATCTCACCGTCAGGATCGTTTTCATCTGTTGCCACGCCTGCCAGATAATTGCATCCCACCTGGCTGCGCCCTTCGATAATGGCCTGCAGATTTGCTTCCTGACTGTAATTGCCGGTGATAAGATAACCAAAGGGCATACCCATGGTAACGGTACGGTGGCCGTTGCAGAACTGTCTGTCGTCATACATTTTAAATTTTGCGCCCATGGAATGGTCTTTGACAGAAAATGCATAGACAATGGATTCACCGCTCTGGATCTCATTGCGCAAATATTCATCAAATCCGTCTTTGTAGATACATTTGCCGGTAACTGCACAGTTAAAGCAGCCCAGACATCCGCCCTGGAAAGGATATTCGCGCAGATTGATCACGCGGGTTTTTCTGGGAAATACCGCACGGAAACGGTCTATCATATTTTGAAGCTGCTCATTATCAGTTTCACAGTCTGTGACGATCACCACATCACCGGGCTTTTCGCTGATCACTTTATCAGAAGCAGGAATTGTCACCGGATGATGGATGGCCGGTGCACAATGATAGGTAAATGCCTCATAAATATCATTTTCTGTGCACCAGGTCACAAATGACATGAAATCCAGGGCATCTTTCTGTCCTTTTTCCTTTAACAGATCATCCATATCGGCAGAAAGTCCGCGGATGTATTTCATGCCCATATCCTGACAGTTTTCCCGGATATAATTGTGTGCGGTCACATCATAAAAATGCTTGGAGGTAGTGATCTGTGTGGCAAATTTACCGGATATCTCCACTCTGTTTTCTTTCATCAGTTCGATAAAACGATGCAGCTGACAGGGAGCAATAAAGGTATAAACCGGATAGGAAAACAAAAGCATATCCGCCTTATTGATGGCTTCAATGGCAGGAGAGAAGTCTTTTTCCAGAACTTTAATACGCTGACCGGCATGCAGAATTTCAAAAGTATGCTGCGGAAAATTTTTTTCAAGATAGAGAACTGTCTGTAAAGTAATGCTGTAACTGCCCTTGGGGCTGCCGTTTATCACGAGAATATGCATGGTAAATCTCCTGGTTCATTTTAATAAATACATACTTATCGTACAGAAAACGCCCACAAATGCGGGCGCTTTCGTTTCCTGCGCTCACAGCGCATTATTTTTCTTCTTCTTCCTTGGGAAGGGTTACTTCTTCTTCGACCTGATCAGCTGCAATTTCTTCCATTGCCTCTTCCACATCTTCAAATTCTGTATTGCCGTCAGATACCTTTTCACGTACTTTGGCAATCTGTGCTACTGTCACACCGGGATCCAGATTGATCAGTTTGACACCTGATGTGATACGGCCCAATGTGGAGACATCGTCCATACGGATCTGGATAATGATGCCTTCTGTGGTGATCATCATGATCTCATTTTCATCCGTTACTGCCTTCACACCGATGACAGTTCCGGTTTTTTCTGTGATCTTATAGCATTTTACACCTTTGCCGCCGCGATACTGCGTGGAGAATTCTTCCATGAAGGTTCTCTTGCCCATACCGTTTTCAGACACGATCAGCAGGGAATCTCCCTGATGGTCAAGCTGCATGCCCACCACTTCATCATCATCTGTCAGTGTCATACCGATAACACCCATGGAGGTTCTGCCGGTTGCACGCACATCTGTCTCCTTGAAGCGGATACACATACCTTCTTTTGTCACCAGGAAGATATCATTTTCCTTATTGGTGATCTTAACTTCGATCAGTTCGTCATCCTCACGTAGATTTATGGCAGCAAGACCGTTTTTGCGGACATTGCTGTATTCCATGACGGAAGTTTTCTTTACGATACCTTTTTTGGTTACCATAAACAGATTCTGGTCTTCCTCATAATCCTGAATGGGAATGATGGCAGAAATCTTTTCTTCCGGTGCCAGCTGCAGAAGATTTACAATGGCAATTCCGCGGGCTGTACGGCTTGCTTCGGGAATTTCATAAGCTTTGAGTCTGTATACACGTCCAAAATTGGTAAAGAACATCACATAATGATGGGTCGTGGTCATCAAAAGATCAGCAATGAAATCTTCGTCGATAGTAGACATTCCCTTGATGCCTCTGCCGCCGCGGTTCTGGGATTTGAAATTGTCAACGGTCATACGCTTGATATAACCAAGATTAGTCATCGCAATGACGGTATTTCCTCTGGGAACCATATCTTCCATGGAAATATCATCTTCGTCAATGCCGATACGGCTTCTTCTGTCATCGCCGAATTTTTCTTTGATGATAAGAAGTTCTTCGCGGATCACGCCAAGAAGCTTTTTGCCGTCTGCCAAAATTGCTTTTAATTCCGCAATACGGACAAGCAGTTCCTGGTGTTCTGCTTCCAGTTTTTCTCTTTCAAGACCGGTCAGCGCACGCAGACGCATATCAACGATCGCCTGTGCCTGCATTTCGGTCAGGCCGAATCTTTCGATCAAACGCTCTTTTGCGATTGGTGTATTCTGGCTGGAACGGATGATGGAGATCACCTCATCAATATGATCCTGCGCGATCAGCAGACCCTGTAAAATATGGTCTCTTTCCTCTGCCTTGTTCAGTTCATACTGGGTTCTTCTTCTTACCACATCTTCCTGATGCAGAATATAATATTTGAGCATATCCAGAAGATTCAAAACACGGGGCTCATTGTTTACCAGAGCCAGCATGATCACACCGAAGGTGTCCTGCATCTGGGTATGTTTGTAAAGCTGATTTAAAATAACATTGGCATTGGCATCACGTCGAAGCTCAATCACCACGCGGGTACCTTCGCGGTTGGATTCGTCGCGCAGATCGGTAATGCCATCGATCTTTTTATCTTTGTGCAGTTCCGCGATCTTTTCGATCAGTCTTGCCTTGTTTACCATATAAGGCAGCTCTGTCACAACGATCTGACTCTTGCCGTTTGCAAGTGTCTCAATATCAGTGACAGCGCGCACGCGCACCTTGCCGCGGCCGGTACGGTAAGCTTCTTCCGCGCCTCTGGTGCCTAAAATGATGCCGCCGGTAGGAAAGTCAGGCGCTTTTACGATCTCCATGACTTCCTCGATTCTGGTGTCTCTGTCTTCCAGAATGCGGTTGTCCATAACCTTTACCACCGCATCCACCACTTCACGAAGATTGTGAGGCGGAATATTGGTAGCCATACCGACTGCGATACCGGAAGTTCCGTTTACCAAAAGATTCGGATAGCGGGAGGGCATTACAACAGGCTCTTTTTCGGTTTCATCGAAGTTGGGAATGAAATCAACTGTATTTTTATTGATATCCGCAAGGATTTCCATGGAAATTTTTGAAAGTCTTGCTTCTGTATATCGCATTGCCGCAGGACCGTCACCGTCTTCGGAACCGAAGTTTCCGTGACCGTCAACCAGAGGATAACGGGTATTCCATTCCTGCGCCATATTTACCAGCGCACCATAGATGGAGCTGTCACCGTGGGGATGGTATTTACCCATGGTGTCACCGACGATACGCGCACATTTACGGTGCGGCTTATCGGGACCGTTATTTAACTCTATCATGGAAAACAGAACTCTTCTTTGTACCGGCTTTAAACCGTCGCGCACATCCGGAAGGGCTCTGGATGCGATTACGCTCATGGCATAGTCGATATAGGAAGTTTCCATTTTTTTCTTTAAGTCAACTTCTTCTATCCTGTCAAAAATATTTTCTTCCATATTTGCTCCATTCTTAGATATCCAGATTCTTTACGAACTTGGCATTTTCCTCAATGAACTTTCTTCTGGGTTCCACCTGATCACCCATCAGTGTGGTAAAGGTCAGATCCACTTCGGATTCTGTTTCCTCATCCATACATACTTTCATAAGGATTCTGCGCTCCGGATCCATGGTGGTCTCCCAGAGCTGTTCCGCATCCATTTCACCAAGACCTTTGTAACGCTGGATCTTGTTGTTCTGGTCACGTCCCACTTCATTTAAGATCTCTGCCAGTTCCTCGTCGCTGTAGGCATACCATACCTTACGGTTCTTTTCCAGCTTATACAGCGGCGGTTTTGCCAGATACACATATCCCTGTTTGATAAGCTCCGGCATGAATCTGTAAATAAAGGTCAGCATCAGTGTGGCGATATGTGCGCCATCCACGTCCGCATCCGTCATAATAACGATCTTGTGATAGCGAAGCTTGCTGATATCAAAATCATCATGAATACCGGTACCAAAGGCTGTGATCATTGCCTTGATCTCGGCATTGGAAAAAATCTTGTCCAGACGGGCTTTTTCCACGTTCAGGATCTTACCGCGCAGCGGCAGGATCGCCTGGGTCGCACGGCTTCTTGCTTTCTTTGCGGAACCGCCCGCAGAGTCACCCTCTACGATGTAGATTTCACAGTTTTTAGGGTCCTTGTCGGAACAGTCAGCAAGTTTTCCGGGCAGTGCAGAGCCTTCCAGTGCTGTTTTTCTTCTGGTCAGTTCACGTGCCTTTCTGGCTGCCTCTCTTGCGCGCTGTGCCAGAATGGATTTTTCCAGAATAGTCTTGGCCACAGAAGGATTCTGTTCCAAAAAGTAGGTAAGCTGCTCACTTACGATGGAATCCACGGCACCTCTTGCCTCGGAATTGCCAAGCTTTTGCTTGGTCTGGCCTTCAAACTGCGGATCTTCGATCTTAACGCTGACGATCGCAGTCAGACCTTCACGGATATCATCACCGGAAAGATTGGGCTCATTTTCCTTTAACAGCTTATTGCCGCGGGCATAATCATTGAAGGTCTTTGTGATGGCATTTCTAAAGCCCATCAGATGTGTGCCGCCTTCCGGGGTATTGATGTTGTTTACGAATGAGAAAACACTCTCGTTATAGGAATCATTGTGTTGCAGTGCCACTTCCACAGCCACATTGTTCTTGTTGCCTTCAAAATACATAACCTTGTCATAAAGCGGCATTTTGCTACCGTTTAAGTAGGTTACAAATTCCCTGATACCGCCCTCATAGCAAAAATCGCGGGTCACAGGTTCTTCCGGACGGTCATCTCTCAACACGATGCGCAGGCCCTTGGTCAGAAATGCCATTTCACGCAGACGGGTCTTTAAGATGTCAAATTCATAAACCGTTGTTTCCTGGAAAATAGTACCGTCCGGCTTAAAGGTAACTGTTGTGCCGGTATGTTCAGGCTCGCATTCGCCGATCACCTGAAGCGGATAGCATACATGACCTCTTTCATAACGCTGTTTATGGATTTTGCCGTTCTGATAAATCGTAACTTCCAGCCAGTCGGAGAGTGCATTTACAACAGATGCGCCTACACCGTGCAGACCGCCGGAAACCTTGTATCCGCCGCCGCCGAACTTACCGCCGGCATGCAGAATGGTAAATACCACTTCAACTGCGGGAATTCCGGCTTTCTGGTTGATTCCGGTAGGAATACCGCGGCCATTGTCAACGACTGTGATGGAATTGTCTTTATTGATGATCACTTCAATCTTGTTGCAGTAACCTGCCAGCGCTTCATCCACCGCATTGTCTACGATTTCGTAAACCAGATGATGAAGCCCCCGGGAAGATGTAGAACCGATGTACATACCAGGGCGCTTGCGAACTGCTTCCAGACCTTCCAGAATCTGAATCTGGTCCGCTCCATATTCTACATTCATTTTTTCTTCCATGCTTACTCCATTCCGGCAGGCATTACCGTGCCATTTTCAACTTTCAACACTTTATTTATCTCAAACCTGTTATTTACAAATTCATCCAGACCTGTACAGGTAATGATCGTCTGGATATCTCCAATACTGCTAAGCAGCAGATTTTGCCTGCTGCTGTCCAGTTCCGACAAAACATCGTCCAAAAGCAGGATCGGGGTATCTTTTGTCATTTTCTTGACCAGTTCTATTTCTGCAAGCTTTAAAGAGAGAGCAGCCGTCCGCTGCTGACCTTGAGAGCCGAATTTACGGATATCGATACCGTTTACCAAAAAGGAAAAATCGTCTCTGTGCGGACCTGTGGAAGTCATTTTCAGCCTGATATCCTTATCCTGCGTCAAAAAAAGCGTCTCTTCAAAACGTTCCATGGAAACATCAGGCTCATAAATGATCTCAAGATCTTCCTTGCCGCCGGTAAGACAGCTGTGAATCCCTTTTATGATCTCATTGAGCTGCTGCGTAAACAAAATACGGCGCTCTATCACCTTACCGCCAAAAGAAGCCATCTGGGAATCCCAGATTGAAAGGGTATCCTTTAAAGAGGGATTCATAAAAAGGTCTTTTAACAGCTTGTTGCGCTGATTTACGATCTTATTGTAGTTGTTTAAATTATACAGATAAAAGGAATCCAGCTGGCACAGCTCCATGTCCACAAAATGGCGTCTTTCGGCGGGACCATTTTTGATGATGGAAAGGTCTTCCGGCGAAAATAACACAACATTCATAAGACCCAAAAGTTCTGCCGCCTTTTTGATCCTTGTGCCGTCTATTGCTATTCCCTTTGATTTTGTCTTGCGAAGATGCATATCGATCCGGATCTCTTCTCCGGATTTTTCAATGCAGGTACGGATATGCGCTTCCTGGGCACCAAAATTTACAATATCCCGGTCTTTATGGCCTTTGTGCGACTTTGTGGTGGCACTTAAATAAATCGCTTCCAGGATATTGGTCTTTCCCTGCGCATTATCTCCGAACAAAATATTTGTTCCTCTGTCAAATTCCAGACTCAGAAAATCATAATTTCTGAAACCGGAGAGTTCCAGTGATTTGATGATCATGTTTCACCTGATAGTTAATTACTGAATCTTTAATGTCTGTCCATTAAAAGTGATCACATCCCCGGGCACGATCTTTTTGCCGCGCTGGGTCTCAACTTCACCGTTTACTTTTACCAAACCGTCCTGAATGACAAATTTGGCATCTACGCCGCTTTCCACCAGTCCGGCAGCTTTGAGCGCCTGACCAAGTTTGATAAAGTCATCTTTGATCTTGTATGTCTGCATAAAAAATCTCCCAAATTTCAATCAGGTCTGCACACATGCTGCGCGGACCGTGAGAACGTGATACAAGTGTGCAAAAATCCCATCGCCGCAGGCGATCTGAAATGGATTTTTGCGGCAACCGTTAATTTTAATTAACAGTTGTAAAGTTTACAGGCAGAATCAGGTAAACATAACTGTTGTCATCATTTCTGATAAAGCAGGGTGCCTTGGGATTTACCAGGTACACAGAAATCTGCTCATCGTCAATGACTCTGAGTGCATCGATCAAAAACTTGGGATTAAAACCGATCATCAGATCGCGGCCAAGCTTTTCAATATCGATCTGCTCGTTCATGCTGCCCACGGTGGAATTGATCTTTAATTCCATGGAACCGTCAGTGATATTGATGATGATGGGCTTTTTGTCGCCTTCTTTTACCAGAAGGGTAGCACGGTCTATACAGCTTAAAAATTCTTTTTTATTGATGATAACCTTGGTTTCGTAATCGTTGGAAAGCATCTGGTCGATGCGGAAATATTCGCCTTCGATCAGTCTGGAAACAACGGTGGTCTGGTCAAATTCAAATACCACATGCTTGGGTGTAAAGAACAATGAAACATCCTTGTCTGCATCACCGGAAAGAATTTTGCTGATTTCGTTTAAGGTCTTGCCGGGGATGACAACCTTTTTGGGATTATAGCTGTTCTTTAAGGCGATCTTGCGGATAGAGATTCTGTGACCGTCAAGGGAAACCACTTTCAGCTCCTCACCGTTAATCTCAAATAATTCACCTGTCATCAGACGGTTGTTGTCGTTGTCAGCAATGGAAAAAATGGTCTGTCTGATCACTTCCTTTAAGGTGAACTGGGAAACAATGACAGAATCATTTCTTTCAATCTGGGGAAGATAAGAAAAATCTTCACCGGATTTGCCGATAATATTGAATTTTGCCTTTTCGCAGGTAATGGTAGTCTTTAAATTGCTGTCGGAAGCAACCGTGATATCGTTGTCGGGCAGCTTTCTGATGATTTCCAGAAAGATTTTTGCATCCAGGGCGATGATGCCTTTTTCGATGATATCACCTTCGATGATGGTTTCAATGCCAAGTTCCATATCATTGGCAGTCAGTTTGATCTGACCTTCGGTACAGTCAACCAGAATGCATTCCAGAATGGACATGGTGGTTTTGGAAGGTACCGCTTTGGATACAACCTGAAGACCAGCCAGAAGGTTTGACTTAGCGCATATAAATTTCATGTGAAGGACTCCTTTCTTAAAAAACGGATTCGTCCTGTTATCCACAGTGACGAAAGTAAATTACGGCAGTGGTTTGCAAAGGGTGGGCGGATGCCCGAAGATATAAATATATAAAGTAATCCGTAATCTTTGTAGTAGGGGATGTGAATATGTGGATAACCCCTTCAATTATACTATTTATCAGCAAAAATGGGAATGCTTATGTTGTGAAAAACCTATGGATAACATGGGAAAACTCAAAAGTTATACACAGATCTTTTTCTTGATTGTCTCAATCTTGCTTCTCAGTTCTTCGTTGATTTCTATTTCATCCACAATTTTATTCACACCGTGGATAACTGTAGTGTGGTCTTTTTTCCCCAGCATTTTACCGATATTGACAAAGGAAGTCGCGGTAAGCTGACGGCATAAGTACATCACAACCTGTCTGGGCTGTACAAATTCGGAGTTGCGCTTTTTGGAGGTGATATCGTCTGCGGATACGCCGAAATGCTCAGCAACTACTTCTATAATAAGAGCAGGAGTGATTTCCTTTGGCTTATCCGGGTTGATAATGTCTTTTAAAGCGTCTTCTGCCAGGGACAGTGTGATCTCAGACTGATTTTCAATCTTGGATTTGGCGATGATGCGGTTAAAAGCACCTTCCAGCTCACGGATATTGGACTTGATATTGGTGGCAATATACTGGAAGATCTCATCGTCTATCTTCTTATTGTAATAGTCAGCGTTTTTCTTTAAGATCGCCATACGTGTTTCGTAGTCGGGAGCCTGGATATCTGCGATCAGACCCCAGTCGAAACGGGAACGGAAGCGCTCTTCCAAAGTTTCCATTTCCTTGGGAGGTTTATCGGAGGATAGCACAATCTGTTTGCCGGAGGAATGCAGTACATTAAAGGTATGGAAAAATTCTTCCTGTGTACTTTCCTTACCTATAATAAACTGAACGTCATCGACCATAAGTACATCGACCGTTCTGTATTTTTCACGCAGTTTGGTCATGGCTGTGGCATTACCGCTTCGGATGGATTCGATTACCTCGTTGGTAAAGGATTCGGAGGTAACATAAAGAACCTTCATCGAAGGATTCTGCTGCAGAATGAAATGTCCGATGGAGTGCATAAGGTGCGTCTTGCCAAGACCGGGGCCGCCATAGATAAACAGAGGATTGTAGGCTGTTCCGGGGGATTCCGCAACCGCAAGGCAGGCAGAATGCGCAAACTTATTGTTATTGCCGACAACGAAAGTATCAAACATATACTTTTCGTTCAGATTGGCCTGCTCATAATTGATATTATGTGTGTTGTTGGCAGGAGATTTTAAGTCTGCTTCACTGCTTTTGACAGCATTATCTTCTATAATAAAGGAAACATCATAATTGTGATCAAACATTTCAGAGATGGTTACCTTAAAATAGGTGCTGTATTTGGAAGAAATATATTTAATTGCATGAGACAGCTTGGTGGGGATCAGGATGTAAACAATATTGTCTCTGACTTCAAAAAATTGCAGGGGCTCGATCCAGGTAATATATGAAATATTGGAAAGATCATATTCTGTATGGATGACCTGCTTGATCGTTTCCCATTGTTCCTCGATTATGTGCATAACTACCTCCATAAAACGGAAATTTCATCTATTTTATAATAAACGATATCCACAAAAATGGCAAATACAAAAATTAATACACAGGTTATCCACAATGTATGTGGAAACAGGTATGAAAAACAAGTTATGCACCATAGTTATCCCATGTTGTGTGGATAAGTGAAATACACATATACACATTGATAAATCAAGGGTTTGGAGGTGGTTTATGTGGAATAAAACTGTTTTTATCCACAATATATCCACATTTTGTGGATAATGTTATGTAAATCAAAATGGCTGTGGACAGCAAAATCCACAGGTGTTGACAAGCTATATGTAGTAGTGAGAAGTCGAAAAATGTCACAAGATATTGTATTGTTCAAAATAACGATTTTTTCGCATTTTTTCCGGTAAAATTATATCTGATAAAATCGCGCAAAACCGCTTGACTTCTGGGTTTTTAGCCGATATAATAACATAGATATTTTCCGATACGATGAATATCAACCTTGATGATAGATTAAGGTATGAAAGGGAGGTGTATCGTTCATGAAAATGACATTTCAGCCTAAAAAGAGACAGCGTTCTAAAGTTCACGGTTTCAGAGCAAGAATGAGCAGTGCTGGTGGTAGAAAAGTATTAGCAGCAAGAAGAGCTAAAGGTAGAAAAGTTTTATCCGCATAAGCCGCAAAAATTGAGGTTGCTGTTGACTCAGACAGCAACCTATTTTTCTCTTCTGAAAGGAGATCGCAGGTGTGAATTATAAAGCAGCTGCGGAGAGGGAATAAATATGAGGTTTACGGAGTCTTTAAGAAAAAACCGACAGTTCCAGGAAGTTTATAAGACCGGTAAAAGCCGGGCCAACAAATATTTAGTAATGTATGTATCGGAGAATCATCAGGAAAAGAACTATCTTGGAATTTCTGTCAGTAAAAAAGTAGGCAACAGCGTAGTCAGGCATCGTGTGAAACGGCTCGTAAAAGAAAGCTATCGATTACACGAGGATATATTTAATAGTGGTTTAATTATAGTAATCACAGCGCGGGCTTCAAGCGCATCCATAACTTATCAGGAAATGGAAAGCGCAGTATTACATCTGGGAAAGCTTCATGGGATCACCATGAAGAAATCTGAGTGATATGTTGAAAAAAATTTTGATAGCCATGATTCTTTTTTACAGAAAATATCTGTCACCGTTAAAAAGCACCAAATGTCCGTATATCCCGACCTGTTCGGAATACGGGCTTGAGGCGATTGAAAAGTATGGTGTTTTCAAAGGAGGGTTATTGGCTGTCTGGAGAATTTTAAGATGCAATCCTTTTTCAAAAGGAGGATATGATCCGGTTCCGTGATCAGAAGCATCTTAACTGGAGGAAAGATAATTGAATACTATTTTGTTGACACAGTATGATGGAGCGATCCTTGGCCCTATCGCTAAGGTGTTGGGACTGATCCTGGACGGTATCTTCTGGGTACTGGACAAGGTTGGTTTACCTAATATCGGTCTTTCCATTATTCTTTTTACCATCGTTATTTATCTTTTACTTATGCCTCTTACCATCAAGCAGCAGAAGTTCTCCAAGCTGAGTGCAAAGATGAACCCTGAGCTGCAGGCAATTCAGGCAAAATATAAGAATAAAAAAGATAACGAATCCATGATGGCAATGAGTGCGGAACAGAAGGCAGTTTACGCAAAATACGGCGTATCTCCTACAGGCAGCTGCGTACAGCTTTTGATTCAGATGCCTATTCTGTTTGCACTGTACCGTGTACTGAGCAATATTCCCGCATATGTAGGACAGGTTAAGGATGCTTTTTATCCTCTCGTTGAAAAACTTGCCAATACAGCAGGAAGTGCAGAATTTTTAAACAGTACCGAGCATTTCAAAAATTCTGCTCTGTATGCAAAACAGTTTACATCAGAAGCATTCCTTGCTGGAGATCCTGTCACTGTACAGAATACCTTTATTGACGTACTTAATAAGGCATCCACAGCTGAATGGGCAAATCTTGCAGAACAGTTCCCTGCTCTTGCTGAGGAAATTAATACCACTGCAGCTACCATGCAGCAGTACAACAATTTCCTTGGTCTGAACATGGGCAATACCCCTTCCTTTATGGTACAGGAGGCATTTGCACAGGGCGCATATCTTATGGTAATCGGTGCACTGATGATCCCGCTTCTTTCTGCGGCTACTCAGTGGCTCAATACCAAGCTGATGCCCCAGCCTGAAACCAAAAAGGATGCAGGCGACAACCCTATGATGCAGTCCATGCAGACAATGAATACCGTAATGCCTCTTATGTCTGCATTCTTCTGCTTTACCATGCCTGCAGGTCTTGGTCTTTACTGGGTTGCCGGTGCAGTGGTAAGAAGTATTCAGCAGGTAGCGATCAATAAGTATATTGATAAGATGGACATCGAAAAGCAGATCGAAGCAAATCTTGCAAAATATGATGTAAAGCAGAAAAAGAATGCTGCTGCACAGGAAAGATTGAACGAATATGCCAAGATGAGCACCAAAAATGTACAGACAAAGGCACCTTCCATGGCTGAAAAAGCAAAATCTGCACCTGTTATGACACAGGAACAAAAGGATGAAGCTATGAAGCAGGCTACCGAATATTACAATAAAAATGCTGCAAAGCCCGGAAGTATGGCTGCAAAAGCAAATATGGTAAGGGATTATAACGAACGCAACAACAAGAGGTAGGAGGAGTTGTGATGGATTTTCAGAAATTTACTGCCAAGACAGTAAGTGACGCTGTCACTGCTGCTTGCCAGCATTTTACTGTTACCAGTGATAAGCTGGAATATAATGTAGTAGAAGAAGGTTCTACCGGATTTTTAGGTTTCAATGCAAAACCCGCTGTGATCATGGCACGCATCATGGAAACAGTTGAAGATAAGGCTAAGATCTTTCTGGCTGATGTATTTGCTGCAATGAACATGACTGTTGTGATCGACGTAAAATATGACGAAGAAAACAGATACATGGACATTGATTTAAGCGGCGACGAAATGGGTGTTCTGATCGGTAAGAGAGGACAGACTCTGGATTCCCTGCAGTATCTGGTATCTTTAGTTGTAAACAAGGAAGTGGAAGACTACATCCGTGTTAAGCTTGATACCGAAAACTACCGCAAGAGAAGAAAAGATACTCTTGAAAATCTTGCAAAGAACATCGCTTATAAGGTAAAGAGAACCAGAAGATCCGTATCTTTGGAACCCATGAATCCTTATGAGAGAAGAATCATTCATTCCGCTCTACAGAATGACAAGTACGTAACCACTCATAGTGAAGGCGAAGAACCTTTCAGACATGTAGTTGTTACCATTAAGAAATAAAAATGATCATTAAAAAAACCCGGTGTTTGTAAAAAAATACCGGGTTTTTTCATATGTTGGTTGTTATATACCTGAGCGAAGTGTTATAATATTGTAGCTGATTATGCATTGATTTAAAAGTGAGAGGCGTTATGAAGACTGATACGATTGCTGCAATCGCAACTGCTCTTTCTGAATCCGGAATCGGAATTATCAGAATAAGCGGACCGGAAGCGATTGAAGTTGCTGACAGAATATTTGTTACAAAATCCGGAAAAAGAATTTTAAAGGACTGTGAAACCCATACGATTCATTACGGTTTTATCAAAAATAAGGATGAGATTGTAGATGAAGTTATGGTATCTTTAATGCGTGCGCCCAGAAGTTACACCACCGAAGATACGGTTGAAATAAACTGCCACGGCGGTGTTCTTTTGATGCGGAAGATTCTGGAAACAGTATTGGAAAACGGTGCGCGGATGGCAGAACCGGGAGAATTTACAAAAAGAGCATTCTTAAACGGACGAATTGATCTTTCAAAAGCGGAAGCAGTTATGGATCTGATCCATTCAGGCAATGATTTTGCAATGCGTTCTTCCATCAAGCAGTTAAGAGGTGCTGTTTCTGAAAAAATCAAAAGTCTTCGCGCGGCAATTTTGTATGAAATTGCGTTTATCGAATCTGCGCTGGATGATCCTGAGCATATCAGTACAGAAGGATATACAGAAAAACTGACCGGAATCAATCACACAATGCTGGCAGAATTAAAAAAGCTGATCGCCTCTGCTGATAACGGAAAGATGTTAAAAGAAGGTATCCGGACAGTAATCGTGGGAAAACCCAATGCAGGAAAATCTTCTCTTTTAAATCTGATGGTCGGCGAAGAAAAGGCGATCGTAACCGATATTGCCGGAACAACCCGTGATGTGCTGGAAGAATCCATCAGAATGCGCGGCATCGGACTGAACATTATCGATACTGCAGGTATTCGTGCAACCGATGATGTGGTAGAACGGATCGGCGTGGAAAGAGCCAAAAAATCAGCGCAGGATGCAGACCTTTTGATCTATGTGGTAGATACTTCCGTACCGCTTGATGAAAGTGACTATGAAATCATGGACATGATCCGGGATAAGAAATGTATCGTATTGTTTAATAAAACAGACCTTACCCCTGTTGTAGATGAAGAAACATTTTGGAAAGAATTTGGAGAAAACGGCGGATTTGTAAAAGTTGTCAGAACCTCAACCAAAGAAAAAACAGGCATGGATGATCTGGAGGATGTGCTGGAAGATCTGTTTTTCCAGGGAAAGATAAAGTCCAGTGATGAAGTGGTGATTACCAATTTAAGACATAAAGAAGCACTGCAGGATGCATACAGAAGTCTTTTGATGGTAAAACAAAGCCTGGAAGATGAGATGCCAGAAGATTTTTATTCCATTGATCTGATGAGTGCCTACACTTCTCTTGGTTTTATCATTGGAGAAGAAGTCGGGGATGATCTGGTAAATGAGATTTTTTCCAAATTCTGTATGGGTAAATAAATAGAAAGTAAGTGAAAATATGACACAGATTAGAGAAAAAATTGACGTTTGTGTGGTAGGCGCAGGACATGCCGGATGTGAAGCAGCACTGGCTTGTGCCAGAATGGGACTTAGAACAGTTATTTTTACCGTCAGTGTAGACAGTATTGCGCTGATGCCCTGCAATCCCAATATTGGCGGATCTTCAAAAGGACATCTTGTACGTGAAGTGGATGCTCTTGGCGGCGAAATGGGCAAAAATATTGATAAAACCTTTATTCAGTCAAAAATGCTGAACCAGTCAAAGGGCCCTGCTGTTCATTCACTGCGCGCACAGGCTGATAAATCGGAATATACAAGAAGCATGCGTATGGTGCTGGAAAATCAGGAGAATCTGATCATCAAACAGGCCGAAGTGTGCGAACTTTTAACAGAAGAGATTGCAGATGCCAAAGAAGGCGAATATGAAAAGAAAATTACCGGCGTAAAGATTTATACAGGTGCGATTTATGAGGCAAAAGCGGTCATTCTTTGTACCGGTACTTACTTAAAGGCAAGATGTCTTTGCGGTGAAGCAATCACACATACAGGACCTAACGGTCTGCAGGCAGCAAATCATCTGACAGAATCCCTTTTGAATCTTGGAATTGAATTAAGAAGATTCAAAACAGGTACTCCTGCCAGAATGGACAAGAGAAGTATTGACTTTTCAAAAATGGAAGAACAGTTCGGCGATGAAAAAGTAGTTCCTTTTTCTTTTTCCACCGATCCTGAAAGTGTACAGATCAAGCAGGATTCCTGCTGGCTGACCTACACCAATGAAAAAACCCATGAAATTATCCGTGCGAATCTGGACAGATCTCCGATTTATGCAGGTATCATCGAGGGAACCGGCCCCAGATACTGCCCTTCCATTGAAGATAAAGTGGTAAAATTTTCTGATAAAGACAGACATCAGGTATTTTTGGAGCCCGAAGGCAGATATACCAATGAAATGTATGTGGGCGGTATGTCCTCTTCCCTTCCAGAAGATGTGCAGCTTGCCATGTACAGAACAGTTCCCGGTCTGGAAAACTGCCGCATTGTAAGAAATGCCTACGCGATCGAATATGACTGCATCAATGCAGAACAGCTCTATCCGACACTGGAATTTAAGAAAATTGCCGGTCTTTTCTCTGCCGGACAGTTTAACGGAAGCAGCGGCTATGAAGAAGCTGCTGCACAGGGCATTCTGGCAGGCATCAATGCCGGTCTGATGTGTCAGGAAAAAGAACAGATCATCATTGACCGTTCTGAAGGATATCTTGGTGTACTTGTAGATGACCTTGTAACCAAAGAAAATCTGGAACCTTACAGAATGATGACTTCCAGAGCTGAATACAGACTGCTGCTTCGTCAGGATAATGCAGACATCAGACTGCGTGAAAAGGGTTATTATGCAGGAATTGTTTCTCAGGAACAGATGGATCATTTGAAAAATAAAAAAGAAATGATACAGAGTGAAATTGCGAGACTGAAAAACGTAGTGATCGGTGCATCAAAGGATAATCAGAAGTTCCTGGAGGAACATGAAAGTTCAACCTTAAAAACAGGTACTACACTTGCAGAACTGATGTGCAGACCGGAACTTTCCTATGAAATTCTTGCACCGCTTGATCCGGAAAGAGAAAAGCTTCCTGATGAAGTGATCGAACAGGTTGAAATAGAAATCAAATATGAGGGATATATCACAAGACAGTTAAGACAGGTAGAACAGTACAAAAAGATGGAAAAGAAAAAAATACCTGTTGATCTGGATTATGACGATGTACCCAGCCTGCGGCTTGAAGCAAGACAGAAGCTCAAAAAATACCGTCCGGTATCTGTGGGACAGGCATCCAGAATTTCAGGTGTTTCTCCTGCAGACGTATCTGTACTGCTGGTATATCTGGAACACGCAGCAAGGCAATAAATTAAAGGAGAACATATGTTCTATGAATAATATGGAACAATTCAGAAAAGACTGCAGAGAACTTGGCGTAGAATTAAGTGAAAAGCAGATACAGCAGTTTATGCAGTATTATGAATTGCTGGTAGAATGGAATTCTTTCATGAACCTGACTTCTATCACAGAATTTGAGGAAGTCTGCAAAAAACATTTCGTTGACAGCATTTCTTTGATAAAAGCGCTGCCGGATATGACTGATAAAGAATACAAAATCATCGATATCGGAACTGGCGCCGGTTTTCCGGGACTTCCTTTGAAAATTGCTTTTCCGCAGATTGAAATCACTCTTTTAGATTCCTTACAAAAAAGAGTTAAATTTTTAAATGAAGTGATCGAAAAGCTTGGACTGGAAAAAATCGATACTGTGCATGGCAGAGCTGAAGATTTTGCAAAGCCCGATAAGCTTCGTGAAAAATATGATCTCTGCGTTTCGAGAGCGGTTGCCAATCTTTCAACACTCAGCGAATTTTGTCTTCCTTTTGTAAAAGAAAATGGTTGCTTCATTTCTTATAAATCTGAAAAGATTGTAGAGGAAGCAAAGGCTGCCGAAAACGCAATCGGAATACTTGGCGGTAAGGTTGAAAATCAGGTTGAATTTCAGTTACCCGAAAGTGATATTTACAGAAATCTGTTTATGATAAGAAAGGTAAAAGCAACACCTAAGAAATATCCCAGAAAAGCCGGACTTCCTGCGAAAGAACCTTTGAAGTGAAAAATATAAACATTAGAAAATAAGTAAATCAGTAAATAAAAAAATGAGCTGTTATGGATAATAACGGCTCATTTTTTTTATATGATAGAAAACTTCGTTTTTTATCATATAAAAAATGTTTCACGTGAAACATTTTTTAGTGAAATACCGAGAGCGTGAATTGGAAAATGTTTCACGTGAAACATTTTCGCAGACTCACAGAATAAATTTGAAACTTTTTCTTTAATTTGTGAGTTTTGATGATGGCAAAGAAATGAAAGAAGTGTTATAATCTATTCTACTAGAGAAAAACTAGAGAGATGTTTGAGGGTGTATGCAAACGAAAGGTGTGTAATGCATATGGGAAAAGTGATAGCGATTGCAAATCAGAAAGGCGGAGTCGGTAAGACTACGACTGCAATCAATTTATCTGCATCACTTGCTGCCAAAGGACAAAAAGTTCTTGTTATCGACATGGACCCGCAGGGAAACACTACCAGCGGATTGGGTATCGATAAGAATGAACTGGAAAACACAGTGTATGAACTGATTTTAGGAGAATGTTCTGTTGAAGAATGCCTCATAAAGGATGTAATTGAAAATATCTCTGTAATTCCTTCCAATGTCAATCTTGCCGCAGCAGAAATCGAACTGATTGGTGTAGAAAGAAAAGAATATATTTTGAAAAATGAAATCGACTGGGTAAAGGATCAGTATGCTTTCATTATTATTGACTGTCCTCCTTCTTTGAGTATGCTGACAGTCAATGCAATGACAACAGCAGATTCCGTATTGGTTCCGATTCAGTGTGAATACTATGCACTGGAAGGTTTGAGCCAGTTAATACATACGGTAAATCTTGTGAGAGAAAGACTGAATCCGACTCTGGATATCGAGGGAATTTTATTTACCATGTTTGACTCAAGAACCAATCTTTCCAATCAGGTTGTGGAAAATGTAAAGAGTCATTTAAGTCATCATATTTATAAAACGATGATTCCCAGAAATATCAGGTTGGCGGAAGCTCCCAGTTATGGTATGCCCATTCATTTGTATGATCCAAAGTCTTCCGGTGCAGAAAGTTATATGGCATTGGCAGAAGAAGTGATTGCAAGAAAGGATATTTAAAATATGGCAGTAAAAAGGGGATTGGGAAAAGGAATTGATTCCTTAATACCTGCAAAACCGGTGGAAGAGAAAAAAGTGGAAGTAAAAGAAAATACAGAATCCTCTTCTGCCAAGAACGGTTTTATAAATGTAAAGCTTTCTATGGTTGAACCGAATCGGAAACAGCCGAGAAAGGTATTTAATGAAGATAAGCTGCAGGAACTTGCAGATTCTATCAAACAGGTTGGATTTTTACAGCCGATTCTTGTTCAGGACAGAAAAACTTATTATGAAATCATTGCCGGTGAGCGCAGATGGAGAGCTGCAAAACTCCTGGGATTAAAAGAAGTGCCTGTCATTGTAAAAGAACTGAGTGAACAGGAACAGTTTGAAATTTCTTTGATTGAAAATATTCAGAGAGATGCGCTGAATCCAATTGAAGAAGCAAATGCGTATAAAAGTCTTTTAACGGAATATAATCTGAAACAGGATGAGCTGGCAGAGAGAGTATGTAAGAGCCGTACTGCTGTTACCAACTCCATGAGATTATTAAAGCTTTGTGATGAAGTGCAGAAAATGGTTATGGATGAGATGATCACAACCGGACATGCACGTGCGCTGATCAGTGTGGAAGATCCGCAGGAACAGTACATGCTGGCACAGAAGATTTTTGATGAAAAACTGAGCGTGCGCGAAGTGGAAAAAATGATCAAAAACCTTCATAAGCCTGAAAAAACCAAAAAAGTGGAAAATGAATCACTGAAAGCTGTTTACAGTGATATTTCAGAAAGACTGCGTCAGTCACTCAGTACCAAGGTATCCATCAATGCAAAAGGTAACGGCGCGGGCAAGATTGAAATTGAATTTTATAATCATGAAGATCTTGAACGACTGTTGGAACACTTAAGCAGATCCTAAAAGAAGGGTGAAATACGAATGTCCAGTCCTTTATTTGAAATGATTGGTTTGGGAAATCTTGATATTGCCTGGCTTTTCATCGCATTATTTGTTATTATGATAACTGTGATTGTGATGCTGGCAATTCAGATGTCCAAATTAACAAAATTAAAGAAAAAGTACGCCAAGTTTATGAAAGGAAGCAACGGAAAGAGTCTCGAAAAGGATATTTTGGCACTGTTTGAAGAAAATAAAACTATCAGTGAAGAAAACGAGAAGAACCGGAAAGAAATCAAGGATCTTCAGAGACAAATTCAGTATTGTTATCAGAAGATAGGTCTGGTAAAATATGATGCGTTCAATCAGATGGGCGGCAAACTCAGTTTTTGCCTTGTACTTTTAAATGAAAAAAATAACGGATTCTTATTGAATTCTGTACATTCCAGTGACGGCTGTTACTCTTATACAAAAGAGATTACAAAGGGCGAATGTGAACTTTCTCTTGGTGAAGAAGAACAGAAAGCTCTGGATATGGCTATGAAATATTAATATGATCGATTGAGGAGGAAAATAGAATGATCGATATCAAATTTTTAAGAGAAAACCCTGAAGTGGTAAAAGAAAATATCCGTAAGAAATTCCAGGATGCAAAGCTTCCTTTGGTTGACGAAGTGATCGCACTGGATATCGAAAACAGAAATGCACAGAAAGAAGCTGACGAACTTCGTGCAAACAGAAACAAGATTTCCAAGGAAATCGGCGCACTGATGGCACAGGGCAAAAAAGAAGAAGCTATGGCTAAGAAGGCAGAAGTAGCTGCCGGCGCAAAACGTCTTGCTGAACTTGAAAAACTGGAAGAACAGCTGCAGGAAAGAGTAACTACCATCATGATGACCATCCCTAACATCATTGATACTTCTGTTCCGATTGGTAAAGACGATTCCGAAAACGTAGAAGTAACCAAATACGGCGAACCTGTTGTTCCCGAATATGAGATTCCTTATCATACTGAAATTATGGAAAAATTCGACGGTATTGATCTGGAAGCAGCCGGTAAAGTAGCAGGTAACGGTTTCTATTACCTGATGGGCGATATCGCAAGACTGCATTCTGCAGTGATCAGCTATGCAAGAGATTTCATGATCAACAGAGGTTTTACTTACTGCATTCCTCCTTTCATGATCAGAAGCAATGTAGTTACCGGCGTTATGAGCTTTGCTGAAATGGATGCCATGATGTACAAAATCGAAGGCGAAGACCTTTACCTGATCGGTACTTCCGAACATTCCATGATCGGTAAATACATTGATACCATTATTCAGGAAGATAAGCTTCCTCATACCCTGACCAGCTATTCTCCCTGCTTCAGAAAGGAAAAAGGTGCTCACGGTATCGAAGAAAGAGGCGTATACAGAATTCATCAGTTTGAAAAGCAGGAAATGATCGTTGTATGTAAGCCTGAAGATTCCATGATGTGGTTCGATAAGCTGTGGCAGAATACAGTTGATCTGTTCCGCTCTCTGGATATTCCTGTTCGTACTCTGGAATGCTGCTCCGGTGACCTGGCTGACCTGAAAGTAAAATCCTTCGACGTAGAAGCATGGTCTCCCCGTCAGAAGAAATACTTCGAAGTAGGCAGCTGCTCCAACCTTGGTGATGCTCAGGCAAGACGTCTGAAAATCCGCGTAAACGGTGAAAAGGGCAAATATTTTGCACATACTCTGAATAATACTGTAGTAGCTCCTCCCAGAATGCTGATCGCATTCCTGGAGAATAACCTGCAGGCAGACGGTTCCGTTCTGATCCCTGAAGCATTACAGCCTTACATGGGCGGACAGAAAGCACTGACCCCTAAGAAATAATAGGCAGCTAAATAAATAGTTTTAAAATCAGCGGGGAAACGTTGTGTAAGCAGCGTTTCCCTTATCAAAAATTAAAAAAGATTTACAGGAAGATGAGGTGAGATTCCTGCATAAATATTTGCGTGCCATCGGTTTCAGTCAGTTTACCGAGAAAAAACAAGTGCAAAAACTGGTAAGAGAGATTATCCTGCAGTCAGATGAGAGAAGTTATCTGGCAAAAGGCGAAAAAGGTCTTTATGCTGAATTTATCAGGAATTTTTCTGATGATATAGGAATTGCCGTTTGCGGAGAATTTGACGAAGAAGACAACTATAGCTTTTCCTATTATTATCCTTTTCTGAAATCTGATATCATCAGTACTTCGGAAGAAGTCAGCGTGGAAAGACATGCAGCGAAAGAATCCTATGCCGGATTATGTGAAGATCCCAAAGTAGGCGTATCCCTTATTTTTTATCTGCAGAATATGATTCCATATCTTAAAATGAGAGATGGAGATTTTAATTTCTTAAGAGGTGCAACTACAAATCTTTCCGCATTGTCTTGCCAGGGAACTGTTTTGATGCCTATCTATAAATCTGAGGAACAGAAGCTCAAAATCCGGAAAGATATGCTTCACCGAAGCAAGCTCATTCAGGCAGCCCGCGGCGGTGACGAGGAGGCAATAGAAGATCTGACGCTGGACGATATGGATACCTACACTTCCATATCAAAAAGAATTACCAACATGGATATCTATACACTGGTGGATTCCTATTTTATGCCTTATGGTATGGAGTGCGATCTGTATTCCATGCTGGGGGAAATTACCGAATGCCAGACAGTTGTCAACTCCCTGACCAAAGAAGAGGTCTGCATCATGACTGTCTGCTGCAATGATATTCTGATCCGGACCTGTATTAATAAAAAAGACCTGATCGGAGATCCAAAACCCGGAAGAAGATTCAAGGGGAATATATGGCTGCAGGGATTTGTGAATTTTGCTGCAGAAAATTGATAAGGTTGACAAGAGAGAAGATAAATACTATAATATATAGGCGTTCTCTTAGTTAAATGGATATAACGGGGTCCTCCTAAGTGGGAACCATGGTTCTCCCCTGGTGGCAAAAGGAAAAAAGAACTTTGAGTTCGAATCGTACAGGAGAGTGCTTCCTGGAGCTAATAAAAAGTTTTAGTTCTCATGTACGCATAGAACGAATGTTCGTGACTGATAAACAGGAAATTATGAATTAACGGTTACCGGTTGCCGAAGGCAAAAAGGCTGAAAAAGCCCGTAAATAAGCCAAAAATCGGCATTTGTTTCCGTAGCTCAGTTGGATAGAGCGTCCGCCTCCTAAGCGGAAGGTCGTGGGTTCAAATCCCGTCGGGAACATGAATAAGCGGAAATGTGTAGTTGAAATTACGTCAACTATGCTTCCGCTTTTTTCTTTTGTTGGAATGAAAATCCTGAAAAGCTGCCACCAAATGTTGGCAAAATTCATGATTTCAGCTAACAAAAACAGCAAATTGCCACCAACTTTTTTAGAGGTGATTTGCCACCAATCGGGGAGAACTATCTGTTCGACTCTGATAAAGGATGTAAATAGTGGAAAAACATAGTAAAAACTGGATTTTTTGATTCGATTTTCGAAATCTATTCGGATCTATGCCAGCAGTAATTAGCAAAAACAATATCGGTTTTGGTGGCACTGCCACCACAGCAACGGAGTGCCCGTTCTGATCAGATAAATAAATCTGATTGGAGCGGGCTTTTTTGATTTTTGAAAGGAGAGTCTATGACAGATGAAAAAACTTCGATGATGATCGAGGAAAAAGAAAAAGTGATCGAATTGGACATTGAAAGATTAAGAACGTTCAAGGATCATCCGTTCCGGGTAGAAGCGGATGGAAAAATGGCAGAGTTAAAGGAGAGTATTGAAAAGTTTGGAATCATCAATCCTCTGATTGTGCGGCCGATGAAGGATGGAAGTTATGAAATCATTTCCGGTCACAGAAGAAAGTACGCAGCAGAGCAGCTTGGATACAAAAAGGTTCCTGTCATTGTAAGAGTAATGGAAGATGGCGATGCCATCATTGCAATGGTGGAGTCTAATCAGCAAAGAGAGTTCATATATCCCAGTGAAAAGGCTTATGCATATCGGATGAAATATGACGTTATGAAAAGACGCCAGGGCAGAAAGAAAAGAGGTCAAGTGATCTCTAATTATACAGGCAAGAGAACTGTTCAGATCCTGGCAGAAGAATTTGGAGACAGTCCAAAACAGGTACAGCGGTATTTGAAAATCTCACAGCTTATCCCCGGACTGATAAAAAAGTTGGATGAAGGGATGCTTTCCGTGAATCCTGCTGTTGAGCTGGCTTTTATGAAAGAAGCAGATCAGCGGATCATGTTGGCAGTATTAGATGAAACAGAGTTGGTTCCGTCTTTGTCACAGGCACAGAGATTGAAACAGATGAGTTATGATAATTGTCTCTCAAAAGAAACCGCTGTTCAGGTATTGGGAGAAATAAAAAGAGGAGCAATAAGCCGGGTAGAATTTAAAAACGAACAGCTTTACAGATTTTTCCCAAGGTGGTATTCCGCAGCGGAAATGAAAAGAGAAATAATTGAGATATTGAAAATCTGGACAGATAAGAAAATGAATTCATAGGAGGAAAGACAAATGTGTAAGGTTATCGCAGTGGCAATGCAGAAAGGCGGATGTTCCAAGACGAATGTGTCCGTAAACTTAGGAATCGGCCTGGCACGGGCTGGAAAAAGGGTTCTTTTGATCGATAATGATCCCCAGGGATCTCTGACAGCAAGCTTAGGATATGATGATCCGGATGGAATGAGTGATACTCTGGCATCCATTATGATGAATGTGATCAACGAGGAAGAGATGGTACCTGGATATGGAATCCTGCATCAGAGAGAAGAAGTGGATCTGATACCTGCCAACATTGAATTATCCGGTCTGGAGGTCCTGATGGCTAACGTGATGAGCAGGGAAAATATCATGAAAGAATATCTTGATGTGGTGAAAAAGAATTATGACTACGTGGTAATTGACTGTGCCCCGTCATTGGGAATGATGACGATCAATGCACTTGTAGCTGCAGATTCAGTTCTGATACCGGTACAGGCAGCATATCTGCCGGTAAAAGGTCTGCAGCAGCTAATAAAAACAGTGGCGATGGTCAAGAAGCGGCTTAATAAGAAAATCAAAGTTGAAGGTATTCTTATCACGATGGTAGATTACAGAACTAATTATGCAAAAGATATTTCGTCAAAGCTGAAAGAAACATATGGATCAACGGTTGGTGTATTTGATGCTTATATTCCCATGTCAGTAAAAGCTGCAGAATGCAGTTCGCAGGGAGTCAGCATCTTCGTACATGAACCGAAAGGGAAAGTAGCGGATGCATACAGAAGATTAACAGAGGAGGTTTTGGCACATGAGAACTAGACCAGGACAGAAATTGAAATTGACTTCGGTTGAGGAACTGTTAAAGGTTCCTACTGAAGAGATGGCAACAGAAATAGAAATCAATCAGATTCATAGTTTCAAAGATCATCCTTTTAAGGTGTTAGATGATGATAGAATGGCCGATCTTGTTGAAAGTATAAAGGAGAACGGAGTTCTTTCACCGGTACTGGTAAGACCTGACGGAGAAGACAGCTATGAGATGATCTCCGGTCACAGAAGAATGCATGCGGCACAGCTTGCTGGATTGGAAGTAATACCTGCAATCATCAGGGAGCTGACGGATGATGAAGCTGTGGTGTACATGGTTGATTCGAATATCCAGAGAGAAGAGCTGTTGCCGAGTGAAAAGGCTTTTGCTTATAAGATGAAAATGGATGCTATGAAGCATCAAGGTGAAAGGTCAGACTTAACTTTGGGACAAAATGTCCCAAAGTTCAAGAGAACGACAGAAGCAATTGCTCAAGGTTCGGGAGAAAGTTATAAACAGGTTCAGCGATACATCCGTCTCACCGAACTAATTCCCGAACTTCTTGATCTGGTTGACAACAAGCGCCTTCAATTTACAGTCGCTGTAGAGATATCTTACGTGGACAAAGCAATACAGCGATGGATAAACGAATATATCCATGAAAATGGTTGTATAAAAAAAGAGCAGATTGATGCGCTGCGTCAAAGGATGTGTGCTGGAGCTGTTACCCAGGAGTTTGTTATTGAAATCTTGAACAGGTACAGTACAAACCGGAGTTTCAAGAAAAAAGTAACTTTATCAGAAAATAAATTAAAGAGATATTTTCCGCCACATTATTCTGCGTTGGATATGGAAGCGGTCATTCTTGAACTTCTGGAAGAATGGAGAGAACAAAACAACTAAAGTAAATTATGGTTTCAGAAGTTCATTTTTTGGACTTCTGAAACAGCAAAACAAAGGAGAAGATTGAGTGAATGAAAAGATAATGTTCCAGTATTACTACGGTAATGAAGCGGAACAATACAGTTTTTTTAAAATACCCAAACTTCTGATGACACATTCATATTTCAAAGAACTGTCAAATGATGCAAAGATCCTGTATGGTCTTTTGCTGGATCGGATGTCATTGTCAAAGAAAAATGAATGGTTTGACGAAGAAAACAGGGCATATATCGTTTTCAGTATCGAAGAAATAGCTGAAAACTTAAATTGCAGCCGCGGAAAAGCAATTAAATCATTACAGGAACTAGATTCTGAGAAAGGCATCGGGCTTATCGAAAAGCGCCGTGTCGGTCAGGGCAACAATACTGTAATCTATGTGAAGAATTTCATGATCAAAGAAGATGTTAATTCGCAGCAATCGAATGCTGAAGATAAAAGCAGTCGGAAAACCGGCTGTATTACAGGTGGAAAACCGACCTTAAGTGAGCCGGAAAACCGTCCGTCAGAAGGCCGGAAAACCGACTTTCAGAAGTCCAAAAAACGGACTTCCAGAAGTACAAATTTTAGACTTCTAGAAGTACAAAATTTGGACCCTAATAATACTAATATAAATAATACTGAATTAAATAATACTGAATTAAATAATACTGATCCTATCGTATCTAAGGTAAATAACAATAAAAAAGAACAATACGATGCACGATGCGATGAGATTGAAATAACTGCAGAAGATTATGCTGAGCTTGTCAGGGATAATATTGATCTTGATGCTTTGATGGAATCGAATCCATCAGACAGAGAAGTAATCCAGGGAATCTATGACCTGATCGTGGAAACACTTGTTGGGAGCAATGAAAAGATCCTGATCGCCAGTGACTGGTATCCTGCATCATTGGTCAAGAGTAAGTTTAGCAAGCTTAATGATCTGCATGTTCAGTATGTTGTTGATACGCTCAGGAGTAACACATCTAAAATCCGGAATATCAAGAAATATATTCTGGCTGCACTGTTCAATGCACCCAACACAATGAGCAGTTATTTCCAGGCAGAAGTAAATCATGATTACCCGGCATATGCAGGAAAGTGATGCTTCACACAGAAAGGAGACTTTTATGATGCGATTATTCAAGAAATATGTAGTACCGGTGGTAATGGCAATCATTTTACTGATGTTGTTCAATCCAGTGTACTGCAACGAACAGGGGCTAAATTATCTTTTGATATGGATCCTGATTGGTCTGCCATTTGGAATCAGTACAATGCGCTTTTGGATGGTTCCACACAAAATGGACTTGTCCGGCAGTTTGGGTGTTATGGCATTTGATGTTATCATTGCCGGGCTGATTGGTGGGTTCGTGGCAATATGGTATCTATTAGAGATCACGTTGAATATAACATGGTTACTTTTAGGAAGTTTGTTTAAAAGAAAGAATTTTTGTTATGGTGGAGGAAAATACTAATGATCTTAGAAAAACTTTTTGGTGAAGAATTCAGACCGGGTGAAATGGCGGTGCCCAAAAATGAAAGATATAAAGAACTTGTGGATGAAGTCAGTAATCTACAGGTAAAATTAAGACAAGAATTATCGGAAGAGCAGTATGCAGAGGTTGAAAAGCTGCATGACGGAGTTTCAGAGTTAGGTTCCATAGATGCTGAGGAATATTTCAAATATGGTTTTTCGTCGGGAGTAGTGTTAATGATTGAAATCTATCAATTGTTAGGGGAGCAGAAAGAAAATCGTGCATAAGAGAAGTAAGATAAAATAGAAATGAATAATATTATGTAAACTAGTAAAGAGAGGATGGATGATGATGAATTATAAATTTGAAGTATTCGGTAATTGCGGAGGAGCATTATTCTTGACAGAAGAGGATGCAATATCAACTTTATGGCTTTTGGGTCAATATCATGACTTGGATATTGACAAGAACATAGTAAAGAGAGCTTTAAAAAAAGATGGTTACTACGAAGCATTTCCGTTAGTTATCAAAGCGATAAGCTGAAAAATATTTATTTCCTATTTTATAATTTGTTAAAGCAGAGGATCTGGAAGGGTTTTCTGCTTTTTCTTTTTGTCTAATTTCAAATCAAAAAAATTTTTCATAAATTTTTCAACTTTTTTCAATTTTACCCGGCCCAAAACTCGATTTTTTCTCCCCATTACTATTTATGAAGGGGTTAATAAAAATCCCCTCAACTGAATAGTCAGCATTCCAATTACGTTCCGTATAAATGGAGCAACACATATTCCGGCGCGAAGTCATCTGACAGATGATGCGATCAACGGAGATATGAAACAGGTCAAAAGGTAAGATCTGATTGCCAGGATATTTGTACGAGATAATGATACTCCTGTCCAGCCACAGTTATCGCAATGGGGACAGCCCGGTGAGATCCACGGGGAGGTGAGAAGCCTGTGATGCATGTACCAGATGCAGGTTGGAATGTTCCCAGCACGATCAGGGAGCGAGCGGCAAATATGATCGAATGTTTGAAATATTAACAGTGAAAATATGTGGCAGAGTCTGCCTTGATTCTGCCATATCGTTTTGCTGTTAAGCAAAATCCGGGTGTATGAACATTCGAATATCAAGAAAAATGGAGGAAACGAAAAATGAGAAAAGGTATTTTGTGTGTAAACAGAAGATGTGTAGAGAGTGTGATCATGACAGGGGATTCCTATATGGTGGTTGAACTGAATGATGGTTCTGAACGTATCTTTCCTTTTAGCGCTTTGAATTGCGATCAGATCATTGATGCAGTGGTAATGGAAGACGGTGTTGGATCCTGGAATTCAAACAGAATAGAAAATATCAGAGATATTCATTTGGCTGTATTTTATGAAAAAGAAAAAGTTGTCAGACCGATCAGCTTGGATGGTGAGTTTCCGGAATTCGTAGATAAATATGATGATTTTGTTGGTGGTGTTATCTTACCAAATAGTATTTTGAGGAAGCTTTCATGAGTACAGTCAGATATGCAAAAGACAAACCGAAGGAATGTAAATATTGTTACTGGTGGGATTGCTACAAAAAGATCTGCGTCAGAGGTGAGGAAAAGTGTTACTACATTCTTCCTGAGAAGAAAGAGGATCCTAAAAAGAAATCGCCGTGTTATGGCTGTCCATATGGGAGAACTTCTCCTTGTGTGGGCGTCTGTTTGCAAAAACTGATGAAAAAGAAAGAGAGGTCAGAGAAATGAAATGGCTCAGAAACGAGGTGTATCCACCTTAGAAAAGACAGAATCATAGAGGAAGGGAGGTTTAAACGAATTGCAGGATGAGATCAATACAAAGGTTGTTGCGTTGATCATTAGGACCGGAAGCCAGTCGGTAAGGCTGACAAGCCATGTGTTGAAAGAAGCTATGAAAAAATTTATAGAACAGACTCAGCATCATAGAAATGAGCAGTCAGGGATTCGTCATGGAAAACAGACTGTAGGACAACTGATGCGGCAGAATACAGGTCTTACCAATCTGGAAATCACTGATCAGAACATAAAATCTTTTGAACGGATTGCCAGAAAGTACAATATCGATTTTGCTCTGCAGAAGGACAAGGATTCACCAACACCTAAGTATCTGGTATTTTTCAAGGCCAGAGATGTGGATGTAATGAAAACAGCTTTCAAAGAGTACTTTAGTCTGCAGATGGGAAATGAACAAAAACCTTCTGTACAAAAAAAGCTGGAGATCATGCGTGACAGACTGATCAGACAAAGACACCATGAAAAAGTAAAGGAAAAAGAGAGGGGGATGCAGAGATAAGTACAGATGTAAAAAAGCAGGTTCTGATGAGTCTGCCGTATGCAGCAATCTGGTATGTTGCTGATTAGATTACCAGATTGTTCAGAAAGTCGAGGGGAGATGACTTTGGAGAGAAATTTCTGAACGCCTTCCTGAATATTGAAAAGGCTTTTGAAAACATCATCCCCAGCTTTCATCCGGTGGATATGCTGATAGGTATTGTTGCAGCATTGATCATTTTTCTGGTCATTCAGGAAAAAAAGAAGAATGCCAGGCAATTCCGGCATGGAGAAGAGTATGGATCAGCCAGATGGGGAAATGCCAAAGACATCAAACCTTTCATGGATCCTGAGCCGGATCAGAATATCATTCTGACTCAGACAGAAGGAATCACGATGAACAGTCGGCCGAAAGATCCTCGCTATGCCAGAAACAAAAATATTCTGGTGATCGGGGGATCCGGTTCCGGAAAGACACGTTTCTTCGTAAAACCTTCTCTGATGCAGCTGCACAGTTCTTATGTGGTAACAGATCCTAAGGGAAGTCTGGTCGTTGAAACCGGGAATATGCTCTTGAAAGCAGGGTATGAGATAAAGATACTGAATACCATCAATTTTAAGAAGTCCATGAAGTACAATCCATTCCAGTACATCCGGTCTGAAAAAGATATCTTGAAGCTGGTTAATATCATCATGACCAATACAAAGGGGGAGGGAGAAAAATCAAATGAAGATTTCTGGTCGAAGAGCGAACGCTTATATTACTCCGCGCTAATCGGATACATCTGGTATGAAGCGCTGGAAGAAGAAAAAAATTTCATCACATTGCTGGAAATGATAAACGCTTCCCAGGCAAGAGAAGATGATGAAAATTATAAATCTCCGGTAGATATGATGTTTGAAGATCTGGAAAAGAAGGATCCTGAACATTTCGCAGTCAGACAGTATAAAAAATACAAACTGGCTGCCGGCAAGACAGCAAAATCCATTTTGATTTCCTGCGGTGCCAGATTATCACCCTTTGATATCAGAGAACTGCGGGAACTGATGGAATATGACGAGATGGAGCTGGATACGCTCGGTGACAGAAAAACAGCATTGTTTTTGATCATGAGTGATACAGATTCCACTTTCAATTTCGTCATTGCCATGCTGCAGAGCCAGTTGTTTAACCTGCTGTGTGATAAAGCAGATGATGTTTATGGGGGAAGACTTCCCATACATGTCAGGTGTCTGCTGGATGAGTTTAGTAACGTGGGCCAGATACCACAGTTTGAAAAGTTAATAGCAACCATTCGAAGCCGGGAAATCTCGGCTTCTATTATTTTACAGTCACAGTCGCAGCTGAAAGCAATCTATAAAGATCACGCTGACACCATCATAGGTAACTGTGACTGTACTTTATTTCTGGGTGGAAAGGAAAGCACCACCTTAAAAGAAATGTCGGAGATGCTGGGAAAGGAAACCATCGATCTTTACAATGTTTCGGATACGAGAGGGTCCAATCGCAGTTATGGCATCAGTTATCAAAAGACTGGTAAGGAGCTTATGACAAAGGATGAACTTGCTGTAATGGATGGCGGGAAATGTATCCTGCAGGTAAGAGGTGTCAGACCTTTTTTGAGCAGCAAATATGACATCACAAAACACAAGCGTTATTGCCAGCTTTCTGATAGTAACCCAAAACTGGCTTTTGATATTGAAAAATATTTAGAGCACCATCTGCGACTTCACAAAGACCAGGTCGTGGATGTATATGATGTTGGTCTTTGAGAAGGAGGAGTGTATGGAACTGTTTGCAGCAATGATGAATGTGATCCAGACAGCCATCATTGCCATCGGTGTAGGTCTCTCCCTTTATGGAGGAATCAACCTGATGGAAGGATATGGCGGAGACAATCCGGCATCCAAATCCCAGGGAATCAAGCAGATGATGGCAGGCGGCGGTATTGCGCTGATTGGGTCTGTAGTTGTTCCAATGTTATCGGGCTTGTTTGGATGATTGGAAACAATGATTGGATCTGCCCGCGCATAGAGCGGGCGGATCAAATGAAAAAGAGAGGTGAGAAAGGTGTTTGATCTATTTGAGACGATCGAACAGACAATACGTGAGATTCTGATCAATTTTATCTCAGGAAACTTAAATTCCATGTTCACAGATGTTAATGAACGTACCATTGGAATCGCAGGTGAAGTCAGTCAGACACCTCAGCAGTGGAATCCGGGTATCTTTTCCATGATCCAGGCATTATCAGAAAATGTCATGATACCGATAGCGGGAATGATCATTGCCTTTGTCCTCTGTTATGAACTGATCACTATGATCACTGAAAAAAATAACATGCAGGATATGGATATCGCGATCCTGCTGAAATGGTGTTTCAAAGTGATGGTAGCTGTATATCTGGTAAACAATGCCTTTGTTCTTGTGATGGCAGTATTTGATGTGGGACAACATCTTGTCAGATCGGCAGCGTCTGTAATAAATCAGGATACCTATCTGAATGCTGACGCGACCATTGGCATGATGCAGGGAATGATAGGAGCAATGGAGATAGGCGAACTCTTACAGTTAGCGTTGGAAACAATGGTTGTTTCATTATGTATGAAGATCATATCTATTCTGATCACTGTGGTTTTATACGGAAGAATGATAGAGATCTTTTTATATGTGTCAGTGGCTCCGGTTCCTATCGCAACTGTCACGAACCGTGAATGGGGACAGGTAGGAACCAATTATGTAAGAGGGCTTGCAGCACTTGGGTTTCAGGGATTCTTCATTATGGTAATCATAGGTATTTACTGTGTATTAGTAAATCAGATGACTGTATCTGCAAATGTTCATTCAGCATTGTTTTCGATTGCAGCCTATACAGTAATCCTGTGTTTTGCATTGTTCAAGACAGGATCGGTATCCCGGTCTATCATGAATGCCCATTGATGAGAGGAGAGATTAAATTATGGCATTTGTACCTGTACCAAAGGATCTTACCAGAGTGAAGAGTAAGATCCTTTTTCATCTGACTTTAAGACAACTGGTATGCTTTAGCGCCGGTGCTGCTGTGAGTGTCCCTGTTTACCTTCTGGCCAAAGGCAGTATCGGTACCACGTATGCCTCTATTCTGATGATCCTGATCCTGCTTCCGTTTCTGGCGTTTGCTTTGTATGAAAAAGATGGAATGCCGTTGGAAGAGGTCATTCGGATCATGATCAGGCAAAAATGGATCCTGCCGGGAGTCAGACCTTATCAGACAAGAAATCTTTATGAGATCTTGCAAAAAAGTGAAGAAAATGGAGAGGAGGATATCGTTGAAGGAAAAGAAAAAAGAGAAGACCGATGAAGCTGTCAGGGCTGGAACCGGAAGAGGAAATGGATCAGTACTCTCCGGTGAACAGAAAAAGAGGCTGGTCAAAGAGAAACTGCGGGAAAAGAAAAGAAAGAAGAAAGTGCCAAGAATGGCATACAATGAGGTGAAAAGAAAGAAAAATGTGCCATATACAGCACAGGAGAGTATTCCATACAGGGAAATGTACAAAGATGGGATCTGTCGGGTGACGGACAGGCTTTATACGAAAAGCATCCGGTTCGGTGATATCAATTATCAGTTGGCACAGAATGATGAAAGAGCGTCATTATTTGAAGCATGGTGTGATTTTTATAATTACTTTGATCCAAGTATAAGTCTGCAGATCACATGTGTGTGTCATTATGCAAATCCTGAGGAACTGGAAGCCGCGATCCATATTCCTGAAAAAGATGATGCGTTCAATGAGATCAGAAAGGAATATGCCAAAATGCTTCATGATCAGATGGCAAAAGGAAATAATGGGCTGGTCCGAGCAAAATATGTGACTTTTGGTATAGAAGCGGATGACATCAGGGCGGCAAGACCGAAGTTGGAGCGTATCGAAACGGATATCAGAAACAACCTGCGGACAATGGGAGTTTCCTGCCACAGCCTTTCAGGGTATGACAGGCTGAAAGTGCTTTTTACAGCATTGAATCCGGGAACAAGAGAACCGTTTTTGTTCAACTATGATATGGTTGCAAGAACGGGACTTTCAACGAAGGATTTTATTGCTCCTACCGGATTTGATTTTAGGGAATCCCGATATTTCAGGATGGGAAGTACAGTTGGAGCTGTGTCTTATCTGCATATCCTGGCGTCAGAGCTTTCTGACAAGATGCTGGCAGAGTTTATGGAGATGAACAATGCAATAACCATTAATCTTCATGTAAGAAGTATCGACCAGGGACAGGCAATCCGGATGCTTAAGAGTAAGATCACAGAACTGGACAGAAGTAAGATCGAGGAGCAGAAACGGGCCGTCAGATCAGGATATGATATGGATGTGCTGCCGTCTGATCTTGTCCTGTATGGAGATGATGCAAAGAAGTTTTTGGATGGTCTGCAGAACCAAAATGAAAGAATGTTCCTGGTAACGGTTCTGGTAATGAATGTGGCTCCTTATAAAAGAAAGCTGGATAATATCATCTTTCAGACAGAGGCTATCGCCCAGAAATATAATTGCCCTCTTCGCCGGCTGGATTTCTTACAGGAAGCCGGACTGATGAGCAGCCTTCCTATCGGTCAGAATCTGATCAACATTAATCGAGGGATGACCACGGCTTCAACGGCTGTGTTCGTACCTTTTACAGCAGAGGAATTGTTTCAGGGTGGAGAAGCTTTATATTATGGATTGAACGCCGTCAGCAATAACCTGATCATGGCAGACAGAAAACTGTTGAAAAATCCAAACGGGATCATTCTGGGAACTCCCGGATCAGGAAAATCCTTTGCGGCAAAAAGAGAGATCGTCAATGCGTTTCTGATGACTGATGATGATATCATCATTGCAGATCCGGAGGCAGAATATAAGCCTTTAGTAGAAGCACTTGGAGGACAGGTGATCAGGATCGCGTCCAACAGCCCGCATCATATCAATCCGTTGGACATCAACGTCAATTATTATGAAGATGATGATCCGGTATCTTTGAAGGCAGAATTTATTCTGTCTTTGTGTGAACTGATCCTTGGTCCCAATGGAAGGATAACTCCGAAGGAAAGAACGATCCTGGACAGATGTACAGGGATCATCTATCGGAGATATTTTGAAGATCCGGTACCGGAAAAAATGCCTATCCTTGAAGATCTGTATAATGAGATCTTATTACAAAAGGAACCGGAGGCAGAAGGACTTGCTACTTCTTTGGAAATTTACGTGAAAGGATCCTTGAAACTGTTCAATCACCGTACAGATGTGGATGTGATGAACAGGGTGATCTGCTTTGATATCAAAGATCTGGGAAAACAGCTTAAAAAACTGGGAATGATGGTGGTACAGGATGCGGTGTGGAACAGGGTTACACAGAACAGAGGCCGCCACAAAAATACCAGATATATGATCGATGAATTTCATCTTCTTTTAAAAGATGAACTCACAGCATCCTTTTCAGCGGAAATCTGGAAGAGATTTCGTAAATGGGGTGCGATGCCTACAGCTGTGACTCAGAATGTGGCAGATCTATTAAGGTCCCCGGAAATCGGCAATATACTGAACAATTCGGATTTTATCCTGATGTTGGATCAGAGAGGCGCAGACAGAGAGATACTGACTGAACACTTAAATATCAGTCCACACCAGTTGGAATATGTGTCAAATTCCAATGAAGGTGAAGGGCTGATTTTTTATGGGAATATGATCATTCCTTTTAAGGACAAATTTCCCAGAGATACAAAACTGTATCAATTGCTTACAACAAAACCTGCAGAAATGGCATGAAAGAAAGGAAGAAAAAATGGAACAGAATAATAAGAATTTATTTGTATGTATGACAAAAGAAAAGTATGAGCAGATGGTAAGGCATGAAGATCATCTCAAAAATATGATCACGGAGTTGATCAAGCTGCATGAAGAAGAGACCAGGTTAAAACGCCATCATCGGGCATATCTGCATGTACGTGATTATATCAATGTAGTATGTGATGCAGATAAGCTCCTTCTTGAAAAAATGCAGGAGGAAGCAGTTAAGATGCCTTCTGTGGTTTTAAGTTCATGTGATTGTGCAGGCGTGAATAACCCATGTGATCATCAGGAAAGCAGCTGCAAAGGTTGTTGCGAAAGTTGTGAAGCATGTGAAGAATGCGGTGAGTGTGGCAAATGTGATGATAATGACATATTCTCTGATCTGGAACTGCTAAGTTTCCTGGATAAAATATTTATCACGAAGCTGGTTACCGACATTCTAATAAAAGATTCAAAAGAATGATCCTGAGTATACTGCCGGCAGGGGAGGAGGAGATGGATGGAAAGAACATCGCAAAGTCGCTTAAAACAGATCCGACGTCTTGAAAAAAGGGCGCAGGCTGCCAATGAAGATCTGGAAAAAGCCCAGCGGAAACTTTCCGATAAAAAAAGGATCGTCCGGCAGCGGATCTATGATGAAGAAAAGAAAAAAACAGTTACCAGATTGCGGTTTGAAACTGTTGAAAAGCGACAGGGATACTCTGATAACAGATTAACCAGAACTGTCGGAAGTGTATCCCAAACAGCCGTAAGAAAAATGGATAACGAGCTGCATGGAAAGATTCAGGAAGTAGAAGATGAAAATCTTGGTGTGAAAGCAGCTCACCATACAGAAATGACTGCTGAAACTGCAGTCAGAGATCTGAGCAATACCATATCTTCTATTAAAAGAAGTCCTTACAGAAAAGAAGAGGCAGCAAGGAGCAGGGCAGAACGCGCAAATACCAGATTGCTTCTTCAAAGGTCTGTTCAGGAGGAACCGGATATCCGGAAAGCCCGCATGGCAAGATATTATCAAAAGCGGGAAATCAAAAGAAGATATGCAAATGCATATCGAGCCACAAAAAACGGGGCTCAGGCAGCTGCAGCCACTTCCACACAGATAGCGCCCACGGCACTTAAGATAGCAGCAATGGAAAGAAAGGTGGCTGGATTTGCAAAGCGGCATGTCGGTGTAATAGTAACAGCAGCGGTGGCTGGTATGTTTTTGTATCTGTTCATATCCGGTATTTTCCTTACAGGGTCTGTCTTGCAGGAGTCGGGCAGCGCGTTGGTGGGTTCTACTTATTTAAGTTCAGATACAGATATCCTTTCAACAGAGGAAAGGTATGTGGAACTGGAAGATGGTCTGCAGGAACAGATAGATCATATCCAGAATAGTTATCCAGGATACGATGAATATCAGTATCAGATCGATGAGATCTCTCATGATCCTTATGTACTGACGTCTTATCTGAATGCCCGATACGGAAATTTCAGGTTTCGGCAGATTGAAGCTGAACTGGAAAACCTGTTTCAGCAACAGTACCGGCTGAATATCTGGGATGATGTGGAGATTCGGACAAGGATCGTGGAACATCGTTATACGGATCCGGAAACGGGAGAGGAGATAATCGATACTTATGAAGAAGAGTATGAAGTGACTGTTCTTCATGCACAGTTAAGCAATCGCGGACTGGAAGTTGTTGCGGATGAAAATCTGAATCATAACCAAAAGATCCATTTTCAGACTTGTAAGGCTACTTTGGGCAACCGCTCTTATCTGTTTGGTGAGAATATCCATATCGGAAATCCTTCACAGGGAGGAATTGATTATGAGGTGCCTGAGGAAGCTTTGGACGATACTGTTTTTGCCGCCCTTCTTGCGGAGGGAGAAAAATATCTTGGTTATGCATATGTATGGGGAGGATCTACCCCCGAAACATCGTTTGACTGTTCCGGGTTTATCTGTTGGATCGTAAACAGTACCGGTGTGGCAGATGTGGGAAGGACAACGGCAAACGGTCTCTGGAATGCATGTAATACAGTACCTTCAACACAGGCAAGTCCCGGAGATCTGGTATTTTTTGAAAACACATATAATACGCAGGGAGCAAGTCATGTTGGCCTGTATGTTGGAAACGGTATTATGCTCCATGCAGGCAATCCAATCCAGTATACCAGTATCGAGACACCATACTGGCAGCAACATTTATTAGGGTTTGGCCGTATCTGGTAAAAGATATGGCCTTTTTTTGATGTAAGAAAGGAGAAGAAATGAGTAAAAAGATTGAAAAAATCAGAGAAGAGATCCGTAAGGAGGAAGCCAGGATCCGGGATATGACAGAGCATTTAAAGACTCTGCGTATGCAGGAAAAGCGGCTTGAAGATGAAGAAATCGTAAGACAGATTCGAGAGCTGGGCGGCAGGAATACAGATATTCTGGATACTCTGCGAAAGATTCAGGATCAGAAAAGTCAAAATAAGGATCATATGGATCCGGATGAACAGGGCCAGAATGATCTTGTACCTGAAAACGGAGAAACTACACAGGATGAACCTGCAAATTGTGAGTGGGAGGAACAATGATATGAGTATAAGTAAACACGGCCTGTTTCGCGGAATCATTGCACTGATCTTATGTCTGGCTACAATAGCTGCTATGACCATTCCGGCTTTTGCTTATTCACCCTCTGATGATGGAAAAGGGGAACCGGTGATCGAAGCCAAAGAAGAACTTACCCTGACACCCGAAGGAAATATGGAACTGGTTGATGATATCAGTGAAGAGGAAAGTGATCATCTGCAGTACATGACTGTTGTTACCAAGGATGGCAATTACTTTTATATCATTGTGGATCGCAGTAAAAATACTGATAATGTGCATTTCCTTAATAAAGTGGATGAACCGGATCTGATGAGCCTTATGGATGAAGAGGAACTGGAAGCATTCAAAGAGCCGGTGATAGAACCCGAGACAGAAGCAGAAGAGACAGAATCAGTGGAAATGATCATCGAATCGGAACCTGAGCCGGTGCGAAAGAACAATGGTCCTGCTGTGCTGATGATCATGCTTGCCCTTGGAGGCGGAGCTTTTGCGGCATATTACTTCTATAAAAAGAAAGCTGTCAATGCAGAGACTGAGCTGGATGAACTGGAATTCTATGACGATGAAGGGTATGTGAACGAAGATACCGTGGAAGAGGATTCCATCTGATAAAGGAGACAGGAAAGTGAGAGTATGTTTTTGCAGAAGATTTCTACGGCAGATCAGACCTCCGTAGTAATATGATTCCAGGAATTGAATCAAAAAGAAAACTGAATATGGATACTAAAAAAATGGCAACCAATCGTTATGAAAATATAAAACATGACAGTTGGTTGTTTTTGATTACAAAAGAAAGAGGAGAAAACGATATGAATTTTATGAATGAAGAATACAGAGAAAATGAGATGGAACAGAACAATGATAAGAAAGGCGGCAAGGGACTGATCGTAGGAGGTTCGATCCTGGCTGCAGCTCTGCTGATCGGCGGCATTAGTCTGATCGGAAGTTGTTCCGGTAGAAACAGTGAAAGAATGGAGAATGCCGATAGTGTATCCGGTAATGGAACAGGTATCAGCACCTCTGACAGCGTTGTATCCAGAGAAATGCTGAAAGAGGAGTTAAAGGCAATCTCTGAACAGCTGACAAAACTGGATAAAGAAGTGATCAATAACCAGACCACCCTGCAGCAGGTATTAAGCAGCGGTGAAGAGGGTGACGTAGATGGTATGAATGGGATCATCATTGGTGGATCTGATGGCGTAAATGACGAATACATGACTCTGGTAACAAAAGAGCTTTCTTCTATCAAGAATGTATATGATCAGCTGCTGGAAAAGGTGACAAACCACGAGAATCTTTTTAACACCTATCTGGAAAATTATGTAGCTGTGACCGGTGGTAATCAGAATGCCATTGTAGATCTGCAGGCTTCCCTGACCGAAACCAGAGAAATGATCTCTGTTACCAATCAGAGTATCAATGAAACTCTTGAAATGCTTACCAATAAGCAGGAAGTTAACCAGAATAAGCTGCTGGAACAGTTTTCTAATGTCAAAAACGACATTCTGAAAACGGAAACCATGATTCTGGAAGCGCAGAAAGATCTTACCGATACTCTGGATGATATGGATGAGTCCTTAAAAGAAAATAATTCTGAACTGATCGGTTCCATGAATGCAATGCAGGAGAGTTTTGAAAAGGCTCAGGCAGAGGAACTGGAAATCGTACAGGAAAATTTCGCACAGTTAAACACCTATCTGGAAGCTGCTTTTTCTGCACAGACTGAGAATTTCACCCTGCAGCTGGAAACTGTTTATGGACAGCTGCAGGAACAGATCGGAGGCGTGGATGAACTTCTTGGAAAAGCGGAAGACACCCTGAATTCTTTTTATGAAGAATATCAGGCAGATACCAAAGAACAGACCGATGCGTTAAGGGCTCTGGATACTTCTGTTGCCGATGCAAAGCAGCAGATGACAGATGTAAAACAGGAGCTTTCTGATACCCTTGCACAGATGGAATCTGGAAATGCAGAACGTCAGGAAGCGCTGGATCAGAAACTGGACACTGTGAAAACAGCCGTGGATGAAGTAAAGGAACAGCTTGTTGGTGTAAGTGAAAATATCACCGGCCTGCTGGATAACATGAGCAAACAGCAGAAAGCGGAACATGAAACTGTGATCAACACTTTAAATGAAGTACAGACAGAATTACAGGATACACTGGAGAACGGGTTTTCTGAGGTTTCTCAGACTCTGGATGGCATAGAGTCCAAACTGGATGAAAACAGGGAACTGATGGAAAGCAGATTTGCTGATCTGGATGAATCCATGAAAGCCGCTGCTACAGAAAAAACTGCCGAATTAAAAGCTGAGATGAAAGATATGCTCACAGTCATTCAGGAAGATTTTGACCATGTGGATGAACAGCTTTCTGACGCGAAAGTAATGTTTGATACTTTTAAAACTGAGTACAGAGAAGATATTGAAGCTTCCGGTATGAAACTGGATCAGATCGAGAGCGCGATCACAGCTGCTTTTGGTCAGATGGCGGAAAGCGAAAAGAATATCACTGACGCATTAAGCAGAATGGAAGGAAATGCTGAGGTTCACCATGAGGAACTGATTGCTTCTCTGGATCAGATCAGAGAATCCATTGTTACTTCTCAGAATCAGATCATTGAGGTGAGCGGTGCCATCAATGAAACACTGGAACGTATGAGCAAGCAGCAGAAAGCGGATCATGAGGAACTGGCAGCTGCTCTTGCTGATATGGAAGTTTCCATTATGGATGGTATGGAATATCACTTTACCGTGATGGGGCAGGATCTTGCTGCCATGCAGGAAAAGATGGAATCCGAGTTTATGATCATGCAGGAAACTTTCGGTGAAGGTGTGAATGTACTGCAGGGTCAGATGACTGATATTCATTCCCAGATTGCGGCTACTCAGGATGAGATCAAAGAACTTATGATCTCTATTGATGAAAAACGTGATCTGCAGTATGAGGATGTGATGGAAGCCATTGAAAATGCGGTGGATGACATCAATTCTGAAATGAACAGTGCTCACAATAATCTGCAGGGACTGATCCGTGTACTGACTGCTGATGTTGCCATGAATCATAGAGATACACTGGATACTCTGGAAGAAATGGAAGGCAGCATGTCTGATACACTTGCCGACAACATGGAGCAGATCAATGATTCTTTCAGCGGCCTGACCAGCACTCTGGAAGAGCAGTTCAAACAGGTGCAGGAGAATCAGAATGCAGCCCAGGATGCTCTGGATACGGTTGTTGAGGAACTGGGTACTGACCTGACAGAAAACCAGCAGGTGATCCTTGAAAAGCTTAAAGCGCATGATGCTGCCAATACAGCAGGTCAGGAGTATATCAAACAGACCATTGAGAATCACAATAATGACATGCATCTGGAAAGTGCAGAGATCAAGGGTGATATCGAGGAACACAATACAGGGATCCTTTCCGCACTTGAGGGATTTGTAAATACCATTGAACAGAAGCTTGATTCGGTTTTTACATTTGTGAGTAATGGTAAGAAAAAACTGGCATCCGCATTACTCACTAAAAACGTTACTGTAAACGAGGATGCCACCTTCCAGGAGTTTGCAGATGCGATTCTTAACATTCCCCAGGAGATTGTGATCGGTGTGCAGCAGCTCCCCGGCGAGATTGAATATGAGTACCACTATCACACGGATGGTTCCGGTAATACCCTGCATAAAGAATCCAATTCTGCATCAGGAGGATGTTACACGGTTCCTACTTACCATCAGCATACCAGTGCCTGCAACAGCAGCACAAGGTGTGGGGGCAGTGTTTCTTATAAGACAAGCTCTACACATTGGAAATGCAGTTCTACTCTTGATTGTGCGGAACATGGATGCTGGTGGGAAGATCCCAATGCCATGTACCCTTCCGGCTGCTGGCATTGTTATTGTCCTGAGGAAACCTACACAGAATGTAATTCCTGCGGAGCTACCAATTCCGGTTCTCCCTGTGGAAGAACTGTGACAAAACAGACTTGTGGAAAGAGCACCAGTACCGTGGAAGGCTATAAGGCAGGATGCGGTCTGACTGACGGCCAGATAATCGGCGCTCATATCGTATATAGTGGTGCGGCCGCGAGCAGTATGGCGATCAGTACCATGAGTCTGGAGATGCCCGAAGAGGAAGTGATGGAGGAACCTGTTATGGAAGAATGGGAAACTTATCCTCAGATTGAACTTCCCGAAGGCGCAGCTATTGACAGAGGAGAATCTGAAACTGTAACAGAGGAGCAGGAGAACGCAGAAACAGTTCCTGAAGAAACGGAAAATGTCGAAATGGATCAGGAAGAAGCAAAGGAAGTCGAAATGATTCCGGAAGAAGTCGAAGACAGTTCCGAGATCGATGCAGCCGATCCTGTTGAGACTGAAACAGATGCAGAATATGTTTTTTCTGAGACAGAGGAAGAGTTCGAATCTGTGACGGAAACTGTGGAAACAGAAATGGAAACAGAAAACATATCCGAAGATGCTGACAGTGATATTTGATCTGTCATAACACAAAGAGGGCTGCCATAAATATGTGGCAGCTCTCGTAACTTAAGGAGAAAAGGAAAATGAAGTTAGTAATTGCTGAAAAGTACAGCGTTGCAGCGCAGCTGGCTAAAGTGATTGGCGTAGATATAAAGAGAGAAGGATATTTTGAAGGAAAAGAATATCTGGTGAGCTGGTGTGTCGGTCATCTGGTGGAACTGGCAGAGCCGGGATATTATGGAGATCATCTGAAAAAATGGAAGTACCAGTATCTTCCTATCTGCCCGGAAAAATGGGCGTACAGGGTAAAGAGTACCAGTAAGAAACAATATGAAACCTTAAAGAAACTGATGCTGGACAGAGAATTTTCGGTTCCTATGGAGAGTCTGATCTGCGCTACGGATGCCGGAAGAGAGGGGGAATTGATCTTTCGGCTTTTGTACCAACAGGCAGGATGTACAAAGAAGGTAGAAAGATTATGGCTGTCTTCCCTGGAGGATGAAGCGATCCGGGAGGGGTTTCGCAATCTTCGTCCCGCATCAGCGTATGACAATCTGTATCAATCAGCACTGTGCAGGCAGCATGCAGACTGGCTGGTGGGAATTAACTGTACCCGGCTGTTTAGCATTTTATATGGTGACAGTCCTTTGAAAATAGGCAGAGTACAGACACCGACTCTGGCAATGCTGGTGGAAAAAGAGGAGCAGATCAAAGCTTTCAAAAAAGAAAAATATTATGTGGCTCATGTAATAACCGGTGGGATCGATGCAGCATCTGAAAAAATTAAGGATATCAAGACGGCAAGAGAACTCTGTGAAAAATGTAAGGGAAAGCCGGTCAAAGTGATCTCTGTGAAAAAAGAGAATAAGGATCAGCAGCCTCCTTCTCTTTATGATCTGACAACTATACAGCAGGATGCCAACAAGATTTATGGCTATACAGCCAGCGATACTCTTGAATATCTGCAGCAGCTGTATGAGAAAAAGCTTTGTACTTACCCCAGAACGGATAGCAGATATCTGTCTGAGGATATGGAGGCCAACGCGGAAAGGATGTATAGGATCATAAGAGGTGTGTATCCATTTTTGCAGTTAGAAGAGATAAAACCAGATCTGAGCCGGATCTTAGACAGTAAGAAAGTAACGGATCATCATGCGATCATCCCGACCAGAGAGATTGATAAAGCAAAGATAGAAAACCTTACAGAAGCGCAGAGAAATATTCTGCATCTGTTGTCAGTCCGATATCTGTGTGCGGTAAGCGGAACGTATCAGTATGAAACAGTTGCTGTGGAACTGGAATGTGAAGGAGTAAGTTTTTTCGCAAAAGGAAAAACGGTGCTGGAACCCGGATGGAAGGAAATCTATCGCACATACCGTGATCTATTATCACCCGGAAAAGATTTAACAGAGGAGGAATTTGTACTTCCAGATCTGCAGGAGGGTATGGTTTTGCCAGGGGCAGATACCAAAAGTAATGAACACTGGACGATGCCACCCAAAAGGTACACAGAAAGTGCTTTGCTTGCGGCAATGGAAAGAGCCGGAAAGGATGAGATGGAAAATGATGTGGAGAGAAAAGGTCTGGGAACACCTGCCACCAGAGCGCAGATCATCGAGAAGTTGGTACAGGATGGGATGGTAATAAGGGATAGAAGACAGATGATCCCTACGGAAAAAGGGATGCAGCTGATACAGCTTGTTCCGGAACAGATCAAATCTCCTATGCTGACAGCGGAGTGGGAAAATGAACTTTTAAGGATATCAAAGGGAGAATCTGTCCCGGAAGCATTTATGGAACAGATCAGAAACATGGTTGAGGATCTGGTCAGAAGCTATAAAGACGTATACAGAGAGAAAGAGGAGAATGAAATGCGAGAAAAACTGGGAAGCTGCCCTAATTGCGGGGCGGATGTGCTGAGCGGCAAATATGGCGCTTATTGTGCTGAAAAATGTGGAATGAAGCTGAACCGTGCCAGAAAAGTTGAACTGACAGATGAGCAGGTGAAAGATCTGCTGAATGGACGCAGGATTTTTTTGAAAAATCTCCCCGCAAAAAGCGGAGGGACCTATTCTGCCTATTATGTTCCGGATGGGGTTGAAGAATACTCTTATGAGGGAAAGGACGGAAAACATTATTCAGGAAAACAGTTTAAGATACGGATCGAATTTCCGGACAGTGATTAAGGAGGTAACATGACACAGATTGAATTTCAGGATATTTTCATGAAACAGATGAAAGCATGTGAGGATACCCTGCAGAAGAAGAAAAAGGAATATGCCGGAAATGGGACTGACAGATTGGGAGCTTTTAAAACCGCAGCCAGTCTGCAGAAATGTTCAGCAAAAGAGGCTCTGGCAGGGATGTTTGCCAAGCATGTGGTATCTATTTATGAGATGTGCGGGACAAAGGGAGCACCTTTTCCGGTGCCGGTATGGGAAGAAAAGATTACAGACAGTATCAATTATCTGATCTTGCTGCGGGCATTGGTGGAGGAAGAAAAATGAGGGAGATTCGGGTAAAGGTCCTTAACTGTTCTGCTGTAGAAGAGGCGGAAAAGAACATGGTTTTTGCGGCAAGACTGACTCAGCGGGGGCATCAGATAAGCAATATGGAATCCCTGATGGATCTGTATGAAAGGTCATTTTCAGAAGAAACCGTATCCAGGATAGGGCATCTGCCTCATCCTACTTTACAGAAATTTTCAATGATCACAGTCGCTGTTGTGGGTGCAAGCAGAAGATTTCTTTCACAGATCATTCGTCACCAGAATGAAGTGAAATATATGAGTGCATCCCTGCAGTACAGTGATTATTGCGGAAAAGCTGCTTTCGTGATCCCCTATGAGATCTTAAAGTTCGGGGGAGAGATCAAAAGAGTGTATGAAGAAAGCTGCATGTCTGATATGGTCTGTTATGAAAAGCTCCGCAGTTTTAAGATCAGCAATGATACTGCCGGTTATGTGACTCCTCAGGGGCTTCGGAATGTACTTTTGATCAGCGCTACACCATATCAGTGGAAGCATATGATCAGCCAGAGAACCTGCAGGAGAAATACGGATGAAACCAGGATCGTAATGTTGAAAATATGGAAAGAGCTTTATGAACTGAGCCCTGTGATGTTCGCACCGGATATCACGGGGCCTTTTTGTATGAAGGGAAAGTGTCTGGAAGGAAACATGAGTTGTCAGGTTCCATTAGATGGAAAACTGCTTCCGGCACAGATTCTGGATCAGGATTATCCGGTGCTGAAGAAGGGGTTAGATGAAGGTAAGAATGATTGACTTTGGATTGCCAAAAGGAAATGAACCTATACGCGCTCACGTAAATGACGCGGGTGCGGATGTGTACATGCCATATGACTGTTTTATTACACCGGGAGAAACTGTACGTATTCCTTTGGGATTTGGTCTGGAACTGCCGGATGGGTATGCGGCCTATGTATTTCCAAGAAGCAGTATGGCAGTAAAAGGTCTGGTATGTGAACTGCCGCCTATTGATTCCGGTTATAGGGGAGAAATCCATGCCATAGTCAGTAATGTGAGCAGTAAAGGACAGCTTCTGCAAAAAGAAACAAGAATCGGGCAACTGGTGATCACCCCTGTTGTGATCGCAGAATTTGTCCGGAAAACAGGAGAAAAAAGAGGAACAGGTGCCTTTGGCAGTTCCGGAGAGTGAAAGGAGAAAAAATGGATTTAAAAGAATTTGCGGAAAATTTGAAAATGTATATAGAAGATGGTTTGCCGGAAAGATTAGCGGATGCACAGGTGATCATTTTTCCTGTGAAGAAACTGAATACATCTTATCTGGGAATGAGTCTTAAGGGAGAAGGTATCACAGCGATGCCCACTTTAAACCTGAATGAATTGTTTCATGCTTATGAGGAACGCCCCGGAAGACTGCCGAGGCTTGCGGAATATGCCGTGGATACCTTATGTAATAATACTCTTGACTTAGATGTAAGTAAACTTCTGGATTATGACTATATAAAGGATCACCTTTTTGTCAGAGTGAGTAATCTGGACAAGAATACAGAGATTTTAAGATCGGTACCTTATCGGGAGGAAGCTGGACTTGCGATCACTTATCATATTTTGGTCGGTGAAGGTGAGAACAATGTTTCTTCCACGATCCTGAAAAATGAATTATTACAGAATTGGGGAATCACAAAAGAGAGACTCCATGAAGATGCCGTGAAAAGTTCGCAGGTTCTGTTTCCTGTCAGGGTAGCTCCTATGAAAGAGATCATGGCAGAGAACATGATCGCGGAAGGTGTAGATCCGGAGTTTGTGGAAATGATGGTCAACAGTATGGAGCAGGAGTCAAAAACGCAGCTTTACATCGTTACAACAAAAGGAAGTCTCACAGAAGCATCGGCACTGTTTTATCCTTCTGTTATGGATGAATTGGCGGAAAAGGTTGGATCTGATCTCATTATTTTTCCTTCATCCACCCATGAATTTCTTGTAATCCCTGATGATGGTGAGCATGATATCGAAGAATTGAAAGCTTTGGTAAGCATGATAAATGAGACAGAAGTGGAACCGGAAGAACGACTGGCTGATGATGTGTTTCATTATGATACCAAAGAAAAGGTGTTTGAACGGGCAGAAGATTTTGCGACCAGAAAACAGATGAAAGAGCTGGAAGGGACACAAAAAGAATCTGTTATGGATAAGATGAAAGAAAAAAAGGAACAGGCGAAAGGTTATATTCCGCAAAAGAAAGAGTCAGGTAAAGACCTGGGCCCTGTTCTGTAAAAAAAATATGAATGGCAAAGATGGGTGTAAAAGCTTATCTTTGCCATTTTCTTTTGAAATTCAGGAAAGGAGGCATTATGGTAAAAAACAACCAATATCAGAAAGTGGTAGAGATCACAGAAAAACTGGAGCAGGGGATCAAAGACTTGTTTGATTCAGAAAAATACAGAGAATTTCTGAACACAATGAGTCGATTTCCCTCCTATAGCTTAAACAACAATTTACTGATCGCTTTTCAGAAACCGGATGCAACGCTGGTAGCTTCTTATACCACCTGGCAGAAAGAGTTTGGCAGGCAGGTGAAAAAGGGAGAAAAAGCAATCCGGATTCTGGCACCGGCGCCATATAAACAGTTGGTCGAAACTGACAGGATCGACCCGGTTACTCAGAAAGCGGTTATCGGACCCGATGGGAATCCGGAAAAAGTTACACAGGAAGTTAGCCGGATGTTTTTTAAGGTGGTCAGTTGTTTTGATGTAAGTCAGACAGAAGGAAAGGAACTTCCTTCTATCGGTGTGGATGAGCTGACAGGAGAGGTACGGGAATATGAGGATTTCTGGAATGCCCTGACAGCTATATGTCCGGTACCGGTTGCATTTGAGGTGATCTATGGCAATGCGAAAGGATATTATCACCAGTTGGAGCAGCGGATCGCGATCAGGGAAGGGATGAGTCAGATCCAGAATATCAAAACACTGATCCACGAGATGGTGCACGAACGCCTCCATGCCATTGATCCGGAGCAGAAAATGACTGCTATACAGAATACAACACGAAGTACAAAAGAAGTGGAAGCAGAATCTGCGGCTTATACAATCTGTCAGCATTATGGGATCGAAACATCAGAATATAGCTTTGCGTATATTGCGGGTTGGTCACATGGAAAGGAAACTCCGGAGTTAAAGGCTTCTTTGCAGACAATCCGAAAAACTGCCAATGAGATGATCACAGCGATTGACGAAAAGCTGCAGGAACTTCGAAAAGAAAGAGAACGGGGAGATAAGGAACAATATGGTATAAAGCCATCTATCAGATCGGTACTGAAAAATAACAGCATGGAAGCGCAAAAAGTAGCTGGCGTAGAAAAGAAAAAGGAGAGGGAATTATCATTATGAGATTAAACGTAGAAGAAATCAATCTGCTGTGCATGGTGGACGCAGCCAGCAGAGAAAAGGCAATTCAGGGGCTGCAGGAGCTTGTTTCTATGACAGACAATGAAGAATTGCAGGATATCTGTAAGCAGACTGCCAGAAAATTGGAAGGTATGACAGCGGAAGAATTTTCAGAATATGATTTTACTGCTTATGCGGGTGAGTTTGAAGCAGAATGAATGGACGAGAACTGAAAAAAAACGAAAAAGTTAAGATCAATAAGCTGGTAGCAAAACACTGTGCCAGTTTTGATGAGGAATATGGATGTTTGCCACTGGACGGTGAATGTTATATGAAGACAGTCGGTTTTAATGACAGTCCGATGTGTAAATATTTTCAGCAGTCAGTTCTTCCTTTGGATGCAGAAGTGCAGAAGATCTTTTATGGCGGTGAGGTGGAAGTATGCAGGTATTGTGGGAAAATGTTTTCTAAAAATGGAAAACGCCAATATTGTTCTGATCATTGTAACTATAAGGCACGCCGGAACCAGGTTAGGGATGCCAATTTTAGATACCGGCATAAGAGGGATAAAACGTGATCATTTTCTATTCTGGAAGCCTTGATTTATGAGGCTTCCAGAGCTCAAAAATGAGGGAGACGATAGTTTATACTATTTCCTCAAAAATGGAGTAGAAACTGATCACGCTGATGAGAAAATTGAAATGGAGGAGACATGGAAGAAGCATTATATTTGGTCGATGATCATATGTATTTGTACCTTAAGGAAGTGCAGCATGGATTTGAGTATACCGTGTATGAAAAGAAAACAGCGGAACAGGTGTTAAAGAGCACTATTTTGTGGGTCGAAATGGAAGGCAGTCCAATCATGGATCCCATTGCCTGTGCGAGAAGTCTTGCGTTGGAAGAGGCGGGACTGGATGGCAGAGTTGTGGAGAATGTTCCACTGAAATTGTTAAAAGAGATTCCTTTGGAAAAGCCAAAGCTTTTGGTATTAAAGGTTGACCCGGACCAGAAACCTTATGAAAAAATAGTCGAAGACGGGTATGAAGCATTACAGGAAGAAGTGGGCGGATTGTTTCAATTTATTTATCCTTTTGAAGATCCGGTTGCAATTGTCTGTAATGATGAGGCGAAACTTTTTGGAATGCCATTAAATCGGGCAATGAAAACGGAAGACGGAGAAGTATACGATATTATTGCCGGTTCATTTTTGATCGTGGGTATAGATGGGCCGGATTGCTGCAGTCCCGTCTCGCGCTCTTTATTTTTGCCGTAAACTTAAGGGTTTACGGCATTTTTCTTTTGCATTCAGTTGCATTCACCTATCTATTAGCTCTAGGTATTGAGAATATTCCCCTTTTTTAGCTTTTCTGTACGAGTACACGCATCTGTCACATCTTTGATGTAATCCCATGTCTGCTGTGAAATTACAGGAAGAAGAAAATGAAAGAACACTTTTACAAGAGCGTTTACGGATGAAAAAATCTTTGGAGAAATACAAAGAAAAATGGATTGCTGAATATAAGAATAAACTTGAGGCTGATTTTCAAGTTTTACAAGATGAACTAGAGGCACAAAATAAAGCAATACTTGATGAAAAACTCAGAGAACAAGTTTCAGATGTTCAAGACTATAGGCAATACAAAAGGTCTAAATCGAGTAATATAGTTTCTGTGATTGCTGATAATACATTGAACTTTAATCAGTTTATGTAGAATAAAACATTCGGATGTTGATGTTCTATTTGTTAAACAATTACGCAGTTGCTGTGGTAACATAGTTCTATATGATTTCATTTTTCAAAACAATAACAAAATTAAAAAATAATGATAAAATACTTGACTCTGCACTAGGTGAAGGCTTTATAAGTGTCTTATGATAACTAGTAGAAAGGAATTAAAGTATGA
>JAFVXW010000016.1 GCA_017500935.1 Lachnospiraceae bacterium
CCTGGTAGAACTTGCAGAGAGCAATGAGCTGACCAAGCATGCGCTGCATCCTTACACCAAGGCCCTGATGAGCGCGGCTCCTATTCCGGATCCTGAGATCAGCCGTCATCGTGAGAGAATCCCGATCGAAGGCGATATCCCGAGCCCGATGAACCCGCCCAGCGGATGTCGTTTCCACACCAGATGTCCTCACTGCACCGAACGTTGTAAGACCGAAGTACCGCTTCTGAAAGAGCAGGCACCCGGACATTTCGTTGCATGTCATTTGTTTGACTGATCGACAAAAATAAGCTTTTTAGCCCCGCGGACGCAAAAGTGCGTCTGCGGGGATTGTTTTTTTTGTGCGGGAAATATGATTTCCTGTTGCGTTTGTGGATAGACGTGGGTAAAATGAAGCTGATAAGCTTTAGAGTTTTGGAGGAAAGACAGCGCAATGGACTGGTTATGGCAGCTGGACGGCAATATCCTGTTATGGATACAGGAATCTGTGCGTGCAGAATGGATGAATGGTATATGGAAATTTATCACATCGCTTGGAAATGGCGGCTTTTTGTGGATCGCGGCAGGTCTTTTGATGCTGTTTTTCAAAAAGACGAGAGCAGCTGGCGCCGCAGGCCTGTTTGCAATGGCGTTTAATTATCTGGCGACAAATATTACACTTAAAAATCTGGTGGCAAGGCCCAGACCTTATACGGTGCTGGAGGAACTGACGATTCTGATCGACCGGCCGGGAGAATTCTCTTTTCCCTCCGGGCATACCAGCTCGTCTTTTGCCTTTGCCTTTGCAATATATCTGCTTCTGCCCAAAAAGTACGGCATTTGGGCTATGGTGCTGGCGGTGCTGATCGCGTTTTCCAGACTGTATGTGGGGGTGCATTATCCGACGGATGTTCTGGGCGGTATTGCAGTTGGCATGTGCTGTGCGCTGCTGGCGGTCAGGGGAATGAGATATCTGGCAAAAATCCGGCGGTAAAGGAGAATAGCATGGAACTTGATATTTTATTTGTGACAGATTTTGTCTGTCCGTATTGTATTGTTGCAAAAGCTGCCCTGGAGGAAGCACTCCGGGAGCTTGGCGTGCAGGCGCATATTCTGATGCAGCCCCTGGAGCTGACACCGGAACCTAAAGAGCGTGTGGATACCTGCCATGATGAAGTGCGTAAGGCGCGTTATCAGATTCTTGTGGAGCCTGCGGCACAGCTTGGGATCGATATCAAGCTGCCGCCCAATGTGTGTCCCAGACCCAGAACACGGCTTGCCTGGGAGGGCTGGTATTTTGCGGATGCCCATGGATGCGGTGAAAAGTATGCAGATCTGACCTATCGCGCTTATTTTGAAAAGGAACAGGATCTGGAAGACATGGAAGTGTTGTGCAGCATCGCAAAAGCAGCCGGACTGGATACGCAGGATTTTGCAAAAACGCTGGAGGAAGGCGTGTATACACAGGCTTTTCATGAGGCGGATGCCTATACCAAAAAGGTGATGGGGGTAAAGGGGATTCCTGCGATCTACATGAATGGGGAAAAAATTCAGGTCTCTTCCTATACCAAAGAGGAAATGCTGGAAATTCTGCAGAGCGGACTTTCTGCCATGGGGGATGGCGGTATGGTCTGCGGCGAGGACGGATGCAGCTGATAAAAAGGATTCAGCTGACAGTCAGTGTCTGACGAAAGGTAACAGTCTGTTTGGGCAGACGGAAAGAGAAGGAAATTATGGGGTGGAAAGTAAAAGGCGCTGCGCTGCGTAAGCCGCCTTACTGGACAAAAAAATGGCCGGCACGAAAGCGGCCCATAATCATAGGGAGGTTACATATCATGAGCGAAAACACAAAATTAAGTGCTGCATTAAGTCAGGCGGTGGACTCTTCCAGAAGACTGCGTGAAAAGTTTCTGGCAGACAGAACCCGCCCCGGTTATCATTATGCGATTCCGGAAGATTTTGGCGTTCCGGGTGATGTAAACTGCTGCTTTTACGCAAGAGGCCGGTATCATCTGATGTATCTGTATGACTGCAGAAGTGATTCCTTCCGTTACGGACATCTTTCCAGCATTGATCTGGTGCACTGGCGTTCTCATCCGGATGCGCTGATGCCGGATGATTTGGACGGCGGTATTTTCAGCGGCGGTGCATTTGTGGATGATGACGGAACCTGCTATATGACCTTCTGGGCACTTCCTAAGGAGGGAGAGGGTTATGGCGGCGTGCGTATTGCAAAGAGCAGTGACCGCAACTATGAAGTCTGGGAAAAATTTGACGACTATATTCTGGAATGTACGGAATCCGGCATGCATGAAACCGTGGATGCAGACGGAAAGCCCCTGTATCTTGGCTGTTCCGATCCAAGCAACATCTGGAAAAAAGACGGAAAATATTATGTACAGCTCGGCAATCTGCCTGTTTTGTTAAAATTTAATATGTCCGGTCTGCAGGAAGACCACTTAAAAGAGCCCTATGAGGGTGTTCCGGCAGAGATCAGAGGCGACTGGGTGGATCTTTTTGAAAGCGATGATCTGCATAACTGGCGCTATGTGCACCGTTTTTATGACAGAAAAGCTGACAGCAGCTGGACAGCTGACGATGAAGACGATATGTGTCCTGTATTTCTGCCTCTGCCTGCTGATGAGGACGGAGAAGAAGAGAGCGGCAAATATCTGCAGCTTTTCATTTCCCACAACAGAGGCTGTCAGTATTATATCGGTACCTATGATAAAGAAGCAGATAAATTTTATCCGGAATCCCATGGCCGTATGACCTGGGTGGACAATACCTTCTTTGCACCGGAAGCATTAAAAGCGCCTGACGGACGTGTTGTGATGTGGGCATGGCTGACGGACGATCTGAATGAGGTGGAAGGTTATAACGGCGTAAACGATCTGGGCTGGTGCGGTGTGTTTGGTCTGCCCAGAAGCCTGTGGCTGAAAAAAGACGGGACGCTTGGCATTGCGCCCATTAAGGAGTTAAAAAAGCTTCGTTATAATGAAACTGCGGACCTTGCAGCGCTTGACCCCACATCCTGCGAGATCAAGCTTGAATTTGCGGTGGGAACCGGCAGCGAATGCGGTATGTACATCAATAAATCTGCAGACGGCACGGAATATACAAAGGTTTATTATGATGCTGCTGCACAGGAGCTGGTGATGGATCTGACTCATTCCGGAATCGGAAACCGCAGAGTAGTGGAGCGTGCACCTTTGTTTATTGTACCCGGCGAAAAACTGAAACTGGATATTTTTATCGACAAAGCAGTTGTGGAAGTCTACGCAAACAAACGTCAGGCGATCTGCCGCAGAGCGTACAGTTCCTGCGCGGAAAATACCGGCCTTGAGATTTTTGCAGAGGGCGGAGAACTCAAAAAAGTGCGTGCCTGGGATATGATGCCTTCCAATATGTATTGATAGTGAGATTTTTACGGCGCTCTGTATCTATGTACAGAGCGTCGGCGTTCGTCAGAAAAACTGACAGGAGGAAATGAAAATGTCGCTGTATGAAAAATTTGCTGTGCAGAATGAATATTATGCGGCCGGACTTTTTGAAAATATGGAAAAATCTCCGCTGTGGCGTTACAGCAATGCCTTAAAACGCTTCTGGGAAAATGCGCCCTTACAGCCCTATGACGGCGGTGCGCTTTACCCCTGCGGAAAGGCTCCAAGTAAAGATGCCGGAACCAATATGGCTGTCCGTCCGGATTATTCCTACACCTTTGCGGTTTATGACTGGGATCTTTACCGGGAGCATTTTCAGGGAGAATGCCTGGAAATGATGGAGGAGGAAATGCATCTGGTACCGGGATTTCCCACGCCGCATACCATCGGCGGTGCCGGTTATACGCATTCCTTTATCAATTATGAAAGAATCTTAAAAGACGGACTGTGCGGCTACCGGAAACGCGTGGAAGAGCTGGGAGCAGGGGAATTTAAAGATGCCATGCTTGTTCTGCTGGACGGCATTGAAATCTACAGACAGCGGCTTTTGGCAGAGCTTCGTACGAAGGAAAATGTGTATCCGGGATTATTGGAGGCTTTTGCAAGAGCTGACCAGCCGCCGCGCACACTGTATGAAGCACTGGTGGTGTGGAATTTTGTCTATTATGTGGACGGCTGTGATGATATCGGACGTCTGGACTATCATCTGATCCGCTTCTGGCAGGGCGAGGATGTGACAGAGACCCTGCGTGAGCTGTTTCGGCATGTGGATTGTAATGACGGCTGGTCGGGACCTTTGGGACCTGATTACAATGAACTGACACTGCAGTGTATCCGGGCGTGTCATTACATCAGACGCCCCAGTCTGCAGCTGCGGATCAAACCGGATATGCCTGATGAAATCTGGCAGGAGATGTATGCGTCCCTGGGTACATCCTGCGGACAGCCTGCGCTTTATAATGAAGAAGCATTTCAGGCTGCACTGGAACGGGAATTTCCCGGGATTCCCAAAGAGGACCGTCTGCGCTGCTGTTTCGGCGGCTGTACGGAAACCATGCTGGAGGGTATTTCCAATGTGGGTTCTGATGATCTGGGAATCCATGCGGCACTGATCTATGACCGGTTTACCAGAGCACATCTGGCTGAGTTTGACACTTTTGAGGCCTATTATGATGCGCTGGTGGAAGAAATTCATGCAGAAACTGCAAAGGCACTGGATATTCTGACCGAGTATCGTAAAAAGCGCGGACAGTACCGTCCGCAGCCGGTGCGTACGCTGCTGATCGACGACTGTATTGATAAACAGCTGGATTTCAATGCGGGCGGAGCGCGCTATTACTGGAGTGTGTCCAATGTGGCAGGCCTGATCAATGTGATCGATTCGCTGAGTGTATTGAGAAGTCTTGTTTTTGAACAGAAAAAATATACCCCGGAAAGTTTTTTGGCAGCCATGGACGGCCGTGATCCCGTATTTTTAAAAGAGGCCCGTGCATGTCCCTGCTACGGCGTGGATGATGACCGGATCGACCTTCTGGCAGCAGATCTGGCAGGAAAGATCTATGACGGATTTGAACAGAGAAAATGCTGGCCTTCCGGTAAATATCTGACCGTTTCCAATCAGTTTACCACTTATGAAGAAGCCGGAAAGATGGTGCAGGCTACGCCTGACGGCAGAGCAGCCTGTGAACCGCTGTGCGACTCATTGGGAGCGATCAACGGTAAAGATACGCAGGGACCGACTGCACTTTTAAACAGTGTGGCAAAACTTCCCTTAAACCGTATACTTGGCACGCCGGTTATGAATATCAGAATCCGCAAAGAGCATCTGGCGCTTTACTTAAAACCGCTGGTAAGTGCATTTTTTGAAAAAGGCGGTATGCAGCTGCAGGTAAGCTGTCTGTCCCGTGAGGAAATGCTGGATGCCATTGAGCATCCGGAACGCCATGAAAATCTGGTGGTGCGTATCGGCGGCTATTCCGAATATTTTAACCGCCTGTCTCCCGGACTGCAGCAGACTGTGCTTGCAAGAACGGAGTATTAAAATATAATATACAGAAGAAGTGTATAAAGGGGAAAAACAATGTATAATTATGCAGAAATTTGTGAGAAAATAACGGAAATCTGTTGACATTTGTTCGGAGCGTGTATATACTTTAATTCATAACTGAGCCAATGGAAGCCTTTTCATTGGCTCTTTTTTGGCAAAAGCAGCACTCCTGCTTCAAATGAAAAGGCTGTCCGGATCTGTGCATGTATCCGGAGAGCAAAAGGAGGAAATCATGCAGAATCAGAAGAAAAAAAGAGAAGTGCCTCATGTGCTTGTTATTTTACTGGTTATGATCCTGATCGCTACGGTGGCAACATGGATCGTTCCGGCAGGTACTTATGAGCGTGTTCTCGATGAAGCCAGTGGACGTATGGTCATTGACCCGTCCAGTTTTACCTATGTGGAAAAGAATCCTGTCGGCTTGTTCGGATTGTTCTTAAGTCTGGAAGAAGGTCTGATCGAAGCGGCAAACATCACCTTTATGATTTTTGCGGCGTTTTCCAGCTTATATATGCTGGAAAAGACAGGCGCGATCGATGCGGCAATTGCGCTGATCGTAAAGTTTACCAAAAAGCATCCCAATTCCACCAATGCAGTGATCGTAGTGATCATGGCTGCACTTGCTGTATGGGGTTCCACCGGTACCATGTCCTATGAAGAGATCATTGCATTTATCCCGATTTTTGTCGCGATCAGCATTGCGCTTGGATATGATGCTATTGTTGGTATCGCAATTTCTGTTATCCCTGTCGGCATCGGTTTTGCATCCGCAACGGTGAATCCGTTCACCATCGGTGTGGCACAGACCATTGCAGAACTTCCGCTGTATTCCGGTCTGGGATATCGTATTCTGATCCTGGCTGTGATGACAGCCATGCTGATCGTGTATACCCTGATTTATGCAAAGAAGATCAAAAAGGATCCCACCAAGAGCCTTACCTACGGTATTGACTATTCCGATCTGGCTGTTGATGAAGAAAGAATGAATACAGAAATGACCCTGGCCCGCAAACTGAGCCTTTTAAGCCTTCTGATCGCAGTTGTTGTGATGGGCTGGGGGTTGATCACACAGGGCTGGTACATCAACCAGGTTGCGGCAATCTTTATGATCCTGGCCATCGCAGTCGGCATTATCAACCGCTGGAGTGCCAATAAGATCGCAACGACATGGGTGGAAGGTTTGAGCCGCGGTGTGGTATCTGCGATCACTGTCGGTGTGGCAAGATCCGTTCTGACTGTTTTGAATAAGGGTAATGTGGTAGATACCATCATTCATGCCTGTGTATCCCTGATCGAAGATCTGTCCCTGTATGCAAGCAGCCTGGGCATGCTGATCTTCCAGACACTGCTGAATCTGTTTATTCCTTCCGGTTCCGGTCAGGCAACGGTTGCAATGCCGATCATGACACCTATCGCAGATATCATTGGCTTAAATCGTCAGATCGCAGTTTTGATCTTCCAGTTTGGTGACGGTTTCTCCAATCTGATCTGGCCTACCAGTTTTATGGTCATTGCCTGTGCAGCTGCAAAAATCCCGCTTGGCAAGTACTATAAATGGCTGATGCCTATGATGGGAATCTGCTTTTTACTGCAGTGCATCTTTGTATTTGCTGCGATTGCGTTTGGTTATTGCTAAAAACATTTGCTTTCCTGATTGCGGTAAGGTAAAATATGTAACAAACCGGTGATTGCAAAAGTACAGGGCTGTCTGGCAGCAAATGAAGTAATATATCGCCCGGCCGTACTCTAAGAACGGCCGGGTGAATTTCGTTTTATCAAGGCGGCTTGTACGGTGGTCGGCCTGTTAAAGACTGAGGTAGAAAAGATGAATTGGAATCAGGAATTTTTGGAATTGATGAACAGCCAGCTTCCGGCAATCTGGGAAGAAGCGGTAACAGACCGCCGCTATCTGCATATGCATCCGGAAGTTGGGTTCGAGACTCAGAATACAGAGAAATATGTGACAGAGTGTCTGGAAAAACTGGATGCAGAATTTCTGGATGCAAAAATAGGTGTTATGGCACTGATCCGGGGAAAAGATCATGAACATATCGTGGCACTGCGTGCGGACATGGATGCCCTGCCTATTCAGGAGGCCAATGATGTGCCCTATTGTTCTCTTAATCCGGGCAAAATGCATGCCTGCGGTCATGACGGACATACTGCCATGCTGCTTGGAGCGGCGAAGTTTTTGAGTGCACACCGAAATCTTCTTCCCATGGATGTGCTTTTGATCTTTCAGCCTGCTGAAGAAGGTCCCAATCTGGGCGGTGCCCGCGTCATGCTGGAAGATCTGCGTAAAAAAGGGCTTGCAGACAAAATCGTTAATATTTTCGGCCTGCATCTGTTCAATGATTTTCCGACCGGCACTGCAGGCGTAAAATACGGCTCCATGGCCGCATCCACGGATGAATTTGATATTACGATCCTTGGTAAGGGCGGACACTGCGCACAGCCTTATAAATGTGTTGATGCGCTTTCGATCGGTGCCAAAGTCATTACCGCCATGGAAAGTTATATGTCCAGAAGAATGGATCCCTTTGATCAGGCCATTTTTTCAGTGGGTATGTTCCATTCCGGTTCCGCCAAAAACGTGGTCGCGCAGACTGCGGAGATTGCAGGTACCATCCGCTGCCAGAGGGAAGAGACCAGAGCACAGATCATTGCCGATATGGAACGGATTGTAAAGGGCATCTGCTACGGTTACAGTGCAGAATGTGAGATCAATGTGCTGCACGGTCTGCCGGTACTGATCAATGAGAAGAAAGCGGTGGATTATTCCGCTGTGCTGGCAGAAAAGATCGTAGGAAAAGACAATCTTTTATATCTGCAAAATCCCATGATGGGTGCAGAGGATTTTGCATATTTTGCAGAGGCGTTCCCGGCATCCTTTATCTGGTTTGGATCTGCCAGCGAAGAAAAAAATCTGACACAGCAAAATCATCAGCCCCGTTTTGATTTTGACGAAGATGCAATGAAATACGGTATCCAGCTGCTTTGCAGTCTGGCAGTTCATATTACGGAGAGATAAAAAAATGAAGACTCCTGTTCGTATTATCATAGTCGGTATGGGAATCCGGTCTGAGATTTACGCAAGAGAATCTCTGGTAAGTCCGGAACTTTTCAAGGTTGTGGGGGTTGTGGATATCAATCCCGAACGCGTGCGGCATGCAAGAGAATTGTTTGATATTCCGGAGGAAAACTGTTTTTCTTCTGTGGAGGATCTGGTGGCAGTACCCAGATTTGCAGATGCGGTGATCAATGGTACCATGGACAGAATTCATGTGCAGACAACAGTGCCGCTTCTGGAGCACGGATATGATGTGCTTTTGGAAAAACCCTTTGCCTTAAATTGCGAAGAAGCAGATATTTTGCTTTCCTGTGCCCAAAAGTGCGGACGCAAGGTGATGATTTGTCATGTGCTTCGTTATGCACCTTTTTACAGACAGATCCATGATGTGATCAAAAGCGGTCAGATCGGACGGATCATGAATATCCGTATGGCGGAGCAGATCAGTTATTTTCATGAATCGGTTTCTTATGTGCGCGGCAAATATGCTTCACCGCAGATCTGCGGCTCAGGACTTTTGCTGTCCAAAAGCTGCCATGATATCGATCTGATGGCGTGGCTGATGAGCGATACCGTGCCGGCAGCTGTTTCCAGTGTGGGCTCCATCTTTCAGTTTAAACCGGAGATGGCACCGGAAGGAGCAGGAACCCATTGCCTGCATGACTGTGCGATTGAAAAAGACTGCCCTTATTCTGCAAAGCTTTTATATCTGGAAAATCCCCAGCGCTGGGCCAACAATATCTGGCATGACAGCGAATATGACAATATCACCGAGGAACAGAAATGGGAATATATGGGGCGCCCGGAGAATCTTTACAGCCGCTGTGTATATCGCTGCGGTCAGCAGATCGTGGATCATCAGGCTGTTCTGATTCAGTTTGCAGACGGTGCGACAGGAACCTTTTCCTTAAACGGAGGCGCACCGGCTTCCGGCAGACATATTCATGTGACAGGTACGCTGGGAGAGATCATCGGTACTTTTGAGGACGAATATTTTGAAGTGCGCAAAATTGCGCCTTCCCTTCCCGGCGGCAGATCCGTGGAAAAGATACAGGTGGTTCACGCCGAAGGCGGCGAAGCCCACGGCGGCGGAGATCAGGCTGTGATCCGTGATTTTATCGCATTGGTGCGCGGTGAGGAAACTTCCCCCTGCTGTACAACGCTGCAGGATTCTGTGGTGGGACACCGGATTGTCTTTATGGCAGAGCAGTCCCGGGAAATGGGCGGTCAGCTGATGCAATATTAAGCCGGTTGGAAGCAGGAAAAAATAAAATAAAAAAATATAAAAAATGTAAAAAAACACTTGCATTATTTAAAAACATATGCTAATATAAATTTCGTTGCTGAGGTACATTCCAAACAACGAAATGCGACAGTAGTACAGTTGGTAGTACGCCACCTTGCCAAGGTGGAGGTCGCGGGTTCGAGCCCCGTCTGTCGCTCTTAAAGCCTTGAAGATTCTTCAAGGTTTTTTTTATACGATAGGAAACTTCATTTCCTATCGTATAAAAAAACACGTTTATGCGCACTCGCGCGCGCGGTAAATGTTGCCTTACGGCAACCGCGCTCGGCGCGGAGTGTGCGCAAAGCGCACACTTTTTTATGCCCGTAATCCACGCAATAGCAGGCTTGCAAAAATGACGCCTTCTATCAATAAAACAATGACTATATTGTTTATCAGTCCTGCTAAAAATATAATTGAAAATATCTCTGCTGACAATACTGCCAGGCTCATACAATTTGCTGTATATTCTGTCACGATTTCTGCATGCGGCGTATACATTCGTAATCTGCCGTAAAGAATTGGTCTCAAAACAGTACGGATCAAAATACACGCTATTGGATACGCAAATATAAAATACTTACTGACCCACGAAACTGCAATACCACTATTCCACTGAACAGGAATTTCAGATGGCAAAATAGGGAATGATAATATTGCAGCAACAATACAAAGCAAAAACATCATCCTCCATGTTGCTAGACTTCCCCATTTGGAAAGAAATCCTGCCGAATCAAAACGTAATGATTTCCTGTTCTTTTTCCAATAGTCATCCACATTTGTTACATACGCTTCTATATTCAAATCTTCAAAGGTCAATGCATCTGATTGAAGCATCATATCACACATTTTTTTTGAATTCTTTAGCCTTGTGATCTGCTCATCTAATCTGGCATTTTGGGATTTAATAACTTCATAAAGTGTTATCTCCTGCAGCATAACAGAGCGGATATCATCAATCGAAATGCCTAATGTCCGCAGATATGCTATTTTCTTGATTTTATCCACGTCTTCGAGAGAATAATCTTTATATCCGTTGTTGTTGTTTTTGGCTGGCTGTATAAGTTTTTCCTTTTCATAAAACCGAATATTGGAACGGCTCAATCCGGTTTTTTCTTCCGCATCCTTGATCGTCATAAGAATCCCTTCCTTCCATATGTTTTCATAAAAAGGATAAACTGTAAACTTTGTTTACAGTCAAGTATTTCTATGGACTTTCTTTAAAATTATCATCTTTGCGGCCTTATTTTTGTTTGGAAATAAAGATGGGCTGCAAAAAAGGATGCCGTACGAAGATTTTGCCGCGGCATCCTTTTGGGTCTGAAGTTTATTCGGAATCTTTAGGTAAAGCAGGAAGTTTCAGAACCTGTCCGGGGAAGATCAGGGAAGGATCCTGAATGCTGTCTGTGTTGGCTTCAAAAATGATGTTCCACCATTTGCCGTTTCCGTAGATGACTTTGGCGATATTCCAGAGGCAATCGCCCGGTATGACGGTGTATTCAGCCGGATTTTCGGCAGAGTCAGCGGGAAGTGCGGGAATCTGTGCGCTGCTGTCTGTCGCATCCGCACCATCTTTGGCAGGTTCAGTTACGATGGTAATACGTCCGCTGCCGGTAATGCTGTCATAACCGTCACCGGTCTTGATGGTGGGCAGGTCAGTCTGTGCATTGGCGGGGAAAGACTGGATATAGTTTGCCAGTACCATGTAGTCTTCTGCAACGTAGTCAAGAACATTTACAGCGTCATTTAACATGGCAAAACCGCCGCCCAGATCACGCAGGGTGTAATTGTACCCGGCAAGGTTATAGGAGGCGTCAAGGTCAAGAGGTTCATGCTTTCCGGTTTCGCGGTTTAAAATCTGTACATTCTTTACGCGGTAATCACCGGTGGGAGGACCCGTCCATACATCTTTGTCATCAGCCTGAACAGTGGAATCATAAGTAAGATCCAGTGTGTAGGTAAGACCGGATACGTGCAGGAAGCTGCCGCTTTCGGAGGCGGGATCGAGAGTCAGGTCCTTGCTGCCCCATTCCAGCGCGTCCAGAAGCTGCTGTCCGGTGACTGTCAGCAGGCAGGCAACATTTCCAAAAGGATGGATTTCTTTGCAGTCCAGATAGGAAAGTTCTCCGGCAAGACCGGCGTTGCGGATACCGCCGCCGTTCATTACCGCCGCATCCACATCCATTTCCATTTCATCAAAAAGATAATAAAGCGCATCTGCGGCAAAATCACCGGTGTTGGTACTTTGTCTGCGTACCAGACGGTTTCCGTCGCTGTCATAGTTGTCAAAGGTAACTTCACTGTAACCGATCACTTCTCCGAGCTTATCATTGACTTCGCCGATCCAGGCATCTTCGATGGCTAAAACGTCTTTGTCGGGAGCCAGAGAAGACAAGTCTTCGCTGTCAAGCAGTGCAGCGGTTATAGTGCCGTCAGCAGAGATGGTCAGTCTGCCGATGGCATTCAGATAAGAACCTGTCTGGGTTAAAAGAACTTCGTTTCCGTCCTTGTCAGCAAGCATTTCCTGCTCCATAACGGTGTGGGAATGGCCGTCGATAAAGGCATCCAGACCGGCGGTGTTGGCAATGACATCCTGACTGGTCCAGGGTTTGGAAGAAGGATCCATGCCTAAATGTCCCAGCGCAATGATATGATCGGCACCCTCTGCCTGCACCTGATTGATGGCAGTCTGTACTGCTTTATACAGGTCAGAACCGTCGGAACCGGCAGCAATACCGTAAATGTAGGCCCCGTTTTCATCCTGGAAATAGGAAGGGGCGGAAGAAGTGATGGTTTCCGGCGTAGTGATGCCGACAAAGGCTATTTTTTTGCCGTTTGCTTCCAGGATCTGATAGCTGTCAAGGACGGTATCCTGCGGAGTGCCGTCTTTTTCATGGTAGAAATTGGCGGAAATATAGGGGAAGTCGGCCCATTCATCCGTTACCTGAATGCGGCCTTCCTGTCCGTAGTCAAATTCATGGTTGCCAAGGGTCGCCAGATCATATCCGGCGGCATTCATCAGGTCAATGATGGTCTGGCCGCTGTCCATCTGCCCATAAGCGGTTCCCTGAATATGGTCACCGGCATCAACCAACAGCGCCTGGGGATATGCATCTTTTAATGCGGCGATCTTTGAGTATGTAAGGCCGTTTTCGCTGCCCTCGCCCATATGGTTGTCGATGTAGGTGTGAATGTCATTGGTGTAGAAAATGACAATGTCGTTTGCCGCAGGTTCTGCTGCCATACCGGATACAGGCATTGCATAGAAAAGCAAAAGCAGAGCCAGCAAAAAACCGGAAATTCTCTTTTTCATAGATTCCCTCCTTGTTAATATATATTATTTCCAATCTGACGGTGCCAGATGGTATTTTTTCATGTTTAATTTTACAGATACATGATACAATAGTCAAGGAAGTACACAGTTTGGGGAGATATACTGCAAAAGAAAGGCGGGGAGAGTACATATGAGAACCGTAGAAATGCGAAAAGAACGCTGGAGAGACCTGTATCGTGCTGACGGCAAAACCAAAGTCCTGTATCAGATCAGCTGCAAAGAGGCTGAGACCCTGCAGGCGCCGCCCTTGTGGCCTGAATACAAAAAGGAACGCATCGAATGGGCGTGGAACAGGTATCTGCTGGATTTAAAAAAGGCAGAATGGCTGGAAGATGACACCGTTCCCTGTATTTCCATGGTTTCCGGTACGGAAATTTATGCGGAAGCCTTTGGTGCCAGGGTGCATCGCCCCGATGACAATATGCCCTTTGCCATTCCTTTTCTTTTTTCACCGCAGGAAGCCCAAAAGGTGAAAGTGCCGCGTCTGGAGGACACTTCGCTGATGCGGCTGTTTGAAATGGCAGATGAATTAAAAAGGCGCGGCGGGGATGAGGCGATTTTCAAACTTCCGGATGTACAGAGTCCCATGGATGTGGTGGCACAGCTCTGGGATAAGACAGATCTGTTCCCGAATATGATCGAGGAGCCGGAAGTGGTCAAAGAACTGGCAGAAAAAGTGAAACAGCTGCAGATCCATTTTTTTGACGAGTGGTTTAAACGATATGGCACCGCATACATTTCCCATTGTCCCGATTATTATATGGAAGGCGGCATCACCATGAGCATTGATGAGATCGGCAATGTCAGCGCGGCCATGTACGAGGAGTTTTTTAAGCAGGAGATCATCGAACTGGCAAACCGTTACGGCGGGATCGGCATCCACTGCTGCGCGGATGCAAAGCATCAGTGGAAGTATATCAGAGAGGTTCCGGGGCTTCGGATGCTGAATCTGTATCAGCCTGTACCTGTTCTGGAGGAATCTTATCCGTATTTTAAGGATGTGACCGCGATGTGGCCCGGAAATCTGGAGCATAATGTGGCGCAGCGCCTTACAAATAAGAAAAAAGAAGCATATCCGCTGGGCAGCCGTCTGGTGATCACGGAATATGCAGAAACCAAAGAAGAGGCGATCCGTCTGGCTGACAGGTTAAAAGCCGAATATGATACAGACCGTGCACCTCACATGATTCCCCGCATTGTGTTATGATAAAAAAGGAGGGATTTGCAAATGTACCGTATTACACCTGAAAAAGCGGGTATTTGTTCCGCAAACGTACAAAAATTTATTGAATTTCTGGAAAAGAATCAGCTCTCTACGCATGATGTGATCCTTTCCAGAGGAAATGATATCTTTTTTGAAGCATACTGGGAGCCCTTTAGGCCGGATTTTCTGCACCGCATGTATTCTGTGAGCAAAAGCTTTGTATCGCTGGCCATCGGCTTTTTGGAGCAGGAGGGAAAGCTGGATCTGGATTCTGCGGTTTGGGAACATTTTCCGGAGGAACTTAAAAACCAGACCGATGAAAATATGAAACAGACCACCATCCGGCATATGCTGATGATGAGCACGGCAAAACCGGGGCAGGGATGGTTTACGGCGCGGACCGACGACCGTGTGAGATTTTATTTTGAAAATGACTGTCCCTGGTCGAGACCGTCAGGAACTGTTTTTGAATATGACAGCACCGGCTCCTTTGTGCTTGCGGCGCTGGTAGAACGTATCACCGGGCAGAAATTTATGGACTACCTGCGGGGGAAGCTGTTTGACAAGATCGGTGTGTCCAAAGAGGCACATTGCCTGACCTGTCCCGGCGGACACAGCTGGGGCGATTCTGCGGTTTTGTGTACGCCGATGGATCTTTGGAAGGTGGCACGTTTTGTGATGAACAAGGGCAGCTGGAACGGCAGGCAGATCTTAAACCGCGAATATCTGGAGCTTGCCACCACAAAGCAGATCGACAATGATCACTGGCAGACAGTGGATTACAATACACAGGGCTACGGTTATCAGTTCTGGATGACTTATCAGAATGCCTTTGCCTTTGTCGGTATGGGCAGCCAGTATGCGGTCTGTGTGCCGGATAAAGATCTGATCATGGTCATAAACGGTGACAATCAGGGCAAGGAGATTGCCGGAAAGCTGATTTTTGACAGCTTTTTTGAACTGATCGTCAACACGGCGGCCGATGAGGCACTGCCGGAAGATGAAAATGCCAAAGCGCGGCAGGAGGCGCTGGCGGCAGCGACAGCAGATTTAAAGCTTGCCTTTGCACAGGGAAGCTTTAAGTCGGCCTGCGCAGAAAAAGTCAATGATGTTACCTATAAAATGGCGCCCAATCCCATGGGAATCACGCAGATGCGTCTGCATTTTGAAAAAGAGGGCGGTACGCTTTTTTATACCAATGCGCAGGGAGATAAACAGCTGCATTTTGGCCTGGGCTGCAATGCCTTCGGATCTTTTCCGCAGGAAGGCTATTCGGATCAGGTGGGTTCTGTGTATGCACCGGGACATTTTTACAAATGTGCCGCATCGGCAGCCTGGACAGAGGAAAACAAGCTGTTTATCAAGGTGCAGATCATCGATGATTACTTTGGAAATTTAAGCATCGTAATGGGATTTCGGGATGATCTTCTGGGCGTGTATATGTGTAAGTGTGCAGAGGATTTTCTGGATGAATATACAGGTTTTGCGTCCGGAACCGCATCTTTTTGTTGACAGGGAAATCTGGCTGGATAAAATAAGAATAGAGGTTTTTTGCCGGGCGGGCAAAAACGCATAAGTGAAATGAGATAATCAGGAAAGCATAATGGAGGATAAGGTATGAAACAGCAGCTTTTGGCAAAATTTGGAGAGATTTTCGGCGGCACAGAAGGCGCAAAGGTATATTTTGCTCCCGGCCGTGTGAATCTGATCGGTGAACATACGGACTATAACGGCGGACATGTTTTTCCCAGCGCGCTGACCATCGGTACATACGGCGTTGCAAGAAAGAGAGAGGACAAGGTTCTTCGTTTTTATTCCTTGAATTTTGAACAGCTTGGTGTGATCGAGTCCACCGTGGAAGGCTTAAAGCCTGAAAAGGAAGCTGACTGGACCAACTATCCCAAGGGTGTTATGTGGGCATTTGGCTTAAGAGGCATGGAAGTGACCAACGGTATGGATCTGCTTTTATTCGGCAACATTCCCAACGGCTCCGGTCTGTCCTCCTCTGCATCTGTTGAAGTGCTGACAGGCTCCATCCTGCGCGATATGTACGGCTTTGAAGTGTCCAATCAGGATCTGGCGCTGATCGGCCAGTATTCCGAGAACAACTTCAACGGTGTAAACTGCGGTATCATGGACCAGTTTGCCATCGCTATGGGCAAAAAGGACAATGCGATCTTCCTTGACACTGCAACTTTACAGTTTGAATATGCACCTATTGTGCTGGAAGGTGCAAAGATCGTGATCTCCTACAGCAACAAAAAGCGCGGACTGGGCGATTCCAAGTACAACGAAAGAAGAAGCGAATGTGAAACCGCACTGGCAGAACTGCAGAAGGTGATCGACATCAAGACTCTGGGCGATCTGACCGAAGAAGAGTTTGAAGCAAACAAGGGCGCCATTGCCAGCGATATCCGCATCCAGCGCGCAAAACATGCTGTTTATGAAAACCAGCGTACCATGAAGGCGGTTGCAGCATTAAAGGCCAACAACATCACCCTGTTTGGCGAACTGATGAATGCTTCCCATGTTTCCCTGCGTGATGACTATGAAGTAACCGGTATCGAGCTGGATACCCTTGTAGAAGAAGCATGGAAGATCGACGGCGTGATCGGCTCCAGAATGACCGGCGCAGGCTTTGGCGGCTGTACCGTAAGCATCGTAAAAGACGAAGCGATCGAGACTTTCAAAGAGCAGGTCGGCAAGGCTTATCTGGAAAAGATCGGCTACGCGGCTGATTTCTATGTGGTAGAGATCGGTGACGGCCCTGTGATCCTGTAAAAAGAAAGAAAAAAGACAGAACATAGCACGGACTGATGCGCTGCATCAGTCCTGTGCTTTCGAGGGAGGATATAGAAACATGATTCAGGAAAGAATCCGTGACCTGCTTGCGTATGGCCGTTATACCGGTCTGGTGGCTGCGGAAGATGAGATTTATACAGCAAACCGCCTGCTTGAGCTGTTTGGACTGGACGAATATGAGTATGATTTTGGTGAAAACGCCGGCGCGGATGAAGAAGGCGCTGCCCGCGATGCGCGCGAGGCAGAGCTTGTGGCGATGCTGCCTGCGATCCTGACCGATATGATGGACTATGCGGTGGCTGAGGGCATTATGAAGGAAGACAGCATTACCCACCGTGATCTGTTTGACACAAAGATCATGAGCTGTCTGGTGGCACCTCCCAGCGATATTATCCGTACTTTTAATGCGCTGTATACAGAGTCTGCAGAGAAGGCAACCGACTATTTTTATAAATTCAGTCAGGATACCGATTATATCAGACGTTACCGTGTCTGCCGCGATGAAAAATGGCTGGCACCCACAGAATACGGCGATCTGGATATCACTATCAACCTTTCCAAGCCGGAAAAGGACCCCAAAGCCATTGCAGCGGCAAAACTGGCAAAACAGAGCGGTTATCCCAAATGCCTGCTCTGCGTGGAAAACGAAGGCTATGCAGGCCGTGTGAACCATCCTGCAAGACAAAATCACCGCATCATCCCCATCACCATCAACAACAGCAAATGGGGACTGCAGTATTCTCCCTATGTTTACTACAACGAGCACTGCATCGTGTTCAACAGCGCGCATACACCCATGAAGATCGATCACAGTGCATTTGTAAAGCTCTTTGATTTTGTAAAACAGTTCCCGCATTACATGTTGGGCTCCAACGCGGATCTTCCCATCGTAGGCGGCTCCATTTTAAGCCATGACCATTTCCAGGGCGGCCGTTACGAGTTTGCCATGGCAAAAGCTCCTGTTGAGCGCACTTTCACCGTGGAAGGTTTTGAAGATGTGCAGGCCGGTATCGTCAAATGGCCCATGTCAGTCATCCGTATCTGGGGACCTGACACAGACCGTCTGATCGCACTGGCAGACAAGATCCTGGATGCGTGGCGCGGATATACAGATGAAGATGCGTTTATCTTTGCCGAAACGGACGGCGAGCCGCACAACACCATCACGCCCATTGCCAGAAAGCGCGGGGATAATTTTGAGATGGATCTGGTGCTGCGCAACAACATCACGACAGAAGAGCATCCCATGGGTGTATATCATCCCCATGCGAAGCTGCATCATATCAAAAAAGAAAACATCGGCCTGATCGAGGTTATGGGCTGTGCGATCCTGCCTGCCCGCTTAAAAACCGAGATGGCAGATTTGGAAAAGGCAATCCTTGCCGGTGCTGATATCCGTGCAGATGAAACACTGGAAAAACATGCCGACTGGGTGGAAGAATTCCTTCCCAAATATGAAAATGTGAATGCAGAGAATATTCACAGTATCGTACAAAAGGAAATCGGTCTGGTATTTAATGAAGTTCTGGAAGATGCAGGCGTGTACAAGCGCAATGCGGAAGGTCAGGCGGCATTTGACCGGTTCGTGAAGAGTCTGTAAGAATATGGAGCGCGGCATAAGCCGCGCTTCTTAAATATAAAAGGCGGTTAAATAAATGAAGTTTTTACTGACAGCACTGAATGCAAAATATATCCACTCCAATCCCGCGCTCTACAGTCTGCGGGCTTATGCCGTACGGCAGGATGAGCTGGCGGCGCAGGATGTGGAAATCGCAGAGTACACCATCAATCAGTCGGTTGAGAATATCGCGGCTTCCATTTATGAAAAAAAGCCCGATGTGATCGCCATTTCCTGTTATATCTGGAACTGGCGCATGGTACAGGAACTGATCACAATTCTGGGTGTGATTCTGCCGGATGTGCCCTTATGGCTGGGCGGACCGGAGGTCTCTTTTCATACAGAAGAGATTCTGGCGGCATATCCGCAGCTTACCGGCGTGATGACGGGAGAAGGGGAATTGACCTTTTTTGAATTGCTGGAATATTACAGAGAGCAGTATTTGGCAGATGGGGGCTGCGGCGAAAATGGATACGGCAGCAGGAAATCAAATACTTCGGCAAATCTGCATCAAATCGCCGGAATCGTGTACAGAGACCCGGAAAACAAGAGAATTTGCCGCAGTGCAGACAGAGAGCTGACAGATATCAGTACCCTGCCTTTTTTCTATGAGGATATGGCAGATTTTGAAAACCGCATTGTCTATTATGAATCCAGCCGCGGCTGTCCTTACCGCTGCAGTTACTGTCTTTCTTCCATCGATAAGAAAGTGCGTCTGCGGGGTCTGGAGCTGGTAAAAAAGGAGCTGCAGTTTTTCCTGGATCATAAGGTGGCACAGGTGAAATTTATTGACAGAACCTTTAACTGCGATCACGAACATGCGCTGGCGGTCTGGCGTTATATCAGAGAGCATGACAACGGCGTGACCAATTTTCATTTTGAAGTGGCAGCAGGGATTCTGACGGAGGAAGAACTGAAAGAACTGGCGCAGATGCGTGCCGGTCTTGTGCAGCTGGAGATCGGTGTGCAGACCACCAATCTGCAGACCTTAAAGGAGATCCGCAGATACGAAGATCTGGATAAGCTTCAGAATGTGACTGCCCGTTTAAAAGCAGGCGGCAATATTCATGTCCATCTGGATTTAATAGCCGGACTGCCCTTTGAGGATCTGGAAAGCTTTCAAAACTCTTTTAATGATGTATACCGTATGCGTCCCAGCCAGCTGCAGCTTGGTTTTTTAAAGGTGCTGAAAGGCTCCCATATGGAGGAGATGGCACAAGAATACGGGTTGGTTTACCGGCAGGAGCCGCCTTATGAGGTGCTGTATACCAACTGGATCTCTTACAGTCAGCTGCGCCTGTTAAAAGGCGTGGAGGAAATGGTGGAGCTGTTTTACAACAGCGGTCAGTTTACCCATACGATTCCGGTGCTGGAAACCTGTTTTAAGGCTCCTTTTGACCTGTATGAGGCACTGGCTGCGTTTTATAAGGAAAACGGCTATGCGGTCAGTCAGCCTTCCAGAATGGAAAAATACCGCGTTTTGCTGGCCTTTGCAATGCAGACCGATGGCAGCAGGGAATCCCTGTGGAAGGAACTTCTTACCTATGATTTGTATCTGCGGGAAAACTGCAAGAGCAGACCGGAATTTGCGGCCAGTCAGGAAGCGTATAAGGCATGGATACAGGCTTTTTATCAAAAAGAAGAGCAGGAAAGACAGTTTCTGGACGGATATGAGTCATACGATTCCCGTCAGCTGCAGCGCATGACCCATATGGAAGTATTTGGGTGGCCGGTGCATCTGCCGGCACAGGAGCTGCTTGAGTTTGAAGCATCTGCCGGCCAAAGCATGGCAGAAGACGGTTGTACGGCTGTATTATTTGATTATCAGAAACGCAGCCCTCTTGACGGCAATGCGGCGGTATATCCCTTTGCAGTTACAAAGGCAGACAGGAGGAAGCAGCAGTGAATACACCTGTAAAAGACTATATTTGTGTGGATCTGGAGACAACAGGTCTGAATCCCAAAATGGACCGGATCATTGAGATCGGGGCAGTCAGAGTCCAAAACGGTGTGATCACAGACACTTTTTCGGAGTTTGTATATCCGGGGCGGAAGCTGGAAGAAAAAATTACAGAGCTGACCGGAATCAGGGACTGCGATCTGGAGGGAAAGCCGATGATTGAAGAGGTGCTGCCGCGGTTTCTTGCCTTTGCAGAAGAACTGCCGCTTTTGGGGCACAGTGTTTTGTTTGATTATTCTTTTTTGAAAAGGGCGGCCGTCAATCAGAGGCTTACCTTTGAAAGAAAAGGGGTCGATACTTTAAAGATTGCCAGAAAATATCTGCAGGAACTGCCAAGCAGAAATCTGGGGGCGCTGTGTGCCTATTATCAGATCCCGCATCATGCGCACAGGGCATTGGAGGATGCAAAGGCGACGCATTTGTTATACGGGGAGTTATGCAGGCAGTTCTGCCCGCAATTTTGCCCGCAGTTCTGCCCACCAAACAGTCCGGCAGACAATGCCGGTCTGCTGGATTTTGTGCCGCAGATACTCAGCTATCAGGTCAAGCGAGAAGGGCCCGCCACACCGGCACAGAAGGAGAGGCTGAAAAAAATGCTGAAGCAGTATGACATCACCCCGGATTATGAGGTGGACTGGCTGACCAAAAATGAGGCCAGCAGAAAGATCGATAAGCTGATGGCGGAATGTGGAATACCCGGGAAAATGCCGAAATGCAACTGAAGGCTGATACAGTACAGCTGGTTTTTGGCAGAATATCTCATTTTTCGCAAGCTTGCCAAAACGGAAAATCTGCTATATAATCTTTGGATAGATAATGGCGTATTTTGAACAGTTTAAGAAAGGGGTACATTATGTTTCGGTTCAACAAAAAAAGCAGAAAGATTTTTTCTTCTGTCCTGATCATTATTTTGATTCTCGCAATGGTAGTACCGACACTGCTGTCTTTTTTATAAGCGTGTTTGCGTAAAGTCCCAGTCTGTATAACAGCAGGCGGGCAGCAGGGAGTTTTGAGGAATTGATATTTATGAAAAAAAAGTGGACAGCATTGGTTTTGACGGTATGTATGATGTGTTTTGCGCTTCTGTTTCTGAACGGAAACTGCCTGCAGAGTCAGGCGGCTTTGGGAGAACGGATTCAGAACGGCGTTTTTGCGGACAGTGTAGATCTGTCAGGAATGACGCAGCAGGAAGCACGGTCTGCAGTGGAAGCGTATGTGGGAGAACTTGCTGGAAAGCATGTTACGCTGGTTTCTGAAAGCGGTGGAGAGATTACCGCGACAATGGGAGAGCTGGGACTGACATGGGTTAATACAGAGCTTATCAGCGAGGCGGCTTCTCTTGGAAAATCCGGAAATATTGTTGTGCGCTACAAAGCACTGCAGGATCTGGAACATCGGGGGGCGCAGCTGAAGGTGCAGCTGGATTTTGACCGGGATGCGATCAGGGCGCTTTTAGCAGAATGCGGCAGACGCTTTAATATGGAAGCTGTTGAAGCCGGACTTTCCAGGGAAAACGGCGTTTTTGCCGTGACCGAAGGACAGACAGGGTATCTGGTGGATGAGGAAACGACGACCACGCTGCTTTATCAGTTTCTGGTGGCGGAATGGGAAGGCGTGGATGAGCGGATCGCGCTGATCATGCAGGTGGATGAACCGCGCGGAAAGACAGAGGAACTGCTGCTTGTAAAGGATGTTCTGGGAAGCTTTACCACCAGCTATACTTCCTCGGGAGCCTCCAGAAGCAAAAATGTGGCAAACGGATGTCAGCTTGTCAACGGCACAACCATATATCCGGGAGAGACCTTTTCTTTTTATGATGCGGTGAAGCCTTTTTCAGAGGAAAACGGCTATTATATGGCAGGCTCTTATCTGCGCGGTCAGGTTGTGGATAGTCTTGGAGGAGGTATCTGTCAGGTATCGACCACTCTGTACAATGCGGTTTTAAAGGCAGAGCTGGAAGTGGCTGAACGACACAATCATTCCATGATCGTCAATTATGTGGACCCTTCCGCGGATGCGGCGATCGCAGAATCGGCGGGAAAAGATTTTAAGTTTGTCAACAATCTGGATCATCCCATTTATATTGAAGGTTTTACCAAGGACAAAAAGATCACCTTTAATATCTACGGTGTGGAAACACGCCCGGCAGACAGAACCGTAACCTATGAAAGCGTGGTTTTAGAGAAAAAAGAGCCGGAGTCTGACCAGATCATTGCAGACCCTGCACAGCCGGTGGGATATATTACGGTAAGCAGTGCTCATATCGGTTACAAGGCAGAATTATATAAAGTGGTAAAAGAAAACGGGCAGCTGATATCACGTGAGCTGGTCAACAAAAGCAATTATGCGGTCAGCCCCAGAACAGCTACGGTGGGAACGGCAACCTCGGATCCCAATGTGCTGGCAGAGATCAATGCGGCCATTGCTTCCAACAGTATCGATATTGTGAAGCAGACGATCGCCAATATCAAAGTGGTACAGGATGCCTTAAATGCCCTTACGCCTGAGGAACAGGCAGCGATCGCGGCAGCACAGCAGGCGGCACAGGATGCGGCAGCAGGCAACTGATCCTTGGCGTATCGGTTGACAGGAAACTGGCAGGAATGGCAGCTGCTGAAAAGCGGTTACGGGAATGTAAACCCGGTGGCTGCCGGAATTTAAACGGAGTAGTGTATGAAAACAGGAAAACTTTCGGATGCGGTATACGGACGCAGTGTCCGCAAAAAATTGAAAAAGTTACCTGAAACGATCCTTCATGGCGCAGCTGGAGATGACTGCGCCATGTTTTCGTTGGGTGACAGTTCCATAGCGGGTGGAACTGCGGTCATTACAAAACAGATTCTTTACGGAGGTGCGCACTGCGGCAGATACGGTGTTTATGCAGCCTGCAATCAGGCGGCAGTATCCGGTATTTTGGTATCTGCGGTACTGCTTTCGCTGATGCTGCCCAAAGAAGCACCGGAAAGTCTTTTGCAGCAGATCGTTGAGGACGCACAGAAGGCAGGAGAAGAATGCGGTGTGCCTGTGGCAGATGTAAATGCATCGGTTACAGAGCTTGTGACACGGCCGGTGGTTACGGTAACGGCGCTTGGAACTGCGGCAGTGGGAATGGCAGTTGGAAGGACAGCGGCAGAAATGGCGTCAGCGGGGGCTGCAGGAATGGGAACTGCGGCATCTGCAAAGGGCGACAAGAAAAAGGTTCGCCCCGGCATGGATGTAGTCATGACCAAATGGGCTGGTCTGGAAGGCAGTGCGATTCTGGCAGATGTGTGTCGGGAAAATCTGCTGACACGATACCCGGCTTATCTGGTGGACGATGCGGCGGAATTTGACAAGTGGTTATCTGTGTCGGCTGACATGCAGGTCATTCTGGAGGCACAGCAGACATATGGTTTGGAAATCGGCAGCATATGCGCTGCCGGAGAGAGCGGTATTTTCAGGGCGCTCTGGACACTGGCGGCACAGGCCGGCGCCGGTGTGGAAGTGCAGTTAAAAAAGATCCCGATCCGGCAGGAAACAGTGGAAATCTGCAATCATCTGGACTTAAATCCCTACGAGCTGGTATCAGGCGGAAGTCTGCTTCTGATCGCAGCGCAGGGAGAAGCACTGGTGCAGGAGCTGAACAAAGCAGGTATTGCCGCTGCAGTGATCGGAAATGTTACGGATAACAATGACAGAGTTATTGTAAATGGCGAAGAAAGACGTTTTCTGGAGCCTGCAAAGGCAGATGAGATTTTTAAGGTGACAGAACAGACAGGCTGCTGATGTTTTTTGCATGCGCAGCTTTTGTATGGGAGGAAGTTATGATAAATATTGTACTGCATCAGCCGGAAATTCCGCAGAACACCGGTAATATCGGACGTTCCTGCGTGGCGACAGGGGCAGTCCTGCATCTGATCGAGCCGCTGGGATTTTCCCTGAGTGAAAAACAGTTAAAAAGAGCCGGTATGGATTACTGGCAGTATCTGGATGTGCGCAGATATATGAATTTTGAAGAGTTTCTGGAAAAGAATCCGGCGTTGGGTAATGGTGCGAAGCTGTGGATGGCAACCACAAAAGCGCATCATGTTTACAGTGATGTGCAGATCGGGCCGGATGATTATATTATGTTTGGAAAAGAAAGTGCCGGCATTCCGGAGGAGATTCTGGTGGATTATGAAGACACCTGTATCCGGATTCCGATGCTGGATCAGATCCGTTCCCTGAATCTGTCCAATTCTGTGGCGATCGTGCTGTATGAGGCATTGCGGCAGAATGGATTTCCGGGGCTGCAGGAGAACGGAGAGCTGCACAGACTGCAGTGGAAATAACAGGAGGTTGTTATGGGATTTGATGTGATTCATCATGTGGCGATCATTGGCAGTGATTATGAAAAATCAATGCATTTTTATGTGGATTTGCTGGGATTTGAGGTGATTCGGGAGAATTTCAGGGCAGAGCGTGGGGATTATAAGATCGATCTTAAGCTTGGGGATTGTGAGCTGGAATTGTTTATTATTCCGGGAAGACCTAAAAGACCCAGTTATCCTGAAGCGTATGGGCTGCGTCATCTGGCTTTCAAGGTGGAATCTGTGGATAAGACTGTCGAGTGGCTGAATGGGCTGGGGATAAAGACTGAGCCTGTGAGGGTGGATGAGTTTACAAATAAGAAGATGACTTTCTTTGCGGATCCGGATGATCTGCCGCTGGAGATTCATGAGTGATCGCGGAAGGTGTACTTTCGCAAACCGGGTATGGGCAGCATGTTATGATCGTGACAGAAGCATGCATTTAGGGGTTACCTACTGGATGGAACTTGTGACGGTAAAGTAGGTATGAGCCCCTGCTGTGAAGCGAATCTGGAAGCTCCGGCATGAAGCTTGTTCTGGAATCCTTTCTTGAAGCGTGTCAAAATACAGGAAAAATAAAAGATTTGCATGCCGCAGCTGCTGGAGAGCCGCTAAAAGCATGCAAATCTTTTTTATGTGTATTCGAGCGTAGAGTGTACGCATTTTTAGATACGCAGACTATCAGTCTTCTTCTTCATCCGCAACCGGCAAAGTAAAGATAAACTCACTTCCCACGCCTTCGGTGCTGACAACATTGATGTTTTCGTTGTGGGCGTGGATGATCTCTTTGGTGATGGAGAGGCCAAGGCCGGTGCCTTTTTTGTCTTTGCCGCGGGAGAGATCAGTTTTGTAGAAGCGGTCAAAGATGAGCTTTAAGCTTTCTTTGGGGATGCCGATGCCGGTATCTTTGACGGAAATGAATACTTTTTCATGTTTTTCCGTGGTTTCCAGTTTGACGGTGGAATCCGGATGGGAAAACTTGATGGCATTGTCGAGCAGGTTGTAGAGTACCTGCTCGATTTTTCCTTTATCGGCCAGTACTGGAAGGGTTTCTCCGGTGAGGACAAGGGAAATGGAAATGTGTTTTTTCTGGCAGGTGCCTTCAAAGGAGGCGGCCGTGCGGCGTATCATTTCGTTGATGTCAAAGACTGTTTTTTCCAAAACCATGCCTTTCATGTTCAAGTTGTTTAAGGAAAGCAGGCTGTTGGTAAGCTTGGTCAGGCGCTCTGTCTCATTGAGTACGATGCCGATGTATTTTTCGTGCAGCTCCGGCGGAATCGTACCGTCGAGCATGGCTTCAAGATATCCTTTGATGGAGGTTAGGGGGGAACGGAAGTCATGGGAGACATTGGCGATAAATTTTTTCTGGTTATCTTCGCTGCGTGCCACTTCGCTTGCCATGTAGGACAGGGAGGCGGCCAGATAGCCTATCTCATCTTCACTGTCTACGGAAAATTCGTAGTGCATATTGCCGGCGGCGTACTGTTCCGTCGCGGCGATGATGCGGCGCAGCGGCAGGTAGACCATTTCTGTAAAAAAGATCAGAATGATCAGGGACAGCAAAAAGAAGATTGCCAGCATGATGTAGGAAATATTCAGCAGGCTTTCACTGGAAGCGCGGATATCGTCCATGCCCGCATGGATGACAACATAGCCGCGCACTTTGTAATTGGAAGTGATGGGCGCAAATACACTGAGCATTTCTTCACTAAAGCAGTCAAAAAAAGTACCTGTGGTATAAAAAGAAGATTCCGTTATCGTCGGGTCAAAGCCTTCCACCACCTGTTCTGTTTCCAGATCCAGAGGCGTTTCCGTGGTCATGATCATGCGGCCGGAAGGGTTGATGATCCAGATACGGGCATTTAAATAGACACTCAGTGCATCCAGCTGCTCTTTGACAACTTCCAGCGAGATTTTATTGTCGTAAAGGTCGCTTGCGTAGGTGTTGGCGATCAGCGTGGATTCCCGGTAGAGGGTGTCTGCTTTTTCTCTTTTTAAATGTTCCAGTGTCATGCTGGATATAAAGGTGGCGACAACAAGAAAGCCAAAACAGGCAAAAATGAGATAGCCCAGCAAAAATTTGGAGTAAAGGGTTTTTTTCATGGGTTCTCCGTGTTATCTGACTTCAAATTTGTAGCCGATGCCCCAGATCGTGGCGATCTTCCAGTTGGCATGGTCTTTGATCTTTTCGCGCAGACGCTTGATGTGTACGTCTACCGTGCGGGTGTCTCCGATATATTCATAGCCCCAGATCTGGTCAAGAAGCTGTTCGCGGGAAAAAACATGGTTGGGGGAAGAGGCCAGGAAGTAGAGCAGTTCCAGTTCCTTGGGCGGCATTTCCACGATATTGCCCATGTAAACCACGGAGTAGTTGGTTTTGTTGATGGTCAGGTTCTGGTATTCCACACATTCGACAGCTTTTTTTTCGGGAACGGGGGCAGCCGGTTTGTAGCGGCGAAGGACTGCTTTTACGCGGGCTACCAGCTCTTTGGAGTCAAAGGGCTTTTCCATGTAGTCATCGGCGCCAAGCTCCAGTCCGAGCACTTTGTCAAAAATTTCGCCTTTGGCAGAGAGCATGATGATGGGAAGCCCGTTTTTGCTGCGCACTTCACGGCAGACCTGATAACCGTCGATGCCGGGAAGCATCAGATCCAGCAGGATCAGATTGGGTGCAAAGCTGTCCACGGCTTCCAGAGCGGATTCGCCGTCTCCTACGATCATGGTTTCAAAGCATTCTTTGGTCAGGTATAAGGAGATGAGTTCTGCGATATTGGCATCGTCATCCACGATGAGGATCTTTTGTCGGTTTGCCATATTTTTACCTCCCGGACAGTTATTTCTTGAATTCTGCGATGGTTACACCGGCATCTCCTTCGCCGTATTCGCCAAGGCGGAATGTTTTTACATATTTGATCCGTTTTAAGTGCTGGTGAACAGCCTGACGCAGTGCACCGGTGCCTTTGCCGTGTACAATGCGGACGCTGGAAAGGTGTGCAAGATAAGCGTCGTCCAGATATTTGTCCAGAGAAGAAAGTGCTTCATCCACGGTTTTGCCAAGAAGGTTGATCTCAGGGGAGATGGAGTAGGATTTGGACATCTTCATCTTGCTGGTAGAGGTCTTCTGATAGCCGGGGGCGGTGATGGTTTCTTCCTGAATGCGTACCACATCTTTGATGTTGGCCTGTGTACGCATGATGCCGCACTGGACAAAAAGATTGCCTTTGGCATCGGGAAGGGTGCTGACAGTACCTTTTAAGCCCATGGACAGGATCTTGACCATGTCGCCTTTTTTAAGCTGTTCAGGTTTGGTATTGGACTGGGGCTGTGTCTCTTTTTTGACAGCCAGCTTTTTGTTCTTGTCATCGATGTTGCCGCGCAGTTTTTCTCTGGTCTTTTCCAGATCCTTCATGGAAGCATTGGGACCGGCTTTCTGGAATACGCGGATGGTTTCATCTGCCACATCCTTTGCTTCCTGCAGAATTTCGCGGGCCTTTTCGTTGGCTTCGCGCAGGATTTTGTCTTTGGCCTGGTCGATGCGGTCGTTTTTCTCCTGCAGACGTTTTTTGAGAGTTTCGATCTCTTTTTTGTAGGAAGCGATTTCCTTCTGCTCGCGCTCAATGGTCAGGCGGCTGTGCTCCAGATCGGAGAGCATGTCTTCAAAGCTTGCGTCCTGTTCGCCGATCTGCTCTTTTGCTGCTTCAATGATATCGTCGGTAAGTCCCAGTTTTTTGGAGATGGCAAAAGCATTACTCTTGCCGGGAATACCGATCAGCAGGCGGTAAGTGGGGCGCAGGGTCTCCACGTCAAATTCGCAGCATGCATTTTCCACAAAAGGAGTGCTGAGTGCGTAGACTTTTAACTCGCTGTAGTGAGTGGTGGACATGGTGCGGATGCCGCGGTCATGCAGGTAGTTTAAAATGGCGATGGCCAGCGCAGCGCCCTCTGTGGGGTCGGTGCCGGCGCAAAGCTCGTCAAACAGACACAGAGAGTCTGCGTCTGCGTTTTTTAAGATGGAAACGATATTGGTCATGTGGGAGGAGAAGGTACTTAAGCTAAGCTCAATACTCTGCTCATCTCCGATGTCGGCAAAAACTTCCGTAAAAATGGAAAGCTCGGAGCGGTCCAGCGCCGGAATGTGCAGACCGGCCTGGCCCATCAGGGTAAACAGACCGACGGTTTTTAAGGAAACTGTCTTGCCGCCGGTGTTGGGACCTGTCACGATCAAAAGGTCAAAGTCTTTGCCAAGTCTGATGTCGATGGGCACTACTTTTTTGCGGTCCAAAAGAGGATGGCGGCCCTGACGGATGTGGATGTAATGCTCTGTGTTGAAGATCGGACGGGTGGCATTTAAATCCATGGCAAGTCCGGCTTTTGCAAAGATGAAATCCAGCTGGGTCATGATCTTTTGGTTTTCGCCGATCTCAACGGTGTGTTCAGAGGCCTGCGCACTTAAATTGGCTAAAATGACAGCAATTTCCTTAAGTTCTTCTATTTCCAGTTCGCGCAGCTGGTTGTTTAAGCTGACAACGGCTGCGGGCTCGATAAAGAAGGTGGCACCGGTGGAGGACTGGTCGTGCACCATACCGGGCACCTGATTTTTATACTCGGATTTGACCGGAATACAGTAGCGGCCGTCACGGGAGGTGATGACAGCATCCTGCAGGTAGGCGCGGGCGGAGCCGTTTACCATGCTCTGCAGCTGGCTGTGGATCTTTTCACCGGTCAGGGTGATGCTGCGGCGGATGCGCTTTAAGTTGGGGCTGGCATCATCCGCGATCTCTTCTTCGTCAATGATACAGCGGCGGATTTCTTTGGAAAGGGGTGTCAGCGGCTCCAGACAGTTGAAATATTCGGTCAGGGAATCTGCAGCGGCATCTTCTTTATCGGTGCGTCCGTAGGATTTGACACGGGCGGTATTTTCCAAAAGACCGGCTATGCGCAGAAGCTCTGCGGCAGACAGGGCGCTGCCGATCTCCAAGGAGCGCAGACTCATCCCCAGCGGTTTGTTGCTGCCGAAGTTGATGCTGCCCTTCTGAAACAGACGGGTCAGCGCATCGGCGGTTTCCTGCTGTACTTTGTTGATCTCTCCCAGATCTGTCATGGGAACCAGTTCCTGACAGAGCCTGCGGCCCGGGTCGGAAGTGGCTTTGTTGACAAGAAGCTGGATGATCTTTTCATATTCCAATACGCGTAAAACTTTTGCGTTCATGATATCCTCTCATTTCATAATTGATCTGCCGTGTGGGAGGCGGCGGTAACAGAATGTATTAATAAAGCCATTTTATCACAGGCGTCGGGGTGAAACAAGATTCAGATAGTAGAATGAAAGGGAGTTATTGCACACACCGGACACAACGGAGCGCGCTCTGATAAGATGGTTGTGGCATTGGGACGCATTTTGTGGTAAAATAGTTTGCAATGAAAAAATGAAACTGGAAAAGGATTTATATGGAACAGAATCAAAATCTGGATTTTATAAAAGAACAAGTAAAGGAACGTCCCATCAACCGTAAAAAGCTGATGCGCCGGACAATTCTGACGGCTTCTATGGCAGTGCTTTTTGGTATGATCGCCTGTCTGACATTTTTAGTCCTGGAACCGGTCATTTCGGATTTGCTTTATCCGGAGGAAGAACCGGCGCCGGTGGAGCTTAGGGAAGAAACTGTGACAGAAGAGATGAAGCCGGAGGATATGATCCTGGAACCGGAGGAAGTGCCTGTTGAGGTGGAGGTTTCCCAGACGGTTGTGGAGAAGGTGGAGCTGGAAGCCTTTGATTATCAGCGTCTGTACCGGAAAATGTATATCGAGAGTCAGAATGTGGCGGCGAAGTCTCTGGTGACCGTGACCAGTGTGGATGCGGATGTGGACTGGTTTGACAATATTTACGAGAACAACGGTCAGAGCAGCGGTCTGCTTCTGGCAGAAAACGGAAGAGAATATTTTTTCCTGGCAGAGTATTCCAAAATTGCAGATGCGTATAAGATTCTGGTCACATTTTCAGATGATACGCAGGTGCAGGCACATATCAAGGGAACGGATGAGCAGACAGGTCTTTCCGTGATCAGCGTGCCGGCGGCATCAATCCAAAAAGCGACGAAAGAGATTTTGGAAAGCGCGGTGCTTGGTATCTCGGGAACCGGTCTTTTGGCGGCGCCGGTGATCGCGCTGGGGCGTCCGCTGGGAGCTGCAGAATCCGTGGTATATGGGATGGTCACCTCCACGGATAACTATCTGAATCTGGAGGACATCAATGTCAGGATCCTGACAACAGATATGGCAGCAGATGCCAACAGCACAGGAATTCTGATGAATCTTTCAGGACAGGTGGTCGGTGTGCTGCGGCCGGCAAACAAGAAGAATTTTGCGGGAGAAAATGTGCTGATCGCTTATGGGATCAATGACCTTCGCCGCGTGATCGAAAGGCTGATCAACGGAAAGGAAATCGCACACATCGGTATTATCGGAACCGATGTGCCAAGAGAGATTCACGAAGAGCTGGGCGTGCCGCTGGGAGCTTATGTGAAGGAGATCGTGATGGATTCTCCGGCGATGAATGCAGGGATCCAGAGCGGTGACGTGATCGTAAAGATCGGAACAGAGGAACTGATCTCTTTTACAGAATACCAGAAGGTACTGCAGACGCTGGAACCGGACAGCAATACAACGGTTACGGTGATGCGGCAGGGACCTGAGGAATATGAAGAGATGACACTTGATATTATTATAGGAAGATAAACTGTGTGCGGCTTTTAAGCCGCAGCACGAAAAAGTGATTTTGGGAGGAAAAAATGAAATATATTAAGGATTTCAGAGAAGGCGATCGCGTCTTTGATATTTATCTGTGCAAACACAAGCAGTCTGCGGTGACAAAAAACGGCAAACCCTACGATACAGTGATCCTGCAGGACAAATCGGGAACCGTGGACGCCAAGATATGGGATCCCAACAGTGCGGGAATTGACGATTTTGATGCGCTGGACTATATCGAGGTTTACGGAGAAGTGACCAGCTTTCAGGGGGCGCTGCAGGTGAATGTCAAGCGTATCCGGCTCTGCCGCGAAGGGGAATTTGACCCGGCAGATTATCTGCCTGTCAGCAAAAAGAAGATTCCCGATATGTATCAGGAGCTTCTTAAGTATATCGGCAGCATTCAGAATACATACTTAAAAAAGATGCTGGAAGCTTTTTTTGTGCAGGATCAGGCGTTTATCAAGGCTTTCCAGAAGTCTTCCGCGGCAAAGAGCGTGCACCACGGCTTTGTGGGCGGACTTTTGGAGCATACGCTCAGTGTGGTAAAGCTTTGTGACTATTACTGCACCGCCTATCCGATGTTAAAGCGCGATCTGCTTTTGGCAGCGGCAATGTGCCATGATATCGGCAAGACCAGGGAACTTTCTTTTTTCCCGGAAAATGACTATACCGATGAAGGACAGTTTCTGGGACATATCGTGATCGGATGCGAGATGGTGGGCGAAAAGATCCGTCAGATTCCCGGTTTCCCCAAGGTGCTGGAAAGTGAGATCAAGCACTGTATTTTGGCGCATCACGGCGAATACGAGTATGGTTCTCCCAAAAAACCGGCAATCATGGAGGCGATGGCATTAAACATGGCTGACAACACCGATGCCAAGATGGAAACTTTTACAGAAATTTTGGAAAATACCAATGAACAGGGCTGGCTTGGGTTCAACAGATTGTTTGAGTCCAACCTGCGCATGACAAAACTGGATTAAGAGAACTGTTGGCTGGTCTGTTCTTTTACGGTGCAGACCCTACGGAGGTTTTAAAGATACATGAACGTACAGAAAAATCAGATTTTTCCTGTAGATATCACAGATATGGGTACGGAAGGAGAGGGGATCGGACATCTTGAGGACGGCTATACGCTGTTTGTCAAGGATGCGCTGATCGGAGACAAGATTCTTGCCCGCATTGTAAAGGCAAAGAAAAATTATGCCTTTGCCCGTCTGGAAAAAATCGTGGAGCCCTCCCCTGACCGCGTGGAGCCCTTGTGTGCCTTTGCACGCCAGTGCGGCGGCTGCCAGATTCAGGCACTTTCCTATGAAAAGCAGCTGGCATTCAAAGACAGAAAGGTGCGCAATAACCTGATGCGCATCGGCGGCTTTTCACCGGAGCTGGTGGATGCCGTGATGGAAGCGCCCTGCGGTATGGAACAGCCCTTTTATTACCGAAACAAGGCGCAGTTTCCTGTGGGAACAGACAAAAACGGGCGTATGATCACAGGCTTTTATGCCGGACGCACCCATTCCATCATTGAAAACCGCGACTGTGCGCTTGGCGTTTCCGAAAATACAACGATTCTGGATATCGTGCTGGATTTCTGCGAGGAAAAAAAGATTCCGGCCTATGACGAGGAAACCGGAAAAGGTCTGCTTCGCCACATCCTGACAAGAAAAGGTTTTTCCACCGGACAGATCATGGTCTGTCTGATCATAAACGGTGCTGCTTTTCCCGATGAACAGGAGCTGGCGGACCGCCTGTTTGAGCGTGTGGAAGGCATGACCAGCTTTTCTTTGAATTTTAATACAGAGCGTACCAATGTGATCATGGGCAGCAAGTGCCGTACCGTGCGCGGCAGCGATACCATTGAAGATACCATCGGCGGACTGACTTTCCGGATTTCACCTTTATCTTTTTATCAGGTAAATCCCGTGCAGACCGAGAGGATCTACAGTCAGGCACTGGAATATGCGCAGCTGACCGGTAATGAAACTGTATGGGATCTTTACTGCGGCATCGGCACAATCTCCCTGTTTTTAGCCCGCCGTGCAAAACAGGTTTACGGCGTGGAGATCGTTCCGCAGGCCATCGACGATGCGAAGCAGAATGCAGTCCGCAACGGTCTTTCCAATACCGCTTTTTATGTGGGAAAAGCAGAAGAAGTTCTGCCTGAAAAATACGAAAACGAGGGCATTTATGCCGATGTGATCGTGGTGGACCCGCCCCGCAAGGGCTGCGACGAGGCATGTCTGCAGACCATGGTGCGCATGAAGCCGGAGCGGATCGTGTATGTGAGCTGTGATTCCGCGACGCTTGCAAGGGATCTGAAGTATCTTTGTGAGAACGGGTATGAGCTGGTGAAGGCGCGGGCGTTTGATAATTTCCCGCAGTCGGTGCATGTGGAGACGGTATGTCTCTTGAGCAAGGAGAAAAATCGAAAACCGGATTCCTATATTGAAATGTCTTTAGATATGAAAGACTATCATAAGATTGTGGAAAGATAGGAGGAAAGTGCATATCGAGCAGTTGATACCATTCTTCTGAAAAGAAATTGGCTAATTGGGTATCGAATTGCGGAGGAAACTTTATTAGGGGAAGAACGTGCTGAGTATGGTGCACAGATAATTAAGAAATTATCAAAAGAATTAACTGCAAAATTTGGAAAAGGGTATACAAAAACGAATCTTTATAGTTTCTATTCCTTCTATAAATATTTTCCGGAGATTTTCCACTCAGCGAGTGGAAAATTTGAAAGATTACTTTCATGGACTCATTATAGAACTCTGTTGCAGGTAAAAGATGATGTAGCAAGAGCATGGTATGAAAAAGAAGTATATGAACAAACCTGGAATGTGCGTACATTACAACGTAATGTAAACACGCAATACTATTATCGAATTCTACAGTCACAGAACAAAGAACTAGTTAAACAGGAAATGTTAGAAAAAACTATATAATTTCAAAATGATAAGCTGGAATTTATTAAAAATCCAGTGATTGCTGAGTTCTTAGGTTTATCTTCTAATATAAGTTTCACTGAAACTGAATTAGAGACGTGCATTATTTCAAATATACAAAGTTTCCTGATGGAATTAGGAAAAGGTTATGCTTTCGTTGCTAGACAGCAACATATAAAGACAGAAAAAGAAGATTATTTTATTGACCTTGTATTCTATAATTATTTAATGAAATGTTTTGTGTTAGTGGATCTAAAGACAGGGAAAATAACACATCAAGATGTTGGGCAGATGGACATGTATGTTCGTATGTATGATGAACTCAAAAAATCACCAGACGATAATCCAACGTTAGGGGTTGTTATGTGTACAGAAACAGACGAGGATATTGCAAGATATTCTGTTTTGCATGGAAATGAGCAGTTATTTGCAACAAAATATAAATTATATTTGCCAACTGAACAGGAACTGAGAGAAGAAATCGAGACTCAGAAAGCAATATTTTATCTTCAGCAGAAGGAAAAAGAAGATATGGAATAAGGGAGGCGTAAAATGAATATAGCAGTTTTTGCTTCGCATGGAGGCAGTGATTTACAAGCCATCATTGATGGATGTAAAAATAATAAGATTAATGCGAAAGTTGTTGTTGTAATCAGTAATAATGGAAATTCAATGGCATTACAAAGAGCAAAGAATGAAAAAATATCAGCATATCATATGAGTGCCAAGAAATATGGTTGCGAAGAAGCACTTGCGCAGGAAATACTAGCAGTTTTATCTAAATATGATGTGGATATGATTTTCTTGGCAGGCTACATGAGAATGTTACATGTTTCTGTATTGAAGAAGTATAACAATCGAATTTTTAATATTCATCCTGCATTGTTACCTAAGTTTGGAGGTAAAGGAATGTATGGGATGAATGTACATAATGCTGTAATCAACGCAGGTGAAACTGAGACAGGGGTTACGATACATCGAGTAAATGCGGAATATGATAGTGGGGAAATCGTTGCACAGACAAAGGTGCCTGTAATAGAGAATGATACACCTGAAATCTTGGCCGCAAGAGTATTAGAAAGAGAACATGAATTTCTAGTTGAAGTTATTTCAGATATTTCAGAAGGCAAGATTATATTAGGATAATTCGTGTTAACAAGAAGTAAGTCAGATTTATTATGAGTAGACAATTCGGTTGCTCAACGAAAATACAGTCGAGACGGTATGTCAGCTGGTAAGAGCGGATAAAGAAGCAGAGTACAGAAAATTTGAATAGCAGGAGAAAGAGATTCCTGATTGTGGTTGGAAAACGCTAAAAGCCAACATTTGATTTCAAAAATGAAAGTCAGATGTTGGCTTTTATTTTTACCTTTGCTTTCTGTATTCATTAGGTGTCAATCCGTGTTTTTTTGAGAACGCCTTTATAAAGTAGGAATCATAATTATATCCGCAGCATATTGCAATTTCATTTAAATTCAGATTTGTGTGTCGAAGCGCTTCTTCGGACATTCTTAATCGATAATCATTCAGGTATTGAATTACTGTCATACCGGTTTGAGATTTGCATTGTTTATTAAGGGTGGTACGATTGGAACCCACATAGGAACAGATATCATCAAGCGTTAATCCCAAATGGTAATTGCTGTGAATGTATTCAAGGGCATGATCCAAAGGGGTTTTTCTTGATGTTTTTTTCTCATAAAGCAGGATGAATTCATCTTCCAGTGCATAGAGGATCTGCAGTAAGTAGCGCCTGATCCGGCAGGTCCATTTCCCATCGCTTTGTGATAAGCATTCCGAACCCATTACTGAAACGCTGGCATGTATCTGCATCACAGTTACACCGTTCAAAATGAAAAGACCGTTATAAGTGTCGTTGCGTAATAAGAACGGTTCAATCAGATTTCGGTCGTGCATGTCTTCGATATTCTGAAAAATATTTCTTTGTAAGGCTTCTTTGGTTAAGCTGCTGTTTAAAAACATAGGATCAAAGAAAAATGATTTGGCAGCAGCTCTGTTTTGTTCGATCAGAGAAAATTTATCGTCAGCATTAAGGCAGAGAATGAACGGTGCATCCAGACAGTACATAGTGTGGTTCAGTGTAAATTTCCAGGTTCCGTCAGTGATTAAAGTAAGGGTCAAATAATCTTGAGAAGGATAATTTTGGAAAGTTTCTGTTGGGGAGAAATTAATTTTTATGTATCGATTATCGTAACGGCGATCTTTAAGCATTTGACGACTCCTTTCTTTTGTATGGATTATAGAGTATTTGAAGGAGACATACAAGAATGGTTGCAGATAATATAAGAAAATATTGCGGATGTTATAATGACGAAAAATGATGATACAGATTACAATTATTGGCAACAGTTGAGGAAAGGAGAACAGCAATGAGTAAAGTGAAAAGCAAGTTTCTAAGGATGTATTTAAAATACATCGTAAAATCATCAAAATGTTTTTGGGCTTATTTGGGTATATTTACGGTTTTGTTTCTCTATATGACATGTTGTATTCAGTTAGAAGAAAGAAAAGAATATCAGGCCTTTGCATATAAAGATGAGATTGTCTTAACAAAGATTGCCGAAATAAACGCGATTGTTCATAAAATCTATGTCTATACAGATAAAAATGAACAGGTAGAAAACTTTTCTGTAACGACGGTAGGGCTTATGGATGGGGAACTGCATTTATATTTACAAAAACCGCAGGAGATATTTGCGGGAAGTGTGACCGCAGAAATCATAGTTGGAAAAAGTTCTTTATTTTCTTCTATTTTGAAGGGAGGAAGATAAACAAATGAATGTTAAATTAAATTATTTTTCGGCATTTTCTTTTTTGCGCCCCTTTATTGAAAAGTACAAAAAACATTTTATTGTATTCCGGCTGGGTTGGTTGGTGGATTGTATATTTCAGGTTGTGAATCCAATCCTGCTGGGAATCATGGTTGATGAGATTGTTTACTATCAAAACATGCATACTTTTTTATGGATTGCATTTGTATTTTTTACATGTATTGTGTTTTCGGGAATTTTATATTTTTTCATTTATGCACAGCATGCGTATTTGATGAGTATGTTTGTATTTTCTATTCGAAAAAAATTGTTTCTGCATCTGCAGAAATGTGACGCTTCCTTTTTAGATACAGAACCGGCAGGCAACATACTGAATGTATTACAGGATTATCCGGAAGAATGCATGCATTTTGTAATAAGGAATGTGATACATTTTACGAACGGTATTTTATTGTTGGTGTTGTATGCAGGGTATCTGTTACATGCTGATTGGAGAATTGGGAGTATATCTGTGATTGCCGCTGTTTTGGCGATGGTCATCAGTATTAAGTTTTCAGGGAAAATAAGAGCGTTGGGAGGAAAAGAAAGAGAATATTCCGATAAAAATGTCAGTTGGATATATGAAATAGCAAAATCGTTACGTGATATCAAAATACTTGGAGTTTTTGATAAGGTTACAGAAAGATTTGAAACAAATCAGAAAAATCTCTTTGATGTGAATGTTAAAAAAGAGCTTCTTTCTCTTCATGCAGAAAATGCTGTAAAGCTGGTCAATCTGGGAATTCAGCTTTTAGTTTATGGTATTGCGGCATTTCTTTCTGTACAGGGGGAGATAACGGTAGGCATGCTGATCGTTATTTTCGCTTTTTATGACAAATTGGCAAGTAAGGTACATGAAATTGGGAGAAGTTATCTTGATGCACAGAACAGAATTTCTTATATAAAGAAGATTCGGGACTTTTTGCAGGTAAAAGAGGAGCCGGATGGTGCGCAACGGTTGGTAGTTAAAAATGGAGAAATTTTGTTCCGCAATATTACCTTTGGTTACGACAATCAGAAAAAGGTTTTGAATAAGGTCTGCTGGAACATAAAGGCAGGAGATCATGTGGCTTTAGTTGGAGTCAGTGGATCAGGAAAAACAACTTTGGCGCATTTACTGCTGCGTTTTTATCAGCCTTCAGATGGCAACATTGTAATTGATGGCGTCGATATTACAGAATGCAGTTTGGAATCAATCAGAAAAAACATTGGAATTGTACAGCAGGATACCTTGATTTTTGATGGAACAATCCGGCAAAATCTGCTGTTGGGAAATATACATGCAAATACAGAGCAGATGATAGAAGCATGTCAGTTGGCTCAAATAAGGGATTTTATTGAAAACTTACCGGATGGCTTAGACACTGTACTGGGAAGTCATGGCATTGAAGTATCGGGTGGGCAAAAACAGAGACTTGCAATTGCAAGAATTTACCTGAAAAATCCATCAATCATTATCTTTGATGAAGCTACGTCTGCCTTAGACGGTGAAACCGAAGAAGTAATCCATGAGGCATGGAAACAGGTCTTAAAAGGAAAAACTGCTCTGGTTATTGCTCACAGGCTGCGTTCGGTAATGCTGTGTGACAGGGTGGCAATTCTGGATAATGGAAGGATTGTTGAAGAAGGGGAGACCGAAGAACTGGTAAAGAACAGTGAGAGATTCAGGGGATTGTTTGCAGTCAGCCAGGGAGAATGAGATATGAGAGCAGTGATGAAATATCGGTGGAGTATACTTGCTGTATTAAAAAAATATGCTTATGATGTAAAGAGATATTGGACAGTTCTGGCAGTATTGAGCCTGGTTACGATTGTTTTGGAGTTTTACATCCCCAATTTATATAAGATATTTGTAAATGATGTGATTCTGGGGAAGAAATTAAGTAAACTGAGCATGGTTATCGGTGGATATCTGCTTGCATTTGCGGTAACTTATCTGGTGGATTACGGGAAAATCCTTTCTAAATATAAGGTGGTGAATACCGTGCTGTACCGGATTAGAAAATCTATCCTTGAACGTTACTTTTCCTTTACTTTTGCAGAATGTGAAAAAGTAAATATTGGTGATCTGAAGATGCGGATTGATGATGATACGGAGAAGATACGTGAATTTGCTTATGAACAGACCAGCAGTTATTGGGTGGAATGGATAAAGCTGATCGTCAGTATCATTTTACTGTTTCAGATCAACAAGCAGATCACAATATTGATGTTACTGGCGGTTCCGGTTACTTTTTACATAGATAATATACTCAGTAAGAATGAGAAGAAAGTTCTGGAAGTCAGAAGAAGTAATCTGAAAAATTTGACATCCTGGATGCATGCATCTGTTACCGGATGGAGGGAAACAAAAGCATTAAATCTGGGAAAAAGTCAATTGAGAATATTTTGCAGATATTGGCATAATGAAATGCTAATTTATGCGAAATGGATCAACTATTGGACAGCAAGAGTTCTGATTGTTCCCAAAATTAAAAATGATTTTCTGATGCGGTTTGTATTATATCTTCTGGGCGGTATCCTGATCATGAATAAGTCAATGACAATTGGAGATTTACTTGTTTTTGCGGTCTATTATTCTATTTTTTATAATGCTGCACAGAATATTTCTTCTTTGGATGCTGGGTTACAGTCTAAAATGCCATTTATAGATCGCTTAATGGAATATCTTATTGAGCCGTGTCAAATCAGACAGAGTGGAATCTTACCGGGAGACTCAGGAAGTATTGAATTACAGTCTGTATCTTTTTCTTATGAGGGAACAAATGATGACGTATTTACGGATTTTAGTATTGTGATTCCAAAAGGAGAAAGAATCGCATTTGTAGGAAGCAGCGGGAGCGGTAAAACAACCCTGCTGAAACTGATTACAGGAATGGTATCGCCTAAATCCGGTCATGTACTTTATTCTGGCATTGATCTGCAGGATATTGATCTGGAATATATGCATAGAAGAATCGGATTTGTAATGCAGGAAAATATCCTGTTTAATCTGTCCATCCGAGAGAATCTGTTGTTTGGAAAACAGGATGCCACAGAAAAGGAACTGGAAGAGGCGTGCAGGAAGGCCTGTATCTATGATTTTATCTCGGAATTAACGTATGGATTTGATACTGTTATTGGTGACAGGGGAATGAAGCTTTCCGGAGGACAAAGGCAGAGGCTTATTCTGGCAAGACTTTTTCTGAGGGAAGTTGATGTTTTTATCTTTGATGAAGCGACAAGTGCATTAGATCAATATAGTGAGAGTATTGTGCATGATGCAATTCTTAATATTTCGCGAGACAAGACGATTATTGTGGTTTCACATCGGGAATCTTCGCTTCAGCTGTGTGACAGAATTGTAGAAATAAGTCCGGTCTCCCCATTACCCACTTGCACAAATCCTATTTTGTGATATTGTAAAAAAGACAGATCAACACAGGGAGAACACCATGTTTTTCAGAGAAGACAACACCTACAACGAAATCCGGGAGAAATCCCTGCTGCAGTGGCTGGATGAAATGGAACGGCACGAAGACGTGGCTGTGCGCTGCGGCGTAAAGCTGTGCCGCGAATATATGCAGTATCTGCAGGAAAAAAATGAAAGACAGAAACAGGAGCTGGCGCTCAAAGACAGTTACCTGAAAAAAATAGCAGCAAAAAACAGGGAGATGAAAAAATGAAGACAAAAATTTTTATAAACGGCAGTGAAGGCACCACAGGACTTCGTATTTTTGAACGTTTTGAAGGCCGCGATGACATTGAATTATTGAAGATTCCTTCTGAATTGAGAAAAGACCCCGATGAGGTAAAAAAATACATCAATGCATCCGATATAACATTTCTTTGCCTGCCCGATGCGGCGGCAAGAGAAGCGGTTGCGATGGTGGAAAATGAAAATGTGCGCATCATCGATACTTCCACCGCACACAGAACACTGGAGGGATGGGCTTACGGCTATCCTGAACTCTCCAAAGAGCACAGGGAAGCGATCAGAAATGGCAAGCGCGTAGCAGTTCCCGGCTGTCATGCGACCGGTTTTATCACTATCGTATATCCTTTGATCGCAGGCGGCATTCTGCCCGCAGAATATCCGGTTTCCAGTTTTTCCCTGACCGGATACAGCGGCGGCGGTAAGAAGATGATCGCAGAATATGAAGGGGAAGAACGCGATGCAGAACTGGATTCTCCCCGTGAATACGGCCTGACCCAGAACCATAAGCATTTAAAAGAGATGAAAGCTATCACCGGATTAAGCAGAGAACCGCTGTTTTCTCCCATTGTTTCCGATTATTACAGCGGTATGCTGGTGTCCATTCCTTTTTATGCGGATATGTTAAGCGGCACACAGACTCCTGAAAGTGTACACGCATTTTTCAGTCAGTATTTTGAAGGCGAGCAGTTTGTGCGCGTGATGCCCCTTGGCGCAGAAGCAGACACAAGAGGCTTCCTTGGCAGCAACAACTGTTCCGGATGGGACGGCATTGAGATTTTCGTGACAGGCAATGCAGAACGTATTCTGGTTTCTGCCAGATTTGACAATCTGGGCAAAGGCGCTTCCGGCGCAGCTGTACAGTGCCTCAATATTATGCTTGGCTGTGACGAGGCAAAAGGTCTGAAGCTGTAAATAGAAATCAGGCAGATTGCCTTAAGCTGTCATCAGTGCCGCAAATGCTTCCATAGCATAAGGAAGCAGGGCATCCGGATATTCATAGTTTTCGGTGTGCAGCGGCGGATGGGTTTCGCCGGCACCGATGCCAAAGAAAGCACCGGGACATTTTTTCAGATAATGACCGAAATCTTCGCTCCAGCGCATGGGCGTTTCCAGAAGGGTTCCCTGACACAGATCGAGAACTTTCTGGGCGCAGGCTGGAGCGTTTTTGGTTGCGGGAAATGCATCCTGCAGTTCATGGGAAAAAGTCAGGCTGTATTTCATGGCAAGTTTTTGGGAAAGCTGCAGGATGCTGTCATAAAGTCCGGAAAGATCACAGTCGTGCTCCGCGCGCAGGGTCAGCCACACTTCTGCATCGGCGGCTGCGGCACCGAAGGCTTTTTCGCCCATAAGCATACCGATCACGGTACACAGCGTCATACCGGTGTAGAGCTTTGGCGCAGAAAGAACCGGAAGGGCGCTGAGCAGTTCGCCCATGGCAGCGGCGGGAGAAATACCGTTTTCGGGGTAGGCAGCGTGAGCCGGTTTTCCGTGAAAAGAAAGAATCAGGCCGCGTGAAGCACAGGCGAAAGTACCGGGGCGGGTAGTGACCTGACCCAGAGGCATACCGGGCAGATTGTGCAGACCATAGATCTCATCCACGGTTTCATGGTCAAACAGTTCACAGCAGCGGGAAGCACCGGCGCCGGTTTCCTCTGCCGGCTGAAACAGCAAGAAAATATTGCGGTCAAAGTTTTTTTTCTCTGCCCAGAGAGCTGCACCGCAGAGCGCAGCGGCATGGCCGTCGTGTCCGCAAAGATGTTTTGCAGAGCCGTCCGGCATGGCAAGGGCATCGTAATCGGCCCGCAGGGCAATGGCGGGTTTGGTGGGAGAGGCTTCTTTGTGTGCGGCATAGAAGCCGTTTCCGCAGGGAAAGATCTCCAGAGAAGTGTGTTCCTGTAAAAAGGAAGTCAGAAGCCTGTAAGTGCGCAGCTCCCGGCCGGAAATCTCTGCACAGTCATACAGTGCATGCCGGAGTCCGGCAACGAGGGGGATATATTCAGAAAACATGGTCATGGCAGGTCAGAATCCTTTCAAAACTTTGTGCCTATTATAAGCTTTGAGGATATAGATTGCAATCCTGCATGGACAAACTTGGGATATTGAGATATAGTAAAAACAGAGAATGGGGCAAAAATGAGGCCCTGTTGAAATGGAGGTACAAGACGATGAACTATGGACTGCAGATGTACAGTGTACGTGATATCACAGAAAAAGATCTGGCAGGAGCACTGAAAAAAGTGGCAGAGATCGGCTACAAAACCGTGGAATTTGCAGGATTTTTCGGACACAGCGCAGAAGAAGTAAAAGCGATGCTGGAAGAAAACAACCTGACTGTAAGCGGAACACACAGCAGCCTGGATGATCTGGTAAATGATTTTGAAGGTACCGTAAAGTATCATAAGACCATCGGCAACACCAACTACATTCTTCCCAGCGCCCCTTTCATGACGAAAGAAGAGCTGGATGACACGATCGACAAGATCAACAAATTCCAGCCCATGCTGGCAGCAGAAGGCATCACCCTTGGCTATCATAACCATGATCTGGAATTTTTACCCAACAAAGACGGTCTGATCGCGCATGAAGAAATGGAAAAACGCACTGCGATCAATTTCCAGATTGATACCTTCTGGGTATATTTCGCAGGTAAAGATCCCATCGAAGTGCTGGAACGCTTAAAAGACAGAATCAATGTGATCCACTTAAAAGACGGTCTGGCAAACCGCGAAGGTCGTTCTCTTGGCGAAGGAACCGCACCTGTTGCAGCCGTACGTGCAAAAGCACTGGAACTGGGCATGCATATGGTAGTGGAAAGCGAAAGCTTAACACCCGATGGCATTTCTGAAGTGACCAGATGCTTCGAATATCTGAAAACTTTAGAGTAAAACCGCCAAAAGAATCCTTCGGGAACTTTCGGTAAAAGATACAGGAGAAAAATAAAATGAAAAATGTTTGTGTGATCACAGGCGGCGGCAGCGGAATGGGCCTTGCCGCAGCAAAATTCATGCCTAAAGAAAAGATCATTGTTATTTCCGGCAGAACTGTTGCAAAGCTTGAAAATGCAGTGAATGAACTCAAAGCGCTTGGCTATGAAGCTTACGCTTTTGCCTGCGACACATCCAATCGTGAAAGCGTGAAAAAGCTTGCAGAATATGCAGCTTCTCTTGGTGAAATCAAGAATGTGATCAATGCAGCAGGTATTTCACCTGCAATGGGCAAAGGCGGCGATCAGGAAAAAATTCTTCGTATCAACGCACTCGGTACTGTCTATGTGAATCAGGAATTTTCAAAAAAGATGAATGCAGGCAGCGTTATCTGTGATATTTCATCCAATTCCGCTTATTCACTGCCTTCATTTATCCTTCCGAAGAAAGCATATCCTCTTGCGGAAACCAATGAAGCAGCTTTTCTTGCAAAACTGATCAAGAGAGCCAATATGGCGAAAACAGATTACGAAAGAAACGGATTTGCATACGGTCTTTCCAAGAACTTTGTCTGCTGGTATGCTGCAAAGAGTGCATTTGATCTTGGACCCAAAGGAATCCGGGTTGTTTCGTTAAGTCCCGGTCTGATTGCAACAGATATGGGTAAGATGGAAGAGGAGCACGGCGGATTTCTGATCAAATTGTCATGCGAAGAGCGTATGGGTACCCCTGAGGAACTTGGTTATGCAATTGCAACTGTGGCAGATGAACGCAACGGCTATCTTGCCGGTGTTGATATTCTCTGTGACGGCGGCAGCACAAGAGGTCAGAAGGAATTCAAAAAGAAGAGAAAATAATGAAACACACATAAAGCAAACCGCTTCCATGGTGCAGTCAGCAGTCAGGCATCAAGGAAGCGGTTCTTTTTTGTGTGATGGGAAATTTCAGATTCTGTCGTATAAAAAACACATATATGCGTACTTGTATACTTTTATGTAGCAAAATAGTCTTTCACTGACATGATCCGGCAGCGATTTCCTTTCTTGGAAAAAAAGCCTGCATTGCGTCCCGGACAATGACCGGCTGTCTCTGACACCATAAGCTGAATCCGGAATTGAAAATCGTTTGCCTCCAGTATCGTAAAAGGATGTTCTTCCATGGCCAGAATCTGCAGGTTTCCTTTTTGAAAAAGAGGATATTTTCCGAGAAATCCCTGCTTTAGAAGCCGGTCGGAAAGATCTTTTCGTGCCTCGGCAATTTGCCGGTTCCGTTCAGAACCATAGTCACGTTCCGGATAGCTGCCGGAGGCTTTTTCTATTTTCTGATAAAGCAGCTCATACAGCGGAATGCGGCGGGGACGGTTTAACGCGTGAGATACCATGGTGCGAAACCAGGAAAAAGGCAGAATCCGGTACAGACCAAGCAGCAGCAAAAAGGAAGAATCTTTTGCCTGTGCGGCAAGAGCGATCATGGTCTGCAGACCTTCTGCAGTATCCGGATAAATATCATCCAATGGCTCGTGGATAGGAGAATACTGATAAAAAGGCGCAAATTCCATCAGCTTTAACAGCTCGGTTTCCTGCGGATTGCAGACCTGATCGCCCATGTACTGATATTTGTCGTAAACAGTGCCAAGAATATAGACCAGACGGCGCCAGTGTTCCTGGCCGGAAACCCAGAAATGACCGATCTGATCGTAGCGGTAACAGTGAAGCTTTTGACAAACGGATGCATACCAGAGTGTAAATACATTTTGAGAACCCTGCCGGAAGATGATGCCGTTTTTGGGGCTGTTTCCTGAAGTTTCGCAAATGCATTCAAAGCTGGTATCTCCCTCAAAAGCAGGAATTGGGCGTCCGGTCAGCTGGGCATCGGTAAAAAGCAGATAACATTCCAGTGCGTCATTCATCATATAGGGAATCAATACGTTTTCATGATCTGAGTGCACCTCAAGCGCCTGACAGGAACAAAGTTCGGACAGATATTTTTGCAGGGATTCCTGAGATAATAATAACATGGGCAACCTCTTGGCAAATCAATTTTTTTCATCATATCAGCCGGCTGGCGGAATGTCTATAAAAATACAGTGGTTCTTTGAAAGGAAAAATGGTAAAATAGGGTAACTGAAAAAGCAGCAAAGCAGGCAGGAGTCAGAGTATGATAAAAGAAAAATTGTTGGTCAACGGATTGCAGAATCCCTATGGAGTGGACGCGGTGCCGGTTTTTGGATGGAAGATAAAAGCGGACGGATATGGCAGCGCGCAGACGGCATATCAGGTGATCGTTTGTTCTGCAATAGAGAATGCGCAGGCGTGTGTCGGTGATCTGTGGGATTCCGGCAAAACAGAAAGTGAAAATCCGTTTGATGTGGTGTACAAAGGCAAAAAACTTTCCTCTAAAACCACTTATTATTGGAGGGTGCAGACTTGGGATGAAAAGGCAGAATGCAGCGGATGGAGCGAGACGGCTTCCTTTACCACGGGAATTTTGACGCTGGAGGAATGGCAGGCGGAATGGATCGGTGCCGGAAACCTGATGCCGAAAGAAAACGTGGAAAAATCCCCTATGTCCTGTGAGGATGAAACAAGATTTTCCCGCAGAGCACCACTTTTAAGAAAAACCTTCACGGCCGATGCAGCAGTGAAGGAAGCAAAACTGTTTGTCAGCGGTCTTGGGGCTTTTGATTTAAAAATCAACGGACAGCATCCGGACGACAGTGTTTTGAATCCCGGACAGACACAGTACACAGAGTCTGTACCGTATCGGGCATATGATGTGACAGCGCTGATTTGTACAGGAAAAAATGTGATCAGCACAGAACTGGGCAACGGCTTTTACAATGAACATACCGGTGTGTGGAAGTGGCAGACCGCCAAATGGCGCGACAATCCCAAGCTTCTTTTGCATCTGGATATCTGTTACGCAGACGGCCGGCACCGGATCGTGGTCTCCGATACAGACTGGAAAGTGTATACAGACGGACCGACTGTGGCAAACAGCATTTATCTGGGGGAATCCTATGATGCGAACCGGGAACTGCCCGGTTGGGAAGAGGCTTCTTTTGATGACAGCGGATGGAAGCAGGCGCAGCCGGTAAATGCACCCACAGGAAGGCTGATTTGTCAGACGATGCCACCGGTACGGCGGATTCTGGAAAAAAAGGCAAAAGCCGTGGAAAAAACAGCTTCCGGTGCATGGATTGCAGAAGCACCGGAAACCATGTCCGGATGGGCAAGGATCCGGATGAAGGCTGCCAAGGGGAAGATGATATCTGTGACATACAGCGAACAGCGCTGTGAGGACGGAACGGTTAAAATGACCGGTGACAGTCAGGGAGAATGCGGTGACTGGTGGTCAGAGGGTATTTTGCAGCAGGATAGATATATCAGCGATGGAACAGAGCGGTTATGGGAACCGAAATTTACCTATAAGGGCTATCGTTATATTCAGATCGATGGGTATGAGGGAGAACTGACCTGTGAGGATGTGGTCTGCTGCTGTCTGGCCAATGAAATGGCGCAGATTTCAGAATTTTCCTGCTCGGATCCTGCAATCGAAAAGCTGCATGACATGATGCGGCGTACACTGCGCAACAATTTTCTCTGGAAACCTACGGATACCCCTGTCTGGGAGAAAAACGGCTGGCTGGGCGATGCCAATGTGGCACTTTTGAATATGTTTTACCAGTATGATATGCGCCATATGATGAAAAATTTTGTGGAGATGATGCGCGACTGTCTGCACGAATTCGGACTGATTCCCTGTATGGTTCCCAATGCGGAATGGGCACTTTCGGAAAATTATGTGGTGTGGAATACCTTGTTTGTGTTTGCGGCAGAGTTTTTATATGATATGTACGGAGAACTGGAAACTGTGCGCAGATGGTATCCTGATCTGAAACGGTATGCACAGAAGAACGTGCAGGAATGCCGGGAGTTGGGATGGACCTGGAAGGATGCACAGCTTGCGGACTGGGTGGCGCCCATGGGAGATACCATGCTGGGAAATGTGGGGGATCCTCCGGAAGGAGCGGCCATCTGCGGTACGGCATTTATTTACAGTATGCTGGCTTCTATGATCCGTCTGTCTGCGCTTGTGGGAGCCAATGAAGATATTGAAAAATGGCAGCAGGCCAGAGAATGTATCTTTGAAGCATACCAAAAGCGTTTTTATAAAGCTGATGAAAACCTTTACGATACCGGTTACAGAGCGCAGGTGGGGCTGCGTACAGCGTATCGCCAAAGCAGTGCACTGGTATCTGCGGCAGCGGGACTGATTCCGATGGAAAATAAAAAGGCAGTCCTGGAACGGCTGGTACAGGATATTCGGGAAAAAGGGGATCATCTGGATACCGGCTGTGTGGCAACCAGATATATTCTGCCGGTTCTGGCTGATAACGGTTATACAGATCTGGCATGGCGCGTATTGAAACAGGATACTTATCCGTCCTGGGGCTACTGGCTGAAAAATGATACGGATTGTATGTGGGAAGGCTGGGAATTGGCCTCCCGTTCCAGAGATCATTATTTCCTGGGAACCTGTGATGAATTTTTCTACACACATATCAGCGGAATCCGTTCTGTCACGGACGGCTGCAGAAAGATCCGCATCCATCCTGTTTTTTATCCGCAGCTTTCCCATGCGGGAACAACGATGGATACCGTTCGCGGCAGCCTTAAGAGTATGTGGGAAAGACAGCCGGACGGCAGAATCTGTCTGCAGGTGAGCATTCCCTGCGGCGCGCAGGCACAGATTATGGTACCGGATGGTGTGGAAGTAAAAACGGGTATGGAAGGTATCTGCGGAACAGAAAAGACCGGTGAAAACCAAGTCATGCTGACGGCGGTTTCCGGTGATTATATATTTTATGTTGGATAATGGGAGGATTTGGAATGATTCGCAAAGAAGCAAAATGGGTAACAGCGGGTCCGTCATGTGAAGCACCAATTTTCTATAATGTGTTGGAGTGGAAAGCCGGTTATGAAAAAGCGGTGATCTCCATCTGCGGTCTGGGATTTTTTGAACTGTATATCAACGGACAGAAAGTGTCTGATGATATCTGTGTGCCTGCATGGTCTGATTACGAGGACAGAGGTCCCCGCAGATTGCTTTACCCCTTAAACGACAAGGGAGGTCACCGTATCTACTATTTGGACTATGACATTACTTCTTATGTCAAAGAGGGGGATAATGAACTGGAAATCTGGCTTGGAAACGGCTGGTACAATCAGCATGAGCGAAATGTTGAAGGTGATCTCTGGTATGATATCCCCAAACTTGCGTACTCTGTTGCCATCACATGTACGGACGGCAGCACTGTCTGGCAGGATTCCGATGAAACTCTGACCTGGAAAATTGGCCCGATCTACTTTAACAATACCTATTTTGGAGAAAAATGGGATTTTGCGCGTCTGCAGGAGGCAAAAGCGCAGCCTGTCAGCGTTGTGGCCTGGACAGACAGCCCGCTTTATAAGCAGGAATGTCCTGCGGACAAGGAAAGAAGCGTACACAAACCGGTTCTTGTCAAGGAGGACGCAAATCGCCGCATTTATGATGCCGGCAGCAATATCAGCGGTTACGTTCGTATAAATGGCCTGGGACATGTGATCATCCGGTATGCGGAAAATCTGACTGCCGGACAGGAATTGGATTTTTCTTCGGCAGGATCAGCCCGCCAGATTCAGTGTGACGAATATAAAACCGACGTACGCCGCAGTCTCAAACCTAAGTTTTCCTTAAAGGCGTTCCGCTATTTTGAAATCACCGGCGACGCAGAGAATGTGGAAGTCATCACGGTTTATAGCGATATTGCAGTGACTGCATCTTTTTCTTCTGACAACGAGAACATAAACTGGCTGTATGAGACATATCTTCGAACCCAGCTCAATAATACCCATCACGGTGTTGTCACAGACTGTCCGCACAGAGAGCGTCTGGGATATACCGGAGACGGACAGCTTGCCTGCAAGGCTGGTATGATGCTGTTTGACAGTAAAGAGCTTTACCGGAAATGGATCCGCGATATCATGGACTGTCAGGATATGGAGTCAGGACATGTACAGCATACCGCACCGTTTTACGGCGGCGGAGGCGGCCCCGGCGGCTGGGGCGGGGCTGTGGTGTTGGTGCCCTGGCAGTTTTATCAGCAGTACGGTGAGGTCTCTATCCTCAAAGAATGCTGGCCGCATATCCTCAAATGGTTTGTCTACATGAAAAATCATTGTGAAAACGATCTGGTCACCACCGAAGAAAAAGACGGCTGGTGTCTGGGAGACTGGTGTACTCCCGGACCGGTTACCATTCCGGAACCCTTGGTAAATACTTATTATTACTGCAAGGCGATGGAGCATATGCTTGCCATTGCAGAAATTCTGGGTGAAGACGCAAAGACGGCGGTCGCAGTTTCGACAGCGGATATTCAAAAGCAGCTGGAAGCTTCTCTGCAGGCCATGAAGGATAACTATTATCGTAAAGAACCCGGAAGTCGTCAGGGCGGCGGGGCCTTTTTGGCAGATCTTGGCATCGCAGACGCGGCGGATCTGGCGGCACTGGATGCAAAGTATGCGGCAGAAGCAGCTTTTGATACGGGTATTTTTGGTACGTATATTCTGATTCAGGTACTTCTGAAACATGGATTCGCAGACACTGCGTATGCACTTTTGACATCAGAAAAAGAAAATCTTTCCTTTGGGCATATGAAAAACTGTGGAGCCACTACCATCTGGGAAGACTGGAACGGCGGTAATTCCCATGATCATCCCATGTTCGGTGCCGTGACAGAATGTCTGTTTACCGGATTTTTAGGGATACAGATGGAAGAGGCTGGCTGGAAAAAGCTTCGGATCGCACCGCAGATTCCTGCGGCTGTCAGATATATGGAAGGCAGTCTGGAAACCGCTGCAGGCAGGATCAGTGTATCTTATGATGCGGACAGAGAGCAGAACTATATTGTGACGGTGCCTGATGCAGCAGTATTTGTGTTGAATGGCAAAGAATATCTGTTGACAGAAGGGGAAAACCGGTTTTAATCGATTGCCGACAGCAAGATCCAACATCAGGAGGATGCAAATGGGGAATAACAGACTTTATATCAAAGATGAAAGCGCCAATCTGCTCACCATCCGCGATCCGCAGATCATGGTTGTGGGTGATACGTATTATCTGACCGGTACACAGCCGCCCTATTGGGAAGGTCCCAATGCCGGCGTGCATCTGTGGTCCACAAAGGATCTGGAGCATTTTACGGATCACGGTCTGATCTTAAAAAGAGAAGATATGCCAGAACATATGTGGTGCCGTGACCGTTTCTGGGCACCGGAGCTGTTTGACGGCAAAGACGGTTGGTTTTATCTCACATTTAACTGCAGAAATGACAGCAAAGAGTATTATTGTGAACACAGCGTGGGTTTGGCAAGAGCCAGGGAAGCAACAGGGCCTTACGAGATTTTGACAAAAGACAAACCGCTGATTGCGGGCAATGATGCCAATCTGTTTCTGGACGATGAAGGTGCCTTGCGTCTTGCCTGTACTACGGGCGGAAAACTGATGATTTTTAAGCTGGATCCTGAAAGTGTCAGCCTTTCCGATGGGATAACTGTATGTACCGTGGGCAAGGAAGGCGAGTGGGATTCCATCGGTGTGGAAGGACAGTTTGTCTTAAAACGCTGCGGCCGCTGGTTTCAGTGGTATTCCAGCTGGACAACAGGCTACCATGCAGGGATCCTGACTGCAGACTGTGTGGACGGTCCCTGGACCAAATATGAGAACAACCCGGTACTCACTGATAGTGCTGATTGGGACAGGGCTGGTCATAATCATGGATTTACCGGTCCTGACGGAAGAGATTATATTACGTTCCATGCCAATTTAAAAGAACCTGACGGCGAGGACGTGGAGCGGTTCTTCATCCGTCCGGTGGTGTATAAAGAGGATGGAACGGTAGAGATTTGGTAAGTGAAAAGTGTGCACCGGTTGATTTTTTACGCGATACAAGTGATTTATAAAAAATGACAGAAAGCGTGAATAATACAGTATATTTGCGGGCATCCTTATCTTGTGCGAAAGGAGGCCGACAAAATGAGCAAAACATTAGATTATCTTGCGCTGATCGTGGTGTTTATCGGTGCGCTCAACTGGGGTCTGATCGGGCTGTTCCGGCTGGATTTGGTGAGATTGATCTTTGGTGATATGACCTGGATCAGCCGAATCATCTATATCCTGGTTGGTATTTGCGGTATCTATCTGCTGACTTTCCTGGGAAGAGTCGGTGAAGACAACGCATAAATGACGAAAAAGCGGGGCTTTTCGCAGGGCATGCGGGGGGCTTCGTTTTTTTGGAAAATTAAAAGACAGGAGTGATAGTATGAAAAAAGGGAAGGCATTGGTCAGACTGGTAGTGATGCTTGTATGTCTGGGTATTGTTTTTGCAGGCTGCGGCAATGAAAAGGAAGTACATTTGGAAAAGGATATGGTGCAGAAAGAGGAGGCGCTGCCGGAAACGGCAGGCGTTCCGGAGATGACTGAAATCCTGGAGACACCAGAACTTCAGGAGACGGAAGCAGGAGAGATGACGGAAGAGATCACGGAAGAGGAAAGCACCTTGGAGTCAGAGGAAGAATCCGCTGGATTTGCAGAAAATCAAATTGATCCGTCTACATATGAAACCACCGTTTTTTGTACCACAGACCGTCTGAATGTGCGTACCGCTCCTTCCACAGAGTCTGAAATCATAACGGTGCTGGAACGGCGCTGTGAAGTACAGGTGATCGATGAGACAGACGGCTGGAGCCGGATTTTGTACGAGGATCAAATCTGCTATGTATCGGCGGAGTATCTGCGGCGGCAAGCAGAAGGAAAGAATGGATTTCTGATCGCAATAGACGCCGGACATCAGGCAAAGGGAAACAGCGAGAAAGAACCCATAGGCCCCGGCGCCGCTGAGATGAAGGCGAAGGTATCCGGCGGAACCACCGGAAAAACCAGCGGTCTGGCGGAATACGAACTGAATCTGCAGGTGGCCCTGAAGCTGCAGGAAGAGCTGGAAGCACGCGGCTATGAAGTGATCATGACACGTACCACCCATGATGTTAATTTAAGTAATGCGCAGCGTGCCGCCATCGCCAATGAAGCCGGTGCGGATGCATTTGTCCGCATCCATGCCAACGGCGCAGAAAATACAGCGGCAAACGGTGCCATGACTATCTGCCAGACGGCACAGAATCCTTATAATGGCGCGCTTTATCAGGAAAGTAAGGCGTTGTCAGAGGCGGTTTTGGATGAAATGGTGAAATCCACCGGATGCAGAAGAGAAAAAGTTTGGGAAACCGATACCATGAGCGGTATCAACTGGTGCCAGACACCGGTGACTATCGTGGAAATGGGATATATGACAAATCCGGAGGAAGATTTAAAGATGGCATCCGAGGATTATCAGGATAAGATTGCGGTTGGCATTGCCAACGGAATTGATCTGTTTTTGGGAAACTAAGAAAGTAGCCATGAGGCAAGCATTTGAAGCATCATTTTACTTGGCTGATTCATTCATATCTGGAAAAAACATGATTTTGCATGCTGAAAATTGCCTGCGGATATGTCTGATTCATTCAATTTTGGAAAAAACACTTTTTTGATTGCTGAAAATTGCTGAAATTTGTTCTTGATTCATTCAAATATTAAAGAATTGTGGTTTTGTATGCCTGACTTATCTTCTGCGAGCATGCAAATATTAAATAAACTGAAATTTTGAATGATTTTGCAGCTATTCATAAAGTTTTTTGGCATGCAAATTAGAAAATAATGAAATTTTGTATGCTTTTGTGTCAGCCACGCGATTTTTCAGCATGCAGATATAAGAAAACGGGAATTTTGACTGCTTTGAATGTGAATTTGTGCTGGCGGGAATCAATATGCTGTACAAAAAACGGGAAACCGACGCAAAATCGGCTTCCCGTTTTCAATTTTTTACCAGCCAAACTCGTCGTAATGAGGCTCGATGATTGTCTTATTGTAATCGTTGCCGCCGGGGAAGTTTGCGCTCTTTAAGATGCCGGGGGTGATGCCCATTTCCAGAAGCTTTTCAACAGCTACGGAGGTAAGGCTCCACATGATGTAGTCGGAAGCGATGCCGGAAGCTGCTGCAAATCTTGCTTCGATGCCTTCTACCTCAAGCATTGCTTCTGCAGCAGGTGCGCAGTTGTCCAGAGTCAGGGTTGCAAACTCATACAGCTTTTTGCCGGAGGGATGTACGGGATCCACCTGCTGTGCGTATTCCATGCTGGTGAATGCGATAACCTTAACACCCATCTGCACAGCTTCGTAAGCCAGATCCACAACGGAAGCGGTTCTACCGGAAACAGAACTTACAAACAGTACATCACCGGGGCGGATGTTGGACTGCTGCAGTGCATATCTTGCAGCTGCCAGAGTCTGTCTTTCATAGCCGAGATCGGAACGGTCTCTTACGCGGGAAGGATTTTCAATTTCCATCTTGTAGGAAAAATGCTTGTAGAAGATGGGGCCGCCGCCGCGGTAGATCAAGTCCATTTCGATGCTGTGGCAGATACCGGACAGGAAAATGCAGCCGCCGTTGGAAACACTTTCCGCTACCATATTGCCGGCCTTGATGATGTTTTCGGTCTGGGTATCTCTTACTTTTGCAAACAGTTTGTCAACTGCTTCCTGATAACGATGCATTAACATGATGATTGTCTCCTTTGAAAATTATATTTGCATTTCAAATCTGTACTGAGGGTAAAGGGTTTTAAACAGCTGGCGGGCGTTTTCGTCAAAATCGCCGTGCAGCATGTGATAGTGGCGGATCATGATTCCCACAATGGGCTCAAATTCCGGGATGCAGATGGGGCGTTTGGGACTTTGTGCATGGATGCAGTCTGCAAAGGCATCAAAAAGAATGCGGTGACTGCGCCAGACACTGCCGGAAATGGTCATGGGAAGGCTGTCGGGCAGCTGTTTTTTACGGATTAAAGCGACTGCCTGTTTTCCGAGGATCAGACCGGTCTGTTTTAGAATTTCGCAGGCGATCCGGTCACCGGCAGAAGCGGCCTGTGATACCAAAGGCGCACAGGATGCCACCTGGGCTACCGGTGAAAAATCGGTGTTGTTATAAATAGAAAAAACAGCGTCATGAAAGCGTTCTTTTGGAAACCCAAAATGAGCGGCGATCAGCCCGGTCAGCATGGTGGGATCTCCGTAACCGCTGTTATCGGCAATGGCGGCGTTCATGGCATCCCGCGCCATCCAGTAGCCGCTGCCGGCATCCGAGACGGAAGCACCGTAGCCGCCTTCGACATAAAACTGCCCCTGATAGAATGCTCCTACATTGGAACCGGTACCGGACAGGGTCATCATACCGTCACCAAAGATGCAGGCAGCATGCAGACCTGCTTCCAGTTCACCGAAAGAATTGATCTGTCTGATCTCGCAGGTCTTTTGCAGGAAATCCACAAATTCCTGATAAACAATGCCGTTGACAGAATCGATCACAGTCCCGGGAACCAGACCTAGCTCTTTTTGCATCTGTTCCATATTGTGCCGGACAAGTTCCGGAGAAGTTGTGTTGGTACGAAAGCTTCCCACACGGCTGATGGCTTTAGGGGTAAAATCGTCATCGTAGAGAATGCCCAAAACCTTGGTGCCGCCGGAATCGATTGCAAGATGATTAGCCATAGAATGGTCCTCGCTGTAGTTTGGTATGCAGTCCGTCGGTCCCGCTGGAAAATCCTGCGGATTTCCCTGTAAAGCAGACCGACTCAATACTGTTTACATGTAAAAGATGTTATTCTTATACTCCTCAAAGATCATTGCATTGTGTGCATCGCCGCCGTCAAGATTGGCACTCATGAAGACAGGAGGAACGATGCCGTCAGCGATCATCTGCTCTACCGCTTCAATGACAACAGCATTGATCAGGGCAGTGCCTACCGCAGTGGAGGTGGGGCCGATCTTTTCGGGAAGGCCTTCTAAGGTAACGGCAGCATCGCCTTTAACGCCGCAGTTGTCGATCACATAGTCACAAACTTCAAACAGGCGCTTGCCGGAAGGATGGCGGGAGGTTACCTGGGAAGAATATTCCAGATTGGTGATACATACGGTGTTGATGCCGACTTTTCCGGCTTCAATAGCCAGCTCCACGGGTGCATTGTTACGGCCGGATACGGAATGGATGATCAGCAGGTCGCCTTCCTGCACGTGGTTCTGTTTCAGGATCGTGCGGCCCACTTCGGAAATTCGTTCCAGATCACTGGTCATGGTGATGGGGCGGGTATTTAACATAAAGCCCGGGAAGAAAATGGGGTTGATCACTGCCAGACCGCCGGTGCGGTAAAAAACTTCCTCAGCCAGAATACCGGCGTGGGAGCAGCCAAAGACAAATACATTCTTTTTGGCTTCAATGGTCTTAGCCATAAGCTGTGCGACAGTCAGGATGGTTTCTTCCTGGGTGTTGTATGCTTTCTGGATACAGTCGGTTACGATGTTGATATAATTTTTTCCGTTCATAAAACCGTACTCCTTTATCTGGATACATTGATATGGGAAAAACTTCCCATTCCAATTGTACTGGATTATGGTTCCGAAAACAATTCCCTTTTTTTGCGCTGCGGCATTTTTGGATTGTATCATGAAAGATATTTTACTATAATGAAGCCAACAGGGAGTTCTGTGCCTGTTGGTATTTCTTTACTCTCAGGAGGAATGGATATGACAGAATTTTTGATCAGAAATAAGGGAAAACTCTGCGGTATTTGTGTTGCATCGGCAGCGCCTGCGACAGCCCTAACCGCAGCAGGTGAGCTTGTCAGATATTTAAGCATGCAAAGCGGCATGAATCTGACTTTTTACTGCGGAAATCCCAAGACAGGTGATATTTGCATCGGTGCTGAAAGTGGGGACTGCGGCGCAGATGAACTCAGACTTAAGGTGAGAGATGGTATTTTATGGATTGACGGCGGCAAACGCGGCATTATTTACGGCGTTTATGAACTGCTGGAACGGCTGGGATTCCGCTTCCTGACTGCCGACTGCGATGTGATCCCCAAAGGGGAAGTGCTGGCAGCTGCGGGAGATCTTCAGGTTGTCCAGAAGCCTGTTTTTGAATACCGGTGCACCAGCTGGCGGGAAGCAAACGTAAAAAGTGCTCCCAGAATGCGCCTGAATGCGGTGCTGGATCATGAGATCCCGGAAAGTTTTGGCGGCAGCATCAATTATGAGGGAGCTTTTGTACATACCTTTGGCGATCTGGCGGAAATGGAAAAGATCGACGGCGAATATACGGACAGACAGCCCTGTCTGACCGATGAAAAGACATTTCAGACTGTAATAAAAAACATCCGCAAACGATTGAAGGCCAATCCTGCGGCGGGTATAATCTCTGTTTCCCAGAATGATTCCCATCCCGGCGTGGGCGGCTGCAGCTGTCCCAACTGTAAGGCGATAGACGATGCGGAAGGAACTCCCATGGGTTCCCTGCTGCATTTTGTCAACAGAGTGGCAGCCGAGCTGGAACCGGAATTTCCCAATCTGGCCATCGATACGCTTTCCTATGCATATACCCAGAAGACAACGGCGCATATGGATGCCCGTGACAATGTGATCATCCGTCTGTGCGCATCCGGAAAAGCGGTTGCTTATCCGCTTGAACAGGAAGATCTCGGATTTACGGAAAGTCTGCGCAACTGGGCAAAACACTGCAAGCGTATTTATATCTGGGATTATACCACCAATTTCAGAAGCTATCACAATCCTTTCCCCAACTTTGGCATTCTGCGTCAAAATGCGCTTTTATTTGCCGAAAATAATGTAAAGGGCGTGTTTGAACAGGGGAATCATCAGACCACAAACGGCGAATTCGGTGCGCTGCGTGCGTATCTGTTCGGCAAGCTTTTGTGGAATCCTTACATGAGTGAAGAGGAATATCAGAAGCATATCAATGAATTTCTGGAAGGCTATTACGGCGCAGGCTGGCAGCATATCCGAAGCTTTTTTGACAGACTCCACAGGGCAGCGCAGGGAGATCATTCCGGTATCAATTTCGTGGATCCTTCCAAGCGTTTTACAGACCCGGATCTGGAAGGCACACATGAGCAAAAAGCAGCCTCTTTCCTGAAAAAAGCCCGCGAAGAATTTGCGGCAGCCATGGAAGCGGCTGATGAAGTACAGAGAAACCGTATCAAACAAAGCGAGATTCAGCTGGATGTTTATGAATGGTATCTTTGCTTAGGAAAACTGAATGCTGCCGAGGCGGCAGAAAAAACGGAAAAACAGCAGGCAGAATGGGAAAAAGCACGTCAGGCGCTGTATACCGCAGGTGCCAATCTGTATGCCCATGTACTGCCCTTTGGCATTACGCTGATGTATGAAGATATTTTCCATCGGACCGTATTTTTGACGGAAATGCCTGATTTTACAGCGCATCCTTTCTCATGGGGAAATAAAAACCCGGACAGAGACATCATATTATAAGGAGGAAACAGGAAATGAATTTTATCATCAGTCAAAACAACAAAATCTGTAATATCTGTATCGCGGACGGTGCACCTGAAACTGCGCTGACAGCGGCAGGCGAGCTGGTCAGGGTATTTGCGGCACAGTGCGGAAAGACTGCGAAGATTTATTGTGGAAATCCCCAAACAGGAGATATCTGTCTGGGCGCGAAAAGTGCGGACTGTGGTTTGGATGAACTGCGCATCAAGGCAGCTGACGGCATTTTGTGGATTGACGGCGGCAAACGCGGTATTATTTACGGTGCCTATGAGCTGTTGGAGCAGCTGGGCTGCCGCTTTTTTGCAGAAGACTGTGAGGTGCTTCCTGTCAAAGAGACGCTTGCTGTCAGCAGTGATTTACATATTGTCCAGAAGCCTGTTTTTGAATATCGCAGCACAAGCTGGAAAGGGGCGACCGTCGGCATGGCACCCAAGCTGCGCTTAAATACCTGCCATTTTGGTTCCATTCCCGAAAGCTTCGGCGGCGGTCTGCATTATCAGGGCTTTGTACATACCCTCGGCGATTTGTCCGAAATGGAAAAAATCAACGGCGAATACACTGACCGTCAGCCCTGTCTGACCGATGAAAAAGTATTTCAGAATGTAGTAAAAAATCTGCGCAAAAAACTGGCAGAAGATCCCACAGCAGCCATTGCGTCTGTATCCCAGAATGACAGCCATGAATGGGGCAGAGGCTGCAGCTGTGAAAAATGTAAGGCACTGGACGATGCGCAAGGCACACCCATGGGTTCCCTGCTTCCTTTTGTAAACCGTGTGGCAGAAGAACTGGAAGCGGACTATCCCGATCTTGCCATTGATACGCTTGCTTACCGTTATACCAGAAAAGCACCTGCAACTTTAAAGGCGCGCCACAACGTGATCGTGCGCCTGTGCAGCATTGAATGCTGTTTCTCTCATCCCATCGCGGAATGCAGTGCTTCCACCGATAAAGTTGAGGACGGCAGTTTCGCGGACTGCTTAAGAGAGTGGGCAAAACACTGTGACCGTATTTATATCTGGGACTATACCACCAATTTCCAGAGTTATCACAACTGTTTCCCCAATTTCAATGTACTGCGTCAGAATGTGCGTTTCTTTGCGGAGAATAATGTACGCGGCCTGTTTGAACAGGGAGACGGTCAGACAACCAATGGCGAGTTTGGACCGCTTCGTACCTATCTGCTGGCAAAACTGATGTGGGATCCTTATATGAGTGAAGAAACCTATCAGAATCACATTGATGAATTCATGGCGGCTTATTATGGGGTCGGCTGGAAAAATATCCGCCGTTTCTTTGACCGCATGCAGGCTGCAGCAAAGGATGTGCATTTCGGCATTTATTTTAAAGATCCCACCGCATACTTTGTGGATCCTGAAATCGAAGGAACACGTGAAGAAAAAGCGGCATCTTTCCTGGAAAAAGGCCGTGCGGATTTTGCGGCTGCGCTTGCGTCTGCGGATGCAAAACAGGCGGAGCATATCAACCGCGCCCAGATTCAGCTGGATCTGTATGAATGGTATCTGCTTAACGGCAAATTGCAGACACTTGCGCAGGATGACCCGGCAAAGAAGGAAGTGGAGGCAGAGCTTTACACGGTTGGTGCCAATCTGTATGCCCATGCGATAACCTACGGCATTTTCAGCATGTTTGAATATTGGAAAACCCCCACACTGATCCAGAAGGTTCCGGACTTTCTGTCAGAGCCTGCAGAATGGGGACTGGTGTTATAAAAAATGATCGCAGCAGCAGTCACATCTGTTCTTTCTTTTATCAGCACGAATATTGATGACATTTTTATTCTGATGCTGTTTTTTGCGCAGGAAACGAAGCCGTGCAGAAAAAGGCAGATCGTATACGGACAGTATCTGGGGATTTTTTCCACGGTGGCAGTCAGTATGGCAGGCGCATGGATCTTAAAACTGATTTCTCTTGAGAGACTCCATTTTCTGGGACTGGTGCCCCTGGGAATGGGAATCCGGGAAATTGTGGTGTATTTTAAGGGAGAAACACAGGAACAGGACGAAGAAAAGCTGCCTTTGAAGGAGAACAGAAAACCGCTTTTTTCCGTGATGTTTCTGGCGATTGCCAACGGAGCCGACAACGTGGGGGTGTATATCCCTTTATTGGCCGGGTATCAGACCGGACAGCTGGTGATCTTTTGCATTGTGTTTGCAGTGATGATCCGGCTGTGGTGCCGGATAGCGGAACGAATCGTTTCCCTGGAAGCTCTGGGCGGTTTTCTGAGAAAATACAGACATGTGATCGTACCTGTCGTTTTGATCGGACTGGGAATTTCTATTCTGACAGGTTCTCTTTTTTGAAGTTCATAAAGTGATGTAAAAAGGCCCTGACTGCTATGTGCAGCCGGGGCCTTTTATCAGGGGAGAAAAACACTTCTTAATTCCGACAGTCAGGTGTCGGAGAAAAAAAGTACTAGAATGCCATTCGTGCCCAGCCTTCTTCGCTGATGGGGGGAAGATTGAGCATTTTGCGGCCTTCGTTTACATAATAACGGTAATTTTCGATGGAAACACCATTGGGAATGCGGTGATCAAGACCAAAAACAGTGCCGCCGCCCAGCATGGAAGCAGACATTTTGTATTCCAGTTCTTTTTTGATGGCAGCCTGATCCTGGCAGAGAACGTATTTATCGATACCGCCCTTTATGGCAAGACGTTTGCCGTATTTGGCGCGGAGGGCAACCATATCCATTCCGGCAGCAGGCTCGCAGGGATAGAAACAGTTGATACCGCAGTCTAAAATGGCATCCATGATCGGATTCATATTGCCGTCGCTGTCCTGGGAGAACAGGGAGGCACCGTGGTTTTTCGCACAGCTCCAGATTTTTTCGTAGTAGGGCTGCATAAATTCTTTTACATGTGCAGGTCCAAACATGGGACCGGATTTGCCGGCCATATCCTCGTGGATGCACAGCACATCAATGGGCAGGATTTCACCCACACGTTCCATTACTTTCACGCAGGTATCGCCGATGGTGGCCAGAATATCTTCGATCAGCTCAGGCTCTTCATAGCAGGCGATGCACACACCTTCTTCGCCCAGAAGTTCGCGGGGCTCATCAAAGCCGCCGGGAACCCAGAGCAGGGAAAGGTAACCCTTGTCGCGCAGCTCTTTCTGACGCAGCAGTTCTTCTTTGTTGATGCGGTCTTCTGAAAAAGTATACCAGTGCTTGATCTTCATCCAGTCATCCATACAGGTAATGGGATAGGTCATCGGATGTGCGATGGTGGCACTGGATTTGATCAGCAGAGTCTTTCTGCCGAATTTATCGATGCCGACAGTGCGTTCTGCATTATCTTCCAGTGTGACAGGCTCGATACCGGTGACGGCACCGCAGTTTCCGGCCAGTGAAAAATTCAGGACATAGTCCCAGTCAAAGGCGGTCATGGCAATTTCTTTTGCGCTGGCCCCCTGTCTGCGCCATTCAGCTTCCAGCTGATATAAAGGCCCGAAAAGCTCGCAGAACATTTCGCGGCCGGTGTATTCAAAATTACAGTGAGCAAGATAACGTTCTCTGTCCCAGATCATAGATAACTCCTTTTTGCGGGTGCAGGGTTTATAAGGCTTTTGGAACTGTGGAAATATTTATTTATTTCGTCATTTTCAGTGTAATCTGTCCGAACTGAAAACACCATGCAGAAAGGGTTGAAACATGGACAAAATTCCAGTATGATTACGATGAAAGCCCCGTCCGGCGGCCGCACGTCTGCCATGCTTGCATGGGCAGACGTGCGGACATCGGACGGGCAAGACGAAATGAGCAAGCAGGGCGGAAATCATATTATGGAAAATAAACCGACTTCATTCCCGGTTGAAATGACCTACTTTGTACGGCGCGTCACATTTGACGGCTACAGGATCGAACCTCGCACCATTGATGACTATGAACTGGTATTTGTCACAGACGGTGAGGGCTGGGTGCAGCTTGGAGAGCGCACTTTTCGCGTGAAGGCAGGAAATGTGATCTTTGTAAGACCGGGCGTTATCAACAGCTTCCGGGTGGATAAAGAACCTTTTATGGTATTTTATGGTGTACATTTTCAGCCGCTGAATCAGGAAGCCGGACCGGAAACACCGATCGGCATTCTGCCGGATGTATTTGAGGTTTCCTCGATACATAAGGTGGAAAGTCTGTTTCGCGAGCTGCACAAGATTCACCGGCAGAAAGGATATTTGGCAGCATGGCGGGAGAATCTGCTGACAGAAACCATTCTGTGCGAATTATGCGGAATGGTTCATCAGAATCATGCCCCTGCTGCGCAGAACCGGATCCGCAAAGTGCTGGATCATATTCATGAAAATCCATACAGAAGTTATTCTCTGGAGGAGCTTATGCAGATCGCAGGAATCAAAAAAACGCTGTTTTTGCAGGAATTCCGCAGTGTGACAGGAACCACGCCCAATCAGTATGTGACGGATCAGCGGCTGGAATATGCCCGCGAACTTCTGATGGAAACAGATGCTTCTGTGATGCAGATCGCGCGGCAGTGCGGTTTTGAGGATGTGTTTTATTTCAGCCGGTGCTTTAAAAAGCGATTTCATCTGTCACCGCGGGAGTATCGGAAGGAAATATAGTGTTCATCATGCAAAAAAGGTGATTTTTGGGGTTCTTACATGCCGCAAATTTGTCTCTTTGCTTATCAGTACATGTAGGGATGGTCAAAAAACAAACTTTTACTTGATGCCAAATTTGGATTATCAAGCAGCAATGCAGAAAAAAGCTGACTTACATGTAATGATCACATGGAATTTGATATACCTGACTTGTATTAACATGTAAAAGTTCAAGTTTTTATGGCTGCTGCATGTTCTGAGCCTGAATAGATGAAATTTTGTACCAGCAGGTGAAGCAAAAATGGTACACATACATGTTGAGGGAAAAATTTGTACATGTAACAAAGGTGATTTTCACGCTTCCTGCGTGTCGGGCAGCAAAACAGCCGTATTAAATATTTGATTGTGCCCTTGACATTGGGGTACTTCAGCAAAAAGCTGCAATAAAAGCATCCCACAAATGTCCCAAAAACAAAAATGAGCAGGCAAAATCGCAGAAATAACGATTTTGCCTGCTTGTTTTTAGTTTAAAGGCATCAGACAACTGTACAGACAGTTTCCGGTTTACTGTTCTTCCGGGAATGCGTACTGTGCTTTATACTTGGCAAACTGCTGGTTGAAGGCAACGCTTTCGTGAAGTTCGCCGGATTTTAAAGCGTTGAGGTACTCATGTGCTTCCAGCTTGCCTTCGGAAACCTGCAGCATTTCGACGGCCACATTGGAGCAGTGGTCAGCGGTACGTTCACATGCGGTAAGCAGATCTTCCAGAACGAAGCCGTACTCCACCGTGCACAGACCGTCTCTTAAACGGCGGACATGGCGGGATTTTACCTCACGCACGAGACTGTCAACAACCTGTTCCTGGGGTTCAATCTTAATAGCGGAAGCCAGATCGAAGTTTTTATATGCTGCGACAGTGTGGTCAATAATATCCAGTACCGCCTGTTCCAGAACAGCAAGCTCACCTTTGGCCTGATTGGAAAATTCGATGTTCTTATCTTTGATTTCCAGTGCGGATTTGGCAACTGCCAGTGCATGGTCACCCATACGTTCAATATCGGAGGTGGTGTACAGCAGGGTGTTTAAAATGCGGTTGTCGCTGACATACAGATTCATGGCAGACAGTTTTACCAGATAAGTGCCCAGTGCGTCCTGATAGCGGTCTGTGTTGTCTTCCAGTTCTGCAACCTGTTTCATGATTTCGGCATCAAAGCTTTTGGTCAGTCCGATTGCAAGGTGCATCGCCTGTGCGGCATCCGCAGCCATCTGACCTGCAATTTCATGGGCACGCTGCACCGCAACGGCGGGAGTTGCCAGCAGACGTTCGTCCAGAAGTTCGATTTTCTGGGGATCCTGCTCCTTGGGGATGAACAGGTATGCCAGTTTTACCAAAAGACCGTTTAAGGGAAGCAAAACGGCGGTTGCGATCAGGTTAAAGCCGGTATGGATCACGGAAATGTTCCATGCCTGTACAGAATCATTCAAAAAGTTCCATTCTACAAACAAGCCGATGCCGTAGAACAGGACTGCGAACATCGTGGCGCCTACGACGTTGAATAAAAGATGTACCATCGCAGTGCGGCGCGCGTTGCGGTTGGCACCGATGGCGCCCATGATGGCGGTGACACAGGTACCGATGTTCTGCCCCAGGATGATCGGAATCGCCGCACCGTATGTGACGGCACCGGTCACACACAGTCCCTGCAAAATACCGACAGAAGCGGAGGAGGACTGGATGACAGCGGTTAAAACCGCACCAAACAGGATACCGATCACAGGATTGGAGAAGGAGATCATCAGATCTGCGAACCAGCTTTCTGTTTTTAAGAAGGCCATGGAGCTGCTCATCAGATCCATACCCGTCATCAGTGCCATAAAGCCCAGCATAATGGTACCGATGCCTTTTCTCTTTTCGGATTTTCCCATGTACAGGACAATGCCGATGATACCGATCAGAGGTGACAGGGTGGAAGGCTTGAAAAGATTGATAAGAAAGCTGTCGCCTTCCAGGCCGCTTAAGGATAAGATCCATGCGGTAATGGTGGTACCTACGTTGGAACCCATGATAACACCGACTGCCTGTTTTAAGGTCATAATACCGGAGTTAACAAAGCCCACTACCATGACTGTGGTTGCGGAAGAAGACTGAATCACTGCAGTAACTGCCGCACCCAGCAGAAAACCTTTCCAAACAGTGCCGCTCATTTTTGCAAGGATCGTCTGCAGTTTACCGCCGGCCTGGCGTTCCAGGGATTTGCCCATCACGTCCATGCCGAATAAAAACAGGGCAAGACCGCCGAAAAGGGCAATAATGTTAAAAACATATGTTGTCATAAAAAACTCCTTTGCGGATTATGTTATTTTTGCACTGTTTATAGTATAGGTATTATCTGCCGATAATACCATAGAGCAGATGAAAAGCTTATGTAAAATCTGTGTAAAATGAAAACTGCACCTTTTGGGTACGGTTTTTCAGCAAGGGGTCCGGGAAGATCCCGGCATGCGGAACCGTGTCGCAGTATAACATACATTGACACAATAGGCAGATAAATATATACTGAATTTATATATTATAATTTTTAATATATGCAGAATTTTTGCTGAAAACAAGAGTGAAACATGGAGGGATACATATGGATTTTCTGAACATCGTTGCCAGAGGATATACCGGAGAAGCGGTATCCAAGGAGGACTGGGATCTGGATTATGTGGCATTGCCCCTTAAGGAAATCGTGGATGAATACGAATTGAAACGGCCTGTGGATGAGCTGCTGCTCACAGATCAGGAAAAAGCAGTTCAATATTTTGAAGCAGCAGTAGAATTTCTTGCGCAAACCGGTATCTACAATCAGTCTACCGGTCGTATCATCCGTCTTACAAAAGAGGAAATTCTGGAAGCGGCTGCCGGTATGAACAGGGCGGTTACCGTAGGAAGCGGTAAGGACGCTTTTGTTTTTGAACCCCGTAAGCCCGATTCCACCGTACTGCCCGGCGTGGTAGCGGGAAATCCCGGCTGCCCCATGAATGAAGATATTTTTTACCGCACAGTGCTTTCCTGGGCCAAGGAACCTGTAGTGGATATGATCACCTGCGGATCTATCGTAGAGGTGGACGGACATACTGTGCTTCGTGCCGCACCCTCCGAAGTGATCGCTCTTCGCAGGGAGATGAAATACCTCAACCAGATCTGTGAAGAAGTGGGACGTCCCAATCTGGGCCGTCTTGCTGCAGAGAGCAGTGTTTCTGAGATCGGTGATCTTGCGGCTATGGCACCCGGCGGGTTCCGCCGCGGCGATGCGCACCTGATCGCGCTGAAAAATGAGTTGACCATCGATAATGACAACCTGATCCGCGTGGCCAATTCCATTGACTCCCCTGTACTTAATGCCTCTCTTGCCTGTGTCATGATCGGCGGTATGGCCGGCGGACCGGAAGGCGCTGCAGTGTGTATGATCGCCTCCCTGCTGGCGGATGCGGTGATCGGACGGAGCGATTATCATCTGTGTCATCCTATTCATCTGAAATATATTGCTACCTCCACAGCTGAGTGCATGTGGCTGCAGAGTGTAGTATGTCAGGCTTTTGCAGCATGCGCACCTGCTGTTATTGTCTGTGATATTTATCCCAAGAGCGGTGCAGGTACCAGAGAACTGCTGTGGGAAGTGGCGGCAAACGCTTTGGCAGTCACTGTTTCCGGCGGTCATCTGGAAGGCGTGGGCTCCTGTGACGGTCTTAAGCCTCACTGCTCCGGTCTGGAAGCCCGTCTGATGGGAGAGGTTGGAAAGGCGGCTGCCCGTCAGGGGCTTACCAGAGAAACAGCAGCCCCCATCATCCGCGCACTTCTGAAGAAGTACGAGCATATTTTCTCCACAGGCAATGAAGGTCTGCACTTTGATGAGGTGTACGGAGAAAACGGTGAACCTTGTGACTTCTGGCTGAAGATGTATGAAGAGGTATGGCAGGATCTGGAAGCATTGGGATTACAAAAGTAAAAGACAGGCAAAGCCTGTAAAGAAGTATAAAGGAGGAAATCCAACATGGAAAAGAAAAAGAGTCTTATTCCATTCTTTACCAAGGGTGATGTCGGTGGATTGGTGTATATGGTTGCCAACAATATCGTCAATTACATCATCATCATCGCAACTCTGCAGGGGTTCGGCTGGCCGGATGATATTATTTTCGGCCGTGTGATTCCTGCACTGTCTATCGGCCTTTTGGCCGGCGGCATATATTATGCCTGGATGGCCTGCAAGCTGTCCAGAGAACTGCAGACACCGGATGTTACAGCGCTGCCTTCCGGTATTTCCACTCCCGCGATGTTCGTTATTCTTTTTGGCGTGATCAGCCCTTTGCATTATGCTATCGGTGATCCCGAGATTGAATGGGCGGCAGCAGCTGCAGCCTGCTTCATCGGTGGCTTTGTGGAATTTCTGGGCGGTTTTGTCGGCCCCTGGATCAAAAAGCATCTGCCCCGTGCAGCCCTGCTTGGTACCGTAGCAGGTATCGGTTTCATCTGGATGGCTACCGAAGGTGTGTTTGATGTGTTCGCTGATCCTGTTGTGGGTCTGCCTGTACTGGGTGTGGCTATGCTGGGGCTGTTCGCTGGCTACGCTTTCCCCAAGAAGATTTCTCCTTTCATGGTAGCTATCGTGGGCGGCATTGTGTATGCTTTCTGCCTGGGCCGTACCAGTTTCGATTTCACTCAGGTGGGCTTCTATTTCCCCAACCCTGTGAACACGGTACAGGCTCTGATCAATGGTTTTGTGTATGTTATTCCTTATCTTACAGTGGTTATTCCTGTTGAGATCTACAACTTTGTTGAAACCATGGATAATGTGGAATCTGCCAATGCTGCAGGTGACGGTTACAGTGTACGTGAAGCACAGTTTGCTGACGGTATCTGCACCATGGTCTCTGCTATGCTGGGCGGTGTTGTTCCCAATACTGTATGGCTGGGTCATCCCGGTCTGAAAAAGACCAAAGCCGGTGCCGGATACAGCTGGATCAGCGGTGTCATTTTGGGACTGGCAGGCGTGCTGGGTCTGTTCACCGTGCTGGACGGTCTGGTGCCTCCGGCTGTGGCGGCCATTACCTTCCTGTGGTGTGCTGTTATCATCGTGGCACAGGCATTCAAGGAATGCAAACCCAAACATTATGCAGCGATCAGTATCGCTATGGTGCCCTCTATTGCAGACTATCTGTTCACTCAGGTTGAGGCTGCTCTTGCCACCGGTTCCATGATGGAAGGCGGCTGGGGTATCTGGTCTGAAATGATGGACAGCGGTATCAAGACTTTCCAGCCTGAAGTAAACGAACTGCTTCTGGTAAACGGCGCAATGTGGTCCGGTGTGCCGGAAGTAAAGGCAGGTGCGATCATTATTGGTATCCTGCTTGGTACACTCGTGGTATTTATGATCGACAGAAAGCTGCGCAACGCTTCCTACATCTGTTTTGCAGGTGCTGTTTTATCCATGTTCGGCTTCATCCATCACGGTGCACTTGGATTCTATCCTTTATCTCCTTTCGTGATCGGTTGGTTTATCCTTGCAGTCATCCTCTTTGTCCTTGATTTTGGTAAGGGTAAATGGTTTGATGCACCCGATGATTTCGAATACGTTTGATTTTGGTTTCCCGGGACTGTAAAAGGTCCTGGGAATTTTTATGCGAATAACTTTCTTTTTTAAAACGCAATGGTAACGGAAGTTCCTTTTTGCGGGGCGCTTTCCAGCGTGATCTCAGCGTTGTGATAGGCTGCGGCATGCTTGACAATGGAAAGACCAAGACCGGTACCGCCGGATTGCCGGGAGTGACTTTTGTCCACACGGTAAAAGCGTTCAAAAATACGGCTGTGATGTTCCGGCGGAATGCCGATACCGGTATCACTGACAGTCAGGCGTCTGTTTTCGACATTGATGACAACACTGCCGCCGGGAATATTGTATTTGATGGCGTTGTCGCAAAGATTGTACACCGCTTCCTGAAGAAGACGGCGGATACCTGTTAACGTAAAGCCATTGCCGGTAAGGGATATGGTAATATTTTTTTGAGCGGCGCTTTTTTCGAGAAGCGCTTTTACTTCCGATGCAAGCTCCAGCATATCCACAGCTTCCGTAGGCATTACGATACCTTCATCCAGCTGTGACAGGCGTAAGATGTCTTCCACCAGATTAAACAGCCTGGCAGCTTCCCTGCGGATATGTCCGATGAAACGAAGCGAATCCTCCGGTTTGACCAGACCGTTTTCCAACAGTTCTGCACTGCCGATAATACTCTGTAAAGGCGTTTTTAATTCATGGGAAACATTGGCGGAAAACTCCCGGCGCATCTGTTCGGAGCGAAGCTGTTCTGTAATATCAAAAGCAAGCACAACAGCGCCGATCACGCTGCCGTTGGACTGGATACGGCTTAAGTCAAACTGATAATCCCGTCCGTTTCGTTTGTCTCTGGTATGACCGTGGCCGGAGTCCAGAGCGCGGTTGACAGCCTCACGCATGGTGCTGGTTCTGTCGATCTGCAGGAAATTTTTGCCGATACAGTCCTGGCTGGCTTCAAACAGCTGCCGGGCAGCGGGATTGATGCTGAGAATGGTGCCGTCGCTGTCAAGCAGGACGAGTCCCTCCTGCATACTGCCTGTGATCTGGTCAAATTCATCGGTTTTTCGCCGCAGCGTTTCCATCTGGGAGCTGATCTGATTGTGCTGGCGGTGGATACGGTGAAGCAGCGGATAAATTTCTTCATACGCTTCATATTTTAAAGGCTGCTCCAGATCCAGTCTGTTGAGCGGCTCCACAATTTTCTGTGCCATCCGGCGGGCTAAAAATGCGGAGAGGCTGATGGCAATGGCGGCGATCAGAATGATGGGCCAGAGCATGCCAAGCATCAGGGACCATGCGGATTTCTGATTGGCGGAAATCCTGAGGATCGTGCCGTCTTTTAACTTTTGGGCTTCATAATAGGTCTGTTCCGTCAGAGTGGAGGAAGTGCGGACAGAACTGCCGGAGCCGGTTTTGAGTGCTGTCTGAATTTCTTCGCGGTCTGCATGATTTTCCATAGAAGTCTGGTCTGCCTGAGTATCAAACAAAACTGTGCCGTCGGCGGATACCCAGGTAATACGGAAACGATCAGCTTCCACATTTTCTAAAAAGGCGTTGCCGTACTGCTCTGTGGCGGTTACAGCAAGGCTCAGTTCGTCTTTTAACTGTGCGATCTGTACCTGGGTGAAATGGGTATACAAAACGCCCATGACCACGCTTAAGCTGCATAAAAGAACCACTGCGGCCACCAAAACCGTGGAACGAAAAATCTTACTTGTCATTTCCTGCCTCCAGACGGTAGCCTACATTACGGACTGTTTCAATGATATGCCCGTAACTGCCCAGTTTCTGGCGCAGCGTGCGGATGTGCATATCTACCGTGCGCGTTTCCACAGAAACGGCAGACTGCCAGACATCGGCCAGAAGCTGTTCTCTGGTAAAGGCAAAACCGGGATGGGATAAAAACAGATGAAGAAGTTCATATTCTTTGAAAGTTAAAGGTACGCGTTCTCCGTCAATGGTGACGATGTGTTCGGCGGCATTCAGCGCCAGAGTACCAATCTGGAAAAGTGCCGGATTCTGCGCAGGTTTGCAGCGGCGCAGCACAGCCTTGACACGGCTGATCATTTCCATAATACCAAAGGGCTTGACCAGATAATCGTCAGCACCAAGGTCCAGACTCTGGATCTTGTCATATTCGGTTCCGCGGGCAGTAGCCATGATGACAGGAATATCCCGGTATTCTTTGGAAGCTTTCAGCATTTTTAAAAGTGTAACCCCGTCTTTTCCGGGGAGCATGACATCCAGGATGATGAGTGTTGGCTTTTCATACTGCAGGGCTTCATAAAAACTGTCACCGTCTTCAAAGCCCCGTGCACAAAAACCGGTGGAAGTCAGGGCATATACTTCGATGTCACGGATACTGGAATCATCTTCCACACACCAGATCATAGCGATTCCTCCTTTGTTGTTTCGTATTCAAAAACAGGCAGCACCAAAGTCAGGTACTGCCCGGAAAAATTATTTGGTTTTGGGTTCGCAGGTCAGATGCATGCCCAGTTTTTTGAGGATTCCTTCATCCACTGCAGACAAAAGCACTGTGGAATGGATCTCGCATCCCTTTAACAGAGGCAGGGCTTCCAGCGCGCGCGCTGCATTGGGATCGTTGGCTGCACTGATGGAAAGTGCGATCAGAATCTCGTCTGTATGCAGACGGGGATTGCTGCTGCCAAGATAGCTGGTCTTTAAGGACTGGATGGGGCGGATCGCATCGGGGGAAACAAGATGCAGTTCATGTCCCAGATTTGCCAGAACTTTCAGGGCATTCAGCAGACAGGCAGAAGCAGCTCCTAAAAGCGGGGAAGTCTTGCCGGTCACAATGGAACCGTCCGGAAGCTGGATCGCAACTGCCGGTGCGCCGGTTTCTTCTTCGCGTGCTGCCGCAGCGGCGATCACCTTGCGGTCTGCCACGCCGATGCCGGCCTGTTTCATTAACAGTTCCAGTTTATATAATACGGAAGGAGAGCTGTTGCCGCGTTTTAAGTCTACAAGACAGTTGTAATAGCGGCGGATGATCTCCTGCCAGGAAGCCTCTTTACAGATCTGATCGTCCACAATACAGTTGCCGACCATGTTCACGCCCATATCGGTGGGAGATTTGTAAGGGCATTCGCCGGAAATCTGTTCCATGATGGCGCTGACAACCGGGAAAATCTCCACATCGCGGTTATAGTTGACGGTGGTGACACCGTAAGCTTCCAGATGGAAGGGGTCGATCATGTTGACATCGCTTAAATCTGCGGTGGCAGCCTCGTAAGCTAAGTTGACAGGGTGCTTAAGCGGCAGATTCCAGATGGGGAAAGTCTCAAATTTGGCATAACCGGCGTTGATCCCCTTTTTGTGGTCATGGTAAAGCTGGGAAAGACAGGTAGCCATCTTGCCGCTGCCGGGACCGGGAGCAGTCACCACGATCAGGGGACGGGTGGTTTCGATGTATTCGTTGCGTCCGTAGCCGTCATCGCTGACAATACGCTCTACGTTGGCCGGATAGCCTTCGATCATATAATGGATATAACACTTTATGTTCAGATTCTGCAGCTTTTTGCGGAAATTGTCAGCGGCAGGCTGACCGCTGTACTGGGTGATGACAACACTGCCCACCATCAGACCGATCTTTTCAAAAGATTCGATGAGACGGATCACCTCCAGATCATAGGTCAGACCGGAATCGCGGCGCATCTTGTTGGCTTCGATGGAACCGGCGCTGATGGCGATCACCACTTCTGCCTGATCCTTCAGCTGCAAAAGCATCTTCAACTTACTGTCGGGTTCAAACCCGGGCAGAACACGGGATGCATGGTAATCATCAAAAAGCTTGCCGCCGAATTCCAGATACAGCTTGTCGCCAAACATAGCGATGCGCTGACGGATATGCTCAGACTGCATCTGCAGATATTTTTGATTATCAAATCCAATATTCATACACTTGCCTCTTTCTTATGGTACATTTATGCACGACCAAATTCAAAGTTTATTATATACCGGTCACAGGGGAAAAATCCACTGTTTTATAGAAAAAATTCAGAATACTTTCATAGTTTCACTATTGATTTATCTGTATCCTCTGACTATAATTAGTAAATACTTGTGTAAAATATAAGGAAATCATGAATGATACTGTTTGTAATACAGCAGTTAGAGAAAGGTAATGTAAATGGATAATAATACGAATCCGTATAACAACGGAAATGGACGCGGACCCGGAAACGGACCGGGAAGAGGTCCCGGAAACGGAGGTCACGGCAATGGAAACGGCGGCCCCGGCGGTTCCGGACAGAATCCCAAAAAGACCAATCTGGTCATGCTGGCGATCGCGGCGGTTGTAACACTGATCGGTATGAGCATTTTTATGAAGACATTTGAAAATGCAACCAATCAGGAGATCAGCTACTCTGAATTCCAGCAGATGGTCAAGGACGGCGAGGTGGAAAGGGTCGTTTTTGACGATGAGAAGGTTTATATTGAGCCAAAGGATGAACAGCAGCAGAGTATTTTCAGAACTTCACCGCAGATTACGTACTGGACAGGAAAAGTACAGTCCAACGATGCGCTGCATGAGTTTCTGGAAGAGCACGGTGTGGAGCATGACAGGGATACGCCGGAGAATTCCAGCTTTCTGCTGACAATGATTTTATATTATGTGCTTCCCATGGCACTGATGTGGCTTTTATTGAGCGTGCTGTTCCGCAGGATGGGCGGCAGCGGCGGTCCCATGGGTGTGGGCAAGAGCAACGCCAAGGTTTATGTGCAGAAGGAAACCGGTGTGACATTCAAGGACGTAGCCGGCGAGGATGAAGCCAAGGAATCCTTACAGGAAGTAGTGGATTTTCTGCATAATCCCCAGAAATATGTTAAGATCGGTGCAAAGCTTCCCAAGGGTGCGCTTTTGGTGGGCCCTCCCGGTACCGGTAAGACACTGCTTGCAAAAGCGGTTGCAGGTGAGGCGAAAGTACCGTTTTTCTCCCTGACAGGCTCTGACTTTATTGAATTGTACGTTGGTGTGGGTGCCTCCCGTGTGCGTGATCTGTTTAAGGAAGCCACCAAGAATGCACCGTGCATCATTTTTATCGATGAGATCGATGCCATCGGCCGCAGCCGTGACAACAAATACGGCGGCAATGAAGAACGTGAGCAGACTTTAAACCAGCTGCTTTCCGAGATGGACGGCTTTGATACCTCCAAGGGTATTCTGGTGCTTGGTGCGACCAACCGCCCTGAGATTCTGGATAAGGCACTGCTTCGCCCGGGCCGTTTTGACAGACGCATCATTGTTGACAAACCGGACTTGAAAGGACGTGTGGATATCCTGAAAGTGCATGCCAAGGGCGTGAACATGGATGAAACCGTGGATTTTGAAGAGATCGCACTGGCAACCAGCGGCGCGGTGGGTTCTGATCTTGCCAATATGATCAACGAAGCGGCGATCAATGCCGTAAAACAGGGAAGAAACTTTGTCAGCCAGAAGGATCTGTTTGAAGCTGTGGAACAGGTGCTTGTGGGCAAAGAGAAAAAAGACCGTATCATGAGTGCCAAGGAGCGCCGGATCGTGTCTTATCACGAGGTAGGCCATGCGCTGATCGCAGCCCTGCAGAAAAATTCCGAACCTGTACAGAAAATTACCATTGTACCCCGTACCATGGGTGCACTGGGATATGTGATGCATGTACCCGAGGAAGAAAAATATCTTAACACCAAAGCAGAGATCCACGATATGCTGGTTGGGTATCTGGGAGGACGCGCAGCGGAAGAAATCGTGTTTGAAACGGTGACCACCGGTGCGGCCAATGACATTGAACAGGCCACCAACCTTGCAAAATCCATGGTAACACGCTTTGGTATGAGTGAAAAGTTTGGTCTGATCGGTCTGGCTTCCATTGAAAACCAGTATCTGGACGGCCGCTCCGTACTCAACTGTTCCGATATCACGGCAGCAGAGATCGACCAGGAAGTTATGAAGATCTTAAAAGAGTGCTATCAGGAAGCGCTGGAGCTTTTGTCTGACAACCGCGAAGTGATGGATAAGCTGGCAGATTTCCTGATCGAGCGCGAAACCATTACAGGCAAGGAGTTTATGCGTATTTACCGCGAGATCAAGGGTATTCCCGAACCGCCCGAAGAAGAACCGGTAAAAAAACATGAACATGGCGAACTGGTCAGAAAATGTGCCGAACAGAGAATGGCTGATGAAGAGCACAAAAAAGTAGAACGGCCGGAGGAACTTGGTCAGAAGGAAGAAAAAGCGGAAGCTGAGCCTGAAAACACACAAGCTGCAGCGCCTGCAGAATCCGAAGCGCCGGTTTTGGAACGCTGGATGCCGCCTGCCCCTAAGCCTGAGAAAAACGAGGGTTCCAAAGGAAGATTTTCGGGAGCAGCCCTGCCTAAGGATGACGAAGATAACAAATAAGTAAAAGGCAAAAGGCCATCTGTGATCATGATTGCAGGTGGCTTTTTAGACAACAGGAAATTACTTATGTTCAATATTGAAGAAGAATTGAGAAAAATGCCGGAAAAACCCGGTGTATACATTATGCACGACGCGCAGGATGCGGTTATTTATGTGGGAAAAGCCATCCGCCTGCGCAGCCGTGTGCGCTCCTATTTCAGGGAAAATATCGGCAGAGGTCCCTCCATCGATAAGATGGTGACACAGATCGCACGTTTTGAGTATATTGTGACGGATTCAGAACTGGAAGCTCTGGTTTTGGAGAATAACCTGATTAAGGAGCACAATCCCAAATATAACACGCTGCTCAAAGACGATAAAACCTACCCCTATATCAAGGTGACGGTGGGAGAAGCCTATCCGCGCGTCTTGTTCAGCCGTTTGATGAAAAAGGACAAATCCAGATATTTTGGCCCCTTTACCTCCGCGGCAGCGGTAAAAGATACCATCGAACTGCTCAATAAGCTGTTTAAGCTGCGGACCTGCAGCCGGGTGCTGCCCAGAGACTGCGGTACAGAGAGACCCTGCTTAAATTACCATATCGGACAGTGCATGGCGCCCTGTGAAGGAAAGATCAGTCAGGCTGAGTACCGCAAAAACGTGGATAAAGCGCTGGAATTTTTAAACGGCAATTACAATATGATCCTGGATGAACTGCAGGCGAAGATGGAAGCGGCAGCAGAAGAGCTGGAATTTGAAGAGGCAGCCCGTTACCGGGATCTGTATAATTCCGTCAAACAGGTTTCCCAGAAGCAGAAGATCACAGACAGTGATCTGGAGGACAAGGATATCATTGCGCTGGACAAAGACGGCGGCGAAGCTGTCGTGCAGGTGTTTTTTGTGCGTGCGGGCAAGCTGATCGGCAGAGAGCATTTTTATATGACCCATGTGGAGGATGCAGACAAGGCACAGATCCTGCTGGATTTTGTCAAACAGTTTTATGCCGGAACGCCTTTTGTACCGAGAGAGCTGATTTTGCAGAAGGAAATCGACGAAGTGGAGATTTTACAGGAATGGCTTTCCCTGCGGCGAGGCTCAAAGGTGCATATCCGCGTGCCCAAAAAAGGACAGAAAGAAAAGCTGGTGGAACTGGCAGCACAGAATGCGCGTCTGGTGCTGGAAAAGGACAGAGAGCGCATTCAGAGAGAACAGGCCCGCACCGTGGGGGCGGTGCGCCAGATCGCACAGCTTCTGGATCTGCCTATTCTGGAACGTATGGAAGCCTTTGATATTTCCAATATCAGCGGTTTTGAAAACGTGGGTTCTATGGTGGTTTTTGAAAAAGGAAAAGAAAAACGCAGTGATTACCGCAAATTCAAGATCCGTGCGGTGTCAGGACCGGATGACTATGCCTGCATGAAGGAAGTGCTGACAAGGCGTTTTGTACATGGCATGGAAGAAGCGCAGAAACTGGAAGAAAAGCAGATCGCACAGCAGTTCGGCAGTTTTACCAGATTCCCGGATCTGATCTTAATGGACGGCGGCAAAGGGCAGGTCAATATCGCATTGCAGGTGCTTGAGGAGCTGCAGCTGTCCATTCCTGTCTGTGGAATGGTAAAAGATGACAATCACAGGACACGCGGTCTGTATTATAATAATGAAGAGATACCGATCGACAGAAATTCGGAAGGTTTTAAACTGATCACACGGATTCAGGATGAAGCACACCGGTTTGCCATTGAGTATCACAGACTGCTGCGTACCAAAGATCAGGTAAAAAGTATTCTGGATGAGATCCCCGGTGTGGGACCTGCCAGAAGAAAGGCATTGATGCGGCATTTTTCCTCTCTTGAAGAGATCAAAGCTGCGTCTGCGGAAGAAATCGCCCAAAAAGCGCAGCTGCCTCTTTCGGTAGCGGAGGAAATTTGCCTGTTTTTTGGTAAAAACTGATTTCCTGTTGCAGACAGATATGATAAAATGTAACTGTTCAGCAGGGCTGTGCATTTTGGACAGCTTGGAACAGCAGGATCTTAGGCAGGAAGGAGCAGCTCATGGCAAGCATCAGTTTGGTAAAGATCATCGAAAAGATGAAGCTGGAGAATCTCACACCGGAGGTTTCCGTGAAAGGAATCCGTATCACGCAGCCGGACATCAACAGACCGGCGCTGCAGCTGGCGGGATATTTTGAACATTTTGAGGCTACCCGACTGCAGGTGATCGGTTTTGTGGAGTATTCCTATATCGCCAGTCTCCCTCTGGAGGAAGAACGCAGGGTTTTGGAGAAGCTTTTTTCTTATCCCATTCCGGGTATTGTGTTCTGCAGGGAGCTGCATCCGGATGAGCTTTTCAGAAAGATCGCCATTGAGAAGAATGTGCCGCTTCTGATGACCCGCAAGGCAACTTCCGGCTTTATGGCAGAGATCATCCGCTGGCTGAATGTGGAGCTGGCGCCCTGTATTTCCGTGCACGGTGTTTTGGTTGACGTATTCGGTGAAGGTCTTTTGATCACCGGTGAAAGCGGCATCGGCAAATCCGAGGCAGCGCTTGAGCTGGTAAAAAGAGGACACCGTCTGGTGACGGACGATGTGGTGGAGATCCGCAAGGTAAGTGAAGATACCCTGGTGGGAAGAGCCCCGGATATTACAAAGAATTTTATAGAATTGAGAGGTATCGGCATCGTCGATATCAAGGCACTGTTTGGTGCATCCAGCGTTAAGGAGACACAGAGTATCGATCTGGTCATCCGTCTGGAGGAATGGGACCGTGACAAGGAATATGACCGTCTGGGTCTGGAAGAGGAATACACAGAGTATCTTGGGAATAAGATAGTGTGTCACAATATTCCGATCCGTCCGGGCCGTAATCTGGCGATGATCTGTGAATCGGCGGCGGTCAACCACCGTCAGAAAAAAATGGGCTACAACGCGGCTCAGGAACTCTATGCGCGTGTGCAGAAATCGCTGGCACGCAAGCGCGGGGAAGAAGAGGAAGACTGACTGTCTGGTGTTTTGGCATTTAAGAATGACAGTTGCAGGATAAAGAAAACAGGAGGACTTTTAGAAATGAGCAAGTATTGTTTTGGTGTTGACGTAGGCGGAACCACTGTCAAACTGGGTCTTTTCAGCACAGAAGGAACCCTTTTGGATAAATGGGAGATCAAGACCCGCACAGAAGAAGGCGGAACTCTGATCCTGCCCGATATCGCAGACAGCATTCTGGCAAAAATGAACGAAAAAGGCATCGATAAGGCTGATGTGGCCGGTGTCGGTGTTGGTGTGCCCGGACCTGTTGATAAAGACGGCATTATTCACAATGCGGTTAACCTTGGCTGGGGAACCTTCAGCGTAAAGGAGGCACTCCAGAAAGTAATTGATATGCCCGTTGCAGTGGGCAATGATGCCAACGTGGCAGCTCTCGGCGAAATGTGGCAGGGCGGTGCGCGCGGTTATCAGGATGTTGTTCTGGCAACCCTGGGTACCGGTGTAGGCGGCGGCATTATCGTGCAGGGTAAGATTTTAAACGGTTCCATCGGTGCTGCAGGTGAGATCGGCCATATCCATGTGGAAGACAACGAAACTGACAGCTGCGGCTGCGGCAATGTGGGCTGTCTGGAACAGTACGCATCTGCTACCGGCGTGGTGCGTCTTGCAAATAAAAAACTGGCATCCTGCGATACTCCCAGCGTGCTGCGCGGTATCGAAGTGACTGCAAAGGATGTCTGGGACGCAGTCAAAGCCGGTGATGCGCTGGCGATCGAAGTTGCTGATCAGTTCGGCTGGTATCTGGGAAGAGCGTTTGCCAATATCGGCAACGTGGTAAATCCTGAGATCTTCGTACTGGGCGGCGGTGTGTCCAAAGCTGGTAATATTCTGATCGAATATGTGAAAAAATATTATAAGCCCTATGCATTCCATGCATCCAGAGAAGTACTTTTCGGCCTTGCAACCCTTGGCAATGACGCAGGTATCTACGGTTCTGCCAAGATGGTACTGAATGACTGACCGTAACTGCAAAGTTACATAAACGGCTGCGCTTCGGCGGGTTATACCGGATTTTTATCAGATCCGGCATGATCCGCCGTCCGCCTGCATAGATATAGAAGACGGCAGATCGTGCGCATAACGCACAGAGGTTTTTACAAAAGCCGGAGTGAGGAAGAATGAGCAAAGCATTACAGGAATATTTAAAAACAGTATTGCCCGAAGATCATATCCGTATGGAAGAACCGATGGACAGGCATACCACGTTCCGTGTCGGCGGACCGGCGGAATGTTTTATTACGGTTGATACAAAAGAACAACTGAAAAAAGTGCTGACTTATCTGAAACAGACCGGATGGGATTATTTTCTTGTGGGAAACGGCAGCAATCTGCTGGTAAGCGATAAAGGTTACCGCGGTGTGATCATCACGCTGGGCGGTGATTTTTGCAAAATGGAGAGAAACGGGGACAGAATCCGTGCGGGAGCCGGTGTGCTTTTGGGAAGCGCAGCGCAGGAAGCATTGAGAGGCGGTCTGACAGGACTGGAATTTGCAGCAGGTATTCCTGGAACAGTGGGCGGCGGTGTACGCATGAATGCCGGTGCCTATGGCGGAGAGCTTTCCCAGGTTGTGACAGAAGTGGAAGTCATGAACGATGACGGAGAGCTTCTGGTACTGGATAATGCGGCCATGGAGTTTGGATACCGGACAAGTGCGGTAAAAGACCGTCCCTATGTGGTGACAGCCATGGAAGTCAGGCTGACAGAGGGCGATCCGGAGGCGATCCGGGAGAGAATGCTTGAACTGGCAAAACAGCGCCGGGACAAACAGCCGCTGGAACTGCCCAGCGCCGGAAGTACCTTTAAGCGTCCGGAAGGGATGTTTGCCGGAAAACTGATTCAGGACAGCGGGCTGCGCGGTCATAAGCACGGCGGTGCACAGATTTCCGAAAAACACTGCGGATTTATCGTAAACTGCGGCAATGCCACAGCGACTGATATCATAGAACTGATCGAAGAAACAAAAGAAACTGTTGAGAAAAATTTCGGCGTGGAACTGGAGCCGGAAGTGATCTTTCTGGGAGAATAAAACATTCTTCGGATTGTGAGGAAACATGAGATTTGTGATCGTTACCGGTATGAGCGGAGGCGGCAAAAGCACCACAATGAGAATGCTGGAGGATATGGGATTTTACTGTGTTGATAATCTCCCTGTTCCCCTGATCGAAAAATTTATGGAACTTTTTACCGCGCCCAACATGGAGATCTCCAAGGTTGCACTGGGACTGGATGTGCGTACGGACCAGTCTTTTTCGCAGGCGCATCAGATTCTGCGCACCATGCGCCAGAACGGTTTTATCTTTGAAGTTTTGTTTATGGATGCTTCCAATGAGGTGATCTTAAAGCGCTACAAGGAAACGCGCCGCGTACATCCGCTGCAGTCTGATGAGGTTTTGCGGGTGGAAGACGGGATCGCCAGGGAACGTGACATCTTAAAGCAGATGAAAAAAGACGCAGATTACGTGATCGACACCTCCAAACTGCTGACCAGAGAGTTAAAAGAGGAATTGGACCGGATTTTTGTCAAAAACGAGGAATACAACAGCCTGATGGTAAATATCGTATCCTTTGGATTCAAGCACGGTATTTTATCGGATGCAGATCTGGTGTTTGATGTGCGTTTTTTACCGAATCCGTATTATATAGATGAACTGAAATATCTGACCGGCAATGACAGAGGCGTACAGGATTATGTCATGAACTGCCCCGAATCGGAAGCATTTCTGGATAAGCTGACGGATATGCTGGAATTTCTGATTCCCAATTATATCAAAGAGGGAAAATATCAGCTGGTCATCGGCATTGGATGCACCGGCGGCAAACACAGAAGTGTTACACTGGCCAATGAGCTTTACAGGCGGTTGAAAAACCGTGGAGGTTATGGTCTGAGTTTGAGTCACAGGGATATTTAAAATATGTCTTTTTCAGGAAGTGTAAAAGAAGAACTGTACAAGCATATCAGCAGCGCACGGCATTGCCAGATTGCGGAGCTGGCGGCGATTTTAGCCTTCTGCGGCAGTATCGGATGCCGGGAAGATGTGAATTTTCTGCAGATTGAGGCGGAAAATGCATTAGTTGTCAGAAAATGCTTTACATTGTTAGAGAAAACATTTAATATAGGGAGTAATATTTCTGTCCGCAAGGAAGGCAAAAACGGCGGTTACGGGTTTCATATTGCACAGGAAGCGGTGATGGAACGGATTTTGACCGAAACCGGTTTTTGGCAGAAGGATCAGTTTTTTGCCGGACTGCGTGAACCTGTCAGCCAAAAGCTGATCGAGGAAGTCTGCTGCAGGAGAGCTTTTTTAAGGGGGGTTTATCTGGCAGCAGGATCAATGAGCGATCCGGAAAAGAGCAACCATCTGGAGATGGTATGCAGCCAGGAGATGCAGGCTGTGCAGATACAAAAGCTTCTGCAGGAATTTGAAATAGAGGCACATATTGTTCTGCGCAAACGATATTTCGTGGTTTATATCAAAGAAGGTTCTGCAATCTCCGATTTTTTGAATGTGACGGAAGCGCATCTGGCGCTGATGGAATTTGAAAACTGCAGAATCGTCCGGGATATGCGCAATTCGATCAACCGCAGGGTAAACTGCGAGACTGCCAACATCACCAAAACAGTTTCCGCAGCAGCACGACAGACAGAAGATATACTTTTTTTAAGAGATAAATACGGATTTGAAAATTTACCGGAGAATCTGCGCGAGATGGCCGAAGTCCGTCTGGAATATCCGGATGTACCGCTTCGGGAGCTGGGGGCTTATCTGGACCCGCCGGTTGGGAAATCGGGCGTGAATCACCGTTTACGGAAATTATGCGAGTTGGCAGACCGTATCAGGTCGTAGAAGGAGGAAATGTTATGAAACAGAAGTCTGTAATGATCAAGCTGGATCATGGACTGGAAGCAAGACCGGTTGCAATGCTTGTACAGGTAGCAAGCAGACACAACAGCACCGTGTATCTGGAAGCAGAAGGCAAGAAAGTAAATGCGAAGAGCATCATGGGCATGATGAGCCTTGGTCTTGACAATGGCGAGATGGTGAATGTAATCGCAGACGGCAGCGATGAAGAAGAAGCAATCTTTAACATCGAAGAGTATTTAAGCGGCAATCATCAGGCAGCAGTACAATAACAACACGAAAAAGAGGGGGCACTCATGACGTAAATAAAACGGATGAGCAGCTCCTTTTTTTTTAAGACAGGAGTATTCCTGTCTTAAAAAAAAGACGCTCTGCGGTGGATGCGCACTCGCACATGTGGAATTTGCCGCTGACGCGGCTGCGCTCGGCGCAAAGCGTGTGTTGTAACACACGCTATTAAAAGAGGTTTTAACATGGAAAAGAAGCTTTTATTTATCTATAATCCCAGGTCAGGAAAAGGGCAGATTAAGGGAAATCTGCTGGATATCATTGATGTTTTTGTAAAAGCCGGATATGAGGTTACGGCGCGGCCGACCCAGTATCCCGGTGAAGCCATTGAGCTGGCGGAAAATATCAGGGAAGAATATGAAATGGTGGTCTGCAGCGGCGGCGACGGAACCCTGGATGAGGTGGTTTGCGGCATCATGCGCAGCGGGCGGCAGATTCCCATCGGTTACATACCGGCCGGCAGCACCAATGATTTTGCAAACAGCTTAAATCTTTCCAAAGATATGAAAAAGGCGGCGCAGGCTGCGGTTGGCGGAAAGGAATTTCTCTGTGACATCGGGGAGTTTAACAACAGCAGTTTTGTATATATCGCGGCCTTTGGCATGTTTACGGATGTGTCCTATGAGACCAATCAGGGCATGAAAAATTTGCTGGGACATATGGCATACGTTCTGGAAGGCGCCAAAAAGCTGACTTCGATCAAATCCTATCCCATGAAGATCCATACCGAAGATACGGTGATCGAGGATGACTTTTTGTTCGGCATGGTGACAAATTCTGTTTCGGTCGGCGGATTTAAAGGCATCACCGGTAAGTTTGTGGATTTAAGTGACGGCAAATTTGAGGTGACTCTGATCAAGCGTCCCAGAAATCTGGATGATCTGAATCAGATCATCAGTTCCCTGACCCTGCGGGATATCGATGCGGCCCAGATGTACTGCTTTAAGACATCCCGCCTTGTTTTTGAGAGCAGCGAACCGGTGGCATGGACTCTGGACGGCGAATTTGGCGGACGGCATACCTCTGTATTGCTGGAAAACCGGAAACAGGCGATGAAAATCATGATTCCGGATGAAAATGATTGATTTTTCTTGAAAATTTATGCAACCCATATTTCCTTTTTGGAAAAGATGGGTTATAATAACAGAGATTGAAATAAAGAGGCCGCATTGTGTGTGCTTTTTATATGTTCAATATAAATACTTTTTCATGGAGGTAAATGAAAATGTTAGTTTCTGCTGCAGAAATGCTGAAAAAAGCAAAAGCTGGTCATTATGCAGTTGGCCAGTTCAACATCAACAACCTTGAGTGGACCAAAGCTATCCTGCTTACCGCTCAGGAATGCAACTCCCCTGTAATCCTTGGCGTATCTGAAGGCGCTGGTAAGTACATGGGCGGTTACAAGACTGTTGTTGGCATGGTAAAAGGTATGATCGAATGCCTGAACATTACTGTTCCCGTTGCTATCCATCTGGATCACGGTTCTTACGATCACTGCTACAAGTGCCTGGAAGCTGGTTTCTCTTCCATCATGTTCGACGGTTCTCACTATCCCATCGAAGAAAACGTTGCTAAGACTACTGAGCTGGTTGCTAAGGCTCACGCTATGGGCGTTTCCATCGAAGCTGAAGTTGGTTCCATCGGCGGCGAAGAAGACGGCGTTGTTGGTATGGGCGAATGTGCAGATCCCGCAGAATGCAAGAAGATCGCTGATCTTGGCGTAGACTTCCTTGCAGCTGGTATCGGCAACATCCACGGAAAATATCCTGCAAACTGGGCTGGTCTGTCCTTCGAAACTCTGGATGCTATCCAGCAGCTGACCGGCGAACTTCCTCTGGTTCTTCACGGTGGTACCGGTATCCCCGCTGAAATGATCAAGAAAGCGATCTCTCTCGGCGTTGCTAAGATCAACGTTAACACCGAGTGCCAGCTGGCATTCGCTGCTGCTACCAGAGAGTACATCGAAGCTGGTAAGGATCAGCAGGGCAAGGGCTACGACCCTCGTAAGCTTCTGGCTCCCGGCTTTGAAGCAATCAAGGCTACCGTTAAGGAAAAAATGGAACTGTTCGGTTCTGTTGGCCAGGCTTAATCTGAATAAGATTGCACATTTTAAGGCGCTTCCGCAAGGGGGCGCCTTTTTGCGCGTCGGCAATGAGCCGTGCACATCCAAAGAGTAAAGCGTTTTGCGAGCTTGCTCGCGAAAATGCTTTGCACTTTGGATGTATAGGGCGAAGCCCGCGAACGAGCAAGCGTAAGCTTGCGAGTGTGCACGGCGTGGCAGCGGAGTGCGCACAGCGCAGCAAGGCAAAAGAATCACACATCGGCAGCATTCCGCATATTCTATAGATAAAACCTGTTGCCCAACTGACGGCAGACAGGAGCTGCAATGCAGGAATTTATCTTTTCCGTTATGGAACGTTTTGGCTATCCGGGTCTTCTTTTTCTGATCATGCTGGAAAATCTGTTTCCGCCGATTCCGTCAGAGATCATTTTGCCCTTTGGCGGATTTATGACAACTTATACCAACCTGAGCGTAGGAGGCGTTGTCTTTTTTTCCACGATCGGATCGACAGCAGGCGCCTGGGTGCTGTACCGCATCGGCGCGCTTTTTTCACCGCAGCAGCTGGAACGTATTCTTGACAACAGAGTGTGCAGACTTGTTGGATTTAAGAGAGGAGAAGTGGAAAAGGCGGTCAGCTGGTTTGAACAAAAGGGCAGCCGCTGCCTTTTGTATGGAAGATGTGTGCCTATCATCAGAAGTCTGATCTCGATTCCGGCAGGAATGGCAGGCGTGGAGATGACGCGTTTTTTACTGTATACCGTAATTGGCAGTCTGGTGTGGAATCTGGCACTGGTATCAGCCGGCGCATGGCTTGGCGCTTCCTGGGAAGGAATCTGTAAGTGGATACAGCTGTATTCGGATGCGGTCGTTTGGGGGCTTGTGTGTATGGCGGTGCTGTTTTTACTGGGAAAACTGGTGCATGACAGACACAGAATACGGAAAGAATAAGGAAAAAATCCCCATAAAAAGGGAGGACGGCAGGTAGCTCGCATCTACCTGCCGTTAATTATGAAAAAGCTATTTAAAAAGGATAGGAAAAAGTTGTTTCTTCATTTGCTTTATCTTATGGTCTTAGTATAAAAAGAGAAAGTGACAAAAGAGTGTTGATGAAAAAAACATTCCGTTAAAGAATTATGAACAAAATATGAACACGTAAAAATGCGGAATGTGACATGAAAATGTAAAAAAATGACAAAAGTAAAGAAAACGTGATTTGATGCCCTGTTTGGAACGTGCTAAGATATTCCATGGAGGAATAAGGAAAGAAAGGATTGATCCTGATGCGCGCAGAAGAAAAAACAGCAGTTAAAAACAGTATAGGGAGAATGGCTTTTGTCCTGCTCAGTCTGATGATACAGGTAGGATGGCTTTTATTTCTGGTGATCCGGCTGAATCAGTACTCGGCTGGTATTTCTTTGTTCACAACGATGTTTGCGATGCTGGTGGTACTACGTATTTACGGTATGCACAGCAATGCCGCCATGAAAATGCCATGGATCATTACCATACTGGTGCTGCCGGTGCTGGGGGTCTGTCTGTATCTTTTGCTGGGACGGCCGGGACTGACAAAAAACATGCAGAAACGCTTTGAAAGAGTGGATGCAGAGCTTTTGCCGGAATTAAAAAATGATACAGTGGTGATGCAAGAGCTGGAAACGCGTGATCTGGGAATTGCAAATCAGTTTAGGTATGTGGAACGTCTGGGACATTATCCGGTTTATCATAATTCAGATATTGTGTTTTTCAAAAGAGCAGAGGATGGTCTGGCAGCGCAGCTTGAAGAACTGAAAAAAGCGGAAAAGTTTATTTTTATGGAATACCATGCGATTGAGGATGACAAAGCCTTTGACAGTCTCAAACAGATTCTGGCCCAAAAGGCGGCATCCGGTGTTGAGGTGCGTCTTTTTTATGATGATGTGGGCAGCGTGGGCTTTATTGATCCGGATTTTATCAAGCGGATGGAAAAGGTCGGTGTACAGTGCAGGGTATTCAATCCGCTGTTTCCGGTTTTGAATATGTTTATGAATAACCGTGATCACAGAAAGATTACGGTTATCGACGGAAAAGTGGGATTTACCAGCGGCTACAATCTGGCCAACAAATATTTTAATCTGACAAGCCCCTACGGACAGTGGAAGGATACCGGAATTAAACTGACAGGCGAAGCGGTGAAAAGCCTGACGGTGATGTTTCTGGAAATGTGGAATGTGATGAAAAAAACGGACACAGATTACAGCCCGTATCTGTCTGTACCCCAATATCAGGCTCAAAAGCCGGGATTTGCGGCGCCTTATGCAGACAGTCCTCTGGATGGGGAGACGGTCGGTGAAAATGTGTACCTGAATCTGATCAAAAATGCAAAGAAATATGTCTGGTTTACGACGCCGTATCTGATCATCAGTGATGAAATGAGCAGGGAACTGACGCTGGCCCAAAAACGCGGCGTGGATGTGCGGCTCATCACACCGGGAATTCCGGACAAAAAGACCGTCTTTATGCTGACCCGTTCCTATTATGGGCAGCTGGCAAAAAGCGGTGTCCGGATTTTTGAATATTCGCCGGGCTTTATGCATGCAAAACAGTGTGTCAGCGATGGAGAGATTGCGGTGGTGGGAACGATCAATCTGGATTACCGGAGTCTTTATCTGCATTTTGAAAATGCGGTGCTGTTTTATGACTGTGATGCCGTCAGGGATGTGGAAGCTGATTTTTGTGAGACATTTCCGGTTTGCGAAGAGGTGACGGAAAGATACCGGGACAGAAAGGCGCCGCTTCGGATCTGGCAGTGCATTCTGCGTCTGTTTGCGCCGCTGATGTAAAAAATAGGCATATAAAAAAGTGTGCGCTTTGCGTACACTCCGCGCCGAGCGCGGTTGCCGTAAGGCAATATTTACCGAGCGCGCGAGTGCGCATAAAAAAAGTGGGCTGAACGGATTCGTTCAGCCCTTTGCTGGTTTGCTTATCTGGCGAAAGGATTATCTTTCTTTGAGTTTGTTGGGTTCGGGATAGGTTACGCCAAAGGTTTCCACGGTCATGGATTTGATCTTCTGTTCCTGAACGGGACGGTCGGACCAGTTGGTGCGGGTCTCAGCGATCTTGTTGACAACATCCATACCTTCGGTTACTTTACCGAAAGCTGCATACTGACCGTCAAGATGGGGAGCGTCCTTGTGCATTAAGAAGAACTGGCTGCCTGCGGAGTCGGGGATCATGGTGCGTGCCATGGAAAGAACGCCTGCGGTGTGCTTTAAGTCGTTTTTAAAGCCGTTGCTTGCAAATTCGCCCTTGATGCAGTAGCCGGGGCCGCCCATGCCGGTGCCTTCGGGGTCGCCACCCTGGATCATGAAGCCCTTGATAACGCGGTGGAAAATGATACCGTCGTAGAATTTTTTGTTGATCAGGCTGATAAAGTTGTTAACGGATTCGGGAGCGATCTCAGGGTAAAGCTCAGCTTTCATGACATCGCCGTTTTCCATGGTAATGGTAACGATAGGATTCTGTGCCATTTTGTATTTCGTTCCTTTCTTTTCAGTGATTATACCGCAGAACTATTTACGGACTGCGGTGCTATAAGGTATTCTAATAGAAATAAAGGAAAAGGTAAAGAATGAAGCGGGAAATTTTTCTGAAAAAAATAAATTTGACAGGATGTCCATATGTGGAAGCCGAAAAATACAGGCTGGAAGCGATAGGCGCACGGCAGACAAAAGCAGGCGTATCCGGGGTAGCAGATACAAAAAAAGCCGGTGCCCCCTGTGTCTGGCTGACAGATGACGCAGAAACCCTTGAAGCGTTAGAGCGGGAGGGGGAGTGTGTTGTGTATCTTCTGACACCTCATAATCGTGACCGGTTCTGTCCGCAGGCAAAGTGGTGCGTGGAAGTGCCGGAGGAATTTTGTGCGCTGCAAGCGGCTGGCCCGGATGCGGCTAAACAGAACATGGCTTGGGGTGAGACGGACTGTCCTGATTTTATTGATCCGGATTTTCTCTGGCGTGTATGGCTGCGCAGACAGAATCTGCCCTGGCAGATCTGCGAGACGGACAGGCTTTATCTGCGGGAAATGACAGAAGATGATCTGGATTTTTTATATCAGTGCCGGCAGGATGAACAGTCTGCGCGTTTTGTGGCAGGACCGACGGCTGACAGGCAGACAGAAACGGAAAAACTGGCGGCATACCGGAAGCTGATCTACGGTTTTTATGGGTTTGGTCTCTGGATGGTGTGCGAAAAAAATACAGGTGAGCCCGTGGGACGGGCGGGGCTGCAGATCAGGGAAGACAGTGAGCTTCTGGAGCTGGGATTTGAAACGGCAGCGCAGTATCGCGGCAGGGGATATGCCCGGGAAGCGGTGAAGGCTGTGCTTGCATATGCCCGGGAGGAACTGGAGCAGGATAAGCTGTGCGTCTGGGTGGAGGAAGAGAATCCGGCATCACAGCGACTGTGCAGCAGTCTTGGGTTTACCGAAACAAAGCGGATGACAAAGGATGAAAAACAATGGATCATTTACCATGTTTTTTTACGGGAGGAAGAAAAATGATCAGAATTTTAGCGATCGGCAACAGTTTTTCAGAAGATGCGACCTGTTATCTGCATGGAATCGCGCAGGCAGCAGGCGTGGAAGTGCAGGTTTTGAATCTCTATATCGGCGGCTGTCCGCTGGAAAAGCACTGGCGCAATATTGAAACAAAGCAGGAACCTTATCAGTATCAGGAAAACGGTGTGCTGACTGACCGCTATGGAAGTATTGAAGAGGCTCTTGAACAGGAAAAATGGGATTTTATTGTGACCCAGCAGGCAAGTCATGACAGCGGATGGATCAATACCTATGAACCTTTTTTAGGATGGATCACGCAATGGCTTCAAAAGAAAGCACCGCAGGCAAAGCTTTGTCTGCATGAAACCTGGGCCTATGAGATTGACAGCGACCACTGGGGCTTTGCGCGGTATGAACGCAGTCAGCAGAAGATGTATGACAGACTGCGGGAATGTTATCACAGTATGGCAGAAAAATATGACCTGGAGCTGATCCAGAGCGGGGATATCATTCAGCAGATGCGCGGTATGGAGGCATTTCATGTACCAAGCGGCGGCATGTCTTTGTGCCGGGACGGCTTTCATATGAGCTTTGTGTACGGAAGATATCTGCTGGCGTGCATCTGGGCAAAGAAGCTTTTGGGCGTCAGTCTGAAAGAGAATGCTTTTGTGCCGGTTTCTGCTTTTACGGATGAGCAGGCCGACCCGGAAATGCTTGCAAAGATCAGAGAGATCGTTGATTCCTACGATATGGCAGGAGTGTGAAAACATGATGACTGAAACAAAAGGGCTGGTCTGGCCTGATTATGAAAATTGTATCGCCAATCTGCCCAATTCCATCTTAAAGAGCTGGAAGCTGCCCACAGTGGGGAAAACGCTGGCGCTTGCAGATCAATATGTGGAAAAAGAATATAAAAATGTGGTGGTCTTTCTTCTGGACGGCATGGGAAAGCACATTTTGGAAAAAATGCTTTCAGAAAACGGATTTTTCAGAAGTCATCTGGCGGGGATTTATCAATCGGTATTTTTGTCGACAACCGTGGCTGCCACAACCTCTGTTTTGTCGGGACTGCAGCCCTGTGAGCACTGCTGGCTGGGCTGGGACTGTTATTATCCGCAGCTGGATCAGAATGTGACGGTGTTCCGCAATACCATTCAGAATACAAAGGAGCCTGCGGCGGATTACAATGTGGCGTGGACGCTGACTCCTTATGCAGATATCGTTTCTAAAATTAAGAAAGCCGGCGGGAAGGCTTACAGCTGTGCGCCCTTTTTTCCGCCCTTTCCCAAGAGTCTGGATGAAATCTGTGCACAGGTGAAAGCATTGTGCCGCGAACCGGAACACAAATTCATTTATGCTTACTGGGATCAGCCGGATGATTGTCTGCACCGCTGCGGAAGCGGTTCGGAGCAGGTAAAAGAGACGCTTTTGCAGATTGAGGAAACGCTCAGGACGCTTGCCGGAGAACTGGAAGATACACTTTTGTTCATCACCGCAGATCACGGGCATATCGATACAGAGTATGTTTTGCTGCAGGATTATCCGCAGATTTGTGACTGTCTGGTGCGTCTGCCTTCGCTGGAGCCGCGGGCTTTGAACTTTTTTGTGCAGGAAGGAAAAAAAGAAATCTTTGCGAGAGAGTTTCAGAAGGCATTTGGCGATAAATTCCTGCTGCTGACTAAAGAAGAAGTGATTGCGCGCGGTCTTTTCGGCAATGGTACGCCTCATGCGCTCTTTGCGTCCATGCTGGGGGATTATCTGGCGGTCGCGACGGGAAACCTTTCCATTTATTTTGACGATGACAGGTGGCTGTCCATGCATGGCGGTCTGACAAAAGAGGAGATGCTGATTCCGCTGATCGTGTGTGAATAAGTATGGGAAAAAAGAAAAGCCGGGCAGCATTATGGAATGCCGTCCGGCCTTTGTTGTTTCACGGATTTATTTAAAAACCTGTTTTTCTGTTTTGCTGACTGTCAGAATTCAGTCAAGAAAGATCGGGTTTGTCCATGCGTATCTGCCGTCTTCGTCGATCACGGTTGCACGGACATATTTGTAAGGGCCTGCCCAGCCTTTGCTGATATCAAATTCAGCGCGGGTGATGTCGCCGTCAGCAGAGGTGCGGATCTGGGTAGGATGCATGTCGCTGTGGAGGCGGACCTTGGCAGCTGCGGAACATTCCACGATCGCTTTGCCGTCTTCAATGTAGAAGTTCGTGATCTCGGGACCGCAGGAAGCATAAAAGGCACCGTTTTTGAGTGCTTCCAGAATGGAATTGATGTCATTTTTTGCATTGACCATAACCCAGCCGTGGCAGTGGTGCATCATGCCGTGGCCGTCATCGGTGGCAACGCCGTAGATCACTTTGCCCTGTCCCAGCAGTTCATCCCAGTATGCAGCGTCGGTGTCCATGTCGTTTTCGATCACGCAGCCGCTGTTCCAGATTTCCATCGCAAAATCGCCCTGCAGCTTGTTGAAAAGGCTGGCGGGAGTGGAGCTCCATTCGGGATGGCAGTAAATGGTCAGATTGTTTTTGGCATGGATTTCGTCCAGATAAGGCTGGTATTCTTCCTGACAGGTTGCTTTGCCGGATTCTAAGCGTTCATCCTGATCAAAACCGTTGCCGTCTTTCTTGGAAGGACCGATGCAGACGGTGTGGAAGCAGCGGAAGCCCTGGTCATGGATGAAGGTGTTGTCATATTCCATGCCGGGGATGATGGTCATGGGAACTTCGGGAGCAAAATTGGTGTAGTTGTAATATCTGTGGTCGGTCAGAGCCAGAAAATCATAACCGTTCTGGTAGTGAAGACGGATTACGTCTGCGGGATCGCCGTCGCCGTCAGAACGGGTGGTATGGCAGTGAAGACCGCCTTTTAACATTTTTTCATTTCCAGTAAAAGCCTGCTGCTGTTTCATAAATATTGTCCTCTCTTTTGATGAATGCTGTTGTTTGCGCTGGCTGTAAGAAACCGGTGCAGCTACGCTATATGTTTAATATAGCATATCCGGACAGGAAGACAATGGTTTTTTGCGTGCAATCTGCACAGAAAACAGTGATTTTTGGCATTGCGCAAAAGTGTGTATATTGCTATATTATAGCTATTCAGGGGAGCAGTGTTTTTGGCAGGTACAGGCTGTAAAAACATGATTTGGAGGAGCTGTTATGAATTATCCGGAAAAAGAGATCCATACAAAAGACGGACACAGCGTGATCGTGCGCAGTGTACAGACACAAGATGCGGAAATTATGCTGGATTATCTGAAGGCTGTGGCGGTGGAGACTCCTTTTTTGGTCAATGAGCCGGAGGAGATTACCCTGACAATGGATCAGGAAGTGCGTTTTATTCAGGCGAATCTGGATAATCCCAAAGCGATGATGATCGCCGGTTTTGCAGACGGCAGACATGTGGGCAATGCTTCTTTTTACATGGTCAGCGGGAAAAAACGATTTCTGCACAGATGCAGCATTGGGATTGCCCTGTATCAGGAATTTACCGGTCTTGGGATCGGGCGGCAGATGATGGAAATTTTGCTGTATGAGGCAAAAAAATGCGGATACGAACAGGCGGAGCTGGAAGTGATCGCAGCCAACAGCGGTGCGATCGCGCTTTATAAAAGCCTTGGCTTTGAAATCTGCGGTACGATGAAACATGCCATGAAGTATAAGGACGGTACTTATGCGGACATGTATACGATGGCAAAACAGCTGTAACGATTGGCGGCTTGCTGCAGGACGTTATAAAGGAAGGTTTAGCGATGAGCGAAATTTTATGTTCCACGGGAACCATGATCGGAAGGCCAAACGGCCGTGATTTTAAGCTGTTGGCACAGTTTGCCAAACGCCTTTCCTGTGACGGATTTGAATTTATGATGTATGATTCCTGGTATGAACAGGTTGATAAACTGCTGGATTTTTTGAAGGAACAGCATCTGTACATACCGGTGGTTCACTGTGAAAAGCGGATCGGGGAGCTGATCAGCAAAGGAGAAGAAACGGAGACTGTTTTTGAAAAATTCCGCGTAAACTGCCGGGCGGCACAGGAGCTTGGCGCCAAGAAGCTGGTGATGCATCTTTGGGACGGGCTGACTTCGGATGCTTTTTTTGAAAACAATATCAGAACATACCCTGTTTTACAGGAGATCGCCGCTGCGCACGGTCTTACTTTGCTGGTAGAAAATGTGGTCTGCAATCATGAGGCACCTTTTAAGCATTGGTGCGAACTGGCGGAGAAATATCCGGATATCGGTTTTATTTTTGATACGAAAATGGCGGCCTTTCATGAGGAACTGGAGCAGCTGTATGCGCCCGAAATGCGCTGGATGATGGAAAACGGACATATTCAGCATTTTCATGTGAACGACTATGCCGGCGGATATAAGGACTGGAAAAATCTGCGCACGCTGCCCATCGGAAGCGGACATGTGGATTTTGACAGATTTTTTGCGTTTGTCCGGGAAATGGGGTATGATCAGACCTTTACGGTGGAATCCACGGCCTTTGATGCAGAGGGAAAAGTGGATTTTGAGATGCTCAACAGGCAGTTTGATTTTATACGGGAGAAGATGGGATAAGAGGAGGTTTTTATGATCAATCAAGGCACCAAAACACTGGAAACCAAACGCCTGATTCTCAGGCGCTACACCATAGAAGATGCAGAGCAGATGTATTTAAACTGGGCATCTGATCCGGCTGTTACCCATTTTCTGACCTGGCCGACGCATAAAAGTATCGATGTGACAAAACGGGTTGTCAACGACTGGGTATCCCATTATAGGGAGTTAAACTATTATAATTGGGGGATCGAGCTGAAAGAAAACGGTGCTCTGATCGGCAATATTGCGGTTGTAGGGCTGGAGGAAGAGATTGACGCGGCTGAGATCGGCTATTGTCTTGGAAAAGCCTGGTGGGGACAGGAAATCATGCCGGAAGCTTTGGACAGAGTGATTGATTTTTTATTTGATGAGGCAGGAGCAAACCGCGTGTGCGCACATCACGACGAAAATAATCCCAAATCGGGACGGGTTATGGAAAAGGCCGGTATGAAACAGGAAGGCATTATGCGCGCGGCGGCAAAGAATAATCAGGGTATCTGCAATAAGGTTTGCTGGGCAGTTTTAAAAAGCGACCGAAAGTGAGAAAGGATCATAAATCGTATGAAGGCCAATTCCATGTGTATGTCCTGTCTGGTTTCCAAACAGGAAAAAACCATCCGGGATTTTGCGGATGAACAGAAAAAATCCGATTATATGCACGAGTTGCTGGGGATTTTATATAAACGTGCACAGACAGAGTCTGCGCCGGCGCTGACTGTGTATATCAATGAACTTTTTGAAAGCTTCTGGGGAATCCGTGAGGATTACGGCCCGTTAAAAAAGAAATACAATCAGCTGTTACTGGAAAAAGAAGCGGAACTGTCAGCGCGGATCGATAATGCTGCGGACCCGGTCAAGGAGTGCATCAAGTATGTCTGTGCCGGAAATTACATTGATTTTTCGGCGGTGGACAACGTAAATGAAGAAACCTTTGAAAAGCTTTTGGAAAAAGCAGCATGTGAGCAGGTGGCGCAGCAGGAGTATGAAAGATTTGCAGCTGACCTTGCAGCAGCAAAATCACTGGTTTATCTGACGGATAACTGCGGCGAAGTGGTGCTGGACAAGCTGTTTATTAAGTATATGAAGGCGGCTTATCCTGAACTTAAGATTACGGTCATTGTCAGAGGGCAGGATGTGCTCAATGATGCGACCATGGAGGATGCGCAGGAGGTTGGTCTGACAGAGCTTGTCACCTGTATCGGCAACGGAGACAGCGCGCCGGGAACCATTCCCCAGCGGATCAGTGTCAGGGCAAGGGAGCTTATGGAAACGGCAGATGTGATCATTTCCAAGGGACAGGGTAATTTTGAAAGTTTGTATGGCGAAGGATTTAACCCGTATTTCCTGTTTTTATGTAAATGTAAACTGTTTGTGCGCCGGTTTGGGCTGGAACAGTTTTCCTCTGTTTTTATCAGGGAAGAACGTATTGAGATGAAAATTGAGTAATGGATCGGTGTGGATTATGAGAAGTTATGAGACAGCCAGCTATATTTTTTACTATACTGAAAATTCGCCGGCAGAACGTGATATAGAAAAGATTGCGGCCATGCAGGAAAGCTGTTTTTCCTATATTTGTGATGTTCTGCGGGTAAAACCGTCGTTTCGGATACAGTATTTTTTGTGTGAGACTGCACAGCAGGTAGGCGAAATCTATGGTGACAATGTGCCGTGCAATGGATTTGCCAGTATGCCGGACAAAGTGTATGCAGTATACAATGAACAGGTAAAGTGCATTGGTTTTCATGAGGATGCCCATGTGATCAGCTATTTAAGAAACCGGCCTTTAAGTGCCGCTGTCCGTGAGGGCCTCGCCATGTTTTTTGACCGGAAATGGTGGGGGATTTCCAATCAGGAGTGGACAGAATACTATATAAAGAACGGAATGTTTGCAGGTCTTTCATCGTATTTGAAGGATGAGGTCTTTTTTGAGATCGACTGCAGTATTTCCTATCCTATAATGGGAAGCTTTACCGAATATCTGATCCATACCTATGGCATGGAAAAATATCTTGCTTTCTGGGACTGGAAAGGAGATATGGCAGAAGCTGCCAGACAAGTGTTTGGATGCAGCGTCGGGCAGCTGGATGAGGCATTTTGTAATTATATCACGCTGTTTCGGATGGATGAAGCTGTGGAAGCGCGGATTGAGCAGTTGGTGAAGTGAAATGGAACGTTTATTTGTTGTGGATCAGAAGAATTACGATGAAGCATGGCCGCGTTTTGTGCGTCCTTCCGTGCGGGGGATCGTCAGGCGTGGTGACAGGATCGCCATGATCTATAATCACAAGTATCGGGGCTATATTTTTCCCGGCGGCGGCATTGAGCCCGGGGAAAGTCTGGAACAGGCACTTGTCCGCGAAGTCGGTGAGGAGACCGGTCTGAGGATCATCCCGGAATCTGTTCAGGAATACGGCTCGGTTTTGTCTGTGTTCAAGCGTTTTAATGACGAGATATTTGTGCAGGAGAATTATTTTTACCTTTGTGAAGCGTATGAGACAGGCGGCGAACAGAAGCTGGACGCTTACGAAGCAGAGGAAGGATTTGTGCCGGAATTTGTGACGCTGCAGGAAGCTTTACGGGTAAACAGCGCTCCAGGACACGGTGAAGCTGACGGCAGTGCCTGGTTTGAGCGGGACATCAGGGTGCTGAAGCGGCTGATGGAGGAGAACTCAAGAGTTTTATGAGATGAAGGATATGTAAGGCAGATTTTTTGAGTGTTTCTACATGTGCTGAAAGCTGGATGATAGGAGATGATACATGTAGAGAGTCAAATTAATAGGTAGCTGCATATATAACACAGTAAATGGGCAGCGTATGTACATGTAAGAAGATAAAAAAACCTATTTTTGCGCGGAAAGGCAGGTGTGACAATATACACCTACTTTTTTTAATCTTGAAATCGAACAAAAGTTCGATTATAATAAAGAGAGAAAGGAGGCAAAAATGGAACAGACAAAGAACAGAACCTATATTGCCATTGATTTAAAGTCCTTTTATGCCTCCGTGGAATGCGTGGAGAGGTATCTGGACCCGCTGACCACCAATCTGGTGGTGGCTGATGCCAGCCGTACCACCAAGACAATCTGTCTTGCGGTTTCGCCGGCGCTGAAGGCATACGGCATCCCGGGAAGAGCGCGTCTGTTTGAGGTGGTGCAGAAGGTGAAGGAGGCCAACGCGAACCGGCTGCGCAGAGCGCCGGGCGGGCAGTTTACGGGAAAATCAGCCAGCAGTATAGATTTAAAGGAGAACCCATCGCTTGCCATTGATTATGTGATCGCTACACCGCGTATGGCTCACTATATTGAATACAGCACCCGCATTTACAAGGTTTATCTGAAATATGTGGCACCGGAGGATATTCACACTTATTCCATTGATGAAGTGTTCATTGATGTGACGGAATATCTGCAGGTTTACCGCATGACACCAAGAGAACTTGCCATGAAGATGATTCTGGATGTACTGGAGACTACAGGAATTACGGCGACAGCCGGAATCGGAACCAATATGTATCTGTGCAAAGTGGCAATGGACATTGAGGCCAAGCATATTTTGCCGGATGAAAACGGTGTACGCATTGCGCAGCTGGATGAGATGACTTACCGGCAGAAGCTCTGGACACACCGGCCGCTGACTGATTTCTGGCGGGTAGGAAGCGGCTATGCCAAAAAGCTGGAGGCGCAGGGGCTGTTTACGATGGGGGATATTGCCCGGTGTTCCCTGGGGCAGCCGACAGATTATTATAATGAAGAACTTTTATATAAGATGTTTGGCGTAAACGCGGAGCTTCTGATCGACCATGCATGGGGATGGGAGCCGTGTACACTGGCGGATGTGAAGGCTTACAGACCCGAAAGCAGCAGTGTGGGATCCGGTCAGGTTCTGCAGTCACCGTATACAGCTGAGAAGGCAAGGCTGATCGTGCAGGAAATGACAGATTTACTGGTACTTGATTTGGTGGACAAAAGACTGGTCACAGATCAGATCGTACTTCATGTGGGATATGACATCGAAAGTCTGACACGGCCGGAAATTGCAAGGCATTACAAAGGACCTGTCAAAACAGACCATTACGGAAGAAAAGTCCCCAAATCTGCCCATGGATCGGTGACGCTGGAACGACAGACTTCATCCACGCAGGAAATCATGGATGCAGTGCTGGATTTATATGACAGTATCGTGAATCCCATCCTTTTGGTACGAAGGATCAATGTGACTGCCGGACGGATAGAGGATGAAACAAAAGCACAGCAGAAGGAATGCTATGAGCAGCTGAGTCTGTTTGCGATGGATATGACACAGGCACAGGAAAGTGAACAAGAACAGCAGCAGGCCCAAAAGGAAAAAAAGCTGCAGCATGCGATGCTGGATATCAAGAAAAAATACGGCAAAAACGCGATCTTAAAAGGTATGAATCTGGAAGAAGGCGCTATGACCATACAGAGAAACAATCAGATTGGAGGCCATAAGGCGTGATATGGGGGATCAGATGAAACAGAATGAAAACAAAAATACAGACGCATCTCAGACATATGCAGACATTATACATCTTCCCCATCATGTTTCTGACAGACATCCCCAGATGCCGCTAAAGACCCGGGCAGCACAGTTTCTGCCCTTTGCGGCGCTGATCGGATACGATGCAGCGATCGAAGAAACAGTGCGGCAATTACAGGCTGTATCAGAAAATACAGGATATGCAGAATGACCAAAGCGGTGTATGATAGTGGTAAATACCGGTGAATGCAAAAGCATGGAACCGTCAAAGGAGAACAGGATATGAAGCAGATTGAAAATTATGCGGCAGATAAATACAGCAATGAAGCGTATAAGGAAGTGGAGGCAAATATTTACAGAATTCTGGATGAGGATGACGAGGATTTATTTGTGACTTCTTTATCTTTTGTACAGGAACCGGAACTGAAAGAAGGCAGCAGCCCGGCTGAAATTTCCGACTATCCTCTGGAAGATATCATGGATAAATTTTACTGCCATATTTCTGATTTTTATACGGAACTGAATGAAAAGAGCGAGGAAATCTGCTATCTGGAATTTGGAAGTCCGGAACTTGTGGACGTGGTAAATCTGCGCTCCATCATCGGAAAGCATGTGTACAACGTGGAAGACGGCGACAATGTAACACTTGTGATCGAGTGAGACGGCAGCAGGGCAGATGATATGATGCAGTACAACAAGATTGGGCGGACTGCATTTGAGGTAAAACAGAGCATGCAAAGTATGAACATATACCTTCTTCGCCACGGCGAAACAGACTGGAATATCGAAAAGCGGTTTCAGGGTCAGCGGGATATTCCCTTAAACGCCAATGGAATCTCACAGATTGAAAAGTCGGCGGAGATTTTAGCGGAAATGATCGATGGCGTGGATCATATTCTGACCAGCCCTTTGTGCAGAGCGCAAAAGACTGCGCAGACAGCCGCAGACAAGCTGGGATTTGACAAAAAAAATATTGAGATGGCACCGCTGTTCATCGAAAGGGCATTCGGTGAGGGAGAAGGCGTGGCCGGTGATGACCTGTGGGATGAAACCGTGATCGCGCAGTTTCAGGGAGCAGAAACGCTGGATGAACTCTGTTGTCGGGCACAGGCTGCATTGCAGATGACTGCTAAAGAGTACAGCGGCAAAAATGTGCTGGTTGCCGCACATGGCGCAATCCTGCGTGCAGTGCTGGCGGCAGTTTTGGGACGGCAGTTTGTCTATGAAGAAAAGAAAATGAAGCTGGAATCAGGCTGTGTACACTGGCTGCAGTATGATAGTGTCAGCTGGAAGGTTTATAAGTGTGATCTGGGTGAAAAACAGTGGAAAAAGATATGAACTATCAGGAGATTAATTCAAAAACCATAGATTTATGGTGTAAGGAAGGCTGGGAATGGGGTAAGCCCATCAGTCATGAAAGCTATGAAAAAGCATTGAACGGTGAGTGGGAGGTTCTCCTTTCACCGACCAAACCGGTGCCTCATGCATGGTTTGGAGAATTGAAGGGGAAAAAGCTGCTTGGTCTTGCCAGCGGCGGCGGTCAGCAGATTCCGATTTTTGCTGCGCTTGGCGCAGAATGTACGGTGCTGGATTATTCGGAGCATCAGTGTGAGAGTGAGAGGCTGGTAGCCCAAAGAGAAGGCTATCAGGTGCAGATCATTCAGGGAGATATGACAAAGCGTCTGCCTTTTGAAGAGGAAGCATTTGATATGATCTTTCATCCGGTATCCAACTGTTACGTGGAGGATGTAAAATCCATTTTTAAGGAATGTTACCGGGTTTTGAAAAAAGGCGGTATTTTGCTTTGCGGGCTGGATAACGGCATGAATTTTATTTTTGATGACGATGAAACAACCGTAAAGTATACCTTGCCGTTCAATCCGCTCAAAGATGAAAAGCTGTACGAAGATTCCGTGAAAAATGACTGGGGAATTCAGTTTTCGCACACATTTGAGGAGCAGATCGGCGGGCAGCTGGAAGCAGGATTTATCCTGACCAATGTATATGAAGATACCAATGGTGCAGGCAATCTGCATGAGCACAATGTGCCGTCATTCTGGGTGACAAGAGCTGTGAAAGGTTAAAGACAGAGGTTAAATAGAGAGGTTTTTCATGCTGGATCGGATTGCGGAAAATATCAATATATTAGGGCGCTTCTGCGGGAAACGTGATATCCCGGAACTGACAGGTGCGGCATTAAAAGAAGCTTGCGGCGCAGAGCAGGCAGATGTATTTGTTTTGTTTGGAGGCAGTATCATGTGCGGAGGGGATGTGCTGGCGGAAGCGATGCGGCAGCATATTGCCAGAACCTATGTGATCGTGGGCGGTGCCGGACATACCACGGAGACACTACGGGTGAAAATGCATACGGAATTTCCGCAGATCGAAACTGCAGGAAAGCCGGAGGCAGAGGTTTTTGCGGCATATTTAAAATATCGTTATGGTCTGGAAGCAGATTTTTTAGAGTGTGAGTCCACAAACTGCGGCAACAATATCACTAATCTGCTGGAACTGCTCCGGAAAAATGATATACCGTTTAAAAATATCATTCTGGCGCAGGATGCCACCATGCAGCATCGGATGGAAGCCGGACTGCGCAAATATGCAGAGGATGTTCAGATCATTAACTATGCGGTTTATGCTGCAAATGTGGTGGTACAGGAAAATAACTTGTGCTATGCGGAAGACATCTGGGGCATGTGGGACATGGAACGTTACATCAGCCTTCTGATGGGCGAAATTCCGCGTCTGGCAGACGATGAAAACGGCTATGGACCTTCCGGCAAGGATTTCATTGCCCATGTGGATATTCCGGAAAATGTGCGGTGTGCTTTTGAAGAACTGCGCACAGAGTATGCAGAGCTGGTCAGAGAGGCCAATCCGCTGTATGCCACAAAGCAGTAAGAAATCCGGAAAAATTATGAGCGAAATTCTGAGAGGGTACTGAACAGTTACAAAAGAGGAAACAAGAATGAGCAATACATACGCAGTGGTACAGAAAGTTGATTTTTCATCTTATCGCCGTGTGATCGCCATCAGCGATATTCACGGTGATATAGACGGTTTTAACGGTGTACTGGAAAAAGTGGGATTTTCACAGGAAGATGCCCTGGTTGTCGTGGGAGATATTCTGGAAAAAGGAGAGCATTCGCTGGCTCTTTTGCAGAGAGTAAAGAGCCTGTCGGAAAACGGCAATGTGTTTATGGTGATCGGCAATAATGATACCGCATTCCGGAATCTGTACTCAGATTTTTTCTCGGATAAGGATATCTGCTGGTACATGAATTCCAGCAAAAAGACCATTCTTGTGGAAATGGCGGATGCGCTGGGGATGCCCTATTCTACTGAAGGGGAGGTTGCACTGCTCAAAAAAGCCATCCGGCAGCATTATGATGCAGAGTATCGCTGGCTGGAAAGTGTGCCTCATATCATAGACAGTAAACAGGCGATTTTTGTACATGCCGGACTTGAATCAGAGGATCTGTATCATCAGAATCCGCAGTACTGTATGGCGGCACCGGCCTTTTCCGGGCAGACGCATCGGTTTGAACGTCTGGTGGTGGTGGGACACTGGCCTGCGACCAATTATTGTGAGACCATTATTGATGCCAATGCTTTTTATAAAGAAGAAACCAATGTATACAGTATTGACGGCGGCAACAGCATGAAAAGCTGGGAACAGATCAACTATCTGATCTTTCACAGTGACGGCAGTATTGAAAAGGGTTATTACGATGCCCTGCCAAAAATAAGACTTCTGCAGGATCAGGAAGCATCAAACAATCCGCTGACTCTGGTTTTTCCCAATACTTTGCTGGAAGTGCGCAGACAGCTTGGTGACAGCAGTCTTTGTTTTGTGCCGCATCTGGACAGGGAAATGGAAGTTCCCAATAACAGGATGTATCGCTATGGTGGAAAGACATACCGCTGGGATTATACCGATTATCACCTGCAGGTAAATGCAGGGAAAGTGGTTTCCTTCTGCGGTGAGATGGACGGAGAAGTTTTGATCAAGCGGGATGGCATTGTCGGAAAATACAGCGGTGAGTATGTATTTGTGTAAGACAAAGCTGAAACAGAAAATAAGCAGGAGGGATGAGATGAAATATCGTTTTTTGAGATTTCCGGAAGGAAAGGCGAAAGCAGTTACATTCAGTTATGATGACGGATGCAGGGATGATATCCGTTTTGCCCGGACCATTGACCGGTATGGAATCAAATGTACTTTCAACATCAATAGCCGCTTACTTGGAAATTCTGATACGGACGGGCGTCTGATGCTGGATGAGATCAAACAGTATCTGCTGCCGGGCGGACATGAAATTGCGGTACATGGCGCGCTGCATAAGGCACCGGGCGCAGTGAGTGCGGCAGAAGGGATTCAGGATGTATTAAGCTGCCGACTGGATCTGGAAAAGATGTTTGGGAAGATCATCCGCGGTATGGCGTATCCGGATTCCGGTATTACGCGGTTTTCCAATGGGACTTCTTACGAAATGATCAGACAGTATCTGACTGATCTGGGAATTGTATATTCCCGTACGCTTGCCGGAGACAATAATCTGTTTTTGCTGCCCACGGACTGGCATGCATGGATGCCGACCGCGCATCATAACAATCCTCAGGTACTGGAATATATCGATGAATTTGTAAAGATCGATGCTGATACACTCTACAGTGCCAGCCGTTATCCCAGACTTTTTTATCTCTGGGGACACAGTTATGAGTTTGAAAGAGACTGCAACTGGGAACTTCTGGATACGATCTGTGAACGACTGGGACGCAAAGAAGATATCTGGTATGCCACAAATATGGAAATCTATGAATATGTGAAAGCATATGATTCGCTGGTGATCAGTGCAGACGGCATGACCATTTATAATCCCACTCTGCTTACGGTCTGGTTTGATGTGGACGGAACCGTTTATAAGATCGGTTCCGGTGAAACGGTGGTTTTGTAATCGTATTATCATTTACTCCATTTTGCATGGAGAAAGAAAAAAGTGCAGCAGAAATCAAAGGTTATGATTTTTACTGCACTTTTCCATATACTAACAAAGGGAAAAATCAGATTTTCCGTGTTTTATTCCCACGGATATCCACAGGAATCCATTCTGTCACCTGATCCTGTTCATTTACCATAATATAGTAATCGGTCAGATTGGCTGAGGAGCAGGCATGATTGGGGATGATGCGGATGCGGTCACCAATCTTTAAATCGGTTATGCCGTCAACATGCAGTTTGCCCACTTCTTCGGAAAGACCGCAGACTGTCAGTTCAGGATGACCGATCACATAGCCGTAGCCTTTTACGGAGGCGTTTCCGTGAGCGCCCTGGTCCAGACCAAGGCATTTGGCGCCTGCATCGCAGATGAAAAGATCCCCGGCGGGGTGTGCAATGACAGTAGCGTAAACACTTAATGCGCATTCTTCTTCGGTGGCTGTGCGGTTGCCGATCTGAATGGCATCGTGGAAAACATAGTTGCCCGGATGATAGATATTGATACAGGGGTCTGCAACTGCATAGCGGAAAGTAGGTGTGGCGCCGGTGGTGACAAGCTGTATTTCATAACCTGCTTTTTCCAAAACAGCAGCGGCAGTGTGCAGGGCATTCTGCTCATCCTGCGCATAAATGGCAATTTTGTCCGGATCAGCCTCTCCGTATACATGACCGCTGTGAGTAGAAATACCGGCAAAACGCAGATGCTCAAACTGCTTTAGCTGATCTGCAAATACAGCGGCGTTTTCGGGAGCAATTCCGAAACGGTGCAGGCCGCAGTCAATAATAAGTGTGTAAGAAATGGTGACGGGGGCAGAAACATCGGGGGAACCAGTGCCGTCGGCAGCTGCAGTGTTTGCGTTAAACCTGGCTGCCGCTTCATCGAGCATACCGGCTGATTCTATACTGTCAAGGCGTACATAAAAATTGCATTTGGATGCCAGCTTTGCAATGCGGCTGCAGCTGATAGTGCCTGCTGCCGGGTAGGCATACATGATATTCTGAAAACCTTTTTCGCAGAGGGCTTCGCATTCATCCAGTGTGCCGCATAAAAAGCCGTCGGCACCGATTTCCTGCTGCATTTTGCAGAAGGCAGAAGCTTTATGGGTTTTGACCATCGGCCAGAGTTTTTTGCCGTATTTATCACATTCGGACTGGTATTTTTGCATGTTTTGGGTGAGAATATCCTGCCGTACCAAAATGGCGGGCGTTTCCAGATTCTGTATATGCTGCATCATGAAGTCTCCTTTATGGCGTTTATGGAACGATTCATTTTCAATATAATACATCACAAAAGGCTTGACTGTAAACCGGGTTTATACTGTAATGATATTAAGCATATGCAGGAATCCGCCTGTGCTGCCTCAGTGTCTGAAAAGGAGAAATGCTTATGATCGCGCAAAATGGAACAATTCATATAGCTGATACCCAAATGCCCTATATTGCCTTTGGCTGTGGCAGGAAAAATCTCATCATGATCCCGGGACTGGGAGAGGGTTTAAAAACGGTAAAGGGAATGGCAGTTCCTTTTGCACTTATGTACCATAAGCTGATCAAAGATTACAGAGTCTATGTGTTCAGCCGCAGAATGGTGATGCCGCAGGGATTTTCCGTCCGTGATATGGCGGAAGATATTTATCAGGCCATGCAGCAGCTGCATATAAAATCGGCCAATATTCTTGGTGTTTCCCAGGGCGGCATGATCGCACAGTGGCTGGCTCTTGACCATCCGCAGGCGGTGGAAAAACTGATCCTGACTGTGACGATATCCAGACAAAATGCGACGGTGCAGAATGTCATCAGCTCCTGGAAGCAGATGGCGCTGCAGGGTGATTATAAAGGGATTATGGTGGATACATCCGAAAAATCCTATACAGAAGCTTATCTGAAAATAGCCCGACCGATGTACGGTCTGCTGGGGCTTGCGGGAAAACCCAAAAGTATGGACAGATTTTTAGTACAGGCGGATGCCTGTCTGAATCAGGATACCTATGATAAACTGTCCCGGATTTCCTGTCCGACGCTGGTGATTGGCGGCAGACAGGATAAGATTGTATCGCCGGAAGCTTCAGAAGAGATTGCGGAGCGCATTCCGGGATGCCGGCTTTATATGTATGAAAAATACGGTCATGGACTGTATGAAGAGGCGAAGGATTTTCTGAAACGGGTAACCGCATTTATAGAAGAAGGATAAAGGAAATGAAAAAAATACAGTTTAACAATACCAATCTGCAGGTGTCAGAGCTTTGTCTTGGCACTGCCAATTTTGGAACAATACGCAGCGCAGAGGAAAGTTTTGCCCAGATGGATCTGTTTGCAGAACTTGGCGGCAATTTTATCGATACGGCGCTGGTTTACGGTGACTGGGGATGCGATGAGCGCGGCAGAAGTGAAAAAGTGATCGGACAATGGCTTTCTGACCGGAAAAAGCGTCAGGATGTGATCATTTCCACCAAAGGCTGTCATCCGCCCTTTGAGGATATGTCGATTCCGCGGGTGAGTGCGGCAGAGATCAGGGACGATATTGCGCTGAGTCTTGAAAATCTCAGGACAGGCTATATTGATCTTTACTTTCTGCACAGGGACAATCCGCTTGTGCCTGTCGCAGAGATTTTGGAAACGCTGGAAGAGCAGGTGAAAAAAGGAAATCTCCGCTATTACGGCTGTTCCAATTGGACTTTGGATAGGGTAAAAGAAGCGGCAGCTTATGCAAAAGCGCATAAGCTGCAGGGATTTGCCTGCAATCAGATCATGATGACACTGGCGGATGTGGATATGAGTTCCATCGAGTGGACAAAGATGTTGATTCTGGATGAGGATTTTTATGATTATCATAAGGAGAGCGGACTGAATCTGATGGCCTTTCAGTGTATTGCCGGCGGTTATTTTTCCAAAAAGATCGCAGGAAAAGAGATCGGTGACGGACAAAAGGCAATGTATGACTGTGCGGCCAATGATGCCATTGCTGCTAAAATGGCAGATTTTGCAAAAGAAGGATATGAGCCGATGGACTTTATGCTCCGGTATGTGACAAAAGCGGCGTTTCCGGCAATTCCCATCTCATCCTGCAGTACAGCAGAGCAGCTGCGTGATCTGACCAGATCCGTGGAAAAACAGGTGCCCGATGAAATGCTGGATGAACTGATCTCTTTGAAAAAAGTACAGAAATATAACCGGTAAAAATCAGGAGGCGTAAAAAGATGCAGTATATGCTTTTGGCAGTGGTCATTTCCCTGATTACGGTGCAGAATGTTTTACAGAAAAGTTATCCCAGGGTGAGTGAAAAGCCCAATGTATTTTTATTTTCATCCCTTACTACAGTGGTGGCAATGCTGTTTTTTGTGGTCAGCTCAGGATTTAAGCTTCATTTTACCATGGAGTTTGTACCCTATTCCATCGGATTTGGTCTGGCCTTTGGCTGTGCCATGTTCGGCAATGTGCTGTCCTTAAAACTGGGTTCACTGGCGCTTACGTCGCTGGTGACTTCCTATTCCCTGCTGATTCCCACATTGTATGGTATGATCTTTTTAAAAGAGCCTATCAGTGTACTGGGATATGTGGGAATTGTGCTGCTGATCATTTCGATTTTTCTTCTGAATGCCAAAAAAGAGAGTGTTTCCATCACGCTTCCCTGGGTTTTGGTGGTAGGTCTTACCTTTGTGACCAATGGTATGTGTTCCACCGTTCAGAAGATGGAGCAGATCCGGTTTGACGGCGGTTATAAAAATGAATTCATGATCGTGGCGCTTGCCATTGCCGCGACGTTTTTGTTTATTCTGGCGCTGTTCCAGAAAGGGGATATCAAAAAAGAAGCGCGGATTAGTCTGCGCATTGCCGTGCCCAACGGTCTGGCAAACGGTATCGTGAATCTGCTGGTGATGGTGCTGACCGGTCTGATTCCCAATGCAATCCTGTTTCCCAGCATTTCCGCAGGCGGCATTGTGTTAAGCTGGGTGCTGGCGACCTTTGTCTATAAGGAAAAATTGTCCCGGATGCAGCTGATCGGTTATGTGATCGGTATTGCTTCCGTGATCTGTCTGAATCTGTAAAGAAAGGAACATAATGTGAGCCTGCAGAATCCGGAAATTGATTCTGCAGGCTCATTTTTACTGTGTATTTTGCGTTTGTGAATAAGGAAAGATTAAAAAAGCCGGATCGGTGCACAGGTGAAGCCTTCTATTTTGTCGATGATGATTTTGCTGCCTTCGCCGATATACTGCCAGGTGCCGTCCTTTAACAGGCGTTCTGCCTTTGCAGGGGTTTTTAAGCGCAGTGTTACATTTTCGGCATCATCAAAGTCCATGCTGAACAGGAAGCAGATCAGATCGTTGCTGCCCTGCCACAGTGCCTGTCCGATACGGCAGTCTGTGTCGATGCGTACGGGCATGCCGCCGCAGAGCCAGTCCAGAATATTTAAGATCTGGCAGCTCTTGGGGAAGGACTGAATGTCATCAGACCAGGGAGCGCGGGCTAAAACGGCAGCGCGGCCGCCTTCCGGTGTATTGTATACAGCCGTTCCTACGGGAAGGGCGTTATTGCTTTTTGCGCAGGCTCTGCAGTCGTCTGTAAGGTTTGTACTTTCCAAAGGACCGGGAGTCGCAGAAGGATTGGAGGAAACAGAAAGGGCTGTGGCGCCGACACATTTCATATCTGCGCAGCCGTTGCCGTATCCTGCCCAGTGACCGCCGCGGATAAAGCCGGTGTAAGGGGCATTCAGGGCATCGTCGGTGAAAACTTCGCTGTTGTCGGTGACAGGTCCCGTGATCTCTACGCCCAGTGCATGGCGTCCAAGCTTGGTATCAATATAGCCGACAGCTTCTGCATCGGCATAGATTGCTTTGCCCAGCCATTTTTCCAGTTCGGCATTGGGCATGGCTTTTACCAGATTGCCGCCAAGGATCACACCCAGCGCATTGTCGGCAGACGGGGTGAGCGGCACACCGATTTTTAATAACTGATGGGACAGACCGAAGGGAAGATCGTGCATTTCCCTTAAATGGGAAGCTGTCTCGGCATAAACCCACTGTTCTTCAGAAAAATAGGGATAAAAACCGATCTGCTTATGGTCTGCAAGGCTGTCGGATAAGGCGGACAGAAAAGGTCGTTCCTGATCCATACGGGCAATATAGCCGTTCATTTCGGCAATCATATTCTGGATGGCTTCAAAAGTGACGCCTTCAGCGCCGCCAAGGCCGATGTGCAGAGCTGCTTCCCACGCGGTGATCTTATGGGATTTGCCGCGCTTGAAATAAGGGCAGATCACGATTTCGGAGTAGCTGTTGGCATTTTTGATCAGAGAATGCTCATTGGTGACAGCGATGGAAAAAGCTTTTTTGACCGATTCAAAAGGCGTCTGGTCATTGTAGAAAAAGGCGCCCGGACGGAAATAAACCTTACCGTCGGGATTTGCCAGTGCATTGGCATAGTCTTTAAAATTACCCTGCGCGAAGTTGTCATATTCCACACCGGCAGTCATAAGTCCCATGATGATATCGGGATTGACTGCATGAACAGCCTGTGCGATACTGCGCAGCAGTTCTGTCATGCCTTCGTGGGTAAAATACAGCCATTCCCGGCGGATTGTGTTGTCTTTGGGAAAGTGATCTGTCAGCAATTCGGCGTTTAACTGTTCGCGGGTAAAAGTATGGTGATACTGTTTGTTGAAGGCTGCGATACATTCATCACAGAAACATGCGCTCTGTATGGGAGAGTGGTCGTAGACGCGGAAATCGTCGTCGATCCACATACATTCCGGTTCCAGACGTGCGAAGCGGGCAAAAACGGCAGAGACTCTTTCTTTGAGCTCTGCGCTGCGCGGACATACAGAAACCACACCGGTTTCCCCTTCCGGTCCTACCATATGGCGGACAATGGCAGGACGTTTGGTCTGAAAGTCGCCGTGTCCCAGAACATAACCGATGTTAAACTGGACAGAAAGGCCCTGTTTTTTGGCGATGCGCACATCTTCTGCGAATTTCAGCAGTTTCGCTTCGCTTTCTTCGGGGGTGTCATTGAAGTCGGCAGGTGTAAAGAGCATGATACTGTCCCAGGAACCGGGATATTTTTTTGCGGAATCCATAAGGTCCTGGATGGTGGTCTGTTTACTTGCGCCTACGCGCTGGATACATTTGTAGCGGCTCATGTTTTGACCTCCTTAAAAAAGTGGGCGTTTTACCGGTTCTGTATCGGTATGATCAGGCTGCAGCGTTCTTTGACCTGCATAGCTTCAAAATATTTGTGTTCCATGGGAATCCATTCGTTGAAAAAACGCTGGGAAAAGCCGGAAGAGTTGCGTTTTAAGATACGTTTTTTCTGTAAATCTGCGTCAATATCCAGAAATACAGAAAAATCATAAAAACCGGACAGCTCCGGATGCATGCTGTAAGCACCTTCTATTACAGTAAGTCTGCCGGGAGTGATCATAACCGGCGGCTGCACGGTAAAGCTGGAACAGTCAAAACGGCGGTAAGCGATCGTTTCTTTTTGGGAAAGCGGCAGCAGCACTTCTTCCAGAAAACGTTCTCTGTCCACATTGCCGCCAGGCTGGGCAAAGCGCTCGGGAGTGCGCTGCTCGGGGCGTAAAAAGAAATCATCCATATGCAGCAGCGTACATCCGTAAACCTCTTCCAAAAGTGCGCCCAGAGTGGATTTGCCGCTGGCGCTGCCGCCTTCTATGGCGAGGGTGACAGGAGCGGAGGCGTTTTGCAGCAAGCTGTCAATTGTGGCAAACAAAGAGAGGAATAAAGCGTATTCTTTTCTGATCAGCCGGTAAGCCGGATGATATGCCTGACGGAAAGCTTCGGAATGATGACGTGCGGGGAAGCCTTGTGCGCGCCACTTCGCAATTTCGGCAGCGGTTTCTTCAGCTGAAAAAGGAAGAAGTCCTTTTTGGGTCATTTCCTGTAATAGGATAAGTTTTTCTTCCAGACGTTCCCGGCCGTCAGCAACCGGTTTTGCAGAGAGGAAAAACAGTTTCCCGAATGTTTGGGCAGAGATTCCGTTTTTTAGAAGGTCCAGATGTACACGGCAGTAATCGCCGTCCAGAACTTCGATCATTTCGCCGCTGTGGGGGATACAGTGTTTGGCTTCCTGCTCGATATAGGCAGTCGCTGCGCTGGGATCAGCCAGCAGATGTTCACAGCCGAAGGCGCTTTGGTGCAGGAATTTGAGGATATCCGTTAAGGTAAGCTGCGGGTAAGTCTGCAGGTGGGAAAGCAGCAGGCAGCAGGTCTGTGTGTTTGTGTCCATGGGAGAAATCTCCTGATTTTTTTAGAAGTTATTTTACAAAAGGCCGCCTGCAGGCGGCCATGATTTTGGTATTGGGAATTGTCAAAACGGAGTGTCAGTCGTTTGGGGTGGTGAGTCTGTATTTTTCCAGCACGATCACCAGAATGGGAATGAGCACGATCTGCACGATGATGCCTGGGATTGCATTCAGGACAGCGCCTGCCAAAAAGGCAGAAAATCCAAAGCTGCTTCCCTGTATGCCAAGGCAGATAAGCATCGCTGCGCCCCATACAAGACGGCCTGCCAGCATGGCAATGATCAGAGAAATGTATACAGAGCGTTTCTTTTTGGGAAGAATGCTGTGCAGCATTCCGGACACTGCACCGTATGCGGCAAGTTCAAAGGCCATGCACACAGCGGTGGGAAACATGGGCGGCATGCCCAGAGTCAGAGAACGAAGCAGAGGCGCGATAAAACCAACGGCAAGCCCCCACGGCCATCCACAGATAAAACCGCATAACAATACGGGGATGTGCATCGGACAGAGCATGGCGCCAATCTGCGGAATCTGACCGGTCAAAAAGGGCAGTACATAGGCAAGTGCCAGAAACATGGCTGCCAGGATCATGGTGCGGGTGTTGTTTGTTTTTTTCATAGGAAGTTCCTTTCTTTGCGGTTACCCAAAAAGATGCTGCTGCCCTGCAGGGTAAACAACACCTTGTGGTATCGTGCAAATTTATAATGATAAAAAATAATTAAAGGAACTTCTGTTCCGAAACCGATCTTCTGAGTCGGGTGATTATCTTTATTATAAGTGATATGAGAAACTTTTCAAGGATTTTTGCGTCAATTTAAATAGAAAGCAGGAATGCAAAAAGGATGGAATGAATTGCCAGTGTAGACAAAATCCTGTAAAACCATCAAAACAGGAAATTTGCATGCCGGCTCCAGATATACCGAAGGATATGGCAATAATCGGCGGGGATTATTCCCCGCCGATTATTGCTTCCAGGCGTTTCATAACATCTTCAATCATGGCGGTCATGGTCAGGTCAGAAACTCCTGCCACCAGATTTTCACATTTGTTCATGGGAATCAGAATACGGGTGGCATCAGCCTGACCTACGGCAACAGCCATCTGCGGGGTGATCTCGCCGTATAAGGAATCTGCGATCACGATACCGATGGGGCCGATGATGATGTCGGCTTTACGGCAGGCTACAATGACAGGATTTTCGCCGGTGGCGGCCTGTCTGGCACCGGCTTTTAACATGGAGGCGGTGGCTGTTGCGTTGGTGCCGACTGCCATAATGTGCAGCAGCTGCGCAGATGTACTGAAGCGGGAAGAGATTGCCTTGATAAGCTGGGCACCGAGCTGTCCGCCCTGCCCGTCAATGATCAGAATATTCATATAAAACTCCGTTCTGCTGCCTTTTGACAGCTCTCTGATTGTTTCAGTATAGCACGAAACAGGTGGGTATGATAGAATGAAATCAAAATTTACAACCTACGGAGACAGCCATGAAAACACTTTATGTGACAGATCTGGACGGCACACTGCTGCGCAGTGACCAGACCATTTCAGCATATACCAATGAAACGATCAATCGACTGGTGGAACAGGGGATGCTGTTTTCCTATGCGACGGCCCGTTCTTATATTACCGCCCGCAAGGTGGCAGGGGAGCTTAGAGCGCAGATTCCGCTGATCGTTTATAACGGGACTTTTATCATAGACAATGTGAGCGGAAAACTGCTGCACGGGCATTTTTTCGGGGAACAGGCAAAAGAAATTCTGGATGATCTGATCGCGCACGGCATTTTCCCGATTGTGTATGCCTATATTGACGGTGTGGAGAAGTTCAGCTATCTGGAATCTGCCGTGACACCGGGCATGCAGGCTTTTTTAGATACAAGGCAGGGAGATATCCGCAGAACCGCTGTCAGGGAGGCGGCAGATCTGTATCGGGGAGATATTTTTTATTTTACCTGTATCGATGAAACGGATAAATTGGAGCCGATGCTGCACAAATACCGGGATCAGCACCATTGTATTTATGCGCCGGATATTTATTCGGGAAAACAGTGGCTTGAGATCACACCGGCCGGTGTTTCCAAGGCCAATGCCATCCGCAGGCTGCAAAAGCTGCTTGGATGTGACCGGGTGGTGGTGTTTGGAGACGGAAAAAACGATATGGATATGTTTGAAATGGCAGATGAATGCTATGCGGTGGAAAATGCCGCAGAGGAACTAAAAGCCATTGCAACAGGCGTCATCGGCAAAAATGATGAGGATGCCGTGGCGCAGTGGCTGTTGAAAAATGCAGACTGTAAATAAAAAAACTGCGGGCGGGGATGCTGTGTAAAACACCCCGCCCGCGGTATATGCGCGCACGGGAGTATATCGCTGACGCGTCAGGAGCCGACGCAGTTTTTTCGTGTTCAATACCCAAACAATTCGGCGGTCTGTTTCATGCGGTCTGTGATTTTTACTTCAAAAGGACATCTGCCTTCGCAGGCTCTGCAGGAAATGCAGTCAGAAGCATGGGCTTGCAGTGCCGCATAATGCTCTTTGACAGAGGCAGGAATCTCTTCCTGCATTACGGCAAGGTCATAAAGCTTGTTGACCATGGCGATATCGATGTTTTTGGGGCAGGGCTTGCAGTGGCCGCAGTAGGTGCACTGGCCTTTATAGGCATGGCGGGGCGCACCGGCTAAGACAGAAGCATAGTCTTTTGCGTCATCGTCAGCACTTTCGTAGGCAATGGAGGCCGGAACCTGACCGGGATTGTCAAAGCCGATCAGCACGGAGGCTACGGCAGGGCGGGTCAGGGCATAGTGCAGACACTGTACAGGGGTGAGGGCTGTGCCGAAGGGAGAACGTTTTTCATCCAGCAGACGGCCGCCGGCAAAGCCTTTCATGACTGTCAGTGCCACGCCTTTTTGTTCGCAGAGCTTATAAAGCTGCGCGCGGCCCGGATCGATACCGGCAAGAGAGGTGTCATATTCGGCAACAAAATAGTCATCAATATTTTCAGTGGCGGGAAGCAGGTCATAAGCAGGATTTAAACTGAAAAGAATGACCTCCACGGCGCCGTGTTCCACAGCAAGACGGGCAATGTCGGGATTATGGGTACTCAAACCGATGTGACGGATCGCACCGTCAGCCTTTAACTGCAGCATATAGTCCATGAACCCATTTTCAAGAACGGTGTTCCAGTCGTCGAAGCGGTCCACGAAATGGATCATGCCCAGGTCCATATAGCTGGTGTGGAAGCGTGCCAAGAGATCTGCAAAGGCTTCTTTTACCTCGGCAAGATCACGGGTGCGCACGTACTGGCCATTGCGCCAGGCGGAACCGATATGGCCCTGGATGATCCAGTTTTCACGGTCATTTTGGATGGCATTTCCGATGTTGGAACGGACATTGGGTTCAGACATAAAACAGTCAATGATATTGATGCCTTCTGCGCGGCAGGCATCCACCACAGCCTTTACTTCCTCTGCGTTGTGGCGTTCCAGCCATTCGCCGCCGAGTCCGATCTCGCTGACCAAAAGGCCGGTATTTCCAAGTTTTCTGTAGATCATAAGCAGGAACCTCCTGTTTTTTATGTGATAGGGGCAGGGCAGCACATCCGGCTGCCGCATTTTATTTTAGCACAGCTATGCCCTGTTTTGTTTAAAATCTGTAAAGAATTGCAAAAAAAGAACAAATCACTTGACCTTCTGCCTTATAGAAGGTTTATGCTTTGCATATAAAATGTTTTTAACGGAGGAACAGACATGACAGCAGAAAAGATCATGATCGGAGCAGGCACAGAATACCCGCTGAAAGGAATGCTGGTACTGCCGGACGATTTAAAAAAGCCGGTGCCGGCGGTGGTGTTTGTACACGGTTCCGGCTCCAGCAATATGGATGAAAAGGTGATGAAGCTGACACCTTTTAAGGATCTGGCAGAGGGACTTGCAAAGCATGGCATTGCGTCGGTCAGATATGATAAAAGAAGCTTTGCGCACGGATTCAAAATGCTTCGTAAGGGAAACATCACTGTAAGGGAAGAAACCATTGAGGATGCGGTGCTGGCGGCCAATTTTTTGAGAAAAGACCGCCGGATTCATGCAAAGCAGATTTTTATCGTGGGACACAGCATGGGGGCCATGCTGGCACCGCGCATTGACGCAGAAGGCGGCGATTTTAAAGGACTGATCCTGATGGCGGGAATTACCCGCAGGCTGGAAGAGGTTCTGATCGAACAGAACAGGGAAACCTATGACCAGATGAACGGACTGTTAAAGAAAATCGCGGGAAAGCAGATCATGAAGCTTAACAGCACCTTTGACGGTCTTTATGAATTGTCCGACGAACAGGCAAAACGCAAAAAAATCGGAGGCGGCACCACCTTATATTATTTTAAGGAAATGGGAGAGCATCCGGTGTCCGGATATCTGGAAAAGAGCCGGAAACCTATGCTTATCATGCAGGGCGGAAAAGATTTTCAGGTGAAGGCAGACGTGGATTTTAAACTTTATCAGGAACTTCTGGGAGACAGGGAAAATGTGACTTTTAAGCTGTATCCGGAACTGAATCATGTGTTTGTGCCTTCTGTTTACGGTGTGATCGCAAAGGCAAAGCAGGAATACAATGTGGAGCAGCATATCGGGGAAGACGTGATCGGTGACATTGCGGCCTGGATATGGGAAAACACCGCGAAAAAAAGCATCTGAGCCGGGATGCATTGCACAAAGAAGGCAGATATGCTAGAATTTTGACAGAAACCGTGAAGGCAGAGAGGTTGGAGTCATGAGATATTTTAAGGTTCTGGCATGTAAAATTTTTCAGAGAGAACTGGCGCAGGTGATGCTGCAGTGCCCGAATGCGCTGGATATTTCTTTTATCAGACAGGAGCTGCATATGACGCCCGCAAAGCTGCGGGATGCACTGCAAAAAGAGATCGACCTGATCGAATCCGGGCAGGATGTGCATACAAATGAGGGATATTTTGGCAAAATGGAAGCCATTCTTTTGGGTTACGGGCTGTGCTCCAATGCGATCGTTGGTTTGAAAAGCAGCCGTCTGCCCATTGTCATTCCCAGAGCCCATGACTGCATTACCATGTTTATGGGCAGCAAAGAGCGCTATGCCGAATATTTTGAAAAAGTAAAAGGCACCTATTTTTACAGTCAGGGCTGGCTTGATCTGGGTGTGGATATCGGTCATGCGGATATCGAGCGTAAGCGCAATGAATATATGGAGAAGTTTGACGGCGATGAGGACACGGTGGAGTATCTTCTGGAAATGGATAAGGAGATGCTCAAAAATTACCATTATGTTACCTACATCACCTGGCCGGGCATGGCAAATGAAAAAAATATGCAGCTGGCGCAGAAGATCGCGGCAGATGCAGGAATGGAGCTTTTGCCTTATGAGGGCTCCAACCGGCTGATGGCAGATTTTGTGAACGGAAACTGGAATGAGGAGGACTTTCTGATCCTGAAACCGGGGCAGGAAGTGCAGCCGTCCTATGATGAACGGATTTTAAAAGGAATCTGAAAAAAAGGTTATCCCTGTAAGAAAAGGAGAATTGTGCAATGAAAGAAATCAATGTAAAAGAGCTTCAGATGAATCCTATGACTTTGATCGGCAATGAGTGGATGCTGATCACTGCCGGCAATGAAGAAAATGGATATAATACCATGACCGCTTCCTGGGGACATTTGGGTTCTATCTGGGGACATGGCGGAAAATCAGCTACTTCTACCATTTTTGTCCGCCCCCAGCGTTATACCAAGGAGTTTGTGGACAGGGAAGAATTATATACACTGTGCTTTTTCCCGGAAGGATACAGAGAACAGCTGGCATATTTAGGTTTCCATTCCGGCAGGGATGAGGATAAGGTGGCAAAGGTTGGCCTGACACCTGTTTTTTCGGACGGAACCACTTATTTTAAAGAGGCAAATCTGGTGCTGATCTGCAAAAAACTGTACAGAGCGCCGATTCTGGAGGAAGGTTTTATCGATAAGAGTATCGTGGATGACTGTTATCCGGACAAGGATTTTCATGACATGTACATCGGCAGCATTGAGAAGGTGCTGATCGCTGAATAGGCAGGGAATTGGATACAGAATACATGACAAATAAGTAAGGGAAGCGGACACAAGCGGTTCGCTTCCCTTTTTTTCAGGCTTCGTTTTTATTGAGTTTGATGGTTTTCCATTTTCCGCGTTTGTATGCCAGAAGACCCAGCAGACAGCGGACCACATTATCGGTACACATACAAATGCATACAGTGTAGAGGCCAAAGCCAAGCAGACGGACAAAAATGACACAGCCAAGTACGCGAACGCCCCATACAGAGATCAGGGAAATGTAGAGAGGCGTTTTGGTATCGCCTGCACCCTGCAGCGCGCCGTTGGTACAAAAGGAGATCATCTGCGGAATCTGGATAATAGCCAGGATCTTTAACAGAACGCCGCCATGGCGGATGACTTCCGGATCCGGTGTAAACAGACTCATGATAAAGGTGGAACCAAAGAACAGGGCAAAAGAGGTAAACAGCATGACGATGGCGCCCAGTTTGATGGCATTTAACAAATATTTCTGCGCCAGGTCCGGTCTTTTAGCGCCCAGGGACTGGCCAAACAGGGTGGTTACTGCGGTTGCAAAGGCAAAACCGGGCATAAAGCTTAAGGATTCTGCGGTGCCCGCAAGGCTTTGGGAAGCCACGGCCACTGTGCCAAGGGATGCAACGGTACTGGTAACGATGATAAAGGAACTGCTCATGGCAAACTGCTGCAGGGCAGCCGGAATACCCAGCTGGACAACATTGTGAAGCTCTTCTTTGTCAGGTGCAAAACTGTCGTGGATGGAGATACGCATCTCACCCTTGACGGTAAAGCAATGAACCAGCAGGATCAGGGAGCCGATGGTTGCGGAAAGAGAGGTGGCAATCGCCGCGCCGGTTACACCCCAGCCGAAACCGAACATGGTGAAGGTAAAACCAAAGATGCTGAGTTCTCTGGTGGAGAAGATCATCAGATAGTTGCCGATGACATTCAGCACATTGATAAAAATGTTGACCTTCATCGGGGTCTTGGAGTCGCCGTAACCGCGGTGAATGGAAGTTAAAACCATGGTCAGGCAGCGGAACAGCGTGGAACATGCAAAAATACGGTTATAGGAAGCAGCAGTGTCCAGAATCTCTTCTGCACCGCCCATCCACATGGGAATATAGCGGGCAAGGCCAAACAGCAGGGCTGTTACAGGAATACTCAGGACAGAGATGGTCAGAATCGCCTGACGGATCAGGGTACGGGCGCGGTTTAAATCGCCTGCGCCCACGCATCTGGCGATCAGGGAGGTAAAACCGACGCCCAGTGCCATCACAACGCTGTTGATCAGCATGTTAGGTGCACTGCTGATGGAAACAGAAGCGGTGGCAACAGCGCCAAGAGAGCCGACCATTGCGGTATCTACGGCCTGTGCCAGAGAAGCCAGGATCTGTTCAAAGAAAATGGGGCCGGCTAAAAGCAGTATGGTGACCCAGGGATTTCTGCTTTCGTCGATCAGGGAAACATTGTTTTTCTTGTTCATGGGCTGAATCCTCGTTGGTGTATTAATTATGATAAAATTTGTTTTCAGGCTTTTCTTTTGGTGGAAGCCTTTGCAGCAATGGATTTCCATCTGCCGCTCTTATACGCGATCAGATTTAAGATACAGCGTACCACATTGTCGGTACACATACAGATACATACGGTATAAAGGCCAAATCCCAGAATACGTACAAATATGATACAGCCCAGAACGCGCACGCCCCACATGGAGATCATGGTGATATAAAGCGGAGTTTTTGTGTCGCCTGCACCCTGCAGCGCACCGCTGACACAAAAGGCGATCATCTGCGGAATCTGGATCACGGCAAGGATTTTCAACAGCACACTGCCGTGTCTGATGACATCGGCATCGGGAGTGAAAATGCCCATGATAAAGGCGGAACCAAAGAACAGCACACAGGTCATGAATGCCATTACAACGGCACCCAGTGCGATGGTCTTAAACAAAAAGTCGTGTGCCTTGTCTTCGCGTCTGGCTCCCAGGGACTGTCCGAAAAGTGTGGTGACTGCTGTGCCGAAGGCAAATCCGGGCATAAAGCTTAAAGATTCCGCGGTCATGGCAAGGCTTTGTGCCGCAACTGCGACAGTGCCCAGAGTGGCAATGGTACTGGTTACAATGATGGAAGCGCTGCTCATGGCAAAACGCTGGATCATGGCAGGCAGACCGAGGCGGAAGACGATCCGCAGTTCCTCCCAGTTGGGCGCGAAGCTGTCATGGATGGAAATACGCATGTCGTTGTCAACTGTGAAGCAGCGTACCAACAGGAACAGACAGCCGATGGTTGCAGAAAGGGAAGTGGCGATCGCCGCACCTGCAACGCCCCAGCCAAAGCCGAACATGGTGAAGCTGATGCCAAATACAGTCAGTGTTCTGGTGGGGAAGATCATCAGGAAGTTGCCAATCACGTTGAGCACGTTTACCATAATGTTGATCTTCATGGGAGTCTTGCTGTCACCGTAACCGCGGTAGATGGAAGTCAGTACCATAGTCAGACAGCGGAACAGTGTGGAGCATGCAAAAATACGGTTATAGGTTTCGGCGGTATCCAGAATCTCCGGTGCGCCGCCCATCCACATGGGTATGTATCTGGCAAGGCAAAACAGCAGGATCGTCATGGGAATGCCAAGTGCAGTGATGGTCAGGATTGCCTGACGCACCAGCTCGCGTGCACGGTCATGGTCTCCGGCACCTACGGAACGTGCGATCATGGAAGTAAAACCTACACCGAGAGCCATGATGACGCCGTTGATCAGCATATTCGGTGAGGAACTGATAGAAACGGATGCAGTGGCGATCGCGCCGAGGGAACCGACCATTGCGGTATCCACCGCCTGGGCCAGGGATGTCAGAATCTGTTCGATCAGGATCGGCCATGCCAGCATGACAATGGTCAGCCAGGGACTGCGCTGGTCATCCACAACAGAGAATTTTGCTTTTGATTTTGTATTCACGTAACTTTCCCCTTTGCTATAAAAATTCATTTTACAGTTTAACACAAAAAGAACGAAAAATCCCTGTATTTTTGTGCACAATTCATGTAAAAAAACAACAGGTCTTTTGGGATGCAGAGGTGGTTATTCTCTTCTGTCTGTGTTATGATTTTACTGATTCTGTTGTTTGGAACGTAAATGGAGAAGTGAAGATGATCGAGACAAAAAGACTGATTTTCAGAGAATATACTTCGGCGGATTATGATGATCTGGCGGCAGTGATCTCAGACCCGGAAACGATGAAGCATTACCCCAGACCCTATGATGCCAACGGCGTCAACCGCTGGCTGAACTGGAATTTCGACAATTACAGAGAATACGGCTTTGGTCTGTGGGCTCTTGTGTTAAAGGAAACAGGAGAGTTTATCGGTGACTGCGGTATTACCATGCAGAATATCGATGGAGAACAGCTTCCTGAGATCGGGTATCATATCAATAAAAAATACTGGCGTCAGGGTCTGGCTTCGGAGGCTGCAAGGGCTGTCAGGGACTGGACTTTTGAAAATACAGAGTTTAAGGCCCTGTATTCCTATATGACACAGGGAAATACCGCGTCGTGGTCAACAGCTGCGTCTGCCGGTATGAAGCGGATCAAAGAATACAGCGATGATTATTACGGAGAAATGTGCGTATATGCCATCACAAGACAGGAATGGGAGGAAATAAAGGGATGACAAAAGATACCAAAGATCTGACACAGGGGCCTATTTTGCCCTCTTTGATACGGTTTGCCGTACCGCTTTTGTTTGCCATGTTTTTACAGGCGCTTTACGGCGGCGTTGACCTTTTAGTGGTGGGACAGTTTGCGACCACCGGTGATGTTTCCGGCGTTTCAACGGGAAGTACGCTGATGCATACGATCACCATGATCGTAACCGGACTTGCCATGGGACTGACCATCTATGTGGGGCAGAAGATCGGTGAAAAAAACACCGAAGAAGCCGGCCGGGCCATCGGTGCCGGCATTGCCGTATTTTTAGTCTGCGGTCTGATCATGACTGTGATGATGAGTGTGTTTACCTCATTTTTTGCAAATCTGATGCATGCGCCGGCAGAAGCGTACACGCAGACCTGTGCATATATCAGAATCTGCGGTCTGGGCTCTGTTTTCATTGTTGCGTACAATGTGCTGGGTGCGGTCTTCCGCGGGATCGGTGATTCCAAAACACCGCTTCTGACCGTGGCGATCTCCTGTGTATTCAATATTTTCGGAGATTTACTGTTTGTGGCAGTATTCGGAATGGGCGCAGCCGGTGCCGCACTGGCAACAGTGATCTCTCAGGCAAGCAGCGTATTTCTTTCTTTATATATTATTCGCAAAAAGAAACTGCCCATCAGCTTCCGCAGGGAATATATCGGATTCCCGCGCCGGATCGTGGAACGTATCTTTACACTGGGCGCGCCCATTGCGCTGCAGGAGCTTCTGGTTGGTGTTTCTTTCCTGGTAATTCAGGCAATTGTCAATTCTATCGACGTGGTGTCCTCCGCCGGTGTTGGTGTGGCAGAAAAAGGATGTTCCTTTATTATGCTGATCTCTTCTGCGATTTCGCAGGCAATGGCAACCTTTGTGGCACAGAATGTGGGTGCTGCACAGATGGAGCGTGCAAAAAAAGCTCTGCGTATCGGCATTACCGTGTCACTGGCCATCGGTTTTGTGATCGGAACCTTTACGTTCTTCCGCGGTGATCTGATCGCGGGTATTTTCTCCAAGGATGCGCAAGTTATTATAAAAGCCCATGAATATCTGCGCTGTTATGCGATCGATACCGTGTTTACCGCGATCATGTTCTGCTGGGTAGGTTATTATAACGGCTGCGGGCATACTTTGTTTGTCATGACACAGGGACTTGTTGGTGCCCTTTTGGTGCGTGTGCCGGTGGTGTATCTGATGAGTCGTCTGGAAAACACAAATCTGTTTTTGATCGGACTTGGTACCCCTGCGGCAACCGTGGTGCAGATTCTGATGTGCGCGGTGTTCTGGGGATGGCTGAAAAAACAGGCAGAGCAAACAGCAAAATCTTCCATTCCGAAAGAGAACATTACATAGTATAATGAAAACAGCATCAGGTATCTGCAAAAAACGCGTGAAAAACTGAACACAGACCAATCGGAAAGGGGAATTTGATTTATGATCTTCAAAACGTATCAGGACAAAAGGCTGTCCATGCTGGGATTTGGTGCAATGCGTCTGCCGCTTTTGGAAAACGGGCAGATCGACGAAGCACAGACTGCCGAAATGACACGCATTGCCATCGAAAACGGCGTTAATTATTTTGATACAGCTTATCCGTATCACGGCGGTATGTCTGAAGTGGTGATGGGACGTATTCTCAAAGAATACCCGCGCGACAGCTACTATCTGGCAACCAAATATCCCGGTCATCAGATCGCATCTTCTTATGACCCGGCTGAGATCTTTGAAGAACAGCTGAAAAAATGCGGCGTGGACTATTTTGATTTTTATCTGCTTCACAATGTATATGAAAATTCCATTCCGGTATATCTGGATCCCAAGTGGGGAATTCTGGATTATTTCAAAGAACAAAAAAAGCTGGGACGTATCAGACATCTGGGTTTTTCTACCCATGCGTCCGTGCCTGCGCTGAAGGAATTTCTGGATATCTGCGGAGAAGACATGGAATTCTGTCAGATTCAGTTAAACTATCTGGATTGGACACTGCAGGATGCAAAGGCGAAATATGCGCTTTTGTCTGAACGCAAGATTCCCATCTGGGTTATGGAGCCGGTGCGCGGCGGAAAACTGGCATCTTTTGGCGAGGATATCACACAGAAACTGCGCGATCTGCGTCCCGAAGAAAGCACTGCATCCTGGTGTTTCCGTTTCCTGCAGGATCTGCCCAATGTGACGATGGTATTGAGCGGTATGTCTGATCTGGCGCAGATGCAGGATAACTTAAAGACGTTTGACAGGGAAAGGAAGCTGACTGCAGAAGAAAAGGAATTTCTGTTTGCCGTCGCCGACAGTATGAAAAATTCCGTTCCCTGTACAGCCTGTCGATATTGCTGTGACGGCTGTCCGATGGGACTGGATATCCCGAGACTTTTGACTACCTACAATGAAATCCGTATTCTGCCTTCCACCAACAGCATTATGTGGCTGGAGGCGCTGCCTGAGGATAAAAAGCCTTCCGCATGTATTGGCTGTGGAAAATGCAGCAGAATCTGCCCGCAAGGAATTGACATTCCCAAGGCAATGGAAGATCTGGATGCACTGCTCCAGACGATCCCCAGCTGGCAGAAAATCTGCAGGGAAAGAGAAGAGGCCGCAAGAAGACTGAAAGAAGGAAAATAAACATGACAAACAAAGCGGTTTGTTTACAGAATGCTTCATGGATCTCGACGGGAGGTGCATGCAGCACTCCCATGTTCAGGGGAAGTTTTGATGCTTTTGATGTGAAGCAAGCCAGACTGACCATTGCCGGACTGGGAACCTATGAATGTTATATCAATGGAAAAAGAGTCGGCGAGGATCTTTTTTTGCCGCTGAGCACAGATTTTAATGCCCGTCCTCATATGACCTATATGGGGCATCCTTTTTTGGAGGAGATGGGACACAGACTGTACTGTCCGGTTTATGATGTGACTTCTTATCTGAAAGAGGGGAAAAATGCGGTCTGCTTTCTGATGGGACCGGGCTGGTATGAGCTGAATGAATGGGACTGCGGTTACGGCAGAATAAAGCTGGCATTTATGCTTACAATGACAGATTCTTACGGAAATATTTCGTATGCAGTTTCCGGTCCTGATATGGAATGGAAGGAAAGTTTTGTAAAAGAAGCCTTTCTGACTACTGGCGAAAAGCAGGATTACCGCGGTTATGATGACAACTGGATGATTCTGGATGAAAACGGAGAATGGGCGGACGGTATGACGGAAACCGGTAGCGGCAAATCCACGACTGTCACAGATAGGTTCTGGAAGCCTGTTGTGACAGAGCCTGCTCCGGAAACCTGCCTTTATGAGCAGGATTGTCCGGCGGACAGGATCGCACGCTATATTACTCCTGTGCTTTTATCAGAAAAAGACGGTGTCCGTCTTTATGATCTGGGGGAAATGATCACCGGTTATCAGATTTTTTATACAAAGGCAGAGGCTGGCAGCGAGATTAAGGTTCGTTATGGAGAGTCACTGGATGAAAACGGCAGGCTGGATGAGGAGAAGATTTTTAACCAGCACACGGATTTTATCACGGATGGAAAAGAACGTGCTTTGCACTGTCATTTTACCTGGCTGTGTTTCAGGTACTTTGAAGTGACCGGTGATGCGCAGGTGGGAGAATGCGCGGTGATCCACAGTGATATTGCGGTGAATTCTTCCTTTGAAAGCAGCAGTCCGGTATTAAACTGGCTGCGGGATGCCTATATCCGTACACAGTTAAACAATATGCACTGCGGTATTCCCTCTGATTGTCCGCATATCGAGCGCCGCGGCTATACCGGCGACGGTCAGCTTACCTGTCATACGGCCATGCTGCAGCTGGATGCGCAGAAATTTTATAAAAAATGGATTTATGATATTGCAGACTGTCAGGATAAAAAAACCGGACATGTGCAGTATACCGCACCCTTTATGCCCTCCGGCGGCGGTCCGGGCGGCTGGGGATGCGCCATCGTGGTGGTGCCGTATATGTATTATAAGCATTACGGCGACACAGAAATTCTGCGGGAACTGTATCCGCAGATGCTGTTCTGGTTTGAGTCACTGGAAGCACACAGTGAAAATGAGCTGGTGACCTCCGATTTTCCGGATGCGTGGTGTCTGGGGGACTGGTGTGCGCTTGCCATGGGCTTTAATGTGCTGAAAGCTATGGTGCTGCCGGAGCCGTTGGTAAATACCTATTTTTATATCAAATCCATGGAAAGGGTTCTGGAGATCGGACGGATTCTGGGAATCCATGAAAATGATGAACTGCTGAAAAAGCGGATCGCCCGTAAAAATAAGGCTCTTGTGGAAGTATATTTTGACCCGGAAACGGGCAATTTTGCCAACAACGAGCAGGGAAGCAATGTGTTTGCACTGGATCTGGGACTGGGAGATGCGCGTACGCTTGTAAATACGGTACGGTTTTATGAGGAATTCGGACAGTATGATACCGGTATTTTTGCTACGGATATTCTGACCGGATATCTGTTTGACAATGGCAGGGCAGATCTGGCGATTCGGCTTCTGACCTCTGAAAAAGAATATACTTTTTATGACCGGATGAAAATGGGAGCAACCACGATACCTGAATACTGGACAGGCCATCGTTCCCAGTGTCATCCCATGTTTGGCGCGGTCTGCCGCTGTTTGTTTGAATATGTACTGGGCATTCGCCAGACCCCTGATTCCGTACGCTTTGAAAAGGTGATCATTGAGCCTATGTGCATGGAACAGGTAAAACGGGCAAAAGGACACATCACCACAGCTTCCGGTGTGATTTCGGTGGAATACGATGAAGAGAAAATCTGCGTGCATGTGCCGGAAGGCGTAAAAGCAGTGCTTAAGCTTGATGGTGAGGAAATTGAGCTGAACAGTGTAATGCATCCAGCAGGTGCAATGCATCCGGCAGGTGCAATGGAGTTTTTTAGAAAGAAAGTGTGAGTTTTACGAAATATCATAAGAAGAAAAAGTACAGGGGACGCAGTCTGTTCTGGATTGTGCTTTTACTGGCAGGATGTCTGACGGCAGTGCGGTCGGGAGAGATTGGGCTGCCTGGGCGTGAAAAAGAAGAGACAAAGCTTTCCGAGGGGATTTTTTCAGAATACAGAGAGCAGTTTTTGGGAGACGGCAGCCAGCTGCCAAGCTACAGCGGACAGCCTTATGTGGAGATCAATGGAAATCAGCCTTTTTTTACAAAGGAAGAAATGACGACCGAAAGCTTTGAAAGCTACAGTGAACTGGACAGTCTGGGGCGCTGTCAGACAGCTTTTGCCTGTCTGTCGCAGGAACTGATGCCCACAGGAGAGCGCGGTAAGATCGGGCAGATCAGACCGACCGGCTGGCAGACTGTGAAATATTCGGATTTGATCGAGGACCGCTATCTGTATAATCGCTGCCATCTGATCGCCTGGTGTCTTGCCGGGGAAAATGACAATGTGCAGAATCTGATCACCGGCACGCGCTATATGAATATGGAAGGGATGCTGCCTTTTGAGGAAAAGACAGCCCGCTATCTGGACCGGACCGGCAATCATGTGCTGTACCGTGCGACACCGGTTTTTGGGGGGGGAAAATCTGGTGGCAAGCGGCGTTTTGCTGGAAGCGTATTCCGTGGAAGATGACGGCCAAGGGATTTGCTTTTGCGTATACTGTTTTAATGTACAGCCGGGAATTGAGATCGATCACAGAACGGGTGACAGCAGACCTTCTGCGTGAAAAATGGGAAAAAAATATGATATCAGTACAGGAAAATACTTTTATTTTATCAACAGAAAATACCGACTATATTTTCCGGATCATGGAAACAGGACATCCGGAGCATTTATATTACGGGAAAAAATTGAATTTTCACAAGCAGAAGCCGGGTGTAAGCTGCGTGCGGCAAAAAAAGATGCTTGAAAATGCGGTGCGGGCACTGACACCCAAGCATGCGAATTTAAACGGCTGTGCCATCGCATATGATAAAGAACACGCCAATATCTGCATGAATGATATCAATCTGGAGGTTTCTGCGGCCGGAACCGGCGATCTGCGTGCACCTTTTATGGAGCTTGTGTGGGCGGACGGCAGCAGCAGTGTGGATATGGTTTTTGATTCTTATGAGATTCTGGATGGAAAACCGATGCCTGCGGCACTTCCGGGAGCGTATGCAGAGGAAGGCAGTAAGGTACAGACCCTGCGGCTGGTACTCAAAGAAAAATATCAGCCGGTAACGCTGGAGCTGTATTATACTGTTTTCCCGGAATGCGATGTGATCACCAGAAGCTGTGTGCTGAAAAATAACGGTACAGAGCCGGTCAAGATCAACCGTCTGATGAGTGCGCAGCTGGATATGAACGGCACAGGCTATGTGATGACATCTTTTCACGGAGACTGGGCAAGGGAAATGAACCGCACGGATATGCCTGTGGAAGCAGGACGCGTGGTAAACACCAGCCGCACCGGCTTTTCGTCCAATCACGCAAATCCCTTTGTGATGCTGTTTGAACCGGGAAGCTCGGAGCAAGCGGGACAGGGGTATGCCTGCAACCTGATCTACTCCGGTACTCATATGGAGCTTGCAGAAGTAAACAGTCAGTATCAGACCAGATTTCTGGCGGGAATCAGTCCGGAGCAGTTTGCATGGACACTGCAGGCGGGCGAAAGTTTTGAAACGCCGGAGGCTGTGCTGACCTTTTCTGACTGTGGTTACAGCGGTATTTCCCTGCATATGCACCGTTTTGTGCGCGAGCATGTGGTACGCGGGGAATGGAAGAAAAAGGAACGTCCCGTGCTTCTGAATTCCTGGGAGGCTTCTTATTTTAATTTTACAGAACGGGCGCTTTTGAAGCTGGCAAAGGCCGGAAAAGAGGCTGGCATTGAGCTGTTTGTCATGGATGACGGCTGGTTTGGGCAGCGCAATGATGATCTGCGTTCTTTGGGTGACTGGGAAGTAAACACCAAAAAGCTGCCCGGCGGTATCGACGGATTTTCCAAAAAGATTGAGGCTATGGGTATGCTGTTTGGTATCTGGGTGGAACCGGAAATGGTCAACGAGGATTCTGACTTGTATCGGGCGCATCCTGACTGGGCGGTGCGGATACCGGGCAGAAATCATGGGGAAGGACGCCATCAGATGCTTCTGGATCTGACCCGTGCAGATGTACAGGATTATCTGATCGACGCTATGAGCAAGGTGTTTTCAGCCGGAAAGATCAGTTATGTGAAATGGGATATGAACCGGAATTTTTCGGATATTTATTCACAGTCCCTTCCTGCCGCGCAGCAGGGAGAGTTTCTGCATCGTTATGTCATGGGACTTTACCGGGTGCTGACCAAGTTGACAGCGCGTTTCCCGCACATTCTGTTTGAAAGCTGTGCATCCGGCGGCAACCGGTTTGATCTGGGAATGCTGTGTTTTATGCCGCAGATCTGGGCAAGTGATGATTCCGATGCCATTGCCCGCTGCTATATCCAGAACGGATTAAGCTATGGTTATCCGCAGTCGGTATGGGGCGCGCATGTTTCTTCCTGTCCCAATCATCAGACTTTGCGCAATACCCCGCTGGAAACAAGGTTTGCGGTAGCAAGCGTGGGTGTGCTGGGCTATGAGTGCAATCTTGCAGAGATGAAAAAAGAAGAACTGCAGGCGATCAAGCTGCAGATTGAAGTATATAAAAAGTGGCGACGTACTTTGCAGTACGGACAACTCTACCGCATCGGCGGCAAACTGACTGGCAGCAGGACGACCGGAGGTATCAGCAGTGCCAGCGGATTTGCCGGTGCTTTTATGGGGATCAACAGACAGGATAACTATAATCTGGCAGAGTGGAATATTGTTTCGGAAGATAAAAAGACCGCTGCTGCGGTTCTGGTACAGGAAACGGTCCGGCCGCACACAAGCCAGATGACACTGCGCACCAGAGGGCTTGCAGAGGAAAAAATCTATCATGTCACCGGAAGACCGATGAAATTTGACATCCGCCGTTTTGGTGATCTGGTCAACATGATCGCGCCTGTGCACATTAAAAAGGATTCCCTGCTGCACAACGCTGTGGCCATGTTTGTGAAAATGGACGGCGAAACGGAAGACTATGAACTGACCGGTGAGTTTTTAAATGAAGCCGGTATTGCGCTGGCACAGGGCTTTGCCGGTACCGGATACGGTGCGCAGACAAGACTGTATCAGGATTTTGAAGCGCGCATGTATTTTATGGAAGAAGTTTGATGAATATCGCGCCGGCTTGATGCCGGCGCGGTTTTGGGAAAAGTTTTTGTTATTTTGCGCGTTGCATTTTGCTATATCTGTGATATGGTTATCGGGAAGACAACAGACAGTATTTAATGATGGCAAAGAGGTTGGATTTAGCGAAGGTAAAGAAGCTGGCCGGCAGGCCGGTTGGCAGGATGGAATCCGGGCTTTGATACAGGACAAGCTTTCCCTTGGTATTGCCAAAGAGAATATTATTGTTAAGCTGCAGAAATTCTTCCAGCTGCCGGAAGAAAAGGCCTGTGAGTATTATGACAGGTTTGCGGCGGAATGATGCGCAGCGCATAAGCAGGGAAAAAAGAGGGGTTCAGGATACCGGCCGGTATCCTGAACCCCTTGCATTATGTACACTTTTATCCGAGCTGTACAATAAAGGTTTTCACTTCATAAGGTGTGAAACTGAAATTGATCACATTGCCGCATACATCTGCGTCAGCGATCTTTTTCTCCACAAGATTGCTTTCGTAAGCAGAGACAATCGGGCGGGATGCGGTAAGAGAAGCGCTTCCGCTGGTGCCGTTTGCTTCGTAGAGACGGACTACGATGCCGCTGCCGTCTAAAGCAGGCTTGATGGTGTCGATCACAAGGTTTGCATTGGAGCAGGTAAAGAGACTGTTTGCCAGAGCAGTGCTGCAGGATGTAGCTGTGCCGGATACAGTGCAGCCGGAAGCAGCACAGACAGGAACACCAACTGCATTAACAGTATGAATATCTGCGTTCAGTGCGATACCGGCACGGGCGATGCCTGCCTGATTCCAGGTGCCGCTGTGAGGCAGCAGGGAGTAGGTGAATTCCTGAATGCCCTTGTCGGGGTAATTTGCGGGGAAGCCGGTGGAGCGAAGCAGGGTGATGCCGATGTTGTTGTACTGTACATCATGGGCATATTTACTGTCATTTAACAGGGCTACGCCGTAATCGTTTTCGGAAATATCGATGAAACGGTGTGCTGCCACTTCAAATTTGGCCTTGTCCAGTTTGGTGTTGCCGACGGTGGGGCGGGTGTATGCGCCAAAACCAACTTCGGAGGTGAAATGAGGCGCATTCATGGTGGTGGGGAAGTATACTCTCATTACCTTGTTTTCTTCCTGCCAGTCTACGCGGGTCTTAAAATCGATGCGGTCCATATCCTGATAGAAAATGATGTCCTGTGTCAGGGTGGTCTTTTCGCCGCTGCGGGTTACGCGCAGAACAGTGCGCAGATCACTGCTTTCTGCAAGGGTGATTTCATCGTTTGTAAAGACGGAAACTTCACGCTTTTTATAGTTAGCGTAGATGTTCCATGCATCTTCCATGCTGGGGCCATCCAGGAAGAAACGGATGTTGTTGCCGGGGGCGGAAAGTACCTTTCTGCAGGCGTTCTTGTCATACAGGCTGGTAAAGCGGCCGGCATTGTCGATTTCTGCTTTGTAGTGCGCATTCTCTACGGTGAAACCGTCGGGAGTCTGCGTCACAGACATGGTTCTGCCGCAGCTTAAGTTATCTGCATCGCCGCAGCTGTCAGCGGCGGACACGGTGTAATCTGCACAGGAGAGAGCAGGTACATTCTTTGCAAGGAATGTCAGAGTCACTTTGCCGTCAGCAGAAGTGATGCTGGCAGGAACTGTGCTGCCGTCGGGAGCAGTCACAGTGACGCAGGCCGCGCTGCCGATAGCCGCCGCAAATTCTTCTTCCTCAAAGGTCGCATTCACCAGCACATCTCTGTCCCAGCTTAAGGTGTTGAGTACGCGGATACCGTCAGCGGGACGGATCTGTTTGTCGATGCCAAGGCTTGCCAGGAATTTGTCGGCGATGGCAAATACTTCATCATAGATTTCGCGGCAGTCTTCATAAACCGGATCGATGGAGGAACCGGGTAAAATGTCGTGGAACTGCAGGGTAAGGGCGTCTTTCCAGCCTTTTTCCAGAAGTGCCCAGTCGGGGGAAGCGCCGCAGGCCTGTGCCATGACAGCCAGTTTTTCAAGGGACTGATAAAGCATTTCAAAACGGCGGTTTGCCTTTTTGACATAGGATTCAGTGGTCAGGGTGCCGCGGTGGGTCTGGATGTAGAGCTCACCGTACCATAAAGGCAGCTGGTCGCGCATGGTTTCCAGACGGTCGAAAAATTCCTGTGCTGTGGTGATATCGCATTTGGGCATACCGGGGAAGTCTTCCAGACGCTTTGCGTATTCGATCATTTCGCGGGTAGGGCCGCCGCCGCCGTCACCGAAGCCGTAAGGGAAGATGATCTCATCCACTTCGCCCTTCTGCTCGAAGGTATTCTGGGTTGTGCGCAGCTGGTCGGGACGGGGATAACCGTTGTAGCCGCCAAGGAGGTTGTTGATGACGGAGCAGACGATCTCGCTGCCGTCAATGCCCTTCCATACAAAATCGCCGTAAGGGAAGGTTTCTTCGGTCTGCCAGTGCAGTTTGTAGCTGTAGAAATAGTCGGTGCCGCTCTTTTTGAAAATCTGGGGCAGGTTTGCCTGGAAACCGAAGGTGTCGGGCAACCATGCCATTCTGGGGCGGGAGCCGAATTCTTTTTCCAGAAAATCCACGCCGTAAAGGATCTGACGGGTCAGGGATTCGCCGGAAACCACGTTGCAGTCGGATTCCACCCACATGGGGCCTACATTTTCCCAGCGGCCGGCTTTGGCCATTTCTTTGATCTGCTCATAAAGGGCAGGATAATATTCTTTGGTAAATTCCAGCAGCTTAACCTGGCTGTGGGAGAACTTAAATTCCGGATAGCTGTCCAAAAGGCGCAGCATATTGGAATAGGAATGGCCGGTTTTGCGGATGGTGTCTTTCAACTGCCACAGCCATGCGGTGTCGATATGGGTGGAAGCCACCAGATTGATATGGGCGCGGGTATCGCCGTCGTCGATGGCAGCCAGTTTTTCGCGGAAAATGGTGTTGGCTTCGATCACGGCATTGCGGAAGGTATCGCCGGTCAGGGAAAGATCGAGCTGGCGGATGGATGCTTCAAAGGCAGCTGTCACTTTTTTGCGGATAAACAGGTTGTCCTCCTGCGGATTTGCGCAGTCATAGACAAACCATTCGTTGGCAAGCTTGATGTCATAGGCAAACTGCTCCGTTTTTTTGTCCACGCGGGCAAAGTAAGCGTATGCCATACAGGTGGGAGGCGCATCGTTTAAATCATAGGTCAGGCGCAGGCAGTAGCCTTCAATGAGAAGCTCCTTGGTCTGACCGGCCCATTCTTTGCGCAGCGGAATGCGGTCGCGGTTTTCATCGATGCCGTTGTAGGGCTCACCGTCGATAAAAACAGTACCGCCCAGATTGTGAAAACGAAGGAACATAAAATCTTCAAAATCCTCGTCGCAGCGGATCTCAGACGGGAAGGTGATGGTTCCTTTCACAAAAACGGTGTTGCAGCCATTGAACAGCTCGTTTCTGGTCAGCGGCTGATAGTCATCCATAAGAAATTCGTAGGTTCGGGGTTTGGTGTAGTTGGCTTTTCGATAAGTAAGACCGGTGATATCGGTCTGACCGGAAATCATTTTGGACTGGAGCTTACTGAGTACGCCCATTACAATCTGTTGTTCCATACATTTTTCTCCTTTTTGGGGATTTTGCAGTGAGATGGTGCCGATATCTGCTTTGGTTTTAAGTATAAATAGCAGCGGGTATAAGTACAAGCGTTTTTAACAGATTAACGTGGAGAAAAATTGACAGCAATTTCCGTCAATGTTACCATAAATATAATAAAAAAACAGGGAAGGTCGGATGGAGTTTATGGGAAAATATGCGATAGGTCTTGACTTTGGAACATTATCGGCAAGAGCCCTTCTTTTAAATATAGAAAGCGGAGAAGAGACTGCTTCTGCGGTGTTTGAATACCCGCACGGAGTCATGGAGCATCATCCCGTTACCGGAGAAAAGCTGCCGGCAGGCTGGGCACTGCAGGATCCGGCAGATTATATGGAGTGCATGGAAAAAGCGATCCGCAAAGTCATGGAAACAGCAAAGTGTGATCCTGCAGAGGTGTTGGGGATCGGGGTGGATGTGACTTCGTCCACGGTGCTTCCGGTTCGCAAGGACGGCATGCCGCTGTGTAGTCTGGAGGAATTTGCCGCCAATCCTCATGCTTATGTAAAGCTCTGGAAGCATCACGGCGCAGAGACAGAGGCAAAAGAACTGGAAAAACTTGCCAAAGAACGCGGTGAAAGCTGGCTTTCTCTCTATGGCGGCAAGGTTTCCAGCGAATGGATGATTCCCAAAATTCTGGAGACACTTCGCCATGCGCCCGAGGTTTATCAGGCCGCAGACCGTTATCTGGAAGTGATGGACTGGATCGTATGGCAGCTGACCGGGCAGGAAAGCCGTTCTGCCTGCGGTGCAGGCTACAAGGCTTTTTATCATCATGAAGCAGGATATCCTTCGGAGCAGTTTTTTGAGGCGGCAGATCCGGGACTGGAAGATATAACAGAAACAAAGCTGGCAGCAGATACGGCTCTGATCCGCGGAATCGGTGAAAACGCAGGATACCTGACAGAAAATATGGCAGAAAAACTGGGACTTTTACCCCAAATTCCGGTGGGGACCGCTATCATTGACGCACATGCGGCGGTGATCGGAAGCGGTGTTTCCAAACCCGGCACGATGATGATCATTGCAGGCACTTCTTCCTGCCACATGCTTTTGTCTGACTCGGAGAAAGGAATCCCCGGGGTGGCCGGTGTGGTAAAAGACGGTATTTTGCCCGGTTTTTTTGGCTATGAAGCGGGGCAGTGCTGTGTGGGAGACCATTTTGCGTGGTTTGTCAAAAACTGTGTTCCGGCGGCTTATGAAGAGGAGGCAGCTGCACAGGGAATTACCGTTCATCAGCTCCTTGTCAGAAAACTGGAAGGATACCGGGCTGGGCAGAGCGGACTGCTGGCGCTGGACTGGTTCAACGGCGTGCGCTCGCCGCTGATGGATTTTGATTTAAACGGGATGATCCTGGGCTTGAATCTGAACACAAAACCGGAGGAAATTTACCTTGCGCTGATCGAAGCGACAGCATACGGAACCCGGATGATCATAGAAGCCTTTGAGCAGGCAGGTGTTTTGGTGGAATCTGTTGTTATGGGCGGCGGCATTCCGATGAAAAACGAAATGCTGGTTCAGGTATATGCGGATATCTGCAAAAAGGAAATCCGGCTTGCGGCAAGTCCCAATGCCAGTGCCAGGGGAGCGGCAATTTTAGGCGCTGCGGCAGCGGCAATGCAAAATGATGCGTTAGCCGCTCAGACCGGATATGGAAATGCGTCGGAAGCGGCAGCCGGACTGGGCGCGGTTTCTGATACTGTATACAGACCGGATCCCGACCAGTCAGCCGTCTATGACAGGCTTTATGCAGAATATGTAACACTGCAGGAATACTTTGGAAAAGGTGCCAATGATGTGATGAAACGGCTGAATGGAATAAAAAAAGGATTGGCAAGTCCTGATAAAGAATGATATACTGTTCTTTATAGCAATGGAAACACCTGTTGACACAAAGTAGAAAGCCAGATTTCGGTAACAATTATGAAAAAGAATAAAAGAGTCAAATTAAAAGGTCGTTTGAAAATTTATACGCAGACATCGCTGTATCTTGGCGTGCTGCTTTTGCTGGTGGATATCGGGATTTATTTTCTGGATGTCCGGGCAGGACTTTTACTGAGCGGATTTTTGCTGCTGTATTTTTTACTGGTCCTTCTTTTGATGTTTTATAACAGACCGGTCATTATCAATGAGTTGGTGAGCTTTGCCACACAGTACGGACAGATTCAGAAGACGCTGCTGCGGGATATGATCGTGCCGTATGCGCTGTTGGATGAGGATGCGCGTATCATCTGGTACAACACCGCCTTTCAGAATGCGATCCACTGTGAAAAGGGCTTCAAAAAGTCCATAACCTATGTCTTTCCGGCGATCAACAAGGACAGGCTGCCTGTGGGAGATCAGGAAGCGCAGGTGGAGATTTCCTTTGAAGAACGCGATTACATGGCACATATTACCAGAGTCTCCCTGCAGGGAATCGTGGAAGACAGCGATATCATGGAGGAAGGCAATTATGACGGCTGCCTTTATGCGCTGTATCTGTATGATGAGACCGCGCTCAAGATCGCACTGCGCGAAAATGATGCACAGTCCCTGGCAGTTGGTCTGATCTATCTGGATAACTATGAGGAAGCCTTGGTCAGCGTAGAAGAGGTGCGCCGCAGTCTGCTGACCGCACTCATTGACCGGAAAGTAAATAAATATGTTTCTGCATTTGACGGTATCTGTCAGAAGATTGAAAAGGATAAGTATCTTGTGATCTTAAAAAAGAGAGCGGTCATGCAGATGCAGGAGCAGCGTTTTGAACTGCTTGAAGATGTCAAGACCGTTAATATCGGCAACGAAATGGCGGTAACCATCAGTATCGGTGTGGGTCTTGGCGGACTGGTTTATGCACAGAATATTGAATTTGCGCGGACTGCCATCGATCTGGCCTTAGGACGCGGCGGCGATCAGGCAGTGGTAAAATCTCCGGACCGGCTGACTTATTATGGAGGCAAGAGTCAGCAGGTGGAAAAAAATACCAGAGTAAAAGCCAGAGTAAAGGCGCATGCGCTGCGTGAGATTATCACAAGTAAGGATCATGTGCTGATCATGGGACATTCCCGTGCAGATATGGACAGCTTTGGTGCAGCGATCGGTATTTACCGTATCGCCCGTACACTGGAGCGCAAAGCGCAGATTGTTTTAAATGACGTCAACACATCCCTGCAGCCCATCGTGGACCTGTTTAAGAATAATCCGGAATATGAAAACGATATGTTCTTAACAAGTGCGCAGGCACTGGAAATTGCGGATCCCAATACGGTACTGGTGGTGGTCGATGTAAACAAACCCGTGATCACAGAATGCCCTGAGCTTTTAAAAATCTGCAAATCCATTGTGGTTCTGGATCATCACAGGGCAGGCGCGGATATTGTTGAAAATGCGGTGCTTTCCTATGTGGAAACCTATGCATCTTCCGCCTGCGAGATGGTTTCGGAGATCATGCAGTATGTCAGTGACAACATGCGCATGAAGACGGAAGAGGCAGATGCCATGTATGCCGGCATGGTGGTGGATACCAATAATTTTGTGGCTACCACCGGTGTGCGTACTTTTGAAGCGGCTGCATTTTTGCGCCGCAACGGCGCGGATGTGACCCGCGTGCGCAAGCTGTTCCGCGAAGATGCTGCTGAATACCGGGCAAAGGCAGATGCAGTCAGACAGGCAGAGATTTACCGCAATGCCTATGCGATCTCTGTGTGCACCAGTCATGAGATCGCAAGCCCCACAGTCGTGGCGGCACAGGCAGCCAACGAACTGCTGGATATCCGCGGCGTGAAGGCAAGCTTTGTTATGACGGATTTTATGGGAAAAATCTATATTTCTGCCCGTTCCATCGATGAAGTGAATGTACAGGTTATCATGGAGCGTATGGGCGGCGGCGGTCATCTGAATATTGCAGGCTGTCAGATGGAAAATACCACACTGCAGGATGCGATTGACCAGCTGAAGAAAACATTGGACAAAATGATTGAGGAAGGTGAAATATCATGAAAGTAATTTTATTGGAAGATGTAAAGGCACTTGGTAAAAAAGGACAGATCGTGGAAGTCAGCGACGGCTACGGCAAGAACTTTATCTTAAAAAAGAAACTGGGCGTGGAAGTAAGCAATTCCTCCATGAACGATTTGAAGCTTCAGAATGCCAACAAGGAAAAGGTGGCAAAAGAACAGCTGGAAGCTGCACAGGCACTGGCTAAGGATCTGGAGAGCAAGTCTGTCATCGTAAAGATCAAAGGCGGCGAAGGCGGCAAGGTATTCGGTTCCGTATCCAGCAAGGAAATCGCAGCGGCATACAAGGACCAGTGCGGTGTGGAGATCGATAAGAAAAAAATTCAGCTGGCAGATCCGATCAGAACCTTCGGTGTGCATGAAGTACCCGTTAAGCTGCATCAGCAGGTGACCGGCACTCTGCGCGTAAAAGTACAGGAAGCGTAAAACAGACATTGATTTTTAATAAAAGGAAGTGCAGCACAGATGGCAGCAGATGAATCAGTTTTAAAAAGGGTACTCCCTCATAGTATTGAAGCGGAACAGTCCGTCATCGGCTCCATGATCATGGACAGAGAGGCCATTGTGGTGGCGTCCGAACTTATCAGCGGCGAGGATTTTTATAACAAACAGTACGGTGTGCTGTTTGAATCCATGGTAGAGCTCAATGATGCCGCAAGACCGGTGGATCTGGTAACGCTGCAGGATAAGCTGAAAGAAAAAGATGTTCCGCCGGAAATCTCAAGCCTTGAGTTTATCAGAGATCTGATCACGGCGGTGCCGACCTCGGCAAATGTAAAGTATTATGCCAATATCGTGGCAGAAAAGGCAACTTTGCGTAAGCTGATCCGGCTGAATGAAGAGATCGCCAACTCCTGCTATGCCGGCAAGGACAGCATGGAAACTATTTTGGAGACGACGGAAAAAAAGATATTCAATCTGGTGCAGCGCCGTAATACCGGTGATTTTGTGCCGATCCGTCAGGTTGTTATGAACGCCATGGAAAAGATTGAAAAAGCTTCCCGCAGCAAGGGCAACGTAACGGGAATCCCGACCGGCTTTATTGATCTGGATTACAAAACAGCAGGCCTTCAGCCTTCGGACCTGATCCTGATCGCGGCGCGTCCTTCCATGGGTAAAACGGCGTTTGTTTTGAATATTGCACAGAATGTGGCATTTAAAAACAATATGACCGTGGCGATGTTCAGTCTGGAAATGAGTAAGGAACAGTTCGTAAACCGTCTGTTTTCCCTGGAATCCAAAGTGGATTCCCAGCATCTGCGTACAGGTAATCTGACTGACGCTGAGTGGGAAAGCCTGATCGAAAGTGCAGGTGTTATCGGCCGTTCCAATCTGATTATCGATGATACGCCCGGTATTTCCATCGCGGAGCTGCGTTCCAAATGCCGTAAATATAAGCTGGAACATGATCTGAAGCTGATCATCATCGACTACCTGCAGCTGATGAGCGGCAGCGGCAGCAGGGCATCCGATTCCAGACAGCAGGAAATTTCAGATATTTCCCGTTCCTTAAAAGCTCTTGCCAGAGAACTGCAGGTACCTGTCATTGCACTGTCACAGCTGTCCCGTGCGGTGGAACAAAGACCTGATCACAGACCCATGCTTTCTGACCTGCGTGAATCCGGTGCGATCGAGCAGGACGCGGACGTGGTTATGTTTTTATACCGTGATGATTACTATAATCATGATACGGAGAAAAAGGGAATTGCAGAAGTTATCATTGCAAAACAGAGAAACGGTCCGATCGGTACCATTGAACTGGTATGGCTGCCTGATTACACCAAATTTGCAAATCTGCAGAAATAACCAAATAAGATCAAACAAAAAAAGCATTCATCAAATGAATGCTTTTTTCTTTGGTCAAATGTAATTGCCGGTTTGACTGATGAGTTAGCGGGAAACCCGTGTGACTCAGCCTTCTTCGATAGCGCCTACAGGGCAAGCGCCTGCGCAGGAACCGCAGTCGATGCACTTAGCGGGATCGATTTCGAATTTGCCATCGCCCATGCTGATAGCGCCAACGGGGCAAGCACCTTCACAAGTACCGCAGCAGATGCAAGCATCTTTAATAACGTATGCCATTATGATTTCCTCCTTAATGAAAATTGGGTTAACATGTATTTTAATATAAAATTCATGATTACACAAGAGTTATTTGAGCAGTCCCATTTCCTTTCTGCGGGTACGCATGCCGTCGAGAACGATTTTCTTTAATTCGATAGCCTTGTCCTGGGGCATTGCGGGGATATCCTTCAAAATATAGTCCATGCCAAGCTGCTCATACTTGGGTTTGCCCATGGTATGGTAGGGCAGGATATCCAGTGCTTTTAAGTTGGTAAACTGGCCGATAAAATAGCCCAGTCTGTAAAGGTCGTCCGGATCATCTGTCAGGGTGGGAACCACAACATGACGCACCCATGTGTCAACCTTTTTTTCGTTCAGATATTCCAGAAATGCCAGAATACCTTCAATGGACTGGCGGGTCAGCTGTTTGTGCTTCTCGGGATCGATATGCTTGATGTCCAGCATGACAAGATCGGTCACGGCAAGGAGCTTATCCAGCTTTTCAAACCAGTCGGCGCTGCGCTTGGGGTGAAAAGCAATACCGGAAGTATCCAGACAGGTGTGGACATTGTTTTCTTTGGCGATGGTAAAAAGCTCAGTGACAAATTCAACCTGCATCAGAGGTTCGCCGCCGGTTACGGTGATGCCGCCTGTTTTGTAGAAGCTTTCATTGCGCTTGTACTGTTCAAAGATCTTGGCGGGTTCCATCAGGAGACCGCCCTGCATGGGCCAGGTGTCAGGGTTGTGGCAATACGCACAGCGCATGGGACATCCCTGTACAAAAACAACGTAGCGTACGCCGGGGCCGTCTACAGTTCCAAAACTTTCAAGTGAGTGTATTCTGCCTTGCATGATGATTTCCTTTTTAAATTAAGATTGATTTTTACAAAATCCAGTATACTATTTCCGGAGAAAAAATGCAATCCTTCTTGTCAGGAATAGGTTGCCAGATTCAGGGGAATGTATTATACTGAATAATGCACAGCAATCGTTTCAAAAGGAGGAATTTGTGATGGCTAAGTTTACCAAGGATATGACAATCGGCGAAGCATTACGTCTTGATATGAATATTGCACCTGTTCTGTTAGAGATCGGTATGCATTGTCTTGGATGCCCTTCCGCACAGGCTGAGACCCTGGAAGAGGCTGCTATGGTTCATGGCATCAACGTAGATGATCTGATGAGCAAGCTGAATGCAGTATAAGCATTTTGGTTTTCGGAAAACGGCGTAACACAGTTGCGTCGTTTTTTCGTTTTATATGTACATTTTTTTATAGGTTCAGGGGAGGGATATCATGTCTGCTGTTACTGTTGATTTTAATCGGATCGTTGGAAAGATCAAACCCATGCATGCTGTCAATAACGGCCCTCAAAAGGCAGGAAGTGATCAGACCAGAGGAAACATGGATACCTGGATCAAAGCAGGGATTCCCTATGCAAGAAACCATGACGCCTCTTTTTGTGCTGCTTACGGCGGTGAGCATACCGTGGATATACACAGTATTTTCCCGGATTTTAATGCGGATGTAAATGATCCGGCCTCTTATGACTTTCTGCTGACAGACGGCTACTGCCGGACAATACAGGAAGGCAATACCAAAGTTTTTTACCGGCTGGGAAGCAAGATCGAGCATTGGGCAAAAAAATACGGCACACTTCCGCCTGCAGATTTTCAGAAATGGGCAGAAATCTGCGAACATATTATTATGCACTACACGGAAGGGTGGGCTGACGGATTTTGGTGGGATATTGCATACTGGGAAATCTGGAATGAGCCGGATCTGGATCCCGATGACAGTCTGAATAAGAGAACCTGGGGCGGCACGGAGGCGGAATTTTTTGAACTGTACCGTCTGACGGCGTGTCATTTAAAGAAAAGATTTCCGCATTTAAAGATCGGCGGCCCTGCTGTTGCTTATGATATGGAATGGACAGAACGGTTTTTTGCTGCCATGTCGAAGGCTGAGGTCCCCATTGACTTTTTTTCCTGGCACTGTTATCTGACTGATCCCAAGGAGATGATCGCCAGAGAAAATCAGGTTCACATACTTTTGGAAAAATACGGATATGCAGATGCGGAGAGTATCTGCAATGAATGGAATTATGTAAAAAACTGGGATACGCTTTTTGTGTACAGCATAGAACAGATCATTTCCATGAAAGGTGCAGCGCTGAATGCGGCATGTATGCTGGCCTGCCAGCAGAGCACCATGGATATGCTGATGTATTATGATGCCCGCATTGATATCTGTTTCAACGGTCTGTTTGATTTTTATACCCTGCGTCCCCTGAAAGGATATTATGGAATCTGCATGTTCAATGAACTTTACAAAATGGGACAGTCTGCAGTGTGTGAGATTGAGGGAGAACAGCTGTATGCGGCGGCTGCCTGCAGTGAGGATGGAAGCAGTGCGGTCATGATCTGTTATTATACCGATGATGATCGGGAAAAGAACAATAAAACGGTTAAACTGCATGTATCCGGCGGAGCGGATTGCTATGAAGTGATTCTTCTGGACAAAGACCATAATATGGAAGAAAACGGCAGTGTAAACAGCAAAGATCAGATTGAGATGCGGCCCAACAGTGTGGTGCTTTTGAGAGCAGGCATGTGAGATTCGGCATATGGAAATGGATCGGAAACATATGGCAGAATCCACAAAAAAACAGTAAAACAGGGCAGCTTGTATGGAAAAAAGTACACGTATCGGCTTGACCTTGAAAGGCTTGTAACATATAATAAAAGCACAGGATTGGAGCAGTAATATGTACCCATTCACAGCAGCTTTTGCTGCTGTATCAACTATTAACCTATATTTATTCAAAACACAGGAGGCTTTTCAAAATGAGAACAGAATGGACTGGTTTTGTTGGCGGCAAGTGGGATCGCGAAGTTAACGTTCGTGATTTCATCCAGAGAAACTACACCCCTTACTACGGTGACGACGAGTTCCTGGCAGGCCCCACTCAGAACACAACAGATTTATGGAATCAGGTACTTGATTTACAGAAACAGGAACGTGAAGCAGGCGGCGTTCTGGACATGGACACCAAAGTGATCTCCACCATCACTTCCCATGCTCCCGGTTACCTTGACAAGTCCAAAGAAACCATCGTTGGTTTCCAGACTGATAAGCCCTTTAAGCGTTCCCTGCAGCCTTACGGCGGTATCCGTATGGCAGAAAAGGCTTGTGCAGATAACGGCTACACTGTAGATCCCGAAATCTCCGAGTTCTTCAGCATTCACAGAAAAACACACAACGCTGGCTGCTTCGATGCTTACAATGCAGAGATGAGAGCTTGCCGTTCTTCCCACGTTATTACCGGTCTTCCGGATGCTTATGGCCGTGGCCGTATCATCGGTGACTACAGAAGAGTTGCTCTGTACGGTATTGACAGACTGATCGAAGACAAAGAAGATCAGAAGAACTCTACCGGTAAGGTTATGACCGATGACGTTATCCGTCTTCGTGAAGAAATCTCCGAGCAGATCAAAGCTCTGAAAGAAATGAAAGTTATGGCAGCTTCTTACGGCTTCGATATCTCCAAGCCCGCTGCTGACGTTAAGGAAGCTATCCAGTGGACTTACTTCGGTTACCTCTGCGCAGTTAAAGAGCAGAACGGTGCTGCTATGTCCCTTGGCCGTACTTCCACTTTCCTTGATGTATATGCACAGAGAGACCTTGAGTCCGGCAAATACACCGAAGCTGAAATTCAGGAATTCGTTGACCACTTCATCATGAAGCTGCGTCTGATCAAGTTCGCTCGTACTCCTGAATACAACAACCTGTTCGCAGGCGACCCTGTATGGGTAACCGAATCCATCGGTGGTGTAGGCGTTGACGGCCGTCCTCTGGTTACCAAGATGAGCTTCCGTTACCTGAACACCCTGTCCAACCTGGGCGCTTCTCCCGAACCCAACCTTACCGTTCTCTGGTCCACCAGACTTCCTGAGAACTTCAAGAAGTACTGTGCTAAGATGTCCATCCTGACCTCTTCCATCCAGTACGAGAACGACGACCTGATGAGAGCAGTTCATGCCGACGACTACGGCATCGCTTGCTGCGTATCCTCCATGGTTATCGGTAAGGAAATGCAGTTCTTCGGCGCACGTGCTAACCTGGCTAAGTGCTTACTGTACGCTCTGAATGGTGGTGTTGACGAAGTAACCAAGAAGCAGGTTGGTCCTAAGTACCGTCCTGTTGTTGGCGAAGTTCTTGAATACAATGACGTTATGGACAAGTTCATGGATATGATGGAATGGCTTGCTGACGTTTATGTAAACACTCTGAACATCATCCACTACATGCATGACAAGTACTGCTATGAAAGATCCGAAATGGCTCTTCATGACAGAGACGTTAAGAGATATTTCGCTACCGGTATCGCAGGTCTGTCCATCGTTGCTGACTCCCTGTCCGCTATCAAGTATGCGAAGGTTGAAGTTGTAAGAGACGAAGATGGTATCATCGTTGACTTCAAGACCACTGGTGAATTCCCTAAATACGGTAACGACGACGACCGCGTTGACTTTATCGCTCAGGAAATCATCCACAAGTTCATGACCGCTATCAGAAGACATCACACCTATAGAAACGGTCTGCCTACTACCTCCATCCTTACCATTACCTCCAACGTAACTTATGGTAAGGCTACCGGCAGCACTCCTGACGGACGTCGTAAAGGCCAGCCTTTCGCACCCGGTGCTAACCCTATGCATGGCCGCGATACTCACGGTGCTATCGCATCCCTGTCTTCCGTATCCAAGCTGCCTTTCAATGATGCACAGGACGGTATCTCCAATACCTTCACCATCATCCCCGGCGCTCTTGGTAAAGAAGATAAGATCTTCGCAGGCGATCTTGAAATCGATCTGAACAACTAATCGTTTCGAATTATTAACAGGAGACTGTTATGAATGAAAAAGAAATGATTGAAGATCTCATTAAGATGCTGGATGCAGGAATTGCAAACGGTACAGGTCACATTAATGTGAGCTGTGAAGACAGTGAGACTTCAAAGGAAGTGCAGACAATGGGCTGTTCTGATTGCTCCAGAACACCTTTGGCCTGCAGTGTGCCTACCCTTCATCAGGGACTGGACGACTACAAATAACAATAACAGCGGGTTCCGCAAGGAACCCGCGACAGACTAAAAGGAGGACCAAAACAATGGCAGCAAATCAGGCTCAGGTTGATAACCTGGTATCCTTATTAGATGGCTATGCAGTAAAAGGCGGTCATCATCTGAACGTTAACGTTCTGAACAAAGAAACTCTTCTGGACGCTCAGAAGCATCCTGAAAACTATCCTCAGCTTACCATCCGTGTTTCCGGCTACGCTGTAAACTTCATTAAGCTGACTCCTGAACAGCAGGCAGACGTTATCTCCAGAACTTTCCACGAATCCATCTAATTCAGATATGTTTTGAAGATGAAAACCCCGGTGATTATTCACCGGGGTTTTTTTGAAGGGATTTTTAAAATTAAAGTTTACTCAGCATCTGCAATGCATTGTCTGCATAAATCAGCTGTGCATGTTCTTTGAAATAAGCCTCGCTGGCAGACGCAGAGCGCTCCAGACGGCCATATTCGGAAACTACGTTGCAGATACGGTTAAAGTCTTCGGGAGAACTGTTTTCTTCCCTGAGTACAAGGGAGAAGGTTTCCAGAGAAGGTATCTGGTAAAGGGAATTGCTGCCGTTGTAGAAGCCCTGCACCACATGGGAAAGTCTGATCAGGATATGCAGGGTGTCAAAATGAAATACACGGACAGCATTCTGGGCAGTGGCATCGTTTTCAGACTTTGCCGCGGATGTCTGGGAGGAAGATTTTGCCTGTGCAGACGCAGAAGTTCCGGAGCTTGGCTGGGATGCAGCTTTGGAAGCAGAGGCAAGCTCAGCCTTGCGGCTTTCCTGAATCTGGCGGAAAAGATCAAAAATACTGTCAGTTCCAGCCTGATCTGCAGGCATAAAATCTTCTGGTTCGATATCTTCAGCGGCATCTTCTTCGGAAGGGGCAAATTTGGCAAAACGGGTATCCAGTTCTTCAGGATCTTCCACCTTGGTTATGATCAGAACGATACAGTCCGCATTCAGCGGGATCGCTTCGATCATAAGCGGAATATCATCAGCTTCAAAACCGAATTTGATGGCGGCCTGCTGCATCATGTCACGGAAAAGATTCTTTGCTTTTTCTGTTCCGTAGGCAAGCTCGCTGATCTTGAGTTCGCGTTCAGCCAGATCAGCCTTGGTCAGAGTACAGCGTATCTGGTGGTCGTTTACTTTTTCTATTTTCATGTAATCACATCCTTATTACAATAATACGTTATATTATGGGTAAAGATATCATATCTGCAAAAGCGTTTGAAGTCAAGAACCTGAATAAAGAGTTTCGTCTTTTTTCATAAATTCACTTGAAAATATAAATGGTATTGGGTATAATCATGGCAGAGATGATTCTGAACAATTCGTGCCGCAGGGAGGATTGTTGGAACACTGTATATTTATTCTTTTTATTGAAAATCGCAGGGGCGAGGATGTAGGTCCGGAGTTCCTTCTTAACACTCATCCTATAGTATGAGCAGATCTAACAGGTATATGTGCCTGTCAGGAAAATCAAATATTCAATATTTTTCCATTATTTTAAAATTAAAACATTAGGTCATGATATGATTTATTCGGGTTTTGTTTTTGTGTTCAAAAAAGGCACAGGTTCTGTCATCTCGTTATTTTTTCGCCATTTCGGCTGAACCAGAAAATGTTATCACAAGCGCAGCCGGCTGATATGGTACGGCGGCGTTCTAAATCCTTTTGACAGTCAAAATGGCGTTAAGGGAGAGGTGGATCGCATGAAAGACAACAGGGTAGATGCTCTGGAAGGCATTTTGCTGGCTATGGAGCGGGAGGGAGTAGATCTGTATCTGAATGGACGCAGATCCCGGGCGCGGGATATCGCAAAGCGGTGTCGCGTATGTGAAAAAAGAGTCTATATGCCCGATTACGTGATGGATGAAAAGGGCAGATTGAGAGAAGTGCGCTATGATGAGGTAAAAGAATGGTGATCAGGCGCAGCTGACCTGTCAGCACGGAGATTTTGTAACAGTGAATCAGGTGCCCCGTAATACCGTTTACACAAAATCTCCGTAAACAGTAAAAAGAAGTGTTACAAAAACGTTACGAAAAATCGGGAAAACTGATGACTCGTGTCGATGAATATGATAAAATGGCGATTGGAGGATAAGTATATGCGAAAATTGATACCGGCATTGATTGCCATTTTATTGATCATTGTGATCGCAGGAAGTGCGGTCGGAAAGTATTTGTATGATAAGTATTCCTATTCAGATGAAAGAGCGGATCTGAATGCATATTTTCAGGTGAATGGACAGGAAGAAGTTGCGGTCGTGTTAAATCATGAACGCATGGAAAACAAAGCACGGATGGAAGGCGGACAGTGTTATCTGAGCCTGAACGATGTCCATACCTGGTTAAATGACAGATTTTATGTAGACTATAACGAGAAGCTGCTTTTATATACACTTCCCGAAGAGACGATCCGGATCGGAATTGGGGAAGCAGCAGAAGAAGGATATGCAGCTGCACTGGATATTAACGGCGAGATATGGCTGGCACTTCCTTATGTAAAGCAATTCTCTGATTTTTCCTATACTTTGTATGCAGAACCCAACAGACTTGTGCTGACCACTGCGTGGGAGGAGCGTCTGGCAGCGAGTGTGACGAAGGACAGCGCAGTAAGACTGCGCGGCGGGATCAAGAGTGAGATCCTGTGCGATGTCACTGTCGGGGACAAGCTGGTGATTCTGGAAGAGATGGAAGAGTGGGACTGTGTACAGACTGCAGACGGCTATATCGGTTATCTGGAGAAAAAGCATATGTCTGAAGCTGCTGCAGAAACACCGGTGAAGGATACCGGTTTTGTCGCGCCGGACTATTACGGCAATGTCAGAGCGCACAAGATCAATATGGTATGGCATCAGGTGACGGCGGCAGCGGCCAATGATACGATTTACAGCATGATAAGCGGCGTGACAGGTGTCAATGTACTTTCACCCACATGGTTTTTTTTGTATGACAACAACGGACTGGTAGAGAGCATCGCCAGCAAATCCTATGTGGACTGGGCACATCAGAACGGATATGAAGTGTGGGCGCTGATCGATGATTTTACACACAGTGCTGATAACGGTGTGGATACCAAAGAGGTGCTTTCCTATACCAGCAAGCGTCAGATGCTGATCGAGTCTGTGATGGGCGAAGTGCTCAGCTGCGGTATTGACGGCATCAATGTGGACTTTGAGATGGTCAGTGAGGATGCCGGAGAGGATTTCATTCAGTTTATCCGTGAACTTTCCGTGGAATGCCGTAAAAACGGTATCGTGCTTTCTGTAGACAACTATGTGCCGCAGCATTTTAATGCGCATTATCACTGGAAAGAGCAGGGCGTTATGGCAGATTATGTGGTGATCATGGGTTATGATGAACACTGGGCAGGCTGCCAGGAGGCAGGCTCCGTGGCATCCATCGGTTATGTGGAGGACGGAATTGCCCGCATGGTCAAAGAAGTGCCTTCTCATAAGGTGATCAATGCGGTTCCTTTATATACCAGAATCTGGAATACCGATGCCAATGATGTGGTTACCAGCCAGGCAGTAGGCATTCAGACAGCATCCAATTATCTGCTCAAAAATAATGTGGCTTATGCCTGGGATGAAACCACATGCCAGAATTATGCTGAGTTTAATTCCTCCAAGGGTAAAGTACAGGTTTGGCTGGAGGATGAACAGTCTCTGACGGCCAAGATCAGCATTATGAAAAAATATGAGCTTGGCGGCATTTCAGCATGGAAGCTTGGTTTTGATGAAGATCGAAAGAATATCTGGAGCGTGATCGCCGGATTTTTTGCGGAATAAGTCCGGATCAGAGCTGCATACAATGTTGAAAAAACATGATGCAGGTGTCGATGAAAAAATGGTGGATCCAAAGCCTTCAGTTTACAGCAGCGGTCGCTTTTATGGCGGCCGCTTTTTTTGCAGGAAGACAGGCTGCTGTGACAGTAAGTGTGACAAATCAGGAAACTGATGCAAAAGCGAAATATTGTGTGGTGGTAGATGCGGGACATGGCGGTGACGACCCGGGAAAAGTCGGTATCAACGGCATGCTGGAAAAGGAACTGAATCTGCAGATCGCAAAGAAGCTGGCAGTATTTCTGGAAATGGCAGATGTGGAAGTAGTCATGACAAGAACGGAGGATCGCGGTCTGTATGAGGAAGGAACTTCAGGGAAAAAAGCGCAGGATATGAAACGGCGGGTTGAACTGATGGAAACACATGCGCCGGATCTGGTGATCAGCATTCATCAGAACAGCTATGGGGATGAAACGGTCAGAGGTGCGCAGGTTTTTTATTATACAGGCAGTGCGGAAGGGAAAAAGCTGGCACAGATTTTACAGCATAGACTGGTGGAGGGGCTGGATCCTGCAAATCACCGCATGGAAAAAGACAATGACAGTTATTATCTGCTGAAAAAAACATCGCGCCCTATTGTGATCGCAGAATGCGGCTTTTTGTCAAATCCTGATGAGGCAACGCTTTTGTGTGATCCGCTTTATCAGGAGAAGGCAGCCTGGCATCTGCATATGGGAATTATGCAGTATCTGAATGATATTTGACGCAGAGGCATCAGTTGTGATATACTATACTAATCTATGATTGTCTGTCAGCGAAAAGCAGGAGAATACTATGGAAACACAGATCATCAGAATGGATGAAGAACATATAGATCAGGATGCGGTTTATTCTGCGGGACAGATTCTGCAGAGAGGCGGACTGGTCGCATTTCCGACAGAGACCGTGTACGGACTGGGAGGCGATGCGCTCAATCCTGATTCCTCCCGTAAGATTTATGAAGCTAAGGGAAGGCCGTCAGATAATCCACTCATCGTGCATATCTGCCGGTTTGAAGATATTTTCAAAGTGGCATCGGAAGTGCCGGAGGCAGCATATAAGCTGGCAGAGGCTTTCTGGCCGGGGCCGCTGACCATGATCTTAAAAAAGGCGGATATTGTTCCGCAGGAGACCACTGGCGGTCTGGCAACGGTTGCTGTGCGTTTTCCGTCTCATAAAGTAGCACTGGCATTGATCGATGCTGCCGGCGGTTTTGTGGCGGCACCCAGTGCCAACCGGTCAAAGCGTCCAAGCCCTACTTTGGCAAAATATGTGGAAGAGGATATGGACGGCCGCATTGAGATGATCATTGACGGCGGTGAGGTGGGAATCGGACTTGAGTCTACGATCGTGGATCTGACCGGCGTGGAACCGATCATTTTAAGACCAGGATTTATTACCAGAGAGATGCTGCATCAGGTGCTGGGCAGTGTCGATATTGATAAGACAATTTTGGACGGAGCCTGCAAGCTTCCGCCCAAGGCACCCGGTATGCGTTATAAGCATTACGCGCCGAAAGGGGAACTGACTATTATGGAGGGCTGTCCGGAATTGGTGGTGGAGGCCATTAACAGACGCTGTGCGGCAGCAAAGGCAGACGGAGCGAGAGTTGGAGTGATCGCTACGGATGAAACCTGTCATCTTTATGTCGCAGACAGTGTGAAAAGTGTAGGTCCCAGACAGGATGAGGAAGCGGTCGGAAGAAGTCTTTTCCGCATTCTGCGTGAATTTGATGATGAAGAAATGGAATATATCTATTCGGAATCCTTTGGAGAAAGCGGTTTCGGACAGGCCATTATGAACCGCTTGTTAAAGGCTGCCGGTCATCGTGTGGAACAGATTGACAAGGAGGAATAAAAAGATGATAGCATTAGCGTGTGACCATGGCGGATATGCTTTAAAATGTCATGTTATCAGTTATCTTGAAGCAAAAGGGATCGAATATAAGGATTTTGGCTGTTACGGTCTTGATTCCTGTGACTATCCTGATTTTGGAAGACAGGCAGCAGAAGCTGTTGCAAACGGTGAATGTGAAAAGGGCGTGGTAATCTGCACTACAGGTATTGGTATTTCCATTGTTGCCAATAAAGTAAAAGGAATCCGCTGCGGATTATGTGCGGATGTATTTTCAGCACGTATGACCAGAGAACATAATGATGCCAATATGCTGGCTATGGGCGCAGGTATTGTAGGTCCCAACCTTGCGCTGGAGATTCTGGATACCTTTTTAAATACTCCTTTTTCTGCTGAGGAAAAGCATGCCCGCCGTATTGCAAAGATTGAGGGCTAAACAGCAGAATATTTTGAAACCGTTGATCTGATCGTGCAGAGAGGATTTTTATAATGAAAAGAGAGGATTACATTTCCTGGGACGAATATTTTATGGCAGTGGCAAAGCTTGCCGGTATGCGTTCCAAAGATCCCAATACACAGGTTGGATGCTGTATCGTCAGCAGCGATCACAAGATACTTTCCATGGGTTATAACGGATTTCCGATGGGGTGCTCCGATGATGAGTTTCCCTGGGAACGTGAAGGGGAAGAGCTGGATACCAAATATCCGTATGTCACCCACAGCGAACTGAATGCCATTTTAAATTACAGAGGAGGCAGTCTGGCAGGAGCAAGCCTATATGTTTCCTTATTCCCCTGTAATGAATGTGCCAAAGCGATCATTCAGAGCGGTATCAAAGAAGTGGTTTATGACTGTGACAAGTATGCGGACTCTCCGTCGGTGCGTGCGTCCAAGCGCATGTTTTCGGCAGCTGGTGTGGCCTACAGACCTTACAGTAAGAGCGGAAAGATGGTCAGGATCGAGCTGTGATCAGTGACCGGGTAAAAATGGAGTTTTATACAGAATGAAATTGACAGGGCGAAAAATAGCTGCAGTATTGTGCGCGGTTATGATCCTTGCAGGTATTCCCGTGCTGACTGGTCATGCCTCCAAGATCGATCAGATCAAGGAGCAGATCAATCAGGAGCAGGAAAATAAAAAAGAAACAGAGAATGCGATTCAGGCAACAGAACAGAATATCAGCGGACTCAGCGGGGCAAAAAAATCCCTGCAGGGACAGCTTAACGGTCTGACGCAGGATCTGACAGAGATCAGTGAAGAATTGGAGGAGATTGAGTCCAATATCATTGATAAAAATGCGGAGATTGAAGATACACAGCAGAAGCTGGAATTTGCCAAAGAGACAGAAGCAAAACAGTATGCCGATATGAAAAAGCGTATCCGGCGAATGTATGAGGATTCCAGCTATACCTATCTGGATATTCTGGGACGGGCGCATAATTTTGCGGATCTGTTGAATCAAAGTACGTATATTGAAAAGCTTTCCGATTATGACAGAAAGATGCTTCTGCAGTATGAGGCACAGCGTCAGGCGATTGAAGAGCTGGAGGCCAGACTGCAGGCTGAAAAAGTGGAGCTGGACGGCTTAAAGGCCGATGCGCAGACCCAGAAGGGCAAGATCACTGAAAGCGTAAATAAGACAAAAAATGGAATCGCCGGTTACGAAAACGAAATCGCGGCGGCAGAAGCTTTTGCGGATGAACTGGGAAATCTGCTGACTGCCCAGGAGGCAAACCTGAAGGCTTTGCAGAAACAGCTGGAAGAAGAAATCGAAAAATCCCGTCTGGCGGCCCGGTCAAAATGGCGTGATATTTCGGAAGTAAGCTTTACGGAAGATGACCGTTATCTGCTTGCCAATCTGATCTATGCAGAAGCGGGCAACCAGCCCTATGAAGGACAGGTTGCGGTAGGCGCCGTGGTGATCAACCGTGTTTTAAGTTCCGTATTTCCCAATACGGTATCAGGCGTTATTTATCAGCATAAACAGTTTGCACCGGTTCTGGACGGACATCTGGCGCTTGCGCTGGCGCAGAACCGTGCGACGGCAGCATGTTACAGAGCTGCGGACGAAGCAATGAAGGGCTATACCAATGTGGGACAATGTGTGTTTTTCAGAACACCGATCCCGGGACTGACCGGTATTCAGATCGGAGATCATATTTTTTATTGATATCCGCCGGAACAGAAAAAAATTTAAATTTTTAAAAAAAATATGTGGCAAATCAGCCATTGGAGGGAATATATATTATGAGTAAGATAATTTTGACGGGTGACCGCCCGACCGGAAGACTGCATGTAGGACATTATGTAGGCTCTTTAAGACGCCGCGTAGAACTGCAGAACTCCGGAGAATTCGACGATATTTTCATCATGATCGCCGATGCACAGGCTTTGACTGACAACGCAGATAATCCTGAAAAAGTGCGCCAGAATATTATTGAAGTTGCGCTGGATTATCTTTCCTGTGGTCTGGACCCTGCAAAGTCCACTTTGTTCATCCAGTCTCAGGTGCCTCAGCTGACCGAGCTTTCTTTCTATTACATGAATCTGGTTACCGTTTCCAGACTGCAGCGCAATCCTACTGTTAAGACTGAGATCCAGATGCGTAATTTTGAGACAAGCATTCCGGTTGGATTCTTTACTTATCCGATCAGCCAGGCAGCAGATATCACTGCATTCAAGGCAACTGTTGTGCCTGTTGGCGAGGACCAGCTTCCTATGATCGAGCAGACCAAGGAAATCGTGCGCAAGTTTAATTCTGTGTACGGTGAAGTTTTAGTTGAGCCCGAAGTGCTGCTTCCCAGCAACAAGGCATGTCTGCGTCTGCCCGGTACTGACGGCAAGGCGAAGATGAGTAAGTCTTTAAACAACTGTATTTACCTGTCTGACTCCAACGAAGAAGTACGCAAGAAAATTATGTCCATGTTCACAGACCCGAATCATCTGCGCGTAGACGATCCCGGTCAGGTGGAAGGCAATCCTGTATTTATTTATCTGGATGCATTCTGCCGCGATGAACATTTTGAACGTTATCTGCCCGATTATCCGAATCTGGATGCCCTTAAGGCACATTACACCAGAGGCGGTCTGGGTGACGTAAAGGTAAAGAAGTTCTTAAACAATGTTCTGCAGGAAGAACTCGAGCCCATCCGTCAACGCAGAAAAGAATGGGAAAAGAACATCCCCGAAGTATATCGTATTCTTGAAGAAGGCAGCAAGAGAGCAGAAGCTGTTGCGGCCCAGACTCTGGCTGAAGTAAAGCGTGCGATGAAGATCAACTATTTTGAAGATCAGGAACTGATCGCAGAGCAGGCAAAGCGTTTCGGCGAACAGTAAATTTTATATTGCATATAAGTGGTGACCCTGCCGGTTGTAAAAGACCGGCAGGTTTTTTTGTACGACAGGAAAAAATCTGTTTTGAACACCTTTTTTTCACAATTTCATGGTAAGATATCGGAAAAATAAAGTAATTGGGACATGTGAAATCGTTACAGGACAAAGGAAAGTGAGAAAAAATGAAGGCAAAACAGTTAACAGCATTATGTTTATGTACCGCATTGCTGATGGCAGGCTGTGCGGCAAAGGATGCCGGCAGCAGTCAGCAGAGTGCTCAGCAGCAGACAGCAGCTTTGACGCAGCAGGAACAGGGAGAGCATAAAACCGCTTATCCGGATGCGGTTCAGATCGTTCTGGCAGATGATGCGATCACCGTAGACGGTGAGGCAATTTCAGGCGATGATACCGATGCCGTATATGCAGCCAACGATATCGTATATTATGAGGCCGGTAAAGATTTTACCTATGGTGAGGGCACAGAAGCTGACGAGCATGAAAAAGAAGAAGCGGATGCTCATACAGTTGTTCACATCACACAGCCCGGAACCTACGAAATTACAGGCGGGCTGTCTGCAGGACAGATTGCGGTTGATCTGGGAGAAGATGCGGAAGATGATCCTTCTGCGGTGGTAACTCTGGTTTTAAACGATGCAGATATTACCTGCAGTGTGGCTCCGGCGGTTATTTTTTATGAAGTTTACGAATGCAGTTCTTCTGAGGAAGAAGATGCGGTAAAGGATGTGGATACTTCTGCGGCCGGTGCCAATGTGATCATTGCAGATGGTTCTGTCAACAACATTGACGGCTCTTATGTGGCGAGAATTTACAAATCCGTGGAACTCAATGAAGCGGGAACCGAAGTGGTGGACAGCAAAAAGCTGCACAAATATGATGCTGCTTTTTATTCCAAAAAGACCATGAATATCAATGGCGGTGCAGACGGCAGCGGTGTGATCAATATTACAGCGGAAAATGAAGGCCTGGATTCTGAACTGCATCTGACCTTAAATGGCGGTATTGTAAATATTACTTCCGGTAATGACGGCATCAATACCAATGAGGATAATGTTTCCGTTACAACGGTAAACGGCGGAACACTTAATATCGTGGTGGATGGCGCGACCGGTGAAGGCGACGGCATCGACTCCAACGGCTGGCTTGTGATCAACGGCGGTACTGTGACTGCCTCCGGCTGCGGTATCAGCATGGATGCAGGTATCGACTCTGATATGGGTATTCACATCAACGGCGGCAGTGTGGCGGCAGCCGGAAATATGCTGGATCATATTTCTGACAGTGCACAGAATTATGCGGTATTTTCCTTTGCGCAGAGTCAGGCGGCAGGCGATACCTATACGCTGAAAACGAAAAGAGGAAAAACGGTGGCAGAATATACACCGGTGAATGACTTTACCTATCTGGTATTTTCTGATGCTGACCTGACAGACGGCACTTACACGCTCTGGAAAGGCGATACACAGCTGGCAGGTGCAAAAGGCAGCAGCAACATGGGCTTTCCCGGTGGTATGAGCTTCCCCGGCGGAATGGATTTTCAGGGAGGTAGCTTCCCCGGCGGTATGGAGATGCCTGAGGGAATGGAGATGCCAGAGGGTAGCTTCCCCGGCGGTATGGAACTGCCTGAGGGCGGTTTCCCTGGCGGCATGGAGATGCCGGAAGGAATGGAGTTCCCCGAGGGAATGGAGATGCCTGAAGGCGACTTCCCCGGTGGCATGGAAAAACCGGAAGGAAACGGCGGAGGCTTTGGAGGCGGCCGTGGTTTCGGCAGAGGTGATTTTGGCGGAGAAAATGCAGAAGTTTCTGAGGAATTTGTGATTGAAGCAGGCGGAAGCTATTTCAATGCGGTTGTCCCTGCGACAGAGTAGAATGACAAGGAAAAAAGCAATATTCAAACAAACAGAAAATTGAATAAAATCAGGCAGTAAGATGCAAAGATCAGACAGGCAAATTCGGAAAAATCGCGGATTTGCCTGCTTTTTTTGCGGCAAAAGCAATCTTGATGGCGGATAAATCATGGGGTATAATAAAAAAACAATACATTCCGTAAGGGAATGACAGGTATGACTGCGTGAAAAAGGGGGAGATACGCAATGAAAAAGGTTGTGTTAATTGGGGATTCCATTCGCTTGATCGGCTACGGAAAACGCGTGGAAGGGTTGTTGGGAGATCAATGCAGAGTATGGCAGCCGGAGGATAATTGCCGGTTTGCAAAATATACGCTGCGGATGCTTTTTGATTATCAGCAGGAGATTCAGGATGCGGATGTGATCCATTGGAACAATGGACTTTGGGATGCCTGTGATATTTTTGGAGACGGTCCGTTTACGCCTTTGGAAGAATATGTGGAAAATATGCTGCGTATTGCGAAGCTGCTGCAGGCGAATGGGAGCAAGGTGATTTTTGCCACCACAACACCGACCCACCCCGACTATCCCTATCACACATTGGAGCGTATACAGCACTATAATGAGGCGGTCGTTCCGCTTCTGCGTGCCCAGAGTGTGGAAATCAACGACTTGTTTTCTGTGATGATCGATCACAGGATCGACGGTATTTGCGAGGATCAGATTCACTTAAACGCTATGGGCATCGAGCTGTGTGCTCTGCAGACGGCAGATGCGATCAAAAAAGCGCTGGGAGAAAAGGGATGATAAAGAAATTTGGCTATAAGCCTGCTGATGCAGTGACGGCATTAGCCTTTGAAGACCAGTATGTATGGGATTGTGCAGTGATCAAGGCAGAGGGCAAATATCATATGTTTTCCTCCGTCTGGGATAAAAGACTGGGATTTGGATGGAATTGGCTATTTAACAGCCAGATCATCCGCAGCGTGTCGGATACGCCGGAGGGCCCCTATCGGTTTGCGGATGTGGTGCTTCCCCGTCGCGGCAGGGAATATTTTGATGGGATGAACACCCACAATACCTGTGTGAAGTTCTATAATGGCAAGTATTATCTCTATTATATGGGAACGACTTATGGGGATGAGATCCCCGGCGTGGGAGATGTGATTTCCGGCGAGAGAGGACTGGAGGTCTGGAATCGGAAACGGATCGGACTGGCTGTGGCAGACAGTATCGAAGGTCCTTTTGTACGGCAGAATACGCCTCTTTTAGAGCCCAGAGATTGTTCCCATTGGGATTGTACCGTCACAACAAATCCGTCGGTGGTGATTCTGCCTGATGGAACAACCTATATGATTTATAAATCCCGAAGAGGTACAGGGCAACCTTTGCAGCTGGGGATCGCGGCGGCAAAACAGCCGGAAGGCCCTTTTACCAGATTGACAGAAGGTCCTGTTTTACAGTTTGCAGATGAAAACTTTCATGTGGAGGACCCCTTTATCTGGTACGATGAACGCAGAAAAAAGTTTTGTCTGATCGCAAAGGACGATTGCAAAAACGGGTCTTGCGGTATTACCGGGGAATGGGGCGGCGGTTTCTATGCAGAAAGCGACGACTGTATTCATTTTGAAATAGCAAAAGAGCCCAAAGTCTATTCCAGAACGGTTCTTTGGAAGGATGGGCATACCTCCAAACAGGGGAATCTGGAAAGACCGTACCTTTTGTTTGATGAGGATGGAATACCCACGCACCTGTTCTGTGCCAGCGGCAATGCCGCTGTACCTTACGATTTTCAGGGGAATACCTTTATTTTGTGCATGAAACTGGAACAGAATGAATCGGAGAAAAATACAAAGGAGTCGGTGCAGATATGAGCAGGATCAAGGGTGTCAAAAGGCAGACAGATAACAGATTCCTGAATCTGTTTGAACTGCAGGCAGAACGCAGAAACGGGGATGTAAAGCCTTATTTCGTGGCTTCGAGAGTCAGACAGGCAGAAGAATTAAAGGCGGTGTCACACAATGACCGCTGTGACGGTGTGATCATCTACGGCGTTCACGGAGAAAAAAAGGATAAAGTGGTGCTGGTGCGTCAGTACAGATACCCCATCGGTGATTATATTTATGAGTTTCCTGCAGGACTTGTGGAAGCTGGAGAAGAGATGGTAAGTGCCGGTGTACGGGAATTTTTTGAGGAAACAGGGCTGAAGCTTACACCCATCGAAACGGCAGGGGCATATCAGAAGCCTTTTTTTACCACAGTCGGAATGACGGATGAATGCTGTGGCACTGTGTATGGATACTGCGACGGGCTGCCGACCAATGAACATCAGGAAGCTTCGGAAGATATCCAGATTGTGCTTGCAGACAGGGAAGAATGCAAAAGAATCCTGCGGGAAGAAAATGTAGCGATCATGTGTGCCTACATGCTGATGCATTTTATCCATTGTGAAGGAGATCCGCTTGCATTTCTGGAAGAAATGTAAGCAGACAGCAAATATATACTTGCGGAGGAAGAGGTTATGCTCAGATATAACAGTGCGGCCAGTCAGCAGCAGAGACTGGAACAGTTTTTGGAAGAATCTTTCAGTGCAAAGGGCGCGCAGCCTTTTTCATTTCATTATGACGGAAAATGGTCCAGAACATTTCTGGATGACTGGAAATTTGAAAAAAGAAATGACGGTGTGGCTTATACTTCCCCGGACGGTCTGGTGGCAGCAGTGGAAGTGCGCACTTTTGAAGATTTTCCGGCGGTGGAATGGCTTCTGACCTTTGAAAATACCGCAGAAACAGACAGTAAGCTGATCGAGGATGTGAATGCGCTGGATATTCTGGTGGAGGCAGGGCCTTTTAGGACAGCGGGAACCCAGCAGTATGGCGCAATGGACAATATTCTGTATTACAATGGCGGTTCTGACTGTAAGGCGGATGATTTTATTCCCTGTCAGGAAATACTGCACCATATCTGCGTGCGTGAGGAGATGACTTTCGGCAGTAATCAGGGAAGACCGACCTCCGGTTCCCACGGCGCATTCCCCTATTTTAATATGCAGACCTACGATCAGGGTGTTTTCTTTGCCATCGGCTGGTCCGGACAGTGGAAAATGCGCATGAAAACCAGAAATCATGAAATGCCGGCAGTAAAAAAAGAATCTGCCTTTACCGGCGGTATGCCGGACCATATCGAAAGTTTTCAGTTTATCGGCGGTATGCCGGGAGTTTCCACCATTCTGTATCCGGGGGAAAAAATCCGTACTGCCCGCATTTTGCTGATTCCGTGGAAGGGCACTGTGGAGGATTCCTTTAATGTAAGCAGACGTTTCCTGTTAAAGTATCATACACCCCATGTGGACGGAAAGCCTGCGGTACTGCCGCTTTCATTGGGCAGCTGGGGACATTTTGCATGGAAAAATAAAGAGGAGATCGATCTTGCGGTGCGCAGCGGTCTTCCACTGGATACCATGTGGATCGATGCCGGCTGGTATGGTCCTGCGGGAACCCAGTGTCATAATCCTTTACATAATGACTGGAGTGATCATGTGGGCTGGTACAGTCATGATCCGTCCCGTTATCCCAACGGACTTGGAGAAGTGGGGGAATATGCGCATAAAAACAATATGCGTTTTTTACTCTGGCTGGAGCCTGACCGTGCCAATGTGGATACGCCGTCCTATCAGGCGCACCCGGAATATTATCTGAACTATCCGATGGGAAATTCCAGAATCCTGAACCTGGGTAAAGAGGAAGCATATCAGTGGGCATATGACATGCTCAGTGAAAAAATCGAAACCTATCATCTGGATGTGATGCGCATTGATTATAATGTGGGCGCCATCGAATCCTGGGATGATTTTGATGAGGAAAACAGACACGGTATCAGCCAGATCCGTGCAACGGAGAATTTTTACCGCCTTTGGAGTCAGCTGCGCAGACGTTTCCCGCATCTTCTCATCGATAACTGTGCATCCGGCGGCAGACGTCTGGATTTTGAGGCAAATACCAACAGTGTAAGCCTGTTCCGTACCGACTTTTTGTGTTATGCGGATCACACGCCGGAAGGTCTGCAGGTGCAGACAGGCGGACTGGCACCCTTTGTGCCGCTGGCAGGCCTGCAGCATACACTGGAATCCAGCTGGTATAACTTCTTAAGTTCGCTGGCAGCAGGTATGGGAATTTCTCCGGAAATGGTGGAAAGTGCCATGAAGGATGAAGAGCAGATGAACAGACTGCGCAGACAGCTTGCGGTATTCAAGCGTGTACAGCCGATGTATGTGGGCGATTTTTATCTGTTTACTTCTGTGACTTTGAGTGAAAAAGACTGGTTTGCATACCAGATGAACAGACCGGAAGACGGCACAGCCTGCGTGCTGAGTGCCCGCAGACCTAAGTGCCCGATGTCCGCCGCAACTTATCAGCTGCATGGTCTGGAGGCAGAGGCACTTTATGAACTGGAGGATGCTCAGACAGGCGCTGTGCTCGGTCATATGAGCGGAGAGGCGCTGATGACAGAAGGACTGACCGTGAAGCTTGACAAGCCCGCACAGGCGAGCCTTGTGTTTGTGACGAAGGTGAATGCGTAAAAGAATACATAATGAAAATGATATATACGGAAGTATACTTGACCAATTTAACCTCGCAGTTTACAATAAAGAAAAAACTTGGGAGGAATAAAAAGTAGTATGTTAACTGTGATTGTAATGGAGAAAGCTGCAAAATAAATATTGCAGGGGTGATTTTTGGTTTCACACCAGGAGTCTGCCCATTTGCCGACAGCAGGTGCTGTCAGCGATTTCACCTTACAATTGCGACATATTATGGTATATAGATTGTGAAAAGAAACTGCGAAAACAGGCAGTTGTTTTTCTTGCACAAATCATCTTACAAAAAGCAAAAGACCATGGTATCTGAATGCATTTGGGTATCTGTGGTCTTTTTTTATGTGTTTGTATGTACGGTGGAGTCTGGCAGCATACATCGTTTGTATGAAAGGAAAAATAGGAGACATGAACATCGAAAAACAGATTGAATTTGACAAAATAAAAGCATTATGGAGTGATCTGGCAGTTACGGATCAGGCAAAAGAACGTATTGCACAGGCAGCAATATTTTTTTCGGAAAGTGATCTGAAAAAACAGCTGCGGGATACCACGGAGGCCCGTTTTCTGATCGAAAAACTGGGGACACCGCCGCTGCAGAATATTTCGGAGATCAAAGAGGTAATGCAGAGTGCGCAGAAAGCAGAATGTCTGACACCATATCAGCTGGAACGCGTGGAAATCTGTCTGGCCTGCATAAAACGTTTGAAAAGCTATCTGGAACGGGGAAAAATGTTTGAAAATTCCCTGGCGTATTATGATGAAAATCTGGATCCGCTTTCCGAACTGCGTCAAGAGATCAGCAGTAAGATCAGAAACGGCGAAGTGGATGATTTTGCAACAAAAGAGCTGCAGCAGATCCGCAGACAGATCATACGGTGCGAGGAACAGATGAAACAGAAGGCGGAGCAGATTCTGCGTGCCAACAAGGAATGTATGGCGGACAATTACTGTACTTTCCGCAATGGCCGCATCTGCCTGCCGGTGAAAAAAGATTATAAATGGAAAATTTCAGGCAGTGTCATCGATAAATCGTCCACAGGCAGCACTCTGTTTATCGAGCCGTCCGGCGCTGCAAAATATTATGAAGAACTGCAGCTGTTAAAGATCGGCGAAGAAAATGAAATCTATCATATCCTGTACACATTATCGGCCTTTGTGCTGGAGTCTGTACCGGTACTGGAAGAAAATCTGGCAATGATCGAAAAACTGGATTTTATCTTTTCCAAGGGTAGACTGAGTCTGGAGATGGAAGCGGAAGAACCCAAAATCAATACAGAACGCCGGATTATGATGCGCAGTGCACGCCATCCGCTGATGGATAAAAAGATTGCGGTGCCGCTGCAGTTTGAGCTCGGAAAAGAACAGCGCGGTATTGTGATAACCGGTCCCAATACCGGAGGAAAGACCGTGGCGATGAAAACGGTAATGTTAAACTGCATCATGGCTCAGTGCGGCCTGCATGTCACCTGTAAAGAGGCAGATGTCTGCATGAACGGCTCTTACCTGTGCGATATCGGGGACGGACAGAATCTGTCTGAAAATCTGTCCACATTTTCTGCTCATATCACCAATGTACTTTCCGTTTTGCAGGAGGCGAACAAAGACAGCTTTGTGATCATGGACGAACTGGGATCCGGCACCGATCCGGCGGAGGGCATGGGAATTGCAGTTGCGATATTGGAAGAGCTTAAAAAAAGCGGTGCACTGTTTCTGGTGACGACACATTATCCGGAAATCAAGGAATATGCGGACAAAACAGAGGATATCATCAATGCAAGAATGACTTTTGACAAGGAAACACTGCGCCCCACTTACCAGATGGTGATCGGTGAAGCGGGGGACAGCTGCGCCTTTTACATTGCGGACAGGCTTGGGATGCCCAATGAGATGCTGCGGACAGCGGTCAGGGCCGCCTACGGCGAAGATGCGGTGAAATCCTATGTGTTTCAGAAACCGGAGCATAAAGCGGATAAGAAGCATACTGCCCGGATTTATAAGGAAAAGAGCGGGAAAAAGAATACGGAGCTGGGAACAAAATATAAGATCGGCGACAGTGTGATGGTGTATCCTGAGAAAAAGATCGGAATCGTGTGCGTACCTGTTAATGAAAAAGGCGTACTGCGGGTACAGCTGCCGGATAAGAAAATCTGGATCAATCATAAAAGGGTAAAGCTGCATGTATCTGCCACGGAGCTTTACCCGGAGGATTATGATTTTTCGATTGTGTTTGATACTGTGGAGAACCGCAAAAAGCGGCATGATATGCAGCGGAAATATACCGATGCGGTGATCGAGACGGAGCAATAAGCTGGCTTTACCGGCCAAACTGTTCAATCGGCGAAAGCAGATCTTTGAGCTTGCCTGCATAGATCATCTCAAGCAGCCGGTGAAGGCTTCCGATGGATGTTTTTAACAGATCCGTGGAAATCAGTCCGCGGTCATGGGCGCTGACCAGTTCGTCGAGATCACAGATTTTGACAAAGCCGTCTGGATAAACGATCACATCAGCAAGAAGGTCTGTGACAGTGAGTCTGCCGTAGTGCTGATCATATTCAGAAGATATAATGTCGCAGTAATAATAAAGGAGGGTGTTGTCGGCATGATAAAAGCAGCTGATTTTACACCCTTCTTTTAAATAGTAGCAGGAAAAACCATGGTCAAAATCTTTTTTGGGGTGAAGCGTCTTCCAGGAAGTTACAAGAACTTCTTCGTCCATGTAAAGGATGATGTCATCGTGCAGACTGACACACTCATCGGGAATCAGTCGTCTGCGGTAGAGTGAGATAGCGTTCATGGCAAGCCCTCTTTTGTGATGCGGAAAGCCTGTTGGGTAAAAATGACACAGGCATTTTTAGAGTATGCTGAAAATTTTGCTGGTTTGATGTTAAATATTGTATTTGAGAAAAGTGTACTTCCGATAATATGAAAAGTCAATGAAAACCAGTGGACATACGGCTGAAAAATAGGTATAATCATAGTCGAATGTTATAATGCGGTAACAATCTGTATTAATCAGCTTACAAAGGGGAGAACATGGCGGGAAGGCAAAAATATGACAGAACAGTTTTCATGAGTCTGGCGCTGATATCCCAGTTTGGGATCACGATGATCGTGCCGGTGGCAATGATGTTTGCTGCAGGATATTTGCTTGATCGGTATCTGGGAACTTCTTATTGGACCGTGATTTTATTTTTTGTCGGTGCACTGGCAGGGTTCCGTAATATTTATGTGCTGGCCAGACGTGTAAGCAGTGAAAAAAAGGATGGTGAAGCATGAAACATTTGTTGCAAAAAGCAGATACTACAGTAAAAGAAATGTGGATAGGAATTGCAGTGTGGGGCGTTGTGTGTGAACTGGCAACAGTCTGGCTGGTAAAGGACAGATTCGGCTGCGCCCTGGGACTTCTGATCGGGTGCATTCTGGCAGCTGCCGGTGTGTATCATATGTGGCGCACCATTGATCAGGCACTTGATCTGGGGGATGGTGCACAGAAGTTTATGACAGGCAGAAGCTGGATGCGCTACGGCGTATTTGTGGCGGTTTTTGCAGTGCTGATGGTCACAGACTTTGCCAATCCGCTGACTGCATTTCTGGGACTGATGGGAATGAAAATATCGGCTTATCTGCAGCCGATCGTACACAGATTATCAGAGAGAAGGAGGTGAATATATGGGAGCAGGCATTCTGCTGAGTGGTGCAGCAGATATTGACTTCATGGTTCACGGTGTGTTTCCTTATCAATTCTTTGGACATGAGGTATGGATCACAACCACACATATCTGTCTGCTGATCGTTTTGCTGGTTTTGGCTGGTTTTGCCATTGCAGCCGGAACGGTCATGAAAAAGGCAACCGAGGTTCCGGGATTTTTTCAGAATATTGTGGAACTGGTCGTGGAACTTCTTGACAACATGACAGTCAGTGTTATGGGAAAAAAGGCAGCCAAATTTGCCAATTATATTGGCTCGATCTTTATTTTTATTCTGGTCTGCAATATTTCCGGTCTGTTTGGACTGCGTCCGCCCACGGCGGATTACGGCGTGACTCTGCCGCTTGGTCTGATCACGTTTACGCTGATCCACTTTAACAAATTCAAGCATAAGAAGGTCAAGGGTGTGCTGGCTGAACTGTGTGACCCGTGGCCGATCTGGGCTCCGATCAACCTGATCGGATATGTGGCAGTACCGATCTCACTGTCGCTGCGTTTGTTTGCAAACGTGCTGTCAGGCGTTGTTATGATGGCCCTTGTTTACGGACTGCTGAGAGTCATTGCCATCGGATGGCCGGCGGCACTGCATGTTTATTTTGACCTGTTTTCAGGCGCGATACAGACTTACGTGTTCTGTATGCTGACTATGACTTATGTATCCGACGCGATCGGAGACTAAGATACACACAGCTGATCAATAACAGCTGTTCACTTAATTATGATTAACTCGCCGCAGCAAGCGGCGGAATGGAGGAAATTATGGATTTCAATGAAAACTTTATTCTCGGTTGTTCTGCAATCGGCGCAGGCCTTGCAGTTATCGCTGGTATCGGACCTGGTGTAGGTCAGGGTATCGCAGCTGGTCACGCTGCAGCAGCAGTAGGCCGCAACCCCGGCGCTAAGTCTGATATCACATCCACCATGCTTCTGGGACAGGCAGTTGCCGAGACCACCGGTCTGTACGGTCTGCTGATCGCAATGCTTCTGCTCTTCGTAAAACCTCTGGTATAAGAAGCGCCCCGACCATAAGAAAGGAGGCGTAAACCTTGAAGATTATCAGTACCGCGGTACTGGCAGCAGCGATGGAGCCCAGATTGTTTGATCTGGATATCCAGCTTCTGGCAGATACCTTCCTGACAATCATCGCAGTGTTTGTTCTCTTTCTGATCATGTCCTATTTTCTGTTCAACCCGGCCCGCAAGTTTATGCAGGCACGTCAGGACAGGATCGCAGGAGAGCTGGAAAATGCGAGAACCACGGAAGAAGAAGCCGCAAGATTAAAAGAAGAATATGAAGCCAAGCTTGCCAATGTGGAAGCGGAGGCGGACGAGATTCTGACCAAAGCCAGAAAAAAAGCAATGGATAACGAAAACCGCATCGTTGCGCTGGCAAAGGAAGAAGCTGCCCGCATCATCGCCCGTGCAAATGTGGAAGCAGAGCTTGAAAAGAAAAAAGTTGCCGATGAGGTGAAAAAAGAGATGATTTCTCTGGCAGCTGTTATGGCTGGCAGAATCGCTGCTGCATCCATGGATGAAGAAAAGCAGAATGCCCTCATTGAAGAAACTCTGAGTGAAATAGGAGAAGGCACATGGCTAAATTAGTTTCTCAGGTTTATGGAGAGGCTCTGTTTTCTCTGGCTTTGGAAAAAAATGTGCTGGCACAGTACGAAGAAGAACTGGACGCCATCGCGCAGGTGCTTGCAGAATATCCGGATTATCTGGCAATTCTGGAACATCCCCAACTTGATGAAAACGAGAAGATCCAGGTGTTCGACAATGTTTTTGCCGGCAGGATCTGTGAAGAAATGTGCGGATTTTTCCATATTCTGCTGGAGAAAGGCAGATTTTCCCAGCTGAATGCGATCCGGGAATATTTTTCTGACAAAAAGCGCGTCCATGAAAAAATTGGCGTGGTATATGTGACAAGTGCAGCAGAACTTTCTGAAGCACAGAAGGAAAAAATCCGGGAAAAGCTGCTTGCTACAACCGGCTTTGTTACGATGCAGATGAACTATGCTGTTGATCCTGCGCTGATCGGCGGTCTTGTGATCCGTATCGGAGACAGGGTTGTGGATTCCAGTATTGCAACAAGACTGGAAGATATGAAAAGAAATCTGATGAAAGTGCAGCTGTGATCTTTGCAGACTGACTTTTAGATACAAGAAAGGTGTATTAGGCCATGAATTTAAGACCAGAAGAGATCAGTTCGGTCATTAAAGAGCAGATTGCGCGTTACGCCTCCAAACTGGAAGTATCCGATGTAGGTACTGTTATTCAGGTGGCAGACGGCATTGCCAGAGTACACGGCCTGGAGAACGCTATGCAGGGCGAACTGCTGGCATTCCCCAACGAAGTATTCGGCATGGTGCTCAATCTGGAGGAGGACAACGTAGGTGCTGTTCTTCTCGGTGCCGGCAGCATCAGTGAAGGCGACCAGGTTAAGACTACCGGCAGAGTAGTTGAGGTTCCCGTCGGTGACGCAATGCTGGGACGTGTTGTCAATGCGCTGGGACAGCCTATTGACGGCAAAGGACCGATCCAGACCGATAAATTCCGTAAAATCGAACGTGTGGCATCCGGCGTTATCACACGTAAATCCGTAGACACTCCCCTGCAGACAGGTATCAAGGCGATTGACTCCATGGTGCCCATCGGCAGAGGTCAGCGTGAGCTGATCGTTGGCGACAGACAGACAGGTAAGACTGCGATCGCCATCGATACCATTATCAACCAGAAGGGCCAGGGCGTAAAATGTGTTTACGTTGCCATCGGCCAGAAGGCTTCCACTGTAGCATCCATCGTAAAGACTCTGGAAGAGTACAATGCAATGAGCTACACCACCGTTGTTGCAGCTACCGCCAGCGAACTGGCTCCCCTGCAGTACATCGCACCCTACTCCGGCTGTGCGATCGGTGAAGAGTGGATGGAGAACGGCGAAGACGTTCTCGTTGTATATGATGATTTAAGTAAACATGCGGCTGCATACCGTACCCTTTCCCTGCTGTTAAAGAGACCTCCGGGCCGTGAAGCATATCCCGGTGACGTTTTCTATCTGCATTCCAGACTGCTGGAGCGTGCGGCGAGAATGAATGAGGAGTACGGCGGCGGTTCCCTGACTGCGCTTCCCATCATTGAAACACAGGCAGGCGACGTTTCTGCATATATCCCTACCAATGTTATTTCCATTACTGACGGTCAGATCTATCTGGAAACTGAAATGTTCAACGCAGGTTTCCGCCCCGCAGTCAATGCAGGTCTGTCTGTATCCCGTGTAGGCGGTGCAGCGCAGATCAAGGCTATGAAGAAGATCGCAGCACCTATCCGTGTGGAACTGGCACAGTACCGTGAACTTGCAGCATTCTCCCAGTTTGGTTCCGAACTGGATGCTGATACCAAGGAGAAGCTTGCACAGGGCGAACGCATTAAGGAAATCTTAAAGCAGCCCCAGTATAAACCCATGTCGGTAGAATATCAGGTTATCATCATTTTTGTGGCAACCAATAAATATCTGCTGGATGTGGAAGTAGATGCGATCACTCGTTTTGAATCCGAGTTCTTTGCTTTCCTGGATACTAAATATCCTGAGATTCCCGAAGCAATCCGCACAGACAAAGTGATCTCTGCACAGACAGAGGATGCACTTCGTAAGGCAGTGGAAGAGTTCAAGGAGAATTTCAAATAGAAAGGGCAGGTAATAGAGCATGGCTTCCATGAGAGATATCAAAAGGCGCAAAAGCAGTATCCAGAGTACCGGCCAGATCACCAAGGCGATGAAGCTGGTAGCGACGGTTAAGCTGCAGAAGGCCAGAGGAAAAGCGGAACAGACCAAGCCCTATTCCGACTGCATGTACCGTACGGTTCAATCCATCCTGGAGCGGACACAGACGGTAAAACATCCTTATTTACAGGGTGGAGAAAGCAAAAAGAAAGCTGTTATCGTTATGACCTCAAACAGAGGTCTGGCAGGCGGCTATAACTCCAATGTGGTAAAACTGATCACCAGAGGCGAGCTGGCTGATGAACAGCTGCAGATCTATGCAGTTGGTAAAAAAGGCCGCGATGCGCTTTCCCGTGCGGGATATGAGGTTAAGATCGATGCTTCCGAGATGTGCGAAGAACCGACCTATGCAGATGCTTCTGTCTTAAGCAGACAGGTGCTCAGTGATTTTGCCAAAGGAGAAGTCGGAGAAATCTGGCTTGCCTATACGTTTTTCAAAAATACAGTGGTGCATGAGCCCAGACTTGTCAAACTCCTTCCGGTGGAGTGCGAAGGAAACGGCGCAGGCAGCGATATCCCGATGAATTTTGAAGCACCCGAGGAGCAGATCCTGGATATGCTGATTCCGACCTATGTGACCAGCCTGATCTATGCAGGTCTTTTACAGGCGGCAGCCAGCGAAAACGGTGCAAGAATGCAGGCAATGGATTCTGCGACCAGCAATGCGGAAGAAATGATTGAAGATCTGACACTGCTTTACAACAGAGCGCGTCAGGGCTCCATCACGCAGGAACTGACAGAAATCATTGCAGGTGCATCGGCGATTACCTAAATATTACAAATAACATTGGAATGCTGCTTTTACAAGCAGCAGAATGAGAGGAAAAATGGCACTGGAAAAGATTGGAAAGATCACCCAGATCATCGGTGCGGTTTTGGACGTTCGTTTTGCAGAAGGAAATCTGCCTGAGATCAACGAAGCGATCAAGATTGCAACGAAAGAGGGTGGGGAGCTCGTAGTCGAAGTTTCCCAGCATCTGGGCGATGACACAGTTAGATGTATTGCCATGGGCCCTACTGACGGACTGGTAAGAGGTATGGACGCAGTTGCAACCGGCGCTGCAATTTCTGTACCTGTCGGAGAAAATACACTGGGACGTATTTTCAACGTACTGGGTCAGCCCATCGACAATCAGCCTGCTCCCACAGGCGTTACCTATGAGCCGATTCACAGAGCGGCTCCCAAATTTGAAGAACAGTCCACACAGGCTGAGATCTTAGAAACCGGTATCAAAGTCGTTGACCTTCTCTGCCCCTATCAGAAGGGTGGTAAGATCGGTCTGTTCGGCGGTGCAGGTGTAGGAAAGACCGTCCTGATTCAGGAGCTGATCCGTAATATCGCAACCGAGCATGGCGGATACTCTGTATTTACCGGCGTAGGCGAACGTACCCGTGAAGGTAATGACCTTTATTACGAAATGAAAGAATCCGGCGTTATCGACAAGACAACAATGGTATTCGGACAGATGAATGAGCCCCCCGGGGCAAGAATGAGAGTTGGTCTGACTGGTCTGACCATGGCGGAATATTTCCGTGACAAGGGCGGCAAGGACGTACTTTTATTCATTGACAATATTTTCCGTTTCACACAGGCTGGTTCTGAAGTATCCGCGCTGCTTGGCCGTATGCCTTCCGCAGTAGGTTATCAGCCCACCCTGCAGACTGAAATGGGTGCGCTGCAGGAGCGTATTACTTCCACCAAGAATGGTTCCATCACTTCTGTACAGGCTGTTTATGTGCCTGCGGATGACTTGACTGACCCGGCTCCTGCTACCACATTTGCACATCTGGATGCAACCACCGTACTTTCCCGTTCCATCGTAGAGCTGGGTATTTATCCTGCGGTTGATCCGCTGGAATCCACCTCCCGTATTCTGGATCCCAGAATCGTGGGCGAGGAGCACTACAACACCGCCAGAGGCGTACAGGAAATTTTGCAGCGTTATAAAGAACTGCAGGATATCATTGCGATCCTTGGTATGGATGAAATTTCTGAAGAAGACAAGCTTGTGGTATCCAGAGCAAGAAAGGTACAGAGATTCTTATCCCAGCCTTTCTTCGTTGCAGGACAGTTCACCGGTCTTCCCGGTAAGTATGTACCGATCAATGAAACGATCAGAAGCTTCCGTGAGATCTTAAACGGTGAGCATGATGACATTCCTGAAAGTTACTTCTTAAATGCCGGCAGCATTGATGATGTACTTGCGCGTGTAAAGAATAACTGACCGCGCACAGAGCAGAATTGAGGTGCATTTATGGCAGACGGCAAAACTTTCATGATAAAGATCATCACTCCGGAGCGCTCCTTCTATACAGGAGAAGCGGTGATGGCAGAGTTTAATACCTCTGAAGGTGAGATTGGTGTATATGCCAATCACATTCCGATGACGGTTATTCTGCGTCCCGGTGTTTTGACGATCACAGAAGAAAACGGCAGCAGAAAAGCTGCACTGCATACCGGTTTTGCGGAGATTCTGCAGGATTCCATTACCATTTTGGCGGAGAATGCAGAATGGCCGGATGAAATCGATGAAGCAAGAGCACAGGCAGCAAGGGAAAGAGCAGAGACACGTATCAGAGAGCATAATTCCGATACGGATATGGCCCGCGCCCAGACTGCACTGCTGCGTGCAATGGCACGTATTGAGGCATTGCGCTGAATATGATCAAAGAAGAGCTGCACCGCTGTAAAAGCTGATGCGGCTCTTTTTTATACGCACTCTATTTTTGCGCCCCACGCAGCATGTATGTACATTTTCAGGTTCTGAAAGGAAAATCTGCGTATTTTCAAAATACGGAAGGAATGATAAAATAAATACAAATTCAGTTGATCAGCAGTTTGCGAAAGGAACAGTAAAAATGCAGGAGAGAGCAAAATTAATTCAGGACAATATCGGAAAAGTTATTATCGGAAAAGAGGACGTGATCAAACACATTCTGACAGCGATGATCGCAGGCGGTCATGTGCTTTTGGAGGATGTTCCCGGCACGGGAAAGACCCGTATGGCAAGAGCATTGGCGGCAAGCATGGGACTTTCTTTCGGACGTATTCAGTTTACGCCGGATATGCTGCCGGCGGATGTGACCGGTTTACATATTTATAACAGACAGACCAATGCCTTTGAACTTAAAAAAGGCCCTGTTTTTACCAATATCCTGCTGGCAGATGAGATCAACCGTGCAACGCCCAGAACCCAGTCCGGTCTGCTGGAATGTATGGAAGAACGTCAGGTTACCATTGACGGTGAGACCCAGAAGCTTAATGAGCCGTTCTTTGTCATTGCGACCCAGAATCCCATTGAAACTGCCGGAACTTTCCCGCTGCCGGAAGCGCAGATGGACCGCTTTTTTATGAAGCTTTCCATGGGACTGCCGGAGCGTGACGAGGAAGTGCGCATTCTGGAAACTTACCGTGAAGCAGATCCGTTAAAGGAACTGACCAGTGTGGTAAGCTGTGATGAACTGATGGAAATGAAAAAAGAGGCCGATAAGGTATATGTGCATCCTTTGATCGAAGGTTATCTGGTGGATATTGTCAGAGCGACCAGAGACAGCTCAAAGACCCTGATGGGCGTAAGCCCCAGAGGAACCATTGCCTTTTTGCGGGCAGCGCGGACCTGGGCATGGCTTCACGGCAGTTCTTATGTGCGCCCGGATGATGTCAAGGCAGTGGCACCGGCAGTTCTGGCCCACAGACTTGTGCTGGCTTACGGTCAGAACCGCTATCAGGATGCGGTTCGTATGATTCATGATATTTGTGAAAGTGTACCTGCACCCACCGAAAGTGTGGAACGCAGATAGGAGAAAGCGATGGCAGTTTTCTGGATCGTATTGGGAGCACTCGCTTTCTGGGTGCTGCAGAATAAAATTTATCAAAAATACTGGGATAAGGATATGGAGGCCGGTCTGCGTTTTACCGAAAATACGCTGACGCAGGGGGATAACGGTATTCTGGAAGTGTGGGTGGAAAACCGTAAATTTCTGCCGATCCCGGCGCTGAAGGTCAAATTTCAGGTTTCCAGAAATCTGCAGTTTGAAGATACCAAAAAAGTCAGCATCGTAACAGACCAGTATTACAGAAATGATGTGCTTTCTGTGCGTCCGTATATGCGTCATGCAAGAAAGCTCCCCTTTGCAGCTGCAAAAAGAGGGTATTATGAAGTGCACAGCATGGATCTGGTGGCATCCAACTTTTTTATGTCCCATGAATATCCCAAAACACTCTCAACCTATTCGCAGCTGTATGTCTATCCGCGTCCTTATCTGGACGGTACTTTTTTACAGACGCTGCAGCGGATCAACGGAGAGGTGCTGAGCAAAAGGCATCTTTTGGAAGATCCTTTTGAGTATCAGGGAATCCGGGAATACAGTCCGTTTGATACCATGCGTGATATCAACTGGAAGGCATCGGCAAGAACCGGAGATCTGATGGTCAATGTCAAGGGACACACAGCCTTAAAGGCAGTCCGTATTTTTCTGAATCTGGAAGATGGGGCGCTTTTGCGTCACATGGTGCTTCTGGAGCTGTCCATCCGGATGGCCTGCGGTGCTGCGCAGCTGTTTTTGCAGGAAGGAATCCGGACGCAGCTGTATACCAACGGACTGGATATACTTACCGGCAAAACATCGGGCTTAGAGGCCGGTGCCGGTGCCGGTCATATGGAAACAATACAGAAAATTCTTGCGCGCATTGACCTGGAACAGAAGGCACCCTCTTTTACACAGACAATGGAAGATGCAGTGTTTGCAAACAACGCGCAGGAGGTGTATACCATTTTCATTTCTGCGGATACACAGCCTGATTTTCAGCAGATGCTGATCAGATGCCTGCAGCAGAAAATGGATTTTGTATGGATCTGCCCGCGTCTTGCCCAGACAGCAGAACGGATCGAAGGTATTTTGGAAAAACATGTGCATTTTGTGGATGGTGAGGAATTCCTGTGAAAAATCAACAGAATCAAAGAAAAAAATCAATAGAGGGAAAGCTGCGCACGATTGCTGAGATACTGGAGCTGATTTTGAATTATCTGGTGCTGATCTGTGTTCTGACAGCAGCGGCGGCAATTCTGCATATGCTGGAATCACCCTTCTGGTATCTTTTGATCCCGGCCGGACTCCCAGTGTACTACTGGTATCTCAGGAAAAACATCATGCACGCAGGCTGGTTTTTTATGCTTCATATTCCGGCAGCGCTTCTGATCGGCGCAGCAGGATTTTTCTTAAAACAAAACAGGATCTTCTGGATCGTGATGCTGATCGCAAGCGTGCTTGCGTATACGGTAAATTCCATTGTGGTCCGGGTTAAGGAAAAAAAGCAGGAAAGTCTGCCGGCGGGAATGGCGCTGGGCATTGCTGTGGTTGCCTTTTTTGGCTGCGCATATGTGGATGCACAAAAGGGCTGTACCAGAATTCTGGTATGTTCGCTTATTTATGTGTTTTTCCTGTTTCTGCGCCTGTACCTGCTGTGTATGTCGGAATATCTTCTGACCAATAAAAACGCGGCGGGCGCAATGCCGGAGCAGGCGATCGTGCAGCTGAGTATGCGCAATGTTCTGGTACAGAGCGCAGCAGCGGTGGCAGCGCTGGCGGTCCTGATCTGGTCTCCGGCTGCAGAGTGGATGACCCAACAGGCGAAAAAAGCCGGACTTCTGATTTTAAAAGGAATTGCATGGCTGATCTCGCTGCTGGCATCGACAGATCCGGAACAGGATATTCCGCTGGAAGAGGCAATGCCCGATCTGTCCTCCGGAATGACTGCGTTTGCAGGAGCCGTTGAAGAGACACCGTGGTGGTTAAAGCTTTTGGAACAGCTTTTTTACCTGCTGGGTATCGGGCTTGGCGCTGTTTTTGTCGGAGCTCTGATCGTGATGCTGGTAAAGCGTATGATCGAGGGTTTTTACGAAAATAAACAGATCAAAAAAGAAGTGTTTGTGGAAGGCTTTCTGGAAGAGGAGGAGCGGATCGGCAAAAACAAGGAGAGCCGACAGGTGAAGCTGCCGGTTCTGGGAGGAACACTGCAGCAGAAAGTGCGCCGTACATTCTGGAAAGCAGTCACTGCAGAATATGAAAAACTGGGTGAACAAAAGCCTGATCCGTCACAGACTGCCAGACAGTTTGCACAGCGGTTTGCGGGTGAAAAAAGTGCAGAATGGAATGAACTGGCGGCCCTGTATGAAAAAGCGCGTTATGCAGACGGGGAAGTGACCAGAGAAGATGTCAGACAGGCAGCAGCTTTGGCAAAAAGGATCCGCAGATGACGGACAGCTTTCGTCCTGTTGTTACGCACATAACCCTGAAAAATGCATATGATATACAAAAGACCATCTGGAAGGATGTAAAATGATTCATCGCCAGAAAATACTTCCTTTTTACATGACCTACCCGTTTCCTTTTCTTTTTGAAGAAGAAGATACCGTGATGCGGGATCTGGAGTATCTGCAGGAAATGTATCCGCAGGAAGCACGAAAATACCAGAAAACGATCATGCGCCTTCTGGACCGGTTTGACTATGACGGCAGCGTCATTTATGACGAATTTCCGGACCGGCTGGCAGTTTACCGGATCGCGCAGAGTATTATGGGTGTAATTGAAGAGGAACAGAAACAAAACGGAGAAACCATTCCGGAAATGCAGAAGAATTGGGTCATGGAGCTGGTGCAGGTTCTGTTGTTTTATGAGATTTATAAGCGCAGACAGGGGAAAGGACTTGGTTTCTTAAAATTTTAGTTGAGTTCGATATGCAAAAGCTTTAAAATAGTAACCGGAAGGCAGACTGCGTCTTCCGGTTTTTATGTTGAAAAGTGTGAGGAACTATGGAAAAAGTAAAAGAATTGCTCCGGGAGAGCTTAACAGAGAATTTATATCAGATCGTGGTCAGCGGGGCCAGAGAAAAAGAAGGCACACAGAAGTTAAAGGTGCGTCCTATTATGCTGCAGGGACAGCTGGTATTTCAGGTCAGCCGGTTTGTGGGAAAACAGGTGATGCATGAAAATCTTTCCGCGCAGGAAGCGGTCGAAAGACTGATTGAGGAGATGGAGAATCACTTTAAGCAGCTGGAAGCTGAAACCAAAGAGTTTACCGCCGTGGTGCTGGTCAGCAAGAAGGGAAAGACCACGGTAAAAAAGAAACAGAGAGCGCAGCAGCCGGTTAAAAAGATACAGCTTTCCCATAACAGGGCCAAGCAGTACATACTGGAGGAAGGACGTGTGGTGCCTTTTTTGGTGGATCTTGGAGTGCAGACCCGGGATGGAAAGATCGTGAACAGCCGGTATGACAAATTCCGCCAGATCAACCGTTTTTTGGAATTTATCGAGGATATTGTGCCCATACTACCCAGAGACCGCCAGATTCACATCATCGATTTTGGCTGCGGCAAGTCCTACCTGACATTTGCCATGTATTACTATCTGCATCAGCTGCAGGGACTGGATATCCGTATCACCGGTCTGGATTTAAAGGAAGATGTGATCAGAAACTGCAATCAGCTGGCACAGCAGTACGGATATGACCAGCTTACCTTTTTGCATGGAGATATTGCCGATTACACAGGCTGTGACCGGGTTGATATGGTGGTTACGCTGCATGCCTGCGATACCGCGACAGACTATGCGCTGTATAAGGCCATCCGCTGGCAGGCTGGTGTGATCCTCTCTGTTCCCTGCTGTCAGCATGAGGTAAATAAACAGATCGAATGTGAGGCACTGGAAGGAGCGCTGCGCTACGGACTGATCAAGGAACGCCTTTCTGCATTGTTTACGGATGCGCTGCGTGCGGATATTCTGGAGGAACAGGGATATGAAACACAGGTGCTGGAATTTATCGATATGGAGCATACTCCCAAAAATATTCTTTTGCGGGCAGTGAAAAGAAAAAAAGAGCAGACTGCAGACGGGGCAGAAAAGAAAATGTCCCAGAGTGCCCTGCTTTCTGACACCCTGCATGTGCGAACTACCCTGCAGAAGCTTTTGGAGGAAGAACAGGATTGAACAGGGGATTTTTAAAAACAGTCACTTTTGTGGTGACATTTATTGTATCGATCGTGATCATCAGCTCTTTTATGAATCAGGGAAATAAGGATATGACAGCAGAGATGACACCGGCATCTCTGCCGGTTGTCTCTGTTGTGAAAGAGGGGATGGTACTCAATCCGATGTATGGGTATACCGTAAAAATGGAGGATGCCCATGTAAGGGATGCGATCACGCCTGTCGGAGAAGACCGGCAGCTGGATATCCTGATCGATACCTTTGGACAAAAAATCAGAAAAGCTTCTTATGAAGTGCGCAGCGTGGACGGAGAGCGGCTGATCGAGGATACCGAATTCCCGTATTTTGTGGAGGAGAACGGTGAAATCCTGCTCACCTGTAAGATAAAGGATTTGATCGAAGCCGGTCAGGAATACAGCCTGAATATTGTGCTGGATCTGGAGGACGGCCGTCAGGCGCATTATTATACCAGAATTGTGGAAGCTGACTATCAGCTGCTTCCAAAGCTTGCCTTTGTCAATGCCTTTCATGAGGCGACCTTTGATCTGGAAAGTCTGCGGGAATACAGCAAATATCTGGAATCCAATGCTTCCGGAGACAATTCCACGCTGGCAAAGGTCAATATTCACAGCAGTTTAAAACAGGTGGCCTGGGGCGGACTGGAAGTACGAAAGGAATCCTATGTGCAGACCCGGATTCGCGAGATCGCGCCGCAGACTGCTTCATTTACCATGTCCTATGCGGTAAGTTATCCTTATAACGATAAGAGGGAAACGGCTGTGGTGCAGGAGTATTACAGGATCCGCTATACACCGGACAGAATTTATCTGCTGGATTATGAACGTGAGATGACGCAGCTTTTTGAAGAGTCGGGAGAACGTTTTATCAACGATAAGATCGTATTGGGAATCACACAGAAGAATGTGGAATTTAAGGAAAGCGAAGGCGGTACGGTTGTTGCTTTTGAAAACAGCGGTGCTCTTTACAGCTATAACGGAGCAGATGATAAGCTGGCAAGACTGTTTTCCTTCCATGACGGTACGCTGGATGTCAGAACGCTGAATGATGCGCATGGATATAAGATCCTGCAGGTGGATGAGGCCGGCAATGTAACCTTTTTGGTCTACGGATATATGAACCGCGGCAGACATGAAGGGGAATGCGGCGTTCAGGTCTGTTATTACAGCAGTACGCTGAATGTGGTGGAAGAGCTTGTTTTTATTCCCAGCACCAAATCGGCGGATATTCTGGATGCCCAGATCGGTGATCTGGCGTATGTCAACGGTAAAAATGATCTGTATCTGATGATGGACGGCAATATCTGTCATGTCAGTCTGGAAGATAAGCAGTGGGAAGTGATCGTGGAAGGACTTCACGACAACGGATACCAGATAGCGGCAGACCAGAGTATGGCAGCCTGGCAGAAAGGAAACGGACTTTATGACAGCTCCCTGCTGGTGTTTATGAATCTGAACACCGGAGTTGCCAAGGAAATCACTGCGGGAAACGGAAATCTTATCATGCCCCTTGGATTTATGGGGGAAGATCTGATTTACGGTGTTTCCAGGCAGGAAGATGTGGGAGAGGATTATCTGGGCTATATGGTATTTCCGATGTACCGGATCGTCATTCAGGATATGAAAGGTAAAATCCTGAAGGATTACCAGCCGGAAGGACTTTATGTGACCGACTGCATGATCGATGAAAACCAGATCACTCTCACACGGATCAAAAAACAGGACGGTTTTTATACAGAGGCGCTTCCGGATCAGATCATGTATAACGAACAGATCGTGGCATCCAAAAACAAGGTGGAAACAGCTACAACCGAAAATATGGGCACGGTGGTGCAGATTGCGGTAAAAAATTCCTTTGAAACAGAAAAGATCAAATTTCTGACACCAAAGGAAGTGCTGTTTGAAGGAAAGCGTACGCTTACCCTGACCGGAAAAGAGATTGACGGCCGCTATTATGTCTATGGAACGGACGGTGTTATGGATGTACGTTCAGATGCGGCAGAAGCGGTTATGCTTGCCTATGAGAATGCAGGGGTTGTGACAGATGAAGCGGGACGTTATCTTTGGAAGCGCGACAGAATTTTCACGGTAAACCAGATCATGGCAATTACCGGTGAAAGCGCGCAGGATGGCAAGAGCAGCCTGGCGGTATGTTTGGACAGCATTCTTCGTTTCAACGGACAGATGCGTGACTGCCAGACAATGCTGGATAACGGCATGGATGCCATGGAAATCCTGCAGGACGGTCTGGAAGAACATACGATACTGAATCTCAAAGGCTGCAGCCTGGACATGGTTTTATACTATCCTGACAGGGAACGTCCTGTACTGGCCCTGATGCGCGATAAAAGTGCAGTTCTGATCACGGGATTCAATGAAAGAAATGTTGTTTTGATGGATCCAGCCAGCGGCAAAGTATACAAGATGGGCATGAATGATGCCCGTGAAATGTTTGAAGAGAACGGAAATAACTTTATTGCGTATTGGTGATTTAGTTGAGGATCTTTTCTTTGCTTTTCGGAGTCCGGGATACTTGGATAAGTATCCCGGACTGATATTATTTGTGAAAACAGGAATACAACCGTATTGTATTACCTGCTTGCATTTCCCCTCAATTATGCTATAATGACAAAGTCGCCAAAGCCCGCAAACATGATAGGTTTTCGGCACAGACCGGTGAGTTCGAAACCATCCTCACCTAAAACAAAACTAAGGAGAATCCATATTATGAAAAACAGACCTGTTCTGTATCTCACCTATGCGGCAATGATTGCCGCTCTTTATGTTGTGCTCACCATGCTGGCTAATGTATTTGGACTGGCAAACGGAAGCATTCAGCTTCGCTTTTCAGAAGCACTTACCATCCTGCCCTATTTTACCCCTACCGCAATTCCCGGACTTTTTGTCGGCTGTCTGATCAGCAATGTCGCCTCCGGTGCCGCCCTGCCTGATATCATTTTTGGCTCAATGGCAACTTTGCTCGGTGCAATTGGAACCTATGCTCTGCGCAGACAGAATAAATGGTTTGCGCCGTTTTCCCCTATTCTTGCAAACACGATCATCATTCCTTTTGTCTTAAAATATGCATATGGCATTATTCCGATATGGTTTTCTGTGATCACGGTTGCCATTGGTGAGATCCTCTCCTGCGGTGTACTGGGAATGCTTCTTTTATTTTCACTTTCCCGTTATCGAAGACATTTGTTTTCTGTCTAAACAAAAGAGCAAAATTTTAAGGTCCGACAAGTAAAAAACGAGCATACAAATCCGGGAAAAAGATTTGTATGCTCATTATATTTACAGGATTCTATTTGGCAGGTTTACAGGAAACATCAGTCATTATCAGACTGCTTGTTTTTATATTTGTTCAGTGCACGCTGAATCTTGTCATTGGGGATGAGCAGATCGCTGATGGATGCATCATGGTTGAGAGTATCGATCAGGTAAGCGATATACTTGCTCATGTCACAATTGACATACCATTCACGCTGTAACAGTTCAGGTGTCTGGTAAATTAAGTTGGTGGTCAGTACGCGGTCAATATAGCCCTTTTCAAATGCCTGGTCAAATTTTTCAAGACCGTTGGTGAACAGACCGAAGGTGGTGCAGATGAAGATCTTGCGGGCGCCTCTCTTTTTTAAGGCTGCTGCAACTTCCAGAACACTTTCGCCGGAGGAAATCATGTCATCGATGATGATCATGTCCTTGTTCTCAACGCTGGTACCTAAGAATTCGTGGGCAACAATGGGATTGCGGCCGTTGACAATCTGTGTGTAGTCTCTTCTCTTATAGAACATACCCATATCAAGACCCATTACGTTGGCGATATAGATAGCACGTCCCATGCCGCCTTCATCGGGGCTGATCACCATCATATGGTCAGAATCAATCTGCAGATTGGGTTCTGCCTTGAGAAGGTTTTTGATAAACTGATATGCGGGCTGAACGGTTTCAAAGCCATGCAGCGGAATCGCATTCTGCACGCGGGGATCATGTGCATCGAAGGTGATGATATTGTCAACACCCATGTTCACAAGTTCCTGAAGTGCGATCGCACAGTCCAGAGATTCTCTGGCGGTGCGCTTATGCTGTCTGCTTTCATAGAGGAAAGGCATGATCACGGTGATTCTTCTTGCCTTGCCGCCTACAGCGGAGATGATTCGTTTTAAATCCTGATAGTGGTCATCGGGAGACATATGGTTGGTGTTGCCGCTTACGGAATAGGTTTCGTTGTAATTGGTAACGTCCACAAGCAGGTAAAGGTCTGTTCCGCGGACGGATTCCATGATCACGCCCTTACCTTCACCGGAACCAAAACGCGGTACTTTGCTCTTTATGAGATAGGAATCTCTTTGATAACCGGAAAATGCCAGGCTGTCTTTATGTTCACTTTCACGCAGGGTTCTCCACTTTACAAGGTATTCATCGATGCGGTCAGCCATTTCGCCGCAGCCTCGTAAGGGAATAAGTCCAAGAGACCCAACGGGAATAGTTTCAAGATTTCTGGTTTCTTCGCGTACTGTCATGAGAGAGCCTCACTTTCTTCCAATAAGGTTTTTTTTGCACATTCGAATATCGGGACCGGTCAGTTTACAAAAGTCAAACTGGCTGATGATTCTGGAAAAGGTACGATCCTGATATCTGTTTCTGCAATCTTCCAAAGAAAGATTGGTGGAAATCAATATGGGTTTTTGGCGCAGCAGACGTTCATTGATGCATGTGAAAAAATGAGCGAGGGTGGCCGGAGTGGCCATCTCTGTACCAAGATCATCGATCACAAGCAGGTCACAGTTATAAAGATCGCTGCAGAGAGCCGAAATTTCTTCCTGGGTTTTGTAATTGTAAGCATTGCGTGCAAGGTAATCAAACAGGCTGGAAGCGCTGAAATACAGAACGGAACAGCCCATTTCGATGCATTCGCGTGCAATACAGTTGGTCAGGAAAGTCTTACCCGTTCCCACTGTACCATAAAAGAAGAGATTTTGGTAGCTTGTTTTAAAATTAGTGCAAAAATTTTTGCATTTGTTTACTGTCTGGCGATAGGATTCCAGGGTTTCTCCCTGAAAGTATTCGTAGGACAGGGTATCAAAATTTTCGTTGTCCAGTGTCTTTTGCAGATTGGACTGCTCGTATAAAAGAGAGATCTCTGCCTGACGGAAGCAGTGACATTTCTGCCCCTGTATGTAGCCTGTGTCTTTGCAGTCCGGACAGTCATATACCGGGGAGAGAAAATCGCTGGGATAACCGTTTGATGTCAGGAGTCTGGCACGGTCCTGGGAGAGAACCTGCAGCTTTTCTTTCAGGGCAGAGAGCGCACCGGTATCGCCGGCAAGCATCTTTTTTCCCTGGGCAACAGCGATGGAGGCAACAGATTCATCCAGATGCTGATATCCTTCAACGGTTTCGTAAATATGACGGAGACGCGCTTCCTGCAGATGGCGGTTTTTGGTCTGGCGCTCTTCATACTGTCTCATGATGGAATTGTATTGGGTTACGGTCAAAGCCACGGTAATTCTCCTTAATTCTGTAAGAGTGCCTGTTCAAGAGCGTCAAAATCATAATTGCTGTGCATAAAACGGTTATATTCCGCCGCAGAGCTTGTGCGCGCAGGCTTGGCAGCCTTGTCTTTCTGGAAGGAGGCATCCAGACCGCTGATATCGGATACATGGTGTACGCCTGCTTTATACCAGGAAGTCAGAATGCTGTCTGCATAGGCAAAACGGTGTTTGTCTGTGGCAAGCACGGTGCGGCCGCAGGCTTCCAGGATCACATCGGTGTCAAAACCGTATTCGCGGCTCCAGCGCAGAATATAGGCTACTTCGTTGCGGGTGGGAGTGCTGGTCTTGCCCAGAGCATTCATCACAGCATAAACAGTTCTGTCATAGCGGGAAGCGTGTCCCTGTGCTTCAGCCGGGGTGGTGACATTGGCTTCTGCCCAGGCAATGGCAACTTTTTCTATGTAGCGGAAGTCTTTTTTGCCGCGTTCCACGCAGTACTGCAGCAGATAATCGATCAGATCATCCGAAAAATGCAGGACATCGGAGAAAAACAGAAGAGACTTCATATCTGCAGGACTTAATGTGCGTCCAAGATACTGTTCTGCGATAAAAATAAGCTGGGCAGTATTTTCCTGTTCTTTAAATACCTTTAACTGATCCAGCGAATATACCGGCTTTTCAAAAGAAACAGGAGCACAGACTGCAGCAGCGGTTCCGGAAAAGCTGCCTGTATTGGTCTGTACTGCACTGACCGGTGCTGTATTGGCAGGAATCTCAGCGGAAACTCTGGGAAGCGTCTGGACCTCAGGCTGCAGTATTGCGGTATCCGGCGCGGAAGGCTGTGAAAACACGGATTCTGCCGCCTGCTGTCTGGAAGAAAGACGCAGCATACGGATGCCGCACAGGCCGCCGTCGGGTGCATATTCCAGTGCCAGCACACCGCGCTTTTCCCAGTACATGAGTGCACGGATCACATCTTTTTCTGTATGGTTGAAAAGATCTGCCATGTCAGAGACGGCGGGAGCGGTATTGGACTGCATCATGCGCAGCAGATAAAGGTATACCTTGATCTGGGCATCGTTGGCATCTTTCATATATTCATCTATAAAAATGTTCGGAAGAATGGTTGCGTTCTGGCTGCCATCTCCGGTCAGGGAAATTGTACTCATTTTCTTACCCCGTTTATGGTGCGTTTTTTGGTAAATGAAATTATAGCACACAGGTTTTAAAAAGAAAACATCCAATTTCCCGCAAAGCCTTGTAAACACTGGGGTTGCGCTATGTTGTGGAAAATGTGGAAAGTGTGGATGGAAATAAAAAAGCCCGTAAATATCGCAAATTTCCGACAAAAAATATCCACAGTCTGAAACGTGGTTTTTCCACGCCCAGTCTGTGGATATTGTGGATAACTTATCTGGAAAGCAGGTTTTCGCCGATATTTACTACATCTCCGGCACCCATAGTTATCAACAGGTCACCGTTGATACAATTTTCCAAAATAAATTTTTCAATCTCGGAAAATGTATGAAAATAAAAGCATTCCTTGCCGGAATTTTGAATTCTGGACTGAATGTCAGCGGAACTGATGCCTAAAGTGTCAGTTTCGCGTGCGGCGTAAATGTCAGCAAGAATGACTTTGTCAGCCAGTGTAAGTGCTTTGGCAAAATCATCCAGAAATGCCTTGGTGCGGGTGTAGGTGTGAGGCTGGAACACACACCAGAGCGTTTTGTGCGGATAATTGTGTGCGGCATGCAGAGTTGCGGCGATCTCGGTGGGATGATGTGCATAGTCATCCACAATGGTGATGCCGTTTATCGTGCCTTTGTACTCAAAACGGCGGTCGGTTCCGTGGAAATGCAAAAGCGCCTGCGCAGCAGTGTCAATGGGCAGCTTAAGCAGATCGGAAAGCGCCAGGGATGCCAGGGCGTTGAGCACATTGTGTTCGCCGGGAACATTTAAGTGGATCATATGGTCCGGCAGGTCCTTACGGTGCAGGCAGAAAGTGGCATCCGCCAGATTGTCGTATTCGATATCTGTCGGGTAATAGTCGGAAGAAGGATCCAGACCGAAGGTGATCACTTTGCAGGGAAGATCCTGTGTGATCTCCTGATAATTTTCAATGCCGCTGTTAATAATAAGAGCACCGTCTTTCGGGATCAGCTGGGCAAACCGGCGGAAGGAGCTGCGGATATCTGCAAGATCTTTAAAGAAATCCATGTGGTCTTCTTCTATATTTAAAATAATGCCGATCTTAGGGAAAAAGCTTAAAAAGCTGTTGGTATATTCACAGGCTTCGGTGACAAACACATCGGATCTGCCGACGCGGATATTGCCGTGAATGGAGCGCAGGATACCGCCTACGGAAATGGTGGGGTCAGTATTGGCCTGCAGCAGGATGTCAGCTGCCATGGAGGTGGTTGTAGTCTTGCCATGGGTGCCGCTGACTGCGATGGGAGTCTGGTAATTGCGCATCAGCTGTCCTAAAAAGTCTGCACGTGTCAGTGCAGGGATCTGTCTGCGCACAACTTCCTGAAATTCCGGGTTGTCTGCGTGAACAGCAGCAGTGTATACAACAAGATCGATATCATCAGTGATATTCTCTGCTTTCTGGGGACGGCCGTAATTGATATGTGCGCCTTGTTGTTCCAAAAGATCGGTCAGGGAGGAACGGTTCCAGTCAGAACCGGATACTTTAAAGCCTTCTGCCAGCAGAATCTCTGCCAGACCGCTCATGCTGATGCCGCCGATGCCGATAAAATAAACGTGAATGGGATTGTTGAAATCTACATGATACATGAAAGAATACTTCCTGTCGTTATGTTTTTTTAGTCTGCATTTCCATGCAGGAGCATAAAAAGCCCTTCTTTCTATTATACGCAAAAAGACACAAAAAACCAATAGGTAAATATGCAAGTTTTTTCTTTTGACTGTGAATGGAAATTTTGTTGGAAATGTATGGGATAGCGCAGTAATGTCCAACAAAAAAACGTATTCCCTTTTGGCAATGGGTATGATATAATTTTATTACGTGAAGAAAACAATGCAATGCAGTCTATACCGGCATTGCAGAAATCAATCATTTTGAATGACGTATACATTGGCGATAATACTCAAATTCGAAACTGCATCATGGAAAGCCGGGGTACAATCAGGGCTGACTCCTTTCACAAGGTGAGGCACTATCAAAATCGTGATTGAAACAACGACAGATACATCATCTGAAAAAGATATTTTAAGGAGGAACAGCAGATGAAGATCACAGATGTACGAGTACGAAAGATTGCCAGAGAGGGAAAAATGCGGGCCATTGTGTCCGTTACATTTGACGACGAGTTTGTCGTACATGATATTAAGGTGATTGAAGGAGATAAGGGGTTGTTTATGGCAATGCCCAGCAAGAAAGCAACAGACGGTGAGTACAGAGATATTGCGCATCCCATCAGTCAGGAGATGCGGGAGACTATGCAGGGGATTGTTCTGGAAGCTTACGAGAAGGCATTGCAGGAAGCAGAATAAAATAAGCAGAAATGACCGGGCCGGTTTTTCGTAAATACAGCGAAAAACCGGCTTTTTTTCACTATTGCCTGCCTTTTGGGATTATGATAACATGAATACGGAATCTTTGTTTTTCGGAGGAGTAGGTGTGAAAGAAGAAGGCGGTATCTGGCGTCATGAATTAAAATTTGTCTGTTCAGCCGGACAGCTTGCAGTGATACAAAGCCGGATCTGCGCACTGATGCAGAGGGATGCTCATGCCGGAGAGGACGGACGCTATACGATCAGAAGCGTTTATTTTGATGATGCATGGGACAGCTGTTTTTCGGAAAATGAAGACGGAACCGATCCTCGGGAAAAGTTCCGGATCCGGATCTATAATGCCAGTGCAGATAAAATAACCCTGGAATTAAAACAGAAAATGAGAGGAATGACGCGCAAGCAGTCATGTCCGTTGACCAGACAGCAGTGCATGGAAATGCTTGCAGGACAGGGGCCTGTCCTGAATGAGCAGATGCCCGCAGTTTTAAAAAAGTTTCTTCTGCAGCAAAAGACCAGAAGGCTTTTGCCCAAAGTGATCGTGGAATATGACCGCACGCCCTGGGTATACCGGCTTGGAAATGTGCGGGTGACTTTTGATGAAAACATTCATTCCTCCTGTGAGACGGACCGTTTTCTGGAACCGGATTTTTCACGCAGGCAGATCATGCCGGCAGGATGGCATGTGCTGGAGGTCAAATATGACGATTTTCTGCCGGATCCGATCAGACAGGCATTGCAGCTGAATGTTTTGCAGCGGACCTCCTTTTCCAAATATTATCTTTGCAGAAAGTACAGACTATAGGAGTAGATGGCGACAATGAGTTTTCAGGATATTTTTAAAAAATCATTTATCAGCAGTTATCAGACGGGGCAGATGGATCTGACCGCCGTGATCCTGACAATGGGAATCGTGTGTCTGCTGGGGGTATATCTGTTTTTTGCGCACCGTTTTCTGACAAGACGGCAGTTTTACAATAAGAATTTCGGAATTGCGCTGGCGGTGCTGGCGATCATTACCGCTTCCGTGATCTTGACGATCCAGTCCTCCATTGTGATCTCACTGGGTATGGTGGGCGCGCTGTCCATCGTGCGTTTCCGTACGGCGGTCAAAGATCCGATGGATCTGGTGTTTTTATTCTGGTCCATCAGTACCGGCATCATCTGCGGTGCAGGACTGTATGTGCTGGCAATTCTTGTGGCAGTGACGGCGACGGCTGCTATTTACGTGCTGGAGCTTGCGCCGGTGACAAAAGCTCCGATGCTTCTGATCCTGCATTTTCAGGATCAGTTGAATGAAGATACACTTTGGGAGCTGATCGGAACCTACAGCAAATATTATAAGGTCAAATCGCGCAATCGCAGCCGTGGACAGGTCGATCTGGTTGTAGAAGTGAGCGTAAAGGATGACAGAGGCCTTGTCAATGAGGTGAGTGCCCTTGCAGGTATGGAAAGTGCGGCGCTTTTGTCCCATGACGGGGAGACCACCTATTGAGCCGCGTAAGCGCCTTCCTGCAGAGCGTGTTTGGATGGATGCACGTTGGCAGGGAAGATACATGGAAAAAAGACGGAGATGAAAAAATGTTTGTGATCGCAGGACTGGGAAATCCCAGAAAAGAATATGAAAATACAAGACATAATATTGGGTTTGATGTGATAGATATGCTGGCAAAGCGTCACAATATCAATGTGACGGAAAATAAGCACAAGGCACTGATCGGCAAGGGCTATATAGGCGGTTATAAGGTGATTTTGGTAAAACCGCTGACTTTTATGAATTTAAGCGGCGAGAGTATCCGGGAAGTGCTTGATTATTATAAAGTGGATGCGCAGGAAGAGCTGATCGTGATCAGTGACGACATCAGTCTGGAGCCCGGCTATCTTCGAATCCGCAAAAAAGGCAGTGCCGGCGGACATAACGGTTTAAAAAATATCATCCAGCATCTGGGACATGACAAATTCTGCCGGGTGCGTATGGGTGTGGGACAAAAGCCCGACGGCTATGATCTGGCAGACTATGTGCTGGGACATTTTGGTGCAAAGGAACGAAAAGACGTGGATCTTGCCGGTGCAGCGGCCTGTGATGCCATTGAACTGATCATGGCAGACGGACCTGATGCGGCAATGAACCGCTTCAACAAAAAGAATCACGCAGCAGAGGCATAATATGAACGTATTGACAGGACCCTTGCGGGAACTGGCGGAATTTGAACAGGGGCGGTCGCTTTTTTTAAAAGAGCAGGCCGCTGTTGGTTTTTCCGGCTTGTATGATTCCCAGAAACTGCATATGATAGCGGGACTTTCAGAGGATTTTCCGATGAAAGTCATTTTGACGTTCAGCGATAAGCGGGCGCGGGAAATCTGTGAAGAATACCGGCTGTATGACCGCAGCGCCGTGTGTTATCCGGGGCGTGACCTGATCTTTTATCAGGCGGATGTGGCTGGCGGTGAGCTGACCAGAGAACGTATGAAAACGCTGCGCGGCATTTTGGAGGGGCGCCCCATGACGGTGGTGACCACCCTTTCTGCGCTGATGACGCCGCAGATACCGCTTGCAGATATTGCAAAGTTTGTGGTGGAGATCGACAGGCTGACAGAGATTCAGGAAGATGTGCTGACAAAGCGTCTGATCGCCATGGGATATGAAAAGGTGTATCAGGTGGAGCAGCCCGGACAGTTTAGTGTGCGCGGCGGCATTATCGATATTTTTGATATGACGGAGGAAAACCCGTACCGTGTGGAACTGTGGGGCGATGAGGTGGATTCCATCCGCAGCTTTGATGTGCTTTCCCAGCGTTCCGTGGAAGATTTGAAAAGAATCTGCATTTATCCGGCAACGGAGCTGATCCTGTCAGAAGGACAGCGTTATGACGGTTTTCGGAAAATTGAGGCTGAAACAAAGCGCTTTGCCCAGACTTTGCGCGCAGAGTTTAAGACGGAGGAAGCGCACCGTATTGAAACCCAGATCCGCGAACTCAAAGAGTCTGCGGTGGAATTTGCGGGCGTGGTGAATCTGGAAAGCTTTGTGCGGTATTTTTATGAGGATACGGTATCGTTTCTGCAGTTTTTTGATCCGGCAGAGACAGCCGTTTTTCTGGATGAACCCCAGCGTCTTTCGGAGACAGCATCCGCCATGGAGCTGGAATTTCAGGAGAGTATGGTGCACCGTATGGAAAAGGGGTATATTCTGCCCGGACAGGCGGACCTTTTATATCCCTTAAAGGAAATTTCAGCATTTCTGACCCGTTTCAGAATTGCTTCTCTGGCGGCGCTGGAGACAAAGAATCCGCTTTTTAAGCCGGCGCATAAGTTTGAGATCGCGGCAAGAAGCATTGCCTCCTACAACAACAGTTTTGAAGCGCTGGTCAAGGATTTAAAACGGTATAAGAAAAACGGCAGCAGGGTTTTGTTTTTATGCAGCTCCCGCACCCGTGCCAGACGTCTGGCAGCGGATTTACGAGAACTGGAACTGACTGCATTTTACAGTGAAGACAGTGAAAGACAGGTACAGCCCGGCGAAGTGGAGCTTTTTTACGGGCATGTGGAAAAAGGATTTGAATATCCCCTGATTAAATTTGTGGTGCTTTCTGAGGGGGATGTTTTTGGCGCGCAGAAGAAAAAAGCAAAGAAGAAGCGTCAGTACGAAGGAACAAAGATCCGTGATTTTGCGGAGCTGAAAGTAGGAGACTATGTGGTGCATGAAAGCCACGGGCTGGGTATTTATCAGGGGATCGAAAAAGTAGAAGTGGAAAAGGTGGTCAAGGACTACATCAAGATTTCCTACCGGGACGGCGGCAATCTGTATGTGCTGGCAACAGGACTTGACGTGATCCAGAAATATGCTTCCGCAGACGCGGCTAAAAAGCCCAAGCTTAACAAGCTGGGAACGCAGGAATGGACAAAGACCAAAACAAAGGTGCGTTCTGCGGTGGATGAGGTGGCAAAGGATTTGGTGGAGCTTTACGCAAAACGCCAGAACAGCCAGGGATACCAGTTTTCTCCGGATACGGTCTGGCAAAGAGAGTTTGAAGAGATGTTTCCCTTTGAGGAGACGGAAGATCAGTTAAACGCCATTGCCGCCGCCAAAAAAGACATGGAAAGCACAAAGATCATGGACCGTCTGGTGTGCGGCGACGTGGGCTACGGCAAGACCGAGATTGCGATCCGTGCGGCATTCAAGGCTGTACAGGACGGAAAACAGGTTGTTTTTCTGGTGCCTACGACCATTCTTGCCCAGCAGCATTACAATACATTTGTGCAGCGCATGAAGGAGTTTCCGGTGCGCATTGATCTGTTAAGCAGATTCCGGACACCGGCCCAGCAGAAGGCGACGCTGGAGGATTTAAGAAAAGGATTTGTGGATATTGTGATCGGTACGCACCGCGTCCTGTCCGCAGATTTAAAATATAAAGATCTGGGGCTTTTGATCATCGATGAGGAACAGCGTTTTGGCGTGACGCACAAAGAAAAGATCAAAAAAATGAAGGACGATGTGGACGTGCTGACGCTGACGGCGACGCCGATCCCGCGTACGCTGCACATGTCGCTGGTGGGAATCCGCGATATGAGCGTGCTGGAAGAAGCCCCCAATGACCGCCTGCCGATCCAGACCTATGTCATGGAGCACAACGAGGAAATGGTCCGCGAGGCCATCGTGAGAGAGCTGTCCCGCGGCGGTCAGGTCTATTACGTGTATAATCGCGTGCACAATATTGCGGATGTGGCAGCGCAGATTCAGCAGCTTGTGCCGGAAGCCAACGTCTCCTTTGCCCACGGACAGATGCAGGAGCGCGAACTGGAACGTATTATGTATGATTTTATCAACGGTGAGATCGATGTGCTGGTGGCGACCACCATCATTGAGACCGGATTGGACATTTCCAATGTCAACACCATCATCATTCATGATTCCGACCAGATGGGCCTGTCTCAGCTGTATCAGCTGCGCGGCCGCGTGGGACGCTCCAACCGCACCGCCTATGCGTTTTTAATGTATAAACGGGATAAGATGTTAAAGGAAGTGGCGGAAAAACGACTTGCTGCCATACGGGAATTTACCGATCTGGGCAGCGGCTTTAAGATCGCCATGAAGGATCTGGAGATCCGCGGTGCTGGCAATCTGTTGGGCGAGCGCCAGCATGGACATATGGCGGCCGTGGGCTATGATCTGTACTGCAAAATGTTAAACGATGCGGTCAAGACCGTGAAGGGAATCCAGTCGGTGCCCGATTTTGCAACCACGGTGGAGCTGGATGTGGATGCCTATATCCCGCCGTCCTATATTGTAAACGAACAGCAGAAGCTGGATATCTATAAGCGCATTGCAGGAGTGGAAACTGCTGCCGAGGGCGATGACATGCAGGAGGAACTGCTGGACCGTTTCGGGGAAGTGCCGGTGTGTGTTACCAACCTGATCCGGATCGCCCTGATCCGTGTCTGCGCCCATATGCTTTATATTACAGAGTTAAAGGGGAAACCCGGTCAGATCCGTTTTATTTTCCGGCCCGATGCGCGGGTACACGGAGAAAACATCCCGCAGCTTCTTATGCGGCACGGGGACAAACTGAAGTTTTCTGCAAAAGGTATTCCTGAGTTTACCTATACCTACAAACGAAACGGACTGGTGGAAAAAGACGCGGCGCAGCTTCTGGAGCTGACAGAAACAGTGCTTGCGGATATGCGCCAGCTGCTTTTATAAGATACTTTATGATATATGGAGAGAACTATGAAGATCATTATTCAAACCGGCATAATCTTTGCCATCTGCTGGTTATCGCAGATCATCGAGGCAATTCTGCCCTTTGATTTTCCTGCCAGCGTCATCGGCATGATCCTGGTATTTCTGCTTTTGCTTCTCAAAATACTGAAAGTGGAGCACATTAAGGAAAAAACAGATTTTATCCTGGGAAATATGTCCTTTTTCTTCCTGCCGGCAGGTGTGAGCATCATCCAGTATCTGGATGTGTTAAAAAATACGATCGTGCAGCTTTTTATCATCTGTCTGGTAAGTACCGTCCTGACCTTTGCCGCGTGTGCATACAGCATGAAAGCGGTAATGCGTCTGATGGAGCGCCGGGAAAAACAGAAAGGAGGCAGCAGATGAGTCCTTTTTTTGAACAGATTTTTTCTTCCCCCTATTTTGGCATTGCGCTGTCTGCCGGGGCTTTCTGGATCGGGGTAAAAGTACAGAAAAAGACCGGCTGGATCATCTGCAATCCGCTGGTCATTGCCATTGTGATCGTGGCGGGGCTTTTGCTTGCGTTAAAGATTCCCTATGAGTTTTACAATGAGGGCGGACAGATCATCAATATGTTTTTAGGACCCGCAACGGCATGTCTGGCGGTGTCCATTTACACCCGGCTGGAGCTTCTGAAAAAACACTGGCTTCCCATTGTGGTGGGAAGTGCCTGCGGCTCTCTGACATCCATGGCAAGTATCTGGGTAATGTGCCGGCTGTTTAAACTGGATGAAGTCATGACGGTATCCTTGCTGCCCAAATCCGTGACAACTCCGATCGCAGTCAGCATTTCCCAAAACGGCGGCGGTATGGTGCCTGTGACTATGATGGCGGTGCTGATCACCGGTATTTTGGGAAGTGTTTTTTCACCGCTTTTAATCCGGATCTTTAAGGTGGATGATCCCATGGCAGCAGGGCTTTCCATCGGGGCATGTTCCCATGCGCTGGGAACTTCCAAAGCGGTGGAACTGGGGGAAACACAGGGGGCCATGAGCGGGCTTACCATCGGCATCTGCGGTGTGATGACGGTGCTGTTTTCACTGTTTATGATGTGAAGATTTGCCAAAAAATATCTGGGTTTTGCAAAAATTATAGGATTCACAGAACATAAAAATATGGTAGAATAATTATAGTATGGGGTATCGCGCATATGCGTACCTGACAGGCAGATACAACGCAAATCAATCGCAAAAAAGCAGCAATGAAAGGGGATTTTTCTTATGCAGATGACATTAAGATGGTACGGTTCCAAATTTGATACCGTAACCTTAAAGCAGATCCGTCAGATTCCTGGCGTAAAAGGGGTTATCACCACACTTTATGATACCACTCCCGGTGAAGTATGGAGCAGAGAGCGCATCCGTGCATTAAAGGATGAAGTCGCTGCAGCAGGCCTTACCATTGCCGGTATCGAAAGCGTTAATATTCACGATGCCATCAAGACCGGTGCTCCCGAAAGAGATATGTATATCGACAACTATATCCAGACTCTGGAAAATCTGGGTGAGGAAGATATCCATCTGGTATGCTACAATTTCATGCCCGTTTTTGACTGGACCAGAACCGAACTGGCCCGTGAAAGAGAAGACGGCTCCACTGTTTTGGCGTATACCCAGGAAGCGGTTGATGCGCTGGATCCTGAAAAGATGTTTGAATCCATCGCAGGTGACATGAACGGCACTGTTATGCCCGGATGGGAACCTGAGCGTATGGCTAAGGTAAAAGAGCTTTTCAAGATGTACGAAAACATCGACGATGACAAGCTTTTTGAAAACCTGAAATATTTCCTGGAAAGAATCATGCCTGTCTGCGATAAGTATGACATCAACATGGCGATCCATCCCGACGATCCTGCATGGAGCGTATTTGGTCTTCCCAGAATCATTATCAATAAAGAAAACATTCACCGTATGATGAACATGGTGGACAACCCTCACAACGGTGTGACTTTCTGTTCCGGTTCCTACGGCACCAACTTAAACAACGATCTTCCCGATATGATCCGTTCCTTAAAGGGCAGAATCCATTTTGCACATGTGCGCAACTTAAAGTTCATCACTCCTACTAACTTTGAAGAAGCTGCACATCTGTCTTCAGACGGTACCTTTGATATGTATGAGATCATGAAGGCACTGTATGACATCGGCTTTACCGGCCCGATCCGCCCCGACCACGGACGTATGATTTGGGATGAAGTTGCAATGCCCGGCTACGGTCTGTATGACAGAGCCCTTGGTGCATGCTACTTAAACGGTCTCTGGGAAGCAATTGAGAAAGGAACAAAATAAATCATGAAATTAGATCATGCATCCTTACAGAACAAGCAGCAGTGGGAAGAAAAGGGCTATAAGCTCCCCGCTTATGACCGCTGCAGCGCTGCAGCCGCAACCAAAGAGAATCCTTTCTGGATCCACTTTGGTGCAGGCAATATCTTCCGCGCATTTCAGGCCAATGTTGTCCAGAATCTGTTAAATGCAGGTGAACTGGACAGAGGTCTTGTGGTTGCCGAAGGCTTTGACTATGAGATCATCGAAAAAATGTATCGCCCTCATGATGACTATTCCCTGCTGGTTACCTTAAAGGCTGACGGCAGTATCGAAAAGACCATCGTAGGCAGCATTATGGAATCCTGCATTCTGGATTCCGAAGACGATAAGGAATTTTCCCGTCTGCGTGAGATTTTTGAAAAGGATTCCCTGCAGATGGCTACTTTTACCATCACTGAAAAAGGCTACAGCCTGGTAAACGGCAAAGGTGAGCTGCTTGCTGCAGTGGAGGCTGATTTTACTGCCGGCCCTGCAAAACCTGCAAGCTACATCGGTAAGGTGGTATCCCTGTTATATACGCGTTATTTATCCGGCAAAAAGCCCATCGCCATGGTGGCAATGGACAACTGCTCCCACAACGGCGACAAGCTGTTTGCGGCAGTGAATACTTTTGCTGAAAAATGGGTCGCAAACGGCCTTGTGGAAGAAGGCTTTGCGGCATATATCCAGGATAAAAACTGTGTATCCTTCCCCTGGACCATGATCGACAAGATCACTCCCAGACCTGACGCTTCCGTGGAAGCAATGCTCAAAGCTGACGGTCTTGAGGATCTGGAACCTGTTGTAACCAGCAAAAATACCTGGGTGGCACCTTTTGTAAACGCAGAAGAGTGCGAATATCTGGTAATTGAAGACCTGTTCCCCAACGGTCGTCCCGCACTGGAAAAGGGCGGTCTGATGTTTACCGACAAAGAGACCGTTGACAAGGTAGAGCGTATGAAAGTGTGCACCTGCTTAAATCCCCTGCACACCACTCTGGCTGTTTACGGATGTCTCCTTGGTTACACCAAGATCTCCGAAGAAATGAAAGATCCCCAGTTAAAGAAGATGGTGGAAGTGATCGGCTATCAGGAAGGTCTTCCCGTTGTGGTCAATCCCGGCGTGCTGGATCCCAAAGAGTTTATCGATACTGTACTGAATGTACGTATTCCCAATCCTTTCATGCCTGATACCCCCCAGCGTATCGCAACCGATACCTCCCAGAAGCTGGCGATCCGCTTCGGCGAGACCATCAAGGCATATCAGGCTGATGAGAACTTAAACGTGGCTGACTTAAAGCTGATCCCGCTGGTATTTGCAGGCTGGCTGCGTTATCTGATGGGTGTGGATGACAATGGCAATGCCTTTGAATTAAGCCCCGATCCTCTGCTTGAGAGCGTATGCCCTTATGTTGCAGGCGTTAAGCTGGGCGAAGCTTTTGATGCTGCAAAAGTGCTTGAGGATGTTCTTGGCAGAAAAGAAATCTGGGGTGTATGTCTGTACTGTAACGGTATGGCAGAGCTGGTATGTCAGTATTTTACCGAGCTGTGCGCAGGCGTGGGTGCAGTGAGAAAGACACTTGAAAAATATGTGGGTTAATGAACGGAGAATAAAGATGAACGCTGTTTTGGAAAAACTTCATGAAATCGGTATCGTTCCTGTAGTGGTACTGGAAGATGCAAAAGATGCAAAACCCTTAGCACAGGCTCTGTGTGACGGCGGACTTCCCTGCGCGGAAGTAACCTTCCGTACTGCGGCTGCAGAAGAATGCATCCGTATTATGAGTCAGGAATTCCCTGAAATGCTGGTTGGCGCAGGCACTGTTTTAACCATCGAACAGGTTGACCGTGCGGTTGCAGCAGGCGCAAAATTTATCGTAAGCCCCGGTATCAATCCTAAAGTGGTAAGATACTGTGTGGAAAAAGGCATTCCGGTTACTCCCGGCTGCATCACTCCCAGCGAAGTGGAACAGGCCATCGAATGCGGTCTTGATGTGGTGAAATTCTTCCCGGCTGAGCAGGCTGGCGGTCTTGCCATGATCAAGGCAATGGCAGCTCCTTATGTTGGCATGAAGTTTATGCCCACCGGCGGCATCAGTGCCAAGAATGTAAAAGAATATCTGTCCTATGACAGAATCATTGCATGCGGCGGCAGCTGGATGGTTAAAGGCGATCTGGTAAAGGCAGGAGATTTTGCAAAGATCACCGAGCTTACCAAAGAAGCTGTTGAAATCGTAAAAGAGTGCAGAAAATAAATGGTTCCGGCCGTGTCGGCGCGGCTTAAATGATGGATGAGATGCCGCACTGCGGCAGAATGAGAGGAAAATTATCATGAGCAAAGTTGTTACATTTGGTGAGCTGATGCTTCGTCTGGCTCCCGAAGGCTATTATCGTTTTGTACAGGTTGATACACTGGGCGCTACCTTTGGCGGCGGTGAGGCAAACGTTTCCGTTTCCCTGGCAAACTACGGATTTGATTCCGCATTTGTTACCAAGCTTCCCAAGCATGAAATCGGACAGGCAGCAGTAAACTCCCTGCGCAAATACGGCGTAGACACCTCCATGATCGCAAGAGGCGGTGACAGAGTTGGTATCTACTATCTGGAAAAGGGCGCTTCCCAGAGACCTTCCAAGGTTATCTATGACAGAGCAGGCTCTTCCATTTATACTGCTTCCAAAGAAGACTTCGACTGGAAGAAGATCTTTGAAGGCGCAGAATGGTTCCACTTTACCGGCATCACTCCCGCTTTAAATGACGATGTGGCTGAAATCTGTCTGGAAGCATGTAAGGCAGCAAAAGAAGCAGGCGTAAAGATCTCCTGTGACTTAAACTACCGCAAGAAACTCTGGAGCAAGGAAAAAGCAGGTCAGGTAATGGCTAAGCTTTGCGAATATGTGGATGTATGTATCGCAAACGAAGAAGATGCTGCTGACGTATTCGGCATCCACGCAGCAAACACCGACGTTACCAGCGGTACCGTTAACCATGAAGGCTATAAGGATGTTGCAAAACAGCTGGCTGACCGTTTCGGCTTTGAAAAGGTTGCCATCACTTTAAGAGAATCTATCTCTGCAAACGACAACATCTGGTCTGCAATGCTGTATGACGGTAATGAATTTTACTTCAGCAAAAAATACAACATGCACATCGTTGACCGTGTAGGCGGCGGCGACAGCTTCGGCGGCGGTCTGATCGCAGCAAGCTTAAAGGGCTTTGAACCTCAGGCTATCATCGAGTTTGCAGTAGCAGCTTCCTGCTTAAAGCATTCCGTAGAAGGCGACTACAACATGGTTACCATGGACGAAGTTCTGACTCTGGCAGGCGGCGACGGCTCCGGTCGTGTACAGAGATAATTTGAATCAATAATGCGCTGCGCGCGGTCTTTTGGCGGGAAAATACCTGCCGGATTCCGCGCGCTGTTGTGCTTAAGAGGGAAATAAGAATGAAGAAATTTATGGATGAAAATTTTCTGCTGACCACTGAGACTGCGCAGAAACTGTATCATGAGTATGCGGAAGTAATGCCCATTCTGGATTACCACTGCCACTTAAATCCGCAGGAAATTTACGAAGACAGAAAATACGAAAACATCACCCAGGTATGGCTGGGCGGCGATCACTATAAATGGCGTCAGATGCGTTCCAACGGTGTAGAGGAGCGTTTTGTGACCGGCGATGCAAGCGACCGTGAAAAGTTTCAGAAATGGGCAGAAACCCTGGAAATGGCCATCGGCAATCCTTTGTACCACTGGAGCCATCTGGAATTAAAGCAGTATTTTGGCTATGAAGGTTACTTAAACGGTGAAACCGCAGAAGAAGTATGGAATCTTTGCAATGAAAAGCTGGCACAGGATTCCATGACTGCGCGCAATCTGATCAGACAGTCCAATGTCACACTGGTATGTACCACCGATGATCCCGTGGATTCTCTGGAATGGCATGCAAAAATTGCGGCAGATGAAAACTTTGATGTGCAGGTGCTTCCTACCTGGAGACCTGACAAGGCGATGTATCTGGAAAAACCGGATTATCTGACCTATCTGGGCAAGCTGGAAGCGGTGAGTGGTGTTAAGATCGACAGCTTTGCAGCCCTGATCGAAGCGCTGAAAATCCGTATGGATTTCTTTGCGGCACACGGCTGCTGCATTTCCGACCATGGACTGGCTTATGTGGCTTATGTGCCCGCATCTGCTGAGGAAGTGGAAGCTGTTTTTGCAAAACGTCTTTCCGGTGAGGCTGTGACTGCTTCCGAAGAGGCAAAATTCAAAACTGCATTTATGATCGCCATGGGCAGGGAGTATAACAAAAAAGGCTGGGCAATGCAGATTCACTACGGCGTAAAACGTGACAACAACCAGAGACTGTTTAAACAGGTTGGTCCTGACGCGGGCGTTGACTGTATCGCAACCAGCGCGCCGGCATCCGAACTGGCAGATTTCCTCTGTGCACTGGATATCACCAATGAACTGCCCAAGACCATTCTGTACTCCTTAAATCCCATTGACAACGCAGCAATCGGCACGATCATCGGCTGCTTCCAGAACGATTCTGCAGTGGGCAAGATCCAGCACGGCAGCGGCTGGTGGTTCAATGACAACAAGACCGGTATGATCGACCAGATGGTGAGCCTTGCAAATCTGGGCCTGTTGGGCAATTTTGTAGGTATGCTCACCGACTCCAGAAGCTTTTTATCCTACACCCGTCATGAATATTTCCGCAGAATCCTCTGCGAACTTGTCGGCGGCTGGGTAGAAAACGGCGAATATCCCGCAGACTGGAAGACTCTGGAAAAGATCGTTAAGGGAATCTCCTACAATAACGCGGTGCGTTATTTTGGATTTGATCTGTAAGATAAGAGGGAATGTCCATGAATATGAATCCCATGGCGCTTTTGGCGTTAAAGTCTTCCTTTGACAAATTCAAAAACAAACATCCCAGATTCATTCAGTTTATTCAGGTGATCACACAAAACGGCATCCAGGAAGGAACCGTGTTTGACTGCAAAGTGACTTTGCCGGACGGCAGGGAAATGCAGACCAATTTCAAGGTGACACAGGATGATCTGGATCTGTTTGAACAGCTGAAAAATTTAAGTAAAAAAGATGCATAAAAAATGGCGGCAGATTCCGGAAGGAGCCTGCCGCCTGACTTTTTGCGGTTATTTTATTTGCCGAAAGCGTCCTGATTCTGGTTGGGGCTGGTACGCTTGCCGATGCGGGCAGCGCGCATTTCCAGTGCGGCACGGGAAATCTCGATGTCCTCAAGTGCTTCACGCTCGTTAAAGCAGCCTACTGTTACCATGTCGCAGTCGCGCAGGGTTGCCCAGTTGAAGTTTAAGCCTACAAAAGGAGTAACACGGCCTGCAGCCATGGGTTTGATGGTCATAACAGGTTTTTTGGCATTGCGGATAATCTGGTTGACAGTTTCCACTTCCACCTGCATTAAAAATCCCATGCAGTTGTACAGCTGGATGTAGGTTTCCACATCATAGTTGTTTAAATCGCTGTATACGATCAGCTCAGGCATATGTGCGGAAAGACCGGGGATCAGGCCGTTGTCGCGGATCATCTGTGTATAGTCATCCAGACGCTGGATCTGCTGTTTGTTCTTGTTAACAAGCTGTTCTGCGGAGGAATGATGGATCAGGCAGAAGGTGGAGCCCAGTTCCTTGCTGCGTTTGATCATGGCTTCTGCTTCTTTGCGGGCAGCAGCGTTGTCATCCACGTTGATGATGGGAGTGTCGATCATGGTGATCTTTTTGCCTAATTTCTGCTCGGTTTCAAGAATGGCACGATGAATGACGGGGGTCTGATTAAAGAGACCCATGATGGCATCGATACCATTGTTGACAAAAACTTCCAGCATACGGCAGACGGAATCGGTCTCGGCATGGCGTTCCTGGATCATTAAATCCGCAGAAGGGGTGCGGTGACTCCATCCGGCCATCCAGTTGGTGCCGATGAGCATACGGGGCAGGGAAATACCTGCAACGGTTGTGCGGGGAAAAAGTTCGTTGGACATAAAAGTTCCTCCTCGAATTTGAGTTTATTTGGCGGAAATATCTTATTTTGATATTTTCATTATATATAACAGGAGAAAAAATGGAAATAGATTTATTTGTTTTGTACAGCAACAGCTGACATTTCATATAAACAGGGCAAAGTAATCCATTGTCTGTCATATTTCTCCATGATAAAATAAGTAAAATGTATTATCGGGGGATTTTTTATGAAACGTATTTTTCAGATGTATGCCGGTCTGCGCAAAGAAGTGTATATTCTGTGTTTTGGCCGGTTCGTGACCTCCATGGGTGCCCTGATCTGGCCGATGCTGACGCTGATCTTAAAAAGCAAGCTGGGGTTTGATGCAGATGAGGTGGCACTCTGGTTTTTAGTTTTCAGTATTCTGCAGCTGCCGGTGGGGCTTCTTGGCGGCAAACTGACTGACCGTTACAATAAGCGCAATATCATCATCCTGTTTGACCTGATCTCAGTGGCAACCTATATCATAACCGCATTTCTGCCGCTGACACCGGCGACGCTGTGTATTTATTTTGTGGGATCACTGTTCCAGCATATGGAATGGCCGGCATATGATGCGCTGATCGCGGAGATGACCAGCGATCATGACCGTGAAAAAGCATATTCTTTGCAGTATCTGGGAAGCAATCTGGGAATTGTGGCAGCACCTACCATCGGCGGACTTTTATTTAACAATTATCTGTGGCTGTCTTTTTTGATCAGCGGACTTGCGATCTTTACTTCAACCATGCTGATCTTTTTCTTCATTCCCAGCACTGTGGAAAAGGCAAAGCATAACAACACTTACGAGGAAAATCAGCAGGGAACGCTGATGCAGGTTCTGATGGAGCGCAAAATCCTGATCACTTATGTTCTGATCACCTGTGTGTCCGCCATTGTGTATCAACAGTTTAATTATCTGCTGCCCATTCAGATGGATGCGATGTTTCTGGAGCAGGGGGCTGTGTATTTTGGAATGCTCACCAGCACCAATGCCTTTGTCGTGATTCTCTGCACCCCGCTTCTGACACAGCTGACGTTAAAGTGGGCGGATTTCGACCGCCTGCGTATGGGTGCGCTGCTGGAGATCATCGGTATCTGCTCTTTCTATTTTTACAGCGATACCCTGATTTTATATATGATCTCCATGGTGGTATTTACCCTGGGTGAGATCATGATGACTCTGGGCAGAAGTCCTTATATTTCAAAGCGTATTCCTTCTTCACACCGCGGAAGATTTACATCCATCGTCAATATTTTCAGAACCGTAAGTTCCTCGCTGGGCAATACGGTTGTGGGAAAAATCGTGGTACTCTATTCTATTAAAAACGGCTGGATCTTTGTGGGGGCAGTCGGTATCGTGCTTGTTATCATGATGACTCTCCACAAAAAAGAAGATATGAAGCAGTTTGCGCTGCTTTATAAAGAAGAAGGAAAATAGGACAGAAATGTACATTATCGTGAAAAAAATAGACTAAAGAGAGTTGCTTTCTTGATCGATTTTGGTATAATCATTATTAGGATTACCTTTTAAAAGGTAAAGTGGGTCAAAATCTGACTCAAATAAAAAACAGGAGGGCTTTTATGTTAGTTAATACAAAAGCAAAAGTAGGTGTATTTTCCATCGCATTAGGCGCTTATCTGCCTCAGTTCCCTTCTCTGGTGCCCGAATTTGAAGCACAGTTCGAAGCATTCAAGAAGACAATCCCGGATACCGTTGAGATCATCGACGGCGGTATGGTTACCACCAAAGAACAGTCTCAGGCAGCTGGTGACAAGTTCCGCGCAGCAGACGTTGACCTTGTTTTCATGCAGCTTCTGACCTACGCTACATCCTACAACATGCTTCCCGCAGTAAAGGATCTGGATGTACCTGTAGTTTTAGTTAACGTTCAGAAATTAAAAGCACTTGATTATGATCACACCGATATCGCTTCCTGGCTTGGCGAAGGCTATGCCTGCGGCGCAGTTGGCGAAATGGTTGCTGACCTTGAAAGATACGGCAAGAGACATGCTGTTATCACCGGCGTAGTAGAAGGCGGAGATCCCCGCGTTCAGAAGCAGATCGAAGAATGGTGTCTGGCTGCAAACTGCAGAAGAAGATTCCGTCAGACCAACATCGCTCAGATCGGCAGACCTTACCCCGGCATGATGGACCTTTACATCGACGAGTCCAACCTGTACAGAAGAATGGGTCTTTACACCAAGCAGTTTGACTGGGAAAAGATGTGGGCGATCGCTGACAACATCACCGATGAAGAAGTGATCCGTGCTAAAGCGCAGGATATTCTTGATACCTTCGATATCGAAGGCGGCGGCAGCATCGAAGAAGTTTGGGAAATGGCTAAATACGTTGTTGCATTTGAACAGTGGGTTAAGGATGAAGAACTGGGCATGATCGCTTCCCATTACGATGGCTATGCTACCGGCAAGGCAGGCGTTCTTGACTCCATGCTGATCCCTGCATTCTCCATGCTGATCAAGCAGGGCACCGCTTGTGCAGTAGAAGGCGATATGAAGGTTGCTATGGCAATGAGCATCTTAAAGACTATCTCCGGCACCGGCCAGCTTGCAGAAATGTACTCCATCGACTTCAACGATGACATCTGCATTATCGGTCACAGCGGATCCGGCGATGCTGACTTCTCCCTTGAGAGAAAGCCTACCATGAAGATCATGGAAGTATTCCACGGCAAGACCGGCGGCGGCTACCTGACCCGTTTCTATCCTCCTACAGGCGATATTACATACCTTGCTATCACTCAGGACGGCAACGGCAAGTTCAAATTCATCGTTGCTGAAGGCGTGAACGAAGAAGGTAAAGTTCTTTCCATCGGCGATACCAACATGAGAACCCGTTTCTCCATCGATGCAAGAGAATTCGTAAATCAGTGGAGTGAAGCAGGTCCTACCCATCACTATGCTGCAGCTCTTGGCAGACATGCTGATGTTATCGAAAAAGTTGCGAAGATCTTCGATGTACCTTGCCAGATCGTTTGCAAATAATTAAAAATACTTTTTGGGAGCAGGCTTGATGCCTGCTCCTTTTTCGTGTAAAATGACACACAAAAGAGTATTATTCTGATGGCTGAGGTAACAGGGTAAAATGGAAATTGAAAACCGGGAAATAAAACAGAATACAGACTTTGACGATATCAATGCACATCAGGCACGGCGTGCTGCGAGACTTGCACGTTTAAGAGAAGAAAAAAGACGGCAGGAGCGGCGCCGCCGCATGATAAAAAAATATCTGCCGTTAGGGATTGGTGCGGCAGCGATATTGATCCTGTGTATTGTGGGAATCTGTCTGGTCGTGAAAGGGAAACAGGATAAAGAACAGCTCGGAGTTTACGAAGAACAGACAGCGTCTGCAGAGACAGAAAGCAGTGCTGATCCGGCGGCGATAGAGAGTGAAACAGAATCTGCCATGCCGCAGGAATCACAGATGGCTGAGGAAGAGACTGTTAAAGAACCGGAAACTTACAGCTTTGCATTTACACAGGATACTGCAGCGATCGTCAGTGAGGAAGTGATCAGCTCCCATGCGATTTTAGTCGATGAGAGTACAGATACTGTCATCGCACAGAAAGGGGCCACAGAACGGATCAGTCCGGCCTCTATGACCAAGGTTTTAACCGTGCTGACGGCAGCAGAACTGATCCCGGAAGAAAAACTGGATGATACCTTTACCATGACATTGGAAATCACGGATTATGCATACGTCAATGACTGCAGCGGTGTGGGATTTTTAAAGGACGAGCAGGTTACAGTCAGAGATTTATTCTACGGCACGATCCTGCCTTCCGGCGCGGATGCGGCAGTGGGACTGGCTTTTTATGCGGCAGGCTCCCATGAGGCATTTGTGGAAAAAATGAATGAGAAGCTGCAGGAACTGGGACTGGCCCAAACCACTCATTTTACCAACTGCGTGGGGCTTTATGACGAAGCACATTACAGCACTGTTTATGATATGGCAATTATTATGAAGGCAGCCATGCAGAATCCCCTGTGCAGAGAGGTGCTGTCAGCCCATACCTATACAACAACACCCACACCGGAACACCCGGATGGAATCGTAATCTCCAACTGGTTTCTGCGCCGGATTGAAGATAAGGACACCGGCGGCGAGGTGATCGGTGCCAAGACCGGATTTGTGGTACAGTCCAAAAACTGCGCGGTCAGCTATGGCAGTTTTGCGGGCGGAACGCCCTATATCTGCGTAACGGCAGGTTCCAGCAGCAGTTGGAGATGTATTTATGATCATGTAGAGATATATACCAGATATATTCCGTGATATTTTAGAGGTAAGTTATTTTAAAAAAACAAAATATAGTAATGTACAGGAGGAATGAAGATGAAACTGTCTTACAGAATTGGCTATCCCTGTTGGCAGCCGGATGAAGGATTTGAACAATTGCTTTCGGTCATCCAAAAGTGGAAGAATGCAGTAGATGAAATCGCACTTTTTATTGATTATTCCCATCATGGCTACTATCCGCTGGAAGAGTACGAGGCACTGGTGCCGCTTTTGAAATCCCGTATGCAGGCGATCCGGGATGCAGGTATTCCGGGTGTGGGCATCAATATCCTGTGCAGTATCGGACACCTGGATGAGGGGTTTGACTGGCTTACCCGTCCGCCTTTTCAGACAATGGTGGGACATGACGGCAGTACTTCCATCAGCTGTATGTGTATGCGGGCACCGGAGTACATGCCTTATCTGAAGGCCAAGTATACAATCCTTGCACAGGCAAAACCTGATTTTATCTGGGTGGACGATGATATCCGCATGCGTCATCACGGTGTGGAGTTTCCCTGCTTCTGCCATAATTGCGTGGAGACCTTTAACCGCCGGACAAAAAATGCCTTTACCCGTGAAAGTCTGGTAAAAGCATTGGATAGCGATAAAAATGGGGATTTGCGCCGTGAATTTTTACAATATAATAATGAAGCGCTGCAGAATATTATGACAGCAATCCGTGAAGCTGTTCATGCTGTGGATCCTGGCATAAAACTTGGACTGATGACCGGCGGTGTGCCGGGCAACAGCTACAGTCTGGCAGATCAGGAAGGATATCTGAAGGCACTGGGTGCAGAAATGATCCGCCCCGGCGGCGGCTTTTATACCGATGAACAGCCCATGCTTTTGATTGACAAAGCAGTAAATACTTCTGTACAAAATGCATATGCGCAGGAGATTCCCGATAATCAGTATGAACTGGAGGATTTCCCGGATCCGACGCGCAAATCTGTACATATGCATCTTATGGAATTTGCAACTGCTTTCATGGCAGGCTGTAACGGGATTGCGGTAGACAATGTGATCGTACCGTCTATGCCATATGAGCTTATGGATGCATTTGCCAATACCAGATCCATGTGGGATCAGATGGTGGATGCCATGAAGGGAATGCATATGCGTGGATATTATCCTGCTCTTATCCTTGATTGTGAGGCGGCACCCAATATTACTCACAGTATCTTTTCCAATGGGGCGATGGAAGCTTATGGCAGGGAAATATCACTGACCGGAGCCGGTATTGCATGGACAGCATTGCAGAAGGATGCTGAAGTCTGTGTGATCAGCGGCGATATGATGGCTGCCGTACCAAAGGAAGAGATTCCGGAGTTATTTAGCCGCGGTGTGCTGATGGACACCGATGCTTTAAAACATCTGATCGCCCGCGGATATGGAGATCTGGCCGGCTGTGTACCCGGGAAGGGATATCACAGTGGTCTGGTGGAGCGATATGAGCAACATCCTGTCAACGGTCAGGCAGCAGGAATTCTGCGCAATGTATATATGAATTTCTGGGACAGAAGCGGTATTACCATTCATGAGCTGGAGCCGATGGAAGGTGCGGAGGTGATGAGCAGCTTCGAAACCATTACCGGTGTAAAATGCGGTGCTGCTTCCACTGCTTATGAAAACCGTCTGGGCGGGCGTGTTGCAGTGCTTGGTTATTTCCCCTGGACATTCCTTGAAGTGCCCGGCAAACGCGATTCATTGCCTGCATTGATGGACTGGCTGGCAAAGGGACGGTTTCCGGTTATGGTGGAAGGCAGTCAGCATGTGGTTCCCATGCTGCGTACTCCGGAAGATAAAAATGGATTTGTACTTTGGCTGATCAATGCTTCCTTTGATAAGACTCCGGCACTGAAGGTACGTATTGATGCCTCCTGTACCTTGCTTAGCGCATATGATGTATATGGAAAACAGATTGAGATTCCGGCAGAGGCAATATCAGCAGAAGACGGGTTTACCTATATTACGCCGCCCGCTATTGACGCATGGAATGCATTGCTGTTGATTGGAAAATAACGTAAAAAAACGCGGTTTTAAACCGCGTTTTTTTGTGGAAAAGAAAAATGTTCAGGATTATTCAAACAGATCATTGTCTCTAAACTGCAGTGCGTACAGGTTTTTGTAAGTGCCGTCCAGAGCCATCAGTTCTTCGTGAGTACCGCGTTCTGTGATGTGACCGTTCATGACAACGGCGATCTCATCAGCATTGCGGATGGTGGAGAGACGGTGGGCGACAACCAGGGTGGTACGGCCTTTGCAGAGCTCGTCCAGTGCCTGCTGGATCAGGACTTCAGTGGTGTTGTCCAAGGCGCTTGTGGCCTCATCCAGAATCAGCAGTGCGGGATCTTTTAAGAAGACACGGGCAATGCTCAGACGCTGTTTCTGACCGCCGGAAAGCTTGACGCCGCGTTCACCAATCTCGGTATCATAGCCTTTTTCCAGAGTCATGACATAGTCATGGATATTGGCGCGGCGTGCTGCTTCGTAGATTTCTTCGTCGGTGGCATCCAGTCTGCCGTAACGGATATTGTCGCGGATGGTGCCCACAAAAAGGAATACATCCTGCTGCACGATACCGATATTGCGGCGGACAGAGTCCAGTGTCAGGCTGCGCAGATCCTGACCGTCGATCAGAATGGAGCCGTCACCGGGCTGCAGCTTGTAAAAGTTGGGGAGCAGGTGACAGAGAGTGGTCTTGCCGCCGCCGGAGGGACCGACCAGGGCGAGCTTGCGGCCTTTTTCCAGACGCAAATTTACATTGTGAAGCACTTCTTTGGAAGTATCGTATGCGTAGGTGACATTTTTAAATTCGATCACACCTTCGACATCTTTAAGCTCTTTGGCATCGGGCGCGTCTGTTTCGGGTTCTTCATCCATGATCTCCACAAAACGCTTAAAGCCGCTGACACCGTTCTGATACTGCTCCATAAAGTTGATCAGGGTGGTGACAGGCTGGATGAACAGGCTGACAGATACGATAAAGGTGGAGTAATCGCCAAAGGAGATTCTGCCGGCATATAAGAACAGACCGCCTGCGATCAGGATAAATACATTGAAAATGTCGGTTACAAAGGAAGTGCCGGAAAAGAACTTACCCATTGCGCTGTAGGCACGGCGGGAAGCATCCACAAACAGGTCGTCGCCGGCGGCAAACTTTTCAATTTCCTTTTGGGCATTGGTGTAGGCTTTGGTCACGCGGATACCGGTCACGCTGCTTTCGATGGCAGCATTGATGGTCGCGTTGCTCTTGCGGCGGTCATCGAAGGCCTGACGCATACTTTTCTGGTAATGCAGCGTTACCACGACTAAGATCGGCACACAGCAGAAGATGATCAGGGTCAGGATCGGATCGATGGTGCACAGATACGTAAAGGATAAGACGATCATCACGGAGCTGATCAGCAGGTTTTCCGGGCCGTGGTGAGCCAGTTCGCAGACTTCAAACAGGTCACTGGTCAGACGGGACATGATGCGCCCGGTTTCATGATTGTCAAAAAAGGTAAAAGGCAGTTTTTCCAGATGGGCAAACAGATCGCGGCGCATCTGGGACTGCATGCGGGTGCCGATCATATGGCCGTAATACTGGACGAAGTAACGCAGCAGCATACGGATGACATACAGCACAAGAACCAAAAGTCCTGCAATGACGATGGTGGTATACATCTTGTTGGGAATGTAGTCATTGAGCATGCGGTTGGTGACAATGGGGTAGGTCATGCCGATCACGGAGATCAGCAGGGATGCAAGCATATCAAGAGCCAGCATCTTATAATGGGGTCTGTAGTAATGAATAAATCGTTTCAGCATGGTGTTTATTCTTCCTTTTGTCAGTATGATGATTCTATTTTATAAAGATGCTTTCTTTGCGTCAATGTATAAAATTGTACATCTGATGTGTATAAGGAAAAGAAAATTCCATAAATCACTGGAATACCGGAAAATGCTGTGATACTATTAAGAAAATGAGCGGCACAGGGAGGAACACGATATGGAAAAACTGACTGGCAAAGAGAGAATTTCCCGTTTGCTCCGGCACGAGCCGGTGGACCGCATTGGTTTATATGAGCATTTCTGGGGAGATACATACAAAGAATGGTGTGAAAATCAGGGATGCGGCGAAGATTTTACTGCTGAGTTTGGCTTTGATATGGATGAATGCTGGGCGACCAATCTTGTGGCCAGACTGGATTTTGAACCGGAGATCGTAGCTGAAACAGAAGATACCATAACCATGCTGGACGGAAACTGGGCAACCTTAAAGCGTCATAAAAAGCATGATACCACACCGGAACACATCAACTTTTTTATTGATGACCGTGAAAAATGGGAAACGATGGTTAAGCCGCTTCTGACGGATGATACGCAGTTGGAAAAACGTATCAATTTTAAGGCTTACCGTGAAAAAAAGCAGTTTTGTAAGGAACACGAGCTCTTTTTTGTATGGAGCGGCGTGAATGTATTTGAGTGCATTCATCCGGTTGTGGGACATGAAGAAATGCTGGCAGCCATGATCTATGATCCGGAATGGATCGAGGATATGTGTCAGACCTATGCGGATCTGACGATCAAGGCGCAGAAGCTTTTGTTTGAGCGAGAAGGTCTGCCGGACGGTATCTGGTATTATGAAGATATGGGATATAAGGGCGCGCCTTTTATGTCTCCTGCCATGTATGAGCGTTTCCTGTATCCGGCACACAAGCGTACCTGTGATTTTGCACACAGCCTGGGACTGCCTGTTATCATGCACTCCTGCGGTTTTGTGGAACCGCTGCTGGACGGCATGATCAAAGCCGGTATCAACGGTCTGCAGGTTATTGAGATCAAGGCCGGTATGGATCTTCTGCGTATCTATGAAAAATACGGCGATAAGATCCTGCTGATGGGCGGTATCGATGTGCGTGAAGTATATCCCAATGATCTTGCACGTATCGATGCAGAGCTGGAGAAGAAGATTCCCAAGGTTATGGATAAAAACTGCTACGTACTGCATTCTGACCATTCGATCCCTAAGACAGTCAATTATGAAGTATATAAATATTTCATCAAAAAAGGTCTGGAACTGGGAACCTACAAAGAATAAGAAATATGAAAAAACGCTGTCGGCATCAAAATGTCTGACAGCGTTTTTTAACGCACACTTTTTTTATAAACAGATATTTACATCCAGGAAATCTTGTTTTCCTCGTGGTTGATCATGCGCTGAATGTTCTTTTTGTGACGGATGATCATCAGGACGGTAAAGATCAGCAAAGTTACGGTCATGGGAACAGAACCGGTGGTTACAAAGACGAAAACAGTGATCGCCACCGCGGAGCAGATGCTGGCAAGTGCAATGATCTTCCAGATATAGAGTACCAGCAAAAAGACCAGAAGCGGGAAGATAAACAGGATTAGTCCGTAACCGCCAAAGATACCCATGCCAAACAAAAAGCCGTACATGGTAGCAACTGCCTTGCCGCCTTTGAAATGGGCAAACAGCGGGAAACAGTGTCCTGCTGCGGCTGCCAGACCGGCCAGGATCATGGGAAGCTCGCCCTGTCCAAACAGGGAGGCAAGAAAAATTGCCAGTGTGACTTTTAAAATATCCATGGTCATAACCGCCAGACCGGCTTTTTTGCCAAGGACTCTTCCGGCGTTGCCGCCGCCTAAGTTTTTGCTGCCGAAATTGCGGATATCGGTTTTGAAAAAGACCTTTCCAATGACCAGCGCGAAGGGAATGGAACCCAGCAGATAACCGATGACAATGGAAAGAATGATCGCGATCGTAGTTGTCATATCCTAAAACCTCACTTTCTGACTGCCTGCACCACAATGCTGCCGGGACCGCCGTGGGTGATCAGGGAAGCGGACAGGTGGAACATTTCCACCAGAGTACCGGGAAATTCGTTTCTGACCTGCTCACATACTTTGCGGGCCTGTTCTGCCACACCCGCATGGGAAATGCTGACAACGAAGTTTTCATTTACACCCAGTTTTTTCAGATGGGAAAAAATCGCATCCAGGGCAGTTTTGGTGGAACGCTTGATGGCAAAGGGGGTGATGCGCATTTTGTCCTCTGTCTGCGTCATCACAGGTACGATTTTGATAAGGCTGCCGATTTTGGCTGCAACGGGGGTAAGTCTGCCGCTTCTTTTTAAGAAATCAAAATCGGCGGGGATGACAAAGGAAACGGAGGATTCAATGCTGTGGTGCAGCTCCTGTAAAATTTCCTGAACCCGCATTCCCTTGTCGCGCAAAAGAGCAGCTTTCCCAACCAGATAATGATTGACTCCGGCCAGGGACTTGCAGTTTACGATGTGGATGTGATCGTTGTTTTCGAGGGTGTTTTTAATGCCAACGGCATTCTGATAGGTTCCGGATAAACCGTCGCCGACAGTCAGATACAGGATGTCTTCGCTGGTGTCTTCAAAAAGCTCCAGAACATCACCGATGGCCGGCTGGGAAGAGGTGGGCACGCCGCCCTGTGCGATCAGATCCAGAAAATGTTCCGGTGTAATATCCAGATAGTCCTTATAGTTCTCATCGTTGATCGCGACACAAACCGGAATGATGGAAACACCCAGTTGTTTGCCCTCCTCCAATGTATAAAGTGCGGAGGAATCTGCCATAATTTTCATGTTTTTTCTCCTTTTGCTGCGAATATATAAGTTAAACGATAATTACCTATGTAGTAACAAAAACTACATTAACACTTTTTGGAGAACTTGTAAATAATGAAAACTATTTTTTAATAAGGAATTAATAAAACAGGCGGCTGCGCGATGCGCATGCCGCCTGCTGAGGTTTTGGAGATTATTCGTTTTCTTTGCTTTTTGCAACCATTTCCATGGCTTCCTGATATTCACGTTCCTTCCAGTCCGGGTCAAGCCAAACAGTCGGTTCTTCGCGTTCCCACATACCGGGAAGAACAAGCCCGCCATCCTGAAGAATGGAGATACCTGTGATGTAGGAAGCCTTATCGCTGGCAAGAAATGCGACCAGTTCGCCGACTTCTTCGGGGGTTCCCACACGTTTTAAGGGAATGGACTGGGTGATGAACTGATTGCGGACAGTATCCAGAGACTGCGGCCAGATGCAGCCGGGAGCCACGCAGTTGACGCGGATGCCGTACTGGCTCAATTCCAGTGCCATGGACTGTGCGGCGCGTTCGATGCCGGCCTTGAAGCCGCCGTACATGTAATCATCGGGGAATGCGCGCTGCGCCCGGATACTGGTGATGAAAATAATATTGCCGGCAATTTTGTCAGCAACCATATGGCGTGCAGAGGCAGCGGCGCAGATAATATAGTTGCGGTAATTTAAGTTGTAGGCTTCATCCAGTTTTTCGGGGGTGGCTGTCAGGATACCGCCGCGGTAACCGCCGTTTGCTGCATTGCATACCATCAGATCCAGATGTCCAAGATCCTTGTGCGCCTGATCCACGATTTTCTGGGGAACATCGGAAATCTGCAGTTTTGCCTGATAAACAAAGCATTTTCTGCCCAGAGCTTCAATCTCGCGCTGGGTATCAAGAGCTCCTTCTTTTCTGCTGTTATAGGTGATCGCAACATCATAGCCATGTCTGGCAAGTACGATGGCAATCTGCTGTCCGATATTGTGGCTGCCGCCGGTCACAAGAGCTGTTTTGTTCATATGAGGTTCTCCAATCATAGAAAATCGTTTATTTACGGATGGTCTGCACTGCGTCTACAAGTCCTTTTAAGTAGGAGGTAAAAAATGCTTCACATGCATAATGACCGCCGACCATGTCGATCAGATGGTCATTCATGATCGCGCCGTCAAAGCCGCCGTCATGCAGAGCCTGGATCACTTCGGTCAGATTTGCATAGCCTGCATCCGGGAAGGTTTCATTAAAACCGCCGGGTTCGCTTAAAGGAGCGGTTACATTGCGTACATGGAGTTTGAACAGTTTCTTTTCTTTCAGCAGGTAATTGATAAATTCCACAGGAGTACATCCGGTCAGCGCACCGCCTTCCAGCCAGCAGCCTACACATAAGCATACGCCGATGTGATCGGAGTCGGCAATCTGCAGAGCACGCTTATAGCCTTCAAAATTGCCGAACATACAGCGGGGAACGCCTGCGATGGTGTATACCGGAGGATCATCGGGGTGGATACCGATATAGACATTGGCGCTTTCTGCCACAGGTACAACCTGTTTCATAAAGTATTCATAGTTTTCCCAAAGTTCTTCTTCAGAGTATTCTCTTCCGTGGCTCAAAGGACCTTCAAAAATTTCGTCCATCCAGAAGCCTTTGTTGGGAGCACCCAGATCAAGGCCGCCTGCAGTGGCACCGCCGCGTACTTCCCGTCTGATATTGCCGCGCCAGATGCCGTTGCCCATGTGCGCATAGGTAGAATAGCGGATACCGGCTTCGCCCAGATCGGAGATGTATTTTAAATATTTGTCGATCATGCTGTCGCGGTCGGGCAGACCAAGGGTGACAGCTGACATGTTGTGGAGCTCATCGCTGGCAAGGCGGTAGATCTTAAGCCCATGCTCGCCTAAAGCGTCTCGGATCGCTTTGTAGCAGCTGGCAGAATGTTCGGGAACCTGATGGGCACCGATCATGACCCATTCAACGCCCATCTGCTGCAGAAAACGTACGCCGTCCATATCCAGATGGATACGTCCGCGCTCATCCTTCCAGATAGGGCCTTCCATCTTTGTGCCAACCTGTATACCGGGTTTGGAATTGAAATAACCGGGGATTGTGTTCATCGGAATTGACATTGCAAAGTTCTCCTTTCGGAAAGCTGATCTTACTCTGTTATCCTCATATTAATAAGTTAATGCAATGAATTCAATAGAAAAATGTAAGATAAATTATGAAAAATTTTGGAATCGGATAAACCGTCAGAATTAAAAAACAGCCGGCCTTTTGCAAGGCCGGCTGTCTGATCAGTCAATGTTGATTATTTCTTTTCGGGCTGGGATTTTACGAAGAACACGCTCAGAAGCAGTGCTACGATGTAAAGTGCGATGGTCACATACAGTACAGTCTGGTAACCGGTGGGGTTTAACATATAGCCGTCGATCTCAACGGGTTCACCGAAGTTGTTAACGATCCAGGAAGCTAACTGGTTACCGGTAAGACCTGCAAATGCCCATGCGGAAAGGGTGATACCGTGCAGAGCACTGATGCTGCCCATACCGTAGTTGTCGGAAAGCAGGGTAGGTACGTTGGAGAAACCGCCGCCGTAGCCAGCGTTTACTACCATGATCAGTACCAGAACCAGAGCTGCCAGCAGACCACTGTTAGCACCGTTGGAGATACCGCCGGTAACAATGGTAAGTGCGGTCAGCACGATGGAAAGAACGAAGATCACCTTGAAGATGGTGTTTCTGTCTTTTAACTTATCAGCTGCTGCAGAGAAGCCAAGACGGCCTGCTGCGTTGAATACAGCGGATACGGTGGATACGATACCTACAGAAGCTGCAAGACCGATACATTTTACGATAGCCTTTTCCTGAGAGATCAGGGCAAGACCGCAGGTGATGTTGATGTAGAACATCAGCCAGATACCAACATAGTTCATGATAGGTCTGGTCTTGATAACTGCCATGATGCTCTGGCTTTCTTCCTTGGTCTGGGGTTCATGCCAGCCGGCGGGCTTAGCCAGTAACAGATGGCCTACAAACATCATTACGAAGTATACACAAGCAAGGATCAGGAACATCTTCCAGATACCGCCTTCGCCAAGGTTAGCGAGCATGGACTGCATGATAGGGCTTGCGATAGCCTTAGCAGCACCGAAACCTGCTACTGCAAGACCGGTAGCCAGACCTTTCTGCTCGGAGAACCACAGCATCAGGGTTTTAACGGGAGACAGATAACCGGTACCAAGACCGATACCCATGATCAGACCGTAGCATACATAAATACCGATCAGGGCAAGTACGCTGCCTTTGTGCATACCGCCGTAGTAAATGAAGAAACCGGTACCAGCCATACCTGCTGCGAAGCAGATAGCAGCGATCAGGGAAGATTTGTGAATGTCTTTTTCAACGATATGTCCAAGGAATGCTGCGGACATGCCAAGGAAGAAGATTGCGAAGCTGAATGCCCATTCAGTTGCGCCTTTGGAGAAACCGATGTAATCAGCGATTTCCTGGCTGAAGATGGACCAGCAGTAAACAGTACCGATACTGCAGTGTAACAGCAGTGCGGGGATTGCTGCACGGATCCATTTGTTGGTGCGCCAGCCACCTTTGGTTGTTTCTTTTGCGCTCATTTTCTTTTGTCCTTTCTTGTTTTGCGCTCTGGGGCAGATTCTGGTGGAAGACAAAACCTGCTGCAGAAAACAAAGGTAACATATTGTTTAGGAAAATTTCATACATTTCCTACCAACTTAATATTTTAGCACGCAGATTAGTGATTTGCAACCGGATTCATGTTCGTAATTCAGTACAAGGCATTACTTTGATGAAAAATTAACATCTGCATTCTGCACAAAAAAACAGGTACAATTTATACAGATGTGCAATTGCATTTTCTGCTTTATCGTGTTAAACTCCCCCCAAAGTGAATGATTTGTGTGTTTTTATCAGGAAATACCGTTTGCGGGTCAGTAGAGTCAGGCTTGCATCGTGAGCAGCGGTATTCAGAGCAATTTTCCAGCGCATAACCTGCGCAACAGACGGAGGATGAGAAAATGAAAATGGAAACAAATCAGAAAAAGGACCAGGTGCCTCCAGCGGCGGAGCAGGCTCAAAGCAGCATCATTTTAAATGAGCCTTTTCGCGGATGCCAATTTGCCGCCAATAAGAAGCTGGAAGCCGATGACTGGACCAGGCTGGAAAAGGCGATCCCCCAGGGAGAGCGTTTGCTTTTTGTGATCGTGGGTGATCTGAGCATTAAGAGCAAATATGCGAAGTCTTTTCTGGCAGTTACTGACAGGCTGATCTATGGTTTTGATGCATCGTTTGAGGGAGGAGTAAAGACCCACTCCTATGATAAGGTCAAGAGAGCCTATGTCAAGCGTTATTACGGCAATGCCATGCTTGTTTTTTCCATGGATGACGGCGGCAAGGAGTTCGTGGATCTGACCAAGGAGTATACCAATTTTATCCGCTTTTCCTATAAGGTAACTTCTCTGTATGATGCGGCAGCGATCTTCATCCAGAATGTAGCTGCGGGAAAGAGTATTGAAGAAGAGATGCAGGTGGTGGAGGCTTCGTTTGAAAAGCAGTTCTGCGTATGTCCCAAATGCGGACGTGCACTGATCCGTCCCGGCGCCCCCTGTATGAACTGTCAGTCAAAAAACAAGATATTCAACAAGCTGTTGGGATATGTGACTCCTTATACAAAGCAGCTTCTGGCATGTATGTTTTTATCTTTGGTGACCACGGCAGTAGCACTGGTGCCTCCCTACATGACACAGATGCTGGTGGATGATGTGCTTCCCGGACGGGATAAGCAGGGACTTTTATTCTGTGTAGGGCTGCTTTTTGCAACTTATGTGGTGCAGTATGGAATCGGCGCGATCCGTTCCTATTATCTGAAAATTACCGGCGATAAGATCGTTGCCGACTTAAGAAATGATGTTTACAATAAGGCGCAGCATCTGCCGATGAAGTTTTACGACAGAACTTCCACCGGTTCCGTGATCAACCGTATCAGCGGTGATACGGCTACTATTCAGGCATTTGTGATGCGTATTACACAGGAAGTAGTGGTGCAGTTTTTTCTGTTGATCGGCATTATTGTGATCATGTTCTCCTTAAACTGGCAGCTGACACTGCTTTCCCTGATCCCCGTTCCCTTCGTAGTTGTGGGCGCAAGGATCTTCGGTAAAAAGATTCATCCCTTTTACCGTAGGATATGGAGACGCTGGTCTGCGGTTTCTTCCATTTTGACAGATACCATTCCCGGTATCCGTGTCATCAAGGCATTTGCCAATGAAAAAAGAAGCGTGCAGAAGTTTGAAGCCTACAATGCAGAATGGCTCAAAACGGACATCAAAGCCTCCAAGATCACGACATTGTTCCCCAATATCGTCGGATTTGTGATCACCTGCGGTTCCCTGCTGATCTGGGGTGTCGGCGGTAATCTGGTAATTGACAGTCCGGAATTTGTATCTGCCGGTTTGCTGGTATCCTTTATTTCCTATACTAATATGTTCTACGGTCCGGTACAGTTTTTTGCAAACTTCAATGATTCCTATCAGAATGCACTCAACTCCATCGAGAGAATCCTAGACATCATTGATGCGGAACCGGAAGCGGATTTTGCAAAGGGGCAGCACCCTGACAAACTTCACGGACGTATCGAATTTAAGAACGTGAGCTTTTCTTTTGATCGCTCCAAAAAGACGCTGTCCAATGTCAATCTGGTGATCGAGCCCGGTGATATTGTAGGTATCGTAGGAACCACCGGTGCAGGTAAGTCTACACTGGTCAATCTGCTGATGCGTTATTATGATCACTACGACGGTGAGATTTTAATGGACGGTATTAATATCCGGGATATTGACATGGAATTTTACCGTTCTCAGATCGGTTATGTACAGCAGGAGCCTATGATGTTCCATGATTCCATTTTCAAAAATATCGCTTACGGCTGTGAGCGTGTGGATGTAGAATCTGTAATTCATGCGGCGGAGGTTGCCAATGCCCATGAATTTATCGCGAGAATGCCGGATGCGTATGACACTGTACTGGGTGAACGCGGTACCGGTCTTTCCGGCGGTGAAAGACAGCGCGTATCCATTGCCAGAGCTGTGTTACAGAATCCCAGCATCCTGTTTCTGGATGAGGCAACCGCTGCGGTTGACTCCGAGACAGAAGCACTTATTCAGGATGCGATCGACAGCCTGATCAGCGGAAGAACCACGCTGATGATCGCGCACAGACTTTCCACGCTGCGCAAGGCTAACAAGATCATTGTTGTGGACAAGGGCGAGATACTGGAAATGGGATCTCCTGAAGAGCTGATGGAAAAGAAGGGTAAGTATTACAAGCTTGTGCAGATCCAGACCATGTCTGATCAGACCCGCAAGATGAAAGAGGAAGAGAGGTTTGACTGATGGCACGTTTGTATATTGAATTTGACATGGCCCGTTTTACACGCAAGGACATCACGCATGTAGATATGGAGCTGTTTGACGGCCGTAAATTTGAAAATTTAGAGCCCAGGCGTCTGTTCCCTCTTTCCGGTATGGAAAAATACATCACGCTGCTGGATGAAGAAGGAATTGAAAGGGCGATCATCCGTGATATGCGGACATTGCCGCCTAATGAGCGTCAGCTCATTGAAAGCTGCCTTGAGGAATATTATCTGATCCCCAAGGTGACCAGAATCAATCTGTGTGAGGAAAAATACGGTGTTGTGACCATTGATGCGGAAACAGACCGCGGCCATGCGATCATTGAGATCCGCAATATTCTGCACGGCATGAAGCTTTTGTACAACAGCCGTGTGCTTTTGCGCGACGGCAATGACAACCGCTACGAGATTCCGGATATTTCCAAACTCGATAAACACAGCATTTCGCTGATTGATTCGTTCCTGTAAATATCACAGCCGGCTTTGCCGTACAGCTGTGTATAGCATGGCATATATCCGGCGATTCAAAAACTATGATAGGGGTATAAATATATGAAGCTTATTCTTGCGATTGTAAATAATGATGACAGTATGCGCGTTTCCGCAGCTCTGACCGAGAACGGTTTTGGTGTGACCAGACTTTCTACCAGCGGCGGTTTTCTGATGGTGGGCAACACTACACTTCTGATCGGTGTGGATGATGATAAAAAACAGAAAGCCATTGATATCATCAAAAAGCATTGCCCTACCCGCAAGCAGGTCAATGCTTCCAACGCTTCCTATGGCATGGGCATGAGCCACATGAGTATTCCCGAAGAAGTGAAGGTGGGCGGCGCTACCATCTTTGTGCTGGAAGTTTCCGAGATGGAAAAGATTTAAGATACGCAGGCGCATGACAGGAGTCTTGGTGTCTGGGTCTGGCCGGAGGCTGTGACGTAGGCCTGTCCGGCAAACGTAGACTGAAAGAATCCTATATGCCCATTTTGCATGTAAAAAGTCCAATTTCGATCATTTGCTTGTCGAAATTGGACTTGACCCGTTTATTGTTTTGGCAGCAAGCAAAATTGTAGAAATTACATATTTACATGTTTTTGGGGGCTTATAAAGTGTGAAGTAGCATGTATTATTGGAAAATAATTTATTTTGCTTGTTTCTTCCCCAGCTGCCAGAAGGCCACTGCGCTGGCAGCGGCTACGTTCAGAGAATCCACACCATGAGTCATGGGAATTTTGACTGTGTAATCGCAGTCTGCGATAGTGGTTTCTGCCAGACCGTCTCCTTCGGTGCCAAGGATAATAGCAAGCTTTTCTTCTGCCATCAGTGCAGGATCGTCAATGCTTACAGAATTGTCAGAGAGAGCCATGGCAGCAGTTTTAAAACCCATCGCTTTCAGATCTGCAATCCCCTGTTCAGGCCATGATGTCGATTTTTTGCCAAAATAAGTCCACGGAACCTGAAAAACAGTTCCCATACTGACACGGCTGGCACGGCGGTAAAGCGGATCGCTGCAGGCGGGCGTTAACAGGACGGCATCCATGTTCAAAGCGGCTGCACTGCGAAAGATCGCGCCTACATTGGTGGGGTTCATGACGTTTTCCAGAACTGCAATACGGCGGGCTCCGGCACAGACACTTTCAATTGTGGGGAGATTGCGGCGGCGCATGGCACACAGGACTCCTCTTGTCAGTGCAAAGCCGGTGAGTTTTGTCAGAACATCAAGTGCAGCGGTATATACCGGTACATCCGGGCAACGTTCCAGAAGTCTTTTGGCTTCGCCGTTGATATGCTTTGGCTCCAGCAGAAAAGAAACCGGTTCGTAACCGGCATTTAGTGCCCGTTCCACCACGTTTGGGCTTTCAGCAATGAAAAGGCCGGCTTGCGGTTCATAAACGTGAGCAAGCTGGTTTTCGGAAAGACGGGCATAGATATCAAGTTCCGGGGCGGTAAAGTCTGTGATTTCGATGATGTTTGACATGAGGACTCCTTTGGTAATGTGCAGAGAGTATTGAACGTGTGACAGTATGAAAAAAAAGTGATTTCAATACAAAGGCTGTGAAAAAGTTCATTTTTCACAGCCTTTTGTATGTTTCATCAATCACAAAAAATACTTTATTTATGCTCTCATACTGGTGCCGTCAGGCATGCGGCCAAGCAGCCAGTGAGGCTGGCTTAAGTCAACAGGATACTTCTTTGCTGCTTCTTCGTTGATGTCAATACCAAGGCCGGGTTTTTCATCCAGGTATGCAAAACCGTCCTTAATATAAGGAAGACCGGTGAATACTTCTTGGATTCTGGGATCGGTTTCAAAGCCGCACCATTCCTGAATACCGAAGTTGTGGGTAGAGAAGTCAAGATGCAGGTTTGCAGCGTGGCCAACGGGAGAAACATCGCCGGGGCCGTGCCATGCGGTGCGCACATTGAACAGTTCGCACTGGCTTGCCAGATGCTTTGCGGGAGTGATACCGCCAATCTGGCTGATGTGGCAGCGGATATAGTCGATCCAGCGGTTCTCAATGACAGGACGCCATTCGGAAGGATTGTTGTAAAGTTCGCCCATTGCGATGGGGGTTGCGGATGCAGCGCGCAGCTGACCAAAATATGCAACATCTTCGGGGCCGAGCGGGTCTTCCAAGAAGAACAGACGGTAAGGCTCCAGCTGTTTTGCAAGGCGGATCACGGAGATGGGCTGCAGGCGTTCATGTACATCGTGCAGAATCTCCAGCTCTTCGCCGAAGTGAACACGGACATCTTCAAACATCTTTACAACGCTGCGGGCATAGGCTTCGGGGTCACAGTAAGCGCCGGGAACTGCTCCGGGAGGAGTCTTCATAAACTGGGTGTTGCCGCCGTAACCGCCGCACTGACAGCGGATATACTGGTAACCTTCTTCGATAAATTTCTGAATATTTTCGGACAGCTCTTTAAAGTCACGGCCATCTGCGTGGCGGTATACGGAAACCGCGGGACGGCATTTGCCGCCTAAGAGTCTGTAAACAGGCATGCCGGCTTCTTTGCCCAGAATATCCCAAAGTGCCATATCGCAGCCGGAGATCGCATTGTTCAAAACAGGACCGTTGCGCCAGTAAGAGGAATGTACTGCAGAACGGTATGCATCTTCTACATCAAGAGCATTGCGTCCTACCAGAAGCTGGGACATATAAGTTTCGATTGCTGTTACCACAGCGGCATGGCGCTGGGTAAAGGTTGCACAGCCAAGGCCGTATAAGCCGGGCTGGTTGGTGTCGATACGGACAACGATCAGGTTGCTGCCGGGCTGGGGAGCGGTCTGGATCGCGCGTACGCCTGTGATTTTCACTTCGCCGTTCATGAGATATCCTCCTGATTAATGATTTGGCGGCATTTCCTGCCGCTTCTTTTGCTGATCCGTACATTCGTTTTTAACATTATACTTCATTTAAAACAGGCAAACAAGGCGAGAAAATTTGTTTTTTCTGTATTTTTTTATGTTTTTTAAAGCGGAAAACGATATAATCAGGATAAGGAAAAATGACTGAAAATGATACAGAAAGGATTGCGTATGAAACAGACAGGACGGATTTATCTTAATGACGGCTGGCAGTTTTCGCCGGCATTTGAAGCGGCTATGCTGCAGGCGGATTTTGCCGCAGATACAATGGAAATGGTGCGGCTTCCCCATACAGTGACAAAAATGCCCTTTCACTATTTTGACGAGCAGATTTATCAGATGGTCAGTGCCTATCGCAGAGTGATCAGACCGCAGGAGCAGTGGAAGGGAAAACATGTTTTTCTGACGGTGGAAGCGGCAGGTCATGCGGCGGCAGTTTTTTTAAACGGCAATCAGATTGCAGAGCATCACTGCGGATACACGGCTTTTACGGTGGATCTGGCAGAGCATCTTCTGTGGGATTGGGACAATGTGCTTGTGATCCGGGTGGACAGCCGGGAGAACTTAAACCAGCCGCCCTTTGGCAATGTGATCGACTATATGACTTACGGCGGGCTGTACCGCGAAGTATATCTGGATATCCGGGAAAAAAGTTATATCCGGGATGTGTTTGCCAAAACAACAGGCATTGAGAGTGCAGACGGGGTATGCGCAAGTGCAGAACTTGTCTGTGAGGTTTCTCTGGAAAATGCAGACGGATGCACGCTGCGTCAGGAACTGTATGAAAAAACGGCGGCCGACAGCGAGGACGGCTGCGGTAGTTTTGTTTGTGCGCTGGAAATGGCAGCGGCCGGATCAAAACGCATGGTACATAAGCTGGAACATGTAAAACTCTGGCACCCGGATCATCCGGCCCTTTATAAACTGCGGACCGTTTTGGTAAAAGACGGTCAGATTCTGGATGAGACCACTGCGCAGATCGGACTCAGAACCGTGGAATTTAAAGCGGACGGTTTTTATCTTAATGGAAAGAAATTCCGTATCAGGGGCTTAAACCGTCATCAGAGCTATCCTTATGTGGGATATGCGATGCCTGCCTCCATCCAGCGCCAGGATGCGTATGTTTTGAAAAAGGAGCTGGGGCTGAATGCCGTGCGTACCTCCCATTATCCGCAGTCCCATCATTTTATGGATGCCTGTGATGAACTGGGACTATTAGTGTTTACAGAGATTCCGGGCTGGCAGCACATCGGCGATGAAGCCTGGAAAGCGCAGGCTGTAAAGAATACTGAGGATATGGTGGCACAGTACCGCAATCATCCTTCGATTTTTATGTGGGGTGTGCGGATCAACGAATCGCAGGATGATGATTCGATGTATCAGCTTACCAACGCGGCAGCCCATGCACTGGATGATACCAGACCGACAGGCGGTGTGCGCTGTATCAAACAAAGCTCCCTTCTGGAGGATGTTTATACCTACAATGATTTTGTACATGACGGCACCAATGCAGGAACAACTCCGAGAAAAAAAGTGACGCCCGACAGTCAGAAAGGCTATATCATTACCGAGTACAACGGTCACATGTTCCCGACAAAGAGTTTTGATGCGGAAGAACACCGCACGGAGCATATGCGGCGGCATGCAGAAGTCGTAAACAGCTATTACGGCCGGCAGGATGTGGCAGGCGGTTTTGGCTGGTGCATGGCCGATTATAATACCCATAAGGATTTTGGCAGCGGAGACCGGATCTGCTATCACGGGGTACTGGATATGTTCCGCAATCCCAAGCTTGCAGCGGCAGTGTATGCTTCCCAGCAGGATATGCAGGCAGATGATCAAAAGGATGCAGTGGTTTTGGAGGTTTCCTCATCCATGGATATCGGAGAGCATCCGGCCTGCCTGTCAAAAGGCGTCTATGTGCTCACAAATGCAGACAGCGTGCGTGTATACAAAAACGACCAGCTCATCGGGGAGTATGATCGCAGCAGCTCGCCTTACAAAAATCTTCCCCACGGTCCTATCTATATAGAAGATTTTATCGGTGATCTTCTGGAAAAAGGAGAGGGTATTTCCCATGCTTATGCGGCTGATCTGAAAAAAATCCTGACTTCCGCCAAGAAGCACGGAATGGCACATCTGCCGTTAAAAACCATTCTGCTTACCGCAAAATGCATGCTGTTCCATGGGCTGAAAATCGCGGATGCGGTATCGATGTATACCAAGTATGTGACAGACTGGGGGACAAATGTGACGGTTTACCGTTTTGAAGCCATCAAGGACGGTCAGGTTGTCAAAACAGTGGAGAAAAAGCCTGTCAATGCAGTGAAGCTGGATGTGAAAGTGTCACACACTGTTTTGCAGGAACAAAACACTTACGATACGGCAGCCGTGCGGGTGCGTGCGGTGGATGAATCCGGTGCGGTTCTGCCTTTTTATCAGGAACCGCTGTTTTTGGAGACGGAAGGACCGATTCGGATCATTGGCTCCTCCTATCTGCAGCTGCGCGGCGGTATGGGCGGAACCTATGTGAAAACCACCGGTGAAAAAGGCCGGGCAGTCCTGCGGATGCGCTCAGAATGTCAGGAACCGGTGGAGATTGTGTTTGAAGTGATTTAAAAATGCAGAAAGACATATAGCAAGGAGAGAAAACATGAGAAAAAACTTACAGGAACGGATCACAGACGCGGTGACTTTTATGAAAAATCTGGATTTTGCCGCACAGCCTTTGGGAAAATATGAAGTGGATGCAGACTTTTATTATGTGCTGCAGGCTTATGACAGTAAAACCGAAGAAACTGCCCGTTATGAAGCCCACAGAAAATATGTGGATGTGCAGTTTATCGTGGAGGGATGCGAACGTATCGACATCGCACCGCTTAACGGACTTGCCGTGGAAACTGATTACGCAGAAGAAAAAGATGTGATGTTTTTACAGGCACCTGCACAGGCGGCACAGGCAGTGCTGACCGCAGGCGGTTATGTGGTGTTATACCCGGAGGATGCACACAGACCCGGCGTGGCTGTGGATAAACCGGCAGCAGTCAAAAAAATTGTGGGTAAAGTGCGCGTGTAAACGGGAAGGGATTTGCCTGTACTTGAAAAAAATAAAAATAAGCCTCAGGCTGCCGGGGCGGTCCGGTGTCCTGGGGCTTATTTTATGTGTAGGAAAAAGGCAGTACTGCCTTTTCCAATTCCAATAGCTTGATTTTTCTGTCAAGTCCGCCAGCGTATCCTGTCAGGCTGCCGTCACTGCCGATGACGCGATGGCAGGGAATGATTAGGGAAATGGGATTGTGCCCGACAGCGCCGCCCACGGCCTGGGCAGACATATGGGGGAGTCCCTTTTGACGGGCGTAGACAGCTGCAATCTGTCCGTAGGTCATGGTCTGACCATAGGGGATGGTGAGCATGATTTCTGCCACTGCTTTGCGAAATTCGGTTGTTTTTAAGAACAGCGGCGGTGTGAAATCCGGTATTTTTCCGGCAAAATACAAATCCAGCCATCTGGCTGTAAGGTCAAAAACAGGCAGAGTGCATTCTGTGTGATCAGGAGAGAGTGTTGCTGCCACATATTTTTGATCTTCAAACCACAGGCCGGTCAGCGCCTGACCGTTGCTGGCAAGAATGATACCGCCCAAAGGAGAGTCATAGTGGTGTATATATTCCATAATAAAAATTGGGTTTTGAAAAAGGTCATCCCGGCTGGGATGACCTTTGATCTGTTTGTGGATGAATTATAAGGTTGCACCGAAATCGGTAACCAGTACCTGACCGGTGATCGCACGGGATTCATCACTTGCAAGGAACAGAAGAACATTTGCAACGTCTGCAGGCATGCAGGGGCTTACGGAAAGGTTCATATGCTTTCTCATCTGGCCGAACATGTTCTGGTCAAGAGTTGCGGGATTGGTGTTCATGGTCATAGGAGTGATGATGGTGCTGGGATTTACAGAGTTGCATCTGATGCCGGTACCGGTGAAACGGATTGCGGTGTGCTTGGTCAGACCGATAACAGCAGCTTTGCTGGTTGCATATGCTGCGCCGCCGGTACCGAATGCGCCTGCAACGGAGTCAAGGTTGATGATGGAACCGGAATTGTTTTTCATCATTTCTTTTACAACGGCTCTGGTGCAGTACATGCAGCCCTTGGTGTTGATGCCAAGAACCCATTCCAGATCTTCTTCTTCAAAACGTTCGATGGGCTTTAAGCCTTCTTCCAGAACGCCTGCGTTGTTAACCAGAACATCAACTCTGCCGTAGGTTTCAACAACCTTGGCAACCATGTTTTCAACCTGTTCTGCATTGGAAACATCGGTAGAGATGGGCAGAACTTCGCCGCCGTTTTCTCTGATCTTTGCAGCAACTTCTTCAAGCTGAGGCATTCTGCGCGCGGTGATAACAACCTTTGCGCCTTCTTTTGCGAATAATTCAGCAGTAGCAGCACCAACGCCGGAGTTACCGCCGGTAATAATAGCAACTTTTCCGTCTAAACGTCCCATGGGAATGAATCTCCTTTCAGATATGAAAAATATTTGTTAAAAAAATAACTATACTTATATAAATAGTATAAGCGCAAAAAGTGCTTTCGTCAATGGGGGATGATTGTTATAATGAAGCCAGCAGGCGCGATTTGGTGCATGTATAGGCAGGAAAAATATCTGACATGAAATGGAACGGCCATTTCCGGTAATTACGCAGGAGTACAGCAATGCAGACCACATATTATTACGATAAACTAAACAAGCAGCAGCAAAAAGCCTATTATGCCATGAAAGCAGGCTTGGAGTTGTTGGCGCCGTCTTTTCAGGTGCCAAGGCTTGACGGAAAGGAACTGGCGGATATTTATTTTATGCTGCGGCTGGATCATCCGAAGATTTTTTATACGGTGACATTCAAATACCGCTATTATCCGGATTCCGAATATGTGGAGCTGATCCCGGAATATCTGTTTCCAAAGGCCAAGATTCAGGATCATCAGGCGGCGATGGAGGCGCGGATCAAAAAGCTTGCCAAACAGGCCGAAGGGCTGGATGAAAAGGGAAAAGAGCAGTTCATTCATGATTTCATCTGTCAGAATGTGCATTATGACAAGTTAAAAAAGCCTTATTCCCATGAGATCATCGGGGCGCTGGGGCATGGTGTTGCGGTGTGTGAGGGAATTGCAAAGGCAGTCAAAGTGCTGTGTGATGCGCTGAATATCTGGTGCATCATTGCGCTGGCAGAGGCAAATCCGGAAAAGAATATCAAATACCGCCATGCGTGGAATGTGATAAAGATCGGCGGCACATATTATCATCTGGATGCGACCTTTGACAATACGCTGAGTAAGGATGAAACGATCAGGTATGACTATTACAACCTGAGTGATACACAGATTTTTAAGGATCACGAGCCGCTGGTGTGGAAAGTACCTGCGTGTACGGACGGCGATCATTTTTATTATAAAGAGAAAAAACTGGTGTTTACCAAATATGAAGATGTGCGCAAAAGAGCCCTGCAGGCAGTCAAAAAAGAAAAAACGCTGCTGTTTTGCTGGCGCGGCGGTTATCTGACCCGCGAGGTATTGGGTGAGCTGATACAGATTTTTGAAGAGGAAGCTGCCAAAAAAGAAAAGCATGTGCGGCTGTCCTTAAACTGGCCGCAGGCGGTTTTGTGCGTTTCCTTCCAGAAGCAGCTGCCGGAAACGCAGGTGGTGCAGGAAGAACAGGAACTGGCAGAGATTATGTAAGGAGCAGTTATGAAGCAGATTTATTATAATGGAAAGGTTTATACCGGCAGTCTGCCGCTGGTGCAGGCGTTTGCAGTGGAAGACGGCCAATTTGTGTTTGCCGGATCTGATGAAGAAGCAAAAAAACTGGCACAGCAGCCGGATCAGCTGGTGGATCTGGAAGGCAGATTTGTCTGCAGCGGTTTCAATGACAGCCACATGCATCTTCTGGGACTGGGAAAAATGCTGACGCAGGCGAATCTGGCAGCACATACGGACAGTCTGGAAGGAATGCTTTCTTATTTGAAAGAATATGCAGCTTTAAAAGAAGATGCATCGGAAGCTGAAAGCAGTTCATGGATATTGGGCCGCGGCTGGAATCAGGATTATTTTGCGGATGCAGACAGGATGCCGGACAGACATGATCTGGACAAAGTGTCTGCGCAGCGGCCGGTGTGTATCATCCGCGCCTGCGGACATTGTCTGGCAGTCAACACGAAGGCGCTGGAGCTTTTGGGCATAACAAAAGAGACACCCCAGCCGGACGGCGGGCGCATCGGTATGGAGAAGCTGGAAAGCAGCGGTACAAAAGGCAGTGATATCAAAAAAGGCGAAACAGAGCTGTTTCCTGACGGCCGTTTTTATGACAATGCCATGGAGTTAGTTTATGCCGCCATCCCGGCACCGGAATTGGAGGAGATCAAAGCTATGATCCGCGCAGCCTGCCGGATGCTCAATTCCTATGGCATCACCAGCTGTCAGTCAGATGATTACTGTGTATTTGCCAATGTTTCGCCGGAAGTGATCAATCAGGCTTTTGCAGAACTGGAAAAAGCAGGAGAACTGACTGTGCGTGTCTATGAACAGAGCAATCTCACCACGCTGACAGAATTGCAGAAGTTTGTGGAGGCAGGAAATGTAACCGGCACCGGCAGCGATCATTTTCGTTTTGGTCCTTTAAAAATGCTGGGAGACGGCGCGCTCGGCGCAAGAACGGCATTTTTGTCACAGCCCTATGCCGATGAACCGGCAACCTGCGGCATTCCGGTTTTTTCAAGGGAAACCTTTGAGGAAATGATCGGATATGCCCATGCAAACGGTATGCAGGCAGCAGTACATACCATCGGCGATGCCTGTCTGGACTGGGTGCTTTCCGCTTATGAAAAAGCACTGCAGGCACAGCCGCGCAAAGATCACCGTCACGGTATTGTGCATTGTCAGATCACCCGGCCTGATCAGCTGCAGAAGATACAGGATCTGAATCTTCATGTCTATGCGCAGAGCATTTTTCTGGATTATGATATTAATATAGTAGAAAGCCGTGTGGGAAAGGAGCTGGCATCCACCAGTTATTCCTGGAAAACGCTGGCAGAAGGCGGCGTGCGTGTCTCAAACGGTTCCGACTGCCCGGTGGAGCTTCCCGATGTGATGGCAGGAATCCAGTGCAGTGTGACCAGAAGACGGCTGAAGGATACGAAAGAACAGCAGGCGTATCTGGAAAAAGAAGCATTTTCCGTGCAGGAGGCGCTGGATAGCTTTACAAAAAACGGAGCCTATGCCAGCTTTGAGGAAAATAAAAAGGGACAGATCAAAGAGGGCATGCTGGCAGATTTTACCGTGCTTGCAAAAAATCCCTTTGAAACCGATCCTTATGCATTAAAAGACATTAAAATCTGCAGTGTTTATCTGGGCGGAAAAGAAATATACAGCGGAGGACAGAATTGATGAAGCTTACATGGGAAAACAAAATGATGGTGGCCGGACATCGCGGAGACTGCTATAACTGGCCGGAAAATACGATGGAAGGATTCAGGGCAGCCATCGAAGCGGGCGCTGACATGATCGAAACGGATGTGCGTCTGACCAAAGACAATGTGCTGATCCTGATGCATGATGACAAAGTGGACAGAACAGCGGATGGCAGCGGTTTTGTAAAAGAGAAGACCTTTGCAGAAATGCGCAGGCTGAATGTCGGTGAGAGAAGCAATCCCATGCAGGTGCCCACGCTGGAAGAGCTGCTTGTGCTTCTGAAAGAAAAGGATGTGCTTTTAAATCTGGAGATCAAGGAATATTACAGTGCAGAAAATGTGGACAGATGCCATCTTTGCATCGATGAATGTGTAAAACTCATTGAAAAATATGATTTTTCCAAAAAAATGCTTTTCAACAGTTTTGATGCGCATGTGCTGGAATATATCCACAAAAAATACGGCGGCAGATATTTGCTTCACGGTTTTTATCCTTATTCCATTATGCACAATGTGGAAGGCAATCCGGATGAGTATCTGTATTGTGCCTGCATTTTTGATGACAGAAACAAACTGCTTTATGAAGAGCTCAATGCCAAGGGGATCGAACCCTGGATCGGTGCGGGTGTGACCAGAAAAACGCATTTAAAGGAATGCTTTGAGATGGGAGCAAAGCTGGTGACCACCAACAATACCGCAGACTGCATCGCAAAATTAGACGGCGTCGGAGCAAGATAAGGAAAAACCCCGCAGGCGGCAAACATCACAAGACAGTGAATTTGCCGCAGGGCGGGGTTTTTTATGCGCATTCATACGCACTTTTTATGCGGATTACCACTCGTTGATATAACGTTTCAGATCCAGATAGATGCCGGAAGTCCAGCCTAACATTTCGGGCATTTCATACTCATCGGTAACCTTGATGGAACCGTCGGTGACATTGTATTTTTCCCAGAGTGTGCCGGTTTCTTCAAAGATCTTTTCGATGGCGCGGACATATTTGGTGGCGATGCGCACAGCATCTTCCTTGTAGCCGTAGTTGTCAAGCGCATGCACTACGATGTAGTGAAGGGGAGCCCAGCCGTTGGGGTAATCCCACTGGAATTTTACTTCGCGTTCGATGGGCTGGCAAACTGCAAGACCGTATTCCATTTCGATGAGAGGCAGCAGTTTTACAGTGGAGGCAGCTTCTTCGGGAGTGGCGATCTTTGCCCACAGAGGATAGAAGGATGCGCAGGAGAAAACAGGGCTGAAGGTATCTTTTACAAAATTGCGGTCACGGAAGGTTTCGCCGTCAAACATGGTGGTGCGGATTCTGTAGCTGCGCCAGTCAGCACGGTCTTTCCAGAAGGTTTCCTCGCCGTTTTCAAGCTCTGCCGCAAAGAATGCCATATTGCATTCCATAGTATAAAGAATGCTGTTTAAGTCAATAAAATTGCATTCCGTCTGGTAATATTCGCAGCGGGGATTGAAGTCCCAGCCGCTTTCTGCATCGGCCATGAAATTTTCAACGATATCCTCATCGCTGCGGTCGGAGAGGTCAAGACCGTGCAGACGCTCGCGGATCATGTCTGCAAAGCCCTTGATATTGCCGTTTTCCATATTATAGCCGTGGCGGTTTAAGCCGGTGGGGGTGATACGTCTGGTCATCCAGAAATCGTATTCCTTTGTCAGCATGTTGTAGGCCATGGAAAGCCATACTTTATCTTTGTATACCTCATACAGATCTCTCACCATGCCGGAGAGAAAAGGAGGCTGGGAACGGCCAAGAAGGCTGACATTGCTGCCGTTTGGCATGTAGCCGAACTTATCCAGCAGATAAAACATGTTTTCCACGGTGCTTTTTACCAGAGCTTCCCTGCCGCAGAGGAAAAGTCCTTTGGCGGTAAAGAAGGTATCCCAGTAATAAACTTCCTGAAACATGCCCTTTACGGAAGGTACAAAATATTCGTAGGGAAGGCCGATGAGCTTGTCGTTGCCGACACGTTCCAGACGTACGGTGTCATCCCAGTGTTCTTTGATATAGTTGACTAATTTCATGTACATCTCTCCTTTTTATAAAATAGGGATTAAACTATTTTGATTGTACCCCAGAGGACGCAAAAAAGAAAGCCTGGATTTGATTTTTATGCGAATTAATGGCACAAAAACGTATTTTTATGCGCTTTTAAGGTTGACGTTGTTCCGCAGAGCCATTATAGTATAATTTAGGTTAATGTTGCTGTAAAAGCAAAAACAGACATATAAGATACAAGAAAAGAGGAATATGACATGCCCAGACTCAGTGACAGAGTACAGAAATTTACAGATTCCGTCATCAGAAGAATGACCAGAATCAGTGACGAATACGGCGCGATCAACCTTTCTCAGGGATTCCCGGATTTTGATCCTCCCAAGGAAATCATGGATGCACTGGCAAAAGTGGCTTACGAAGGCCCCCACCAGTATCCCATTACCTTTGGCGCAGAGAATTTCCGTGAAGCGCTGGCAAGAAAACAGAGCAAAGCAGCAGGCAGAACCATCAATCCCGAAACCGAGATCGTAGTAACCTGCGGCGGTACCGAGGCAATGATGGCTACCATGATGACCATCGTAAATCCCGGTGACAAAGTAATGGTATTCTCACCTTTTTATGAAAACTACGGTGCGGATGCGATTTTATCCGGTGCGGAACCTATTTATATCCCTCTGGTTCCCCCTACCTATGAATTTGATATCAATCTGATCGAGGAAGGCTTCAAACAGGGTGCAAAAGCGATCATCATTTGTAACCCTTCCAATCCCTGCGGTAAGGTATTCTCCAGAGAAGAGCTGATGGCGATCGGTGAGCTGGTATTAAAATATGATGCCTTTGCCGTAACCGACGAAGTGTATGAGCATATGGTTTATGCGCCCAATGTGCATACCTGTATGGCTTCTCTGCCCGGTATGTATGAGCACACCATCACCTGCAACTCCCTGTCCAAGACCTTCTCCATCACCGGATGGCGTCTGGGCTATGTGATCGGTCCTGAAGATGTGATCGAAAACTGCAAAAAAGTACATGATTTCCTGACTGTAGGCGCGGCAGCACCTCTGCAGGAGGCTGCAACCGTTGGTCTGAATTTCCCGGATTCCTATTACGAGGAACTGCTTGCGACCTATACCGAAAAGCGTGCATACTTCCTGGAAGGTCTTGACCGTATTGGCTTAAAGCACAACATTCCCCAGGGTACATACTTTGTAATGGTTGACATTTCCGATTTCCTGGCACTGCCTCAGTTTGAAGGCTATTCCGATCTGGAATTCTGCGAATGGATGATCAGAAATATCGGTGTGGCATCTGTACCCGGTTCCAGCTTCTTTAAAGAGCCTGTCAACAATCTGATCCGTCTGCATTTTGCAAGAGAAAAGTCTACCATTGATGAAGCGATCAGTCGTCTGTCCAAACTGCAGGAGCTGTTAAAATAATGAATGCAAGAGCTGTTTATTATTGTAATTATTCCATCGGTCCGGATGCTTATGAAGAAGTGACCGGTGTCTGCAGCATTTACGGCAGCCGAATCCTTTTGATCGGCGGCAAAAAAGCCATGGCAGCCGGACTTCCCCGCCTGATGGAAAAAATCGCAGGCAGCGGGCTGGAAATTGTCGAGACCGTACAGTTTGAACATGACTGTACCTATGCGCAGATCGAGCGGCTGGCTTATCATGCCAAAAAACTTCAGGTGGACATGATCTTTGGCATGGGCGGCGGTAAGGCTTTGGATACTGCAAAGGGGGCAGGATGGAAACTGGGGATTCCGGTTTTCACATTCCCTACCATTGCGGCAACCTGTGCAGCGACCACGGCGCTTTCTGTTGTATACAAAGAAGACGGTAATTTTGACAGTTTTTATTTCAACAAAAGACCTGCATACCATGCGTTTATCGATCTTTCCATTATCGCGGATGCCCCTGTAAAATATCTGCAGGCCGGCATGGGCGATACCATCGGTAAGTTTTTTGAAAGTCATTTCAGTGCCAGAGGCGATCAGCTGGAGCACAGCTCCGCTTTGGGCGTGACCATCAGCAATATGTGTTACGAGCCGCTTTTGACTTACGGTGCGCAGGCTATGAAGGACTGTGAAGATCACATAGCCAGCATTGCGCTGGAGCAGGCAGTGCTTGCCAACATTGTCAGCACCGGTCTTGTATCCTTGATGGTGCTGGATGATTATAACTGTGCCATTGCACATTCCGTATATTACGGTCTGGTGCTTTTGCCGGGATTTGAAGAAAAATGGCTTCACGGCAATGTGGTTTCCTACGGCGTGCTGGTACAGCTTGCGGTGGATGATAATCTGGAAGAAGCAAGACGTCTGAAGGCGTTTTTGCAGACGCTTAAGATTCCCACGACACTGGCAGAAATGGATGTGCCTGTGGAACGTGAATATCTGCAGCCTGTTCTGACAGAGACTGTGTGCGGCCCTGATATGGAGCATATCCCGTATCCTGTGACTGAAGAGATGATCTTTAAGGCAATGCGGATTGTGGAAGCATTATAAAATGAGAAAAAAGCGGGCGGCGGCTTTTGACAGCCGCAAATACAATAGGAGAAATATATTTATGAAAGGCAAGAGCGTTAACACAAAGAACTTATTAAAGTTCATCCTGGGCTCTGCGTTTGGTGTACTGATGTTTATGGTACCTATTCCGCAGGGAGAATCTTTTACCACCCTTTTGGAATTCTGTAAGAATTTCTTAAAGACACTGTTTGGCGGAAGTCTGATTTATTTTCTGGTAGCATTTGTACTGATCGGTACTCTGGGCAGTGTCTATGATTACTTCTGCAAACCTGAGTGGATCCGTAAGAATCATTTCCTGACCAAGGCTTTTGTTACCACACCTTTTTATCTGGTATCCAAGGTAGTTGGTGCGGTTGTGGTTTGTATGTGTGCATTCGGTTTTGGTCCCGAATTTATCACTTCCATCGATACCGGTGCAACCATGGTGGATCTGTGCTGTACTCTGATCTGTATCGTACTGAGCTTTAGCTTTATGCTTCCTTTCCTGACCGACTGCGGCATTATGGAATTTTTAGGGGTGATCACCAGACCTGTGGTTCGCCCTCTGTTTAAGGTTCCCGGCCGTGCATCCGTCGACCTGATCGCGTCCTGGTTCGGCGCTTCCAATGCAGCGGTTATCCTGACCCGTGAACAGTACATGAAAGGATTCTATACCAAGAGAGAAGCAGGCTATATCATGACCAACTTCTCTTTGGTTTCCATTCCTTTTTGTCTGCTGATCGCTGACACTATCGGTATTGCAAACTTATTTCCTGCATTTTACCTTTGCATCTGTCTTGTGGGAATTGTGCTGGCGATCATTATTGCCAGAATCCCTCCTATCTGCAAACTGCCTGATACTTATCAGGAAAAAGTCGGCAAACAGATCAATGAAGATTATGAAAGTGAAGACGGTCTGTTCAATTATGCAGTGGAACTGGGCTGCAAGAGAGCAGAAAACTTTACTGTCATGACTGTTTTAAAGGGCGGTCTGGAAGTTGTTGTAGGTATGCTCTTTGACCTGATTCCCATCGTATTATCCTGGGGTACTGTTGCGTTGATCATCGCAACCTACACACCTTTCTTTGACTGGATCTCTTATCCCATGGGTCTGTACATGCAGCTTCTGGGCGTGGAAGAAGCATTCGCAGTTGCTCCCGCAACTTTAGTTGGCTTCACAGACATGTTCATTCCTGCTCTGCTTATCGGCGGCGTGGAATCTGTTAAGACCAAGTTTATCATCGGTGTTCTGTCTCTGGTACAGATCATTTACCTGACCGAAGTTGGTGCCATCATCATCAAGAGTGAGATCCCGCTGAAACTGGGCAAGCTGTTCATTCTCTTCCTGGAAAGAACCATCATTGCGATCCCTCTGATCGTACTGTTTGCAAATCTGGTTTTATAATCTGATGATGCCTTGCGGCATTCTGACATTTGTTATGATTTCCCCTGTCACAGCCTGTTGGCTGCGGCAGGGGATTTTTGTATTGAGGCAAGTATCTTAACAACAAATTACTCTGCGATAAACTTGCATTTCCAGTCTCCGTGCAATATAAGCGGCTGGTCAGCTTTACTGGAACCGACCAACTCATAAATATGCAGAGTGTAACTTCCGACAGGAAGGGAATCGAGAAAAACAGGGATTGTCACTAAACTGCCTGAAAGTATATTCATATTGGCGTTTTCTTCTGCTATGACGGTCTCTCCCTGTTCATCTATGATCTCATAGCTTTGGATACCAAAGCTGTCAAATTCTCTGTACGGAAATGCATCCGGATTTAAGAGATGCAGTTCAACGGAAAGTACATTTCCTGCTGCGACAGCCTGCACATTCACTTCCTCCGTTGCCTGCTCATAGGTTGACCCAATAACAGCACCGTCCCATCTGCGGATGTCTTTGAAAAATCCCTTCAAGATTTCTGCTTCTGCAAGAACAGTGATTCCGGTGATGCACAGACAAACTGCCAGTGCAGCTGCTGCGGCAGCAGGAAAATGTCTTCCGGGTTTCTTTTTACAGATTTCTTTTGCTTCTATTATATAATTGTCACCGATATTCCCGATCATTTCATAAAATTGTTCCTTTGTCATACCATAAATCCCCTTTCTTTCAGATAATCCTGTAATTTGGCTCTGATTCTGCAAAGTGTCATGGAAACACTGTTTTCACGCATGCCATGCTGGCGGGCAATATTGCCAATACTGTCGGAATACCAGTATCTGCACACGAAGATGCTTCTTCTTTTTGGAGGAAGTGTTTCCAGAAAAGAATTGATGGTCTGCAGCAGTTCTTTATATTCCGTTTCCTGTTCCACGCTACAGGCTGTAGGGAGGCATTCCGAAAGCTCGTCCAGAATTGCCGGGATTTCATTGCCGCCTCTTTTGCCGGCGTGGTTTTGCCGGTAGCGGTTGAAAGCATGGTTTCTGGTGATCTTTCCGAGGAATGCAGCCAGCCTCTTTGGTCTGTGAATCGGCATGGCATTCCAGGCGCTCAGCCAAGTGTCGCTGACACATTCCTCCGCATCCTGGGCATTCCCAAGGATATTGAATGCAATGGATGTACAGTAGCGGCCGTATTTTTTTGCAGTATGTTTGATGGCATTGGGATCTCTTTTCCAATACAGGTCTACGATTTTCTCGTCTTCCATAAAAATCCTCCTTTGTATCTTCTTCACCAATATACACAACTTTGGAATGGAAATCTCACAGAAACGGAGAAAAAATTCAACTGTTGGTTACAGAAAAGGCTATCCATATGCTCGCTTCTGGAAACAGGGGGAGAATGTTAGAGTGTGTATAAAGAAACAAGGAAAGGAGCGGAAGATATGATGGAAAAGGGAACATAGGGGTTGGTGAGCGTTCGCAACTATGATAAGATTAGGAAAAGTGAGGAGAAAGATATGACGATCAATGAAAACATTCGTGCACTGCGGTTAAAGAACAGACTTTCGCAGGAAAAACTGGGAGAACTTTTAGGAGTTTCCGGACAGGCGGTCTCAAAATGGGAACAGACTCTTACTTCACCGGATATTTCCCTGCTGCCCATGTTGGCAGAAGTGTTTGGCGTAACGATTGATGCTTTGTTTGAGGGGGTACAGGCGAGAAAATTTCCCGGTTATCAGGGGAAAAAAGGCGAGTTATTTGCTGCATACACGCATGAAGGCGGTACAGAAGAAGATTTCAGAAAGGCCTCTGACTGTTATGGGGAGATCATTCTTAGCGGCAGTGCAACCGCAGAGGACTATCTGTGTTACGGAATGCTGCACAGAGTAAGAGGTATGCGGGATATTGAAAAAGCGCTTTATTTTTACCGCAAACTGATCTCTGATTTTAATGATAAACGTGATATTCACTGGATGGCTGCTCATCAGGCAATCACCAACCTGCTTACTGATCTGGGGCGTATTGAGGAAGCCGTCAAAGAACATAAAAAGTGGCGGGATACGGAACCTGACTGTGCATGGGCACATGTGTCTTACAGCTATGCGCTGGAATGTGCAGGGGATCTTAAAGAGGCGTTGGAAGAAATTGAGCTTGCACTAAAACTTGATGCCAACGACTGCAATGCCCAGACAGCAGCCGGTGATCTTTGCGGAAAACTTGGACGCTGTGAGGAAGCCATTGCACATTGGACCAAAGCTTATGAATTGGATCCGACCTGTATTTCCTGCCTGTTTTCCAAAGCGGAGATGTTTGCCCAAAACGGTCAGAAAGCACAGGCAGTGGAAACTTTTGAAGAGATATTAAACTGGCTGGAAGCAAACGGCTATGATATGGAACTGGAAGGAACCTATCCGAGACAGCGTATTGCGGAAATCTTGGGAGAAGTATAACAATAGGAGGCATCATGCATTTTACGGATGCAAAAGGAATTCTGTCGGCTCAAAATGGTATGAACATATACCGCGGCTGTACGCATGGCTGCATTTACTGTGATAGCAGAAGTAAATGCTATGGATTTACTCATGATTTTGAAGATATTGAAGTCAAACAGAATGCGCTGCAGCTTCTGGAGCAGGCACTGCGTTCCAAACGGAAAAAATGCATGATTGGAACCGGGGCAATGTGCGATCCGTATATGCACTGCGAGGATCAGCTGCAGCTGACCCGCCGCTGTCTGGAACTGATCGACAGATATGAATTCGGACTGGCGATCCAGACCAAATCCAATCGGATCCTGCGGGATCTGGATCTGTTAAAAAGCATTAACGAAAAGGCAAAATGTGTGGTGCAGATGACATTGACCACCTATGATGAAGCGTTGTGCAGGATTTTGGAACCCAATGTCTGTACGACAAAAGAACGCTTCGAAACACTGCAGATCTTAAAGGAAAACAACATTCCTACTGTGGTGTGGCTGTCGCCGATTTTACCTTTTATCAATGACACCAAAGAAAATATCGAAGGGATTCTGGATTACTGCGTGCGTGCAAACGTGCGCGGTATCCTTTGCTTTGGCATGGGCATGACGCTGCGCGAAGGCAACAGGGAATATTTTTATGCCGCGCTTGACAGGCATTTTCCAGGGCTTCGCAAAAAATACCACGATACATACGGTTATGCCTATGAGGTGACAAGCCCAAACCATGCAGAATTGATGAAGATTTTTAAAAGTACCTGTAAAAAACATGGAATCATGCACACGCTTGACGACTGTTTTGCTTATTTGCATGAATTTCCGGAACGCTATGAGCAGATGAGTCTGTTTTGAATTAATTACTGTGAGGAGAAATTGAGTGTTAGATCAATTTCTCCTTTTGTGCATACAAAATATATACAGCGTAAATATAATAGAAATACAATATTGACAAAACAGTGGCATATGTTACCATATAAATGAGAGTGGAAGGAGAGTGTTTATGGCGCAAGTATTAGTAAGTATCCGAATGGACGAAGAACTGAAAAAGAGCATGGAACAGACATGTCAGGAGTTAGGTATGAATATGACAACGGCATTTACAATCTTTGCAAAGAAAATGACAAGGGAAAACAGAATTCCCTTTGAAGTTTCGGTCGATCCATTCTATTCAGACAGTAACCTTGCCCATCTGCGCAGAGGTATTAAGGCACTGAACGCTGGTCAGGGAACAGAACATGATCTGATAGAAAGCGACGAATGAGAAAAATCTGGACAGATGAAGCGTGGGAGGATTATTTATCCTGGCAGATACAGGATAAAAAGACCCTGAAGCGGATTAACATTCTGGTAAAAGAAATTGAAAGAGGTTATTTTAGCGGAGTTGGCAAGCCGGAGCCGTTAAAAGGTGAATTCAGCGGTTTTTGGAGCAGACGTATTGATCATGTAAACCGATTGGTATATCGGATAAATGGTGATTGTCTGGAGATTGTATCCTGTAAAGGTCATTACGAGGAGTAAAAACGGCAGAAGTTCTGTTGTGGAGAGAGGCAGAACTTCAGCTGTTTGAAAAAGAGCAGGAGGCTACTATGCGCGATATCGAAAAAATCATGGCACAGCCTGAAATGGAATACAGACCCCGCACCTACTGGGGATGGCTGGAAAATATTACGCCGGAGGAAACCCGCTGGCAGGTTGACCGCATGGCAGAAGCAGGACTTGGCGGTTATGTAATGCATGCCCGCGGAGGACTTACCATGCCCTATGCAGGTAAACAGTGGATGGACAGCGTGCGTGCCATGGTCGAACAGGGAAGAAAATACGGCATGGTGACCATTGTGGATGACGAACACGGATGGCCAAGCGGTTTTGGGGCAGGCAAAGTCAACGGTAAAGGGGAGAAATATCAGCTGAAATATTTAAAAACCGAACTGGTACCTGCCGATGCACCGAAAAAAAAGCATACTCTCGGCATATGGGCGCGGGAAAACGGTATGGAGCGGCGTGTTTATGTGGAGATCGATCCCTACTATGTTGATAACATGGATCCGGATGTGGTGGATGCGTTTTTGGAAGCCTCGTATGAAGATTATAATAAAGAAGCAGGAAGTGAATTTGGAAACGGCGGTGTTTACGGTGTATTTTCGGATGAACCGCAGACTGCCCGTTATGAGACACCCTGGTCGGATATTTTACCGGAACTTTTTGAAAAAGAATACAGCTATGCACTTTTGCCCGAACTTTACAAAGTGTTTGAAAATGTACCCGGCTGTGAAAAACTGCGCTGTGATCTGTATGGACTGATGGGGAAATGTTTTGCAAAAAATTATGCGGGCAGGATCGGAAGATGGTGCGAAGCCCATGGCCTGGCATTTCTCGGACACACCTGTATTGAAGAGGAATTTGTAGGGCAGCTCCGCTGTGCGCTGGCGACTATGCCCTTTTATGAGTACATGACTGTACCCGGTATTGACTGGCTGACCCGCTCAAGGTTAAACAATATGGTCATTTTGCAGGTAACCAGTGCCGCTGCCCAGTTGGGAAAAAAGCGTGTACTCAGTGAAATGTTTGGCTGTGCAGGTTGGAGTGTAACTCCTGAAGAAATGAAGTGGATCGCACAGTGGCAGCATATGTTGGGAATCAATGACCAGCTGCAGCATCTGGGACTGTATTCTCTGCGCGGTTCCAGAAAAAGAGAATATCCGGCGTCCATTTTCTATCAGCAGCCCTGGTTTCAGAAAATGAAACCTTATAATGATCACTTTGCCCGTATCAGCAAACTGATCGCGGAAAGTACGCAGATCACTGATTTACTGGTGCTGCATCCGATGCATTCCGCATGGGCAAAATATGATGGTACTTTGCATGCGCTGGATGATATGCAGAAAGATTTCTGGAAACTTTTGGATGATCTGCTGGGCATGGGACTTAGCCCGCATCTGGGAGATGAAGTGTTAATGAAACGTCATGGAAGAGTGACGGGAAAACAACTGGAAATCGGATCATGTCGTTATAGTACTGTTCTGATTCCGCCCATGGTGACCATGGACAGCAATACCTGCAGATTGCTGCGGGAATTTGCACTGGCAGGCGGAATGGTGTATGTGCTTGGTGAACTTCCGGGTATGCTGGATGGAGAAAAGGCAGAAGTGGATATTCCCTGTACTGTGATCAGTAATTTGGAAGAACTTTTGCAGACTCATACATCTCAGGTGCGTCTGCGCGGCGGTAATGGATTTACCTATATTACCCGCTGGAACTGGAGGGGACAGGAATTTTATTATGCAGTTAACAATGATCTGCACAATGCTGTCGATTTTTCTCTGGACTGCGCAGAAGAGATTTCTCTGTATGAATATGAACCAATGGAGAATAAATTATCACAGACTCCTTATGATATAGAAAAAATACATCTGGAGGGAGCGCAGGCACTGCTGCTTTTTGCAGGTGAAAAGGCGGAAGTGATAACGCAAAAAGAAAACAAATACATCGATAATGCTGTATGTCTTGACGGCAAATGGAAAATAAGCCGGGTGACGGACAATGCAATGACATTGGATTTTTGCCGTCTTTCTCTGGACGGTATTCATTATGGTGAAGAAGAGTACATTCTGGATATTCAGAGACGTCTTCTGACAGACAGTAAAAACCGGAATGTCTGGCTTAAATTTACTTTCCGGTCTGAATTTGATACTGACCTGAATCTTCTGGTGGAAAATCCTGAAAAGTGCAGAATCACGGTAAACGGCAGTGCAGCAGGGGAAGCCAGTGGCTGGTGTATTGACAAATGTCTGGAAATGATTCCGATTTCTGTACAAAAAGGAGAAAATGAGATCATCATAGAGCGCCTTTTTGAAAATGATGAACGTGTTTATTTTGTCAAAAACAATGAAATACATGAAGCGGAAGCGAACCGTGTCACAGTAAATACAGAGTTGGAAAGTGTTTACTTGTGGGGGCAGTTTGGGGTAAAAGGGACTGTACTGTGCAAGGAGGCTCCCCGACGTACCGTTGCAGCAAAACGGGGCAGTTTTGTTATCTATCCACTGCCCGAACACGCAGACATTTCCTGTCTGGAACAGGAAGGATTTCCCTTTTTTGCAGGAGAAATTACATTAAGCAAAACATTTGCATGTGAAAAAGACGGCAGTGCACTGATAAAATTTGCCCGCCCGGACACCGGAATCACAGAAATCTGTGTAAATGGAGAGAAAAAGGCATTTTTCTGGGCACCCTATGAAATGCCGGTGCAGTTACAGAAAGGAAACAACGAAATCAAAGTAACACTGACCAACAGCTGCAGAAATATGTTCGGGCCGCATTACAGTAAAGAATGTGATCCTTACGGTGTAGGACCGCACAGTTACGGATTGGAAACACAGGAAATGTACTTTGTGCGATTTGGCGTGGAAGGCGGCATAAGGATTTATGAGGAAAAATAGAATTTTCATTATCGGGGCCGCAATTCTGGATGTACTGGTGACACCTGCGGAACCGGAAGTATTTGAAAACGGTTCCTATCCGGCAGAAGAGATTCGGATTGCTTTTGGCGGTGATGCGCAGAACGAAGCATTTGTGCTGGCAAGACTTGGAAAAGCAGTGTCTCTGAATGCGGTGGTGGGAAAAGATGCGCAGGGGAAAATGATACGGCAGCGATGCAGGGAAAATAACATTGAATTGGTGGAAGGACAAAACAACAGTGACATACAGACCGGCGTCAATGTGGTTTTGGTCCGTCAAAACGGTGAGCGCAATTTCCTGACCAATCGTAACGGGAGTCTTCGAAAACTGAAGTTGTCAGATGTGCAGATGCCTTTTCCGGAGGATACAGGGATTTTATGTTTTGCCAGTATTTTTGTTTTCCCGCACCTGACCGGGAAAGAAATGGCAGTTATCTTTGAACAGGCTAAGGCACAGGGAATCACGGTCTGTGCTGACATGACAAAGCGCAAACAACAGGAAACCATTGCAGATCTGGAAGAAGCCCTGGTTTATGTGGATTATCTGTTTCCAAATGAAGAAGAGGCCTGTCTTATCAGTGGAGTAGATTCGACAGAGCAGGCAGCTTATTTACTGCGCCGGGCAGGAGCAAAAAATGTGATCATCAAATGCGGAAAACGCGGCTGCTATGTGCTTGCACAAAATGCAGATGACGGATATTATGTGCCGGCACAGGAGGCTGTGTGTGTAGATACCACCGGAGCAGGCGACAGTTTTGCAGCGGGATTTCTTTATGGACTGTCCGAAGGCTGGGAAATGAGAAAATGTGCAGAATTTGCAAACAGCTGCGGTGCAAAGGCGGTTGGATATGTTGGAGCAACCACCTGGTGTGAATGATAATGTGTTGGTATTGTGTTGATTGTGTTTGATTGTATTGGAATTAGTGCAAAAATAAGTGTTGACTTTTGCAAATGCCCGTGATAAGATAGCCAACGTTGCTGCTGACAAGCGCAGCGGAAGCGAAAAAACGCTTCGAAAAAAAGTTTAAAAAAACTTAAAAAAAGTTGTTGACAAACAAGAAACGACATGCTAAAATAGCCAAGTCGCTTGAAACGACAACAAACGCCAGTTCGAGAGAACTGGAAGTACCTTGACAAATAAACAGTAATGCAACCCTGAATAATTCCACCGATAAGGCTTTGCCTAATCGGATTGACAAACAGGACACAGGTAAGTCCTGACTGGAAAATTCAGAAGAACAAAAACCTAAAACAAACAGTAGAA
>JAFVXW010000017.1 GCA_017500935.1 Lachnospiraceae bacterium
CTCGTCTGTCAGTCCTTTCCCTTTTCTAACCTTTTCCATGATTTTGAAAGATTTCTTTTTTTCTACCCCTTTGTTGATGAGATAGATCATGATGCTATCTCGGGTGGAAATGGTTTCCTTCAGGGTGATTGTACCATTTTCGATCAGCGTCTGGGCATTACCCAGCCATACGTCAGTCCCATGGGATAGACCGGAAATACGCAATAAATCCGCAAAAGTCTTTGGCTTTGTATCGATCAGCATCCCTCGTACGAATTTCGTACCAAACTCAGGAATACCTAATGTACCTGTCTTACAGTTGATATCTTCTTCTGTAACGCCTAAAGCCTTAGGAGATTCAAATAAAGACATAGTCTCAGGATCGCCCAAAGGAACCGTCTGGGGATTCACACCAGTCAGATCATATAGCATACGAATCACTGTAGGATCATCATGACCCAGTAAGTCAAGTTTCAATAGTCGACCGGAGATGGAATGATAATCAAAATGTGTTGTTGTGACCGTGGAATTCACGTCATTGGCAGGTCTTTGGATGGGACAGAATTCATGAATATCATGGTCGCTGGGTACAACCATCAGGCCGCCGGGATGCTGCCCTGTGGTACGTTTTACACCGGTACAGCCGTCCGTCAGACGCTGAATTTCCGCGTTATGGGGTGTGATTTCTCTGGCATCAAAATACTTCTTTACAAAGCCATAGGCAGTCTTATCCGCCAGTGTGCCAATGGTACCGGCTTTGAACACCTTGCCCTTACCGAATAGTTCTTCTGTATAGGCATGGGCTCTCTGCTGATAGTCACCGGAAAAGTTCAGGTCGATATCCGGCTCCTTATCCCCTTCAAATCCAAGGAAAGTCTGGAAGGGAATATCATGACCATCCTTATTCAGTTTATGCCCACAGACAGGACAGTCCTTATCAGGCATATCACAGCCGCTGGCTTCTTCCATGGCATAGGCTTTTACGGTTTCCGATTCAAAATCGGAATATTTGCAATTGGGACAGATATAATGAGGAGGCAAAGAGTTTACCTCTGTGATACCTGCCATATTTGCCGCAAAGGAAGACCCTACAGAGCCACGGGAACCTACCAGATAGCCGTCTTCTACTGATTTCCACACCAGTTTCTGTGCGATGATATACAGCACCGCATAACCATTGCTGATAATGGAGTTCAGTTCTGTTTCCAATCTGTCCTGTACGATTTCAGGTAGAGGATCGCCGTAAATAGAAATCGCTTTATCCATACAGATCTGTCTTAATTCATCATCCGCCCCTTCGATTTTAGGAGGGAAGGTTTCATCAGGAATGGGCTTGATTTTTTCCACCATATCCGCAATCAGATTTGTATTGGTGATAACAACTTCTCTTGTCTTTTCTTCTCCCAGATAATCAAATTCCTTCAGCATTTCTTTTGTGGTACGAAAATACAGTGGTGCCTGGTTATCCGCATCAGAAAAGCCTTCTGCTGCCATGATGATACGACGGAACGCTGCGTCCTGCGGATCGATGAAATGTACGTCACAGGTGCCGACAACTGGCTTATTATGCTCGTCCGCCAATGCAACAATTCGTTTGTTGATATTGATAATATCCTGCATAGAGTGAACATTTTCCACTCTGGGAGAGTCGATCATGAATTTATTGTTTCCCAAAGGCTGAATTTCCAGATAATCATAGAAATTTACCAACTCTTCAATGACCTGCTTGGGCTTGTCCTCCAGAATGGCTCTGTACAACTCACCCGCTTCACAGGCGCTGCCAAGGATCAAACCTTCTCTGTGCTGGATCAGCTTACTTTTCGGGATTCTGGGTCTGCGGTGGAAATAATCCAGATGAGACAGAGAAACCAGTTCATACAGATTTCTCAGACCAGTATAGTTTTTCGCCAGAATGATCGCATGGTGTGCCTTCAGTTTCTTATAATTGACCGTCTGACTGGAGAAAACATTGATGTCATCCACATGGTAGATTTTCTTTTCCACCAGAATATCGATAAATTTCTGGAACACTTCCGCTGTCGCTTCTGCATCGTTCACAGCCCTGTGATGACCTTCCAGAGATACCCCCAGATGGTCACAGACCAGATTCAGTTTATGTTTATTCAGTTCCGGCAAAAGGGAACGGGAAAGTTCCAGTGTGTCCAGAACGGTATTTTTTACTTCGATACCGCATTTTCGTTCCGCATTGACACGGATAAAGCCCATGTCAAAGTTCGCATTATGAGCAACCATGACCGCATCCCCGCAGAAATTAAGAAATTTCGGCAGAATATCTTGGATCACAGGTGCATCTGCAACCATTTCATCCGTAATACCAGTCAGTTTTGTGATTTCCTCAGAAATGGGTTTTTCTGGATTCACAAAAGTGCTGAAACGGTCTACGATCTTGCCATCCTGCAGTTTTACCGCACCGATTTCCGTAATGCTTTCTGTTTCTCTGGAAAGTCCTGTGGTTTCAATATCAAATACTACAAAAGTATCATCCAAGGACTGCCCTCTGGGCATGGTTACAACACTGCCAAGGTCATCGATGAGGTATGCTTCTACACCGTAAATAACCTTCAGATCCGCCTTGCCAACCGCGTTCATGGCGTCAGGGAAAGCCTGTACCACGCCATGGTCTGTAATTGCAATGGCTTTATGCCCCCACGCAATGGCGCGTTCAATATATTTCTTTACATGGGTTACACCGTCCATACTGCTCATCTGTGTATGCAGATGCAGTTCCACGCGTTTTTCCTCAGAATCATCCATTCTAGGGGCAGGTGCGGAAGCAGTCATGATATTTTTTGCCATGATATTGATTTCTTTGCTGTATTTATCAAACTGGACGTCGCCCTGTACCCGCAGATATTTGCCCTTTTTGATTTTATCGTTCAGTTCCTGATCGAAAACACTGCGTTTTACAAAGAATTTAACTGTCGTAGAATCGCTCAGGTCAGTGATATCAAAGGAAACAATGTACTTTTCCCCTTTGATTTCCTTGGCTTCCACATTATAGATACTGCCTTCCACGATAACCGCTTCGCCAACGATCTTCGTATCGATGATTTTGCTGTTATTACCGTTGATTTCCTTGCCAAAGAGAATACCTTTGGAAATAGAGGAGGAAACTGCCGCCACTTCTGCATTGGCCTTTTCCTGTACGGCTTCTGTCTGTGTGGAAACGATTTTCTGGCTCAGTTCTTGCAGTTTCTGTTCCTGCTGCTGTTCCAGAAGGGCTCTCTCTTCTGCAGAGGTCTGTACATTTTTGAACTGTACCAATAACCGCTGCCCTGTTTCCGTTTCGATCATTTTCATGATGACGTCATCCAAATGCTTCTGAGACAGATAATAAGCCATATTGTTTTTGACGAAAATCTGCATCTTGCCATCAATGATTTTCCACTCAGCATCAGAAATTACACCGGCACAGACTTTGCTCTGCTGGCTCACAAAGGTCTGTATGCTTTCCCAGTACCCTTCTGCCAGTTGTTCTGGTGCACTCTCTTCCAGTTCGTATGTAATTTCAATATCCACTTCTCGGATACCGGGCAGATTTTTCAATAATTCCTGTCTTAAATCTTCCCATTTTTGCAGAG
>JAFVXW010000018.1 GCA_017500935.1 Lachnospiraceae bacterium
CCTCGTCCTCTTCTTCCTCTTCTTCATCCTCGTCGTCATATTCGTATTCATCGCCTGCATTGCGCAGTCTGATGATCAGGAAGGTCACAACACCGATCAGGATCAGAACTACAACTGCCAGTGCGATAATGATGATGCGGAACTTGCCAACCTGTCCTTCTGCTTCTTCCACATCAGCGCTTCCTGCAGTCTGTGCGCTTAACAGTTCGCTGATCTTGTACTGCTTGCCCATATTCTGGTCGATCAGATACCAGTCGCTTACGCCGGTACCGTCATCTGCATACTGTACATAGAAATCAGCAGCCGGAGCCTGTTCTTCGGGAGCAGATGTATCTTCTGCGGGAGTTTCTTCTACAGGAGCAGTTTCTTCGGGAACCACTTCAATAGCTTCATAGGACATTAAGTCGCTTCTGATATAACCGTTGATGGTCTTGCCATCGCTGGTAAAGGTTACTGCGTACCAGAGCATATTGGAGCTGTCGTTCTTTTCACCGGTAACACCTACACTGGTACCCTGAGTTGCCTTGCCGACAACATCAGAATTGGTGGATGCATCTTTACGAACACGTACGCTGTCAGCAGTTACAGTACCGTTGCCGATCAGCTCTGCGGCAGCAGCAGTTTCCTGTGTATTAGCCTCCGTAGTGGTAGTAGTCTGGGTTGCGGTGGAACCGTTGCTCTGGCTGCCCAGAACGCGGGTCGCATCAGCAGTCAGGGGTGTTGCCAGCAGCACAGCTGCGATGGTCAGACCTGCCAGGCCTGTCATCATATTCTTAAAAAATCTGTTCATTCTTTTACCTCGTATCCTTTCTTGTTCTTGCGGAAATTAAGCTTCGTCAATGGCTTTGCCGATATCAGTACGCATATATTTGTTGGCAAACTCTACCCAGCCGGTTGCTTCATAAGCTTTTGCTCTGGCTTCTTTGAGGGTTGCGCCGTTGGCTGTTACGCCAAGAACACGTCCGCCGTTTGTCAGGAAGGTCTTTCCGTCCTCTGCCAGTTTGGTTCCTGCATGGAAGCAGAAGTAATCGTCCTTGCCTTCAAAGTTCTCAAGACCGGAAATCGGAAGTCCCTTGTCATACTTTAACGGATATCCGTCAGATGCCAGTACCACACATACGGTTGCCTTATCGTCAAACTGCAGATTGATCTGATCGAGTGTACCGTCGATACATGCATCAATTACATCGATAATGTCGTTCTTGAGTCTGGGCAGAACAACCTGTGCTTCGGGATCACCAAAACGTGCATTGTATTCCAGCACTCTGGGGCCGTCGGGTGTCAGCATCAGACCAAAGAAGATAACGCCCTTGAAAGGACGGCCTTCTGCAGCCATCGCATCCACAGTTGCCTGATAAATATACTGCTTGCAGAATGCGTCCACTTCTTCAGTATAGAAAGGAGAGGGGGAGAAGTTGCCCATACCGCCGGTATTTAAGCCCTGATCTCCGTCTTTTGCACGCTTGTGGTCCTGTGCGGAAGACATGATGCGGATAGTCTTGCCGTCTACAAAGGAAAGAACGGAAACTTCGCGGCCGGTCATGAATTCTTCAATGACCATTCTGTTGCCGGCAGTACCGAATTTTTTATCGGTCATAATGGAGCATACACCGTCTTCTGCCTCTTCCAGCGTATTGCAGATCAGTACGCCTTTGCCGAGTGCCAGACCGTCAGCCTTTAATACGATGGGGAATTTTGCCTTGGTGTGCAGATATTCGATCGCTTCTTCTGCACTGTCAAAATTCTCATATGCTGCTGTAGGGATATTGTATTTTTTCATCAGATCCTTGGAAAAAGCCTTGCTGCCTTCCAGGATCGCTGCGTTCTTTCTGGGACCAAAGGTACGGATGCCTTCTGCTTCCAGCACATCCACAAGACCGCCTACCAGAGGATCGTCCATGCCTACGATCACAAGATCGATCTCTTTTTCTTTTGCGAATGCTGCAATTTTATCAAATTCCATGGCACCGATCGCTACACACTCTGCAATGGTACCGATGCCGGCATTGCCGGGTGCACAGTAGATCTTGTCCACTCTTTCACTTTTTGCCACACTGTATGCGATGGCATGTTCTCTGCCGCCGCTTCCTACGATTAATACTTTCATATGATCATTGCCTTTCCGTCTTCTACTTTAACTCTGCCATTGGCGATCAGGTCGATCGCAGCAGGTAAAATCTTCCATTCCGCCTCTTCCATCACGCGCTGCTGGAGCTGTTTTGGGGTATCACCCGGCTCAACATTCACAGCCTTCTGCATCAGGATCGGACCGGTATCCATGCCGTTATCCACAAAATGAACCGTCGCACCTGTCACTTTTACCCCGCGCGCAAGCGCCTGCTCATGTACGCGCAGTCCATAAAAACCGACACCGCAGAAAGAAGGGATCAGGGAAGGATGAATATTGATGACGCGGTTCTCATAGGCATCGATCATTGCCGGAGGAATCGCTACCAAAAATCCTGCCAGTACAATCAGATCCGGATTGATCTTATTGACTTCCTCCAGAAATGCTTCATTGAAAGCTGCTCTGTCGGGATAGTTCTTCGGTGAAATACAAAGTGCGGGAATGCCTTTGTTTTTTGCACGTTCCAGCGCATATGCGCCTGCATTGTTGCAAACAACTGCCGCAATCTCTGTATTGGTGATCACACCGCTGTCGATCGCATCCATAATCGCCTGCAGATTGGTGCCACCGCCGGAAACACAAACAAGAATCCTTAACATAAGGTCTCTCCTTTACTTGCTGTAGTTCTTATAGCCGACTTCCTGTAATTTGGCGTCTTTTGCCAGAACGCCTTCTTTCATTTCCACAGTGTAGTCCTTCAGCTTAGCCAGAAGCTCTGCATCGGATACTGCCAGGATCTTGGCTGCCAGAATACCTGCGTTTGCACCGCCGTTGATGGCAACGGTTGCAACCGGAATACCGGAAGGCATCTGTACGATGGAATACAGGGAATCTCTGCCGCCTAAAGAAGTGGTGTGCATCGGAATGCCGATAACGGGCATCGGGAAGATTGCCGCACACATGCCGGGCAGATGTGCTGCCATGCCTGCGCCTGCGATGATCACCTTGATACCTCTGTCTTCAGCGGTTTTTGCATATTCAAAAAAAGTGTCAGGCATACGGTGTGCGGAAATGATGGTCATCTCGTAAGAAATACCAAATTTGTCCAGAATCTCCGCTGCTTTTGCCATAACGGGCATATCGGAATCGCTGCCCATAACAATGCTGACCTGTGCCATGCTTGTTGTCCTCCTGTAAATAAACTAAGATATTTGTCATGTAATAGATGCTTTGTCAAAAATAGCCCTATTTTCTACAGTTTACTAAACTTTTCGACAGGATGCAACCCAAAATTCAAACTTAAAGAAATCTAAAGATTTACAGCCGGGTGTCTGTCAAAAACACCCGGCTGCTGTTTGTTATGCATAAAAAGGAATATTGAGTTCTTCTGTTCCGTCCAGTACAAACATACCGTCTTTGATGATCACATATTCCGTACCGTCTGCTGCCACCGCAGTCAGTTCGCCCAGATCATAATAAGGAAGCGTCAGATCACAGTGCGTGCTGAAATATGCCTTGCTCTTGTCGGTTTTTCTCAAAATGGAAATCTCATTGTCCTTTGCAATGATCTCCTTGCCGTCAGGATTATATACTTTAACATCTTCGGAGAACTTAAAGCAAGTATCGCCCAGTGCAAAATGAGGACCTGTCTTTTCTGCGATCAGACCGGTGAGTCTTTCATGGATGCCGTAACGCTGTGCCATCACATACGCAGTTGTATTGGTACCAATGGCAAATTCTCCCATAGGAAGTCCTTCCTTCTTGGCCATGATCCCCTCAAAGATAAATCTGCGGTTTTCCTCTTCGGTTTCAAAATTGCTGCAGGTAAAATCAGATACTCTGCCGTCCTTAAAGGTCACTTCCAGGTTATGAACATCTGCGCCCAGTTTTGTAATGTGCAGCACACCGTTGGTTCCTGCAAGCTTCGGGGAAGTAAACACTTCGCCTACGGGGATGTTGACATCTGCCAGACAGTTTTCAAACAGGGATTCATGCTCGGGATCATTTAAGGTATGCAGATTAATGGTCAGATCCGTACGGTTTCCTTCTGCACCTTTCACACGCACATAGGATGCCTTATCCAGCGTATTGATAATAGTCTGCTGGATTCTGGAATACATGTCATAGTCCAGTGTATTTACCTTGGTGGTTTCATCAAAGATTGCCTCATAATCCTCGCCGATCTCGGGAATCGGGAATGCGATCATGGTAAAGCTGCGCTCATAGGGAATGATATACTCATTGGTCAGTGCGGTATTGGCAGATGCATACTCACCGGACAGTGCAATGTACTCAGGTGTCAGTTTGAGTCTTTCCGGCTTCATGGCAGGCTCAAAGGGCGCTTCGCCATAGGAAAGAAATACCGCAGGTCCTGCATGCAGATTTGCCTTTTCCTCATAAGCTTCCCAGGCTCTCTTTTTGCAGTCCAGACTGCGCTGTACAAAGCGTTTGTCCATATATAAAACCGCATCATTTTCATGGTCATACGCAAACTGTCTGTTGACTGCCGCGCCGTGGAAGCCGCCGGGAGTGCGGTAAATAACCGGTTCCAGACCCATTTCGCGGAAATTTTCAATAGCCTTTTTGATAATGCGTTCAAAACCAATGGGATAACGTAAGTTTACGCTTTTTTTCTTATGTAAAGGCTTGTTGGCATTGGCAAAGCCTCTGCGGTAGCCTTCCGTGAAAGCAGACGCGATCTTGTCAATCTCCTCCTGACTCTTCTGGCTGATAAACTCTGCAGTTCTCCACTGGTTTTCATTGATATATTCACCGTACCAGAACAGATAACGCAGATCATCCAGATCACTTTCTTCGATAATACGGCGTGCAAAATCCAGATCCCAGTCCACCAGATCCGCGATTTTTTTCTCTGCAAAATGATCTTCGTAATCACTCATATACCAGTAATATACGTGACGCACTTCTTCATAGGAAGGAATGGTACCCAGTTCCTCCTGTGCATCCAGAAATACACGGTATAATTCCAAAAGCAGCTCCATACGGATCACCAGCTGTTCTAAATCCTGCTCATATACATACCCGGGAAGACTGTGCAGATTTGCACTTACCGCTGCCAGAAGCTGTCCGTACTGATCTCCCAGCTTCTTTACCGCAAACGCCGGATTTGCAAAATGGGTGTCGTAATTTCTGCCCAGAAGGTCAATATGACAGATTTCGTTGTGTCTCTGCAATTCCTCCAGATCTGCATTCTTCAGACCACCCTTTGCGATCCAGTTATACTCTTCCGCCATAATCGCAAGATATCCTGCGCATTCGGCAAAATATGCCTGAAATTCTTCCTTCAGCACATTTTCACCAAGAATCTCCATAACGCGTTCCCGCGCCAGTTCATAACGTTCGTCGATCATACTCATAATCCGTAAGCTCCCGCATATAAAATAAAACTTACACCTGCTATTGTCAGCAGATTCAAAACAATGCCGATCCAGGCAAACAGATAAAAACGGTCCCGCTCCATCTTTGCCATGATCCCGAAGATCAGGCCGAGCACAGCAAACACAAGACATAAAATTGCCGCCACTCCGTACTTAACCGGCGCAGTTCCGCCGCCCAGATAGGTATAATGTACCGTCAAAATCAAAGACAACAGTGACAGCACACCCATGAAGGTGGAAAAAAAACCTTTTTCCGATTCCTTTTTATTTGTAAAAATGTAGCCCTTGCGTGCCATCATTCCTCCAAAATCAGCAAGGGCTCCTGTCAGAGAGCCCCTTGCTGATTAATATAAAATCTTACTCTTTGCTGCAAGCAGCTTTGCACCGCCAATAATCAACAGCGTACCACAGGCAACACCTGTCACGATTGTCACCACACCCGCTGCAATATTCAGTGCACCGCAGCCGCTCATTGTCTTATAGATCTTTTCGTCCATCAGATTCCTCCGGGATATTGATCTTATTATTTTGCGCCGTATTCTGCGTAGTAAGCATCGATAGCAGCTTTTAAGGTGTCATCGATGTAAACATTTCCCTTGTAAGGCTTGTTGTACAGATATTCGGTTACTTCTGCCATGTTTACGATCGCGGTTGCACCGAAGCCATAAGTCTGTTTGATCTCATCCAGTGCGCTCATGGTGGTGTTTAAGCCTCTTTCCATACGGTTTAAGGAAACCATCAGACCAACGATCTCAACATCTGCCTGTGCCTTTAAGATAGGGAAGGTTTCTTCGATGGACTTGCCGGAGGTGGTAACGTCCTCGATGATCACTACGCGGTCACCGTCTTTTAACTTGCTGCCAAGTAAGATACCGGTATCGCCGTGGTCTTTTACTTCCTTACGGTTGGAGCAGTAACGGATGTCCTTGCCGTAAAGTTCGCTGATTGCCATGGTGGTAGCAACGGTCAGCGGAATACCCTTGTATGCGGGTCCAAAGAGCACATCAAAATCCAGACCGTAGTTGTCATGAATTGCCTTTGCATAATATTCGCCAAGCTTTCTGAGCTGTGTGCCGGTTACATATGCGCCTGCGTTCATAAAGAAGGGAGATTTGCGTCCGCTCTTTAAGGTGAAGTCACCAAATTTTAAGACATTGCTGTCTACCATAAATTCTATAAATTCCTGCTTGTACTGTTCCATTGTTATTCCTCCTTGTATTCAGAATCAATCCTCTGTAAAGAACTTAAAGATCAGTTCATCATGATCCTTTAAATATTCATGTGTGAAATCAGGGTAAATGATATGCTTCTTATTGCAGGTCATCTTATTGTATGCCGCATACTGGGTGGAAGGCGGGCATACATTGTCCAGAAGTGCGGTGATCATGATGGTATCAGCCTTGATTCTGGGTGCCAGATACTGCACGTCGATGTAGCCAAGCTTTGTAAAGATCTCGTCTTCCTTTTCATGTCTGGGATCATAGTTGCGGAAGTAATCCTTTAATTCCGCATAGGCCTGAATATCCAGATCCATATCCCATACACGCTTATAGTCACTTAAGAACGGGAATACGGTCACGGCTTTGGACACTCTGGGCTCCAGTGCCGCACATGCGATGGTCAGTGCGCCGCCCTGGCTGCCGCCGGTTGCATACACCTTATTTTCATCCACGAAATCCATATCGATGGCAATGCCTGCCAGCTGCGCGGTATCCAGAAAGATATCTCTGAAAAGCAGCTTGTTGGGATTGTCTTCGCATAAACCTCTGATGATGTGTCCGTGATAGGTATTGCCATGCACACCGCCCACATCTTCACTCTTGCCTGCCTGACCTCTGCAGTCTAATGCAAACACTGCAAATCCGTTGGCTGCATAAGCGATCTTATCCATCCAGGAGCCGCTGTCACCGCTGTAGCCGTGGAACATTACCACTGCCGGAATCTTGCCGGTAATATTCTTGGGGCGGGCATGCTTTGCATACACTCTCGCACCGTTGACACCGGTAAAATACAGGTCATAGCATTCTGCATTGGGCGCCTGAAAAGCCGCCTTTGTCATTGTGATCTGAGGATCGATCGCTTTCATCTCTGCGATCGCGTTGTCCCAGTAAGCATCATGATCCGCCGGTCTGGGATTCATACCGTTATACTGTTCCAGTTCCCTGATGGGCATATCAACCATCGGCATAGTCGTTTCCCCCTGATATTTTTATTTTTTATCTGTTAGCCAGTGCCTGTGCGATATCTTCTCTCATATCGATAACAGCCTGTCTGGATGCATCCGCATAGTTTTCAGCACCAAACTGTGCATACTGCGCCTGCTGGTAAGCAGCGATGATACCGCGGGAAGAGTTTACGATCGCGCCCAGTCCGTCTTCGTTAAAGAAGTGAACCAGATCTGCACCCTTGCCGCCCTGTGCGCCGTAACCGGGAACCAGGATATAAGCCTTGGGCATTACCTTACGGAGAACCTTGCCCATTTCAGGATAGGTTGCGCCAACTACTGCGCCGACATAGCTGTAGGAATCGCCCATACAGTCTGCGCCCCATTCAGCAACCTTCTCACCAACCCACTCATACAGAGGTCTGCCGTCGATGATACGATCCTGGAATTCACCGCTGGACGGATTGGAAGTCTTAACAAGCACGAAGATACCCTTCTTTTCTTCCTTACATACATTGATGAAAGGCTTGATGCCGTCAGAGCCAAGATAAGGGTTTACGGTTGCAAAATCTTCATCAAAAGGAGCGTATGTCTGGCTGCCAACCTTGATCTTGCCAAGGTGTGCGATCGCATAGGATTCGGAAGTGGAGCCGATATCGCCTCTCTTAACGTCACCGATCACTACCAGACCTTTTTCCTTACAGTAATCAACGGTCTTCTTGAATGCGATCAGACCTTCGATGCCGAACTGCTCATACATAGCCACCTGGGGCTTCACAGCAGGGATCAGGTCATAGGTTGCATCAATAATGCCTTTATTGTACTGCCAGATTGCTTCCGCAGCACCCTTTAAAGTCTCTCCATATTCAGCAAATGCTGCCTGTTTGATGTGTTCGGGAATGAACTTCATGGTAGGATCCAAACCAACCACGATAGGAGCATTGGTTTTTTTGATGTTTTCAATCATTTTGTTGATCATACGTGTATCTCCTTTTTCTTTTATCGTATATTTTTCAATGTTAATTCTTATCTGATGGTATCATATTCTTTCAGGTGCGGCAAGCCTTGTGCTCAACTTTTTCACAGGCCTTTCGACCAAAACTTCTACCGCCAAGACTCCTGCAAACGTCAGAATGACTGCCAGCAAAAGCACTGCAAATGCCGGAATCTGTATCTTTCCCTGCAAAAGTACAATGCCGTCAATGACAAGGGCATGTACCAGATAAATACTGTAGGAATAACGGTCGGTCAGACTGACTGTCTTTTTCACGACACCGCATCCCAAAGACAGATCCTGCGTCCAGAGCACAATCAGTGCAAACACCCAGGACCAGGTGGTAAAATAGTCCGGCTCCAGCCCGCACAGCTTAACAGCTCCCCAGACAGCTGCACCTCCTGCCGTCAAAAGCACTGTTGCCTGCCGTCTTGCCAGATGTTCTTTCATTTCCCACAAAAGCATGCCCAGCAGGAAAAAATGCAGGTAATACAGACACATCATATAGGCATTTAACGGTGTCTGCGCCCAGAGATAGCGCACTGCCAATGCAGCCAGATAGACTGCCGCCGCACTTTTTACGCCCCGGATCAGACGCCGCCACAAAGGCGCTGTCAGGTAAAATACCACAAACAGGCTGATGGTCCAGGTGGCACTTAAATTGCTCCAGAAATTATCCGGTGCCGGTATCAAGGCATTTGTCAGGAAAAAATAACGCAGCCAGTAAAGTTTTTGGGGATCCGGCGTCACATCCTGCAAAAGAAAGGTGTGCAGAACGATATTGACAAGCACCACTGCATAATACAGCGGCAGGATCCGCAGAAGTCTTTTGATATAGAAGTTTTTGATCTGTGCAAAACTGCTGTCTCTCCCGATATCTTTCTGCATACAGACCAGATAGCCGCTGATCAGAAAAAACAGATACACACCGGAGGCACCAAAATTAGCGATTCTGGCCGCCAGACCCTGTACTTCCATACGCGGTGCCAGATGTGTCACAAACACACCGATACAGGCAAGTGCACGCAAAAGCTGTATATTTTCCAGTTTCTTCATAGTTTATCTGCCAAGGCTCTGCATCAGGAAGGTGAACATTCTGGCATAGGTTTCCGGCTGGTAATGCATGCCGTCAGCCTGAATATTGCAGCCGCTGCCCACAAGGTAAGCATACAGATTGATGCGTCCGATGCTGCCGTCGAGTCTGCCGGACAGCTGATTGTTAAAATGCTCCACTGACCAGTTAGTCTTGTTGTATTCATTGGGACCTACGGGACCTACCGTTGCGAAATAGGTGATCACGCCCTTTTCACGCCACTTTCTGTTGTAATGATTGATCACGGTAATATATTCATTAAAATCAGAAAGGTCATTGACACCATAGTTGATGACTACCACGGAACCGGGAATCAGAAGCGGTTCAATCTCTCTTTTGAACGCATCGGATGCCAGCCATTCCACCTGGCCGCCATAGCAGGATAAAAATGCCACACCGGGATTGGCTGCGGTATTTCCCACTGCATTTCCCATCTGTCCGGTTCTGGAATCCCCCACAAAAATGATATTGCCGCTGCCCGGAACTACCGCCTGCTGTACCGGGGCCGGCTGTGCTGCCGCAGCTGCTGATGCCTGCGCTGCCGGTGCCGCTGCCTGACCTGCTGCCGCCTGTGCACTGTTTTGTTTCACCACAACCACCTGCTGTGCCAATGCTGCCAGCATGGCATCATCCACAGGAATCTGTTTGAGCAGGCTTCTGCTCATATAGCCGATCTGTGTACCGTAAATCACCTGATACCATCCATTATCAGACAGCCCGCAGACGTTCACTGCCTGACCTCCCTGTACACGTCCCATAACAGGATAATTAACTCCCGGACCGGAACGCACATTCATATCTTCTTTTGCCGCCATGGCCGCGGTCAACGGTGCCACAGCATGACCGCCAACCACTTCCGCGGCATCCGCTTTGACCGGAACAAGCCAAAACAGACACAAAACGCAAAATACTGCTGCCAACTGCAGCCATACCTGTTTCTTCCTTTGTTTCCTCATATGTTTTCCCTCCTCATAATTGTCTGAATCAGATATTCCGGTTACCTGGTCTGTAAAAATTCGTACTCCCGTATTGCTTCCGCATCGTCCGGATATGTTTTTAAATACTGTTCCATCAAAAGTGTGGCTTCATCAAATCTGCCCAGCGATTCACAGGCAACGATCTCGTTGAATTTCAAGGACTGCATGACGGTATTGTCCGCCATATCGATGCCTTCCCGAAAGGCTTTTAAAGCGCTTTCATAGTCTCCCACCAGCATTTTGCAAAGTCCCAGCTGATTATAAATACGGGCATTCGGCTGTCTGTTTTCGATGTAGTTGCTGTATACACTGGCTGCATAATTAAAATCACCTAATTTTTCATAGGTCTGGCCCAGCAATGCTGCCGCCTCGGCGCTGCCCTTTTCTCTGGCTGTTTCCAGACTCAAGCGCGCCTGTTCGTAATCGCCCAGATAATAGCTGATGCGTCCAAGATCGTAGTCATTTAATTTGACATTTTCATCCGCAAGAACCGCCTGCAGATAACTTTTTCCCATTTCCTCACTGCCAAAGCGGCTGCATGCACTGTAAATATTCACCATCTGGTCGTAATCATTGGGAGCGATCGCTACTGCCTGATCAAAATCAGCCTGCGCCTGTCCGGTATTTCCCTTTTCCAGCTCCATGATCCCTTTTAAGTACCAGGCATCATTTTCCTTTGGTCTTAAATCGGTGATCGCCTTATATACATCGATCGCCTTGTTGATCCGACCTGACTTGTAGTAGGCTGTCGCCAGATAATAGTTGATATCATAATCCAGCTGATCCGGCCATGCATCGCTGTAGGTCAGTGCCTGCTCCAGACATGCTGACGCCGCCTCATAGTCTGTCAGTCCCATATAAGCGATACCCTGTCCGCGGCAGATCATCTGCTCATTTTCTTTATTCTCAGCCGCCAGTGCAAAACTCTCCAAAGCTCCCTGATAATCCAGCTGTTCAATCTGTTTCATTCCCTGCTGCAGATATTCTCCCTGCGCAGTGCCGCACCCGCCAAGCAAAAGTGCTGCGCTTAACAGCATGCAGAGCATATTCTTTAATTTCATATTGTCATCTCCTTAAAATACTCCGTTTTTACGAAGTCCTCTGGGATAATGATTCTTCATAATACCGCCGGCAAGCTTACCCCAGCCGATACTGCAGCCATCCGCCAGAATCAGATGCCATCCCTTTTCTCCCTCCGCATACAAAGTCATACCGTTTAAATACTGACTGAGTTCCTGACTGTCAAGGGAAAGATCCAGACTGTTTCTGACATCCTCTGCCTTCAGAGCCAGTGCCAGTGCATGAGACGGTTCAAAACGGTTCTTTTTCATGGTGCCAAGATGCAGCCCCGGGCGAAGAACCTTAAGCCCTTTCAGCGAAGGCATCTCCCGGTGCGCCAGATACAGCTGTTCTCCAAACTTTAAGAAAATCCCGTCCCTGCACATCGCTGCCGCCTGCTGTGTCAGCACTTCCTTGCAGAACTCATCAAAACCGGCACAGTCTTTGGGACCGATGCCTTTTTCCGTACCGCTTGCACAGCGCGCTTTATAGGAATCCGGCACGCTTCCCTGTTTTTGAAGCACTGCCAGATAATGTCCTTCGCCCTGCACTTTGTGGGGCCATAAACGAATCGTATGCTCCATGCCTTCACAGGCATTTTCTGCCCATTGGCTGCGGCCGCTTTCCATACCGCCCCTTTTTACCGTTTCCACCAGTGAAAACTCCGGATGTCTTTCCAAAAATCTGCTGATGCTGCCCTCATCCTCTGACGGTGCAAAGGTACAGGTGGAATATACCATCCGCCCGCCGGCACAAAGCATCTGCGCCGCACAGTCCAGGATCATATCCTGACGGTCCGCACAGATCTGCACATTCTCAGGACTCCATTCCTCACAGGCTTCCTCATGCTTGCGGAACATCCCTTCCCCGGAACAGGGCGCATCCACCAAAATACGGTCAAAATATGGTCCGAAATGTGCTGCAAGCTTATCCGGTGCCTCATTAGTCACCAGTGCATTTTTCACGCCCATGCGCTCCACATTTTCAGATAAAATCTTTGCCCTGCCCGGATGGATCTCATTGGCAACCAGCAAACCCTCACCCTTCATCGCAGCCGCGATCTGGGTGCTCTTTCCGCCCGGTGCCGCGCAAAGATCCAGCACATACTGTCCCGGCTGCACATCCAGATAGGTTACCGGTGCCATTGCCGAAGCTTCCTGTATGTAATACACCCCCGCCTCATGCCAGGGATGCTTACCCGGCTGATCAGAATCGTCATAATAAAATCCGTTTTTCTCCCACGCCACAGGGCTTAACGAAAACGGGGCTTTCTGCAAAAACAGATCCCTGTCCATCTTTGCCGGATTGACCCGCAGAGACTGCCAGTGTTTTTTTTCAAAGCTTTCTATAAATAGAGGATATTCGTCCTGAAGCATCGCTTCCATACGATCCAGAAATTCCTTCGGTAACATGATTCACCTTCATTGTTTCAGATTCTACGCCGCAGTTTTTGTCAAAAAGGCATAGTTACACTTATATAGTATTGTACCATATTCCTTTTTAAACATCCACTGTGCTTTTTGTGTACAGAACAAAAAAAATACGTTATGATAACTGTATGATCAATTTTTCCATGGAGGATTTTATGTTTACAAAAGCAGACTGGATCTGGTATGAAGCTTTGGCAAAAGCAGATTCCTACGGAGAATTTTATGATACTTTTCAGGGCAGGAAGGGTAAAATCACCCTTTCCGTTTCCTGTGATTCCAATTATGCGGTATATTTAAACGGCCATCTGGCAGCCTTCGGCCAGTATGCCGATTTTGAGCATTACAAAGTCGCTGACTGCGTGGAGGTTACTGACTTCTGTCAGGACGGCACAAATCATCTGGCTGTCATTGTCTGGCATTACAAACAGGCAAGCTCTGCCTACAGCCCGCAGAAGGCAGGCCTGATCTATGAACTGCGTGCAGAAGCTGACGCAGATGCTGCCCCCGCTGTACTTGCTTTTTCTTCTGCAGATACTCTCTGCCGTCAAAGCCATGCTTACCGCACCGGCATGGAAAAGATCATCACCGGTCAGATGGGATTTTCCTTTTCCTATGACGCCAACAAAGAAGATGACTGGATGTCCGGGGCAGGCAGGGATTTTACAAAATCCATTCCTGTTGAAAAAAGTCATGAACTGATCCCCAGACCCAATCAAAAGCTCTCGCTGCAGGACCGCTGTTCTTCTTCTTTGATTTTCAGCGGTTTAAGAAACGAAGAATACTGTTATCTGTTTGATTTAAAACAGGAGGAAGTTGGATTTCTGGAACTGGAGCTGTTTTCAGAAGCGGCCCAGCCGTTACTCATTGCCTACAGCGAACATCTCTATGATCCCACCGCCGAAAAACCGCATATTCTCAATGTCACTCCCCTGCTGCCGCTGGCTTTTGACACTGCTTTACATGTCCCCCGGCTGATCGGCGGCCGTGATTTCAGCGTGGAATATCAGGCAAAGCCCGGTCACAACCTTTATATGAATCCGTTCCGGCGTCTGGGAGCCCGCTATCTGGAAATACGCAGCAAAACACCTCTGCAGATTTCCTATGCCGGTATCCGTCCCACCATGTATCCGTTAAAACGGACCGCATTTATGCCTTCCGGCGAAACTGACCGCCGTATTTATGAAATCTGCGTGCGTACCCTGGAATTATGTCTCCATGAACATTACGAGGACTGCCCCTGGAGAGAACAGTGTTTTTATGCCATGGACAGCCGCAACCAGATGCTGTGCGGTTATGTCGCGTTTGAAGAATACGAGGCTGTGCGTGCGGGGCTTTCCCTGTTTGCGCTGGACCGCCACGAAAGCGGCTTTCTTTCCATCTGCTGTCCCAATGCCAGCGATGCACAGCTGTTTATCCCGTCCTTCTCCCTGCATTATTTTACCGCAGTGGATGAATATACGCGCTACAGCGGCGACCTTTCCCTGGCACGGGAGGTTTATGCCAAACTGACTACACTGCTTGCCAATTTTGTACAGCATAAAAAAGACGGGCTTCTCCACTGTCTGCCCGGAAATGCATGGAACTTCTATGAATGGCGTCCGCAGCTGGACGGTAATCTGGGTTCTGTCATCGATAAAACAGACTCCGGCATTCCCAAGGTGGATCTGATTTTAAATGCCCTTTATGTGCTGGCGCTAAAGCATATGGCTTCCATTGCTGCCGCGATCGGCAAGACCGGTGCTGCTTATCTGGCAGAAGCCCAGGAAATGTGTCAGAAAATCTTCCGATTATTTTACAGACCCGAAAGCGGACTGTTTTCTACTTTTATGGAACAGGAACACTACAGTGAAACCGCCAATGCACTGGCGATTTTGTGCGGTGCGGCTGATTTGGCTGCTGCAGAATCCGATGGCGGCGATTTTCTTCCTGCCTCCGGTATTTCCCTTGCCGCACACATTGCCGCCCAGATGACACAGCATCCGGAGCGTTTTGTTCCCGCTTCCTTAAGCATGAAATGTTTCCCCTACGATGCACTGCTTATGGCAGACAGACAAACCTACGGTCCCTGGGTGATTGATCAGATTCGCAAACAGTATCAGATCATGCTGGATGCCGGTTCCACCACTGTCTGGGAGGACGAGGAAGGCGCTGCACCTTCGGCGATGCAGGAAGCCTCTGCCACGGCTGGAGTTCGATGCCGGTTTATTATTACTATATTTTGAGAGATTTACTGTAAAAGAAAGAGCCTGAGATACATTTTTAAGTATCCCCGGCTCTTTTTATACGCATGACGTACACTTTTTTATTATCTACGTCCCCGCACCATCGCAGCAATTCCGCACACTGCCGCAAACACAAGACCGCTGCAGGGCCAGATGATCCAGGTAATATCCCATCTTCCGGTCAGAAAACTTACAGCCAGATACACAGCAGTCAGTGCCGGCCAGTAGATTGCTGCCAGAGGGGCATTTTTCTTTTCTGCCAGTTTCTTTTCCAGTGTGTAATCCCCCTCTTCAAGAAGCTTCTGATAACTGTCATGGATCATGCCGCTCCAGATAAAAAGGACAACCGCCGCTGCGATCATCACCAAAAGCAGTGCCACGCAAAAGATACAGACCACATCTGACATCTGAAAAGCGCCTGCGATCAGAATCGGCACCACACCCAGAATACAAAGCGTCACTCCTGCGATAATACATTTACTGAAAATGGGAGCAAACTGTTCTTTTTTGCGCTCCACGATCCCGGCAATTCCATACTGTAATAAAAGCGGCTCTTTTTCCAGAAATTCATACTTATCAAGCTTCATGCCCTGCGCGATAAATACTGCCACCGCAGCCGCGATCGCCACAAGCAAAAGCACCACGCCAATACCGCCTGCCGCATCTTCCGTAACTGCAAGGAAATTGCCGTCTGCCAGACCGCTAAGCAGGATCAACACTGCCACGGCAAGCAATATACCGGCCACACCTGCCGCGATCTTAACAGCTGCCTTTTCCACCAGTTCCAGATACAGATTTGCCTGTTCCAGTGTCAATTCATACCTGCTGTCTGACTTTATTGCTTCATTTCCAGTCTCAAAATCTTCCTGTACCAATCCTTCCTCTTCTGCCTCATCCTTGAGCAGATAATCGGTGCTCACGCCAAAAAGCTCACTCATTTTCAAAATTTTATCCAGATCCGGCATGGAAGCCGTACTCTCCCATTTGGAAACCGATTGTCTGGAGACATTCAGCTTCATTGCCAGGTCCTCCTGTGACCATCCATTCTGTTTTCTTAATTTTGTAATCTTTTCCGCCAGAATCATTCTGCTATCCTCCCTCTTCGATACTGTATTGCCTTTAAGCTGATATAACCATAACACAAAAGGCAGTTGACAGCCACCAATCCTGCTTGGAAATCTGTCAACTGCCGGTTGCAGCGTACAAAACAGTAAATTTACACGAAAGGATCCACCGCTGTTTCTCCATATCGCCGCAGATACTCTGCAGCAGATACCAATGCAGAACCGCTGCCCCAGTGGAAGCCGCTCTGCCCGCTGCGGGCATCAATACCGTCATGTCCATAATTTTCTGCCATGCCGCCATGCTGTTCATTGAGCCACTCACGGGGTGTGACCGTATGAGGCGAAACATCTGCATTTTCATCAATAACCATCAGTACAAAGGAAGCCCGCAATGCGGCAATACCGCGCTGGTAGTAGATTTTATCACCTGTCACATCATAATAATTGGAAAAAGTCTCTGCAAACTGTGCCTGCCGCGCATCATTCCATTCTGCATCTGTATTCATCACCCCAAAACCACCAAACGCATATAAAGATACATAAGGCGGATTCCAGATCTGCTGATACAGACACATCAGATCAAGTGCGAAACGTCCGTAAGTCATATACTCTTTTTTATGTGTCAGTTTGTACAGTGCCAGATATGCCTCTGCAGTCCACTGCATGGCAAGCGTATTTTGTCCATACATCCGACTGACAGGATCATAAAAATCCTCCGGTTTTGCAGAGCAGGAATAATACAATTCAAAATCTTCAAATTTTTGTGTCAGCAGACAATTTTTTGAAATATATTCCATATAATCTGCCGCTGCCTGTATATAACGTGAAATTTTTTTCTTTGCATCGGCATCCGGTGTTATCTCATTTTGCAAAAACTGTGCATATTCTGCCAGAAACAGCGCACACAAAACACTGGCGGTACTGCCCATAAGCCGACCAGTCACTTCGTCTTTTCCCCCGTCTTTTCTGACCCATACCGGGAATGTGCCGTCAGGCAACACCAGTCCGGTCAGACCGTCCGCAAAGTTTTGCAGAAAAGCTGCAGTTTCCTGGCTTTTCTCACATGTTTTTTCATACAGCAAAAGCTGATACGCCGTCCAGGCACAATCCGGCAAAGAATAGTATTCCGGACCGCCGCCCTGCAAAGAAGAACCCTTCCAGCCGCCGTCATGCGGTGCGTAAATAGTCGGAAATAAGCCGTCCTGCTGCGGCGCAGACAGTAACAGTTTTTTGATCTGACGTGCCATATGAATCCACTTTTCATGATTCTGCCGTTTTCCAAACGCATACAGTTCTCTCGCAGTGCGCATATTGTTGAACCAACAGTGGAAAAACTGATCATCCGCATATTCGCGTCCACTGTAGCTGCCGTCTTCCTTTAAAAATGTGGTCAGAGGAATGCCGGCGCCGACTGCCTCTTCCCGATACATGCTTTCCCCGAAGGAATTTCCGTATTTTGCATAGGTATCAAAGGAAACGGTCTGAGGCAGAACAGACTGTACATACGATGCTGCATAGGTCTCAAACAAAAATGTCTGAATCTGATGAAACGCTTCCCATACATCCGCTCCGCAAAATGCCATTACATAAAAAGGCAGCACCGTTCCTTCCTTTACTGCAAGTGTCTCCCCTGTAGGAATGTAATACATATGCGGCTCGCTTTTTTGTCGGATCAGACCAAATTCCAGATAGGGAACTGTCTTATCATCCTCTGCAAAACGCATATCCAGAAAAGTCAGTTCTGCAAGCTGTCTGTCCACCGTCAACATATCGGGGATCAATGCGATCATCCACTCACCATCGGAAAAAATGGCAACTGGTGAACGAAATACATGTGCACCGCATATATTTTCCTTTCGCTGCTTAATACAGGGAATATAATGAAACTGCTCCGCAATTTGGGCATACTCCTCATTCTTTAATGTCAGAATCACTGACATTTTGTCCGCCTCAAAATCATGGGCAGCGATTGCCTGCATCTGAAAGATTTCTGTTGTTCCATTCAAATCAGCCCTGCATCTGTCTGTCAGTTTCTCTGCCGATAAAATCAGCTCTTTATTTTTGCTGGCTACCGAGAATCCTTTTGCATCATACAATGTCATTTCCGCACCTTATCCTTTTTGCAAAACAGGGTGTTCTCCATTTCAGAGAACACCCCACATAGAGTTAGTTACCTGTTCAAGCCTCATAAATGGTATTTCCCACATCTTTTAAGGAAATCACGTGGGGACGCTCATTGGGAGAATTGTTGGGCTGATGGAAAATAAATTTCAGCTCACCCTCCAGCGTCTTAAAGATCATACCATGACCGCCGTCTTCCGCAAACAACAGACGCTCGTCATGAATCCAGCTGCCGGTGATATCGCCGTTGTCAGAATACGCAATGCCTTCACAGTAAGCATTCTGCGCAAAACTGGACCAAATCATCAAAAGCGTGCCGTCCTGGGTTCTGTAAAGGAACGGACCGTCTGTTACATAGTTGTCTTTTTCTCCTTCATCCTCAAAACCGGAAGCCCACACAGGGTCAGAAGCTCTGAACAAAAGGAAGGGCTTGCCAACAGGCGCAGAAAGATCCTCTGTCAGCTCAATGGCACACATTTCGCCGTCCTTGATCTGTACCCATTCATGACAGAAAACCATGTAAGGTTTTCCATCGGGAGCCACATATAAAGTACCGTCCAGACATTCCCATTCTTCGGGAGTCACAGGACCGTTACTGTGAGGCACAAAAGGTCCCATGGGAGATTCTGCCTTTAAAATCTGGGTGCCGCGGCGGCGGGTATCACTTTTGAAGCTGACAAACATGTAATATGCGCCCTTATAAGCATGCACTTCCGGTGCCCAGAAATTAAAATCGGACCAGAAATCAGCCGGCGGTGTGAAAACTTCCACCGCTTCACTCCAGGTTTCCATATCTTCACTCACATAAACATCCAGGCCGGTGCATTTTCCCCAGGTTTCAGGACCGCGGGAACCATACAGATAATACTTGCCGCCATCCACAAGAATAAAAGGATCACGCACATGAATATCATTGAAAGTCATAAAAAATCCTCCTTGCAGCATTTTTTTGCTGTTAACTGTCATAATTATACACGAAACCTGTCAGCAAATCAATCTTACTCAAACTGTGCCGCATACAGTTTGTAATAAAATCCTTTTTGTGCCATCAGTTCTTCATGAGTTCCCTGTTCCACCACATCGCCCTGATTTACCACCAGAATGTGATCCGCATGCTGGATCGTGGAAAGTCTGTGTGCAATGACAAAACAGGTCTTGTCCGTCATCAGTTCGCGCATTGCCTTCTGAATCTGGCGCTCCGTGCTGGTATCCACATTGGAGGTTGCTTCATCCAGAATCAGCATCTTCGCATTGTAAAGCATCGCTCTTGCGATAGTTAAAAGCTGTTTTTGTCCTTTGGAAATATTGCCGCCGTCCTCGCTGATCACCGTCTGATAACCTTCCGGCAGACGCTCGATAAAGGGATGAATATGTGCTGCCTTTGCCGCCGCAACCACTTCCTCCATGGTCGCGCCTTCTTTTCCGTAGGCAATATTTTCAAAAATAGTTCCCTTAAACACCCAGGTTTCCTGCAGCACCATCGCATAAGCACTGCGCAGGCTCTCTCTGGTACACGTACGAATCTCATTGCCGTCCACTAAAATCCTGCCGCTGTCCACATCATAAAAACGCATCAGCAGATTGATGATCGTGGTCTTTCCGGCACCGGTGGGGCCGACGATCGCCACCAGCTTTCCTGCCTGGGCATCCAGATTCAGCTTGTGAATGATAGTCTTGCCTTCTTCGTAGCCAAATTTGACATCTTCCATCTGCACATGTCCCTTCACTTCATCCAGAACATAGGCATTTTCCACGTCTTTGACTTCTTCCTCCTGATCCAGCAGGTTGAAAACACGCTCCGCCGCAGAAAGTGCAGAATACAGTTCATTGACAATGTTTGCGATCTCGTTGATGGGACCGGAGAACTTTCTGGAATACAGCACAAAGGATGAAATCTGTCCCAATGTCACCATCTGAAACATATAAAAAACAGAACCCAGAACTGCGATCAGCCCCATACCAACGTTGTTGATCATGCCGACAGTAGGTCCCATGGTCATGCCGTAATAGTTGGCATCGTGATAGGCATCTGCCGCATTCTGATTTACCGTATCAAAACGCTCCTGCACCCTGTTTTCATAAGCATAGGCCATAATGGTCTTTTGTCCGGAAAACATTTCTTCCACAAAACCGTTCATGATACCGTAGTTTTTGGAACGCAGGGAAAATTTGGGGCGGGTGATCTTTCGCATCTTTGTGGTATAAGTGATAGCTGCCGGAACCGTAAATACCACCACAACTGCCAGGATCGGGGAAATGATCAGCATCATGGTCATGGAACCCACCACCGTCACAAGGCTGTTTAAAATCTGCACAATATCGGTTGCCAGACAGCTGCTTACCACTTCCACGTCATAGGAAACACGGCTGATAATATCACCGGCCTGATTTCTGTCAAAAAATCCCACCGGCAGGCGCATCAGTTTTTCAAAAATATCTTTGCGCATCCGTCTTGCGATCCATTTGCTCACATGCATCATGATCATGCTAGTGGAAATGGCGATGATCGAAGAACACAGATAGCAGATCAGCATTCTTTTTGCATAGTAATAAACCATGTCAAAATTGACTTTTCCCGCGCCTGCTGCCGCCTCATTGATCGCTTTTCCCGCAAAATTGGGGCCAAGCAAAGATAAAATGTTGCTGCCGAAGCATAAAACAACCACGCCCAGCAGAATGAATTTATAAGCTCCCAGATAAGAAAGGAGTCTGAAAAAAGTACCCTTGGTATCCTTGGGTTTTCTTAAAGGTGTATCCATGCGTGCCATTTATTTCATTTCTCCCATCTGTGTCCTGTAAATTTCTGCATACATCGGGCAGCTCTCCAGAAGCTGTTCATGCGTACCGTGACCGATGATACTGCCCTCCTCCAGAACAATGATATCGTCCAGATTCATAATGGAACTGATTCTCTGGGCGATCACGATCATGGTCGTATCGGTGTGATGCTCGGCAATGGCTTTTCTGAGCATGGCGTCAGTCTTATAATCCAGCGCACTGGAGGAATCGTCCAGCACCAGAATCTGCGGTTTTGCCGCCAGCGCTCTGGCGATCAGCACACGCTGTCTTTGTCCGCCGCTTAAATTGGCTCCGTGGATCACCGCCTTATGCTCATAGGTATCTTCATAAGCTTCGATAAAGTCTCTGGCTCTCGCATCCTCTGCCGCCATCACCAGAGCTTCCTGATCCACATCGCGGCCAAACACGATATTTTCCTTCAAAGTATCTGCAAAGATCACATCGTTCTGAAATACCACGCCAAACATTCTGTGCAGATCATCTTTGTCATAGGTACGCACATCTTTTCCATCCACAAATACATGTCCTGCGGTGGGATCATAAAAACGCATCAACAGATTGATGATCGTAGTCTTGCCGCATCCGGTAGCACCGATAATCCCCAGAGACCCGCCTTTTTTCACAGAAAAATCAATATCTGTCAGGCATTTCTTGCGGCCGCCCTCGGTAAAGGCCATCGTGTTTTGCGGCAGGCTGCCGGCATTGGTGCTTTCCGCACCATAACTGAAATCCACATGATCAAAAATGATAAAATCATCCCTGTCCGTCTTTGCAGCCTCTTCCTGCGGAATCGGTGTCAGATCTTCCTCAATCTGCACCACCGCCGCAATTCTTTTGGAAGAAGCATTGGCTTTGGAGATCATCATAAAGATACGGTTCAATCCCATAACGCCCATCAGGATCATATTAAAATAAGTCAGAAACGCCAGGATCACACCAGGTTTTGTAAGACCTGCATTTACCCGGTTGGCACCGATGATCACAACCAGCACCAGACCGCAGTTTAAAAACAGCGTCATAACAGGTCCGGGCAGAGACATCAGCATACTTGCCTTGATGTCTTTTTTCATCATCTGCTCATTGGTCTGCTCAAAACGGCGTTTTTCATAATCTTCTTTGGAGAGTGCCTTCACCACACGGATGCCGGTGATATTTTCACGCATCACGCGCACAATATCATCCACACTGCTCTGCACTTTTTCATAAAGCGGAATGCCTTTTCGGGAGATGGTCACGATCACCACGATCATGATCGGCGCCATGATACACAGAATGGATGCAAGCCCCACATCCATAGTCAGCGTGATGGCGATGCCGCCGATGAGCATAATGGGCGCGCGTACCCCCAATGTCTGCATGGACTGGATAAAATCCTGAATATTATAAGAGTCAGAGGTCATTCGGGAAGTCAAAGACGGCAGACCAAATTCATCCGTCTGACTGCCTGACAGGTTCAGGGACTTCCAGAACAGATCCTTACGCACACGGTAGATGCTGTTTCTGGCCACTTTTACCGCCATACGGTTTGCCTTGATATTCAGATACCGCACCAAAAATGCCAGCAGAATCATCGCAATTCCCCAGAACAGCACCTTGGAAAGCTGCTGCTTGGGCACCACATCATCGATCATAAATTCCAGCACATAAGGGATCATCAGTTCCCCTATCGTTCCCAGAAATTTGATGCTCAGTCCCAGCAAAATCGCCTTGCTATACGGTTTGACATAAGAATAAATGAATTTCATGAACTTTTCTTCCTTTGTTCGGTTTTTCGCACCTTTTTATTATAATCCCTCTGTTTTGGAAAAGTAAAGATTTATATTTGCGAAGGTGTCGGCGGCTGAAATCGTTGCGAAACGCACCGATTTGTACCTTCGCCGTGACGGCTTGTATGTGTAAGCATGCAAATAATGAAATTTATATATTTTACATGCTCAAATTCAGATGCCGACTCAATGTTTGCATGTAAATTTCCGATTTTTCGTAAAATGCATGCTTAAAATTGAAAGAAATCAGCTCAAATTCATGCAAATATCTTATTTGCTTAAATTTACATGCTTTGTCCAAGGTAAAATCAGTTGATTAAACAAGCAAATACACTATTTTTGTTTTTTTGCATGCTTTTCTTTTTTCGTGCACTGAAAATATGCATGCAAAAATAGTTATTTTGCCAATTTGCATGCTTTTCAAACAGGAGCTCGATATAAAAAGCTGCTCCCCTTAGAGAAAGCAGCTTTTTCTGTATTATCAACATATTAATATTGCATAATGTGCATACTGGCATTTCCCAGTTTTATTTTCTCCTTTTTAGCCCAGGCTCTCCGACGCACATAACTGTCCGTAACCCGTTTTTTCATTTGGTCTTTCCGCTTCTCCTCTCAGCGGTCTAGCACCTGCCCGCAGCAGCGCTTTCATCTTTTCTCCGTAAAGATAAGGATCATTCCCCCGCACAATGCCCCATTCCATCAAAAGAGCCGCCGTTCCGGATACCAACGGTGCCGCAAAAGAAGTACCGCTGACCTGTACTGTACCTCCTCCTGCAGTGGGTACCCGGATATCCACTCCCGGCGCCACCAGATCAGGTTTGGTGTCTGCAAATACATTTTCCGTGGTCGCATAAGTCGGTGCACCACGCCCGGAAAAATCCGCATAGGCATCATAAAGCGCATTGCTTGCCCCGACCGTGATCACCTTTGCAGAAGTAGATGGAACAGTCAGCGTCAACTCCGGCACCGCCCGGGTAAAACGTGTTCCCGGCATCCGTGCCTCCTGTCCCGGCAGATAAAACTGATACATCCCTGCCACGATCCTGCGGGGTGTCAGACGAAACCGCCAAACCCCTGCACTTATATAATCATCCATCGGTAAAAAATCAAAAAAAATCTCCTGATGGACCGAATAAGGAGACGGCTGCCCTACATAGATCAGAATCTGTGTCTTTCCCGCTAAAATCTCCTGCCGCTTAAGCTGCGTAAACTGTACCGGAATCTCTTCTCCTGTCGGAGCACGAAGCTCTATATCGAATCGGTCTGCAAAATTTTTCCAAAGCTGCACATTGATGGTTCTCTCATAATCTGCGATCACCAGCTCAACCTGCTGTGTTACCGATTCCTCACCTGACGCCTGCTGTTCTTTGGACAGCTGTCCCGCCGCATGCCCCAGTGATGCGCCTTCATTGCCGCTGCCCACGCAGATCACAGTTCGTCCGGTTTCGGCCGCATTGTCCAGATAACGGGAGAGCAACGATGACCCGTCATGAGATCCGTATAACCAAGGGAAAAAGAAACGCATGGAAAAGTTTCTGTATCAGAAATCCCTTCCGTTGAGAATCCGTGCAGCGAAAACACCAGAATTTATTTGCCGAAAATTCCATTACGCACTTTTTTCGGTGAAATACCATAATGCTTTTTGAATGCCCGGCTGAAATAAAAGGGCGTTTCATAGCCCATCTCCTCAGCAATTTCGGAAACAGACTTTGTGGTTGTCAAAAGAAGGTCCATAGCGGCATCCATTTTGAGTTTGGACATGTATTCCTTGGGAGACATGCCGGTTACACGGTGTACGGCATCGCGAAAGCTTCTCTCACACATACCGGCGGTTTTGGCCAGTGTCTTAAGATCCAGCTGTTGGTAACAGCCTTTTTCCAAAATAGCAGTGAGCTCTGAAGCGGATAGCTGAGCAGATGTGCCGGAATGAAGGCGTATCATCCAATCCGAAAGCAGAAAATTAAACAGCGCCTCTGCATTCAGACATTCATTGATGAACTTACTGTTAAGATTGGAAAAACATCGTTCCATATTTTTCAGTTCAGATGCCGTGATATTCAGCTCTTCAACCCAGTTACACTTTTCCCGCCAGTCGCTATGATTAAAACGGAACCAGTAAAACTGCCATCCCTCCAAAGAGGCTTTGTATTGCGCCACGTCACCGGAGCAAAAGATTCCCAGACTATTCGCTTTTAATTCATGTTTTTCACCGTTATATTCTGTTAAAATTCCGCAGCCGCTGATGGTGCGAACCGCAATATAATCGGATTCCATAATGCCCGGCCGTTTGACGATATGATAGCTTTGATCGGCATCAATATACCATATCACACACAAATACGCATAAGGCAGGTTTGCCAAAAACTGCCGCTTGGAAAATATATTTCTCATGATAATCGCTTCTGCGCTCCCTTTATTTTAAATAATTGCTGACAGATTCAGAATAACATAAAATGGAAGGCTCAACATCCTTTTTTGCCGAAAAGTGTATGTAAATAACCGATTATGGAATGTCTTTTCATCTGTTTTGTTCTAAAATAGAATATAAGAACCAATGATTTTTAAGCGACCTGAAAATAAAACAACAGAGGTGACGATCATGAATGAAAGACAGCGTTATGTAAACACTTTGACTTTTCAGGCAGTGGATAAAATTCCGCTGATGCCGGGCGGTCCCCGGGAATCCACTTTGAAACGCTGGCATGAGGAAGGGCTGCCGGAAGATATGGATTATATGGATTATGTCTGCAGCAGACTGGGAATTGTCCGCGAAAAGCCTTCTTCCACAGACGAAGGTTTCTTTGTGGATGCACGTATGAAGCCGCTGTATGAGGAGAAAACCTTGGAGCACAGGGACGGGCATTATATCTGTCAGGATTGTATCGGAATCATTACGGAGATATCTGATCAATACGATGTAAGTTACCTGCGCTCTGCCAAGGATTTTGTAACCCGCCGTTATATCAGCTTTCCGGTGAAAACCAGAGAAGATTGGGAAGAAATGAAAAAGCGTTACGATCCGTATGCACCGGGCAGGATTCCGGAAAATCTTTCACAGATCGGTCCGAAACTCGCTGAACGGGATTTCCCGCTGACTATCAATATCAACGGTCCTTTCTGGCAGATGCGTGAGTGGCTGGGACTTGAGAATCTGTGCATGCTGTTTGTGGATGACCCGGAATGGGTTGCCGAAATGGCAGAATTTTGGGGCGAGTATGTTTTAAAACTGCTGCAGCGCGTATTTGAGCATGTCCAGCCGGATTGCCTGCGTTTTTCAGAGGATATGGCTTATAAAGCTCACAGCATGATCAGTCCTGCCATGACCCGTGAATTTTTACAGCCGGTATACCGAAAATGGTATCAGGAAATCAAAAAACATGACATTCCTCTTCTGCAGGTTGACAGCGACGGATACATTGCCGATCTTCTGCCGATTTGGATCGAGTCCGGCATCAATGCCTGTGATCCTTTGGAGGTTGCTGCACACAATGATATCGTAGAGTATCGTAGGAGCTATGGAAAGAAGATGGCATATGTAGGCGGTATTGATAAACGTGCCATAGCTGCCGGTGGAGAAACGCTCCGAAATGAAGTGCTGCGTGTGGTTCCTCCGCTGTTAAAAGAAGGCGGTTACATACCTTCCTGCGACCATGGAGTACCGGGAGATATTTCTCTGGAAAACTTCGTTGAATACACCAGAATGCTGGCAGAATTAACCGGCTGGCTTTAAAGAGGGGAACGAAAAAATGAAATATTATACATCTGAAAAGCATTTTTTAAAAAAATTTCATTCAGCCTATCGCACCCACAGCTTTCAGGCTGACACCAAAGAAGAATTCCTGATCTGGCAGGATTCGCTGCGCCATAAGCTATGCGAACTGTTGGGAACCACACAGATGGAGAAATGTCTCCCACAGCCGGAACTGGTGGAAACTGTCGCCTGTGACGGATATATACGGAAAAAAATGCTGATCCATACAGAACCGGATGTTATCATGCCGTTTTATGTATTGATCCCGGATGATCTGAAAGAGGGAGAAAAGCGAACCGCTCTGATCGCATGCCACGGCCACGGCAGTAACGGCAAAGAGGCGGTAGTGGGTCTCCGTCAAAAAGAGGGTGTGGCAAATACGATCGATGTCCATAATTACAATTACGGAGAAATGTTTGTTAAGAAAGGATATATTGTATTTGCAGCAGATGCCAGAGGTTTTGGAGAACGTCGGGAAATTGATCTGCAGGGAGATGAACAGGAAAAATATCTTTCGTCGTCCTGTCGGGGACTGGCACATCTGGCACTTCCCCTGGGACAAACAGTTGCCGGTATGTGGACCTGGGATCTGATGCGTCTTGCAGATTACATCATGACCTGTGATTTTGTTAACGGGCATCTGGCTTGTGTGGGATTATCCGGCGGCGGTCTGCAGACGTTATATTTCTCTGCATTAGATCCCAGAGTGGAATGCGCCGTCATCAGCGGCTACTTTTACGGTGCCGGCGAATCCCTGGTTACCATGTTCCAAAATTGTGACTGTAACTTTATCCCCAATCTTTGGAAAACCGCAGATATTGGAGATATTGGTGCTTTGGTGGCTCCAAGACCGCTGCTGATCGAGACCGGAAATATCGATCCCCTTAATGGCAGCAGCGGGCTGGACAATGTTTATCCGCAAGTAGAAAAAGTCCGCAAGGCCATGAAACTTTGGAACGCCGAAGAAAATCTGTATCATGATGTTTTTGACGGACCGCATATGTGGCACGGAGATTATGCATATGACTGGGTAATCACACACGTGCCGCCGAAACAGTAAAAAAAAGAATCACTATAGAAAAAATTTATCCTGGTTCAAATCTAAGCGTAAAAATTTGAACCAGGATTTTTTTGTACTTTCACGAAAGCCAACTTCAATCTTCACAGACTTTTGGACATTCCTGCCGGCATAGAATATCAAAAAGCAATGTCTGTCGAAGGAGGCAATGCATGAGCACAATCCCCGCACAGCCCCCGGTTCATCCTTCAGGAAATGCACCGCAGCCAAACGTGAACTATCCGCATAATGGATATCAGATCCGTATTTACTTTAACGGGCCAAAAACCCTGACTCAATGTATCAAAAATTTAGCCGAACGAAAATTACTTACTTGAATCATGATCGGAGTGAAAAATGTATCAGATGGCGGCATATTGTCGTTTATCGAAAGATGACGGTGAAAACAAAATCAGTGAAAGCATTGAAAACCAATTAAAACTTATCCGTGAATATGTCGGCAAATCCAATGATCTCAAAATCGCAGATATTTACATTGATGACGGTTATTCCGGACTATATTTTTCAAACCGCCCTGATTTCCAGCGAATGATGGAAGATATCTGCAGCGGAAAGATTCAGGGGGTGATCACCAAAGATATTTCCCGACTTGGCAGAGAACATATTGAGACAAGTAACTATATTGAACGTATCTTTCCTTCTCTGAATGTCAGATTCATTGCTATCCTGGATAATGTGGATTCTGTTTCACACAGTAATGAAGAATTGGCTCAGTTCAAAACACTGTTCAATGATATGTACAGCCGGGATATCTCTAAAAAAATCCGCGCTGCTCTTACCGCCCAGAAAAAAAGAGGACAGTTCATGTCCGGATTTGCTCCGTATGGTTATCAGAAAGATCCCAATAACAAGCATCGTTTCATTATCGATCCGCAGGCAGCTCAGACTGTCCGCAGAATCTTTAGTCTGTACCTCTCCGGCTATTCCAGAGACGGAATTGCCCAAATCCTGAATACAGAAAAGATTCTGTCTCCTTCCGAATACAAACGCAAAGTACAGAAACTCAATTATACCAATGCCTGCGAGAAATCCGGAGCAAAAGGCTGGACATATCCCACCATTAACGTCATCCTGCGAAACCGTACTTACACAGGTGCAATGGTACAGCATAAGTCAGAAAAGATCTCCTATAAAATTGACAAATATAAATACATTCCTCCGAAAGAACAATACATTGTTGAAAACACGCATGAACCAATTATCAGTCAGGATACATTTGAGCAGGTACAGAATCTCATGACCAAACGTACCAGAACTCCCGGTTACCTGCGTGAAGCAAAAAAAGTAAATCCTTATGCCGGTATTCTGGTCTGTGGAGACTGTGGTTATAATTTGCAGCGTGTTGCCTGCAGAGACGGATATGAATGCAGCTCCTATCACAAAAAGGGAAACACCTTCTGCTGCTCCCACTTTATCCAAAAATCTATCCTTGATGAAGTCGTGAAAATGGAAATTCAAAGTCAATTCTCCCTGGCCTTAACAGAAAAAGACAAAGAGGACATTTTAAAGGCTGCCGATTATCGAAACGAATTTGCCAGAAAAACTCTTTTTGCAGACCAGCAACTGGAACAGCTACAAAAAGATCGTGCTGTCATCCAGAAATACAAAATGAAGATCTTTGAAAACTATGTGGACCAAATCCTTTCCAAAGAAGAGTTCCTTTCCTACAAATCAGACTACGAACAGCAGGAAAAAGATATCCTCGACCGTATCTCCCAGCTTGCATCCAAAAAGGAACAATTCACCAAATCCCAGTCTGAATATGGGCACTGGATTGAAAAGCTCATAAAATACGGTTCTGTTGACGAAGTCACAAGGGAAATGGTTGTGGAATTGATCGATAAGATTCTGATCAATCAGGATATGAGTATTGATATTGTGTTTAAGTATCAGTCACCATATGCAGATACTTAAACAATCTGGATGTGGACGCCTTATTCTTCCCCTATTTACAATGCTCATGCGGTCCATAACTGTTCCCGAAACTCAAATTGATCACCAGCGGCATCCCCATCGCCCGGGCCTTCTGCAGTACCCACTGTACCCCCCGCATCAGTTCCGTGGTACGTGGGAATCCGGTCCGGCGGTTTGCAAGTTTGACGATCAGCAATTTTGTCCCTGTCGCCACTCCCCGCAAAAGCGGATCGGCATTATTCCCTGCTGCCACAGCCGCCACCTCTGTGCCATGTCCGGAACGGTCACTGCTGGGAAGCTGTAGAAAGGCGTCCTCCCTGCTGCCGGCTGCCAGTGCGGTATTGATCTGTTCTTCCGAAAACTCCACACCGATGGAAAACCCTTCAGGGGGCGCATACGCAAACACGGATGCCCTATCTTCCGACTCCTGCTGTCCGCCCGCACGCATACGCTGCTGCCTTACTGTCTCTGCATCCAGCGTCTGATCCCACAGCGCAGCAATCCGCGTGGTTCCATCTGCATTGCGAAAATCCGACAGATAATAATCAATTCCCGAATCCAGCACTGCCAGTAAAATACCTTCCCCGGACAGCGGACTCCCACTCCTCCCGGCTGCACTGCCCACCTGGCCGATCACACCACCGTCTATGATAGCGGCGGGCCATCCGGGCACTGCCCCTTCTGTCAGCGGTAAAATGCAGCTCTCCTGTTTGGCGGTATACAGATTTTCCTGCAGATTTTTGGGCATCTCCACATATTCGATCTGCGGCAGCAAAACCAATTCCCCGATCAGACTTTCCGGTACCGTCAGTATGGCATATCCTGCCAGCAATTCCTCCACGCCAATTCCTGCTTCCCGGATTTCATCCAGGCTGCCGCTGTATTTGACGATCAGTTCCCAGGTATTCTCCCGTTCATCATATCCAACGTCAAGCACCCCGGAACGGGCGCGCTGTTCCGGGGTGCTTTCCAAACTTAAATTCAATATGGTTTCCAGTTTTTGTGACGGCATGTTTCCTCCGTAAAACGTTCTGCCTTACCGTATCCTATGCCGCTTGGAACCGATCGGTTCCTCTTTCCCGGTATCTTTGCCGGCATACAGCCCGCCCTCTGATGCGGCAGTTACCCTCTCTGCCAGGTCCGTTTGCTGAACAGGATCAATACCGGCAGAATTTCCAGTCGTCCAAGAAGCATCGTCAGGATCAGCAGTATCTTGGAAACATAACTGAACCCTGCATAACTTGCATAAGCCCCTACAGCCTCAAAACCAGGTCCGATGTTGGAGATACATGCCAACACTGCCGAAAAGTTACTGAAAAATCCGTGTTCCACCGTATAGCTGCCCGCATCTGACAGGACGGTAAAGGTTTGTCCGTTGACAGGATCAAAGGACAGCAAAAACAGCATCATCAGAAAAATCAGAAAATACAGTGTGAAGAATGCAAATACATCGTTGATCGTTCTCATTTCCAGAGACTTTCCTTCAAATTTTGCCTTGGGCACATATCTGGGGCTGATCAGCTTTCTGACATTGATATAAGCTCCCTTTACGGCGATCACCAAGCGGGAAATCTTGATGCCGCCGGCGGTGGAACCGGCCATCGCACCGGAAAACATCAACAAAACCAATGTTGTTGTCGCAAGCATAGGCCACACATGAAAATCAGTCGTGGAAAAGCCGGTTGTCGTGAGCAGGGAAGCTACCTGAAACAGCGAATGCCGAAAAGCTTCTTCTGTTGTATATACCTGCGGATAGGATTCAAATTTCCACACCAGACTGATAAACACAAAAAATACCGCCGCTGCAATGATCAGGATATAGCTTCTGAACTCCTCACTGCGCAGCACCTCTTTGACTTTTCCGATCAAAATCAAATAGTAAAGACTGAAATTACAGCCAAATAACAGCAGAAAAATTGCCATCACATACTGTGAAAACGGATGAAATACTTCCATACTGCCCGGTATAAAGCCAAATCCGCCGGTACCGGCACAGCCAAAGGCGGCCAGCAGGGAAAAAAACAGCTTTTCATTCTCATAACCCGGAATCGGCCTGTCACACATCAAAATAACAACTTCCAAAACTGTCATTCCCAAATAGATCAGATACAGGATTCTTGTTGTCACTTTCATCTTGGACACGATTTTGCCCACCTGCGGTCCCGGGCTTTCTGCGCGGAGCAGATGCATGGAAGAACCGTCATTGCTTTCCGGAATAAAAATCAGCACAAAGACCAGAATTCCCATTCCGCCGATCCAGTGGGAAAAGCTTCGCCAAAACAAAGATGAATGGGAAATTGCCGTAATATCCGTGATGATACTGGAACCAGTTGTGGTAAATCCTGACATGATCTCAAAACAGGCATCCACATAATTAGGAATATCCCGGTTGATCACAAAAGGGATCGCACCAAACAAAGTCATCAGGATCCAGACCAGTGCGGTAAGCGCAAACCCTTCTTTCTGATACAGATGATTTCGCTCGGGCCTTGGAAGCTGCAGCAGACCTCCTCCCAGACTAAGAAGCAGGATGGGAATCAAAAATGCCAGAATATGTCTGAAAGATTCCCGGTAGATCAGACTGACCGCAAGGGGTGCCAGCATCAGAATCCCTTCCAGAATCATGATCTTACCCAGGATCTTGCCGAGTTTTTTATAATTCATACCTCTGCCGCTCCTTATTCAAATACATCTGTCAGATCGTCAAAGTTTTTATGCGTGGTGACTACCACCACATTATCACCAAGACGGATCTCAGAATTACCATTTGGAATGATCATCTCATTCTGGCGGATAATACAGGCGATCAGACAGTTTTTCTTGATTTTTAATGCTTTCAGAGGCTTATTGTAAATGCGTTCCTGCTTTCTGGCTGCAAATTCCAGCGCCTCAACCTGACCGTTTACCAGCTGATATAAAGTCAGCACATTACTGCCTCTGGAATTGGCTAGCGCACGGGCATAGCTTATGATCCTGCCCGCCACGATCTGCTTGGGAGAGATATTATTATCAATTCCCAGTTCGTCAAGCATGCCAAAGAGATCTTCACTTTCGATCTGTGTAATGGTCTTTTGTACCTTCTTTTTATTGGCAAACATGGAAACAATGATATTTTCTTCATCCACATCCGTCAGCGCCACGAAAGCATCCATTGCTTCAATGCCCTCTTCCAGCAAAAGATCATGCTGGGTTCCATTGCCGCAGGCAACGGTCACGCGCGGCAGGTCCTCTGCCAGTTCCTCTGCCCTGGCAGGATTTTCTTCAATAAGCTTAACCCTGTATTTTTTCCGGGAAAGTGTGTCCGCCAGATAATAACCGATCCTTCCGCCGCCCACGATCATGATATTGCGCAGCGGAGATTTGACCAGGTTTACCTCCACTAAAAAATCACCCAGGCTTTTGGCATCGGCAGTAAAATGAATACGGTCACCTTCCTCGATCACAAATCCGCCGGACGGAATGATCACTTCATCGCCTCTCTGCACGGCACAGATCAGTACACGCGACTTTAGTTTTTTCCCCAGAGAGATCAGACTTTCTCCTACCAGTGTACACCCCTTTTTGGCCGCCACCTCAACAAGCAGTACCTTTCCTTTTGCAAAATGTTCGATACGGGCTACGGAAGGAAGGTTTATCATACTGAATATTTCATCGGCAGTCTCCCGTTCCGGGTTTACCACCATGGAAATCCCCAGATCATCCTTCATTTCCATGATCTGCTTTCTGTAGTCAGGATTTCTGACACGGGCAACCGTATATTTCACGCCGATTTTTTTTGCGACCAGACAGGCCAGAATATTCAGCTCATCATTTCTGGTCAGTACGATCACCAGATCAGCTTCCTTAACCTTTGCCTCATACTGGATATCAATACAGGCGCCGTTTCCTACCACACCGAATACATCATATTTTTCAATCAGACTCTCAACCAGACTCTTGTCTTCATCTATGATCGTTATCGTATGACCTTCCCCGGAAAGATTTCTTAAAATCGTCCTCCCGATCATCCCAAGACCAATAACCACAATTTTCATAGTATCTCCACCAAGCCCTGTCTTTCCTGCATTTTCAGCTGTTCTTTGCTGTACTGCAGTGTATACAATTGATAATATCTGCCTTTTTGCTTTAACAGCTCCTGATGATTTCCCTGCTCCATGATCTCGCCTTTGGACAAAAGAATGATATTGTCTGCATGCTGAATGGTAGAAAGACGGTGCGCCACGATCAGCATGGTGCCGATATTTTTCATCCTATCCAAAGAATCCTGGATCAGAAGCTCTGTTTCCGTATCAATATTGGCAGTCGCTTCATCCAGAATCATCACAGAGGGTTTGTGAATGATGGTTCTTGCAAAGCTTAACAGCTGGCGCTGACCGGCTGAAAAGTTGTTGCCGCGCTCTCTTACCGGCTCATCCATCCCCTGTTCCAGACGGTTGATAAACTTGTCCGCATTGACATAAGCACAGGCCCTGCGGATCTCTTCTTCCGTAAATTCGTCGCGAAGCGTGATATTGCTGCGGATCGTTCCCGCAAACAAAAATACATCCTGCAGCATCTGGCCGAAATGACGGCGCAGGGAAGAAATTTTGATCTTCCGGATATCGATGCCGTCGATCAGAATCTGCCCTTTCTGAATCTCATAATTGCGGCAGATCAAAGACAGGATCGTGGTCTTGCCGGAACCGGTGGCTCCCACAAAGGCAACGGTCTGTCTGGGCATCACATGGAAGGAAACGCCTTTTAACACCCATTCATCGGGCTTATAGGCAAACCATACATCCTTAAACTCAATCTCTCCGCGGATTTCCTCCAGCTCGATCGCATCCTCTTCATCCACAACCTGCGGTACCATGTCCAGAATGGTAAAAATCTTTTCTGCCGAAGCAAAGGATTTCTGCAGCATGTCAAACTGCTCTGCCAATGCCTGGATCGGGTTGAAAAACTTGGAGATATACATATAAAAGGAAACAATGATACCGGCATCGATCACCTGTCCCATAAAGGAGGTCTGCTGAATGTATCCTTTTCCGCCGACATACAGAAGGCACATCACAGAGGACATATACAGCATCTGCACCATGGGACGGAAAATACCAAATACCAGCATGCGTCCCTGTTTTGCTCTCTGCAGCTTATGGGAACGGGTCAGAAAATCCTTCATTTTACGGTCTTCACGGTTAAAGATCTGGGTGATCTTGATGCCGGAAAGATTTTCGGACAGATAGGTATTTAAGTCTGTTGTCGCATCGTTTACGCTTCTGTGCACCTTTCTGGAAAACTTACGGAAGATCACGGTAAAGATCACCACAAAAGGCACAAAGCATAAGATCATCAGCGTCAGCACATAATTAAGCATCAGCATCGCGCCCAGAATACCAAAGATCACCAGGATATTTTTTGCCAGTGTCACCAAAATATTGGTAAACATATAGCTGATGGAGTTGGGGTCATTGCTGACTCTGGTCACGAGCTTGCCGACAGGAATATTGTTTAACTGCTCATGGGACAGATTTTCAATATGGGTAAACACGTCCTGACGAATCGCAGAAAGTATTTTCTGTCCGGTTTTCTGCAAGATCATCGCCTGCAGATAGGTACAGATCAGGGAAACGATCAGAATCCCTGCATAGGCAGCCACGATCTGCACCAGATAACGCATTTCAAAATCACTGCTGATCGTGGTTGTGATATGACCGATCAAAAGCGGAGAAACCAGATCATAAACGATGGAAAACAGCATGACAAAAAAGACGATCACAAAGCTTTTCCAGTAAGGTCTGCCATAGGCAAGCAGACGTTTTATGATCTCTGAATCAGGCATATTCCGGTCAAATCCCATGCTTTCCTTCTTATTTTTTTCCATTGCATACAAGGTCAGAAAGATCAGGGTAAACACGCCGATAATGCTTCCCACGATCAGAATGGGCAAATATTCACGCATTGGCTTGTCCTCCTTCCTCTTCCAGCTTCTGCAGATCCACCATCTTACGGTATTCGGGACAGGACTGATAAAGATCTGCATGTTTTCCGACTGCTGCCAGTTTTCCGTCATCGATAAACAAAATCTTATCCATCTTTTCGATGGTGGAAATACGGTGCGCGATCAGAATCGTGGTTCTGCCGGCACGGGTTTCTCTTAAGTTTTTCAGGATATTGCGCTCTGTATTGGTATCCACCGCAGAAACCGAATCATCCAGAATCAGGATCGGCGCTTCTTTCATCAGCGCACGCGCAATGGAAATACGCTGTTTTTGTCCGCCGGAAACAGTCACGCCGCGCTCTCCCAGAATAGTCTGATAACCCTGGGCAAATTCTTTGATGTTGCTGTCCACATCTGCAAAGCGTGCCGCCTGTTTAATCCCCACGGCATCAAATTTATCCACACCAAAGGCGATATTATTTTCGATGGTATCGGAAAACAGGAAATTATCCTGCGGCACATAGGCACAGGCTTTTCTCACAGATTCAATGGTCACATCATTTACATCATGGCCGTCGATAAACAGCATACCGTCTCCCACATTGTAGGTACGCAGGATCAGATCCACAAGCGTGGTCTTTCCGGAACCGGTTTTGCCCACCAATCCCACATTTTCACCGGCTTTAATGGTAAAGGACACATTTTCCAGCACATTATAGTCACCGTCGGGATAACAAAAATCCAGATTGCGGAATTCAATATCACCGCGGATGTTGTTCAGTTCAGCTGCACCTTCTCTGTCGGCCACATCCACTTTGGCATCCAGAAGCTCACCCACACGGTTTAGGGAAGCCTTGCCTCTGGAAGTCATATCGATCATTTCGGACACCGACATAATGGGCCATATAATAGAAGTAAAATATCCGATAAATTCCACCAGCTGACCGGCATTGAAGCTGCCTTTATACACCAGATAGCCGCCGTAGCCCAGAATAATGCAGATAACGCTTTCCACAAACAAGGTCACCAGCACACGCATCATGACAGATGCCTTGGTGTGATCGATGTTTGCCTTTTCATTTTCCACATTCAGCTTCTTAAAGGCCATCAGTTCCTTTGCTTCCTTGACAAATGCCTTGATCACGGCGATACCCGAAAAGCTTTCCTGCGCAAAATCAGACAGATTGGAAAAAGCTGCCTGGCGGATATCCCATTTTTTCATCATATAGCGGCCGATCACCGTTGCCGATGCCATAAGGCATGCCATAGGAATCAGTGACAGGATCGTCAGCAGCGGATCCATGCCCCACATTTTCCGTACCGCCATAGTCAGCATCAGTACCGCATCCACACACATCATGATGCCCCAGCCAAAGCATTCCTGCACGGTATCCAGGTCATTGGTAAACAAACTCATCAGATTACCGACTTTATTGACCTGATAATACTGCTGGCTTAAGTTTTTGGCATTGTCAAACATTCTGTTGCGCAGGTCAGTTTCCACACGGATGGCCGATCCCAGAAAGCAGACTCTCCACAAAAATCTTCCGACCGCCATTGTCACAACAACAGCGATCATGGGCATACAGATATGATCCAGCAAAAAATCCATATCAAATGCCATCTGCACACCGTCTTTTACCACATATCCCTGACTGACGCCGTTGACTGTCATCTGATACAGTTCAGGCACCCGCAGGTTCATATAATCCACTGCGATCAGCGCCAGGATACCCAACAGCAAAAGATGGGCATTTTTCAAATAATACCGGTTAATATGCTTACCGAGTATCATGTTATGTTTCCTCCTTTGTCGCCACCACCGCCACACCGGTGCCGGCTGCGTTTTCAATGATCACCTGTCCGACTTTCACAGGTGCCTGTACACAAACTTCCTTTAACTGCCGGATACAGTCCATGATCTTACCTTTTGGAATGTCGGAAGCCGTTTTTACCGGCAGCATCTTTCCGTCTGTCATCCGTACCGTACTGGTCACGATACGGGTAGGGTTTGTCACCTCTTTGCGGGCGTAGACGTCACCGCGGTTACAGGTGTTGCCGGTCACGCTGACAGGCACACCGTCCTGCATTGTCACTGTCAGCTGACACCCCAGAGGGCAGCAGATACAGGTCATCTCACGTATTTCCATCTTCAGTCCTCCTCTATCCGCACTGTAAGCTTTGCCCCATTTTGATATGCAGATTCCTGCAGCAATGCCTGCAGCTTCTGTTTTTCCAAAATGATCTCCTCCATCTCACCGGGAGCCATCACCGGGCGCTTTCTGTGAAGAAGCCGCTTGTCATCCAGATATACACTCACATAACAGCCTTTATAAATCTTTCCGACGCGGAAACGTACGATCAGTTTATCTTCCATTTTTGCCGGATCAATACTGTTTGGAACAGTGTAGCGCACACCGTCTGCGGCAGTCACCAAAATACGCTTTCCTTTTGCCGCAGCTTGCTGCTTTTCATCTGCTTCCTGTTTTCCCTGCAGATAGACAGCTGCCTGTTGTCCTGCTTTTTTAGCTTCCCCTGAAACATAATCCACCAAATCATGTACATGCAGCACATTGCCGCAGGCAAACACGCCTTCCAGACTGGTTTCCAGCGATTCATTGACAACCGGTCCGCCTGTCACCGGATTGATCTCCACGCCCATTTCTCTGGAAAGCTCGTTTTCCGGAAGCAGACCGCAGGACAGCAAAAGTGTGTCACAACTGTATTCTTCTTCTGTCCCTGCAATGGGCGTTCCGCTTTCATCCACCTGTGCAAGCACAACCGCTTCCACTCTTTCTTTTCCTTTGATATCCACCACGGTATGGGAAAGCAGCAGCGGAATGTCAAAATCCTCCAGACACTGCACAATATTTCGCTTTAAGCCGCCGGAATAAGGCATCAGCTCTGCCACAGCCTTTACTTTTGCCCCTTCCAGGGTCATACGGCGCGCCATGATCAGGCCGATATCGCCGGAGCCTAAGATCACCACTTCCCTGCCGGGTAAAAACCCTTCGATATTCACAAGCCGCTGTGCAGTGCCCGCCGAATAAATGCCTGCCGGGCGATATCCGGGGATATTGAGCGCGCCTCTGGGGCGTTCCCTGCATCCCATGGCCAGGATCAGTGCTTTTGTCTTAATCTGCACAAGTCCCTGCTCCCGGTTCAAAAGGGTTACTGTTTTGTCCTTGTCAATATGTACTGCCATGGTATTGGTCAGAAAAGGGATCTGCAGCGCCCTCACCTGCTCCACATATCTTCCGGCATATTCGGGGCCTGTCAGTTCTTCCTGAAAGGTATGCAGACCAAACCCGTTATGAATACACTGGTTTAAAATACCGCCCAGCTCTTTTTCACGTTCAATGATCAGAATATCATCCACGCCGCTTTGCTTTGCCGCGATCGCTGCCGCCAGTCCCGCAGGACCGCCGCCGATGATCACCAGTTCATGTTCTCTCATCTGTCATACCTCCCCGATCCTGTCCTTGTTTGTTCCAACGATCAGCCGGGAAGGCGGGTTATTTTTGCATATTTCCTGCTGTCCCCTGCTGCATTCCCTTGCCAGGATCTCCATGGTTTTCGGGGTGCAAAAGCCTGCCTGACAGCGTCCCATACCGGCTCTGGTACGGCGCTTGACACCGTCCAGTGTTGTCGCTCCAAGAGGCCTGTGAATGGCAGCCATGATATCGCCCTCCGTCACCAGCTCGCAGCGGCAGACAATCTGTCCGTACGCAGGATTTTTCTCCAGCATCCTCTGCTGCTCCTGTGCAGAACAGTCCATAAACAGATGCAGTCCTTTTCGTTCTTCTATAAAATCTTCTTTTTCTTTTAATTCGGTTAAAGATGCCATCAGGTCACGCACATACACACCGATGGCAGGTGCGCTGGTAAGGCCGGGAGACTCAATCCCTGCCACATCAATAAAGCCTTGGGCATCCGCTGCTTCTTCAATGATAAATTCATGTCCGTCTTCATGGGCACGGAGTCCTGCAAAGGAAGTGATCACCTGACGCATGGGCACATTTTTGACAGAAAGTGCGCATTTTTCCTGTAAAGTCTGCAGTCCCTGTCTTGTGGTGGCCGTGTTTTCCTTATCCTCCACATCCACCGCAGTAGGACCCACCAGCAGATTTCCGTGCACGGTAGGCGTTACAAGCACGCCCTTGCCCATGGGACCGGGCAGCATAAAGATCGTATGGGAAACCAGATTACCGGCTGTTTTGTCCAGCAGACAGTAATCGCCGCGTCTTGCCGTGATATGGATTTTGCGTTCACTTACCATATTGTGAAATACGTCCGCATAAACACCCGCCGCATTGATCACAAACCGGCTTTCAAACATTCCTTTGCTTGTCTGCAGCTGATAGCCGGCCTCCGTTTTTATGATAGTTTCCACTTTGGTCTGCAGGAAAAATTCTGCGCCGTTTTCCGCCGCATTCTCTGCATAGGCAATATTCATGGAAAACGGACAGATAATACCCGCACTGGGAATATGCAGTGCCGCATACACCCCGTCTGCCAGATTTGGTTCCAGCTCCAGTGCCTGACTGCGGTCCAAAATCCGCATGCCTTCCACACCGTTTTGACGTCCCTGCTCCAAAAGCTTCTCAAGTCCTGCCACACCTTCCGGTGCCGTACAAACCACCATGGAACCGTTTCTGACAAAGGGAAAATCCAGTTTCTTTGCCATCTCCTCCATCATCCGGTTTCCAGCCACGTTAAGCTTTGCCATCAGAGTGCCGGGCTTTGCATCAAATCCGCCGTGTACAATGGCACTGTTTGCCTTGCTGGTGCCTTCGCACACATCACTTTCCTTATCCAAAACTGCTATTTTCAACTGATATCGGGACAGTTCCCTGGCCACGGCACAGCCGGAAACCCCTGCACCGATAATGATCACATCATACATAGCGTTTCTCCCTGTTGTATGAAAACAGGGCAGAGCTTTTAATGCTCTGCCCTGTAATAAACTAATCTGTTTATAATTTTGAATATCCGTAACCGTTAACCATTGCATCCAGCTTCTGTTTTGCCTTGCAGTAAGGACAAGCATAAGCTTCGTATGCCTGATAACCGGGAACATCATCTGTTGTGAAAATGCTCTCAACCTGCTTACCGTTGATGGAATCAATGGCACTGAATACGGAACAGATATGTACCACATTACCGCCGTAGTAATCGATACATTCCATACTTCTGCTGATGGTAAGACCGGTTGTGGAGGTTGCCAGAAGCAGGATCACATTCTTGCCGCGGATTGCAGACACCAGATTGTCTCTGAACAGCATCTGGTTGTTGATGTTGAATTCCGGTGTTACTACATATACGGTCTGATGCATGTTCTGGTTGGGGAAACTGCCCTTTTCCAGTTCTTCTGCCAGATATGCACCGATCACTTCCGTGCCGTCCATACAAACGATGGTATCAATAACAGTATCTATCGGAAAACGCTGTACAAAAGCCTTCGCAACTGCTGCTGCCTCGCTGCGGCGGGTCTTTAAGCCGGTCATATCCACATAATAATTGATGTGGGAATGGCTGGTTGCAAAATGTCCCGGAATTGCGCGCAGAACAATGTTATTGCCTGCCTTGGAGTAAAATTTCATTACGCTGTTTTCCATATATAGCCCCCTGTCCTTCCGGCGCTGTCCCGCGCCGAAACGCTTTTTTTCATTATAACTTGTAAGCGTATGGGACGCAAGAAGTATTTCTCACTTCAGCCTGTTAAATTGATATCAATGTAACAGCAGCCTGTTTAGCTCATGAAATACTTCACCAGCTCTACCATGGACAGAGTATCCTCCACGCCCGCGGTTTCAAATGCAGAGTGCATTGCAAACTGCGCAAAGCCGATATCCGCTGCCGGGAATGCTGCCTGCGCCATCAGAATGTTGCCCAGTGTGGAGCCGCCTGCAATATCGGATCTGTTGGCCTGATTCTGCAGTTTGATATTGTGTTCCTTGCAGATATCACGCACCACTGCTGCGGATGCGCCGTCGGTGGTATATTTCTGGGAACCGCTGAACTTAAGCACTACACCGCCGTTTATGTAAGGATGGTTTACGCTGTCATATTTTTCAGGATGGTTGGGATGCAGCGCATGTGCATTGTCTGCAGAAAGCATAAAGCTGTTTGCAAGCAGATGCTTTTTCTGGCGCAGAGTCATGCCAAAGCTCTCGATCACATCATCAATGATATCTGTGATAAAAGGAGAATTTGCCCCCTGCTTGGTGGTGCTGCCGGATTCTTCGTTGTCAAACAGCGCATAAATGGAAACATATTTTCCCGGTTTTGCACAAAGGAAACCTTTCAGGGTTGCAAAAGCACACTGCAGGTCATCCAGGCGGGGCGCACCCACCAAAGAATCATCCGCACCCATGATACGACCCTGATCGCGGTTGTAAACATAAAGGTCACTGCCCAGAATATCTTCTTCTGCCACGCCCAGCTGCTGTGCGCACAGTTTTTTCAGTGTGCAGTCCTGATCCATAGCCATTAAAGGCAGCATATCAACCTGTGCATTGGGCTTAAAGCCTTCGTTGAGATCACGGCTGTAGTGAATCGGCAGATTGGGAATGATCAGCAGATCTTTCTTAAAGTTCACCAGCTTTTCCACCAGCTTGCCGTTTTCTTTTACGATCACGCGGCCTGCTGCGGAAAGCGGTCTGTCAAGCCAGGGAAACATCACGATACCGCCGTATCTTTCGGTGTTGAGCTTCACATACTGACCGTTTACCTTCATCTCCGGATTTTCCTTGATCTTAAAACAGGGAGAATCGCTGTGGCTGGAAACCACACGGAAACCTTCAAACTCACCTTCCGGAATCTCAAAAGCGATAATGGAAGAATTATTGCGTTTTTCATAATATTTGCCGCCGTGCACGATCTGCTGATCCACAAGCAGTTCAAAACCGGCTTCCTTTAACATTGCCTCCGCATTTGCCACTGCATGAAAAGCGGTAGGGCTTTCATCGATAAAACGGAGCATTTCTTTTGATACTTCAATTGCGTTCATATGCGTTCTCCTTTTCTGTTACAATTCCCATCTCCATCAAAAATACGGGATGATAGGAAAGTTTTGCACGCCTTAAGCCTTCTGAACCTGCATCATCTTCCCGGTTGACATAGCGGTAACCTTCCATTGCATGTTCTGCAAACTGCTGGTTGATCATACTGTATGCACCGGGGACATCTGAAAATGCCTTTTCAAAATGTACCACAAACATGTCTTTTCCGCAGGGCTCTCCGATGGCAAATGCCACAACACGGCCGTCTGCCCGCAAAAGTCCTCCTGTCAGGTCCAGCTGTCCGAGCTGTTCCAGTGCCTGCATTGTCACCTGAATCTCTTCTGACTTTTCGCCCTCTTCATGGTCATCATTCAGGCGCCACCATTTTTGTGCCATCTCTTTGCATTCCTGCACATTGGCATCGGTAATGGGTTCATAACACCAGTCCGGATACAGACTTTTAAACTTATTACAGTGGTTTTTCTTGCCGTGATAACTCTTTCCCGACAATTTTACCAGTTTTTCCCTCTCGTAAACATAATCGGCTTCATCTCTGTTATATTCTGCCAAAAATCTTCCCGGCCACAATTCTTCCAATATGGAAAACTGCTGCGGACTCACAAGATGCAGCTTAAAGGGCAGTTTTTTTTGATAAAACCACTCTGCCAGCGCATCAATAGCCGCTTTCACATCCTTTGCTCCGATCGGGAAGCTGACAGAGAGACCGCCGTCTCCGGACTTAAAGACCAGACTGTCTTCCACCACTGCATAATGCACTTCATAAAAGGGCTTCCATAAGATATTGTTGGCAAAGGTAAATTCACAGTTTCTGACCGGTTCTCTGTCATAGTAACTGTTGATGAGTTCCTTGTCCGAAAGGGACAGTTCTTTCCAATTAATTAAACTCATTATTTTCTGATCATACCAAGCAGTGCCTGCGCTTCTTTCTGGAACTGATTCTCTTCTTCAAGAGCTTTCTTTGCCCAGGTTTCTGCTTTTTCCATTGATTTTACAGTACCGTTGCCCACATAGTATTTGGCAGCCAGCGGATAATATGCGGAAGCATAGCCTGCTTCTGCTGCCTTTTTCATCCATTCATAAGCAGCCACATGGTTCTGCTTAGTTCCCAAACCGTGGAAATAGCAGAAAGATGCATTGTTCATGGCACTGGGATGCCCCATTTTAGCTGCCTTGAGAAAGCATTTGAGTGCTTCCGCATACTTTTTCTGCTGCATCAGAAAGCTGCCCTTGTTCAGGATCTTCATGCTTTCACTTTTTTCATCGGTATACTGATCTTCCAGTTCCTTATCAAGCCAGTATAATACCTGGGAAGCCAGCTGGCGGTCACCTTCTTCCACCGCTTTTTTTGCCCACAGTTCAGCCTGCTTTAAATCTCTTTCTGTACCGGAGCCTTCATAATATTTGTGCGCTAAAAGTGCATATGCTTTTGCATCACCGCTTTCCGCTGCAGTTTTTACTTCTGCAAATGCTTCCTTTAAGCTGCGTGCTGTTTTTTCACTCATTTTCTTTTTCCTCACTCACATCTACTGCAGGATATCCCCATTTTTTTGCCAGTTCAAAACAGATTTTTGCAATTTCAGGAGCTTTTTCCTCATAATGCTGTGCAGTGCGATACATCGCATAAGAGTGACCCATGTATGCCGCAATGCGGTACATATCCACATATACTTCCTTAAATCTGGGATCGTCGATGGCTTCAAAAACAGAAGCCAGACCGCAGACTGCATCCAGATTGCCGTAATGCATCGCCTTTTCAAAACCGGGGCGTGCCATCATCGCAGGTGCAGATGCATTATTTGCAGCAGCCGGATTTTCTTCTGTATTTTTCCAATAGGTCGCTGCCTGTTCCATTGCGGTAAGTGCATTGAGCGCACTGCTGTATACACGCTTGGTCTTCTGTTCATTGGCAATAGTCAGATCAAAGATCTTATCCGCGCCTTCCAGACCGATCTGTTTTGCATAGGCCTGCCAGAGCGCCACTTTATTGACACCGTTGAAGGTACGGATGATCAAAACCAGCGCATACTGGTCTCCGCGGTAAACCGCAGCTTCCAGAAACTGATATGCCTTTGCGGGATCTGCTTTCAGGCCAAGACCTTTTAAGTATGCAAAACCGATCAGACGCAGTGCTGCCGCATGACCGGCACGTCCTGCGATCTCCAGCTGTTCAAGAGCAGCTTCGTATTCCTTTTTATTCCAAAGCTCATTTCCTTTTTCAAGGGCTTCGCGTACTTCCGGCGCAAAACTCTTTTCATGGGCAATGATGTTGAGCAGGATCTGTGCACCGGGCGTGAAGGGATTTTTAAATTCCACCGCTTTTTTCGCCCAGTATTCTGCCATATCCAGAGATTTTTCTGTTCCTCTGCCGTTTAAGTATTTATCTGCCATTGCGTAGAAGGAGGATACCAGACCGCCTTCTGCCGCACGTTTCATCCACTGGAAGGATTTTTCATCACTCTGCTCTACACCCTGTCCGGAAGCATAGCAAAGAGACAGATTGTTCATCGCATTTAAGTCGCCTGCCAGCGCAGCATTTAAGAAGCATTTGAATGCCTCTTCAAATTTCTGCTCCTTCAAAAACTCTATGCCCTTATTTACTTCGTTCATCGCCATCTGTCTGGTCTGGACAATAGGAGATTTCTGAATTGCTTCTTCAAGCTTTGCAAGAAGCTGTTTTGCCGGTTCCTGATGTTTGTTTCCGTCCTCAGCAGCGCGTCTTGCCCACTGGATCGCATCCGGCATGGACTGCTTTGTTCCGTCGCCTTTGAGATACTTAAGTGCCAGTATAAATAAGCGGGTGTATAACCGCCTTCAGCAGCCTTTTTCATCCATACAAAAGAAGCTTCCTTGTCCTCAGCGGTTCCCTGTCCGTTATAAAAACAGAGTGCCACATTGTTCATCGCACCGGGATGACCTTTGAGTGCCGCTTTCATAAACGCCTGAAAGCCTTCTTCATACTTTTTCTGTGCAAAACACTGCAGGCCATATGTTACATCTGCTTCTCCTGCAATGTTTGGTTTATTATTCTGATCATTCATCTGCTTTTACCTCACTTCTTCCCTTTCAGCCATCCAAAGAGCCTGCCAGTTCCTTTTTCTTTCTGAGCGGCAGCATCTTTGTCTTCTGCAGCAGTCTCCTCAGCAGAAACTTCTGCTTCTTCTGCTGTTTCATTGGGCATGGTTCCGGGAATGGTGTCTGCCTCTTTCTCTGCTTCAGGCATCAGGAAATCATCTGCATTGAATCCGCCTGTTACAGCATTTGCCACTGCAACTGCTGCTTCCGCTGCGGTCGCAGGCCTTTTGGGCATTGCCTGCATACCGCCATTGACAGAATTCTGCGCCATCATGGACGCCATTGCCGCCATCATCTGCTGTTCCTGATTCTGTGCAAAAGTCTCCTCTCCTGCTTTGGAAGGCCAGGGCAGCCTGTCAAGATCACTGTTGTCTCCTGCCCAGGGCGCTGCACCAAGAATAGGCTTTGCAACAGGCGCTTCGGAAAACGCAAAGCTTTTGATCTTTGTGTACGCCTCACGCACTTCTTCCACAGAAGGCTGTCTTAATGCTTCTTCCCGTGCTTTTCTCTGTTTTTCCACATTGACGGTAACCGCTTCATCCAGTTCCTTCAGATAAGAAGCAAGGTCCAGATCAGGCTTGATTTCCTTTAAAGTCTTTTCGATATCCAGAAGCCACATTTTCTCCTGCACACCAAAAATCGTGTTGTTTTCATTTTCTTCCATGGATGCATCCGGCTTATTGCGCAGTACATTGCTGTTGACGGTGCGCAGACGCTTAAAACGCTCAGGATTGGAGGCAAGACCATATTTTTCCTCCAGCATGGGCATTGCTCCGTCCAGATACATTTTCAGATCCTTATCATAAGGCATTACCAGATAGCAGAGTGCACTGATATCAAAGGCCTCGATCGTTTTTCCTTTTTTACCCTGCACAAAGCTGTCAACTGTTTTAAATTCTGCATATCCTTCCATGATCGGACGTGCAAAATACATATACCATTCTTCCCCAAAACGTGCAGTCAGGGCAGAATCCACCGCTTCCCTGAAAGTGGGCAGTGCTTCCTGCTCCAGTGCTTTTTTGACGATATCCGCATATAAAAGCATCTTTGTTCCTCCTCGTATCCCATCCTGTTCATTATGACGGGATTTCTTTTATTGCCAAAAACGAAAGAAGCACTGCCCTCCGGCACTGCTTCTTTTGGCATATTCCGGCTATTATGTTTTTTAGTATACGTGACATGCCCCGATAAATCAAGGAAACTTTCTATAAAAATCGCTGTTATCTTGCAATTGGCGCAATATCTTCCTCTGTCAGCCCCAAAAGATCGGCGGCAAGCTGTGCATTTCCGTATTTTTTGTGCGTTTCATTGTCATGGGAATCGCTGCCGAAGATAAATTTACAGCCGCATTCCTTTACGATCTTAAACATCCGCATCTGCGCACATTCTGCGATCTGTTCCGGTGTCTTGTTCATCATCTGGGAAACATTGATCTCAAAGGCAATGTTTTTCTCTGCGCTCTTGGTAAACAGACGCTTCATTACATCCTCAGACAGCATATTGATGAGGATGGTGTTGTCATACGGGCAGCATACGGCTTCAAAAGGATGTACCACTGCCGTGATATAACGGCTTACCGGGCTGTCTAAGATATCATCATAGGCCTGTATCATGTAATCCAGATGCTTCTGATAGGGCTGATATAAGTCTTTGGGCATGGTGATGTGAGTATGGGACTGGGGTACGATGATAAAATCAAATTTTTCCGCAGTTTCCTCCGTCACTGCCACGCCGCGGTGAATGGGATCGTATTCGGTCTCGCATCCAAAATATACCTGCACATCGGGATCGGCATACTTTTCCAGTTCCGGCTTGATCCGCAGAAGATGCTCGTAATTCTGATGCTCCAGCTTTCCGTCCTCAGGTGCATAAAATCCCCAGCCGGGAATAAGGCTTCCGTCAATGGGGCTGTCCCAGAAATGATCCGCAAAGCCTATCTTTTTTAAACCGAGCTCCTTTGCGGTTTTCATGTAATGCTCCACCTGCGCGGAAGGATGTCCGCAGTGGGATAAATGGGTGTGGATGTGAAAATCATGTGTAATCTTCATAAATACAAGGCCTCCTTCTTTAGTATCAGCAATGTGAAAAACGCTCCAGAAAATCCGCGATCGGCGCAGGATCTTTAAGACCATGCGGATGATGATCACAGTTTTCTTTTATATAAACTTCAATGGTACCGCCGTTTTTCCGATAGAACTCTGCCAGAATCTGTCCGTTTTCACAATAGGGAACCACTTTGTCGCTGTCACCGGCTGCCAGCACCACCGGAATCCTGTTCTGCAGCAAAATATCCATCTTATCAATGGGATGTTCCCTGTAACTTAAAAGCTGACTGACTGTCCGCCCCGTGATCCTGTGATATTCTTCAAACAAAGAAATCTCCGCCGCTCCCAGCGCAGCGGGACAGCTTAACAGATTCAGCACAGGTGCGTCCAGATACAGCGCACTGATCTTTTCGGGACAAAGTGCTGCCAGCATCACACCGTAAAGACCGCCGCAGCTCATGCCCACTACAGCACATTTCTTTTCCAGTTCAAATCCGGACGCCACATGATCAATAAAACGCCCTTTTCTTTCCAGGTCAGGCTGCTGTGCCCACCGGTTGTCATTTTCATTATAAGCGATGTGCCAGCCTCTGTCCAACAATTCCATTTCCAGCGTCGGAAACGCTCCAAAATATTCGGTTTTCAATGCCCATTTCCCATTGGGTTTTCCATTGGGCTTTACCAGAATTGCCTTTTTTCCCTCAAATACAAAATGCTCCTGCCGATACTCTTTAAAATCACTTTCGGTAATTGTTTCAAAAGGCATTTTTTCCATCCTCCATGGTCTGCCAGCCTGCCTCCGGATATTCTCCGGGTTCCTTTAATGCGCCCTCCAGATCTCTTCTGCGCAGTGTTTCGTATAACTCTCTTTTGATTTTATACAGCTTGCCTGCTCCCTGATTGCGGATGTACCACTGCCACAGATATTCGCTTTCAATCTGAAAGGAATGGTAAAGCAGGGGCAGCAGCATATTGCCGCTTAACACTGCCAGTTCATGATGAAACAGATAAACGGCATGCGCTGTTTCTTCCGGTGTTCCCGGATCGCCGATGGCAGCAGCATAAGGTGCCAGACTGTCCAGCTCTTCATCAGATGCATTTTCGATCACCATCTGCAGACATAACTGTTCCAGCACATTACGAACCTGTAAAAGTGACGCTACTTCCTTATGCCGCATAATGCCGCCGTTATAACGCATGATCGCAATCAGTGTTTCCAAAGTTCCCTTGCGGCGGTAATCGCACACATAAACGCCCTGTCGGGGAACGATCTCTACAAATCCAAGCTTTTCCAGCTCGATCATTCCCGCTGAGATCACCGGTCTGCTGACTCCCATGCGCACGGAAAGCTCCCGTGCTGCAGGCAGCTTTTCTCCCACAGCCAATTCTCCTGAGAGGATCATATTTTCAATCTGCTGTACAAACAGATCTGTAAGAGACAGTGTTGTGATCTTCTGAAATCCCATCTGTATCTCCTCCATTCAGTGCTTTTGGTAATACCACAAACATTTTCTTCTATTTTACAGTGATTATAAACCAATGTCAACTTGCCGTATTCAGCATACCGCCGAAATTCTCCTGCCCGTATTGACATTCATTTTTCCGTGATATTAAGATGGTTTTAACAAAAACATTCTGGTAATACCAGTCTGTTTATTTGCTTCAGAAAACATGACACGAAAGGAGTCACCCGATGAAAACTTCATCAACCAAAACCAGATACACCACTACCTTTACAGAGCGCAGCAGTTTCTGGTTATTCGGCATCGGTATGCTGTTTTACTACCAGATCGTAGGCGGCTACTTAAACACTTACCTGCTTTTGCAGGGCGTTGATCTGGCAAAAGTTGCCCTGATCTTTTTGGGCATCAAAATCTGGGATGCGGTAAACGATCCTCTTTTTGCCTTTATCTTTGACCGTATCAAATTCAAAAAAGAAAAATGTCTCCCCTGGCTGCGTATCGCTGCTGTGATCATGCCTTTAGCCTCCATTGCCGTATTCAACATGCCCGGCAGCTGGACTCCCGGCGGCAAACTTGTATGGTTTGCTGTAACCTATATGCTCTGGGATGCTGCATACACAGTCTGTGACGTGCCTTTCTTCTCCATGACCACCACCATGACCGCGGATATGAATGAAAGAAACGTACTCTTTTCCATCGCCCGCGTGTTCCACGGCGCTGGTACTCTTCTGTGTTCCACTACGATGACATTGCTGGTCGGCGAAAAAGTCGGCATGCCTTTCGGCAAGGCTGCCCTGATCGTCTGCCTGGTGGGTGCAGTATTTACCATTCCGTTATGTTTCCTTGGAAAAGAACGTTATGCGGTTCCTGAAAAGGAAGATAACGATGCACCCAAATTTACCTTAAAGGAAATGTTCTCCTATTTAAAACAGAACAAATATCTGACCATGATGTACGGCTGTCAGATTCTCTGCGGAATCTGCGCTACCAGCGGTGCGGCCGGCATGGTGGGTACCTATTATGTGTACGGACAGACCAGCTTCGGTGTCATCACCACCTGGCTGAACATGATCCCCGGACCTGTGCTTGGTATGCTGCTGCCCATGATTTTAAAGAAAGTGGACCGTTTCAAGCTTTACATTACCTGTAACCTGTTTACCATGTGCTGGAGCATCTTCAGCTTCAGCGTTTACTTCCTTGGCTGGCAGACCGTTCCTTTTGCCATCACCGGTGCGATCGTCACCGCCATCCCCGCAACTTTAAGCGGTCTGGTTGCATATATGTTTACGCTGGATGCTCTGGAATACGGTAAATTTAAAACCGGTATCGACGCAACAGGCATCAACTTTGCAGTGCAGACCTTCTCCGCAAAAATCCCCGGCGCTTTCAGCACTGCTCTGGGAACCTTCCTGTTAAGCCTGACCTCCTTTGTTTTGGTGGAAGCAGACAGCATCGCAGACCTGGCAGCTTCCGGTTTTGTACAGACAAAAGAAGCCATCGACCAGATGTGGATCGTGACCGGTCTTCCCGGCATCATTTCCAGTCTGATCTCCAATATCTTACTGCTTTGCTTCTACAAACTGCGCAGCAAAGATGTCGCTGTCATGGCCAGATACAATGCCGGCGAGATCAGCAGAGCTGAGGCAGAAAGCCAGCTGTCCAGAAAATACTGATTGTTTCTGTTTTTGAAAGGAGTTTTATCATGCCTAAGTTTACCTCAGTTCTTGATCAGCTGCTGGATGCCATTCAGGCTGAGTACAGCCTGCCCGGTTACGACTGTGCGGTATGGCAAAACGGCAGAGAAATTTACCGCCGTATGTCCGGTGCCGCTGACCTTGAAACGCAGACCCCCGTTACAGATCAGACCCTCTACAATATCTACTCCAACACAAAAGTCATCACCTGTACCGCCGCACTGCAGCTGTTTGAGCAGGGGAAATTTCTTTTGGAAGATGAGCTTTCCCGCTATTTCCCCGAATTTGCCCACATGAAGGTGCGTATGCCGGACGGCACCGAAACAGATGCCAAAAATCCCATCACCATCCGCGATCTTTTCCGCATGACTGCGGGCTTTGGCGACGGCGGTGAATATAACGAAATGGGCATGAAATTTTATATGGAAACCGGCGGTGCCTGCCCTTTAAGCGCACTGCCTGCTTATCTGGCCCAGGTTCCCCTGTTTTTTGAACCCGGCACACAGTTTCGCTATGGTATCTGCCATGAAATGCTTGCCGCACTGATTGAAAAGCTTTCCGGCCAGACCTTCGGTTCCTATCTGGAACAGCACATTTTCCGCCCTCTTGGAATGCACAACACTGCTTTTTCTCTGGACAAGCTGGAAAACAAGGCACTGGCAAACCAGTACCGCTATGCCGGTCCCGACCAGCCGCTTGTCAGCCTCGGTGCTGCCAACTGCCTGATCCCGCCTATCTTAAAGGAAAGTGCCAGCGGCGGTCTGATCTCTTCTGTTGATGATTACATGAAATTCCAGCAGGCACTTGCCTGCGGCGAGCAGCTTCTTTCCCGCCGCACCATCGATCTGATGCGTCTGGATCAGTTAAGCGGCTCCATGCGAGAAGGCTACGGCTATACCCATATCGGCACGGGCTACGGACTTGGCGTCCGCACCGTCATCGACCAGGCAGCCTGCGGTTCTCCCATCGGTTTTGGCCCCTTTGGCTGGGGCGGCGCTGCCGGAACCTACGGCTCCATCGATCCTGAAAACAATCTGTGCATCTTCTACGCGCAGCATGTGTTTGGTACCGAAGACCTGCGGACACATAACCGCATCCGCAATGTGATCTATGCGGGAATTGAGTGATAACGCAACAAAATACAAGCAGTATTCTGTAAAAAGATCAAGCCCGGCTGTCAAATTTGGCAGTCGGGCTTAAATTGTTGTCTGACAGTAACCGCGATCAGCGCAGTGTATGTGCCTTGCGCACTCTATTTTTACACTTTACCTGCTAAATCAAACTTCAGGTCCTACAGTATGTAATTTTTTTGCGATTTATCCCGTCTTTTACCTACTACAAACGGGTCAATACGCCCTGGCAATGACCCGTTCCTTTTCTCACTTATTCTGTTCCGCCCTCACGGTCCTGGCGCTTCAAAACGCCGGATTTTGTCACCATAAGTGCCATAACAATAAAGATCACGATATTCAGCGCAAATGTCAGGCGGCGGTCCATCGCAGACAGCTGTCCGATCAAAAGTCCGAAAGGCGTGGTGATCGCCATGGTCACCACATAAAGCATGCCCTGAATACGGCTGCGCTCCTGCGCATCAATGAAAATGACCATCAGCGCATCCTTGCGGGGCATCAGCAGGGAACAGGCAAAGGCTTCACAGACTGTATAACCCAGCACCAGCCAGATATTGCCCACCGGCGCTGCCAGAAGCATCACATGACTTGCCACATACAAAACCAGTGCTCCCACCATGACAGGACGGTACGCCAGCCGGTTGCATCTGTCCTGGATGGTAAAAATAAAGCCCAGCATCAGCGCCGCGCGCACAATGGGAAATACCGCCACAAAGGACTGGGATACCCCCAGATTTTCCGTGATATACAAAGAAAAAAAGCTGCCCGTGATCATGGTGGACACATTGATCAGCGCATAAAGCAGAATGATAAAGCGTGTACCGGAGCTTTTAAAGATCATCTTCAGCACATCCTTATATTCCCACATCATTTTCCAGATGGAGGTATCCTTTGTTTCCTGCATCCGGATCTTGCCCTGTTTTGTCTCTCTGGAAGCAAAATACAGGATCAGAAATTTGCTGGTCATCATCACAAAGGTTACAAAATACAGAATACGCATCGTCGGGATGATCGTCAGCTTCGCGATCAGTACGCCGGAAATCGGTGCAAAAAAGACTGCCAGCAGACCCGACACGTTGATCCAGGTATAAATATCCACCAGATCTTCTTCTTTTGCATCCTCCACCAGCAGACAGTTCCAGGCATTGTCCGTGATCTTCCACATGCCGTTTACCACTGCCGCCGCCACAAACCACCAGAAATTCTGCGCAAACATCCAGATCAGACAGGGGACTGACCATGACAAAATATCAAACACAGCTGTCGTGACACGGCGTCCCAGCTTATCACACAAAACTCCGCCCAAAAGTGCCGCAATAACCTGAAACACCGCACCCAGAGAAAGCAAAAATCCGATCTGCTGATCGTTTACGCCCAATGCCACCATAAACAGGGTCGCATAGGGGGAATACAGGTTATAGGGGATTCCCCAGAGAGGCTCTGTGTATACACAGGCGCGCTGATTGCCCCGCAGGGAACGCAGAGCCTGCCAGAGGCTTCTTTTTTCATTGTTTTCAGACATTTACGTGTTCTCCTTTGTTACTTCTTTTCAAACTCATACAGACGGTACATTTTCTTTGAAAGCCGTCCGCCATATAATTTTTCAAAAATCGCTTTTTCAATTCCATACAGCTGCGCGGTCAGCTCTGCCGGTGTCATCTCATGCTCTTTTACAAACGAAATACCCGTATCCGCGATAATCTGCAGAGGGGCATCCACACCGAAAACCTCGGTTACACCCACTTCATTGATGGGATTTTTGTATCTGGACATTTTTGCCGCAAAAACCGTATAACAGTCCATCAGGATATGTATCTTGCCGAAATACGCGCCGATCATTTTCAGAAATTTCTGCAGTTCCTGCGGCTTTAAATACATGCTCACACCTTCCATCACAAGGATCAGATCCTGTCCTTTTTCAAAATGCGCAAGCCATTCCGGCTGCCGGATATCGGCATCAAGCATACAATAGGTGCTGCTTTCTGCATAATACCGTCTTCGCTCTCTGATCACTTCAGGAAAATCCAGATCTGTCCACATCCTGCCGCCGGCCTCCACCCGCAGGCAGCGGCTGTCCATACCGCAGCCCACATGCAAAACTGCCGCATCCGCATCCTTTTTCATCTGTGCCGTCAGCCAACGGTCAAACACCGCAGAACGCATTCCCATGTAGTAAGCAAGCCATTTGGATCTTGCCTTTCCCTTTAAAGCAAAGCCCTCTGCCTCCCAGATTTCCTCTGCCTTTTTGTCCTTTAAAAGAATACCTTTTTTGCTCACGTACGCCTTTCCGTACAGCGGTATATATAAAGTTTTATTTACGTTATCCATACCTGATCATTCCTTTCAAAACTCTCAAAAAGAATTATAACGAAACAGGTGAAAAATCACAAGTAAACTGTTATGATTAAAGCAGCTGAATTTGTATCCCCTTTTTACGGAGGTATTTTTTATGAACTTTCCCACAGCCTCAGCCCATCCGCGCCCTGTCCGTTTAAGCGAAGAAACCCGCGCGTGGGCCTATACATCTCTGCACGGCAAATATGGCGATGAAGCCATTTCCAACGATGCCGTAACCCTGGATCATATCGAAGGTTTTGAAAACCTTTCCGCCACTGCGCAGTATGATCTGATGATCCGCGAGATCGCCGCCAAATCCCCGCTCCGGATCTGTCCTGCAGAAAAAATCTGCGGCAGTGCCACCTTAGGACTTGGTATCTCTCATGAAGTACCTGCCCGTTTTAACGGCAAGCCTGTTTTTCCCAGCGTCAGCCATCTGACCATCCGCTATGACAAGGTGATCCGCGAAGGTCTTTTTTCCTATGAAAAAGAAATCCAGGAACGATTAACCGATCCTGCGCTCACAGCATATGAAAAAGAGTTTTTGCACAGCCTTCTTAACGTGATCGATTCCATGCAGATCTGGCATTCCCGTTATCTGAAAGAAACCAAAGATACGCGCCCCGATCTTCACGCGCTTCTCAAACAGGTGCCTTTTGAGCCTGCCCGCAATTTCCACGAGGCGCTGCAGTCTCTGTGGTTTGTATTTGCCTTTGTGCGCCTGTGCGGCAACTGGCCCGGCATCGGCAGAATCGACTGGCTTCTGGGCGATTACTTAAAACAGGATCTTGCCTCCGGTGCTCTCACCCTTGATACCGCCCGCGAATTACTGGCATCCTTTTTTATCAAAGGCTGTGAATGGATCCAGTCCAACACACCACCGGAGTCCGGCGATGCCCAGCATTACCAGAATATCGTTTTAAGCGGTATTGATACAGACGGCTGCGAAATCACCAACGAAGTCACTTATCTGGTTTTAGATGTGGTGGAAGAACTGGCAATCTCCGACTATCCCATCACCGTGCGTTTGAATCAGAATTCTCCGGCTGCCTTAAAACGAAAGATTGCAGAAGTGATGCGTCATGGCGGCGGTATCGTGGCGATCTATAACGAAGATCTGGTGCTGCAGGCACTTGCCAACGAAGGCTATGAGGAAAAAGAAGCCCGCCGTTTTGCCAATGACGGCTGCTGGGAAGTGCAGATTCCCGGCAAGACCAATTTCTCCTATCATCCCTTTGACGGTCTGCAGATTTTCAATAAGGCGCTGGGACTGGACGAAGCCTGTGACGCTGCCATTCCTGCCTTTGCATCCGTCGATGAAATTTACGAAGCCTTCCTGAAAGGTCTTAAAAAACATCTGGAAAACACCTTCCGGGAACGCGTGGCCGACCGCTTTATCAAAAAAGACGGCCGCTGGCAGCCCAAATATCAGGAAACACCCACTTCCGTTGTCAGCCTTTTTGAGGACGGCTGTATCGAAAACGCCCGTTCCTATCATGAATACGGTCCCACCTACATGGTTCGCTCCCCTCACATCGGCGGCGCACCGGATATCGCAAACTCCCTGTATGCAATCCAGAAGGCGGTATTTGAAGAAAAGAAACTGACGCTGTCCGAACTGATCCGGATCGTCAGAAACAACTGGGAAAACGAAGAGGTTTTAAGACTCTCTCTGAAAAACAAATATACCTACTACGGAAATGACAGCGATGACAGCAGCGAGATCACAGCCGATATCTGGCATGCCCGCATCTTAAATGACTTTGCGGATCTTGTCAAAAAATGTTCCGCCGGAACCGATTATCCCTGCCGCTTCATTCCCGGCGTCAGCACCTTCGGCCGCCAGATTCAGTGGCTTCCCCAGCGTACCGCTACGGTTTTCGGTGCCAAAAAAGGAGATATCCTCTCCGGCAATGACTCTCCGACTCCCAGCACGGATTCTGCCGGTGCCACAGCCATCATCCGTTCTCACTGTAAGGCAGACCTTGTCAGACAGTCCTGCGGCGCGGCGCTGGATATCAAGCTCTATCCCAAAACACTCCATGATGAAACCGGTGTTTTGGCACTGATTTCCCTGATGGACGGCTTTTTAAAGCTGGGCGGATTCTTCCTGCAGCTGGATGCCATGGATGTGCAGACACTTTTGGATGCCCAGAAAAATCCCCGGAATCACAAAACCCTTTCCGTGCGTGTTTCCGGCTGGAATGCCCGTTTTGTCACTCTGGACGAACAGTGGCAGACCATGATCATTGAGAGAACGGCTCAGAATCTGTGAGGTAAGTTTCAAAATCTGATATTTGTCTTACCAAATGATATTTGTCTTACCAAATGATATTTGTCTTACCAAAAGTGAAAGGCGTGAACCTGCATCATCAAAGTTCACGCCTTTTTTTGTTTATTTTGATCGTTGCTCTGTTTTACTACTTTTGTGCGCAGTTCACTTTGAAACCTGGCATTTCGCCTTACGCCACAGTTTCATCCGTAATCTTAACCATCGCCTCTTCCATGCTCATACCTTCCGCGATCGCCTGTCTTCTGGCCGCATTGACTGCCTGAATGGTTTTGACCCGTTCACCGGTCAGTGCATATCCTTTCATGGCGATCAGCGTTGCTGCCCATGCCACCATGGGAATGATGCAGAACAGAATGATCACAACCCAGTTCATACCTTCCGCATAGGGAGTTGTAATGGTAGGCAATGTTTCCAGTCCGATAAAAGTGACCGCCACGCCCACAACAGTCGCAGACAGAGAGGAAACCAGCTTATCCACCAGTGAAAACAGCGTACCCATGATACCGGGAATGAATTTGCCGGAACGATAGGTTTCATAATCCGCACAGTCAGCCACCATGGGAATCGGCATATCTGCTGTCGCATAATACGCACCGTAACCGATGCCAAAAAACAGAATAAACAGAACCGTATACAGATTGATCGCCAGTCCGTTTTCATTATATAAAGACATATTCAGTGCCGGAACACCGGGTTTCCAGAGAAGCAAAAGCACCAAAACACCCACATAACAGATCAGTGCTACAGACACATAACGCATCAGGGATGCCTTCTGTCCTTTTTTCTGGGAAGTACGCACCGTCATAAGGAAAAACGGAGCGGAGAACACATATCCGAGTACCATCATCGGCAGATACAGACGGTTATAGTCGCCCATCATGCAGCCGTAAAGCATACATAAAACAGTCAGGTTTGTCGCAATGGAAAGTGCCAGTTTGCATCCTGCACCTGCCACCATCAGACGCTGCATGGGTTTATTGCCTTTGATGATCTCGATATATTCAGAAATTTTTACCTTCTCCTGACTGCCGCCGATACCGAAATACTTGGTCTGGTCTTTTTCCCAGATACCGATCACCGCAAGTGCGGTCAGAGCCATGGAGACAATAATACCAATAGGAGTCAGTACACGGAAAAACTGTGCATTATAATCGCCTACATTTGCTGCCACAATAGGGGCTAAAAACTGCATGGAACCCATACCTGCCAAAGAACCAACCGTATTAAAAATGGTAAACAGCGGTCTCTGTTTGGGATCATTGGTCAGTACAGACTGACCGGAACGGGTACAGGAAGTCTGGAAAGTATAACCGATTACCCATACCGCATACAGAACAATGAATGCCGCATAACGCATCCACATCAGCTTTTCAGGAATGGCAGGTGTCACCATATACAGTAAAATCACTGCTGCCGCCATGATCACGTTGCCGATCACCATAAACGGACGGAATTTACCGAATCTGCCGTCTGTTCTGTCCATCAGCGCACCGATGATCGGATCGGTGACTGCGTCAAACACACGCATACCGGTAACCATAAAAGATGCAAATACCATCGCCAACGCCAGTACATTGGAACCAAAGGTTGCGATATAACTTAAGATCAGAACATAATATACATTGGTTGCGCCGTTGTTAAGCGGAAATAAAACCAGCTGATACAGTTTGGCGCGGTTCATTTTTTGGTCGTTCATAAAAAATCTCCCTTACCGGTTTCCCGGTTTTATCCTTTTTATACCCAGTTTTCACCCTTGCCGTCGTTTTTCTTTAATTTATAGGCCGGATTGGGCCTGGTCACCCGGCGGATGACAGCAGTATCCGTACATTTTGTACTTCCGCTTACCGCTGCTGCTTCCAGCTTCACTTCTCCCTCAAGAGGAAGTTTAAAGGTAAATACCTTATCTGCTGTCTGCTCACCCACTTTTTTACCGTTGGCATACAGTTCCACGCAGGGTGCGTTGGAATATATTTTTATCCGGGTCTGCTTCTCTGCCCTGTCTGCATAACGGCTGCCGCAGATATGCACGAAGGGCTCTTTTGACCAATAAGCCTTGTATAAATAAAAACTGTCTTTTTTGATCTTGCGGTCAAAGGTGACAAGTCCTTTGTGATTCATGCCGGGTTCTCCGCCCTGATTTCTGGCATCTGCCGCAAAATCAAACATATTCCAGAGATGGGTTGCCCACATAAAAGGACGTTTTTCAAAGAACCGGAGCAGATATTCGTGATAAACCGCCTGATATTCTTCTGTCTGATCACCGCGGCGCGGACGGGATGAGTGGAGATTGGTCATCGCCTCGCAGCCGTACTCAGAATATCCCAGACAGCGGTTGGGATACTTCCAATGGAAGAAATCCACCCACAGGTCGTTTAAGAACAGGCACGGTGTATACCATCCCAGATACAGATTCCAGCTTACAAGGTCTGAAATATGCGCCACTTTGTTGAAAGGACCGCATACCGCATAACAGGCAAGCGTGGTTGGACGGGTCGCATCCATGCTGTGCACCAGATCATTGAGCATCCGGTGATTGTCCAGCATATCCTTATTATCTTTGGTGGAAATAGTGATCTCATTGCTTAATCCCCACACACAGATACTGGGGTGGTTGTAGTTCTGAATGATCAGTTCCTTCATCTGGGAAACCGTATTTTCACGGCCATTTGGCATATGCTCTGAAATATAGGGAATCTCTGCCCATACCACCATGCCGTATCTGTCACACAGATCATAAAAATACTGGTCATGCTGATAATGTGCCAGTCTGATCGTATTGGCACCTACCTCACGGATCATGTCCATATCGGTATCGTGATGTTCTTTTGTCAGCGCATTGCCGATGCCTTTCCAGTCCTGATGACGGCATACACCGCGCAGCGGATAGCTTCTGCCGTTTAAGAAAAAGCCCTTCTGCGGATCCACCAAAAAGGTACGCACACCGAATGCGGTACGGATGCGGTCTTTTTCTTCTCCATTCACAAAAAGCACGGCTTCGCAGCTGTACAGATAAGGATCGTCAATACCGTCCCACAGATGAACATTGGGTAGGGTCAGATTCGCCTCTGCCATGACTTTATCCGCTGCCAACTGTGCTTCCGTCTTTTGCTGTACACAGAGATTTCCTTCCGCATCCCGAACAGAAATTTCCACTGTACTTCCCTCGATATTAACCCAGGTCTTCACATTGATTTGCGCATCTTTTCCTGTTACAGAAGGTGTAACCGCAATCCCGCGTCCTCCAAAATAATCCATATCAAAATGACAGGCATTGACTGTCACAAGCTTTACATCCCGGTAAATACCGCCGTAAAATGTAAAGTCTGCTTTCTGGGGATACACGCGGTCATTTACCGAGTTGTCAACTTCCACAACCAGCGTATTCTCCTGTACCAAAACCTCTGTCACATCGCAGCGGAAGGTGGAATAACCGCCGTCATGACTCATCACACATTTCCCGTTCAGATATACCTTCGCAGACGCATTGACACCGTCAAATTCCAGATAAACACGTTCCTTTTCCGTATATTCGGGTGCTGCAAATCTTTTTTTATAAATGCAGGTTCCACGGTAATAATCGTTGCCGCCGTCCTGACCGTCCAGCGCATTCCAGGTATGCGGAATATTCACTTCTGAAATACTGCTGTCATGGTATTGAAATTCCCAGCTCTGATTGAGCAGCTGTGTTTTTCTCATCTTGATCTCCTTGCTTTAATTTGTGCTGTTTTTCTGATCAGCCTTTAAATTGTATTCAAATAAATACAATCCCGTTTCAAGTTTAGCACCGTATGGGAGGGGATTCAACGCTTAAAAACCTTGGTGCAGCGCTGTTTCTTTCCTTCTTCTCCCCAGATCACTTCCAGTTCCACATCCACATTGCTCTCCAGAATAACCTGCGGCATTTCGTTAACATCCTTTCTTGCCATGCAAAGAAGAGTCAGTTCTCCCTCCTTGCCAAACGGATATTTTTTCACTCCGTGTTCTTCCGTCAGATTGATATCCCACACGATCCTATTTTTATCTGCATCAGGTTTAATACCAAATACATATTCAAACAGGACGGAAATCGGGATCAAACCTGTCCAGCCTACAAAATCCCGGCGCGCAATATTACCTTTTGCAGGTCTTCCCTCATTGACAAACTCCGGCGCATAGTTTTCAAACACTGTGTCCGTATCTTTATACACTTCCACCACTGCCGCAAGACTCTCTTTTCCAATTTCATGAGCCAGACCGTACTTCCCGTATTTATCCAGCCCCTTTAAGATCATATAGTTGGTGGGTGCCCAGACACCTCCGCACCAATATTCCCCTGCCGGAGCATAGTCTTTATGATCTCTGGACAAGGACGGAACTCTGTGAGGGGATTTAAAATATTTTTCATCCTCCAGCATCGCGATCATTCTTTCCGCGCGCTCCTTCGGCGCACATTCTGCGATCAGCGCCCAGTAAGCCCCTACATGGCGGACCATATTATACTTTCCATTGTTCCAAAGATCATAGTAAAATCCGCTTTCCTCATCCCAAAGTTTGCCGTTGATCACTTCTTCCATATGATCTCTCTCTGCTTCCAGCTCCGCGGCAAATTCCATACGTCCCAATACGCGGGCCATCTCCAGCAGAATATTACAGTCAAAGAGTGCCTGCATACAGGCATCTACCCAAACCATGTGTCCATGTGAAAAACCAACATGATACCCCGGCATCAGACGGGGCATGTTATCCATACCGCATCCCCATCCAGTCGAAAAATAAGTGCCGTCCGGCCATGTATGATGCTCAGCCATCCAGCGATGATATGCCATCAGCGGGGGAAATACTTGGGCCAGACGTTCTTTATCGCCAAAATTCTGAAAATATTCCCACTCACACCACGCCATTACAGCCGGCCCCGTTGCGGAAGGATCATACCTCGTAAAATGGTCACGTCCTGTACTCTCCTCGATCTCGCGGCAGATAAATCCATCTTTATGCTGATGGGAGTAAAGATTGTCCAGTGTTCCCTGAAAATTAAAGATTCTGTCCGCATACTTTCCAAACATCAGGATAAACGATGAATCCCACATAAACACACATCCGTTAAATGCAGTATCTATGAAGTTGGATACAAATCCGGTTCCCTCCTGCGGTGTGCAAAGATTGCCGAACGCAAGCTCCCAGGTCTTCCAATAACAATCTATGGTATCCTGATGTCCATCCCAGACCGGCAGCGGAAGCAGATCTTTGATCTTTCCAAAAACCGGCAGGGGATCTGTATCGGGTTCTTTCCTGAGAAAAACATTTTCTTTTACCAGTTCCTCTTCTTCTAAAGTAAACTCACTGTTTTGTTTGAAAAAATCCATTTTGGGTCCTCCGTTTCTTTTGATTCTTTTTCGAACACTTCTTGTTTTTCATTATAGCTGAGATTATAATGACTAGACAAGTTATCTGCGAAAGGAAAATTCTTTCTTTATGAGAAAAAGCATTTTATCCCCCTTAATCGCACTGTCATTCAGGCAGTGTGTTTTATCGCTGGCAGGCAGCATCATCCTCGCCTTTGGCCTATACCATATTCATGCCCAGTCCGGTATCACGGAAGGCGGTGTTCTGGGAATGACACTGCTGCTGCAGTACCACTTTGCCATTTCTCCCTCAGTATCCGGATTTCTCTTAAATGCGGTCTGTTACTTTATCGGCTGGCGTTTTCTGGGTAAACGCTTTTTGTTTTACTCTGCAGTCGCTGCCCTTGGTTTTTCTGCTTCTTATCGTATTTTTGAATTTTTTCCGCCCCTTTGGCCTGCTGCCGCCGATCATCCCTTTCTTGCAGCCATGATCGGTGCTGTTTTTATCGGTGTCGGTGCAGGTTTAAGCGTGCGCGCAGGCGGTGCCCCCAGCGGTGACGATGCTCTTGCCATGGCTGTTTCCAAAGCAACCCGCATGCAGATCCAATGGGCATACCTGATCTCCGACCTGCTTGTACTCGCCCTGTCCCTGACCTATATTCCGCTGTCACGTATTCTGTATTCCCTTTTGACAGTGGTTCTTTCCGGTCAGATTATCGGCTGGATACAGAACATAAATATCCCGAGACGCAAAAACGGCCAGTCCTCTTTGGACTGACCGCTCTTTTTTATACCGGAATAAATGCCATCACCAGACAAAAAGCCGCAACAACAAAAACACAGTAATCTTCCCAGTAGAGCTTTCTTGCAATGATCATATCTTTAGGTTTTCTGGGATTTACAAAAATAGGATATTCTCTGTTTGCCTTATAATTGAGTTCCCCTGTTTTCTTAAGAGAAAAGCATTCAAAAGAACGACAGCTGTACCATTCGCTGCCAAGTGTGAACTCAAATACCGGTGCAAACTGCTGACCGTCTTTTTTGGGTGTCATACTGTCCCATCTGACAAATCTTCCAGGAATCTGCAGTTTGCAGTTAAGCTTTCTAAGCAGTATCCAGATACCGGCTGCCAATGCTATGATGCCGGCACAAAGCCATATTATTCTGATAATCATTCTCTAATTCCTCCTGATTTCTATGTAACACAAACATATTCCAAGAATACATGAAAATCACAGGATTGTCCATACTCTAAATCACAGAACCGTTGTTTTGCAGCATTTTCTTTTACTTTAAATTGTTCAGAATCATTTCCTCCAGCACTCTGGAATTGATCGGCATCTTGGAAGTTTCAAATGTAAAGAGCAGCCTGTCTCCCCTGAAAATTCCGTTCTTTTCATACGCAAGAATTCTTCTTAACGCTTCCTCCTGATAACTTTCATCATCCATCATCCCAAAATGCTCAAAATAGATTTCCTTCCTCTGTTTTACATCCAATACCGTGAAATCCGGATGAATTTGTCCATAGCCGTTTAAATACAGCGGATACTCATACCGATACGGAATTCCATGCCGGTAAAGAATGTTTGCAATCAGCAATTCTGATTTTGACCGCATCCGTTCCCCTTTTTCCGAATAGAATTCCGGTGCATCCTCCCGGAAGCCTTTTTTCTCGTATTCCACGTTTTCCCACTGTTTCACAAATTCCTCATCCGGCAGCCAGATTGGCTGTACATGCTTTTTGCGCCGTTCATCCAGCATTTCATAAATTGCTTCACATTCTGTGCCCTGCCCCGTTTCCTGATAGAACCTGCTTACTTTCTGAAGCTGTTCCAATTCCTTCTGGGCTGTCCGAAGTACCTTTTCATCATAGTCTTTCTGGCAAAGCTGATGGATAAGCTTCTGATTCTTTTCCCGGATGTAGGTGCGTTTGCCGTGGTGATTGAGGTAATATTGTATATTTCCCTTGCAAACATTAATATTGAGTGTTCCTTCAGGTGCTTTCTGAAGTTCCTGCTCTTTTTTACTGATAATCTTTTGAAGAATTGTCATTCTCTCCTTGATTTTTGCAGCAAAAATAATCGTTCTCCTCCTTACTTATGTAATTTGTTATAATATAAGCCTTGTACATGTACTCATTTCTTGCATTTAAACACTTTTACGTGTAAACACACAAAAATATGAAGTATAACACGTACAAATACAACGCTTATTCGTATTTACCTATGTAATATGTGAAAAATAAGATTGATGACATGTACAGATTCTTTTTCTCATTATTCCTATACATGTCAGCTTAGATTAAATTGAATTTGCACATGTACCTCCCACTTTCTACAAAGCTTCAATACATGTCATATCAGAAATATTAAGATTATTTACATGTACAAACTTTTTTTGATCTCACTTTCGTACATGTAAAACAAAGGAAATAACAAACTCAACATGCCAAGACAGTCCAAGCTTATCCCAACACCTCATCTGCGCCCACCAAAAAGTGGGCGCAGACTCCAAAAACATTAATTTTCATTCATTTTTGCCAGCTTAGCAGCCTGGTCGGCTGCGATCAGGTTGTCGATCAGCTCCTGAATATCACCGTTCATGATGGAATCCAGTCTGTAAAGAGTCAGCTTGATGCGGTGATCAGTCACGCGTCCCTGCGGGAAGTTGTAGGTGCGGATCTTCTCGGAACGGTCGCCGGTACCGATCTGGCTGCGGCGCAGTTCCGCTTCTGCATCATGGGCCTTCTGCTGCTCGATGTCATACAGCTTTGCACGAAGCAGGGCAAATGCCTTTGCCTTGTTCTGCAGCTGGGATTTTTCGGTCTGGCTGTATACCACAATACCGGTGGGATAGTGGGTCAGACGTACCGCAGAGTCAGTGGTGTTGACACACTGACCGCCGTTTCCGGATGCACGCATTACATCGATACGGATATCTTTATCATCGATCACAACGTCCACTTCCTCTACTTCGGGCATCATGGCCACAGTAATGGTGGAAGTATGGATACGGCCGCCGGACTCGGTTTCGGGAACACGCTGTACACGGTGCACGCCGCTTTCATATTTCAAGCGGGAATATGCGCCCTGGCCGCTGATCATAAAGCTTACTTCCTTCATGCCGCCGATACCGATTTCGTCTACGCCAAGGGTTTCTACTTTCCAGCGCTGTCCTTCGGCATATTTTACATAGAGTCGGTACATTTCCGCTGCAAACAGTGCCGCTTCGTCACCGCCTGCACCTGCGCGGATTTCAACGATAACGTTCTTGTCATCATTAGGGTCTTTGGGAAGCAGCAGGATCTTTAATTCCTGTTCCAGCTCTTCCACTCTCTTTTTTGCGTCGGAAAGCTCTTCCTTGAGCATTTCGCGCATATCTTCATCGCTTTCTTCTTCCAGCATCATCAGGCCGTCTTCGATGTCCTGCTTGCTCTGTTTATATGCTTTGTACGTTTCCACAATAGGGGTCAGATCACTCTGCTCCTTCATCAGCTTGCGGAAACGCTCCTGGTTTGCCGTAACAGAAGGCTCGTTTAATTCACCCAGAAGTTCCTCAAATCGGATCAGCAAGTCTTCCAGTCTGTCAAACATTCTCTATTCTCCTCTCAAAATCACATCATCGTTCCATAAACCACACGGTCATTGCCTGCAAAATCCTTCAGGGCTGTCACCGCTGCAAATCCGGCCTCTTCCATCAGCGCACAGACTGCTTCCCTCTGATCATAGCCGATCTCAAAAAAAAGCATTCCGCCGCCGCACAGATACTGCCGGCTGTCTGTAATAATTCTTTTATAAAAATCAAGTCCGTCTGTTCCGCCGTCCAATGCCATATGAGGTTCGTGATCCCGCACTTCTTCCATCAATCCATCGATCACGCTGCTCTGAATATAGGGCGGATTGGAAACAATGATCTCAAATTTACCTTCTACATTGGAAAAAAGGTCGCTGTGCACAAATGTCACATCTTTATCCGGACATAAGCTGACTGCATTCGCAGACGCCACCGCCAGCGCTGCCTTTGAAAGATCGGCACCCACACCGATACAGTCATTGGAATAATGCAAAAGACTTAACAAAATGCAGCCTGATCCGGTACACATATCAAGAATCCGGAAACCGTCATGCAAATGCCTTAACACTTCTTCAACCAGCACTTCCGTATCCTGTCTGGGCGTGAGTACGTTTTCACTGACAGCAAATTCCAGCCCCATAAATTCGCATACGCCGGTCAGATGCTGCAGCGGAATATGTTCTGCCCTGCGCCTGATCAAAGAAAGATAAGCGTCTGTCTCTGTATCCGCCACTTCCCGGTCACCATGCACCAAAAGATCATTTCTGTTTGTATGACACACATGCTCCAAAAGCAGACGGGCATCCCAGGCAGCATCCTCAATGCCTGCCTGCACCAGCAGCTCTTTTCCGTTTTCATAAAGGGCACGGTACATCATTTGTCTGCACCGTCCTCAGATACCGCTTCAGCAGAAACCGCACTGTTTTTAGACGCGGCTGCTTCACCCTCTGCAGCGCTGCCGCTCGCTTCAGGCGCCACAAATCCAAAGTTGTCCTTTAAATACGCTCTCCAGTCAAAAACCGCTTCCACAGAAGCAATCGCGATCTCGATCATGTCATCATCCGGCTCTTTGGTTGTAAGCTTCTGCAAAAGCAGACCGGGCGCAGAAAGCAGACCGATAACAGGATTGTCGCTTCTGCCCGCCAGACGGATCAGCTCATAGGAAATGCCAGCGATCACCGGAATCAAAAGCAGACGGATCAAAAGACGCCACACCGGATCAGAAACCCGGATAAACATAAACAGCACAACACTGACTACCATAACAAACAGTAAAAAGCTGGTGCCGCAGCGCTTATGTTCTCTGGAGCTGTTGCGTACATTGTGCACATTCAGCTCCCTGCCGTTTTCGATACAGTTGATACATTTATGTTCTGCACCGTGATACATATAGACACGGCGGATATCCTTCATTGCAGAAATCATTACCACATAGGCCAGAAAGATCAGAATACGCAGCACACCTTCCAAAACAGCAAGCAGTGTCAGATTTCTCACAAAACCGCCAAAGAAAGAACTTATCCAGTAAGGCAGGATCATAAAAATGGCAACTGCCATCACAATGGAAAATGCGATGGTCATTCCCATGATCACTTTTTCAGCTTTTTCACCAAACACCTTTGTCAGAAACTGTTCAAACTTACCGGGCTTTGCCTGTTCGTCTTCCTCAAAAAATTCTGCCGACCAGGTCAGGGTCTGCATACCCAATACCATGGAATCTATAAAATTAAATACACCGCGCACAAACGGAAGCTTTGTGATCTTTTTATCACCCCAGATGCCTTTATATTCATCTGTTTTGGTCTCGATCGTACCGTCAGGCTTGCGTACGGAAACTGCGTAGCGTTCCCGGTTTTTCATCATGACACCTTCCAGTACAGCCTGACCGCCGATGCCGCAGTAGCTGTTATGTTTTTCTTTGCTCATAAATTCAGTAACTCCTTTTGCTGCAGTTAAAAAACTAACCGTTCAACCTGCGCCGTTCGCAAAGCGCCCATGGTTGAACCGATACAAAAAATAAGGTTGAGATTTTTGTTAAAAAACCTCAACCCTGTTTCAATCTCTTATTTCACACCGTATTTCTTGTTGAACTTATCAATACGTCCGCGAGCCTGAGCAGCCTTCTGCTGGCCGGTGTAGAATGAATGGCACTTGGAGCATACTTCCACGTGGATCTCTTTCTTGGTAGAGCCGGTTACAAATGTGTTGCCGCAGTTGCATGTTACAGTTGCCTGGTAGTAATTAGGATGGATTCCTTCTTTCATGTCCCTTCACCTCTTCTATATCGTTTTCCAGTTACTTATGTTCTCATCCACTAGGCCGTCAGGCCATGCTTACAGTTTCCCATAAACAGCTTTATTATTGTAGCATAGCTTTTTACGCGATGCAAGTCCTTTTTATCAGATAATCCGCATTTTTTTTACAGTCTGCACGAATTCTGCATTGTTTCTGGATTTTGCAAACAGATCCAGAATCTTGTCTACGGCTTCGTCGGGCTTCATGCCGTTTAAAGCGCGGCGCACAATGTTGATCGCTTCCATTTCTTCTGCATCCAGAAGCAGATCGTCGCGTCGGGTTCCGGTTTTGGGAATGTCGATAGCCGGGAAAATACGTTTTTCGGAAAGTTTTCTGTCCAGCATCAGTTCCATGTTGCCGGTACCTTTAAATTCCTCGTAGATCACATCATCCATACGGGAACCGGTATCCACAAGTGCGGTTGCCAGAATGGTCAGACTGCCGCCCTCTCTCATATTGCGGGCTGCGCCGAAGAAACGCTTAGGCATATGCAGCGCTGCCGGGTCAATACCGCCGGATAAGGTTCTTCCGCTGGGCGGAACTACCAGGTTGTAAGCTCTGGTCAGACGGGTAATGCTGTCAAGCAGGATCATAACGTCCTTTTTATGCTCAACAAGACGTTTTGCACGCTCAATTACCATCTCTGAAACGCGCTTGTGATGCTCAGGCAGTTCATCGAAGGTGGAATAGATAACTTCCACATTAGGACCTTCCACAGTCTCACGCATATCGGTTACTTCTTCAGGACGTTCATCGATCAGCAGAATGATCAGATGCATGTCCGGATAGTTTTTCTTTACAGACATTGCCACTTCCTTTAACAGAGTGGTCTTACCGGCTTTGGGAGGAGATACGATCATACCTCTCTGTCCTTTACCGATGGGGCTTAACAGATCCATGATGCGCATTGCGGTGGAAGAACCGTAACGCTCCAGCTTCAGACGGCTGTCGGGGAAAATAGGAGTCATATCCTCAAAATTAGGTCTGTTGGCCATCTGTTCCGTGGTATAGCCGTTTACTGTTTTTACATATAAAAGTGCGGAAAACTTCTCATTCTGTGTTCTGACTCTGGTGTTTCCCACAAGAATATCACCTGTTTTTAAACCAAAACGGCGAATCTGGCTGGGTGCCACATAAATATCGCTCTCACCGGGCATGTAATTGGCGGAACGGATAAAACCGTAACCGTCAGGCATGCATTCCAGAATGCCGCTGACAGTGATGCCGCTGTCCAATTCTGCAGGGAACTTGTCCTCCTCTGCATTGGCGGCCTGCACGCCGCGGTTATAGGGGCTGTTGTATCTTACCTCGCCGTTTTTCTGATAATACACTCTGCCGTCAGGGCGTCCCTGCTGATTGGGATTTTCACTGCGGCCTGTATTCTGATTTGCGCCCTCGTTTCTGACCGCATTCTGATTTGCGCCTTCGCTGCGGTAGTTATTCTGATTTGCTCTGTATCGATTTCCTTCTCTGACCATATCACCGGAAGGTGCTTTTGTCACATTTTCTTCTTTATGTTCTTCTTTTTTCTCTGCAGCATCCTTATTCTCAGCAGCTGCCGTATTGCCCTGCTGCAGCTCTGCTGTATTCTCCACTGCTTTTGTTTCCGTTTTTCCCGCGTTTTCTGCCTCATCCAGAGCCACCATTGCATCGATGACCTCTGCCTTTTTCATTGCGGAAACACTTTTTATCCCTCTTGTTTTGGCCAGTTCTTTTAAAACTGTCAATGCCAGGGTTTCATACTTTTCTCTCATCATGCTGCCAATCTCCTCATTATATAAACACTTCAAGTTTTCGTTCTATGGTATCTTACGTTTTGATCTGCGGTGGATTCTTACGGCTGAACTGCTTCAGATGTACTGATTTTTAGAAATACTGCATGTGTATCGCGGTTATTATACTACATATTCCTCAAAATAGGAAGTATTTTTTGTCTTGATTCACCTGCGTAAATATTATATGATGATAAGTAACCTCACCAACAAAAAATTGTTGTATTTATAATAGAAGAAAGCTGGAAAAAATCATGACTACCAACGAAAAAGCATTACAGCTCCATAAAGAATGGAACGGTAAACTGGAAATCACCTCCAAAGTTCCCGTAAAAACCCGCGAAGCACTGTCTCTCGCTTACACCCCCGGTGTTGCAGAACCCTGCAAGGTCATTGCCCGGGATAAATCCCAGGTTTACACCTACACCATGAAATCCAATACCGTTGCTGTTGTTTCTGACGGCTCTGCAGTCCTTGGTCTTGGCAATATCGGTCCCGAAGCCGCTATGCCTGTTATGGAAGGAAAGGCTGTTTTATTCAAGGAATTCGGCAATGTCAACGCGGTTCCCATCTGTCTGGACACCCAGGACACCGAAGAGATCATCAAAGCGGTAACCTGGCTTGCGCCCACCTTCGGCGGCATCAATCTGGAAGATATCAGCGCCCCCCGCTGTTTTGAAATTGAAGAACGCTTAAAAGCCACTCTGGACATCCCTGTTTTCCATGATGACCAGCACGGCACTGCCATCGTTGTGCTGGCAGGCATCATCAACGGCTTAAAGCTCACCGGCAAAACCAAAGAAGAATGCCGCGTTGTGGTAAACGGTGCAGGCAGCGCAGGCGTTGCCATCACCCGTCTGCTTTTGACTTACGGTTTTAAAAATATCACCATGTGCGACAAGATCGGCATCCTCTGCGACGGCTGCGAAGGCTTAAACTGGATGCAGGAAAAAATGGTCAAGCTGACCAACCTGGAGCATAAACAGGGCAGTCTTGCCGATGCCATGAAGGGTGCAGACATCTTTGTGGGCGTTTCTGCTCCCGGCATTGTTTCCGAAGAAATGGTGGCATCCATGAACCACGACTCCATCCTCTTTGCCATGGCAAATCCCGTTCCCGAGATCATGCCTGACCTTGCAAAAAAAGCCGGCGCACGCATTGTGGGCACCGGCCGCAGCGACTTTCCCAATCAGGTTAACAATGTAGTTGCATTTCCCGGCATTTTCAAAGGTGCTCTGGAAGGCCATGCAAAACAGATCACCGATGAAATGAAGCTGGCAGCCGCCAATGCGCTGGCAGATCTGGTGACACCCGAGCAGCTCTCCGACGAATTTATCCTGCCGGAAGCCTTCAATCCCCAGGTTGCCGAAGTGGTTGCCAAAGCGGTCAAAGACCATATCCGCTAAATAATCATGCAGCAGACCGGCTATACGCTGCCTGCCGCATGGCACGGCAAACCCTACTATTCTCTGGATGCCTGGTGCAAAAACACCTTCTCAGAAAAACTTTACAAAATCGCACTGGATATCGGCTGCAGCTGTCCCAACCGCGACGGCACCATCGGCTATGGCGGATGTATTTTCTGTTCAGAAGGCGGAAGCGGCGATTTTGCCGCCGGACAAGCGACGGCCGGTACCAATACAGCTGCAGATATTGCTGCTGATGCCAGCGCTGATATCGCGGCACGTTCGGCCGGCATTTCCGCCCAGCTTGCCCAGGGCAAAACCCTGTTTGGCGAAAAAAAGACAGGCAGCCGCTATATTGCTTATTTTCAGTCCTACACCAACACTTACGGAGTCCCTGACCGCCTGGCCTTTTTCTATCGTCAGGCACTGAAAGTCCCCGAAGTTGCCGGTATCTCCATTGCCACCAGACCGGATTGTCTTTCGGATGCAATCCTTTCCCGGATCAATGCACTGCGTCAGGAATTTCCGGACAAATTTATCTGGATCGAACTGGGACTGCAGAGCATTCATGAAAAAACAGCCCAGCTGATCCGGCGCGGTTACCCGTTTTCTGTTTTTGAACAGGCAATGGAAAAACTTCACAATGCCGGCATTCCGGTCATTGTACATGTCATTCTGGGACTGCCCGGAGAATCCCGGGATGAAATGCTGCAGACAGTACAGGCAATGAACCGCTTTTCACCTTTTGGCATCAAGCTGCAGCTTCTGCATGTTCTGCAAAATACCGTTCTGGCAGATATGTACCAAAACCACGAATTTGAAGTTCTTTCCAAAGAAGACTATCTGGAGCTGGCCACTGATGCCATCGCCCATTTGTCCCCTGATATCTGCATTCACCGTATCACCGGGGACGGCCCCAAAAACCTTCTCATCGCTCCCAACTGGAGCCGCAACAAACGGGATGTTTTAAACAGCATCCACTCCCGGATGAAACAAAAAAACATCAGACAAGGAAGCTATTATGAACCAGGAACCACTGACACTTTATAAACTGATCGTCCTTTACCTTTTAGATCAGGTCACCTTTCCGTTAAGCAAAACCCAGATCGGTGATTTTATCCTTGAAAAAGAATATACCTCTTTCCTCACCCTGCAGCAGGTTTTAAACGAACTGGTGGAAACCGGGCTTGCCTCTGCCAAAACGCTGGTGAACCGTACCCATCTGCAGATCACCAACGAAGGAAAGGCCACTTTGTCCTATTTTGGCAACCGTGTCAGCGATGCCATCAAGTCTGATGTGCGCGATTACTTAAAGCGCAACGAACTGGAAATGCGCAATGAATCCTCCATTCAGGGCAATTACTACAAGGCTGTCAACGGAGAATATGAAACCGAACTGACCGCCGTGGATAAGGATGTGAACCTTGTCACCATCCGCTTAAGTGTTCCCACCGAAGAACTTGCGGTTTCCATCTGCGACAACTGGCAGAAAAAAAATAAGGAAATTTATCAGTATCTGACAGCTATGCTGTTTTAACTGCAAATAAAATACCCGGAAGAAAGCCGGCTGCAAAATCAGCTGTTTTTCTTCCGGGTATTTTTTGTGCGCAAAGCACACACGTATTTTATACGCACACTTTTTTATTCCATCTTCACAAAGGGCATTTCGGCCTCCTGCGTATACCGATACAGGCAAATCTCAGAGCTGTGGGCACCATTGTCATAATGTTCCTCTGAAAAATAAAATCTGCCGTCTCCCAAAGAAATCATGCCGGTACTGCCATAGGCAAAACGATATCCGTAAATTCCCTTTTCAGACAAACCTTTTTGGGCAAGCTGAAGCACTTTGCGGGGTGTGTCGCCGTAACCCGGCAGCACTGCTGTCTGCGGTGTCTGGCCGCCAGCGATCACATACATGTCAAAGTTGGGATATTCTTCCTTTTGTCCGCGGTACACTGCCGCCAGAATATCTCCGGTAACGGGATCGTATTCCAGATTCTGTATGCCGTATACCGTATTGCCGGTGGGTACAAAATACTGATTTTCACAATGATCAGGACCGCTTGTGTGGATGCAGCCGTCTGTCAGTACCGCTTCGTACGCTCTGAGCGCAGCCGGATCATAGGAAAGCAGCACCTGACAGTCATTGTCCGTGCGTTCCACATCCCCGTAGATTCCGTAGGCCACATACATCCGCATACCTTCCCCTTCAAAAGCAGGCGCAAAGGTAATGCCGTCAATACCGGAACAGCCGTAACGATGCCGCTGTATCTTTCGTGCATCCTGCTTAGATACCGCCTTTTCATCCTGCCATTCATGCAGATAATCCTCGACCACTTCCCTTAACCAGACTGTTGTCACCACGCCGTCTGTCTGCGCGTCCATGCCAACTCTGTTGATCTTGTCCACATCAAAAATCGCCACGTAAAAGGCATTGTCTGCCTCACCGTCAAGCCCCAGATGCTTGCGGATTCCCTGACCGATGCTGTCATTTTTATATTCCAAAGAAGCATACACACGGCCATCGGCTTCATTGTAAGCCATACATCCCAGATGACCGGTGAAACCTTTGACAGAGCCCACCAGATTGCCGTCCATATCAAGCTTGATAAACTCCGTGGTAAAAGAACAGTATATAAATTCTCTTTTGCGGTCGATCGCGATCCCCTGAATGTGGCCGCCGTACCAGTTTCCAGTGGCAATTTTAAGGGGCAGCTGTTTTTCGTCTGCCGGGTTTACATCTGCCGGTTCTTCACCTGCCAAGCCTTCATGCACCGGGCCACGGCTTCCAAAAAGCAAAAAATTCAGCCACAGAACGGAATATCTGTCCTTTAAATCCTTGGCAAACAAAAGTGCCTGCTGTATCTTTTCACTTCCATACAGTTCTTCAAAGACTGCCATGTCCAGTCCGACACTTTCTGCATATCCTGCCAGCGTTTCAGAAGCAGGTACTTCCTGCAAAACTTCCCGGATCTGCTGCCATTTTTCTACGATCACCTGACTGTCATCCTGTTCATACCAGTTTAATCTATGCTGCAGTGCGATGACGCCTTCTGCCGCTCTGTCATAAATATCCCGGATGTTCTGTTCCCAAGCTGCCCAGTCAAAGTTAAAAGCCTGCTGTCCGGCTGCTGCCGCCATCCGTTTTATTTCCTCTTCTGATAAAGCCAGCAGTTTTTCACGCATTTTCTGGGTGTACACGGCAGAATAGATCACATCGGTTCCATGTGCAAAATACGGCTCATTTTTCATTATACCGATGACTTCAAAAAAATGAGACAGATGATGCTCACTGCCGGAAGCCGGTCTGGAATTGCCGGCATAAGCCATCGCCACACCAACGCCAACCAGCGCATTCATCAGAATCTCCACGGCATCCGCATCACGCGTTAAAAGCTTAGGCCCCAGATCTTTGGTTTCCATCAGCATCTCGTATGTCAGATCATAAATTTCCTGACAGAAATATTCATTGCGGATTACCCGGCTTAATTTCCAGTCATTTAAGCAGGAAAACTTGCCGATTATATCGCCGTAACCGGACTGAATCAGATCCATGGGCGCATCTTTTAACACATCCACATCCCCGATGATCGCCTCCGGCACATGCGCATTGTAAGTGATCTTCATATTTCCGATGATCATCGCCGCTCCCACAGAAGCAAATCCGTCCATGGACGGTGCTGTAGCCACGATCATATAAGGAAGCTTTTTGCAAAAACTTACATATTTGCACAGATCATTGATCACACCGGAGCCTGCGCCGATGATCAGATCGGTATCCTCTTCCACACAGCTTTCCAGCTTTGCGATGCTGGATTCATCCGGCACAAGCACGCCTTCCGGATGAAAAATAAGCGTATGCAAAACGCGGTCTCCCAGCAGCTTCTCTGCCTTTTCACCGCAGACTCTGTAAGTGTTGTCATCGCACACCAGTAAAATCTTCTGATAGCCTTCTGTCAGCTCTGCGATCCTGTTGACCGCACCTTTTTCAATGATCACATGTCCCACTTTGCAGGAATGTTTCTGTCCGCAGCTGCAGACAACTTCCTTTTGCAGCAGTTCGCTGATTTTTTTCATGATGTTTCTCTCCGTTTATTGTAACTATTCCGCCATGACTGAATTTACAGCTTTATTCTCACAGCGTTTGTCTGCTCCAGCATCTCTCCGATCACCTGACCGTCTGCATCTCCAAGATCAAGCCCCATCAGTTTTGCCAGTGTTACGCCCTCATCCCAGAGCTCTATTGTGCGCGCAATAATCCCCGGACTGATCCCGCATCCGCAGGCAGCAAAAAAAGTGCCGTAGCCATCTGCATCGGGCAGATAGCCATGGGTTCCGTGCATCGTATGCTTTTTTTCGTCTTTTACCTCTTTAAACTCCTGACCGCAGCCATCCAGAAATACATAGCCTTCTGCTGCTTCCAGCATCAGAAAACAGGCAGGGTCTGCGCCAAGCTCTGCTGCCTCATTCTGTGAAAAAACTTTTGCAATGCCGTATTCCGGTCTGGCAGCCAGTGTGTCAAACAGACTGCGCACCTGCTCTTTTAAAGCTTCCGACGCGCTCTCGCCGCCTTCTAAATAAACATAACAGCTGCCGTCGCAGGTCTTTGTGACCGCTTTCCACTTCCGGATTCCGGAATCTCCCGGCCGTCTGTGATCGCCGGTGGCACCGGTACGCTCTTTTTGGGCCTGTGGCAGATATTCCAAAAGTCCTTCTTTGCGCAGCACTTCATTTAAATATACGATGTGCTCAGCATCCTTCTGATAATGATCTCCAAGCAGAACCACCGTGGTCTTTTCCATATCTCCGGTTTCAGCAAGGGCTTCCAGAAGCTCTCCCAGACGTTCATCATGCCGTCTGATGGCATCCTGCGCCTTCTGATGATCGACACCGTAAATGTGCCGGTTGGTATCTGCATCCGTAAAATGCAGTAAAAACAGATCCGGATTATATTTCCGGATCGTATACAGCGCACTGGCATGGGTAAAATTGTCCAGCGCAGGCTGTCTGATACCGTCACGCAGATGTCCGAAACGTCTGTTTAGATCCAGCTGGTAAAAAAGCGGTCCGTTCAACGCATTGACTAAAATCTGATTCTGCCACTTACGGGTAACCATGATCTCGGGCACACTGTAAGGAATCTTACTCTGCCCCACCACCGGCCACAATAGTGCCGCCACTTTTTTTCCCATTTTCATCGCTTCATCATAAAGCGTGGTACTTTTGATATATTTTCGCTGACAGATCCAGTCTGCACCGTCGCGGTCAGGCTGCAGCTTTGTATTGTTGATCACACCGTGATTAGCGGGTTTTCGTCCGGTGATAATGGAAGTATGCGCCGGATAAGTAATGGAAGGATATACGCTTTTTACATGCTCACAGAGCGCTCCCTTTTCAAAAAAAGCCTTAAAATGCGGCAGTGTCTTCATAAATTCCAGATCCCGGCTTCCCACCGCATCCAGCGAGATCACCATCACCCTGTCAGGAATCTTCTTCATTCGCCGTTCCTTTCATCCGCAGCAGCCTGTTCTCTTGCTTCCCTGCGGATTCTTTTTAAATGCTCTTTGATCTTTACCTCATATCCGTTGCCGCTGGGCCGGTAAAATTCCCTGCCGGTCAGCTCATAGGGCAGATACTGCTGCTCCACATAGTGATTGGGGTAATCATGGGCATATTTATAGTTAAGTCCGTGTCCCAGCTTTGCCGCTCCTTTATAGTGGGCATCCTGCAGATGGGTGGGAATCGGCAGATTGCCGGTCTGCTCCACAACTGCGTTGGCCTCAAAGATCGCATTGCAGGCCGCGTTGCTCTTAGGCGCGCTGGCCACATAGGCTGCCGCCTGGGACAAAATGATCTGGGATTCCGGCATACCGATGCGCTCAGCCGCCAGCGATGCGCTGACAGCCACCTGCAGTGCCTGGGGATCTGCATTTCCCACATCCTCTGCCGCACAGATCATGATCCTGCGCGCGATAAATTTCACATCTTCTCCTGCATACAGCATTCTCGCCAGATAATAAACCGCCGCATCCGGGTCGGAGCCGCGCATACTCTTGATAAAGGCAGAGATCGTATCATAGTGATTGTCGCCGGTCTTGTCGTATCTGACCACACGCTTCTGGATACACTCCTGCGCCACTTCCATTGTAATATGGATCTTACCGTCTGCCGCTCTGGGAGTGGTCATCACGCCCAGCTCCACCGCATTGAGCGCATGACGCGCATCTCCGCCGGAAAGCTCCGCCAGAAATTCCATGGCCTCGGCATCGATCATGGCATCATAGGCGCCCATCCCGCGGTCCGGATCATAAACCGCCCTGCATATCAGCTCTTTGACATCCTCTCTGGAAAGAGGCTTTAATTCAAAAATAATGGATCTGGAGATCAGCGCGGAATTCACCTCAAAATAAGGATTTTCCGTGGTCGCACCGATTAAGATCACGGTTCCGTCCTCCACAAAAGGAAGCAGATAATCCTGCTGCCCCTTGTTGAAACGATGAATCTCGTCGATAAACAGGATCGTCTTTTTCCCAAACATCCCCTGCTCATCCTTGGCCTTCTGCACCACTTCTTCCATATCCTTTTTACCTGCCACCGTGGCATTGATCTGTGTAAAGCGCGCACTTGTGGTATTGGCGATTACCTTGGCAAGCGTGGTTTTGCCCGTTCCGGGCGGTCCGTAAAAAATAATAGAGGAAAGCTTGTCAGCCTTAATGGCGCGGTAAAGCAGCTTGTCCTTGCCGATAATATGCTGCTGCCCTACCACTTCATCCAGTGTGCGCGGTCTGATACGCGCCGCCAGCGGCGACTCTTTTTCCTGCGCTGTCTCTCTCATATAATCAAATAAATTCATGATGCCACCTTCCACGGGTAAAATCCGGAATATCCATCACGGCACCGCCCTTTGCAATGGACATCTCCGAAAGAGCCGTGATCACCATCCAGCTGGCACCGTCATAAACATCCACCGGCATGGGGGCGTCATTGCGCAGTGCCTCGAAAAATTTTTCAAATTCCAGCCAGTCCATACCGTCATGGCCGCCCTTTATACCATCCTCAATGTAGCGCTTCCAGACAGGATGGTCATATTCTTCCTCATAAACAGACGCATTGCCTGCGCAGGATTTTTTCCAGTCAAAATCATGGGCAATGTCTTCTGCTCTGTCCAGAAAAACAGAATCGGTTGCCTCCTCATACATACCCTTTGTGCCTCTCACCGTAAAATTGCGGCTGTAAAACGGGGCAGTGTGGTATCCAGATTCAAAAGAATCGTCTCGCCGCCCGCGCACTTGATCACAGTGGTGACCACATCGCCCTGGGCAAAGGTTTTATCCTTTAAAAATTCGTCATCGGGCTTGTTTTTCTTCACATATTCCTGCAGACCGGCTGCTTTGGAAGCAACAGAAGTCAAAGTCAGCATACGGTTGCCGCGGTTGATCTTTAAAATCTTCGCGATCGGCCCCAATTCATGGGTGGGATAATTTTCACAGTTTCTGCTCAGATAATTGCGCAGTCTGTAGTGTCTGTTCTCCCTGCCGTAGGAAATCTCATAGCGCAGATCATGATGATAACCGCCCACGCAGTGCACGATCTGTCCTAAAACTCCCTGCTGCGCCATGTTTAAAACCATCATTTCCCGTCTGCCAAAGCAGCAGTTTTCCAGAAACATAAAAGGAGAACCGCTTTCTTCATACGCATTCACAAGATCCCAGCACTGCTCCACGGTGTATGCACCGCCAACCTCCACTGCCGTGGCCTTGCCTGCACGCATGGCAGCAACCGCGATTTCTGCATGGCTTTCCCATGCTGTCGCGATGATCACCGTGTTGACATTCTCATCCTGTATCATATCTTTATAATTTAGGTAAACCGCCGGTTTTGCCTGCCCTGCGTCCATGACATGCTGCGCCCCGGCCTGCGCTCTGTCCTCATATTCATCACAGACAGCCACTACCTGCTCGCCCTGTGCCAAAACCACATCTTTTAACAATCCCTGACCACGTCCGCCCAGACCGACAAAACCGATTCTGATATTTTCCATAGGTAACCTCCCCGAAATGCTCAGCGCAACGTACACCTCTATTCATCGGGTGCCCTCTGCGCCCGATGCTTTCTATCAGTATAGCACATATGTTCTGATTTTTCAATCAAACAGAATCTCTTCCACCGTTACAAATTCATACCCTTTTTTCTGCAGCTCATCCACGATCTGCAAAGCCGCCGCCACCGAAGAGGCATACTCATCATGCAAAAGGATCACGGCATTTTCCTTTGCCCTGGATATCACTTTTTTTACCACTTCTGAAGCATTTTGTGTGCACCAGTCCAAAGGGTCGATGGTCCATAAAACAGGCAACAGATTTAACTCTTTTTCAAAACTCTTATCCCAGCTTCCGTAAGGCGGGCGCACATAAACCACTTCTTCCCCGGTAATACCGCTGATGATCTCGCCGGTTCTGACCAGTTCCTCCTGAAATTTATCCCGGTTGCTTTTGGTCAGCTGCAGATGACTATAGGTGTGATTGCCGATCAGATGACCCTCCTCATGCATCTGTTTTACCAGTTCCGGAAACCTTTCCGCATTTTTTCCGGTAATAAAAAAAGTGGCTTTTACGCCCCGCTCCTTTAAGCCCTCCAAAAGCTTCGGAGTATAGACAGCAGAAGGTCCGTCATCAAAGGTCAGCGCAATTTTACCGGCAGTGGGCAAAGCACCGGAAGAAAAATAAGCAGACACCACAGAAACCGCCGGTTGTAGCTCCTCTGCAGCAGCACTGCCGCCGTATTCTGTTTTTTGCTGCAGTGAAAATCCCCCTATTAATATAAGCAGCAGGACTGTGATCAATAAGCGCCAGAAAATACTGCCTTTTACCAATTTCGAGCTTCCTTTTTCCTGCTTTCTACCATTATATGGTTTTACTGTAAAAAAGTGCGCGCATAAAGAAACTCCTGCTTCCGATCGCGAAGATGCAAAGCAGGAGTTCTTTTCCGATTCACATACCGCCTGACGGCGGCATCCATATCAAAATATTATCTGACAGGTGCAGCGTAAATCTCATCCAGAAGAATGCGCACACGTTCACGGGCCTCTTCATCCGCAAACTTTATGTAAGTCCGAAGTGCATTTTCATCCGGCTGACAGGACACGGTCCCATCATCATTTACCTGTACACAGACAGGTTCAGAAAGGGCCCAGTCATTGCAGACACCACGGAATGCAAAATCCACTGCCGCAGGGTCAAAGCTGGCATTGTGTCCATGATTGTGCAGTTCATAGGCAACAGAAACGGGATTTTCAGGATCCAGTTCCGCAAAACCGGTCTGGAAGCTGACACCGATCTCGAAGCCATGGAAATATACCGGCACAGGACAATGATTATAAAAAGTCTGCGCAGCAGGAATCTGCATGGCAATATTAAATTCCGGATGCGTAAAGTCTGCAAAATCACCTGCCATGGAAACAACACAGCGTACTTTGGAAGTAAAAAGCTCCGGCTCTGCTGCAAAAATCTCTGCCGCAGTATTCAAAAATCCGACTGTAATGATAACAACGCTTTTCTCAGCGGCATTCTGCAGCACTTCGCGGTATAAGTCCAGCGCCGGACGGACAGTCAGGGTACCGTTTCTGAAATTTTCAGAGAACTGTTCTGAAATCTGACGGCTGTATCTGCTTTCAGGTTCTGACTGAAAGCCCTTATCTGTCGTCATACCGATGGAAACCTCCATGCCATAATAAGATGCGATCGCATCAATGGCACCACATCCGTAAAGATTGTCAATGTCATTGATCACAGCACCGATTTTGATATTGTTTTTTTTGCAGTAATAAAACAGGACTGCCAGCGCGCCGCAGTCATCACAGTCCGTACAGATATCCGTATCCAGAATAACAGTATCCGCAGGTTTTACAGGAAGGAAATCGGAAAGCGGATGATTCATAAGCTGCCTCCTTGTGAGCTATTTTTCTTTTAGTATAAAGAATTTCAGACAATAATACAAGAGAAGCTGCCGCAGATTATCTGTGACAGCCCCCAAACCACTTTTGTTTATTTGATTTTTACCGCAGTGCCGTATGCGATGCACTCTGCTGCGCTCTGCATAACAGATGCCGATGCATAACGGATATTTACGATGGCATCTGCCCCCAACTTCTGCGCCTCATCCACCATACGCTTTACCGCAATGGCTCTTGCTTCGTTGAGCATCTCTGTATAATCTGAGACCTCGCCGCCCACCAGAGTCTTCATGGCAGCCATGAAATCCTTTCCAAAATTTTTGGAATATACCACATTTCCCTTTACCAATCCAAGAGCTTCCATTTCCTTACCCGGAATATGATCAATATTTAGAAGCAGCATCTTCTTCCCCTCCATCAATTTCTTTCATTCTCTGCATCAGTGCCGCGATCGCGCCTGCGGCAAACACCAGCGGAATTGCCACAAGAACCAGAAAGATCGGCAGCGGCGGTGCACCGGCAGGATCTGTACGAAACGCCCATATCAACAACACCGAAACCATGATCATCAATCCGCAGAAAACCACTGCTGAGATCATCAAACCGCTCTTTTTTTTCTTTTTGTCCTGCTGCTTTACATCCATAAAACGCATCCCCTCACTTTCCATTCTGTCAATCTCAGACAACCACAGATCAGTATCTATGCCGGGATAGGTTACATTGCTGTCCACAAGCTTTGCGCAGGTCATACGCATATTGTCAAGGCTTTTGCTTTGATCCTGCAAAAGGATCATGTGACGCTCCAGTGCTGCTTCCATGGTAATGGAACCGCTCTGTATTCTGCGTATTTCCTCAATCGGCACGGAGAGTCTGCGAAGCAGACGGATTTTCTTTAATGTTTCCACATCCTCCGGCAGATAATCCCGATATCCGTTTTCCAGACTTCTTCCGGGATTTAACAGTCCTTCTTTTTCATAAAAACGAATATTCTTTTTGGTAATACCCGCCAGCCTTTCCGCTTCATTAATCTTCATTGCTGCCCTTCCTTTTCAGATACACACTGTTTTGCTGTTGTTGTACCTTAACGCTACACCTTCCACCAAGGGAAAGGTCAAGGGATTTTTGAAAATTCCTTAAACAAACTGATTTCTGGCGGCATCATAATAATAATTTATGCCCGCAAGCTTGTCTGTGATCTCCTGCTTGTCCACATCCAGGTCATCGCACAGGGCATCAAGATCTTTGTAATAGTCGCGCAGCTTCAGATTCAAAAAGCTTAAAAGCATTACAGGGTCCTTGGGTATCATAATCATATCCTCCATTTTACATAATGTTACCCCCGATGGACATTAGTTTCCACCGGGGGATAGGTGATCTTATTTTCTTTTTGCGGCAAGTATACCGTTTTCTGCTGTGATCAGAATCGTGTCACCCATCTGCACCTGATCAGAAAGGATCAGTCTGGCAGAAAGAGTCTCCACATATTTCTGAACATAACGCTTTAAGGGGCGGGCACCATAAACAGGATCATACGCCTGCTCTACCACGTGTGCCTGTGCTTCAGGCGTCAGTTCAATGCGCAGCTGTCTGTCCTCCAGACGGCGGTTCAAATCCGCAATAATTAAGTGAATGATACCACTGATATTGTCCTTCGTCAAAGGTTTAAACAGAATCGTCTCATCCAGACGGTTTAAAAATTCCGGTCTGAAATGGCTTCTCAGCTCACCCATCACCATATTTTCCGCTTCCGGTCTGATATTTCCCTCCGCGTCAATGCCGTCCAGCAGATAATGTGCGCCGATGTTGCTTGTCATGATCAGGATGGTGTTTTTAAAATCCACCGTTCTGCCCTGGGAATCCGTGATACGGCCGTCATCCAGCACCTGTAAAAGTACATTGAACACATCGGGATGGGCTTTTTCAATCTCGTCAAACAAAACAACGGAATAGGGTTTTCTGCGGACAGCCTCTGTCAGCTGACCACCTTCCTCATATCCAACGTATCCGGGAGGCGCTCCGATGAGTCTGGATACAGAATACTTCTCCATGTACTCACTCATGTCGATACGAACCATATTGTTTTCATCGTCGAACAAGGATGCTGCCAGTGCTTTTGCAAGCTCGGTCTTGCCCACACCGGTGGGACCCAAAAACAGGAAGGAACCGATGGGCTTTGTAGGATCTTTAATTCCTGCTTTGGAACGGATAATGGCTTCCGTCACCTTGGTTACGCCCTCATCCTGTCCGATGACACGGTGATGCAGCTCTTCATCCAAATGTAAGGTTTTGCTCCGCTCGCTCTCTGTCAGCTTGGAAACCGGAATACCGGTCCATCTGGAAATGATTTTGGCGATTTCTTCATCAGTCACCGCCTCATGCACCAAAGAGCGATCCTCTTTTTTCACATTCTGTTCTTCAATCTCCAGCTGCTGCTTTAAACCGGGCAGCTTTCCATAGGCCAGCTCTGCTGCCTTTTCCAGATTGCCTTCCTGCTGGGCGATCTGAATCTGACTGTTGACCGCCTCAATCTCCTCACGCAGATGAGACAGGCGCTCCACGCTCTTTTTCTCATTGTCCCACTGGGCTTTTTGGGTATTGAAATCGGATTTTAACTCTGCCAGTTCCTTCTGCAGTGCCTCCAGACGCTCGCGGCTTAACTGATCCTCTTCTTTTTTCAAAGCAGCCTCTTCAATCTCCATCTGCATGATCCGGCGCTGCAGCTCATCCAGTTCGGTGGGCATGGAATCCAGCTCCGTCTTGATCAGCGCACAGGCCTCATCCACCAGATCGATCGCTTTGTCCGGCAGAAATCTGTCTGAAATATAGCGGTTGGAAAGGATCGCCGCACTCACCAGCGCATTGTCCAGAATTTTCACGCCATGGTAGACTTCGTAACGGTCTTTTAAACCGCGCAGGATAGAAATAGTATCCTCTACGGTAGGTTCATCCACCAGCACCGGCTGAAAACGGCGTTCCAGCGCGGCATCTTTTTCAATATATTTACGGTATTCATCCAGCGTGGTCGCACCCACACAATGCAGCTCGCCCCTTGCCAGCATGGGCTTCAACAGATTGCCGGCATCCATGGCACCGTCGGTTTTGCCTGCACCCACAATGGTGTGCAGCTCGTCGATGAAAAGAATGATCTGGCCGTCACTTTTTTTGACATCCTCAAGCACCGCTTTTAAACGTTCCTCAAATTCGCCACGATACTTGGCGCCTGCCACCAGCGCGCCCATATCCAGAGAAAAAATCTTCTTATCCTTTAAGCCCTGCGGCACATCTCCGCGCACGATACGCTGTGCCAGTCCTTCCACAACCGCAGTCTTGCCGACACCGGGCTCACCGATGAGCACCGGATTATTTTTGGTCTTTCTGGACAAAATCCGGATCACATTGCGGATCTCTGCATCTCTGCCGATTACCGGGTCCAGCTTCTGGGCTCTCGCACGCTCCACCAGATCCTGACCGTATTTTTCCAGTGTATCATAAGTCGCCTCGGGATTGTCGCTGGTCACGCGCTGATTGCCGCGCACGGTGGACAACGCCTGTAAAAAGCGCTCTCTGGTAATGCCATACTCTGCAAAGATTGCTTTCAGTTCCTTGTTGGGATGATGCAGCATGGAAAGAAACAGATGCTCTACGGACACATATTCGTCACCCATCTGCTTTGCCTCATCCTCTGCATGGATCAGTACCTGATTCAAATCCTTGCCGATAAAAATCTGACCGCCCTGCACCTTCACACGCTTCTCAAGTGCAGCCTGTGCCCTGCGCACAAAATGCTCCTTCTGGATCTCCATCTTCTCGATAAGCTTTAAGATCAGGCTGTCTTCTATTGTCAGAAGGCTGTACAGCAGATGCTCCTGCTCAATTTCCTGATTGCCGTACTCGTAAGCCAGCTTTTCGCAGCCCTGTACGGCTTCCATGGATTTCTGCGTAAATTTGGAAATATTCATACAATTCCTCCGTTTCTGAACTTTTATGTTCTATTATCACTATAACATTTGTTATCTGGGAACAATATAGCACTCGTTGTTAGCACTGTCAAGAGATGAGTGCTAACGGAATTATTAAAAAAAAGTAAAGCCGCTGGTGTTTGGCGGCTTTACCAGTATGACACATTTGTATTTATTTTATTTTCTCTGCAAGCAGAATATCCATACAATGCTGATGCGGTATGTTGCCGCTATTACAGTCAAAAATCACTTCTTCCGTTTTTCTCAACAGCCAATCATGATAACACATGAAAAGTTCTCCCGATTTCCACGGATATCTGCCGGTTACCTCTTCATCCGGTGACTGTGCGATAAACGGCTTTTCCACAAACACATTTATCGCATGAATCCCCCTTTCATTGGTATGCGTTTTCAGATTTTCTGTAAGTTCTGCCCTTATATCCGGAGTAATATAATGAAAGACACCGCTGCTGAAAATAATATCAAACTTTTCAGACAGCCTGTAATCCAATATGTTTGCCCTGAAAAAATCCACGTAAGTTCCGCATTTTTCAGCTAACCTTTTTCCCTTTTCAAGACCGGAATCCGACACATCAAAGGCCGATACAAGATATCCGTTTTTGGCAAGAAAAACTGCATCTTTGCCTTCACCGCATCCCATATCCAGAACTTTTAAAGGCTTAACCGGCGGCCTCAGCTTCATGATTTCATAACATAAGCTGTTTGGAACGATTCCCCAATAATATTCCTCTGACTGATATCTTTTTTCATAATCCGTCACCACTGCGGAACGATATCCAAGGAGCGCATCCACGCTGGTTCCCAGGATTGCGGCAATTGCCGGAAGCAATTCTATCTCAGGACACGCTGTACCGTTCTCCCACTTCGACACAGCCTGAAAGGAAACATGCAGTTTATCTGCCAATGTCTGCTGTGTGTAGCCAAGTGCTTTTCTTTTATGTAAAATCATTGATCCCAGATTCATTTTTGTGTACCTCCCAAGATCAGTATATTGAAAAACGAAAGTTATGCCAATAACCGGGGAGTTTAAAAATATGGAAGGGTTCTACCAGGGGTTGAGCTTAACTTACATCTTTATCTGTAATAATCGTATATACTTTCGTCCCAAACTTCTCTTCCAGCATCTTTGCACCCAGATTCTGCTTTCTGGCTTCCTCATTGGTAAAATCAGCAATGACCAAAATCCCCGCCACTTCAATGTCAGCGATTTCCTTCAGGCGTTCAATCCTCTTACATATTGTCTGCCCGGTAGTAATGAGATCGTCCACAATCACAACTCTTTCACCGTCCTTCAATGTATGACCGCATAAAATACGTCCCTGTCTGTCCGCCACTTCTCTGTCATAACAAAAGTCTGCTGTCACACCATACTTGTTATACAAAGAACAGGCCGCTGCCGCAGAAAATGCAATTCCATGATATGCAAACCCCACGATCGCGTCAAATTCCAATCTATTTTCTCTGATACAATCAGCAAAAAACTCACCAATTTTGGCAATCTGTGCATTTGTACTGAATTTCTCTGTGTTCAGATAATAATTTTTCTTCTGTCCATTTTTCAGTTCAAATTCTCCAAACTCCAAAATACCGTTTCCCACCATAAATCTGATAAACTTTTCTTTGTAAGTAAGTGCATTCAACTTATATCCCATGAGCTCATCAATGCTTATGCCAAAATAATCGGCAAGTTTCGGCAAAATCATAATATCCGGCAGTGCAGATTCATTTTCCCACTTGCTGACAGCCTGACCTGATATTCCCAATACTTCCCCTAACATTTCCTGTGTGACACCCTTATTCTGTCGCAATCTCTTAACGTTCGCCCCTATTGTCATATTCAATCTTCCTCCTAAAATATGTTAAGGTACCTTACAGGTTCAATATAACACAGACATGTCTTTCGCACACTGTAGGCTATGTTTACCTTTTTGAAACTGCCGGTTGTTTCACCAAAAAAGGAGCCGCAAAGCTCCTTTTCCATCATCCTCTCACTATCCCGGTACATATTATAAAATTACTGCCAATAAGTTTCCAAATAATGTTCTGCTTCTTTCTGCGTAACAGAAGTATTTTTCAGAAGATACGCCATAGTCTGTTCTTTGGTAAGACCAAGCTCCCTGCAGGTTTGGATTGTTCCAATGATTTGACCTTCTGCACGTCCAGCAATAAGCCCCTCCTCACGTCCGGTATCAACGCCATACTGGAATTCACTTTCCCGCAGTTTTCTGATTTCTGTTTCCACATCAAATTCGTAAATAGCCATTTGGATCACCTTTGCTTTCTGGGACAAAAGAAAATCCCGTAAAATATCATTATGGATACAATCTTCTACAGCCAGATGCACTGCCTCCTCAACCGGATTGGTCTGGGTATAGTCCCGCACAGTTTGCACAAATAAACAATACTCACGAAGTGTTTTGCATTTGGACATCAGTTCCACGTTACACCCTTTGTTGATATTCAGCATCAAAACCTTTAGTTCCAGTTGGGGGTCCTGGTCCGGAACAGAAAAGGCATCCGAAAGTTTTTGGATCATACGCTCAGGCTGTTTCTGGGTTCCGTTATAAAATACAACAAAACGCGGGGCAGGGATTTTCACCAATCGGGTGGAGTATATGGATTTGTCTCTGATATATTCCGTATAATGTGTGGCAATATACACCAGATCACGAAGTGGCATATTCGGATTAAACGATGCCTGCTGTTCATAAATATGCAGCCTGGAATCCAGAATAAATGCCACATCATCCTTGACACCCATATAGATGGCATGCTCCAAAGTTTTGACCTGCAAAACACTTTCATCTGTGTAATTGGTGTTGTTCAAGGCATTATAAAGCTGTAAAAGCTCTTTTGGATCATTGAACAAAAGACGAAAGACCGTATCTTTGTGTTTTCGCATAACGGAGAGGGTATGCGAAGAAAGCTCCTGTTGCTGATTTTGATTCAATCGTCAGCTCCTTTCTGCGTAAAACGCCGGCTGATGCAGCAATATTGCATCAGTTACAGCAGAAAAGAACTGCTCTCTCCATCTTCAGCCTCTTCTGCCGGTTAAAATGTGAATGGTAAGCATAAGAGTTACTGAAAAACAGACCTTAGAATCTCTCATAGAAATAGGAACGTTATGCTTATGTTTATCATAACACCCAAAAGCAGGAATTGCAATATCAATCACAAGTTAATTTCAAAACGTAATTACGTTACTGCATATAAAAATATATACATCCTGTACGCGGGTACGTATAAAAAAACACCGCCCGACATTCCCGTTAGGCGGCATTCCGCATTTTTCATCCATTATTTTTCATCAGGTATTCTTCATCACGATCATCTCGATGGAGTCACCCACATGCTCGCAGGCATCCGCGCAGCTTTCCATGCGGTCATAAATTTCTCTCCAGGAAATGATATCCAGCACATCGCTGCAGTGTTCACGCACACGCAGGGTTGCTTCCAGATAAAGCTTGTCGCAGATTTCTTCCATATGGCTTAATTCAATGATCATGGAATGCAGCTTCTGGGGTTTTTTGAAGTTGGCAAGCTCAACCAGCATATCTCTCATCAGCACGCAACAGCTTACGATGCGTTCTGCAAATTTGATGGCTTCGGGAGTGATGATCTGAATCTGGTCCACATAAAACCGCTGCAGCACCTCCTCGATACAGTCGCAGACCTCGTCGATATTCTGGCTGATCACTGCCAGATCTTCGCGATCAATGGGAGTCACAAATGCCTTTGCCAGCGCCTTAGTCATTTCATGCTTTTTAGTGTCTGCGTCATGTTCATACGTGTGCATTTTTTCCAGCAATGATCTTTTTTTCCGCCGATGGAAGTTCCCACGCCCATGATGACAGAACACAAAGCCATGATCCAGACCGGCATCTGCACAGCCTGTCCGGTACTCTGCCCATTGACCAGAAAAAGACTCAGCAAAATAACACCCATAAATTTCTGACCATCCTGCGCACCGACATAGATCTTGTCACAACACAGGTTGCAATGGCATTGGGCGCATCTGTCCATCCATTTACCAAAATAACGCCCAGTGTCAGAAGTACAGCCAACATAAGCAGCGGATTGTCCATCATCTGTCCCCAGAAATGAGAAAATGATAAATCCATAAAAACCTCCCGATAACGTTTTCACATATCTGTCACAACGTTAATATATGCAGTTTTATTCTATCATTTCCTCCGCTAATTTCTGATTAAGAAAAAGACAGGAGCAGCCAAGTTTCATAACACTCGCCGCTCCTGCCGGTAATTCTTATTGATATTCCGTTTTCAGACAGCTATACCGGATGGTTTATTTACACAGTTTTAAAATTGCCATCGCATAGATCGCTGCACTCTTTTTCATCTGTTCCACAGACATAAATTCATCTGCACCGTGCATACGGTTGTCCACTGCAGGATCTGCACATCCAAATGCCACACCGTTTTCGATGTGATGTACATAGGTACCGCCGCCGATGGCAATGGGTTCACCGTCGATGCCGGTAACATCCTTGTAGCAGGAAAGCAGAGTCTTTACAAATTCAGAATCCTTAGGCACATAATGAGCGGGATTCATTCCGCAGGGCTCCGGTGTAAAACCGGCTTCCACCATCTGCGCCCAGATCACATCAAGGGTATTTTCTTTTGTGCCGCAAACAGGTACACGGGAATCAAATTCTGCGCAGACAGTCTCTCCGTCATAGGCGAAAATGGTCAGACACAGAGTAAGTCTGCCGGATTCGTCTTCATGAGCCACATTCAGTGCTTTTCCGTAGTAATCGCCGTGAGGATACAGCTTTGTCAGGTTTTCAAACAGTTTTTTCTGCTTTGCATCTGCAAAAGGCACATCACCCAGGAAAGAAAGCATTGCAGTCAGTGCGTTGTTGCCTTTTTCGGGAGATGCTGCGTGACAGGATTCACCTACAAACAGTACCTGAATGCCGTTTTCCTGCTCAGTCAGCACCGCCTGTGTACCTGTGCGCTCTGCTGCTGTCTGTGCCACTGCATTCAGCTGCGCAAACTCCATACCTGCGATCACAACAGCTGCCTTGCCGGGAACGACGTTTCTCTTGGTGCCAACCTGGGAATAAACCAGACGCACACCTTCTGTCGCATTGGTCTTTGCTGCAAAACGCATGCCAAGAGAACCTTTTTCAATATGGATCAGCGGGAAATCCGCATCGGGAGAAACGGTCATGGGCGCATGTTTTTCAATGCCGTAATAATAGCGGATATCAGAGCTGCCGCATTCTTCATCGGAACCCCAGATCAGACGGCAGTTGCCGGAAAGCTCTGCGCCCAGTTCTCTGACTGCCATCATCGCATATAAAGCAGCAACTGCAGGACCCTTGTCATCTGCGGAACCTCTGCCGTAAAGTTTTCCGTCTTTTACAACCGGTGCAAAAGGTTCGCACACGGTAAAGCCCTCACCTGCGGGCACTACATCCAGATGCGCCAGCACATCCAGTCTGGAAGGCTTGTCATTTAAATCAGCGGTCACTACATAATTGTCATAATTTTTTGCAGCAAAGCCGCGTTTTTCAAGAATCTCCATTCCCTTTGCCAAAACCTTTGCATTGCCTTCGCCAAAGGGCATGCCGGGCTGAGCGGGCATACGTTCACTGTTGATTCTGATCAGTTCCATTGCATCTTCCAGCATTTCCTGTTCATGGGCATCAATAAATGCCTGTATTTTGTTAAGCATGATCATATCCTCCTGTTTAAAGATCACGATAAATATTTCTTTAGATTATAGCAGATTTTTCCCGTTTCCGCATCACAAATCTCAAATATCTGTTTCCACGATTTCATTTTTATATTATACTGATATCATGAAACAGCGTCTGTGCAGACAGACCACAGACAAAGGAGGCAATCATGACACCTTTTGAACAATTACAGAAAAATATCAATCAGGGATGGCAGACATGGAACAACGCCAGTGTTTTTTCCTATGTGCACATGCCTGAAAAAATGGGCTTTAAACTTGGTCTGAAAGACTACAAGTACGAAAAGAGCCTGCCCACCGCACTGATCGGAAGCGAACCGGAGGACGGCATTGTCACCCCCTATGCCCATGCCTATGACAACAGCTACACCTTTTCCCGTCTGGAATGGCTGGACATCGAGATCACCGTGGAAACTGCCTGCGCAGACGGCGATCAGGTTGTGATCGTAACCCCCGTTAAGCTTCCCCCCAAGGCACCCACTCTGATCGTGGAAAGCATAAGCCTCTGGAACAGCAGCGCCATTCTGACCAAAAAAGACAGCACTCTCACTCTGCAAAAGGATGACACCGCCATTACCGTCCAGATGACTGCTCCCGAAAATATCGAGTATTTTACCTGGTGCAATACCCCTTATCTTTCCGCTGCCCTCTCTGAGCCCATCGGTATCAGTACCGGCAAGGCAAGAACCCTGGAAGAAATCCGAAAAATCTGCGCTGCCCAGAAACAAAAATGGGCCGACAACATGAACAAATACGGTAAATTTGCAGAAACCTACAATGCGATGCAGACCTGCCAGGCCTGGGATACCATTTACAATCCCGAATACGGCTTCCCCACCACCACAGTAAGCCGTATCTGGAATAATAGCTGGGGCGGCTACGTACTGTTTTGCTGGGATACCTATTTCGGTGCCCTGATGCAGGCTCTGGACAACAAGGAACTGGCATACTGCAATGCCATCGCCATCACCCGCACTTTAAGAGGCTGCGGTTTTGTTCCAAACTATACCGCACAGAACAATGTAAAAAGCTTTGACCGTTCCCAGCCCCCCGTCGGTTCCATGACCTGTCTGGAAATTTATAAAAAATACCAGGAAAAATGGTTTTTGGAAGAGGTTTTTGAGGATCTGTTTACCTGGAATGAATGGTTTATGAAAAAACGTACCGGCAAAAACGGCCTGCTTGCCTGGGGAAGCAACCCTTACAAGGGTGTGACCGGCCATGTGCTGGAAACCCAGGGTGTCGGCAAATTCCGTGCCGCTGCCTATGAATCCGGTCTGGACAACTCCCCCATGTTTGATGACATGCCCTTTGATACCGAACGCTGTATCCTGCTTCTGGAAGATGTGGGCCTGACCGGTCTTTACATCAAGGACTGTTACAGTCTGGCAGAGATTGCTGCGATCCTTGGTTATGCCGACAAAGCAGCACTTTTGCTTGACCGTGCACATACACTGGAAGACAAACTCGAAACACTCTGGGAAGATGACTTTGGCATGTATCTGTGCCGCAGGGAAGACACCGGTGCTTTCCAGTACCGCATTTCCCCCTTCCACTTCCACGCACTTTTCAGCAAAAAAGCCGGCAAAGAACATGCGGAAAGAATCGTCAAAGATCATTTCTACAATCCGCAGGAATTCTGGGGCGATTACATCATGCCCGCGATCGCAAGAAACGACCCTGCTTATCCCGATCAGGACTACTGGCGCGGCCGTATCTGGGCTCCCATGAATTATCTTGTATACATGGCACTTTCTGAATATGCTTCCGAAAGCGAACTTGTAGCACAGGCAGTTAAGGATCTCTCTGAAAAATCCGAAAAGCTGATCTTAAAAGAATGGCTGGAAATGGGACATGTTCATGAAAACTATGACGGTGATACCGGTGACGGCTGCGGTGTTGCAAACAGTGACCGTTTCTACCATTGGGGCGGCCTGCTTTCCTTTATCACCCTCCACTACGAGAATTACTTTAACTAAAAACAGCCTGTAAGAAAAAAGTACACAACAAAAAGGATGAAGCCCTTGTAAGAGGACCTCATCCTTTTTCTTTTCCTGTCATATCTGCTCGTCAACATCATCTGCTTTAAAGCCACTTCCACGAAACCAGCACCGGAAGCAGACCAAGCAGAGGGTTAAACCCTTTCAGGCTCTGCTTTAACTTTTCCTTCATCCGAAGAAGACGTACTTTAAAACAGGACTCCGTAATTCCCAGTTGTTCGGCCATCTCGGCGCCTGTATAACCATACTCATAAAACTGCCGCAAAATCTGTATTTCTTTGTGCGTCAATACTTTTTCCATCGTCGCATACAGATCCACCATGCTGTAAGGATTGGTCTCCTCCGCCAGGTTCAGAGTCCCTGCGGTATTTCCTGCAATATAACCGTCAGAAATCCCGCCATACTCACTCTCCAGAAATTCCAGTACACTTTCTTCGTTCACACAGAGTTTGCTCTGCTGCTCATACCACTTCTTAACTCTGTAGCGCGCAACAACGACCAAAAATCCGGGAACATTCGGATGATGTTTTACGGCTTCCCATTTTGCATATGTAATATAGAATACATCCTGTACAACATCATCCACAGCCGCATCATTGTTTCTGATCATGCGTCTGACAAAACGATACACTAGCTGATAATGACTGTTATAAACGTCTTCAAAATCCTTATACATTTCGTCTGCTCCGCTCATTCCTTATGAATGCTTTGTCATCGGTACAAAAGGGCCATAAAATGCATGATCTGTTCAACGATCGGCTCTTTTGCCCTGGGAATCTCGCGGAAAATATCTTCTAAAACTTCTTCTGACAGCTCCTCACCGGTTAACAGGTAGGTAGGATCCAGTCCCATCCCCTGATAGATCGTAAGCACTCTGTCAACTGTAATCTTTCGGATACCCCGCTCAATTTCCCCATAATAGGTTGCAGAAATCCCCAAAAGCTTAGCGGCCTGCCTCTGTGTCAGCCCCATCTCCCTGCGGCGTTTACGAAGCCGTTCGCCAATTTCAACAAATAAATCCTCTGCCATATGCTCTTTTCTCCCAAATCAGTCTGATATCTTTATTTTACTGATATTCTGGCAATAATTAGAGCAACCAATACAGAGTATTTATTGTAAAAATAACGCTATTGGTTATGATTTCAAAAGTTTTTAATTATTTTGTTTACATAATTTCATTGACCGGTTTAGTTTTTTTACTATAAACCGAATATTTCCATGCATTTCGAACACCTCGCTTTTCTTATCAAAAAATAACACAAATTTTCTGACAAATCCCCAATTTCCACAGCGTTATCCACATATTCGTGTGTCATTATCCCCAGATTTGCGTGTCATTTTCCGAAAACTGCGTGTCATTTTTATGAATCTTCGTTACTTATCCACGTATAAGCTCCGGTGACATAACTTTTTATCCACATTTACAGCCAATCGTTCCAGAACTTCTCCACACGCAGTCCCACCGATTTTTTTGAGACCACTTCAAAGCTTTGCCACTCTCTTGGAAACAGTTTCAGATAGGTTCTGTTTAAGAATCGCTCGTCCAACAGCGCAACAATTCCGATATCCTCGGCGGTACGAATCACACGTCCGGCGGCCTGCAGTACCTTGTTCATGCCCGGATAACGATACGCATAATCAAATCCGTCTTCTCCTTCTTTTGAAAAATACTGTTTTAAGATTTCACGTTCATTGCATACCTGCGGAAGCCCGGTTCCCACGATAACAGCCCCAATCAGACTGTCATTTTTAAGGTCGATTCCTTCGCTGAAAATACCGCCAAGAACACAAAACCCGATCAGACTCTTTTCTTCTTCAAACTCGATATCCATCTGAATGATCTCTTCCAGACAGCATCCGCTGTTTCCTTCAAAGCGATGCAGAAAGCTTTCCCGTTCCTCCTCACTCATAAATTCCTGCTGCAAAAGACATTCCGCCTGATCCGGATCCAGAAAATATTTTTCATAGATCTCAAAGACTGTTGACAAAAACGCATGGGATGGAAAAAATATCATATAATTTCCATGACGCCTGGATGTAATTTCATGAATATAGGCGGCAATCCTGTAATACTCCGTTTCGGAACGCCTTGTATATTTACTTGTCACATCCTCTGCCAGAAACAGAGCTTTACGCTTGGGATCGAAAGTAGATCTGGCATATACTTCAAAATCCTGTGCTTCCCCGCCCAACAGTTTCTTATAATACTGAATCGGAAGCAGCGTTGCCGAAAACAGGATCGTGCTTACCCCTCTGCCCATGCATTGCTGCAGATTTCTTGAAGGGTCCACACAAAACAGTTTCAGGAAAAAACGGCCGTCTTCTTCCAGCTGTGTATACATCACATAGTGATCATCCACCAATTCATAAATCATCAGAAAATGAGAAACCTGAAAATAAAACTCCAAAATCGCCTGCCGCACAGGATTATCGGTATGATTCTCCAGATATTCTTCCATCGTTCCGGATAATCGGGCCAATGCCTGCACAAAAGAATCGATCATGTCCACCAGCTGATAATTTTCGCACTCCCTTTTCATTTCCAGAAGTGCCCTGTTGCATTTTTCCAGCTGTTTTTCCATATGCGGCTCCACCGCCTTTACGATCCGTTTCAGTTCCAGAAAATCTTCCTTGTACAAAACAGCACTGTACATATCCCTGCCTCTTTCCAGCAGATTGTGTGCCTCATCTACCAAAAAAAGATAGTTTTCCTTACGTGTACTGTCCGCAAAAAAACGTTTCAGGTAAACATGCGGATCGAACAGGTAATTGTAATCGCATATGATGCCGTCGGCAAACAGACTCATGTCCAAAGACATTTCAAAAGGACATACCTGATGCTTTCTGGCATAACTTTCAATTTTCTCTCTGCTGTAACTCTGTTCATGTGTCAAAAGATCAAAGACTGCATCGTTGATCCGGTCATAATGTCCTTTGGCATACGGACAGTGTTCAGGATTGCATAAAGTCTCCTCTATAAAGCATATCTTCTCACGGGCCGTAAGAGTTACATTTTTTATAAAAAGTCCTTGATTTTTTAATATTTCATAGGTTTTTTCCGCCACGGAGGCCGTAATCGTCTTGGCAGTCAGGTAAAATATCCTGTCAGCCTTGCCTTCCCCCATCGCTTTGATCGCCGGAAACAGTGTGGAAACCGTTTTTCCCACACCGGTAGGTGCTTCTATGAAAAGCTTGCGCTTATGGCAGATCGTGTGATACACATGGGTAACAAGCTCTTTTTGTCCTTCCCGGTAGGCAAAAGGAAACTGCAGCATCCGGATGGATTCCTGCCGCATCCCCCGCCAGTTGATCTCTTCTCTTGCCCATTTTTCATACTGTGAGATCAGCTCCCCAAACCAGCTCTCCAGTTCCTCAAATGTATACTCATAATGAAAATACCGGATCTGTTCCGTTTCCAGATTGCAGTAGGTCATCCGCACCTTCATCTGCTCCTGTGCGTGATCATAGGCGTACATATAGGCATAACATTTAGCCTGTGCCAAATGTTCCGGCACAGGCTCTTTCATCCGCTCCAAATCCTTATAGGTTCCCTTGATCTCATCAATCTGTGTGATGTCACCGTCGATCACACCGTCTGCACGGCCTTCCACTTTGATCGTAAGCCCCTCAAACTCACAGTTGTGACGCATCACAACCTCCGCATGATAAGAAGAACCCATCTTCTTTTGTATCATGCGGTGAATCCGGCTGCCCTCCTGCATGGCATCCTCAGACATCACTTTTACCCGATTGTCAATATCACCGGACCGTAAAATAAATTCCACCAGCCGGCGTACAGAAATTCTGACCTCCACGGTATTTCCTCCACTCTCTCATCTAAGAAAATACTACCTGTTTCCGGTCAAAGAGTCAATAACGCCGCACTGTATTTCCCGTCACAGCCTGTCTTCGCATTCCGTCATAAAACTGCGGTATTTCAGCGGCATAAAATGTTTCTGCAGCTTTCGGTTTTCCCTTTCCTCAATGCTGATACTTTCGGTAAATCTACGGATCAGCAGGTTGATCTCCCTTTCCTGCTGCGTATATCTGCCTTCCATATTTTCAAACGCCAGACACTCAGACTCCTGCAGATGCATAAGAAACCAGGGCTTCCCCGAAGGATGTACCCCGGCAATCCCTCTTTTCGTATCAGCGATCACAAAATTCTCCAGCGGAAACCGGTCTGCAAAATGCGGCATCACAAACGCGGTCACATCTGCATCCGGCTCTATTCTGGAAAACAAAAGTCCGCCCTCCAATTCCCGAAAACGGACAAACATTTTCATGCGGTGTTCCTCCTTACGGACCCGACGTGCCAATTCAAACACTCTCTGTACACAGTCATAAGTCAGTGCCTGTAAAAGCTTCCCCTTTACCTGACCGGAAAGCCCCAGCACCACTGTCTCATAAATTGCCTGGGCACGGTCACTGCTTCCCGAAGCCGCCGCAAAACAGATATCCTCATAGGTATCGGCACCAAAACGCCGGATCAGTGTATCGGCTACCTTCGCTGCCTTATACGGCTGTGTCCAAACCTCCCTGTAATCCGCAAACAGGTTCAGATCGTCTGCCCCCGTCTGAATCCTTGTATTCTCCTGTATGAGCTTCCATTCATAAGCCTGATAAATTGCTGTCAGAATCCCTTCCAGCGCAGGCTCACATACCAGAATGATCTCCCTGTAACCGTCCGCCATATGTATCTTCCTCAAATCACCTTTTGTACAAAGCGGTTCTGATCCATGATAAACCGCCTGTCGTCAAACAAAGACAGCTGCTGATAGGTCACGCCGTCTGCATCAAAAGGAAGCCTCTCCTTACAGTCCAGAAGCTGTCTTGTAATAAAATCCTCATCCGTCCGCACCCGGTACATCTGCCGTCCGCTGCAGAGAATAAAAAAATGTGCTCTCTTCAAAACCACACCCATCTTCTTTAAATGGGAAAAATCCAGACTGCCGTTTCGCCTTGCCTGCACGATCCGCCGTGCACTCTTAACTCCGATCCCCGGTACCCGCAGAAGGGTTTCATAGGAGGCTTTGTTTATTTCCACCGGGAACTGTTCCAGATGCCGCAGCGCCCAGTCAGCCTTGGGATCCAGCAAAATATTAAAATCAGGGCGTTCCTGACTCAAAAGCTCGTCCGCACAAAAACCGTAAAAACGCAAAAGCCAGTCAGCCTGATAAAGACGGTGTTCCCGCAAAAGGGGCGGCCCGCCGGGCAGAGCCGGCAGCTCTTTATCCTGATTCACCGCCACAAACGCCGAGTAAAACACCCTTTTTAACGCAAATTTCTGATACAGACTCTCCGCAACAGACAGAATCTGATAATCATTCTCCGGCGTGGCACCTATGATCATCTGCGTAGACTGCCCTGCCGGTACAAACTGCGGTGCATTGCGGTAAAGTGCAATCTCATTCTTACTGACCTCTATACCGTTCTGAATCTGGCGCATCGGTGCCAGAATCGTTCTCCGGTGCTTATTCGGCGCCAGACGCTGCAGCCCCTCTGCTGTGGGCAGCTCCAGATTCACACTCATTCTGTCCACCCAGAATCCGGCTCTCTGGATCACCTCCGGCGCAGCTCCGGGAATGGCCTTGATATGAATATACCCCTGAAAATGATACTCTGTGCGCAGCTTGTATACAGTCTGCAGGATCAGCTCCATCGTGTACGTGGGATTATAAAGAATTCCGGAGCTTAAAAACAGACCTTCAATAAAATTGCGCCGGTAAAACTCTATTGTCAGCCGACAGACCTCATCGGGTGTAAAACTGGCCCGGGGAATATCGTTGGAACAGCGGTTTAAACAATACTTACAGTCATAGACACATTCATTGGTGAACAAAATCTTAAGCAGACTGATGCATCTGCCGTCTGCCGAAAAGCTGTGGCAAATTCCCGCCTTCACCGCATTGCCGATGCCCTTTCCGTCCCCTTTGCGCTCACTGCCGCTGCTGGTACACGCCACATCGTATTTGGCCGCATCGCTTAATATTTCCAGTTTTTCCATCAGGGAAAGTCCCGAACCTGACATCCCTGTACCGATCATAATATTCATACTGCGCCTCGCAAACATATGTTCTTTTCACATTATAGTACATATGTTCGATTTGCGCAAGTATAAATCGTGTGGGTTTTGTGCACACTCCGCACAGGGTGCGGGTACACAAAAAAACCTTCCCGGCAGACAGGGACTTGTGAATCCATCGTCTGTCAGGAAGGCATTTTTATGATACCGTCTGTATCCTTATTCATTTATATACACTGCCGCAGCTTCTTTTGCCTGTGCCAGGCGTCCTTCAAACTGTTCGTAAAAATCTCTGTCCGTTTCATAGGGAAGTACGTAAAACTGCTGCAGGATAAACAGGTTCACCTGTTTTAACAGGGCTGCCCTTTTCTCATCTGCAGGCTGCATGGCCTCCTCCATGGCCTTATTCTGAATCCCTTTCAGGAAATAGTGCCAGTCTGTGACAAAACGCTCATAGCGTGCCGCAGAGGGGATATCCAGCCATTTTTTCACCTTGACCTTGGTTCTGGATTCCTTGGTACATTCATGAATCTGAATAAAATATTGAAAGGATCCATTTTCATAAAGACGTCCCAGAGGGAACAAACGGCAAATACCGGGGCGGTGGGTATGAATGCTGCATCTGCCCTGCGCATTCAGATACACACAGGCTTCCTGCTCTCCTGCCATCTTCAGATTAGGCAGAATGATGCCGTCAGCCACATTCAGCTCCACGCTTTCGTCCAGAAGCTGGGCAAATGCTTTGCCTGTATACTGTGTCAGCTGATAAATATCATACGGATCAAGTGTAATACTGCTGCCCATCCCTCTGCAGCATGCACTGCATCCGCTGCAGTCATCACATCCGACTTTTACAAGATCCTGCAGACTATACAGTCTGCCGTCAGAAACTTTTTGCAAATCTATTTCGCGTTCCATACTTTTCTCCACTCCCTGAATAACGAAAAAACCTGGGTTCCTATTATTAGGAATCCAGGATCTTTACTACTGAAGCACGGGGGATTCGAACCCCCGACAACCTGATTAAAAGTCAGGTGCTCTACCGGCTGAGCTAGTGCTCCATAATATAAAACAAACGGACGCTTCTGCATTCCGTAGACATAACAAACTGGGCTAGCTGGATTC
>JAFVXW010000019.1 GCA_017500935.1 Lachnospiraceae bacterium
GATTTCTTCCATCTTTTCTTCGATTGAAAGCGTTTTCTTTTCTGTTTTACGAAGAAGCTCTCTTGCGCTGGACATCCAGTTCAGTGCGGTGGCAACAGTCGGTTTTGATGTGGGCTTCTGCAGCGTGAAGACGCCATATCCGACGACTTTACTGTGGATTTCATCATGCAGATCTGCACGGACAAACAGGAGCACAATTGTCCCGCGGCAATTGCAGGTGTCAATGGCAAAGCGCACACCAGTATCATCGTGCAACGGAGAGTTTATTATAACGTAATCATAGGTACGCTCCGAAATGGCACGTTTGGCAGCACTTATACTGGAAACTATATGAACCGGCATATATCTGGATTCCGTAAGAAGTGAAGAGAGAGAGGATGTAAAGCTTTCTGCTGCTGATACAATCAGCACACTGTAAACGCGCTCTTTTAAACTCATTTTGTGCCTCCCTTCTTTGTGGAAAAATATATTACAGGTTATCTGCAGCAGTAAATATCTAAAATAGCATCAGGCACATGGTTTCTGATAAAACTGCTGTCAGCAGCGATTCTGCGGGCCTCTCTGATATCAGAAGGAAGCTTTCTGAAAGCTTTCAGCGTTTCTTCTGAAGATTTGTACAGGTTAATATCTGCAGGAGAAGGCAAAGAAAGCCTGCTTTGCATACCTTCAAGTCCGGCGTAAATCATAAGTGCAAATGCCAGGTATGGATTGGAGGTCGGATCAGGAGAACGGAGTTCTGCCCGGCGGTATTCCCCGACTGCAGCAGGAACTCTGATAAGCTGTGAACGGTTCTCTTTGGACCATGTTACATAGCCGGGAGCCTTGTCCTTTCCGAATCGCCTGTATGAATTCTCAGAAGGATTTAAGAACAGTGTCATATCTTCAATTTTATCAAGAATTCCGGCAATCATATAATATAAATTTTCTTCTTTTTCGTTTGGCTTTACTGACATATTGATATGGAAACCGTTCCCCGGCTGGTCATCTAGTGGCTTTGCAGAGAAATCTGCAAAAAGACCGTTCTGGCGGGCAATGGTTTTTACAATTGTCTGGAAGGTCATTGCATTATCGGCTGCCATAAGGGCATCAGAATACCTGAAGTCAATTTCATTCTGACCGGGCCCTTATTCATGGTGGGAGCTTTCAGGACGGATTCCCATCTGTTCCAATGTCAGACAGATTTCACGGCGTATGTTTTCGCCGCGGTCTTCGGGTGCAATATCCATATATCCTGCTCCGTCGTGGGGTACCTTAGTCGGTTTTCCTTCTTCATCCAGGCTGAAAAGATAAAACTCCTGCTCGGCACCGAACGCAAAGGTATATCCGGCTTTTGCGGCTTCATATATTGCATTTTTAAGAAGTGTGCGGGTATCACATTCAAACGGTGTACCATCCGGATAGGATATACTTGTAAACATACGGACTGCATTTCCGTGTTCAGGACGCCATGGGAGAGGCATAAGGGTTTCTGCATCGGGATGAAGCAGCAGATCACAGCGTGACTCGTCACCAAAACCTGCAATTGCCGAGGCGTCGAAAGCAATTCCATATTCAAATGCACGGGGAAGTTCTTCCGGCATGATTGTAATATTTTTCTGTTTTCCAAATACATCACAGAACGTAAGGAGGATAAACTTCACTTCTTCCTCCTGAACAAACTGCATTACTTCTTCTTTTGAATACTTTATCATGACATAACCTCTTTCCATAAACGAAAAAGCGCTCACTTCAAAACAATAATAACCTGCCTTGAAATGAACGCCATTGCTCAACATAATTAAGTATATCGTTGAATTTTACAAAAGTCAAGATTCCATGTAATGATTTTTTTGAAAAAACACAAAAAAATAATTGACAAATTAATTTTGCAGGGATATAATCCAACGCGTAAGGCAAAGGCGTCTTTGAGCATAGGGCTCAGAGACGTCTTTTTCTTTTTGTCAGAAGGAGATCAGTATATGGAAATTGTAAAAGATTATTTCGGAAGTTCAGTATTTGACGATAGAAAAATGAAGGCGTGCCTTCCCGCAGAAGTGTATAAGGCAATGCGTAAAACCATAGACGAAGGAAAAACCCTGAATCCGGATGTTGCGGATGCTGTAGCAACAGCCATGAAAGAATGGGCTGTTTCTGAAGGTGCTACTCACTATACCCACTGGTTTCAGCCGCTGAATGGAATTACTGCAGAAAAACATGACAGTTTTATTTCACCATCACCTGATGGCGGCGTGATTATGGA